>PGYK01000015.1 GCA_002839605.1 Methanomicrobiales archaeon HGW-Methanomicrobiales-3 | reverse complement strand
CTTCCTCATCCAGATGAAAGAAATCGCGGGGAAAATGATTGTCTGCAACATTCACAGACACTTACAATTTGTCATCGTGAAGGTTTTCTACAGAGCAAATTTTTTTATTCTCCAATGATAAGAAAGCACCATGCTACACTCTAGCACACACCCTTAAATACAAAAACCGCACACGATTAAGTATGCAGGAAGAGTGCCACAGCATTCGTGAGGGTTTTTTTGCCCGTGAATGTTTTTATCTCCACTAGCCCGGCCCCCCTCCGCTGCATGAACCGCACTTCTGAAAAATCAGCTGACCACGGGACCGTCTCGCTCGTCTCAATCGTTTCGCTCGTCTCGACCGATTCGATCGTCTCGCTCATCGCGAACGTCTCCCGCGTCTCTAGCTTCTTTGCCTTCTTTGGCTTTTATTACCAGTTTTACTACTACTGGTATTGATCATTCCCTCTGCTTTGCAAGAAAATTCCTGCAAAAACGAGGGTGAGTTGTTTAAAGAGTGTTTACTATGAGAGGAAAGGAAATCCGTCTGGAAAGAATCATGAACCGCAATACGAAGAAGTCCGTCATCATCCCGATGGACCATGGCGTGACAAACGGCCCCATCGCGGGGCTCATCGACATGGGCCAGGCCGTGAACCTGGTGGCTGAAGGCGGGGCCAATGCCGTCATCGGCCACGTGGGCCTTGCGCTGCACGGCCATCGGCAGGGCGGCCGGGACGTGGGGCTCATCCTCCACCTGTCGGCAAGCACGATGCTCGCGCCGGACCCGAACTCAAAGGTTCTCGTCAACACCGTGCAGAACGCGCTCAAGATGGGCGCTGACGCGGTCTCGATGCACGTCAACATCGGGGCCGAAGAGGAGGCCCGTATGCTCGCTGACCTCGGCGCGGTCTCGGTCGAGTGCATGGAATGGGGCATGCCGCTCCTTGCCATGATGTACCCCCGGGGCAAGAACATCAAATGCGACAACGATGTGGACCAGGTCAAGCTCGCGGCCCGCGTTGCTGCCGAGCTCGGCGCCGACATCGTCAAGACCGTGTACACCGGTGACCCCGAGAGCTTCCGCGAAGTGACCCGGGGCTGCCCGGTGCCTGTCGTGGTCGCGGGCGGGAGCAAGACCGACGACCGCACGACCCTTGAACTCATCGAAGGCGCAATGGCCGGCGGCGCGGCCGGCATCTCGATTGGCCGGAACGCCTTCCAGCACAAGAGCCCGGCAAAGTTTGTCCGGGCCGCAGCCTGTATCGTGCACGCGAACAAGAGCGTTGATGAAGCGCTGAAGATAATTGAATCATAACGGTGGAATCATGATTGGAAAAGATATCCGGATCGAACGGATCATGGACCGGAACACGGGCAGGTCGGTCATCGTGCCGATGGACCACGGGTTCTCGATGGGACAGATAGACGGACTCCTCGACATGACGCAGGTCATCAGCGATGTCAGCGAGGGCGGCGCAAACGCCATCGTGCTCCACAAGGGCCTCGTCAAGCGCGGCCACCGGAAGCACGGCCGGGACATCGGCCTCTTCATCCACCTCTCGGGCTCGACCTCGCTCAACCCGGACCCGAACGACAAGGTCCAGGTCTGCACGGTCGAAGAGGCCATCGCGCTCGGGGCCGACGGCGTCTCGATCCACATCAACCTCGGCTCGCCCAGCGAATCGAAGATGCTCGAGATCGGCGCCAACGTTGCCCGGGACTGCAACCGCTGGGGCATGCCGCTCCTCATCATGAGCTACCCGCGGGGCAAGGGCGTGGACTCGTTCTCGGCCCAGTCGGTGGGCCACGCGGTACGGGTAGCCGAAGAGCTCGGCGCTGACCTCATCAAGACCAACTACCCGGGCGATCCGGAATCGTTTGGGAAGATCTGCAAGGCCTGCTCGGTCCCCGTCTTTATCGCGGGCGGCGAGAAGACCGGCGACCTCGAATCCTTACAGATCATCCGTGACGCGGTCACGGTCGGCGGCGCGGGCGTTTGCGTGGGAAGGAACGCGTTCCAGCGCACCGACACCAAAGGGTTCGTCCACGCGCTCTGCAAGGTCGTGCACCACAACGTTGACCCGGCAAAAGCGCTCGAGAAGAAGTAACGGTGGAACATGAAGCAGGATGAAGGGAGAAGTATGAGAGTGAAAAAACGAGTCAGCAGACAGGATCCATGGGAAAAGAGATCCGGAAACGGGTGTCACCCACATAAATCCCACTGAACATCGATGACAAGATCTCTCAGGAAAATCAGATCCTTCAAAGAACAATTATGGGGGTTGAGACCCCCATACCCCCGGTAATGATAACCGCCCGCCGCCCCGATGGGCGCCCCGCGGCGGGTTTCAGGGCGGGTTTTCCGGATTGGAAATTTTCCCGCCATACCCGGTGAGAAGCCCTGATCCGGGACCCGATAAAAAAAGATTCGTAAAGGGGGGTCAAGGGGGCTTGCCCCCTTGGGCTGCCTCCCCCTCTGGAGGAGAGAGGGGGTCACCCTCACCCGTTCCATTGCATGCAAAGAGAATGGATTTTAAGAGAAACCAACGGAGAAAAAATGAAACGTGAACAGAAAATGCCAAAAACCATCACGATGCAGGGGATGCACCCATGAAACAGTTCTGGGTCGACCTCCGGCCGTGGAACAAGGATATCGCCACCACCGCCATCGAGAGCGGCGCGGACGCGCTGGTTGTTGAGAAGGCAGAGAACGTAAAGAGACTTGGCCGGATCACCACCATTGCCCCGGACGGCGACCTGGTCATCGGAAAAGACATCGCCGAGCTCACCATCACCGACAAGGCAAGCGAGAACGAAGCCGCAAAGAAGGGAAAGAACCAGCCCGTGATCGTGACGACAAGCGACTGGACCGTCATCCCGCTCGAAAATCTCGTGGCCCAGTCAGACCAGATCATCGCGAGTGTCAGAGACGAGAACGAAGCCGCGATGGCACTCACCGTTCTTGAGAAGGGCGTGCACGGGATTCTCTTGAAGACAAGCGACCCCGCGGTCGTGAAAGCCGTTGCAAACCTGATCAAGGCGCAGGCCGGCACCGTGGGGCTCGTCCCGTTCACGGTCACGAAGATCCACCCGGTCGGCATGGGCGACCGGGTCTGCGTGGACACCTGCTCGATGCTCGAAGACGGCGAGGGCATGCTGATGGGCAACACCTCCTCGGCCATGCTCCTTGTCCATGCCGAGACGCTGGAGAACCCGTACGTTGCCCCGCGGCCGTTCCGCGTGAATGCCGGGGCCGTGCATGCCTACATCATGCTGCCCGGCGGGAAGACCGCGTACCTCTCCGACCTTGCCATTGGCGGCGAAGTCATGGTCACGGACGTGAAGGGAAAGGCGCATTCAGCCATCATCGGCCGGACCAAGATCGAGCGCCGTCCATTGCTCCTGGTCGATGCCGTGGCAGGCACGGCAAAGGTCAGCCTCATCCTCCAGAACGCCGAGACCATCCGGCTGGTTGGCGAGGACGGCAGAGCCATCTCGGTCGTCCAGCTCAAACTCGGTGACAAGATCCTTGGCACCGTGCTTGAAGGCGGCAGGCATTTCGGTATGGCCGTCAAAGAGACGATCCGCGAGAAATGACGAAAACCGCAGGCATCATCGGCGGCACCGGCAGGATGGGCCGGCTCTTTGTGCCGGTCTTTGAACGGGCCGGGTACGAGGTGCTCGTCTCGGGGCGATCGACCGAGCTTACGGCTCGTGACCTGGCAGAACGCTCTGACCTTGTCATCGTCTCGGTCCCCATCCGGGACACCGTGCGGGTCATTGACGAGATCGCGCCGGTGCTCAGGGACGATCAGCTCCTCTGCGACTTCACCTCCCTCAAGGTCCGGCCGGTCGAGGCCATGCTCCGGTCAAAGGCGGACGTCATCGGCCTCCACCCGATGTTCGGCCCGACCGTGAAGTCGCTCCGGCAGCAGACCATCATCGTCTGCCCGGCCCGGACAGAGGAGTTCCACCTGCATGACCTCCTGGCGATCTTTGGGGCAGAAGGCGCGGAATGCACCATCACCAGCCCCGAAGAGCACGACCGGATGATGGCAGTTGTCCAGGGGCTCACCCATTACATGACGCTCTGCATGGCAGACACCGTGCGAAGGCTCGGGCTCGACCTGAAAAAGACAAAAGATTTCACGAGCCCCGTGTACCAGATCGAGATCTCGGTCATGGGCCGGCTCCTCTCGCAGGACGCCGGTCTCTATGCCGACATCCTCCGGATGAACCCGTATGTCCCCGAGGTGCTCGAAGCCTGCAACGCATCGGCGGGCGAACTTGCCGCAGTCGTGAGAAGCCATGACCCGGAGCTCTTCCGGGCCCTTCTTTGAAGCGAACCGCCGGCACTTCGGCCCGGCCTGCGAAGAGGGCATGAAGATCACCGACACACTTATAGAATCGCTGGTGAACCGATGACAACCATAACGCTTGGACCGGAAGGGACTTTCTCCCACGAACTGGCAAGGAAGATGCAGTGCGAACCGCTCGTCCTTGCCCCGACCATCCGCGCCATCATGACCGCTGTTGCCCGGGGCGAAGGGGACGGGATTGTGCCCATCGAGAACTCCGAGGCAGGGGGCGTGGGCGAGACGCTCGATAACCTCTCCCGCTTCCCGCTGTACATCACGGCCGAGATGTACATGCCCATCCACCACAACCTTGCATCAACCGTTCCGGTAGAGAAGATCCGCGTCATCTATGCCCATCCCCAGACGCACGAGCAGTGCAGCGATCTCATCGAACGCCTCGGCATTCCGGTCATCCACACGAGCAGCAATGCATCGAGCGCCCGGGAGGCAAAGAAGACGCCAAACGCCGGCGCGATCCTTTCGTCATCGGCAGCAGCGCTCTACAGGATCCCGGTCATCATCCCCGCAGCCGAGAACAATCCCAACAATACCACCCGGTTTGTCCGGATCGCCCAGGAACCGGTCCATGACAGCCACCCGGAGAAGTGCAGCATCGTGATCGACCCGAGCACCGACCGGCCCGGGCTCCTCCATGACCTGCTCCAGGCCTTTGCAAAGCGGAAGATCAACCTGACCCGGATCGAGTCCCGTCCATCCCGGCGCGGGATCGGGAACTATGTCTTCTTCCTCGACTATACCTGGTCGCCCGCAACAACGGACGCAATTGCTGAACTGCGCGGGATGACCAATGTCAAGGAACTGGGCTGCTACCGGAAGATCGAGGTTTTGTAAATGGATATCATGCTGAAAAAGGCCGGGGCAGTCAGCCTCACGTTCACGGCCCCCCCCTCCAAGAGTTACACCCACCGCGCCCTCATAGCCGGGGCGCTTGCAAAGGGAAAGACCACCCTCTTCCGCCCGCTGGAATCGGAAGATACGAAACTGACCGCCCTTGCCCTCCGGGCGCTGGGGGTTTCTATCGAGGAACAGACCGGCAGGACCATCATCACGGGCTGCGATGGCAACCTCCCGGACCGGAAACCAACCACGCTCGATCTCGACAACTCCGGCACCAGCCTCCGGCTCCTGGCTTCGTTAGCCCTTCTTGCCCGGCACCCGGTCATCCTCACCGGCAGCAAACGGATGCAGGAACGGCCCATCGGCCCGCTGGCGGATGCGCTCCCCGCGATTGGTGGGACGGTCACCTTCCTGGAGAACCCCGGCTTTCCGCCCCTTGAGGTGAGCGGAAAACTGAACGGGGGAACCGTGGTCATTGACGGGTCGATGAGCAGCCAGTTCATCTCCTCCATCCTGATGGCTGCTCCCTGTGCGCCATCGGGAGTGGAGGTGGTCATCCCCGCCCCGCCGGCCTCAGCCTCCTATCTCGACATCACGCTCGATGTCATGCAGGCTTTCGGGGCAAAGGTGACCCGGAACGGGTACGAACGGTTCAAGGTCAGCCCAACAGACCGGTACAATGGCCGGCGCTACACCATCGAGGGCGATTACTCCTCGGCCTCGTACTTTTTCGCGATCGCGGCAGTCTGCGGGGGGAAGGTAATGGTGAAGAACCTCGCGCCGGAATCGGTGCAGGGCGACCGGAGGTTCCTTGACGCACTCAGGGCAATGGGATGCCGGGTCACGTACGGGAAGGACGCGGTCACGGTCGAACAGGCCGGTGAACTCCGGGGCATCACCATGGACATGGCATCATCGCCCGACACCGTCCAGACGCTCGCGGTTGTCGCCGCACTGGCAAAAAGCCCCACCACCATCACCGGCATCAGTCATTTAAAGTTCAAGGAGAGCGACCGTATCAATGGCACAGCCGAACGCCTGCGGGCGCTGGGCGGGGACGTGAGCGTTGATGACGACTCCTTAACCATCCGGCCAGCACTGCTTCACGGGGGCATCATCGAGCCGGCAAACGACCACCGGACCGCGATGAGTTTTGGGGTGCTCGGCCTTGGCATCGGGGGGATCACGATAACGAACAGCGAGTGCGTCAACAAATCGTTCCCGGGTTTCTGGGGAATTCTGAAAGATTCCGGGGTACTGGGATGAAACGTATCGTCCTTTGCGGGTTCCGCGGCACGGGCAAGACCGATGTCGGCAGGCTTGTTGCTGAACGGCTCGGCCTCCCGTTCCTTGACACCGACTCGCTCATCGAGGAGAAGACCGGCCGGTCGATCCCCGACATCTTTCACGAAGACGGGGAGGAACGATTCCGGGCAGTCGAGCGGGAGGTGATCGCCGGCCTGCCAGAAGCGGGTACTGTCATCAGCACGGGCGGCGGTGTTGTCACCGACCCGTCCAACATGGAGCACCTGCGACGGGACAGCACGGTATTTGTCCTCCACGCGGATATCGACACGATAGAAGAGCGCCTCAGCCGGAAACCCCGGCCGCCGCTGACGGGTCTCCCGCTCCGGGAGGAGATTGCCCAGGTGCTGGAACGGCGCCGGGTGAACTATCAGGCAGCCGCGGACTTCTGCATCGACACCACGGAGACCACCCCGCAGGTGGCGGCATCGCAGGTCATCAACGTTCTCCAGAACGGCGTCATGAGCAGGACACGACTCGAGCCGTGCCGGGCCTTCTTCCAAAGCGGCCGGCTCCCCCCGCGGTGCAGGGAGCGGATAGAACAGATCCTCTCCGAAAACCCGGAGGACCCGCTGACCCGGATCCTCGGGGTTGCCGGCTACCCCTGCGCCCACAGCAAGGGCCCGAAACTCTTCAACGCGCTCTTCGAACGGTACGGCCTTGACTACCATTACACGTGGTTCGAGGACCCGGAGCTTGACGAGATTCTCCGGGTTGCAAAGGCCCTTGACGCAAAAGGGCTCTCGGTCACCATCCCGTTCAAGAAGGACATCATCCCGCTCATTGACGAGGTGGACGAGCATGCGGCGCAGCAGATCGGGGCGGTGAACACGGTAATCTTCTCCTGCGGAACCGCCCGGGGCTACAACACGGACTGGATCGGGGTCCGGAAACCGCTCGTGGACAGGAAAGGTTCCCGGGCGGTTCTCCTCGGTGCAGGGGGCGCGGCAGCCGGTGCAGCGTACGCGCTTGTCGATCTTGAGATGGACGTCACGATCCTGAACCGGACCCCGGAGAAAGCCCGGGCAATGGCGGAGCATTTCGGGTGCAAATGGGGAGACATTTCCGACTTTGCAACGATCCGGCCCGATGTTGTGGTGAACTCGACACCGCTTGGCATGAAACCGGAGGACCGCCTTCCTGTCAAAGAGGAACTGCTGCACCCGGACATGACCGTCTTTGACCTGGTCTACACCCCGCCCGTCACCCCGCTCATCGAGGCAGCAAGGAAGAAAGGATGCACCACCATCACCGGCACCGAGATGTTTATCGGCCAGGCAAAGGAACAGTTCTACTTGTTCTTCGGCATCGATGTGCCGGAAGCGACCATCCGGGAGCTCATACCATGAACACGTTTGGGAAAAATTTCAGGGTCACCACGTTTGGCGAGAGCCACGGCACAGCACTCGGGTGCGTCATCGACGGCTGCCCGCCCGCAATCCCGCTCACGGAGGCTGACATCCAGCCGCTCCTTGACCGGCGCCGGCCGGGCACCTCCCCGCTCTCCTCGCCACGGCCCGAGAGCGACCGGGTCGAGATCCTCTCGGGCGTCTTTGAGAAAAAGACCACCGGGACGCCGATCGCGATGATCGTCCGGAACACCCATGCGCAGTCCGAAGATTACGATGCGCTCCGCGAGGTGTTCCGGCCCGGCCATGCCGACGTCACGTACCACGCAAAGTACGGCATCCGCGACCACCGGGGCGGTGGCCGGAGCTCGGGCCGCGAGACCATCGGCCGGGTGGCAGCTGGGGCGCTCGCGCTGAAGATCCTTGCGCAGCGCTCGATTACCGTGACCGGGAAGATTGTCGCGGTTCACGGAACCACCGACCCGGCAGCGTTTGAGCGCGAGATCCTTGCCGCAAAGGAGGCCGGCGACTCGGTTGGCGGCATTGTCGAGATAACGGCAACGGGCGTTCCGGCCGGGCTCGGCAACCCGGTCTTTGGCAAACTCGACGCCGCCATAGCCGCAGCCATGATGGGCATCGGGGCGGTCAAAGGGGTAGAGATCGGCGACGGATTTGCCGCAGCGGGCAGGTTCGGGAGCGAGAACAACGATGCCATGACAAAGGACGGGTTTGCCACCAACCACGCGGGCGGCATCCTCGGTGGGATCTCAAGCGGGCAGGATATCGTAGTCCGCATCGCGGTGAAGCCCACGCCGTCCATTGCAAAGGAACAGCAGACCCGCGACATCCACGGAAACGTTATCCCGATTACGGTCAAAGGCCGCCATGACCCCTGCATCGCCCCCCGCATCGTGCCGGTTGCCGAGGCGATGCTCGCGCTGGTGATGGTGGACGCGGTGCTGGAGCGGGGGAAGGGTCGGTAAATCCTTTTTTTCAGTTCCGGATTCCGGATATCGTTTTTTTCTTTCCTTACCGGGAATCACTGACCTCCAGGCCGAAGACCTGCCGGAAATAGCGGAAGATTTGATCAAAAATCCCGTCCGGCACCGGAGTATTCCGATATCCGGCTCCATCCGGATCACTGGTCACTGCAACCGTTGCATTGGTACCGGCAGGAGATGCCGGGGATGGGAAGGTACCTGTCGCAGGGGGTATGATCCGGGTTGTCGTATCACCGGGCGTCATAGTCGGCGCAGGTGTCAATTCCAGCAAGGAGGTTGGAACTTTTGAAGGTGTCGTCGCAACGCTCATCGGGGCGACCACGACCGACAGGGTACGGGACTGGCGGGGCGTTTCTGTGGGGATAAAAGACGGGGTCCGGTACTTCCCGATCTTCCAGGATGAATTGGATTCCCAGAGCGCATACATCGTGCCGGACGGATCTATTGTTACCGCATAGGTATTGCCGCCAGTCTCGCAGACACCCAAAAATTCCCCGGTTGGGTTGAACTTCTGGACCCGGGAGGTGTGATCGGCTACGTAGATGTTCTCCGAAGAATCGAAAGCAATGCCGGTCGGGACCGAGAACTGTCCGGTACCGGTTCCCCCGCTCCCCCATTTTGTGAGAAACCTTCCGTCGGGACCAAACTTCTGGACCCGTTGATTGCCGGTATCTGCAACATAGATATGACCGTATGCATCAACCGCAACTCCCTCCGGTGCATTGAATACACCGTCCGTACTGCCGTACGATCCCCACTGCATGAGAAATATGCCGGTTGAATGGAATTTTTGTATCCGGTTGTTGCCGGTATCAGCAACATACACGTTGCCGGACGAGTCAACGGCTATACCGGTCGGGTGGGAAAACTGCCCGTCCCCGCTTCCCTTGCTCCCCCACACCTCGTTTCCGTGCATGGTCAGTTTTATGACCGTGTTGTTCTCGCGCTGGGTACTATACACGGTACGAGCTGCATCAACCGCTATCCCATAAGGGGCAGCAGGGTACCCGGATTCGTCATCGTTGAGATCCCACCAGGTATTGATCGAGCGGTCGGAGGAATACCGGACAACCCGGTTACTCCCGGTTTCCGGCATGTAGACATTATCGAATCCATCGACTGCAATACCATGGGCGGTTGTACCGGGCACTCCCGTGGCCGGTCCCCACGACCTTACTAAAGTACAGGTCTCTTCAGCAGAGACTCCCTGTACGAGCAGGAGAATGAGGAAAATGCACAGCACGCTTCTCCAAAAAATCCTGATTGCTGGAATGGTGTGATCGTTCGTTCCCTTTCGCCCCGGCCGGTTTTGTTTCTGAAAAACGTATTGAGTTATTAATATATTTAGAAAGATCGATCTGAGTTCCCGCACAGGACACCGAAATTCACGGCGGGACACAGCAGGGATGCCAAAAGAGGGGGGATAAAACGGTGAAGGGAAAGACTTCTGCACGATCTCCTGAATATTTCGTTTCTGTTGAAACGCACATGAGCGGGAGTTCGCACCCAGATAATGAAAAACGGAACACGGGAGATTTCTGTGAACACTCCCCGATTCAGGGCCTCCCTGGGGACACGATGGGGCAATTTCCGGTGTGGGAAACCGGTAATTGAAGCCGCCGCGGGGCGTCCTCCGGGGCGGTGGCCGTTCATCACAACCGGGGGTATGGGGGCATAAGCCCCCATCATCTCTTCAAAGGATTTCGACACAAAAAAACCCAGAACATTTACAAGATTATTGCGATTCTCCTGTCCGCCCCCTTGGGGGCAGGGTTGGCGCACGGGGGGCAACAATTATCCGGAATGAGGATTTACCAGGAAAAAACCGGGTCGGATTAACAACCACTCTAAAAAACATGGCGTTCAGGTTTTTTCGTGGTTGGGGTGTGAACCTTTCCGGTTCATGCACGTTTCTCCAGAGCAAAAAAAACGGAAAAGCCGATTCTCTAAAACCTCACACACCCAGAATCTTCCGGAGCGCCGCAAACTCCTCAACCGAATACTGCCCGGCCGCGGTCGGCACACCGGTATGGCAGTACACGAACTCACTCCCAAAGAGCGGCAGCATGGCACGGGCGTGCCGGAACCGGTCGCCCATCACTCCGGTGCAGATCGGCTTGTTTGCGGCCTGCGTGAAACTGAGGAGTTCGATCACGTCCTCATCGCCCTGCGGTGTCACCACGATCTTGGGAATATCGCCATAGACCCGGAGCTCGCGTTCCATCACAAAGAGAATGTACAGCGGCACCATCTGGCCGGAGTGGTGGGAGGCGATAACTTTCTTTCCGGCATCCCGCAGCGCCGGGACATTGTTGGCAAACTGCCGCTCGACATCGACATAATCCGCGTACGGAAGAAGGGGAGCGAGTTTTGCCATCCACTCTTCGGGGGTGCCGAAGAACTGCCCGCCTTCCTGTGCCGAACGGAGGGTGAGGATGACCGGAAGACCGCTGGATTCCTTTGCCTTCTTTGCAATCTTCTTCAGATCGCCATCGTACAGGTCAACGCGGAGTTCAATCACATCAGCGCCCTGCTTCCTGGCTTTTGCTGCATGCGTGGGATCGGTGAGTGCGGCGACGATCTTCATGTACAGGATGGTGTGACGGTTCAAAACAAAAAGATACTCTAAAATCCACCCATAGAAATCCCCATAAACGAAACGGGTTTAAGGCAGCCCGGCACAAAAACTGTTCTGAACATGATCAGCGCATCGGTCATCACCAGTTTCTTAGTCCGGCTCACCAGCGCCCTGTCCAAGGGGATACTGCTCGTACTTGTCATTCCCCTTGCAGTTGCTATCCTCTTCACTTACGACGTGATGTCAACCCTCACCCTGATCGGGACAACGCTGCTCATCGAATACGGCGCTGCACCCGTTGGTGTCCTGTTGGGACTGCCGCCGGTCTTCATCTTCTTTGTCCTTTCCTGTGTTGCCCTTGGCGTCATGATCGCCCTCTATGATATCTTTGACTCCATCAGCGAGCACTCGGAACGCGTACAGAACTTCCTTGACCGGTCCAAACGACGTGCCGAGAAGTCGAAAATCCTCTCGCGATACGGGATCTACGGCCTGGTCATCGTTGCCCTGACCATCGGGTTCTACCTCTGCCCGCCCATCTCGTGGGTCTGCGGCTGGGACCGGAAAACCTCGATCATCTGCACGATGGCCGGCTACTGCATTGTCACGATAGCCCTCATCATCGCTGCACCCTTTGTTCTTGTGTACATGCCGTGGGTCGTGCCGGTCTGATCCCTATGCAGAAAAAAACGGACCCGCACAGGAACCGGCCCCTCCCCGAGCTGCTCGCACCGGCCGGCTCGCCCGAGGCATTCCGGGCTGCGGTTGCGGCGGGAGCCGATGCCATCTACGTGAGCGGGAAGCGCTTTGGTGCCCGGAAATTCGCTGCCAACTTCTCCGATGCAGAACTCGAAGAGGCGGTCAGGTACGCCCATACCCGGGGGGTCAGGGTCTACGTCACAGTCAACACCCTCATCCATGACCGGGAACTTGCAGCCGTGCTCGAATACCTCATCTGGCTGTACGCGACCGGGGTCGATGCCGTGCTCGTGCAGGACACCGGTATCGCGGCGCTCGCCCGGGAGATGATCCCACAACTCACCCTCCACGCCTCAACACAGATGACCATCCACAATGCAGCCGGTGTCCGGTGGGCTGCAGAACAGGGATTCTCCCGGGTCGTGCCCGCCCGGGAACTGACGCTCGATGAAGTCCGGGCCATTGCCGAAGAGACGAAAGACACAACCATCGGCCTTGAAGTCTTTGCGCATGGCGCCCTCTGCTACGGGTACTCCGGCCAGTGCCAGTTGTCCTCGGTCATTGGCGGCCGGAGCGGGAACCGCGGCATGTGCGCCCAGCCGTGCCGCAAGCCATGGACAATGGTTACCGGAACGGCGGACGAGTACGGGAAGCCTTCCGGCATTACCGGAGTTCCGCTCCGCGACCGTTACCTTCTCTCCCCAAAAGATCTCTCCACGTACCGGCAGCTCAAAGAACTGGTAAATTCCCCGGTCTGCTCGCTCAAGATCGAGGGGCGGATGAAATCTCCGGAGTACGTGGCCGTGGTCGTATCCACGTACCGGCAGGCACTTGATGCGATTGCTGCCGGCTCGTGGCAGCCTTCCGATGCCCGGGAACGCGACCTCCTCCTTGCCTTTAACCGGGGGTTCACGGACGGCTACCTCTTCTCCCACCGGCACGACCGGCTGATGGCACGGGACGCTCCCGACAACCGGGGGCTCTTCATCGGCACGGTCATCCGGTATGACCGTTCATCGTCCCGGGCAGTGATCCGGCCGGAGGGGACGATCGTTCCGGAGCCCGGGGACGGGCTCCTCATCGCGCACAAGGGTTCTGCCGGAGAAACGGGCTTTGCCCTCAATACGGTCCCGGTTGTCACGAACGGGGAGATCAGCCTCCGGGTGCCCGGCCCGGTGCCGGCCGGTTCTGCGGTTTTCATCACGTCATCAAGGGAACTGGATGCACGGGCGCGGCAGATCGTTGCAAAGACCGGGCCGGGCCTGCACCGGTTCCTGCCGGTCGACATGAACGGTGTGGTCAGCCCGGACGGGAACCTGGTCATCAGCGGAACGGTGGAAAGGCCGGATGGCACCATCATTCCCGTCACCTGCCGGCCGGAGGCTCACCTTGCATTGGCAGAGTCATCCCCGCTTACGCGGGACGTGATTTTCCGGCAGCTGGAGAAGAGCGGCGGAACCCCGTTTGTTGTCCGCTCCCTCACGCTCGACTATGACGGTACCCGCTTTGCCCCCGTTGCCACGATCAACCGCCTGCGCCGGGAGTTCTTTGCTGCTGCCACCGAGCAGCTCGTATCCTCGTACCGGCCCCCTGTCAGCGAAGTGCGCCGGGCCCAGCACCGGTGGCAGGAAGCAGCAGCCCGGTATCCGGTCCGGGCTCCGGAGCGTGGAACCCCTGCCGGCACCAGTCCGCTCCGGCTCGGGATCTATGTCGACACCGTCAGCGGCGTGCAGGAAGCAGTTTTGGCGGGCCCTGACACGGTGTATTTCGAGCCGGAACTCACCGGAACGCCAAAGACCTGTGGAAAGGACGGATCGCTCATCTCCCCGGTCCCGGTCCTTTTACAAGCCCTCGGGCTCTGCAAAGAACGCGGTCTTCCCCTAATCTGGAAACTCCCGCGGATCACCCCGGATCGGATCCTCAATTCCCTGCCCGGATACCTCCCGGAGCTTGCCGCGGCCGGCCTGGCCGGCTGCATGGTGGAGAGCCATGGCGCAGCACGGGCGGTCCGGGCCGCCTGCCCCGACATCCCTCTCATGGGATCCACGGGACTCAACATCTTCAACCATGCAGCCGTGATCGCCGCAGTCCCCCTCTTTTCGCAGGTCACGCTCTCGCCGGAACTCTCCCGGGACGAGATTGCGCTCCTGCATGCAAATCTCGCGTCGCGAACCGTGAATACTCCCTGTGCTCTCATCGTGCAGGGAACCAGCGAAGCGCTCGTCACCAATGACTGTATCAAACGGCTTTATTCCCCGTGCGCAACAGAGAAAACCGGATCCGTACAATCCCGTCAGTTCCTGGGAATCGAGGACGAGAACGGGCAGATCTTTCCGGTCCGGAGCACGGGATCGTGCAGTACCAGTATCGGCAACTGCCAGGAACTCTGCCTTCTTGAGTACCTCCCGATTCTCGAAAAACTTGGGATCTCTGAGGCCGTCATCGATGCCCGGCACCGGTCACCGGAGTATGTCCGGCTGGTATCCCGGATCAACCGGCATGCCATTGATGCGTCTGCTCCCGGGCCGGCAACCGGCCGCCCGTCACCCCGCACTGCACCGGGAATGAACGAACTGAAGAGGATTGCGCCTGGCGGGGTCACAACCGGCCACTTCCTCCGGGGCCTGAAGGAATGACCAGCACGCAACCGGCGGAAAATTCATCATTGACCAGACCAGATATCCCTACGTAAGAGTATCAGAAAACCCAGGTGTTTTTTCATATGACGTCCCCCCTGATCCTTATCAACCTGAAGACCTACACGGAAGGAATGGGCAACCGTGCCCACATGATCGCAAAGGCCGCGGAGCAGGTGGCAGAAGAGAGCGGTGTGACCATCGGTGTTGCCCCCTCCTATATCGATCTCCACCCGCTCAGCCACCACTTCCAGATCCCCGTCTATGCCCAGCACGTGGACGGCTGCGAACCCGGCGCGAATACAGGCCATATCACGGTGGAGGCCATCCGCACGGCCGGTGCCGCTGGATCGCTCATCAACCATTCCGAGCGCCGGCTCACCATTGCCGAAATCGAGGCATCCGTCCGGATGCTCCGGGCCAAAAACCTCATTTCGGTGGTCTGTTCAAACAACGAGATGACCAGCGCCGGCGCCGCAGCGCTCGGGCCGGATTATGTTGCCATCGAACCGCCCGAGCTCATCGGGAGCGGTGTATCGGTCTCGAAGGCAAACCCGGAGATCATCCGGCGCTCGGTTGCCGCAGTCCAGGCAGTCAGCCCGAAGGTAAAAGTCTTAACCGGTGCCGGGATCCAGTCCGGCGAATGCGTAAAAATTGCTGTCGACCTTGGCACGGACGGGGTGCTCCTTGCCTCAAGCGTGGTAAAATCAAAAGAGCCGGGTACGGTACTCCGGGACCTTGTCTCAAAACTCTGAATTTTTTTTGGGGGATTATTTGATGAAGAGGTACCAAATCCCCACTATAGCGATGAACAATACAATGCCAATCCCGATCACGGTCATGCTGCTGATCTCACCCGATTCTTCTGCCATTGTTCCTTACTCCTCTCCGTGACACCGGTCACGTTAAGTATCACTCCTGCATCTCCCTATAAATAATTTTGTATTGGGGAAAGGAAGACGGGGCACAAAAAAACAAAAAATATCCGGAAATGAAAAGAAATTTCAGACAATCAGCGAGATGAGGTCGTGCTTGGTGATCACGCCTTTTACCGCCCGGCCTTCCACCACCAGCACCGCGTGGTTCTGCTGCAGGATGTTGATGACCGTCTCCACGTCCATATCGGGCGGGACAGTCGGGAAGCCGGTCTCCATGAAATCCTTGACAAAGAAGAGATGGGTCCGGTGAAGGCGCTGCTGCTCGATGGCTTTCACGATCACCGATTCGGAGATGCAGCCTACCGGAACACCCCGCTCGATGACCGGCAGCTGGGAGATGTTGTTCTTCTCAAAGATATCCACCGCCCGGCTGATGGCGTCCTGTGGCTGCACGGCCATGACCGGGGTATGCATGATCTGGGCAGCCCGGATCTTTCGTGGTTCAGCACTGTTGAGAACAACGATTATCTTGTTGAGGGTGCTGATGCGGGGATCGACGTTACCGGCCTCGATCCGGGCGACCATGGACTGGCTGATCCCGGCCTGTTTTGCAAGCTCGGTCTGCCGCATGCCGAGCGCCTCGCGGCGTGCCCGCAGTTCTTCAGGAGTAGGGATATGCATTGCTGATTACTGATGGTCATAAGAAAATATCAAGGTTATGGCAGGATTATGCGCTCATGTCACAGATTGGCAGGGGTTGCTCTGACGGGGCATGACGGTGTTCCCGTTCGCAGCACGCGGGCGGGCGATACATTCATAATCTGCCCGTGAGAACAGCTCAATTACGACAATCCAATGATCCGATTGGATTAGTGTTCTCTATGACTGAATGTCCGGAAGAAGACGACACCGAAGAAGACCATAGGCTTTTTTTTACCGGTTTTGCTGATCCGTATTCCCTGCAAAATACCTGCCGGTCTTGTTTCGAATTGTACTACAGGACCATTTCGTCCTTTGCGACCACCCGTGCCACCCGGAGGGTATCCTCATGAACCTCGTTCCGGATCCCCCGTTTTCGCAAACCGGCATTGCAACCGGCCCGGCGTTGCACTCCTGCGTCCCCCGCCTGCCCATGGGGGACATTGCATCACCGGTATATCCCAACAACGCACTCACGATACAGAAAAACTCCCGTCCTGAAATGGCAAAGCGGGAACCCGCCCTCACCCGGGACGCATTCCTGGAACTCCGGCTTGGCGATATGCTTCATGTCATCAGCGAGAGTTACGCGTACAAGACCGAGTCCTATTATTCCATCCTGCGGCACGAACTGGATGGCGAGAAGGTGATGCCCGCGAGCAGTGCGATTCTGGATGCGTCGGTTGTCCCCCTCTGCCTTGAGCGGGCCCGACTCGCCAAAATTCCGGTCTGCGACTGGGGCATCTCGCAGGGGTATGTTCCGCTCCCGTCCATCCTGTACGGGCTCAACTACTTTGCGAGCACCGCTGCCTACTGCATTGTCCATGACGAAAAGCAGGCAAAAGAGGCAGTCCGTCACCTCACCAACTGCGGAAAATACCCGGTCTGTTACCAGAAGATTCCGGCCGGAGCAACGATCAGTACCTGCATCTCGGTCTTTGGGAAAACTGCCGGCACGGGCGAAGGCGTAGCGCAGCTCGCAAAACAGGTGTACGATCTCTTTGGCATCCCGCTCGTGACCCTGGTTATCGTCGCGGACGGCGATTCCTGCCGGCTCTCGTCGCTTGCGCCAACGCGCTACTGTCGCCTGTCCCCGGCCGAACGATCGCTTCTTTTAGCATACCTCAATCACCAGGAGTTCTTATGAGCAGGCTTGGCATCTTCGTGGACCGGAAAACCCTTGCCAATGCCGAGCAGCTCACGGCCCTGATCCGGTGCCGGGATGTGACGGAGAACCTTGGCCACCATGCCGAGTTCCTCTTCCCGACGGACATCAGCCGGATCCCCCAGATGGATGGCATCTTTATCCGCACCCGCACGGATCCGATGAACATCGCCTACGTTGCTGCACAGATGGCAGCGTTCCACTCAATTCCGGTCATCGATGATCCCGGCTCAATCCGGATCTGCTCGGACAAGATCAACATGTATTCCCATCTCATCAAAAACGGGGTAGCCATCCCAAAAACGGTCTTTATCGGAAAAGAGGACCTGACCGTTGACTGCGCAACGCGGCTCTTTGATACCCTTGGGACCCCGCTCATCCTCAAGGAGCCCTCGACATCCTTCTCGCTCCGGGTGGAGAAAGTGGATGACATTGCCACGTTCTTCCAGGTGGCCCGGAGGTTCATCAAACTCTCCGACTGGATTGTTGTCCAGCAGTATGTCGAGAGCACCTACGACTGGCGGGTGGGGGTTCTTGACGGGAAACTCCTGTATGCCTGCAAATATACCATCCCCTCCGTGACGTTCAAGATCCAGGCCTCGGTGAACGGCCATATCGTCTATTGCGGGGTCGAGAGTGTACCGGAATGCAGCGTTCCTCCGAAGGTCATCAGGCTCGGGATTGAAGCAGCAAACGCGGTCGGGAACGGGCTTTATGGCGTGGACATCAAGAACAGCAACGGGGATGCCTGCGTCATCGAGGTCAACGACAATCCTTCGATCGAGAGCGGCGAGGACACCTGTTACCCCCGGGTCTTCGAACAGATCGTCACCCATCTTCTTGCGGCGTGAATCATCATGACTGACGACTGGCTGCTCCGTGCCGAAGCTATCTGTCTTGCCTGCGGCGGGCACTGCTGCAACGATGCCCATCCCCCGATATCCGCCCACGGTTACGAACGGCTCCTAAGCGAAGGGGTAGCACCGGAAATCTTTGAGACTGCCGGCTACCGCCGCCTCCGGACCCGGCCGGACGGCACCTGCATCTGCCAGGTTGGGGGGAAATGCACCATCCACGCAGTGAAACCCGAGACCTGCCGGGCCGGGCCGTTCACGTTCGATGTGAAGGGAGATACCATTGAGATCTTTTTAAAATTCGAGAGCATCTGCCCGGTTGTCCGGCTGCTCAAGGAAGTCCCCGCTGCCTACGATCAGCAGTACTCCCTTGCAAAAAAGAGCATCACGCACCTTGTCGCACACCTGACTGACGATGAACTGGCCGCAATATGCAGCATCGATGAACCGGAGACTGGGAAGGTGGCTGAGATCCCGCGAATAAGGCTGGCGGGATCATGACCATCGGCACCGAGCACGAGTTCTCCATCAACGACAGCCGGTTCTCGCCACTGCCCGTCTCCGACCAGATCCTTAAAACTATCTGCGGCAGGAATGCAAGCGAGATCCTCTTTGGGGAGACAAAACTGGGAAAGGAACTCCAGAAGACGGTCCTCGAACTGGTCCCCCGCACCCCGACAGACGATCTCGCGTTCCTTGAACGCCAGCTGGTCCATGGATTGAACAAGTTTAATCATATCTTCCATGACCGGTACACCCTGCTCGGGCTTGGCATGCACCCGACCGCCCGCCCGGATTCCATCCCGGTCTGGGATCATGACGAGAGCGAGTATTATGCTGCCTATGACCGGCTCTTCGATATCCGCCAGCACGGGTGGCTGAACATCCAGGCGCTGCAGGTCAACCTCTCCTACAAAAACGACCGGGAACTCATTTCGCTCTACAACCGGATCCGCTGCCTCATCCCGTATCTTGTTGCCGTCACGGCATCCTCGCCCGTTGTCGAGGGACGGCTGACCGGCTCCTGTGACAACCGGCTCCTCTATTATCGCAGCAACCAGAAAGCGATCCCGCTCATCTGCAATGAGATAATTCCTTATAAGATCCGGTCGGTTGCGGAGTATCGCACCATGCAGGAGGAGGTGTACCGGAACCTCCGTGCCCGCGATGCAGCCATTCTCTGCGAGGAGTGGGTAAATTCAAGCGGACTCATCATCCGGTTCTCCCGGAGATGCCTGGAGATCAAGGCGCTCGATGAACAGGAGTCCATCCGGTCGGACATGGCAGTTGTCGCTTTCCTCCGCTCCCTCCTCCGCTGCCGCACGCTACCGGTGGCAACTGACCGGGACGACCTGCTCGATCTTACCGGAGTTGTAATCCGGAGCGGGACTGCGGAGATCCGGCCTGACCTTGAACGTCTGTACGGGTATGCACTCCGTCATGCAACCCGGGACGAGCTGCACTATCTCCCCGTGATCGCTGACCGGATCAGGAACGGCAGCCTTGCAGAACAGATGGCAATACGGGTCCGGGATGACAACGAACTCTTCCCGGTCCTCCATGACCTTGCCGGCTGCCTGCAAACCAACCAGCCGTATTCCCGCACCTGACTGCCCCACCCTGCCGCAATACATATAAACCTCACGTTTGAACAAGAAGGTGAAGCAGGGGAGCAGGGATGACAAAAAAACTTATTTCAGAAGCCGAAGGGTATGAACTGTTAACGAGCGCCGGGTTACCCGTGCCAAAGCATGCCATTGCCCGTTCTGCCGATGAAGCGGCTGCAATTGCAGCCACCATCGGTTATCCGGTGGTTTTGAAGATCGTCTCCCCGCAGGTTGTCCACAAGAGCGATGCCGGAGGGGTGGTAACAAACCTCACATCGGCGGATGAGGTGAAGCAGGCGTACGACACCATCCTTGCCAATGTCCGATCCTTTTCCCCCGAAGCGGTCATCGAGGGCATCATTGTTATCGAACAACTCAAGAAAGGCCTTGAGATCCTCATTGGCGGCCGGGTCGATTCCACGTTTGGAAAGATCATAACCGTCGGCATGGGAGGCACGCTGGTCGAGCTCATTAGGGATGTCTCGATCCGGGTCCTGCCGGTTGAGCGAGACGATATCGAAGCAATGCTTGCCGAACTCCGGGGCAGCCGGCTCATCGAAGGGTACCGGAACGAACCGGCCCGTGACCGGGAAACCCTCATCACCCTCATCGAAGCGATCACCCGGTTCTTTGTTGCCCGCAACGATATCGTGGAGTTCGACATCAACCCGGTCTTCCTGTACGAGAAGGGTGCCTGTGTTGTGGACGCCCGGTTTTACCGGGATCCTGACCGTACCGCAACAGTCATTGCCCCGGCCCGTCCCCTCCCCGCACAACTTCTCAGGGTGAATTCCATTGCGGTTATCGGCGCTTCCCCGGAACCCTCCAAGGTCGGGTATGCCATTCTCCGGAATCTCCTCTCATTTCCGGGAAAGGTGTACCCGGTCAACCCGAAACACCAGAAGATCCTTGGCCGGGATGTGTATCCAACCCTTGCCGCCATCCCGGATCCCGTGGATATCGCGGTGATCGTGCTCCCGGCAAAACGGGTCCCGGGTGTTATGCGCGAATGCGGGGAGCGGGGGGTTCCGCTGGTCGTGATCATCTCAAGCGGGTTCCGCGAAAGCGGAAAAGAGGGTGCGCTTCTCGAAGCAGAACTCCTCGTTCTGTCTGAGCAGTACGGCACCCGGATCATCGGGCCAAACTGCCTCGGGCTCATGCTCCCGAACCAGACCATCAACACAACCTTTGATCCGGTCTCCCCAAAGCCCGGCAGGATCGCGTTCATCTCCCAGAGCGGGGCCATCATCACGACCATAGTTGACTGGAGCCTGCCCGAAGAGATCGGGTTCTCGGCCATCATCAGTGTCGGAAACCAGGCCGATCTCTCGTTTGAAGACTTCTGCCTCTTTGCCGGGGACGACCCCACTACCCGGGCAATCATCCTGTACGTGGAAGAGATCCGGGATGGGCAGAGGTTCATGGAGATCGTCCGGAAGGTGACGGACAAGAAACCGATCGTTGCCGTCAAATCCGGTGCATCCCGGATCGGCCGGATGGCTGCTGCCTCCCACACGGGATCCCTTGCCGGCAGCCACGAGGTGTACATGGCCGCCTTCTGGCAGGCCGGGGTCATCCCGGCCCGGTCGATCCGGGAAGCGTTCCAGACCGCCCAGCTCCTCTCGTCTGAAGGGTATCCAAAGGGAATCCGGGCGATTGTGATCACCAATGCCGGCGGATTCGGGGTCCTTGCCTCGGATTATGCGGAGCGGTACGGCATCGAGATGGTGGAGTTTCCGGAACCGATCTTAAAAGAACTGGACGCCGTCCTCCCTGTTGACTGGAACCGGCGGAACCCCATCGACATGGTCGGCGATGCTTCGGCAGACCGGTTTGCCCGGACGTTCGATATCATGATCAAGAACCAGGATCTCTGGGACATCGCGTTCGTCATTGCCGTGCCATCCGCAATATCCGACCCCATCCGGGTCTCAAACGAGGTTGTGCGGTTCAGTAAAAGCACGCACAAGATGATGGTCGGGTGCATGATCGGCGGGGACTCCATGAAGACGCCCCTGCGGATCCTGCGGGATGCCGACATCCCCAACTTCCCGGAGCTCGAGGATGCATTCAGGTCAGTGGGCAATGTCTGCCGGCATCTCTGCTGGCAGGAGTACCGGGGAAGTTCCTGCGTACCGAATGGCAGACACGATCAGGACTAGGCAGTTCAGAGGGTAATTTTTTTGAGGATCCGGCCGTTCCGGAACACAGTTATGCCGCCCCCGCTCTGGGAGACCACAATGCCGACAGCATTGGTCACGGAGGTTAACGCGGCAACGGAGTTATGCCGGGTCCCCATGCCGGGCGGGAGGGAGACATTGCTTGAGTCTACCGTGATGTAACGGCCAACCGCCTCGACAAAACCATCCCCCGTGATCACAAACGCCCCGTCCAGCTGGGCGAGCGCCTTGATGTTCTCGTTGAGCTCTGGGTTTGTCACGACCCGGAGCTCGGGGCGGTGCCCTTCAAAGGGGTTGAGGATGATCTGCCGGGACTTCTCCATCACCTGTTTGGTGTCGCCGATAAGGAACGTCGTGCCTACCTGTTTTCCCTCACGGCCCTCGATGGAGATCTCGGTGCAGATGTGGAAGACCGCATCGAACACCTCATCCCGCACATCGGTATCGGTGACGACAAGATCCTTCCACGTGTCCGTGCTGATCCGGACCTCCCCTTCCCGTTTCCGGTCGGTGATGTCGTGACCGATGCAGAGGATGCCGGTTACCCTTCCCTGCTCGTCGCGGATGGCCTTGTTGATCCACGCGATCCAGACCCGGTCGCCGTTCCGGCGCACGTTCTCGCTGATATTGACCGCATAGCCTTCGGCAGCAAAACCGATGTCATTTGCCATCATCGAGAGGTCATGCTGCACCCGGGCTTTCTGGGGAACAATGGTGCCGACAATATTTTTCCCGAGCACCTCCTCTGCCGCGTAATCGAAGAACGTGAGGGCAAACGTGTTGAAGAACGTGATTGTTCCCCTTGTATCCATCCGGATGATGATACTCTGGGAGTTCTGGAGCACTTCGCGGTACCGCGCCTCGCTTGCCTTGAGGGCATCGGCGATCTTCTGCTTCTCGGTGATGTCCGTGACAACGAACGTGCCGCCTTTTGTGATATCGCGGGGATCGAGCGGCTGAACCTGGAGCCGGGCCGGAAGGAGAACGGAATCATAGCGGACAAGCCGGCAGTCGGCAAACGGCCTGCCGGTTGCGTCGCGGTGGATCAAAAGATCCCGTGCTGCCTGTTCGTAATCCTCCGGGTTCTTGAACAGGGTCTGGATATTTTTCCCAACCAGCCCGGTCTCCCCGTACCCGAGCATTGCAGCAAAGGGGGTGTTGACCCATTCGATGATGCCGTTTCGCATCTGGAAGATGCCAAGGGGTGTGGACGACAGGATCGCAGACAACTGCTCGTTCTGGGCTTTCTGCTCCCGCTCCGCTTTCTTCCGGAGCATGGTGCCCTTGATGAGCGTGACCATCTCAAAGAGTGCAGGACGGATATCGCCATCCTTAAAAAGGGACAACTCGGTGCCATTGCTCAGTTCTGTTAAGGCCAGCTTGTTCTTCCCTTTCCGGCTGTAGAGGATGACCGGCGTGGGGATTCCCTGCGAACGGAGGTATTTCAAAAAATCGATCCCGTTCATTTCGGAAACGAACTCGACACCGTTCACTTCCAGAATCTCCCCGTACGTGATGATGACATCAAAAGAGCGGGTTTTTAATTTCTCGGTAGCCTGGCGGATGGAATGGACAGCGTCGATCTGGAGATCACCGGTCTTCTCTAAGAAGGTGCGGATCTGGAGAAGGAGGTCGGTGTTGTCATCGATGAACAGGACCGAGATCATGTATCAGACTCCCGTAATTTGCGGGGATTTCACGTAATAGAGGTGGAGAGTAAGGCGATAAATAGTTGTTGCGGGGAGAGTTTTCCTTCCGTCTGATCCGGTCACGGTTTATAATATACCGGCCACGCCACGGGCCCTACGAGGTTACAGCATCGTAAAACCGGATATGAAAAAGGTATAAAAATGGTCTGGAGAAATCATTTCCATAGCGTCCTATTGTGGAATTACGATGGTGCCCCCCTCTCTTTCCCGGAAGGGGAGGCAGCCAGCGGGAGCAAGCCCCTAAAACCCCGAATTCACTTATTCAGCTTCAGGTGCCCATTAACGGCCTGCTCCACGGGGTGAGGGTCGATGAGACCCCGGGCGCCCGTGGCTCCATCCCAATTCAATACAATCCATCGCAGGTTTTCTGAATGAAAAACGGATTTCCAGATGAATAGATTATGGGGGCTGATGCCCCCATACCCCCGGTTGCGATTCTTGGCGCCACCCCCGCGGGGCTTCCTGTGTGGCGGCGTCAATTCGGTTTCACATCATACCCGGTAATCCCCCCGCCGTGCCTCACAAGAGACTTTGAGGCAGGGTAATCTTCCCCCGAAAAGATGAGTTACTGTTTTTGATGCTTCGGGTGTGAACCCAATCGGTTCATGCCTGTTTCTACAGAGCAAAAAAATTAGTCATTGGTATTCCCGACGATCGCGAGCTGGTACATCCAGTCCATGAGCGGGTGGCATTCCTCGACAATGCATTCGAGCTCGCACCCGATACAGGGAATAAGTTCGTCCCCGGCCAGGAGATCACCCGGGTTGACCGGCATCTGACGGGCTTTCAGGAGATAGGTCTTGATCCCGTCTTTTTTAAATTCAATCCGGTCGATGAGCCCGCCCTCTTCGAGTTTTTTCACGATACGCGAGCACTTCCGGCTGTCAACGCCCAGTTCCTTCCAGAGCTCGCTCTGGAGAACCCCCTCCGGCCTTGACTGGATAAGTTTCAGTCCGTCTTCAATTGGATCCAACATTGTCGTGCACCATCATTACGGTCAGATGACCGGCGCGATTGTTAAGATATTGTTGCCCCGGATGACAACCATCCCGAGACTCCGGCCACGCTGGTTGTCAACGAATTCAATGGTCTCTTCCATGTGGATATTGAGATATTCATCCACGGCAACGAGGCGCCCCTGCAGTTTCCTGCCCTCGTCTTTTATCTCGACGGATATTTTTGAATCAACGAGCGCAAACACCTTTTTTATCGGCAAAACAATTCCGTTAACCATCTGCCCTAATTTGGGATGTAAGATAATTAAAGTTTGCTCATGACGGTTACCGGAACCGGATTAACGACGAGACCGGGGACCGGCCCGGATTTGTATTGAACGGATCTGACCAGAAAATTTCCCTGTCGATATGTTCATGAACGGGCGTTCACTCCCAAATGATGAGAAATTGGAACTCATTTTTTTGGGGGAAGATTACCCCGCCTCAAAGGCTTTCCGAGGCACAACAGGGTGAATTATTAGGTCAAGATCTTAACCCGAATTGAGGCCGCCGCGGGAGCGCCCCCGCGGGGGCGGCGGCAGCAATCCCAAAGGGGGCATGGGGGCATCAGCCCCCATTATCTGTTTTTCTGGAAATCCGTTTTCATGCGAAATCATTCCCATCGCATCCTTTTGTGGAATTACGATGGTGACCCCCTCTCTTTCCCGGAAGGGGAGGCCGCCTGCGGGGGCAAGCCCCCAAACCCCCTGGTCTCAATCTTCCTTTTCAGGAGCCCATTTACCTCCTGCTCCACGGGGCGAGTGTCGATGAGACCCCGAGCGCCCGTGGCTCCATCGTAACCCAATACAATCCATCGCAGGATTTCACCAGAGCGACTTATTCGGAACAGAATGCCCCCTCATGAGCTCCGACCCACCCGAGGGACAGGGCGTTATCAGACACTGGACGAGATCGATCATACCAGTACTACATCGTCATCGCAATTGGGGGCGCCCCGGTGGCGGGGTGAAGGCCAAAAGAGCATCAGAGTTTTCTCAACTGAGTTCTCCGGAAGAAAAAATTATTCCGGGATCGGCTTCCAGCGTGCCGTAAGCTCTTTTTCCACCGCGGGAAGGGTGGTGTACTCCATCTCGTCAAGGGAGAGCCGGTGGGGCTCGAAGGGGCCCTGTGCCCGCATGACATCGGCAAGCTCGTTGCACCGGGAGCGGACCCGGTCGAACGCCTTGTCATCGAACATGTCGGCAGGGCCGATCAGTTCCCCATTGCTGACCTGGAACCCGAGGCAGATGACCCGGGGGGGACCATCGAACCGGGTGCAGTTCGCATCGCAGACCCCGACCGGCATGAAGGGGCCATGGTGCGATCCCCGCATCCAGCCGGCGACGAGCACGGGCGTGCAGAACGGTTCGAGTATCTCGCCAACCGCCGGAAATCCGCTCTGGGACCGGACGATCATCACCGGGTCGTCCTTTCCCACGTATTTCCCGGCGATCAGGTTCAGCCGCTGGGTGCTGGTCGAGGCAGCGATGATACCGTCACGGGAGAAGACGTGTTTGACCACGTATCGTGACGGAGCACCAATACAGGCAAGCAGGCTGTAGATCTCCTCGGGGCAGGTGAAGAGGATCATCTTCTTTTCGATGAGGTCATGGACCTCAAAGACAAATCCCTTGCGCATCGATGGATCGATCACAAGGCCCGCCGTGTTGAACGGGTCGGCAAAGATCTTGTACAGGAAGAAGTTCCAGGCACCCGGTCCGGTCTTGTCGGCCATGAAGATGAGGACCGGGTCCGATCCCCGCTCCTCGAACTCCATCTCGGCAACCCCGGGCCCGAGTCCCCGCACGTTCCCCGAGAACGCATCGGCGAGCAGGTCCTGCCCGGCGCCATAGAGTTTCAGCTCTTTTGCGATCTTCGTGCACTCTGAAAAAACGTCCCATGCAAGCTGGTGGATCTTCTCGTTATCCACGCCATGCGTGTGCGTCATCACAAGTTCGAGATCATCGCCGCAGTGCGTGACAAATGAATCGGTGAGGAGTTTTCCCCGCTCGCTTTTGAGCATCTTTGCCGCGTTTTCTATAAGCTTCGGGTGAGTGCGGGAATGGCCCGGATAACTTCCCACATCCGCCTTGATGACCGAGATGGTTGTCTTTGGCATATGTTTCCCCCAGATGCCAGCAAAAAAGGATTGCTGTAATTTATCGAATTGCTCTTCTCACTAATGAAGCAGACCCCTGCGAGCTGAAAGCCCTGAAGAAGACAAGACTCTCTGCATAGGCCATGGACTCGATCGCCTTCTCTGTTGCCTCATCGACCGCATAAATTTCCTTATAAAACTCCTTGATCGCCATCTTGCAGTTGCCGTCAAAGATCTGGCGATCTTTCTTTCCGGGGTTTAATGGCCGGTATTTCTCAAGCGTCCATTCCTGGATATTCTTGTAGAGTTCCGGTTCAAAGACCTTGAAGGTGGAGTAGACCACGTCCTGCCAGAAGGTCCCGACATTGCCCTTGATGATGTCGCCTTTGGGGAAGTGGAGGTTGATGAGGTCCCGGGGGGTGCCGGTGATGCCGTGCTGGGCGATACCGACGGCAAGCTGGTTGTCGCGGAGTGCCTGGGCAATGGCTTTTGTCTGGGGGATATCGATGGAGAGCTGCTCGACAACATTGCCGTTTGCGTCATAGGCGTGGCCATGGCTGCTTCCATTGGCAATGGCGATGACCTGGGGGAAGACATCGTTCTCGTTCAAGGCTTTGATGAACTCCACGGCTTCCTCGGGTTTTGTGAGGATGAGGCCACCGGTATCTTTGCGCCCGATCTCGCCAACTTCGACTTCGAGGCCGAATTCTCTGCCGTTCATCTGTTTCCGGATGAAATGGGCAAGCTCGGTAGTGACCCGGATATTCTCAGCGAGTTCCTCGCGAACATTCTTCCCCTCAAAATTGAAGAGGTGCGAGGCATCGATCGCAAATGAGGTGTAGCCGGCTTTTACCTGGGCATTGATGAGCTCTTTTGTTCCCTCAACTTCGGCCGCATCGCCTTTCTTGACCGAGATGTGATCGGCATGGAGAGCCCAGGTGTCGCAGCCGGTTTCCCTGGCTGCGGCGGTCATCTTCTCAGAAAAAACCTCCGGGGTCATCCCGGTATAGCCACCTTTGAGATCGCTCTCGGACCGTGCCAGTTCCATAAATACGGCCGAGTCGGTATCCTTTGCAGCCCGGAAGATCCCTTTTGCCACGTGGGCAACCCTTATGTTCGCGGCCATGATGATCTTCTTCTGGCCGGAGATTCCCTGAAATATTGCAGACCCGGCAACGGGGCCAAAACCTTGTGCACTCATAACTCCTTCACATCCCTTTTCTACTCATCACTCAGTCATAAACTTTTCAATCAGGCCGATCTCTCGTTTCGAACCCACATAGATTGGTGTCCGGTCTTCAATGGCAGCAGGGGTTATCTCCAGGATATCCATGGTGCCGTTGCTGATGGCCCCGCCGGCCTCGTGGATGATCTTTCCCATCGGGTTTGCCTCATAGAGCAGGCGGAGTTTTCCTTTCTCTTTTCCCTTGAACGCGGGATAGGAGAAGACGCCACCCTTGTGGAGGATCTGGTGGACGTCGGCCACAAAACAGCCGCTGAACCGGAGCTTGTACCCGTCCGCCTCGAGATGCTCGATCCATTTCGCGTGGGCCGGCAGGTAGTCCCTCCGCAGCGCACCGGGAGCGTAAATCTTGCCCTCCGGGATCTTCATGTCCCGGTGCTTGAGCATGAATTCACCATCCTCGTTCATGGCAAACTCGTGGACTCCTTTGCCGGTCGTCAGGGTCAGGGTGGTGAGCGGACCGTACAGGAAGTAGAGGGCGGCTATCATTGACGACCCCTTCTCAAGCACGGTGCCCGGGTAGATGCCGATGATGGACCCCACGCAGAGGTTCACGTCGATGAGGGAGGATCCGTCCAGCGGGTCGATGACCACGCCAAAATCGGTTTTGGAATTCTCAACCTCGATTATCGTGCGCTGTTCTTCGGTGGCGATGTAGCGGACAAGACGGGAATTTTTCAGGCCGGAGATGAAGACTGCGTCGGCATAGATGTCAAGGGCCATCTGCTCCTCGCCAAAGGTGTTGACGGTCTGTTCCTCGACCGGGATCTTCTTTACCGTGGTCAAGAACCCTTTCCTTACAAGATGGACCTGCGTGCTCAAGAAGAGGATGAGTTCCATTACGTTCTTTTCAGTTCCCGCTTGTTTGAGGAATTCTTTGAGTTGCATGGTAATCGCCTTCCGCTGCAGTCCCGGGCAGCAACCACGGAAATATCCCATAAAAGAATACCCCGTTCTGGTGTGTAGTCGTTGGATTCCATGACTTATCAGGATTATTGTCTTTGCATGGGGTTGAAGAGCCGGGGAGTGAGGTAAACGGAGAAGGATGTGGCAGATGAATTTTTGTCTGGAAACCCTCTTTTTTGGGGGGCAGCACTTTTGACTCCCCTTACGAGAAAAATTTGTCACGGTTGATTCGATGAGGTTTGCGCCGCTGGGGGGACCCACCGGGGGTCGCAAATCGTTTACCCAAAAACAAACGACCGAAATTTCTGTAATAACTTCCTCATCATCGATAATCAGGATAGGCGATAGTCTTTTCATCAGATTATTCAAATCTTCACTATAGGGAAATGAAAAAATGACTGAATGGTACTTTCAACCAACCAAATCTAAGCAGTATTCGAAGCTTGGGGGGATCGGGCACCAAAGGTGGTTTGGTACACGTGTTCCCATTATTGAAGGAATCTTCATTTCCTCTGATACCAAAATTCCTTCCGAAAGGAATCTTATCCCGATATCTGAAATCCGATGGATAATGGAAGAGAGCAGAATGTTGATGATCCATCAGACACGATTGGGTTCGATTTTTGGTTACTTTTCGATTCTTCAGACTCCTGATGATTTTGAAACAGCTAAACGAATCACCGGTTTTAAACCATATCACTCCTGAAGGAAAAATTTTCAAAATAATACCGATTATGATTTTCAGGCCAACCCCCCCATGGGGTAGTGAGGGGGGTTGGTCCGGATTTGAAAAAAATGGGTGGGGGGGTTGAGCGCGAACCTCCCCATGCCCCGGCCAGAAAACTCTCGCGCAGTGACTTTTCCGGCAAAATCAATTAGCGATTTTTCTGTACAAATCGTGATCATGATCGCGATTGAAAAAAAATCCTAAACGATGGGGATCGATTTTTGTTTACAAATCGCTGCGTGTTTTTCCGGTAATCGAAGCCGCCGCGGGGCGCCCTTCGGGGCGGCGGCCGTTCATCACACTCTATTCAATCACAATAACGGCCGGTTCTCCCGGTAATTCGGGCTTTCCTTGAGAAGTTGATACAAGTGTTCCATCGTTATCGGTGTGAAATTGATCACTTCCACACTAACATTCACCCGCTTTCTCCCGATGTCGATGAACGGCGTATTGTTATGGGTATGCCCGTGAATGATCCAGTCGCCATCAAACCAGTTGGTCATCTGGTAATCCGGATCATGGATAAAGAGGAATTTCATGTCTTTGTATTTCACGACGAACTGACGATTCCATTGTCTGTGATCGTGGTTGCCTTTCGCGAGGGTAATCTTCCCGTTCAGTTTTCTCATGAACCGTTGGTCGCCAAAATCACCGAGACAGAATACCCGATCATTCTTTCCAACATGATGATTCCAGTTACTAATGAGCCGTCTGTTCATCTCCTGGACATTCCGGAATTCCGGACGGCTCCATTTCAGGATATTCCGGTGATTGAAATGCATGTCAGAGATCAGCCAGACGCGGTTGCCATCGAGTATGTCGATGGGATGACCAAACTTGATGATCTTTTCTCCAATGAAAAAATTGTACAAATGGCGTTTTATTCTCTTGATCAAATTTGGCATACCTTCCATTACCACAGTGAGAGCGAAAATGGTTTCGAAGTGAGATTGACAAGCCCTTTCACTATATCATTAAAGGTTGCAGATCATTTCGAAAACTAATTGTTCGGTACATTTATTGGATCTATTCCTAATTATCAAATAATGAATTTCATAAAAAAAATATCCAATTTTTTTCATATGAAATCAGACGTCCAAATTCAACGCTACAAAAAGAAACCTCTTTGTTGGTATTACAAACCGAAATACAGAAGCAAACAATGTGCTGCAGCCTATGAGAATTGTTGTAGCGATCAAGCAGCGGCGAGCGCAATGGGGAAAAATGTGTCATGCCCAACAATCGATGAATTCTATTGTGAATATTATTCAGAAAAGATCTATTGTCCATACAGTTGAGCTCATTTGATTGAGATTTCACCACCTCTCGATATTATGAATCGTTCCGGCTCCCCCCTCTCCCCCACACTTTTGCAACGCCCCCCACTCCCGGAAATGCAATCCCCGCCCCGCGAAACCGGCCGTTCCTCACAATTTCCTTCCTGCTCCCAGCCCACCACATATCCCGCCCGTCCGGCCGGACACATGGGGCCCCCTCCCTCCCCCTGCCCCCCCTTACGCGCCGCCCCGCACCCGCAAGCACCAACCCGGCCGACGGCAACCTGCTCTGTCGGACCGCTTCCGGCACCCCCCCTCCCCCCTCCGGACATCTGGACCGTGGGGGGAGGGGGGCCCTTCCGGAAAATAATGGGAGGGGGGAGGGTACCCCCACCCCCCCTACCCGATTATGGGAACGATGCGGGAATTCACCGCGGATCCCCCGGCCACTTCCCTTACGATCCCGCCGGTGCCAGAGGTTTCCGGTGCTACTCAAAAATGGGAAAACGGGTGGCCCGCGTCCCGCGTGAAGGGGGGGGTGGACCCCCCCTCTCCCCCCCTATGAGGCAGGGGGGGTGGG
>PGYK01000014.1 GCA_002839605.1 Methanomicrobiales archaeon HGW-Methanomicrobiales-3 | reverse complement strand
ACGTGTTACTGAGCAGTATGCCGAGGTCTTGCACCTCTCGACTCGCATGGCTTAATCGAACTCCGATAGCAGTGGCCTCTGGCAGGATCAACCAGAATTCTTCAAATATACGCACACTTACTGAACTGTTCTTAAGGAATTGAGCGGTTATTAAACAAATTTCCGCATTGCCAATGCCAACGTCAGAACCAACTCCGGTCAAGCCGGGTATCGTTGGATCTCCATCAAAGAAAGATTGTGTGTGTTCGTCGTGTTGTTTGACTGAACACGGGCTATTACTGTATGTTTCAAGGATATTTATACCTTGTTGCATGCAGTCTTTTCCATCGGGACCAAGGCCAGGGAACCTGGCTTGTTTGGCCCTTCATAAGGGATGCCTGATGGTGTGAATCTTCGTCGTGATTTTCACGCGTTCACGGGCTTACAATGTAGGGCGCGGAGGTATTTATACCTTCTTGCCTGCATCGTTTGTCACCAGAGCAGGACCGGAAAACCGGCTGTCCTGCCCTGTATCAGGCGAACCTGATCAGCGAACTCCGACGTGAAATTTCACGCGTTCACGGGCTTACAATGTAGGATGTGGGGGTATTTATACCTTGTTTCCTGCATTGTTTTTCCCTCGAAACCGACACCTGCTCCACGGAGGAGCGGTTTCGTCGGTTTGTCATCAGATTTTGTGGATCTACATATTGCACAGGCCGGCATTTAAAGATGATCTCCGGCGAAAAATCACCTTTTTTCTGCGGTTGTATTGCCGGGAAAATATACGGGATCCCGATAATCTTATTTCGGCACCCAAACATCAATTACCGGGTATTTTTTCCGATTTGTACACCAGATTCCCAACCTGCGCGATCCGCAAAAACCGGGTTTTCCCGTGCATACATCCTGCCCGGGCGCAATCCCGGCGCATGGTGGAAAAAATCCTCCCACCGACTGTAAACGCCCGCCAGGGGGGTTTGCAGCCCGGATCCTGCCCCAGGTCGCGCATGGACCTGCGGAATCCCTGCAATCGGGATTCCGGCTGGTTGTCCCCGGTCCGGTTTTCTGCAGGACCGCACAATCGCGCATGAATTCCGGGTCCGGAGCAGGAAATTTTGTGAAGGTGCCGCAACCTGACGCATCTTCGGGCAGCTCCTGGAATTGCTCAATGTGAGATGCACCACCTCCTTAGTATGTGCAAATTCACGAAACCGATCGCGCATATTTTTCCGGGCCGGAGCGGGAAACCTGGAGGGGGTGCGGCACACTTCCATGCTGCATTGATCCGGTTTTCCGGGTTCAGGTGTATCAGCGCAGGATCGCGCAAGAAAAATTCGCCTTCATCCCCTGCCCGACCCCCCTCGGGTTCGCATGGAGGAAAATTTATGAAAATCGCGTCATAATCTCCACAGGAAACAAAGGTGTTTTTTGGCTCTCCGCAAAGGGGGGTCGGGCAGGGGCAGTGACTTTTTTTGTTGGTAAAACCGGGATCCGTGCATCAAAAATTTCCCGCTCATGAGCCGGAAATACCACCCAATCCCCCCGTAGCGCGAGGGTTTGCCCCCCACAATCCCCTGTTGTCTCTCCAAAGCAGGCACGTGCAGTGCCCCTGCCCGACCCCCCCCCGCGACCACCAAGCATATGGCGAACCCTGCCAACCTCCCTTGTATATGCCGGATTTCAGACCGCGCCCGGGCACAACAACCACTGCCTACCGGCTCAAAAAGCCGATAGCCGATATCGCCGCGTTCAGTGCCATCATCCGCACACTGGTATACGACAACCCGCTGGGGTGTATCCGCTATGGTCACGCAAGAAAGGGCTTTCCACCGGTCCGGAAGGTCCGGGAGATGTACACGGCAAAGTTCGAGTACCGCAATGCCGGGGGCAAACGCATCGGCACGACCATTGAGATGTATGATTCCGTGGAAGGCTACGAGACCGGCATTGCCGCGGTCATCTCGAACATGGCAAACATCGCCTCCCACCGCGGCAAGCCCCGGCACCTGCCGGAAAAAGACCTCTTTTCCGTCATGCTCCAGTGCCACGACCCGTCCGGGGAACTGTACTACCTCAACCTTGCACGGGACCGGTTCACCCTCTCATCCTACACCGACCCGCGGATCCGGGAGCGGGTGGAGGCATGGGTGGCGGGAGTGAAGGAACTGGTATAGATCGACCTGCTGCCACGATTCCATTAACCTGTCAGACAGATTTGCTGCCGGCCCGGTTGCCCATTCCGAACCCCTGCATCTCCGAAGATTTATACCAGGTTGTGAAAAAGCGGCCGGTTACGGTGTGCTGCCTTGAAACAACTGCACTACTGATGAAGAGCGCTCAACCAATCCAGACAGCTCCCCTGCCTTCGCCTGGAGCGTCCCAAAGGCCTCATAGCCTTATCTGTCTCTTACTATTGCAATAATCTGCAAACCCGATCATTGAGAACGCCCAAACGTATTTCACAAGGCTTTTTGAGCATCCTGTACTATCTCCATGAACGTCTCCCAGAATTCGTAAAGGAGACATCCCCTAAAACGATCAGTTCCGGATGATCATTCGAGTAACCACCATGTCCGAGACCTCCACAAGCCCCGCAAAAAGGCCCGGGACGGGCCAGCCCCTTACCCTGAACCTCACGGTTCCTCCCGACCGGCGTTTCCTTGCGATCGTCCAGGGGTTTGTCCGGGAACTGGCCGGGGCTGCCGGCCTCCCGTCCGACGAGGTCCTGCTCCTTGAGGTTGCAAGTGAGGAAGCGTTCGACAACATTCTTGAGCATGCCTATCCCGGGTGCAGGGCAGGCGACATTTATATCGGCGGCGTGCTGGGTGTGAGCGAACTTGAGATCTCGTTCCGGGACGAGGGCATTCCCTTCGAGACAGGCCCCGACCAGTATCCCGGTACCGATACAGAAGACGGGGAGGTGACGGAGCGCGGCCTCGGGTTCCGGCTTATAAGGAACGCTGCCGATGAGGTCCGTTTCGAGAACCTTGGAAGGCGGGGAAAGGTGCTCCGCCTCATAAAAAGGCTCGCGGAACCCACCACAAACGAACCGGTACAGGAGGTTTTTGCGATACCTCCTGCTCCCGAACAGAACTATGAGATCCGGCCCATGCGCCCCGAGGAGGCAGCGCAGGTCTCCCGCCTCTTCTGGCTTGCCTATGGGTACAGCTACAAGAACGAGGACTTTTACCGGCCGGAAGGCCTGCTCCATCTCATCGGGAGCGGCCATGTCATCAGTTACGTTGCAGTCGGGGAAGACGGCGAGGTGGCAGGACATGCCGGCCTCCTCCGGCCGGACCCGGTTCCCATGGCCGAACTGGCCCTTCTCGTAGTCTCTCCGGCCCACCGCGGCCGCCATATCATGGAATCGCTCCTGCATGCTCTTGCTGACAGGGCTGGAGCAATGGGGCTGTGCGGCCTCTCGGGAAACCCGGTCACCAGCCATCCCATCAGCCAGAAGGAGACATACCGGTTTGGATTTGTCCCCTGCGATCTTGACCTTGCTGCCTGTCCCCCCCGCGAGTTCAGGGCACTGGTCAGCGGGGATGCCAGGCCCCAGCGCGAGTCCTATATCCACTGCTTCAAATACCTGACTCCGCCCCCGCCTGTCACGGCCCATGTCCCCACACGGCATCGTGCGATGGTTGCGAGGATCTACGACAACTTCAAGCAACCCTGCACGATGGGCGAACCGGGACCCGCAACATCTGCTGGCGATTTCCGGGTCCATTTCGACCGGTCCCTGCAGAAAGGGATTATAACCGTGATAACCGCAGATGAGCACCAATGGCCGGAGATCCTGCGGGTGGCGCAGGACATGGAGGATCTGGCCGGTGCCGAAGTCGTGGACATCGACCTGCCGCTTGCCCAGCCTGCCACGGCCCTGCTCATGAATCTGGCGGAAGATGCGGGGTTCGTCTTCACCGGCATCCGCCCCTGCCAGTCCCCGGACGGGGACAGTGCCCGGTTGCAGCGGCTCTCTGTCCCGTTCGATATGGGCCACCTGCGTATTTATCCGGGCTTTGGCGAGGAACTGGTGGAATACGTGACAGAAGCGATAGCCGCAGTCCGGAAATAAATCATGGCCCCGATACTTTCCGAAACGGCAGCATCGGGGAGAACCGGCAGGATGATCCTCATCGGCGCCGGGTGTGCCGCGTTCATGAACATCCTTGACGGGACCATCGTTACCGTCTCGCTCCCCACCATGATGCACGACCTCTCGGTCGATACGGCTCTCGGCATCGCGGTGCTCCTTGCCTACACCATCATGCTGGCCGGCACCGTCCTCATGTTTGGCAGGATGGCAGACCGGTGGGGGATGCGGCGGGTGATGATTGCCGGTTTTCTCCTCTTTGTGGCAAGCTCCCTTGTCTGCGGGCTTGCCCCCTCCCTTCCGGTGCTGGTCCTTGGCCGGCTCATCCAGGGTATTGGCGGCGGCATGCTCTCGGCAACCTCGCTTGGGGCCATCGGCTACTACTTTTCCTCAGCATCCCGGGGTACGGGTATCGGGATCATCAGTGCAGCCTCGGCACTGGGTGCAACGCTTGGATCACCGCTGGGCGGGATCATCTCCGAGACCCTTGGGTGGCGGTGGATCTTCCTTGTCAACATCCCGGTAGGTCTTCTGGCATTGTGGATCGTCACCTGCCGGTTCCCGCCCGATCCAGAGTATAGCACCGAACCCCGCCCGAAGGTTCCGGACCTTTCCGGTGTCCTGCTCAGCATCGCAACACTCACCACGTTCCTTATTGTCCTCAGCCGGGGGTCGGAGACCGGATGGTTTTCGCCCGTCATCCTGGGCGGCTTTCTCCTTGCTGCCATCCTGCTGTGCGTGTTCCTCATCCATGAGAGCCGGTGCAGCGACCCGCTCCTTGACCTTGACCTGTTCCATGACCCGCGGTTCTGCCTTGCAAACCTTGCCAATGTCTGTACTTCGATGATGGTGGGCGGGTTCCTCTTCCTCATGCCGTTCTATCTCATTCTCGTGAGCGGGCTCTCCCAGGCCGCTACCGGCGGGATCCTGCTCCTCTTCAGCGGCGTCTACATCCTGGTGAGCCCGGTGACTGGCAGGCTCTCCGACCGGATCGGAAACCGGGTTCTGACCACCGGGGGAATGGCTCTTGCGGTGCTCGCCCTGGCATTCGCAGCAGCCACGGCCGGCTCTTCTGCACTTGTGATCCCCATCGCATTTCTCATCCTGATGGGGATTGCCTACGGCACGTACCTCTCCCCCAACAACCGGCAGATCCTGCACCTTGCTCCCGATGAGAAACAGGGGACAGCCTCGGGGATCATACGGTTCTTCTTCTATATCGGGCAGCCAATCGGTGTCGTCCTTGTGGAGGCAGTTATCCGTCCGGGGATCCCACCCGACATGCTGGCTGCGGCCGGCAGGGTGGACCCGGGAGTGTTCCAGGCGGGACTCCTCGTATGCTGCGCTCTTGCCGCCCTCTCGGCCGGCTGCTCGTTCTTTGCGGGCAGGAATAAAAAAGATCAAACATCCGCGTGAGCGGGGGAGTCGTTCTCCTCCCCCCGGCAGATCTGCACCCAGATGTCGCCGTAGAACTCTTCCTGCCGCAGGGTACACCGCCCGTCAAGCGCAAGGAAGAGGAGCGGGATGAACACTTCCGGAATCCCCCACTCCATCCGCTCGCAGAGCTCCGCAAGGGTCATCTCCTCGTCCAGTTCCAGCCCTTCGAGATACTCCGCGAGCCGGGTCATGGACGACTCCTGGAACCCCTCTTCATGGGCAATGCTCACCACGTCATCGGCATCGATCAGGAACGAATCATCGCCATGGTCGGCGTTCATCCTGCGGCGCCGGCGCTCTTCCTTCTCGATGTTCTTGAGTTCAATGATGAGCTCAAAGAGCGTGATGGGACTCTTCCTCATGTTCTTCCGGTCAAGCCGGCGCTGGATCTCGTGCTCCAGCCGTTCGATGGGCCCAAGCCTCCCGCTGTAATCGATATCCTCGGGGAGTCCGGCACCGAAGTCATCGCCAAAGAGATCGTCTCCTTCGCCATCGTCCTCGATCTCCGGGGGCTCGATGATGACAAGCTGCTCGGACTTCATCCGGATAAGGGTTGCAGCATAAAAGAGGGTCCTGCCCGAGAGCTGGAGGTTGAGTTCCCGCCGGCGTTCCAGCTCACCCAGGAAGCGGTCGGTCACCTCGATGATGTCGATATTCCACGGGTCGATCTCGCCTTTCTCGGCAAGCCCGACCAGGATCTCCACCGGGTCCTCGACCACACCTTCGGTCCTGATCGGTTCCCCCCCGGCCCCTGCCGCAGGAGCTGTCCCCTCACCGGATTCCGCAGGAACCGTGACGGCATTCTCATCAGGGACCGGCTCTGCGGGGATCCCGCCGGGATGCGGGAGGCCCGGGTTCATCCCGCTTTCACCGGCAGGAGGATCATCCGGTGACATGGGCCTTCACCCCCGTTACAAGCGTGCTCTTGTCGGGGCGGAGCGTTACGCCCATGATCCGCTGGGCTGCCTCGATCATGGGTTTTCGCAGCGAGATGATGATGAACTGCGTCTTGGGGGCAAGTTCCGTCACCATCGAGGCGATCCGCTCCACGTTCGCCCCGTCAAGCGACATGTCCACCTCGTCAAACGCATAGAACGGGGCGGGGATGTACCGCTGGATGGAGAAGATGAATGCAAGGGTGGTGAGCGACTTCTCCCCTCCCGACAGCGAGTTGAGAAGGTGAACCTTCTTGTCCCGGGGCTGGACAGCAAAGGTCATCCCGCCGGTGAAAGGATCCTCTTCGTTCTCCAAGACGAGATGCCCGCTCCCGCTCGTGAGCCGGGCAAAGATCTCCCGGAAGTTCCCGTCAATGGCCCTGAACGCGGTTGTGAAAGCCTCGTATTTCATCTTCTCGAACTGCTCGATCCGGGCAATCAGGGTCTCCCGCTCGGTGGAGAGCGTCTCCTTCCTCTCCGTCCGCTCGCCCACCTGCCGGTCGACTTTCTCGTACTCCTCGATGGCGAGCATATTCACGGCCCCGATCTTCCGGAGAGCCCCGTCGGCTTCGGCAATCTTCCCCTCGATATCCTTGAGCGAGAGATCCGTTTCCATCTCGCCCACCTGCTGTTTGAGCATCTCGATCTCAAGGCCGAGCGTGCGGGCACGTTCCTCAACGGCTGCAACCTGTGCGGTGATCCGCTCCCGGTCCGCATCGAGCTTCATCAAATTCAGCTCGGACTCGTGGATGGCTTTGGATACATCTGCCCGTTTCCCCCGCAGTTCGTCCAGTTCGCCGGAAAACTCCTTCTGCCGCTCATCGAGGGCCGCGATCTGCGCCGTATGGGCGGCGATCTGCTCGTTTGCAGCCGCAATCTCGCCATCGATCTGCCGGTTCCGCTCGTCCTGCCGGGCCCGGTCCTCGCCCAGTTCCCCGAGCCGGGAGTTGAAGTGCTGCCGTTCGCGCTGGGCATCGTTGACATCGGCATCCTTGTTGCGCAGGCGGCGCTCGGACTCCTCGATCTCCTTACGTTTCTTCTCCATCTGCTCGGTAAGGAGGGGGATATTGGTATCGTCAAGGCGTTTCTTGATCTCCTCGATCCGGGTATTCAGGCCATTGATCTGATCGGTGATCCCGTCCAGTTCCGTCTCAAGGGCGGCGAGTTCGGCAGCGCCGTTCTTCGTCTCTTCGGCCTGCCGGGCAACCGCCGCCTCAATGGTCTGCTTCTCGACCGTGATTGCGTCGAAACGCTTGGTAAATTCTTCACTGAACATCCCGAAACGGGCAACCTTCTGGTCGATCTCGTTCCGCTGCGTGCGTTTGGCATCAACCTCTTCGGTGAGCCGTTTCACACCGGCCTCGATGGTGCCGGCCTGCCCCTGGAGCTCCCCGAGCCGGGACCGCAGGCGCATGATCTCGTCATCGACTGCGGCGCCGAACCCGCGGATGGCCTGCTTTCTTGCCGAACCGCCGGTGATGGCCCCGCTCCTTTCAAGGAGTTCGCCATCCAGCGTCACCATCCGGTACTTTCCGATCAGTTTCCGGGCCCGCTCTAAGGTATCTACGACAACGGTTCCCCCAAGGGCTACCGCGAAGGCCCGGTCGTACTTCGGGTCGTAATCGAGCAGGTTCACCGCATAGTCGATGACCCCCGGCTCTTTTAAGGGTGGGAGGGCCGGGGGTTTGAGCTTGTTCAAGGGGAGGAAAGTGACCCGGCCGAGCCGCTCCTCTTTTAAGAACCGGATCGCGTCGGAGGCGATCTGGTCGTCGTCGCAGACCACGAACTGGAGCTTGTTGCCCGCCGCGACATTGAGGGCCATCGAATACTCTTTTGGCGCCTTGCCAAGGTCCATGATCGTGCCGTGCACCCCTTCAAGGGCGAGCACGGCTTCAAGGGCTTTCCCACCCGATTCGCCCCGGGCCTGCTGGGCAGCTTCGAGCCGGAACGCATCCTGCTCAAGATCCTTCATCTCGGCGCGGAGCCGCTCAAGCGTATTGCGCTGGGCAAAGAGCGAGCCTTCGAGCTCGGAGAGGTTCCGGTCAAGTTCCTTCTTCTCCCGGGCAAGGTCGTCGAGGTTCTTATCGCTGTCAGTGAGCTGGGCCTGCTTTGCTGCATACTCCTCGTCAAGCTGCCGGAGGAGGCCGGTTAAGCGTTCAAGCTCGGTGGTCCGCATCCGGCTCTTCTCGATGAAGAGGTCCTGCTGGTGGAGGATCCCTGAGCGCTGCCCTTTCTTCTCCTCCATCTCTTTTAACAGGGCAAAGAGCCGGTCGCGGGAACCTTCGGTGTCCTCGCTGTGCTGCTTAATCTCGATTTCGAGTTTCTCCAAGACCGCCTTTGCCGTGGCAACTTCCATGGCGATGTTGGTGCGGTCGATGGTGAGGGTCCGGATCTGGTCGGTGCATTCAGCCACCCGGGCCTCGGCCCGTTTGGTATCCATGTAGACCCGGTTGATGGCCTCGAGGTTCGTCTCCTTCTCCTTTTTGAGGCGCACGATACCGGTCTCGGCAAGCTTGATCCCGCTCTTTGCCTCCTCCAGTTCCGCGATGAGCTTGAGGTAGTCCGACCCGCTCTTCTTGTTGATCAGGTCGTCGATGTCCTTTAAGTCAGCCTGGAGATAGGAGAGTTCGTTCTCCTCGATCCCCCGGTCCGAGGCAATACGGGTGAGCTGGATCTTGTGCTCTTCGGTTGAACGCACAAGATGGCCGAGCTCCTTCTCCCGCTCATTGAGGGTAGCGGCAGCCCGGCAGTTCTGGAAGAAGGCAAGTTCCTTTTGCCATTTCTGGTATTCGAGGGCATGTTCCCGCTCCTTCTTGAGCTCGTTTGCCCGCCGGGCCAGTTCGATCAAGAGGAGCTCCTCCCGCTCGATGCGTTCCCTCACGATCTCCAGTTCGGCAAGGGACTGCTGTTTCTTGGTATCAAACTCTGAAACCCCGGCGATCTCGTCGATGATCTTCCGGCGCTCGAAGTCGCTCATCTCCATGATCCGGGTGACATCGCCCTGCATCACGACATTGTAGCCATGGGGTTTGATCCCGTGCTTTGCCAGGTGGTCAACGATATCGCTCTGTTTGCAGAGCCGTTCATTGAGGTAGTTATAGCTGTAATAGCCGTTGCCGGTCCGCTTGATCCGCCTCCGGATCTTGGTCCCGTCAGAGAATTCAAGGGCAACCTCGGCAGTGTTCCGGCCCGAGTTGAGGTTGATAAGATCGGTGAGTTTCTCGGCCCGGAGATTGCGGGAGCTCGATAAGGCAAGGACAAAAAGGATGGAGTCGATGATATTGCTTTTCCCCGAGCCGTTCGGGCCGGAGATAACGGTGAAACCCTCTAAAAAGGGAATTTTGGTCTTTTTGGAAAAAGACTTGAAATTGTCGATCTCAAGTCCGGTGATATGCAAAGATCGGGCTCCTTACTTCTTTGCAGGATCTTTTTTGGACTCTTCTGTGGCATAGATCAGGTCGCTCTGTTTGCCTTTTCCTGCCGCACCTTTCTTCTTCCCGTAACCGGCCGATGCAACGATATAGTCCTTGTCTCCGCGCCGGGGTTCCTGTTTCATGGTGCCGTCCGGTTGCATGATCCAGTCCATCTCCGGTTCCGGGGGTGCCTGCGGGGCTTCCGCCTGCCGGGCTGCCTTGGGGCGGATGACCGTGCTGCCGGTTGGAGACATGGCGGGTGCGGGTGCCTGCGGGGGCTGACTATTCTGCTGGACAACGGAGGGCCTGCGGAGTTCCTGCCGGGAGCGTTCGTCGGTCTGTTTGGACATCTTCATCGTGACAGACTTGAGATCGAGCAGTTCCTGGGTTAAACCCTTGACAAGGGCTTCCATCTCTCTCATCTTCTTTTCAAGGGCTGCAATGCGGTCCTCGGTTGCAGCACCGATTCCGGTTTCCATCATCAGTATCATACACTCCTTGTATCGGGATTGCTGTTCCGCGTCTGCGATTCGACCTGTTTTATAAAGACGTGCGCGAGCGGGAGTCCTTAACTTAATGTGCGACGTTCTCCTTAAATAATAGTAGTGGTCGCCGGACAAAGAAAAAAGGTTTGTGCTTCCTTATCCTGCAAAAAGAGTGCCGCATTTACCCCAGTTTTGCTCTTCCGCGCCAGTTCGCGCGAGCCGGGCCACAAACCAGAGGAGTACATTGGAGCATGAGCGAATCTCGATACGGTTGTGCAAAAGTTAACGAGATTATGACATAAACAATTAACATGATGCCAATTGATCCAGCAACGTGGAGTGCAATTTTCGCGGCAGCAATAATTACAATTGGTTTTAGTTTTTTTGCAACCCTTATTGTTCAAACATGGCTACGAATTGAAGATTTGTCGCTTAAAATGGGAAAAATATCAGACGAGAAAGCACTGGAAAAATATACCACACTGATTACCTGCGCCAGTATTATATTTGTCTTGTTAATTATTGTGATTCTCGGAGCGTACGTCCTAACATTTATCCTGAATTCGCCACCTTCGGTATTGAGCAATACAACAAACGTCTATGAAAATTGCAGTTATCCTGTTTCCAATGTGATCAATAACTATAACGTGACTTTGATCGCAGCTTGTGAAAAGTGCAAAACTACGACGTTTTCCATTGAGGAATTGAAGTATTTGAGATAAAAACAGGCATGAACGATAGTTCGCACCCAATCTAAGTAAAACGCAGAGCGAATTGTTCCAGCCCTGCATTACTATGAATTATGGCGAACCAAATTTGGGGATTGAAATAGGGGTACCCCGTTAATACCTCCGCGGGGCGCCCTTCGGGGCGACTGTATAACACATATGCAGGGATTTAAGGGCGGCAACCCCATTATCCCATCACGAAAATCCAATTTTACAAGGGTAACGTCCTTGATATTTTTCATCCTTTCTGATTATGGCCCTTCGGCCTTAAGTCCGTGTTCAAAGGAAAAGCATTGACAAAAAATTCAATTATACCACTTTTTCCATCCTATCGAATCATTAGGATACATAGGGTCAAGAATAACCTCAAGACAAAATTCCGAGGAATGTTCCCCACGAGAAAACGGCGAAGTCGAAAAAATGCTATTCTTCACCAGTTACTAATTCTTCGATCTTTTCCGCTCGAAAGTCTATTACCTTTTCACAACGAACCCTTCTCCATATGTCGTATCTGGCAAAATCGGATCCAGCAATTGCAGATATTATTGAAAAGGAAAGGCTCCGACAGGTGAATGGACTGGAGCTGATCGCATCCGAGAACGTTGTTTCGAGAGCGGTACTCGAAGCCATGGGATCGATCATGACCAACAAGTATGCCGAGGGCTACCCCGGCAAGCGGTACTATGGCGGCTGCGAGTTCCACGATATGGCCGAGAACCTTGCCCGCGACCGGTTGAAAAAGCTCTTCGGGGCAGAGTATGCGAACGTGCAGGCACACTCCGGTACCCAGGCAAACATGGCGGTTTATTTTGCAGCCATCAAGCTGGGAGACAAGATCCTCTCCATGAAGCTGAACCAGGGGGGACACCTCTCCCATGGTTCCCCGGTCAGTTTCACCGGTAAATTTTACCAGGTTGCCCAGTATGGCGTTGACCCGAAGACCGAGATGCTCGACTACGGCGCTGTTGCAGAGATGGCAAAGAAAGAGAAGCCCCAGATCATTGTCTGCGGTGCATCGGCCTACCCCCGTACCATCGACTTCAAAGCATTCCAGGAGATAGCCGATGACGTTGGCGCGGTCTGCCTTGCCGACATCGCCCACATCGCCGGCCTCGTTGCCACCGGCCTCCACCCGACCTCGGTCGGCGTGGTCAACTATACGACAACCACCACCCACAAGACCCTCCGCGGACCCCGCGGCGGCGCCATCATGTGCAATGCCGACCTTGGCGTTGCCATCGACAAGGCAGTCTTCCCCGGCATGCAGGGCGGCCCCCTGATGCACACGATCACGGCAAAGGCGGTCTGTTTCGAGGAAGCCCTCAGGCCCTCGTTCAGGGAATATAACCAGCAGATCATTAAGAATGCCAAGGTCCTTGCTGAGACCCTCATGGCAAACGGCCTCCGGCTCGTATCCGGCGGTACCGACAACCACCTCATGCTCCTTGACTTGACCGAGCAGGGCATCACCGGTCTTGAAGCCGAGACTGCGCTCGGGAAAGCCGCAATCACGGTCAACAAGAACACCATCCCCAACGAGACCAAGAGCCCGTTCATCACGAGCGGTCTCCGGGTCGGCACACCCGCCGTCACCTCACGGGGCATGAAAGAGGCCGAGATGCGCCTTATTGGTTCCTGGATTGCAACCGTTATCAAGAATACCGGAAATGAGGCAACGATTAAGGACATTCACGCAAAAGTCGTTGAGCTGTCTTCGAAGTTTACGCTCTACCCCGAATAATCCTGCGGAGCACTCCCATGACCACGATCCTTGACGGAAAAAAATGTTCGGAGAAACGGCTTGAACTCACGAAAGAGAAGATCGAGGAGTCCGGCCTGTACCCAAGGCTCGCAACCGTGATCGTGGGAAGCGATCCGGCATCCCAGATGTATGTCCGGATGAAGCACAAGGCCTGCGAGCGTGTCGGGATCGGATCTGTCGGGATCGAGCTTCCGGAAGATGCGACCACCGATGCCGTCCTTGATGCGGTACGGAGGCTGAACGCGGATGACGATATCAACGGCATCCTCGTCCAGCTGCCCCTGCCAAAGGGGATCGATACCGAGCAGATCATCGATGCGATCAGCCCGGCAAAAGATGTGGACGGGTACCACCCGGAGAACATGGGACTTCTCTTCTCGGGAAAACCCCGGTTTTCGTCCTGCACCCCCAAAGGGATCATGACGCTCCTTGAGGAATACCAGATCCCGCTTTCCGGGGCACGGGCAGTCGTGGTTGGCAGGAGTATCGATGTTGGCCGGCCCATGGCAGCACTGCTCCTGAATGCCGACGCCACGGTCACCATCTGCCACAGCAGGACAAAGGATCTTGCCGAGGAACTCAAACGGGCAGATATCCTCGTCTCCGCTATCGGAAAAGCTCATTTCATCACGCCCGCCATGGTAAAGCAGGGCGCCGTCGTCATCGATGTGGGCATCAACCAGCTGGACGGCAAACTGGTCGGGGATGTGGACTTTGCTGCCGTGAGCGGGATTGCATCGGCAATAACCCCGGTTCCGGGCGGGGTCGGACCCATGACCATCGCCACCCTGATGGAGAACACCTTCATGGCAGCAAAGGAGCAGGTATGCGGCAGTGCAGAATAAACAAGACCGATATCGGGGGAGACGCCCCCGTCCGGGTCATGGGGGTCATCAACTGTTCCCCGGAATCCTTTTACAACGATTCCTTCATCCCGACAAACGAGATCCATAAAAAGGCGGTGGAGATGGTGGAGGCAGGGGCCGATATCATCGATGTCGGTGCGCGGAGCACGGCACCCCATGCACAGGCCATCAGCCAGACCACGGAGGCAGAACGGATCGATGCCGCACTCAAAGAACTCAAAGGCACCGGGTTCACCATCTCGGTCGACACCATGAGCCCGTGGGTGCTGGACGTCTGCTTGAAGCACGAAATCCATGCCGCCAACGACATCACCGGGTTCGCCTCGGCCGCATACGCAAAGCGGGTTGCCGATGCCGGTCTCCCCGCCATCCTGATGGCAACCGACTACCAGCCGGGGGATGCCGTGGGTCTTGCAGCAACCCACGCGGCTCTTGCCACGGTCGTGAAACGGTGCGCGGATGCCGGCGTGGACAATTACATTCTCGATCCCGCTGTCGGGCTCTGGGTTCCGCTCCGGTCGTTTGAGGATGACTGGGAACTCTGCCGGAACTTCGAGAGTTTCCAAAAGTACGATCGGCCGGTGCTTGCCGCGGTCTCCCGCAAGAGTTTCATCGGCGATCTCGTCAACCGGGAACCTGCCGACCGGCTGGCAGGAAGCCTTGCCGTCACCATGACCCTCCTTATGAAAGGGGCATCCATCGTCCGCACGCACGATGTCCGTGAGACCGTCGACACCATCCGCGTATTCGAGCGTCTGGTGAGGCAGGGATGAATAACACCTATACCGTTTTTGCACTGGCAACGGGCATCATCGCAGAAAACGATCCGCTTACTGAACGGATCATCGAAGCAGCCGGGCAGGTATGCGGGGGGTTCCGGGACGGGGATATCCTCGTGATTGCTGAGACCGCTGTCGCCACATCGGAGGGCACCGTGATCCGGCTTGAGGATATCACCCCAACGCCACGCGCCCTCCACCTTGCGGAGAAGTACGGGATCGATGCGGCAGTAACCGAGATCGTTCTCCGGGAGAGCGATTCCATAGTCGGGGGCATCCCCGGCTTCCTCCTCTGCATGAAAGGCGGGACGCTCCTCCCCAATGCCGGGGTGGATGCATCCAATGCCCCGCCCGGCTGCGTCACCCCGCTCCCGAAGGATCCCACTGCCAGTGCCCGGAGGATAAAGGAAGCGATCGAACGGGCAACCGGATCGAAAATCGGGGTTATCGTTGCCGACAGCCGGACGCACGCGATGCGGGCGGGATGCAGCGGGGTTGCCATCGGCTGTGCCGGCATCCCCTCGGTCATCGATGACCGTGGCAGGAGCGACCTTTTCGGCCGGAAACTCGAGGTCACGAAGCGGGCTGTTGCCGACAACATCACCTCCGCCGCAGAACTCGTCATGGGCGAGGCGGACGAATGCACCCCGGCTGCCATCGTGCGGGGACTCGGGCTCCCCGTGTCAGATGACCTTGCCGGTGTCGAGTCCATCGCCGCCGACGAGTGCCTCTTTATGGGGGTCTTTGCCAAGAGCCGGAAGTGAGCAGGCGCGGTTCATCCCTGCACTCGTATCAGCCAACCGGTTCCGGTCGTATCCGCAACAGGTATTAAAGAGAAGCGCGAGATTATCACGGTGGAACACAACTACCGGAAGGAACATACCATGACGCAAAAACTCTTTGAAAAGATTCTGGTTGCAACCGACGGGTCGGAGAAGAACAAGCCGGCAATTGCCGAGGCGCTGCGGATTGGCCGCGAATGCAAAGCAGAGGTCCATGCCGCCTATGTCATCGACATTGGTATCTTCGAGTCCGCATCGGCCGGGGCATCTGCGGCAGACGCATGGGCCCTGTTACAGAGCGAGGCTGCCACCGCACTTGCGCAGGTCAAATCAAAGGCTGATGGTGTTACTCTCGAAACCGTCATTCTCGAAGGTCACCCGGCAGCACAGATCGTCAAATATGCAACCGAACAGAAGATCGATCTCATCGTTATCGGAACCCAGGGAAAGAAGGGCATCGAACGCCTCCTGCTCGGCAGTGTTGCAGAGAGCGTTATCCGGTCGGCACCCTGCCGTATCCTCGTGGTAAAATAACCCCTGCCGCAAAGGATCTTAGCGTCTCCGCCGCTTGGCAAAATCAATCTTTAATTCCAGCGCTTTTTCTTTCTCCAAAATTGTCTTTTGCGGGGCTGCATCTGCCCGGAGCGCGGCAATTTCCGCAAAGTCACGGATCATGTCAGTCTTCTCATCATCGGAGAAATCTTCTGCATCCAGCTGGTCCATGAAAGTATCTTCTCCTTCAACCGGGCAACCGGGCGGCGCAAAGAGAACACGGAACTTTGCCCTGCAGTAACGGCAGTGCGTCCCGTATTCACCGGCATGCCGAACCCCCCGGCTCAGGATCCGGAAGTTCAGGCCGGCACAGTCCGGGCATTGCCATTCAAGCGTGAGACCTTTGACTGTGCCGCTCGTGTCGCGACGAAAGAACCGTTCGAACATGGGAGTGCCTGCCCGTATCCGGGCGTTATGATTGAACGTTTGCCTGAATTGTCATAAAAGCTGTGGTATTTTACGAAGGAGCCAGATCACACCGGGGGAACACGCCCATCACCGGACGGGACCCGCACCTGTCCTTCGGGGATATGGATCTCGAACCGCGCTCCTTCACCGGGAGTCCCGGTCTCGCGAATCGACATTCCGGTGATACCGAGAATCTCCCGCGCTATGAAAAGGCCATACCCGGTATTCTGCCCGATACCCCGCCCGAAGATCTGTTCCTTGTCGCTGTACGGGATCCCTACCCCGTTATCATCATAAATCACGACCGCACCGGTCTCAATGAACCGGTGGGAGATCCGGATCTTGGTTGCAGTCCTTCCATGGCGCAGGGTATTATCCATGAGATTGAAGAACACCTTCTCGAGCATCGGGTCAGAGAAGACCTCCAGCGCATCCACATCGGCACTGATGCTGACCCCGTCTGCCACGGTGATAGCGATCACCCGCCGTATGATCCCGTCAAGGTTCTGCCACTGGGGGTTGTGGCCGCCAACATCCTGGTAGTCCCTGGTGAACGCGATGAGCTGCTGGATCGCTTCTGCTGCCATCTCCGCGCGCGTACAGAAATCGGACGCGGTTGTGTCGGAAGTCCGCTGTTTTGCGAGCTCGAGGTTGCCAGACAGGGAGGTGAGCTGGTTGTTGATGTCGTGCCGGGTGACGGTTGCGAGGAGGTGGAGTTTGCGGTTTGCCTGGAGAAGCGCCTGCAAAGTCCGGGTGTGTTCTGATATGTCCCGCACTGCACAGACCATCATTGCAACGCTTCCGAGCTGGAAGGTGTTCATGGTGACCTCCACGGGAAAGACCGTCCCGTCCTTTTTCCGGTGATAGCGGAGCGGGACGCGTGCCTGCTCCTGTACAAGAGCACTCCGGGTCTTCTCGGGTTCATCGGAGAGATCGGTGATATGCATAAACCGCAGTTCTTCGGGAGCATACCCGTACAGGTCTGAGGCAGAGGCATTGGCCTCCTGGATCATCCCGTTCTCCTTGTCGATAACGATGATGGCATCCAGTTCCGCGGTAAAGAGGGCCCGGTACTTGGCCTCGTTCTCCCGGAGAGCCTGCTCGGCATTCCTTCGGTCAAAGAGGATGCGGGCGGTTAAACCGAGCCCCAGGATGACGATGAGATACGCAAGGATCCGTATCATGATGAGGCCGGGTTCAAGGATCTCCTTATACCCCAGAAGCGTGGCTACGTGAGTGATCCCAAAGAGGCCAAACGCCGCTCCGACATAGAGCGGGGCAGGATCATCGGTCTTATGGTAACTCCAGATGCTCACAACGATGATGATGATGCAGAGGATCAGGTTGGCAATTACCAGAGGATCGGGAATGAGAACCATGGTTGCGTGATAGATGATTCCCACCCGGTTATATTAATAGGTGTGCTTTTATTTGAGCGATGAATAAAAACAGGGTTCGGATCCGTTCAAGAGGTGAAGGTGCGCTCAAGCGATTCAAGGGCGTTTTTTGCAGCCGATTTCTTTGCCATGGAAAGGGAGGGGCCGGTCCCTTCGAAGGTCTTTTCCCCATCTACGGTAACGGCAACCCTGAAGAGGGGTTTATGGTCCGGGCCGCTCCTTTCGATGAGGGTATATTCCGGCAGGGGTTTTTTTTCTTTCTGGCAATACTCCTGGAGGATCCCGATCGCATTATGGCGGGGGTTGTAGTTTGCAAGGGGCCCGGCAAGAACTTCATTGACAAAATAGGCGACATCGTCCAGTCCAACCTCGCAGTACAGGGCGCCGATGAAGGCCTCGAACGCCCCGCCCGTGATCCGTTCCCCGTAACAGTTCTGTTCCCCGATCGTGCGGGGGATAAGAAGATTTAAGGCATCATGGTCGCGGGAGAGGAGGTCGAGCGATTTGTTGGATACGACCGTGCATAAAATCTCCGTCATCTCGCCTTCATCAAGAGCAACCGGCCGCTGGGTGAAGAGAGTCTGAGCAACGATCAGGTTCAGGACACGATCACCAAGGAACTCGTAGCGCTGCCAGTCCTCCGCGGATATGTCCCAGCGTTCGGCCTGCGGGTCACCATAGGCCGCATTGAACCGCACAACAAAAACGGGGATGATGGAGCCGATGTCAGGATCCTGGGATCGCAGGAGTTCGATCAGAGATTGTCCCGGCCCTTGCTTCATAGCATGGCATTCTGCCACGCAGATTCATAATCCTATCGTTTGCGTTGTACCCCGACCCGCCCTTTCTCATCGGAAAGGACAAAACCGAGATCACCAAGGCAGGCACGGCTCCGGCCCGTTCCATGAATGAGAAGTTCGACAAGATCTTCCGGTTCGTCGATATCGGTATGGAGCCGGAAGGAGTCGATGACTTCCACCGAGAACCTGGCATCCTCTGCGATCTGGAGGTGCTTTAAAAAACTGGCACCATAGTAGTTTACCCGGAACTTCCAGGGTTCCCTGAGGTAGATGACGTTGGTCCCCCCGCCCCGGCCGGGCACGATTGCCATGTCCTTGTCGGTTGCGAGCACCCGTTTGATCGAGGCTGCATCCGCAAGCGGGAGATCGGCCATGATGATCAAGAGATCCCGCTTGGTATCCGGGAGGATCTCGTTGAGGGTCTGGTTGAGGTCAGCATCCGCAACCGTGATCTGGACGACCTCGTTCTCGAAGAGTTCCGTAGCCACCACCACCGGCATACAGCACATCTCCCGCATCAACTGGAGCACGTCCTCGAGCATCGCGGATGCGAGTTTCTCCCGTTCTTCGGGTTCAAGGACAGAGGAGAGGCGGGTCTTGGGGTTCTTTGGCTTATACGGGATCAGGGCATGCGGACACATGATACAGCCAGATACGCCGGGGAATGAAAAAAAGGTGCTGATATGCATCCATTCGGGAAGATGGCACGGTTTATGAGGTTCCATGCCGAGATCCATAGGATGGAAGATCATTCGTTTACCCTAAAGAAAATTCCCGGGTTCACGGTCGTGGGCGTCTCCCGCAGGACCTGCAATGCGGACGGCCGGAGCATTGAGGATATTCCGGCAGTCTGGCGGGATTTCTTGACAAAAAACGCCGCAGTGCAGATCAAGAACCGGGCCGTTCCCCCGAAGATGTATGCGGTCTATTCCGATTACGAGAAGGACTGGACAAAGGAGTATGCATTTCTGATCGGGTGCGGGGTCACCCGTGCCCCGGACGTGCCGGAAGGTATGGAAGTGCGAAAGATCCCGGAACAGACGTATGCCCATTTTGTGGCAAAGGGTGAGATGCCCCAGTCGCTCCTCAATGTCTGGAGTACCATCTGGCTCTCCGATCTTCCCCGCGCCTATACCTTCGATTTTGAGGTGTATGACCAGCGGTTCACCCGCCCCGAAAACAAGGAGATCGATGTGTACGTGGCAGTCCATGCGGACAGGATGGACGCGGTTCCGGAACAGACCGGATAATTGCTCTCTAGAAATCATTCCCAAGGTGTCATTTTGTGGAATTGCGAGGGTGACCCCCACTCTCCCTAAAGAGGGGGTGGCTTCCCAAGGGGGCAAGCCCCCCAGAACCCCCGGTTCTATCATTTTAATTTCAAGTGCGCAATTACCGCCTGCTCCACAAAGGCGAGGGTCGATGAGACCCCGGGCGCCCACATCCCCATCGCAGATCAATTTTATGATTTCTGGCAGGTTTTCTAAATGAAAAACGAATTTCCAGAAGAATAGATTATGGGGGCTGATGCCCCCATGCCCCCATTTGCGATTCCTGCCGCCGCCCCCGCGGGGGCGCTCCCGCGGCGGCTTCAATTGCCGGTTTCCCGAACCGGAAATTGCTCCGCCGTACTCTATGAGGGAGCCAGAATCGGGGTGCTTAAAAGAAATCCCCCGATTAGCATTTTTCATGCTTCGGGTGTGAACGCCCTTTCATGTGCGTTTCTACAGAGCACGGATAATCTTTTTTCGCTTCTGCGACCGTCACGGGTATCACAGATACGGGGGTGCCCGGCGCGATGGTTGCGATGGTGCAGGATTACCCTTTTTTTCTGGAGAGGGAAAACCTGTCGGGATCAGGATTGGAGGATGCATCCACTGCCGATCGTGATACAAACCGGTGAATCCTTCAGGGTTACGGGTATTCGCCATCCTGCCGGAGATGACCCGGGGGAATGCGGATCTCAAACCGGGCGCCAGTTCCGGGTATTCCGCATTCGGTGATGGTCATTCCGGTAACGGCAAGGATATCACGGGAGAGGAAGAGCCCCCAGCCAAGACCCCCGCCATACCCCATTTCGAAGATCTTCTCCTTCTCCGCAGCAGGGATCCCGCGGCCATTGTCCTCCACGACCAGAATATCATCATCGCCCCGCTTCTCAATACTCACCCGAATCACGCTCGCAGATTCACCATGACGGATCGTGTTTTCAAAGAGATGGAAGAACACCTTCTCAAGTTGCGGATCTGCAAGAACCGAGGCTTTCTCTGTATCGGCAAGGATCTGCACCGTGTTCAGATCGACATTTTCCGCTACCCGAACCGAGAGGTTGTGGATGTTCTGCCACCGTGGGGGTTCCACGGCGATGTTCTGGTAATCCTTGGCGAACTGGAACTGGCGCCGGATCTTGTCAAGGGCAGATTGCTCTTTTTCAATAAATGATTTGAGCTTGGGATCCTCGATCATCATGCCGAGCAGCTCGGTATACCCAAGAATGGCCGTCAACTGGTTGAGAACATCGTGGCGGGTGATGCTGCCCACAAGATGAATCTTGTTTTCGAGGAACGAGATTCTTGCCTTCAGGTCGGCAATCTCTTTTTCCGGGGAGGGTATTTCGCTTGCGGATTGTTCCTCTGAAGACATAGTTCTGCACCCGTTCTGTTCATTTCCGGTAATGCTGGTATGGTGAATGTTATGCCACCCGATATTTATGTTTCCCGGTGCAGGGGATCAGCTTTCAATAGGTTGGGAGTGAACCTTTTCTTATGCCACATCCCCGCATCATCACCTTCTCGCGCAATGTCTTTTTGCCCCTCACCACTGTCTGCCACAACCGGTGCGGGTACTGCTGTTTCAGGACCCCCGTCCAGCCCGGGTGCCTGATGGAGCAGGGGGAGGTCGAAAAGACGCTCCGGAACGGTGCTGCGCTCGGGTGCACCGAGGCGCTCTTCACGTTCGGGGAACGGCCGGAACAAGAGCCGGGCTTTCCCGAACGGATCCGGGCCGCGGGTTACACTACAATCCTCGACTATTGCGAGGCGATGTGCAAAAAGAGCATTGAATACGGTATCCTCCCCCACACGAATGCGGGGATCCTCACGTACGAGGAGATGGAACGCCTCCGGCCGGTCAATGCCAGCATGGGGCTCATGCTCGAAACAACTGCTGAGATTCCGGCCCACGCCACCTCACCGGGAAAATCTCCCGATATCCGGCTCGCCATGATGGAGGATGCCGGCAAACTCAAAATCCCGTTCACCACCGGCCTCCTGCTCGGGATCGGGGAGACCATGGCAGACCGGGAGGACTCGCTCTTTGCCATCCGCGATCTCCACAAACGCTATGGCCATATCCAGGAGATCATCATCCAGAACCTCTGCCCCAAGCCCGGCACCGCGCTCGCGCACCAGCCCGCCCCAACAACCGATGAGATCTGCGCCACGATCCGGATGGCAAAGGATATCCTCCAGCCGGAGATCGCCATCCAGATCCCACCGAACCTGATCGATGCCGCCGCGCTCATTGCCTGCGGCGTGGACGACCTTGGCGGGGTCTCCCCGCTCACCATCGATTACGTCAACCCCGAGCACCCGTGGCCGGCGTTTGAGGAGCTCAAACGGATCGCGGGGGACGCCGTTCTCCGGGAGCGGCTCTGCATCTATCCCCGGTATATTGAGCGGGGATGGTTTGACGCGGGATTGCAACCACTAATAAACCGGCTCAGCCAAACAGTACAGGAAAGGAGCGGGGGATTGTGAAACAGAAAAAACTCCTCTATGCCGGTAAGGCAAAGACCGTATACCGTACCGACACGAAAGGCAAACTCATCGTCGAGTTCCGTGACGACATCACCGCGTTTGACGGCGGGAAGAAGGATGTGTTGAAGAACAAGGGCAGTTACAATGCCGAAGTATCCGCGTTCTTCTTTGGGTACCTTGCAGAGAACGGGGTGAAAACCCATTTTGTGAAGATGCTCGATCCCCGCCACATGGTTGTCCACGAGCTCTCGATGATCCCGCTTGAAGTGATCGTCCGGAACATCGCTGCCGGTTCTATTGTCAGGAACTATCCGTTTAAGGAGGGGTCGAAACTGAACCCCCCGGTCATCGTCATCGATTACAAGGACGACTCCCGGCACGATCCCATGCTCAACGACGACCTGATCGTTGCCCTCGGGCTCTGTACACCTGCGGAACTCAAAAAGATCAAGAAAATTGCCCTTGAGGTCAACCGCCTGCTTGTGAAACTCCTTGCCGCCCAGGGAATCACCCTCGTGGACTTCAAGATCGAGTTCGGGAGGAAGGGCAAGACGATCTGCCTCGGGGACGAGATCAGCATGGACTCGATGCGCCTCTGGGACAAAAAGACCGGCGAATCGCTCGACAAGGACGTGTACCGGTTTAATAAGGGCGATGTCATGGCAACCTACAACACTGTTGCCGCACGAATCGTCCATGCAAAAAAGAGACCCTGATTTTTTGGGGCAAGCGGAAAGACTAACGTCTTGTATGTGAATATCGAATCAGAAACAGACAAACACGGTCAGGCATCATGACAGAATTTACAGCAGAAGAAGCGGACATGCTCAAGTGGGTGAAAGCCTATGCCCACAAACAGGGCTTTACCCTCAATACCGATGAAAAACAGCTCACTACGGTCATTAAGGGGCTGGTGCGGAACAAGAACAAGTTCGGCAGGCCTTACTGCCCGTGCCGCCTCCGCAGCGGGGACGAGGAGAAAGACCGGGCAATAGAGTGTCCCTGCACCTTCCACAAAGAAGAGATTGCAACCCGTGGCCAGTGCCACTGCAACCTGTTTTTCAAGGGCACCTGAAAAAAACCCGGTATCCGCTTTTTTTATGACCGCCCCGCAGGATCCCTGCCCGCCTCCGGTTTCCACCGGTCTGCTCCCGGTCACGGGCGATACCCCCAAAATCCTGATCCTTGGCAGTTTCCCAAGCCAGCTCTCCCTCCGCCATGCCCGGTATTACGGCAACCCGAAGAACCATTTCTGGCGGATCATGGAAGCGTTGTTCGACCTGGATCCTGCACTCCCGTACCCGGAACGGATCGGGCTGCTCGCAGAACACCATATCGCCCTCTGGGACGTGGTAGCATCCTGTTCCCGGCCGGGCAGCGCGGATGCACAGATCACCCGGCCGGTCTTCAACGATATCGCGGGTTTTGTCGCGAGCCATCCCACCCTGCGGCTCATTGCCTTAAACGGGAGCACGGCAACGCGGCTCTACTCGCGCATTGCCGGTACCATCGCTGTTCCATCGGTTGCCCTGCCGTCAACAAGCCCGGCCAATGCCCGCATGACTCCTGACGAGAAGATCCGGCGCTGGTCCGTGATACGGGACGAAAGGGAGTGAAAACAGGGACGGGCGGGAGTTACCGCTCCATCCGGAACTTTAAGAAGATCACGTGGTAGATGGCATAGAACCCGGTGAGGACGGCAGCCGTATACCCGGCAAGGGCGAGATAGGAGATCCACCACGGCAGCTCAACCGGACTCTGCTGGAGGACCAGGGATGACCCGATAACCAGGGCAGCAACAACCATCCCGATCATCAGCTTGTCGCTCACCTTGTCAGCCGCCATCTGGATCTTCTGGATATTCGCATCCTCGACCTCGAGCTTGAATGACCCCGTGGAGAGCCGCCGCAGCATCAGGTTGAGGTTGCGGGGCATATCGAGAAGCGCATCGGCACCCTCAAGAAGGGACATCGATGCCCGTTTGATGTATCCCGCCGAGAGCGTGTTGGTGTCGGCAAGTTTCATCAAGTAGGGGGTGACTTCCTTGCCGAAGTTGAACTTCGGGTCGAGCCGGATCCCGATATCGAGAACCATCATGAAGACCTTCAAAAGAAGCATGAGGTTCATCGGGACTTTAAGCCGGTAGCGGCGCATGGACTCGGTGAGCTCGGTCACGACAAGACCAAAGTTCATCTGGCCGACATCCACCTCGCCGCCGCCGAAGTCGTGCATCATGATGTAGAGATCGTCCCTTAAGGGTTCCCGGTCAACCTCGGCGATAACAATCCCGAATCCTTCAAGCGACCGGATCATGAGTTCGATGTCGTCGGTTGAGAGGGCAAACAGGAGGTTGATGAAGTTCTGCCGTTTCTCGGGCCGGAGGATACCGACGATACCAAAGTCCAGAAAGATGATGTCTCCTTCTTTTGTCACCAGGAGGTTTCCGGGATGGGGGTCCCCGTGGAAGAACCCGTCTTCGAAGATCATCTTGAGGTACGCGTGGAACCCGCGGACCCCGATCTCGTGCGGGTCAAGACCCATCGCCATGATGGCCTCGCGGTCATCGATCCTCACCCCTTCGATAAATTCCATCACCAGCAGGCGGGGCGAGGAGAACTCCCAGTAGATCTTCGGGAACCGGATCCCGGGCACGTCGCGGAAGTTCCGTGCCATCCGGTCCGCGTTCCTCGCATCGCGGGTGAAGTCGAGTTCTTTGACGATCTGGTGGGCAAAGTCATCGACCATTCCCGTCGGGTTGTAGAGCCGGGTCTCGGGAAAGACGGTCTCGATCCGCTCTGCCATGGACTGCAGGATGCCGATGTCGGTCTCGATGAGTTCCCCGATACCCGGGCGCTGGATCTTGAAGGCAACAACCGTGCCGTCCCGCATCACCGCCCGGTGAACCTGCCCGATCGAGGCGGAAGCCACCGGTGTCTCATCGATCTCAAGGAACCATTCCTCGCAGTTCGGGCAGGTCTCCCTGATGACCTCCATAACCTCTGAGAACGGGATCGGTTTGGCATGGTCCTGCAGCTTCTTGAGCTGGTCGATCATCTCGGGAGGCAGCAGTTCGGTCCTCGTGCTCATGATCTGGCCGAACTTGACAAATGTCGGGCCGAGATCTTCAAGCGCCAGCCGGATCCGCTCGTAAACCGTCAGTGTGTCGACCGTCTTTCCCGTTGTCGGGAGTTTGAAGCGCGTCTTGCCCGGAAAAACCTTCTCAAGACCGATACCAAAACCGTACTGGCTCAGCACGTCAACGATCTGCGCATATCGCCTGATACGGGTTACCATAGGTAAAGATTTGCGCTGGTCATACTTAATGCGTGCTTCTTACCACGGGCGGGGGGATTATGGCCCGTTACGGGAAAAACGAGACCTCAGGGCACGATGGTGCCCGGTGCATCGTCCATCACGATCTCCAGGTCGAGCGGTTCGATGGAGAGGGTGCTGTTGCGGTCAAGGGAAGGTACCGGCATCTCCTTGCAGCAGCTGAAGCTGTCCGTTGCACGGATCCAGGTACCGGGACACATCTCGCCGGGCCGGGCTATCGCGCCACCCTGTTCAGCACATGTCCGGGTCTCGTACGTGCCCTGCGGGGTGGTGGGGGGGATCATGGTCTGCACGGCAACCGGCGTTACCGCAGGCCCGGGCGTGGCGGTGACCGGGGTCGCGGTTTTCAGGACCGCGATCGTGCCCTGGGGCGTGACCGGGGCGGTTGGCTGCTGCGGCGCCGTCGTTTTCCGGGGCTCGGGCCCGGGAATGCTGGTGCACCCGGCCGTGACGAGCAGGCAGAGGATAAGAAGGGATGCAATGACCATTCCCAAAAGACGATTCTTTTGCATCACTGCACCTCCATCTGGTCTGCGGCATTATCGAGCGTGATGACCATGATCCGTAACGCAGCAGTGAGATCGGGAGGGAGAGACGCGGAGTTTGCGGTATCGCGGTATGCCATCGAGAGGTCCTTGAGATCCTTTTTGACTTTCAGGAACGGTGTCTTTGCCAGGGAAGGGTTTCCGGCTTTGAGCATCCGGTCCATTGCAGCAAGATCGATCTTCAGCTGGCGCAGGCTGGTTTCCGGGGGGCCGATATCGAGAAGGATGACGATAAGATCGTTGTTGATCTGGTCCGCCTGTGCCACTGCCCGGTACCCCTGTTCTACAAAGAACTGCATCCGCTCTGTCTCGGAGACCCCTGCCTGCGCTTCCTGCACCTGCTCTCCCAGCTGGCGGGTGAGGGGCAGGATCTCCCCGTTGATATCAGCGATCCGCTCCCCGCTCTTTGCGGCAAGCGCTGCATCAAGATCAGGTCGTTTTGACCCGATAACATCGAGCGTCCGCTGTGCTTGTGCGGCATCAAAGCCCTGCGTTTTCAGGGTATCAAGGGACGCCTGCGATTCCTTTACCCATGCATCGAAATCCCTGACCTGGTTTGTCCTGCGGATGCTCCAGTAGGCCTGCTCTCTCTCCACGATATACGGGTTACTGGTTGTGGCTGCCCCGACCTGCCCGGAAAGGAGATCCGGTTTCCCGTGCCCGATCTCCATCTGGACGTTGGACTCGTTCCGGAACTCTGCGGTTATCACCCGCAGCCGTGCCGTGATGTTCTCAAGATCCCGTTTGCTGGTTGCCGGTGCGATGAGCGCTTCCTGCTCTTTATAGTCTGCAAGCAGCGCGTTCAGCCGGGCGGTGTCGGTGCTGTAGAGGGGAAAGATGTAGGTGATGGCAGCGTTCATCTCGGTTTCCGTAGTGAACGCAACCCAGTCGAGATGTGCCTGCCGGATCTCAAACTCGCCCGGGCTGCCCTGTTCGCCAAAAGCCGGGGCGCAGAGGGCTGACAGGACGACGAGAAGAAGGAGGAGATACCGGCCATACCGCTTCATCAGACAAGAACCCACAGGCATTTTATCGTCCCTCAAATCCGGCAAAACGGGGCCCGGCCCGAATCTGCTGCTTATCGTATTCCTTTTAAGGAAATATCAAGATTTGGGGGGGTACGGATTGCTGACCGGGATCCCATCAGTCTTTTTTGAAGACCACGATCCGGTTCGTGTTCGTACCGCAGGAATTGTTGTCAATGCCCCAGATGTTCGAGGTCTTGGTGAAGACCTGCTGGTTGATGAGGACGCCCAGGCAGGTGAACCCGGCGGCAGTGCCGGGCGGGATGACCTGCTCGTCGAGCCGGACCGACTTCCGGCGCACCTCGCCGACTTCGAAGGCTACGTACCCCCCGGGCTTTGTGATGCGATAGAGTTCTGCAAATACCCGGCCCATGACGGAACACCACGAATCAACGGTTCGTGCCATGGTGATCTCCTTTGCGATACCGTCACCGTCAAGATTATTGAACCAGCAGCGCAGCCAGTTATCCTCATGGTACTGGACGATGTCAAGGAATGGCGGGGAGGTGACCGTGAGCTGGACGGAATTGTCCTGGATTTTCGGAGTATCGCGGGCATCGCCGGTCAAAAAGAGCGCACTCTTTCCGGCACGGGTGAGGTTTGCCGATTCTGGGGGGGTGATCGAACGCAGCAGGCTCCGGCTCTTTTTTTGGATGATCTGGTGGGTGTCGCGGTACTCGGGAACCTGCCCGCGTTTTTTGTTGATCCGCTGCTGGCTCTGCTGCGAGACTGCCTGGTTGGGGGGCAGGGTATAGACCGAGAAGAACCCTTTTGAATGGCCGGTCAGCCGGTTGGTTGCAACCATCGCGATCCAGCGGTCGATCTGGTCCATCCGTGCATGCTCGTTCCGGTCAATAAGATACTCTTTTATTGAGACGATCTCGTTCTCCGTGTCGGGATGGAAGAACATGGACAGGTCGATATCCGCGGTCTTTGACAGCTTCGGAATGGCACTCAGGCGCTTCTCAAGAGCTGCCGGATCCGGGGGAAAGAACCGGGGTTCTGTCATGATCCGCGAGAGCGGGTTGGCATCGTTTGCCACAACATTCCTCCCGCAGAGGCCGGCCTCGATGACGGTCGTTCCTCGCCCGCTGAACGGGTCATACACCAGATCGCCTGCGCTTGTCAGGCGTTCGATGAAGAACCGGGGGAGCTGGGGCTTGAAGCAGGCCCGGTAGGAGATCTCGTGGATGGAGGAGGCCTGCCGCTGGCGGGAGGTCCAGAACTCGGCGGTATACCGGGGTATTTTCAAATCCCCGCAATCCAGCATATCCGACGATATTGGTGAGCCCTCGTGACCCCGCACGGTACGGAGAATGGTTATGAGATCCGGATCGGGATGCGGGGTGTGGGGCGTCACGCTATCGTATGGTAGGTTGGCAGAAGAAGGTAAAATGGGTATGGATACAGAACAGACGCCTGATCCGTATCTCCCTTATGACGTGTGGGCGCCAACGGTATCGAATGCGACCGGGTACCGGACGGTGCCGCCGATACCATCGAGGGCGCCGGGCCGGAGGGGCAGTGCCATGAACGCATCGTCCGGGCACGGGAAAGGAGCGGAGATGCCGGACTCCTTTGCAGCGGTGAAGCCGAAGCGGGGGTAATACCCGGGGTGGCCGACCACAATCACGATTCGGTGACCGAGACGCCGGCATTCCTCCAGTCCCGTCTCGATGAGGGCAGCACCGATGCCCCGGCACTGGTAGTCCTGGTGAACACCGAGCGGGGCGAGCGCAAGCGCGGCGGTCTCGACGGTTCCGGAGATGATGGCAATCCTGCAAAAGAGGATGTGCCCGATGATCCTCCCGTCATGGACGGCGACAAGAGAGAGGTCCGGGTTGATATTTCCGTCTTCCCGAAGGGCATTTACGAGCCGGGATTCCCCGTCCTGCGCAAATGCCTGGAGGTGGACTTCGAATATCGCAGCTGCATCGGTTGGAAGTTCCGGCCGGATGATATAGGAATCCATCCTTCTCTCTTGGATGGCAGGCAAGATAAGGGGCACCCCAGAATTCCATAAAAAACGGTAAAAAGAAGCGGAGGAAAGCCTAAATGAGGCAATAGCGCCTATCTTTTCGTGATGCATGCAACCCTCCGGGCGTACGTGGACCTGTTCCGGCTCCAGTTCTTCTTTGCCTGGCCACTCCTCTTCTGTTCCGGCTATCTCCTTGCCACGACAACGTATGGCGGATTCTCGTGGTTTGCGCTTGGAAAAGTCGCCCTGATCGGGTTCTTCGGCTTCGAAGCCGGGCTCGTCCTGAACGATTACATTGACCGCACCTTCGATGCAAAGGACGTGGAGCGCAACCGGCTCACCCGCTACTGGCGGCTCTTTGGCACCCGACCAATTCCCGACGGGCTCATCTCCCCCCGGGTTGCGGCAGGGCTTGTCATCGGCCTTGTCACCCTCACTGCGGGGCTCATCCTGACGCTCCCGTACCCGCATTCCATCTACGTCCTCCTCCTGATGTTCTACTGTTATGCGATCGAGATCTTCTACCAGGAGGAGAAGCGGGAGCAGAAGCGTCCGTTTGCCCAGATCATCGGCCGGACGGACTTTGCCCTCTTTCCGGTGGCCGGCTATCTCTGCGTGGGGAGCCCGGATGTGACCGCGCTGTTGTTCTTTGTCTTCTTCTACCCGTTCGCTCTTGCTCATCTGGGTGTGAATGACCTGATCGATGTGGCAAACGACCGGGCCCGGGGGATGAAATCGGTACCGGTATTATTCAGCGAGACCGCGACGGCATACTGGATCTTCGGGTTCACCGCGCTTCATATCGTTACTGCGTTCCTCTTCATGGCAGAGCTGGGCTGGCTTGCCCGCATGGGGATTCTCGCGGGGCTGGTACTGCTCCTGTGCGCGAATGGTGTCATCCTGCGGGACAAGTCGCCGGACGCAGCGTTGAGAGTCCTGCCGTGTTTCCACGTCGCAATGGTGCTGTATGCTGCGGGGATCTGTGCCGGGGCACTCGTGGGGGTTTGAGCCGGGTTCCGGTTTTGGTTTTGTAAACGCGATCACGATCGCGATCGAAAAACAATTCCGGATCGATCGGACTTTGATTTTCTTTTTTCAACCGGATCGTGATTGAATTTTTTTGAGCAGACCTTGATTGAAAATTTCTGAGCGGACTTTGATTGAAATCCGTTGTATGGTCCAGTTGCTCTGACGTGAGCATCCGGCCGGAACCCATACAGATCAGCTTACCATTTCGCAACCGGACCCTGATTGAAATTTTTTGAGCAGACTTTGATTGAAAAATTTCAAGCAGACTTTGATTTTGAAAAATCAAACGCGATCACGATCGCGATTGAAAAACAATTCCGGATCAATCACGATCCGGTTTTTCTTTTTCCATCACGGTCCGGTTTTTTTTAGAAGAACCGGATCATGGCTGAAACCCGCACTCCCGCGATCCCGGTCCCGGTTGCACCAGCAAACCGGATTTTTCGGATGCAACGGACCTGAGAAAAACCGCCGTGCCCGGGGAATTTTTTTGAAGAGAGATATCGTCCTGTCGAAGAATGGGGGGCAATCGCGCGCCGGGAGAGAGCGCGAAAAAAGGGTAAGGGCAGGGGGTGAGCCCCCCGCCCCGGTTGTTCATCCTGCTGTACGTTATACCTTGCCGATGTGGTCGAGGACCCGGTCCCAGACCACGAGGAGGCCGGGCACGATCACGTAGGCGATCAGCCCTGCGCCGAGGAAGGAGGCGGTGATGATGAGTTCGGTTTCCATCTCTTTTTCCTCAGGCCAGTGCCGCTACGGTGTCCGCCCAGGTCTCGACCCTGCTCCGGATCGCTTCGTCCGAGTAGGAGGTGAGGGTCACCTGCTCCCGGCTGAAGTTCACGAAGTAGAGCTCCCCGTTGGCATCGTGGCATTTCAGGGTTGCCGCGTACTTCTCGCCACCGTAGTCCCGGACCGGGGTTCCGCCAAGGGCGGTTGCGAGGTCGGGGTCGGCAGCGATCTGGTTGGCGACCGCGGTGAATGCCGCGATGGTGGGTGCCCGGACCGTGATCAGGGCAATGGTCTTTGCAAATTCATCCTGGTAGATGACCCGTGCAGTGTATCCCTGTTTGCTGCGGAATACCCCCGGGTAGTCGGCCCCTCCCTGGTTGTACATCGTACACTGGAAGGAGTTGTTCGTTACGACGCCCTGGACAATGTTGTCAAAGGCAGTCACATCTGCGAGCGGTTCCGCGAGCTTGCGGACCGCGCTCTTCGTGGTGTTGCTTGTGGTAAAGTCTGCCATGTTTTTTCTCTCCGTTTTTGTCTTGCGGGAGATCCTCCGGATCTTCCTTGTTTTGTGTCGCGGGGCGCCCTTTGACATACAAGCATGGGCAGTTGAGATATAACCGATAATTCCCGGGGGGGCAATCGGGAGGTGATGCAGGCCCGGTACGTGATTCCGGGCGGTTCGGCGCGGATCGGGATTGATCGGGGCGTAAATTACAAAGAATTGATCGGAAAAATTGCGGAACTGATGACGCGTTCGGGGGCTCCGCGTTCACTCTGGTCCGCACGCGTATGGCAATCCCTGTTTAACGATAATGACGGAGTGCCCGAACCGGACTCGTTTTCCCGCAAACGCCCCCGCCCCCACTTGGGGAAGGCTGGCGTACGGGGGGGCAGCATTTCCTAACACGGCTTTCATTGGAGGAAAAAAGAGAAGGGGGTTATTGGATCGACTTCGGGAAGTCGAGATCATACCGGAGACCTCCCGGGTACACAAGATAGTACCGCCACCCGCAGGCCGGTGAGTAGACCCAGATCATGATCCGGTCCCTGACCTGCCCGGCAAGACGGCGGAGATAGTCCACCTTACCGGTATTTTTCTCGCGGAACTTTGCCGCGTTCGGCACCGGCAGGCGCGAGCGGATCGCACAGATGAGGAGCGTGCCGCTCTTCTTCATGCCCATGATATTGATGGGAAGCGAGGGTTCCTGGATTTTTGCTGGTTCATACCCGTATTTCCGGAGGAGTTTCATCGCCTCGTACACGATCACGGTGCTCCGCGTCCGCCCGGGATCCGGCTCAGTGGTTACATCCACCGGAGAATGGATGATGATCTCCGGTACCGGGGTGTCGTTCTCCTCCTGGTCCGGGTTCCTTTGCGCCAGCTTTTTCGTCATCTTCTGTTCAGCAGTCTTTCCTTTGTGGGGCGTCACCGCCCC
>PGYK01000001.1 GCA_002839605.1 Methanomicrobiales archaeon HGW-Methanomicrobiales-3 | reverse complement strand
GACGAACGGCATGGATTATTTACCGATTGTACGTACTAAGATATATAATTATGTACCGGATAATATCAGAGAGGTTTGATTTTTACTGCCGACTGTCGGTGTTTGAGTACAACTGACAAAAAATATCGTCCGGAAAGTACAATCCCTCGTTTGATATGACACTCTGGATGGTTCGCAGCGGCCGATATGGTGAACGGGAGGAGTTTGCTCTTGAGAACAAAGTCGCCGTTATCGGTTGGAACGAACTGCCGGACCTTTCGAAAATTGAGACCCGTGAACAGCTGCGGGCTCTCCTTGAAAAAACATTTCCTGACGATAAACCCAAGACGCATATCAATTGGGAAAGTCAGATCTGGCCATTTCTGCACGGGATGGAGACTGGGGATCTTATCGCAATGCCCCTGAAGGGTAGATCAGCAATTGCATTCGGAAAGATTACCGGTCCCTACAGTTACCGCAAGGATTTTCCGGAGAATGCCCGCCATACCCGGAAAGTGGATTGGACAAAAGAGATTCCTCGCGACAAGTTCGATCAGGACCTCCTGCATTCATTTGGCGCTTTCATGACCGTCTGCCGGATTCACCGGAATAATGCTGAAGAGCGGATCCAGGCATTGATAGAGGGAAAGATCCCACCAGCGAAAAGAAAAACGGATGATTTCAAGTCCGCGATTGCCGATGTGGTAGAGGGAGAAGTCTCCCTTGTTTTCGATATTGAGGAGATGGCAACCGATCAGATCCGTGATCTCATCAGCAGAAAATTCCGGGGTCACGAGTTAACTCGTCTCGTTGGGGCTATTCTCGAGGCACAGGGATATACCATCAATATTGCGAAGCCCGGCGCTGACGGGGGAGTCGATATCATCGCAGGAAAAGGACCGCTGGGATTCGATCATCCCCGTCTTGCCGTTCAGGTCAAATCAAGTGACAGCCCCTGCGATGTCAAGATTGTCCGGGAACTGCAGGGGGTCATGAAGAACTTCCAGGCCGAGCATGGCCTTCTCGTCTCATGGGGAGGGTACAGCGGGGCAGTGCCAAAAGAGACATCAACCAAATTCTTCGAGATCCGACTCTGGAATGCGGATGATCTCATCCAGATGATCCAGACCCATTTCGACAAAATGCCTGATGAGATCAAAGCAGATCTTCCCCTGAAAAGAATCTGGATCGTTGTTCCGGAAGAGGACTGAATTCATGACACTCGGCGGTGAACGGGTATCGGTGCAGAACCCGTTTATCGGGTATGCCGCTGCTGTCGGCTGGGAATACGTACCGCCGGATCGTGCCGAGGCTTTGCGGGGCGGGGCAACCGGTATCCTGTTCAGGGACACCTTCACCCGCCAGCTTATGCAGCTCAACAGCCCGTTCCTGACCCGGGACCTTGCAGAGGAACTCGCAAAACAGGTCGGGCGCATCCCGCCGACCATCGAGGGAAACCTTGCAGCGTGGGAATATCTCCGGGGCGCAAAGACCGTCTATGTCCCTGCCGAAAAACGCGAGAGGAATGTCCGGTTCATCGACTCAGAGGACCTCGGGAACAACACCTTCCAGGTCACGGACGAGTACTCGTTCACGAACGGCACCCGGACGATCCGTGCGGATGTTGTTTTCCTCATCAACGGCATCCCGGTCTTCCTGGTCGAGACCAAGGCCGCCCATAAATCCGAGGGGATCGCAGAAGCCCTCGATCAGGTGCGGCGATACCACCGCGATTGCCCGGAGCTCCTCGCCGTCCTCCAGCTGTATGCACTGACGCATATCATCCGCTATTATTACAGCGCAACATGGAACACCACGAAAAAGACCCTCTTCAACTGGAAGGAGGAGACTGCCGGTGATTACGAGACACTGGTGAAGACGTTCTGCGATCGGAAGAACTTCCTCGCGCTGTTGAGCGATGGCATCCTCTTTACCCGGCAGGACGAGGAACTCAGGAAAGTCATCCTCCGCCAGCACCAGATGCGGGCAGTAGCAAAACTGGTTGCCCGGGCCGGCGATGCGATGAAGAAGCGGGGGCTCGTCTGGCACACGCAGGGCTCGGGCAAGACCTACACGATGATCGTGACTGCGGAGAAAATCCTCAAGAATCCGGACTTCCACAACCCGACGGTCCTGATGCTCGTGGACCGTAACGAACTGGAGACCCAGCTCTTCGGGAACCTGGTCTCGGCCGGCATTGAGCATATCGAGGTGGCGGAGCGCAAGGATCATCTCCGGGATCTCCTCAGGTCCGATCACCGCGGGCTCATCGTCTCCATGATCCACAAGTTTGAGGGGATGCCGGCCGATATCAGCACACGGAACGATATCTATGTCCTCGTGGACGAAGCCCACCGTACAACGGGCGGGACGCTCGGGAACTACCTGATGGGGGCGCTCCCGAATGCAACGTTCCTTGGATTTACCGGGACCCCCATCGACCGGACCCAGTACGGGCAGGGAACATTCGTCACGTTCGGGCGCGATGACCCCCCGCACGGCTATCTCGACAAGTACAGCATCGGGGAGTCCATTGGCGATGGCACGACCGTCCCGCTCCATTACACGCTCGCCCCCAATGATCTCCTCATCGACCGTATCACGCTGGAGAAAGAGTTCCTCGACCTCGCAGCATCGGAGGGAATCAGCGATATTGCCGAGCTCAATAAGGTGCTGGAACGTGCAGTAAGACTCCGCAACATGATGAAGAGCCCCGAGCGGGTGCCGAAGGTTGCATCCTTTGTTTCAGAGCATTTCAGGAACCACATCGAGCCCATGGGCTACAAGGCATTCCTCGTTGCAGTTGACCGGGAGGCCTGTGCCTTCTACAAAACGGAACTCGACAAGATCCTGCCAAAGGAATATTCCGAAGTGGTATACAGCCCGAATCCCGCCAGGGATGATGATATGATGAGGGGATATTATCACTCGGATGAGGAGGAGAAACGGATCCGGAAGGCCTTCCGCGACCCCGAGAAGAACCCGAAGATTCTGATCGTCACCGAGAAACTCCTCACCGGCTTCGACGCCCCGATCCTTTACTGCATGTATCTCGACAAACCCATGCGCGATCATGTCCTTTTGCAGGCAATAGCGAGAGTTAATCGCCCGCACGAGGACGACGCCGGCCGGAAGAAACCATCGGGGTTCGTGCTCGACATCGTGGGGATCTTCAGCAACCTCAAAAAGGCGCTTGCATTCGACTCTACAGACATCGAAGGGGTTGTCCATGACCTTGATGTACTGAAAAAAGAGTTCGCCACGCTCATGGAGAAGACCACCGCTGACTATCTCGGACTCACAAAGGGGAAGACCCGGGACAAGGCCGTGGAAGCGGTACTTGAGTACTTCCTCGATGAGAAACGCCGGCATGAATTCTATGCCTTCTTCCAGCACCTTTCCGATATGTATGAGATCATCTCTCCCGATGCGTTCCTCCGACCATATATCGAGGATGTGGATAATCTTGCGAGAATGTACCGTATGGTCCGGGAGAATTTCGACCCCACCATCTCCGTTGACCGCGAATTCTCAAGGAAAGTTGCTCATCTTGTCCAGACACATACAGCCAGCACCGAGATTGGCACACCGGGAAAGATCTACGAGATCGATGAAACGATAATCCGATATATCGAGGAACAACCGGTCTCGGATATCGAGAAGGTCTTCAACCTTATCAAAGGGATAACAAAGCGGGTGGATGAGGAAGGAGAAGATTCCCCGTATCTCTACTCCATCGGAGAAAAGGCTGAGGCCGTCATCCAGATGTATAAGGACCGGCAGAAGACTACGCAGGAGACGCTTACCGAACTCAAACAGATCGTTGAGGAGATCAATGCGGCGATAGAAGAACAGAGGCGCCGGCACATGCCGGCTGATGAGTTCTCCATCTTCTGGATCCTTCAGAAGATCGGGCTCAGCGACCCTGATCGAAAAGCTCACGATATGCAGGGCATCCTGAAATCATACCCTCACTGGCGAACCAGCGAACAACAGGCCCGGGAAGCAAAGCAAAAGCTCTATTCGGTATTCATCCAGGCAGGAATGTCCGATGTCAGAGCGATAAAAAAGACCATCGACCAGATCCTCAATGTATTGAGGCGGGCGGCAGGATGATTACAGCAGAGTCATTCAAACAATCGGTCCTCCAATGGGCGGAAACCTGCAATGTCGAAGTCAGAGAAATCCATATCCGGAAGATGAAGACAAAATGGGCAAGCTGCTCCAGCCGTGGGCGGTTGACATTCGATCGCGCACTGCTCAGGCAGCCGAAAAACCAACGAACACGAATCATCGTTCACGAGCTCCTGCATCTAAAATATCCCAATCACGGCAAGATGTTCAAGGCCCTGCTCAAAGCCTATACGGGAAGTGCAGAATAGCAGGTACGTGGGATCTGATCTGTCTGACAAGATCCTTGGGATTTTCCTCAGTTCCAATTACGTTCAGAAAAGCAATACCGGATCCATAAAGTCCTGCCTTCATCTTCCAACCAGACTTTGATTTAGGAATTTCAAACGCGATCACGATCGCGATCAAATCCTTTCAAAAAAAAATCACGATCCGGTTTTCACATTTCAATCAAACCCTGATTGAAAATTTTTCAGCAGACCTTGATTGAAAAATTTCAAGCGACCTTTGATTAAAAACAGATTTACAGAGCACCGCTTCCGGCGTGAACCGGCAAATCCGGCTCATACAGATCCACTTAACTTTTCACAACCACACCTTGATTAAAATTTTTTGAGCAGACTTTGATTGAAAAATTTCAAGCAGACTTTAATTTTGAAAAATCAAACGCGATCACGATTGCGATTGAAAAACCGATCCGGATCAATCACGATCCGGTTTTTCTTTTTTAATCACGATTCACTTTTCAAATCTCAATCACGATCCGGCCCCCCAAAAAATCCGCCCCCCTCACTCCACCCGCAGCAGCCGCTCGTTCTCCTTAAGCCACTGCCGCCGTCGCTCATAGTCCGGCATCAGCCCTTCCACCTTCTTCCAGAAGAGCGGCGAATGGTCCATCTGCCGGAGGTGGACGAGCTCGTGAACGATCACGTAATCCACGATCTCAAGCGGCGCCTGGATCAGCCGCCAGCTGAAGTTGAGCCCGCCCCGGCTGGTGCAGGAGCCCCAGCGCTGCTTCGCGTCCGAGATCCGTACCGATGCGGGCGAGTAGCCGGTCATCATCGAGAAGTACATGCACCGCGAGCCAATTTCCGATGCCGCCTCCTGCACATACCAGCGCCGGATGTGGAGCCGGACCTCCGGGTGGAAAGCACGCGGGACCAGCAGCCGGTCGGTGCGCCCGATGGTAGTCCTCCCATCATCAACGTACTGGAGCGGGTACTGCCGGCCAAGAAACCAGAAGACCTCCCCCTCCCCGTACTGGTGGACGATCGCCTGCGGCCGCTGCTTCACCTCAGCGAACTTCCTGTGGATCCAGGCACTCTTCTCCCGGATGAGCGTGTCGATGTGCGCCTGCGGCACGCGGTGCGGGGCGCGGACGATCAGGGTCGCCTGTGGGGTCACTTCGAGCGCGATGGAGCGACGGCGGGAACGGACGATCTTCTCGATCTTAATGGCGGGCGGCATGGAAGTTCTTGTACATTCTCTTGCGCCGGATGAGAAAAGAGCTCGGGCTGTCTTCCGGTTTCGTGAGGGGAGGGTCGCTCTCCAGCGCCACCCATGCCCCCATAACAGGGGGACGGGGCGCACGGGCGTTATGGGTGGTTATACCAGACCGTGAAAAAATGCTCTGGAGAAACAGACATGAACCGATTAGGTTCACATCAGAAAGATGAAAATATGCAGAAAAATAACGTCCTCGCCCGCATCCTTGCACTCCTTATGGGGGCGGCAAGGCCCCGAGAGCGCCCGCGCAATGGTCGGGCTGCGGTTGCGATTGTGCCCAATATGGCGTGCAAGCAGGACACTCGGACAGAGGAACATGGCGAATTTTTTCATGGGAAACGCACATGAACGCGAGTTCGCACCCGAACTATGAAAAAAACACCCCCTTTTTTCCTTGGTGGGTCCCCCGCCCAAGGGACTCGGTACGGGATGGTGGGGTGGATTACCGGGTATGATATGAACCCGAATTGAGGCCGCCGCGGGAGCGCCCCCGCGGGGGCGGCGGCAGTAATCTCCAAGGGGGTATGGGGGCATCAGCCCCCATAATCTATACTTCTGGAAATCTGTTATTCATGGGAAATCATTCCCACAGTGTCCTTTTGGGGAATTGTGAGGGTGCCCCCTCTCTCCCCAGTGGGGGAGGCACACCAGAGCTTCAAAAAACAATCACACCGGTAATTGTGTCTTCATCGCATGTGGGGCGCCACCTGAGCGAGCCAAAGCCCGGGAGCGTTCCAGGTTTTTACCGTGCACCAGTTCTTAAAAAAAAGGGGATCGGAAAATTATCCTGCCTTCTCCCCATTCCCGTTAACCCCGTCGCTCACCACTTTGCCATCTTTGAGCCGGATGATCCGGTGGAAGTACTCCTTGTGCCAGTCCTCGTGCGAGACCATCACGATGGTCTGCCGGAACTCCTCGTTGATCTCGCGGAAGAGCTCAAGCACCATCCGGGAGTTCTCGGAATCGAGGTTGGCGCACGGCTCATCGGCAAAGAGGATATCGGGCTTGTTCACCATGGCCCGGGCAATGCTGACGCGCTGCTGCTGGCCGCCCGAGAGCTCGCGGGGCAGGTGGTCGCGCCGGTCGCACAGCCCGATCTTCTGGAGAATCTCGTAGCTGTCCGCCTTGATCTGCTCCTCGTCGCGGTCCTTCCGGAGCATGGCTGGCAGCGAGACATTCTCCATCACCGTCAGGTCGGGGACAAGCGCGTAGTCCTGGAAGACATACCCGAGCTTGTAGAGCCGGAACATCGTCTTCTCGTAATCGGTGAGCTTCCCGACATCGGTATTGTCGAGGAGAATGGAACCCGAGCTGGGCTCATCGAGCAGGCCGAGCATGTGCAGAAGCGTGGTCTTGCCGCTCCCGCTCGCCCCCATGATCCCGAGGAACTCGCCCTTCGCGATATCGAGCGTCACCCCATCGAGCGCCCGTACCTCGACGGTCCCCATGTGGTAGAGTTTTTTGAGATTGTCGATCCGGATCATATCAGGCCCTCATGGCTGTCTGGATGTCCTCGCGCGAGACCTGGTACGCCGGCACGTAACCGGCCACCACCGCTGCAAAGAAGAGAATCAGGGCATTGGTGATATAGTCCATCGGCGTCAGGTACAGGGTTGCTGACCATTCGGGGGTCACGATGGGGTTGGCCGCGAGGTAGACTCCCATGAGCGCGGTGAGGATGACCCCGAAGAAGATCCCGAGCAGTGCCATGATGATAACCTGGAACCCGTAGTTGTGCATGATAACCTCCTTGTCCACCCCGATCGCTTTCAGGATCCCGATCTGCCGGCGGCTGTTGATCGTCTTGATGGTGATGACGATGAAGAGCACGACGGTCGTGATGATGACCCCGACAATCAACGAGACCATGTTGATGATCGCAAAGCTCTGGAGCACCTTTCCCATGCTCTTCTCGAGGAGGTCGCCCGTGGTCTGGACATACCCGGGGACACCATACTGCAGCAGTTCATCCTTGATGAACTTCTCGTCATAGCCGGGCTTTGCCTTGACCGTGATATAGTCCGCGTAGTCGAGGGGCTTGCCTTCCACCTGCTCCATGTCCGACCAGCTCACAAAGACATTGTTGTCCGCCGAGCTCCAGCCGGTAAAGTAGATGCCCTTGACCCGGTAGTCCTTCGTGTAGCCGTTGGGGTACTCGAACGTGATCGAGTCGCCGACCCGGACACCACCGAGCGAGGCCTGGAACTCGTCTTCTGCCTTGATGGTGGCGTCGCCTGCCACAGGCTGGCCGATGATAACCTCCCCGGTATCGTCCTCGCCCAGGTAACTGCCGGCAACCATCTTGGTGTACAGGGGCGAGACGAACTTCTCGTCCCCGGGCTTGATCGCTTTAACAGAAACACCCAGCACACGCTGGCGGTACTTCAGGGTCGCCCCTTTGGAGAAGTGGGGCGTTGCCCGATCCACCCCCGGCATACCGTTGATGAGGTCAAGGGTTGCATCGAGATCGGTGACATACTGTTCGCCGGTCTTCGACCCGACCAGCACGTTCCCGACCTCATAATCCACGACCTGCGTGATGATCCCCTGCCCGATCCCGTTGAAGAGACCGGGGAGGAAGATCATGTTGGTGAAGCACATCGCGATGATGAGCACGGTCAAAACCACGCTCGACCGGCTGCCCCGCTGGAGCGACCGCAGGGCGAGCAGGAACGCAACCTTTAGTTCTTTCTTTCCCATGGGAACTTCCCGTCACCGTTAATCTTCGGGAGATACCAGTAGCGGTAGCCGACAAACCCGATGAGCACGAGCACGATGAAGAGGATGATGAGGTCGCCGGTGCGGTCGGTCGGGGGCACGCGGAGGTTCATATCCCGGGTCATGGTGTGGTCGCCCATGTCGTCGGTGTACTGGATCGTGAGGGTGTAGGGGTGGTTGCCCGCGGGTGCGCCTTCTAAGAGGAAGATGACCGGCGCGTCATTGCCGGGCTTGATCTTGCCGATGAAGGCTTCCTTCTTGCCCTCAACGGGCAGGTCGATGGTGGCCGAGACCTGCTTGGCCTCACCGGTGCCGGTGTTCTCCACCCGGATCGTGAGATCGAAGGGCGTGCCCTCAGTCAGACGGGCGGGGCTCGTGTCAACGGTGACAAAGCCGAGCTCGGCTTTCCCTTTGAAGAGGATGTCGATGCTCGAAAGCTGCGTTGTCGGAGTGCCGTCCATCGCGTTGTAACGAAGGGTGGCCGGGATCCGTGCAAGCCCCGAAGGGGTCTTCTTGTCCGAGATGAGGACGAGGTCGACGGTCTTCTGCCCGCCGGCCGGGATCGTCCCGAGGTGATACAGGTCGGCGCCTTTCGGTGCCACGGTTGCGCTGACATTCTCGATCTTCAGCGTCACGTCGTCCGCAAGCATCATGCCTGCGTTCGTAACCGTGATGGTGACCGGGATCTCGTCACCCGGGTTCTGGCTGCCGGTGAGCGTGCTGTCCATGATGAGGATCGCGCTCTTCTGGATACCGAGCGCGGTGTTGACATTCACCGGCACCGGGTATTTCATACTCTTGCCGCCCGTTGCATCAATGCAGACCTGCGGGTAGTAGATCCCGCTTGCCTGCGGCGCCTGGATGGAGAAGGTGAACTGGAGGGACTGGCCCGGGCCGATTGCACCCACGCGGGCAAAATCATCCGAGAGAACCGTGATCCCGTTGCCTTCGAGCCGGACGTTCTCGATATTCACGCCAACATCGGTGGTCCTGACCGTGGCATAGGAGTCCGTTGAGAGCTGGCCGGATTTTTCGCTCACGGACGCGCTCGAAGCGGTGTTCTTCACCGTGATGGTGATAGTTCCGATGCTGTCCGGCATCAGGACGGACGGGCTCACCTTGTAGTCGGTGATGGTCACGGTCGGTGCATCTGCCGCATGGACAGGGGGAACGGCAAGTGCGACGAGGGCAAATGCCGCAATGAAGAGGAGTACTGTGCTGAGTTTCATGATGTTTTCCTATAGAGTATTCAGATTGCCTCGACCAGGATATCGCCAACACCCTGATGGATGAAGATTTCCGTGTTTGCCCCAGCCGGGTTGAAGTGTGGTGTTGTGTACGCGTTACCCGTTGGTACCAGCCCGCGGGTCTCGAGATCGCCGATCCCCTGGTTGATGACGATGCGGGTGTTGCTCTCCCGCGGTATCCGGACGGTGAGATCGCCAACACCCTGGTGGATGGTACCGGAGAAGACTTCCCCGCGGTACCCGCCAAGGTCGACCAGTGTCTCACCGGCGCCGGTATTGAGCGAGAGGCCGGTGAGGTTGAGGGTCCCGAGCGTGAGGGTACAGTCGCCGGCTCCGAGCTTCGCATCAAGGCTGATGGGGGCATCTTCTGCCAGTGCCACCTCCCACACATTTGGCGAATCCACGGAGAACCATTCTTTGCCGGTGTGGCCGGGATCGGTCATGGAAACGGTCATGACCGTGCCATTCGTGGACTGGAGGTACTCTGGTTGCCATTCCGGTGCCGTACTGAAGACACGCGATTCCATGAGAGTGCCGGCCGGTGCACCGCCATGCACGGTGAGTTCCCCGGCCCCCATCGTGATCCGGACAGCGCCTGCCGTTGAGCGGTCAAGGGCAAACACCGTCGTGTTGGGACTCACCATAGCGCTCGCAATGAAGGGAGAACCCCGGTGTCCTGCTGAGGGGGAGAGATCTCCGGTAATGGCAAGGATGCCAAACCCGATGGCAAACGAGACAACCGTGATTGCAACAAGCCAGAGAATGATCTTCGCCCCGGTGAGGGAGGAGAGGTTGAGACGCCCGATGAGACAGGCGAACTGGTCATCGGATGGGAGTTCTTTTTTGTTCATGGATTCTCCTCCGTGCCGGTGATGACACTGATGTTCCACTTGAGATACCGGATTCCTGCACGATAGAAGAACCGGGCAAGGTAGTAATCGCCGATGAGCATGAGAAGTCCGAGCGTGGTAATGCCGGTTGCGATAAAGAACCCGGCAACCGGATTGAGCCAGATTGCATGCGCAGGCAGCCCGGCGATCTGGAGGATCGCGTACAGGAGCGAGACTGGCCCGACAAGGGTAAAGACCACTCCGACCATCAGGACGACAAAGAGCATCAGGATGAGGAGGAGGAACGGGGCGAGGACGACAACGAGGTTGAAGAGCCCGAGACCGAGCGTTGCCACAACCGCATGGAAGATGTTTTTGCACGAGCGATTGCTCTCTGCTCTCTTTACCAGGTGCATGGCCCGTATCTCCCGGGCGATATCGTCCGGTGAACCAAGCGAACCAAAGAGCTCCTCATCGGTGCGCCCGCTCTCCTTTCCGATCCGGAAGTGCTCGGCGTAATCGGAGATGATATCGTCAAGCTCAGCCGGATCCAGCGTGCCTTCCAGCCGGTCTTTCAAAACCCGGATAAATTCTGATTCAGTCTGCAGCATGGTTCATCCCCAGAAGGAGTGCATTTACCGATGCCGCAAATCGCATCCATTCCTCTTTTTGTTCATGCTCTTCATTCCTCCCGCTCTCGGTCAGGCGGTAATACTTGCGCGGTGGACCACCGGCCGATTCCTGCAGGTACGTGGTGACATGCCCCTCGTCTTTTAAGCGATGGAGCAGCGGGTAGATGGTTCCTTCCGAGATATCGATCCGTTTGGAGATCTCGGCAACCAGCTCGTACCCGTAACAGTCCTTGTGTGCCAGAACAGAGAGAACGCAGATCTCAAGTACGCCTTTTTTAAACTGTATATTCATGGGATCTCCCTGGTCGGAATGCCTGCCCGTGCCCCGGCAGCAGCGTGTTGGTTTTTTCCTGCCGCTGCCGGGGGATCTTAAAATTTTCCGGCAGACATCCGCGCGTTAAGTGCTTAACACGGTATCTTGCATCACAAGATACCTAATAATGCTGGGATTGGGAATTATATAAAACAATCGGAGGGATGTGCCGGGCTATAAAAAAGGAGTGACGGTGTAGGGAAAACCCGTTTACCAGAACGTGAAGAATTACGAGGATTCCGGGGAGTCGTCCTTCTCGCTTGCAGGAAACGCTTCCTCCTCCTGGCTCAAGACAATGGAGACCACGCTGCCCGCGATCTCGTTCTCAAGAGACCGTTTCAGGGATGCCGCAAATGCCTGGACCTCCCCCATCTTCTGATCGGGATCAAACCCGAGAAAGATCTCGATATAGATCCTGCTGCCGGACCGGCGCGAGCGGACACCATGGAAATCGTGGTACTTTTCGAACGAAGTGGCAAGTTCCCGGAGGATGACGATCTGGAGTTCCTCATCAAGCGTCTTGTCAAAGAGGTCCGGCAAAGAGGAGGAAAACTCCCGGTATCCTGCAAAGAGCAGGAAGCCGATGATGATAAAGGAGACGATCGGGTCGATGTAGTGAGCCCAAGTGTAGTGCTCGAACAGAACCGAGACGACAAGCGCGAAGAGAACCAGCAGGTTGGAGAAGGTCTTGGCCCGCCGGAGCCGCCACTGCGCCTCCATGATGGGGGATGGATCCTCCCGTGACCGATGATAATATTTCTGCCAGTGGTGGTAATCGACAATGCTCGCAAAGAGCATGAGCGGGATACCGATCAGTGCCGCAGTCATCACAAACGGCTCCGGGGTGAGGAGGCGGTGGACGGTGAAGAGGACCAGGATACAGAGCGAGATCCCCATCACGCCCCCGGTGATGAGCCGGGTTAAGGTCTCGAACTTTCCCATCCCGTAATCGTACGTGAATTTCCCGCCGGCCTTCATCCTCCGGATAACCAGAAGGGCAAAGAATGTTGCCAGCATCTCGTTGGCACACTTGATGGCATCGGAGAGGAGGGTCGCGGAGCCGGAGAGGATGACAGCCAGTATCTCCGGAATAAGGATACAGAGATCCATGCAGAGGCCGATAAAGACCAGCTTCTCGCGGGACTCCTTAGCCCCTGCCCCGTCATGACCTGCCGCATCTTCTGCCATGTATGTCTCAATCTATTGCATGGGATCCCTGAAAAAGCCTGACACGATACCGGCCTTCGCGACACGATACCAAAAAAGATGATTACTTGTGGGTGAAGTACGCCCGTATGCCGTCCGGTGTGGCGGAATCGATCTTCACAAACCCGACCCGCTCGAACTGGACAACCTTCTTAAGCTCATTCTTCACGGCCGGTTCGCAGGCACCGGTCATCTCACCCTCAGGAGTCAGAACAGTGCAGGGTGTGGCCTGCTGTACCGGAAGCCACTGGATGATCCGGGCTTTTGCTGCCCGGGCGTCGGCAAGCGATTCGCCGGCATAGGTGAATGACGGGGTTTCGTGGTCCCACGTAATGGTGACATTGAAGAGATCCTTGAGACGGATCATGGTAACCGCGGGGCTGATCTCACTTATCGGGATGAGGACCGTGCCGTCGAACTCAAGCGTGCGGGTGCCCCGGGCTGCATCGGACGGGTGGAGCATCGCGTGGGCGGTGTGCTTCTGCGCCCCACCGATCGTGATCTCGACCGGGTCCGGCACGAAGAAGTACCGGTTAGCCACCGGGTCCACGATCTTCCGGTTCTCAGCATAGAGATTGTCCCACGAGAACGAGATGTCCGTGTCGCCGATGCCGATGGCAAGCATCGCATTCCTCACGGCATCGGGGCTGATCCCGCGCCGTGCAAGGGCCCGCATCGTGCCGAGACGGATGTCGTCCCAGCCGGTGTAGGTGCCGTCGTTGATCCCGGCCCGCATCTGGGACGTGGAGAGGACAACGCCCTCGATCCCCATCCTGCCGTAATGCCGGTATACCGGCACCTGCCAGCCCATGTGGTCGTAGATGTACTTCTGCCGCCGTGTATTGGCGATGTGATCCTTGCCCCGGATGACATGCGTGACCCCGAGGAGGTGGTCGTCGGCAACCACCGAGAAGTTCATGAGCGGGTACACGTGCGCCTTCACCCTGGGGTGAGGCGGGGCATCAAGGATCCGGAACGCCGGGAAGTCCCGCATGGCCGGGTCGGGGTTGGCAAGATCGGTCTTGATCCGGACCGATACCTCGCCCTCGTGATACCCGTGATCGAGCATCTTTGTCCACATCATGAGGTTCTTCTCAACCGGCTGGTCGCGGCAGGGACAGGCGGTCTTCTTCTGCTTCAACTCCTTGAAGTGCTCGTTGTCGCAGGTGCAGACATAGGCCCCGCCCCGCTCAATGAGCTGCCTGCACAGGTCATAGTACAGGGAGAGCCGGTCGCTCTGGGTCACCGTCTCGGTGATACCAAGCCCGAGCCATTTGAGATCCTCGACCACCATAGCGTAAGCCTCGGGATCAACCCGTTTGGGATCGGTATCTTCGATACGGAGGATGTACCGCCCGCCATACTGCTTCACGTAGGCATCGTTGAGCACCGCAGCTCTCGCGTGCCCGATATGGAGCGGACCCGAGGGGTTCGGGGCAAACCGCATCGCCACACCTGATCCGGCCTGCTCGAGATCGGGGAGCACCTTCTTGTGCTCGTGCTTCTCGGAAAGTGCGGCAAACATCTCAGGAGCCCGCGACTGGAGCGTGGTGATCCGGTCTTCAGGAGACAGCGCCGCGACGTCGGCAATCGCTTCCTTTGCCAGCGCCGCAACATCCTTTGCCCTGCTCCGGAGTTCCGGGTGGGCACCCATTACCATACCGATGACCGCTCCTGCCTGCGGAACCCCGCCGTGCTTCACGGCATTCTGGAGTGCGCACAAAAAGAGGATCTCTTTTGGATCATCACCGGCCATCTTCAATAACTCCGGGTTACGAAGAACTCGCCAACATCCATTAAGAGCTGCCGTTCCTTTGACTCCGGCAGGACAGACAGGTGCTTGTTGCTGGCACTCACAAGGTCGGCTGCAACCTGTTTCACGTCATCGATAACCCCGGCAGCAGTCAGTTCCCGGATCGCCGCTTCAATGTCCGCAGGTGAAAGGTCGCGCTGGTATTTCTTCAGGTCAAGTCCCTTCTCCCGGGCCTTGATCATGAGGAGGGTCTGCTTGCCCTCGCGGAGATCGGATGCCTGGTCCTTTCCGCTCTTCTCCGAAGGGGTGAGAAGATCGATTAAGTCATCCTGGATCTGGAACGCGACACCGGTGTTGAGCCCGAAGTTGTAGAGCGCTTTTACCTGCACGCCGTTCCCCCCGCCAAGGACCGCGCCGATACCGGCCGCTGCTGCATAGAGGACCCCGGTCTTCTTTCTCACCATCTCGAGATACTCGCCTTCCGAAACATCGGTGCGGTGCTCAAAGGACATATCCATGTGCTGACCCTCGCAGATCTCGGCACAGGCCTTTGCAAGCATGGTAACTGCCCGGACCTTTGCAGCATCCGTTGCCGTAGTCATGCAGATGTGCTCAAACGCCCGTGCGTACAGGACATCCCCGGCAAGAATGCCGGTGGGCATGTCCCATTTCGTGTGCACGGTCTGGACGCCGCGGCGGAGCTTATCGTCGTCCATGATATCGTCATGGACGAGCGTGAAGGTATGCGTAACCTCGAGCGCAAGAGCTGCCTGCAGGATATCGTCCGAACTCCCCGGGCGGACAGCATCCGCAGCAAGCATGACCACCGCGGGACGGAGCCGTTTGCCTCCCGCGGCGAGCAGGTGGGCCGAAGCCTTGTTCAGTTCCCCCGTCTTGTCGACGAAGTACCGGTCGATCATGTGATCGATGGTCTTTGCAACCGATTCCAGGTAGGATGGAAGGTCTGACATAATGATCCTCACTTATCTGATTTTTACCCGCTGTCCGTTCTTCATCAGGTGGGCCGTTGCGTGGGGCGTGTAGCCCATCTCACCGGCAAACAGGATGTATTCTGCAGTCATGGTCATCCCCCCGTGGGCAGGAATGACATGCTCCGGCTGGAGGAACTGGATAAACTCGTAATGATCCTCGCGATACGCGTGGCCGCTGACGTGGAGATCCTCAAAAACCCGTGCCCCGACAAGCTGCATCCGCGCCTCGATGAGATGGCGCTGGCCGAAGTTTAACGGGGTTGGGATGATGTTGGCCGAGAAGATGACCTTGTCACCCTGCATGAGCTGGTACGGGGTGTCACCGGTTGCGATACGGGTAAGGACCGAGCCGGGCTCACCCTGGTGGCCGGTGACGATGGGCAGGAACTGGTCCTTTCCCCCCTTCATGATCCGGCGCAGGGTCCGGTCGATCGTCCGCCGGTTCCCAAAGGCGCTTGTGGTTTCGGGGAAGGAGACGAGTTTCATCTGTTCGGCGATGGTGGCGTATTTCTCCATGGACCGGCCGAGCAGCACCGGTTTTCTCCCGATCTCGTGGGCGCATTCCGCGATCGTCTTGATCCGGGAGACATGGGAGGAGAAGGTGGATACGATGATGGCGTTCTTGTCGTCCTCGTACGTGGTGATGGTGTCGCGCACGAGATCGCGGGCAATGCGTTCGCTCGGGCACCGGCCTTTTTTCCCGACATTGGTGCATTCAACAATGAGAGCCAGAACCCCTTCTTTCCCGATCTGGCGGAGACGGGCAACGTCCGGAGGTTCGCCGATGACCGGCGTCCGGTCCAGCTTGAAATCCAGCGCATAGACAATGGCACCTTCGGGGGTGTGCAGCACCGGCGTCACCGCATCGATGATCGAGTGCTGGGTGCGGACAAACTCAAGGATGAGGTTCTGGGAGAGGGTGTACCGCTGCCCCGCCTTGAGCGCCATGAGCTTTGCAGCATCGCCTGCCTTTGTATCCCCGGCCATCTGCTGCCGGATCAGTTCCGTAGTATAGGGGGTTGCAATGATCGGGGCATTATACCGCTGTGCCAGCATCGGGATCGCCCCGATGTGGTCGATATGCCCGTGGGAACAGACAATGGCTTTCACCGTACCGTCATTCGCTTTCAGGACGGAATCGTCAGGTATCGCCTTGATCTTCACCAGATCGGCAACCTGCATACCCACAATATCCGCATCCTCGTTGAGTGTCGTCTGGTCGAGCCGGAGACCCATGTCAAAGATGACAATGTCCCTGCCGCAGCGGACGGCGGTCATATTGCGCCCGGCCTCCTCGTACCCGCCTATTGCAATGATTTCAATATCCATTTTTTTCTCCGTATGTTCTGGTGGGTGGTATACCCTGAATAATTCCCCGGTTTCGCGAGGTCAGCGTTTGATCCTGGCCGGATTATCCTTATCGATCATCTGTCGGGTCCTGCCGGTGATCTGGACGGATGCTTTCCGCAGATCGGGAACCCGTGACGATCCCGTCAGGAACATGGTTACGGTGAGTTCCCGGTGGACAGCATCGATCGTTTCATTGAGGGCATCATCGCTCTCCATTGCCGGCTTTAAGAGGGGCATGGCCATCCCGCAGAGGTCCGCGCCAAACGCGAGTCCCTTGGCAATATCCATGCCGGACCGGATACCGCCCGAAGCGATCACGGGACTCCCCGTTGCAAGCACCTCGGCGAGGCTGACCACCGTGGGGATTCCCCAGCCGGCAAAGTCCTCCCCAAGAGACTTGAGACGCTTATCCCCCGAGTGCCCGGTCTCGCCGGCGCGGACGCTCTCGACTGCTGCCCAGGAGGTGCCACCCCAGCCACCGATATCGATGGCGGAGACGCCGGCACCCCAGAGCGCCCGTGCGGTTGCAGCCGAGATGCCGCAGCCGGTCTCCTTGACGATGACGGGAACCTTAACGTCACGGCAGAGTTCCGCGATGGCGTCAAGGCAGCCGGTTGCGTTGTGATCGCCCTCGGGCTGGATGGCTTCCTGGAGGAAATTTAAGTGAATGGCAAGAGCATTGGCCCCGATCATCTCAACTGCCTTCTCCGCCCATTCGATGCCATGGTCCCGGAGCTGGACTGCCCCGAGATTCCCGACAAGGAACGCATGCGGCGCTTCGTCCCGCACCACCGAGAAGGTGTCGGCAAGGGCAGGATTCTCAAGAGCTGCCCGCTGGGAACCGACTCCCATCCCGAGCCCATAGCGCTCCGCGGCACGGGCAAGCCGGGCATTCACCTCTTTTGTCCCGGGGTGACCCCCGGTCATTGCGGAGATGAAGAGGGGGGAAGAGAAGGCATGGTTCATAAACCGGCTCCGGATATCGATCTTCCCCATGTCGCACTCAGGAAGCGCGTTGTGGACGAACCTTACATCGGAAAAGCCGCTCTCTCCCGATTCTACCTGTTCTTCTGCACAGATCCGCAGGTGATCGAGTTTCCGCGACGAAGTGAACCGTTTCTTGTCTCCCATTTTTTTACTCTCCCCTCACCATGGTCCCGCCATGGGGCTTTTCGCTCAGGAAATCCCCCACCCGCGAGACATGGAATATGTCCGACCCGATCCCTGCATCTGCAAGGCCGAGCAGTTCGTCAATCTTTCCCCGCATGCCACCGGTGACATCGGTGTGTGTCGAGCTCCCAATCGAGAGACTTGGCACGGTGCTCCGGGTTATCCGGGGCACAACCTGACCGTCATCCAAGACACCCGGGACATCGGTGGCAAGCCCCACGCGGTGGATCCCAAGGCCAGCAGCAAGGTACCGCACGAGCTGATCGCCGGATACAATGCACGCCCCCCGGACAAGGTCCATCACCACGTCGCCGTGGATCACGGGGACCATGCCAAGCGCAAGCATCTGCCGGAGGTGCCGGGTCTCGAACCCGACGAGCCTGCCATCCTGTGCAATGCCCGTGTGGAGCGGGTGGACGCCGACTGCCTGCACGCCTTTCTCCCGCAGGGTACGGACCACCTCGGCGTTGAGGCTGCTGACTGCCTTGTGGGTCACGAAGATTCCTTCGGTCTCCCCGGCCGTTGCCCCGGCATCGAGCCGGTAGCGCCGGGCCTCGGGGTGCCCGCAGGAACCGGCACCGTGGATGACCACGATCCCGTCCGACTGTGCGCCGGCAATGGCGGCGGCTACCAGCGCGAGCTGCTCCGTGTTGACGGAGCAGTCCGCCCGCTTGTCGGTGATGACACTCCCGCCGAGTTTTAAGATACAGGTTTTAGACATTCTTCTCCTTGCGTGCGCCTTCCGTGTCGATACCGGTCACGATAGCCCGGGCATCGCAGGCTTCGATCGCCTGGGCAACCCGGTGCTTGAGCTGCTTGGGGCAGAGGGCAACCATGCTCCCGCCCCCGCCGGCCCCGGTGATCTTTGCGCCAAACGCTCCGGCTGACCGGGATGCGAGCACCATCCGGGCCAGCTGGTTATGGCCAACTCCCAGCACTTCGAGAAGCGCGTGGTTCATGTTCATGTAGCGGCCGAGTTCGCGGGGGTTGTTGAGATGATGGATCCCGCTCATGGTCACGCCTTCGATGGCGTCGAGGACCGGATCCACGATCTCGGGGTGTTTCTTCTTGAACTCAGAGACCTGCTCCACCATCCGGGAGGTACTGTGCGAGACGAGCGAGTCGCCGATGACCAGGTGCATGTTCTGGGGCGGGAGGCGGCGGCGGGAGCCCCCGCTGATGAGCACGATCCCGCCAAAACTGGACACCGTGGTATCCGTGGGGCTCGCCCTGCCCTTCTGCACCGTCTTCTCGATCTCAAACGCCATGTTCGCAATCTCTTCCCTTGTCTTGTTCAGCCTGAACTCGTCATTGATGGCGCAGAGCGTTGCAACCGTGACCGCTGCCGATGACCCGAGCCCCGAAGAACTCGGGATCTGGGAGTTGATATACACGCTGCCGAGAACCCCCATCGCGTCGAAACATCCCTCAATATACGGGGATTTGGCTTTCAGGGCACGCTTGGTATCCCGGACCGTCACAAAGACGCGGGGTTTTATCGCCATCGCTATGCCGGGCTTTCCGTACACCACTGCATGTTCGCCGAACAAAAACACCTTGCCCGGCGCACTCCACGTTGCCACCTTCAGATCACCGCAATACCGGCATACCCCACGACTTCCCGGGTGTCCCCGGTCACGTCACCGCTGGTCGCGTAGCGTATGAGTTTGGCTCTTTTTGCCCCGAGCTTTGTACAGGTCATCACCATCGCTGCTATCGGCCCGTACCCGCAGGCCGAGACGCCACGTTCCCCGACTCGCCGGTAGAACTCCTTCACGTCAAGGGTCAGGAGCGGTTCGATGGCATAGAGGTCGTCATCCTGTGCCTTCTTCTCCGGCACATAATGGGAGAAATCGCTTGAAGCAACAATCCTGACATCCCGTTTTGTCTGGTGAATCGCTGCAATGAGCTGGTCCGCGAGACGCTCTGCCGTGGGAAGATCCTGCTGGCCCATCATGATCGGGACGATCCGGGCGCGGGGGAGCCGGTACTTGATGAACGGGACCTGGACCTCGATCGAGTGCTCGTCACGATGAGAGAGTTCATCGATCTCCAGACCAAGGGCGTTGATGAACTCCACGTCCGTATCAACCACACCGAGCGGGGTTTCCCAGGGAACGGACGAGACGCTCGTGAGATATCCCCGGTGGGAGGGGCCGATTATGACAAACGTGCCGGAAAAGTCCGCAGGAACTGCACCAAACGCACAGGCTGCCACCTGCCCGGAGTAGATATACCCTGCATGGGGGGAAACTACGCCAAGCGGCGACTCCGTTCCGGGCTTTGCCAGAGAGAAGAATGTTTCCAGCAGTTGTTCCAGATGAGACGGATCGCTGGGATAGAACATGCCGGCTACTGCGCATGTACGCATCTTCATCGGATCAACCCTCTGGTCCTTCTATTATATCCAGATATCGGTCAGGAAAAAAGAGGACCGGATTTAGAACTCGGTCTCGAAGTCCTCAGGGGTGAGTGCCGTGGAGATGCCGCGGAGCCGGAGCATCTCGCGGGTTAAGAGGAAGTAGATCATCGAGAGCGCCTTCCTGCCCTTGTTGTTTGTCGGGATGACGAGATCCACAAACTTGGTCATGTTGTTGGTATCGCAGAGAGCAACAACGGGGATACCGCACTGGACGGCCTCGTTGATGACCTGGGCGTCACCGATCGGGTCAGTGACAACGATTACGTCGGGCTCAATGTACGCATCGAGGACGGGGTTGGTCAGGAGGCCCGGGATGAACCGGCCGGTTGCGGACATGGACCCGATGGTGTCAGCGAACTTCTTGGCAGGGTACTGACCGTACTGCCGGGAGGTGACGACGAGGATGTTGGGTGCCTCGAACTGGGTTAAGAACTTGGCAACGGTCTTGATCCGTGCGTCGGTTTCCCGGATATCGAGGATGTAGAGTCCATCGCCGCGGACGCGGTAGATGAACTTCTTCATGTCCTCGCTCTTCTGCTGGGTGCCGATGTGGACACCGGCTGCAAGGTATTCCTCGACGGGGATGAGCGGCTCTTTTAATTCAATTTCCATTTCATTTGCTGCTGTCATAGCTGTTCCTCAATGCGAATCAGTTCATTTAATTTTGCAATGCGTTCTCCACCCACGACACCACATTTCAAGAATACGCAGGAGAATGCGGTTGCAAGGTGTGCAATGGTTGTATCGGTTGTCTCACCGGACCGGTGGCTCATCACCGTGTCCATCCCATGGGTATGGGCAAGCCGGACCGCCTCGAAGGTATCGGTTAAGGTCCCGACCTGGTTGGGTTTGATGAGGACGCAATTGGCTGCGTCCTTCTCGATGCCCTGCTGGATGCGTTCGACCTGCGTGACGAAGAGGTCGTCACCGCAGACGAGGCAGCGGTCACCGATCTGGTTGTTGAGTTCGGCGAATGCGTCAAAGTCGTCCTCGAAGAGAGGATCCTCGACGTAGACCAGGTTGTACTTATCGACAAGTTCAGCAATATAGGCAATCTGGTCTTCCGTGGAACGTACTTTGGAACGGTACTTGTAATTTGTCCCGTCCCACATCTGGCTTGCTGCAACGTCAAGGCCCATGTCTACTTCCACGTTCATCTCGTCGGCGACAAGTCCGGTCGCCTCGGCAATGAGCTCAAATGCGAGGGCATCGTCAATCTGCGGTGCCCATGCACCCTCATCACCCTTGCCGCAGGATTTCCCGTGTTTCTTCAACAATTCCCTGACATGACGGTGGACTGCCGCATTGGCGAAAACCGCTTCTTCAGTATCTGAAGCGCCGCCGGGGACAACCAGGAACTCCTGGATCTCGGTGGCATTTGCCGCATGTGCCCCGCCACCAATGACGTTCCCGAGCGGAAGCGGCATCTCCTTGGCAAATGCACCGCCAAGGTAGCGGAAGAGCGGCATGTCCATTGAGGAAGCCGCAGCCTTCGCATTAGCAAGTGAAAGCGCAACGGATATGTTAGCCCCGATTCCCGAGAAGTTGGCAGTTCCATCAATATCACGGAGCTGTTCGTCAAACCCTTCCTGGTCAGCAGAATCCATGCCGATAAGGGCAGGAATGACGTTTTCAAGGGCGTTGTTGATCGCCTCATCAACAGGTAATACCTTTGCCTCAAACATCCCGGTACTGGCGCCGCTTGGGGCAGCCGATCTCCCGAAACCGTCTGAAGTATAGATATCGGCCTCGACAGTCGCATTGCCCCTGCTGTCGAGGATCTTCCGAAGCTCAATAACTTCAATGATGGTCATTTGAATCTACTTCCTCTTTACGGTAATGGGGATGGTGTGGTTGTTGAATTCCTCAATGGCGATCTCAAGGGGATCAATACTTGAGGTAGTGACGAGTAACGGAGCACCCATTGATATCTGCAGAGCCCTTGCTCCAATAATCCTTGCCCGTTCGTACCGGGTGTAAACCTGCGTCTGCATGCCTTGTTCTCCAGAATGTTTTCTTAAATTTGAATAATGGGGTCGCTGAGATTCGAACTCAGGTCACTGCGTCCCGAACGCAATAGGATGGTCCAGGCTACCCTACGACCCCTCGGTCATCAATTCAGTCTACTGGTACGGGTTGAGCTCGTCTATGATCTCTTTGTGAGTCAGGAGCATGCGCCTGCAACAGTACCGGGAAATATTAAGATCGTCGAGGATCTTTTTGGGATCCTCGCCTTTCTCCCGTCGTGCCTTATACTCTTCCCACGCTGTGGAGATTGGTTTTCCACAGGTGAAACATCGTACGGGTATCATTTAACCTCTCATCATATCTGTTATCTTAACGATAAGACTTTTGGAACTTTGCCCGGGCACCAGAACCGTGAGGTTTCTTGGCTTCTTTCTGCCGGGAGTCGTTTACGAGCAATGTACGGTCATAGGCCAGGTAGATATCCTTCATCTGAGGATCGTTGTGCCACTTGACTATACCGCGGGCGAGCGCAGTCCGGACTGCCTCTGCCTGACCCATGACGCCGCCACCGGCAACATCGATGGTGACATCGATGCCGTTGACTGCGTTGGGGACAAGGAGGAGCGGCTCGGAGATTTTCATCCGGGTGGTGATTGACCCGTAGGCATCAAGGGGGACCGAGTTAACCCGGATCACGCCTTTTCCTGCCTTGAGGGTTGCACGTGCGATTGCCGTTTTGCGTTTTCCGCTTGTGTTGATGATCTTTACCATGTGTAAACAAGCCTCCTTAGAACTTTGCTCCGAGGAACGTGCACACTGCACCGAGCGTGATGTGGTTCGGGTTGTTTAAGCGGTTCATGTGCGCCTCTTCGGGCATTTCCATCTCTTTGCCGACAAAGTCTACCGGGATACCGACATAGCACTTGATGCGCTTCATCGCGTCAACGCCGCGGGGGCGCTTGTACGGGAGCATGCCGCGGATGGTCCGCTTCATGAGGTGATCGGGCCTGCGCGGGACGAATGGGCCCCAGCGGTCGCCGGAGGCACCGCGTTCCCGCTTGTGCCGGTAATTGCCGAGCACGCGGGCGCGGCTGCCGGAGATGATCGCCTTCTCTGCATTGACGATGGCAATCTCTTCGCCGTCAAGACCGCGCTTTGCAACAATGCTTGCGAGCCTGCCGAGGAGCATACCGTCACCGTTGATTACTGTAACCATGTCTTCTTCACCTCAGGATCCGGACACCGCTGCCTTTCGGGTTGTCACTGATGAGTTGCTCGATCGTCATGCACTGCCCTTTTGCGTCCCTGATCTTGCTCGATGCTGAAGCTGAAAAGTTCAGCGCCGCGATCTTCACGGACTGCTCCAGCACGCCGCTGCCCAGGACTTTTCCGGGAACGATGATGATCTCACCGTTCTGGGCATAGCGATTGATCTTGGACAGGTTGACCTCCGCATAGTTCCGGTTCGGGGTCTCCAGCCTGTTTGCAATCTCGCGCCAGATCTTGGCCTCATTCTCACGCGACTTGTTCTTCAAGAGCGAGATGAGGGTGGTAAGACGGGGGTTCGTCTTCTCTACAATTCTTGTCATTTCCTGTCATCCCCTGATAATTCGCCAAGCTGTTTTTCCAGCTCGTCTGCCTGCTCCCGTATATACGTAAGCGCACGGTTCATGATCTCTTTTGCCGGCAGGGACCCGTCGCTCTCGACCACGAAAATAAAGCGGTCTTTCTCGGCGGATATTTTGATTGCCGGCTCATCCCCGATACCGCTTGCAAGGCAGGCCCTTTCACAGAGCCGGCAGAGCGAGCATTCGGGGAGCTTTCCATCTGCTACCACGACCTGCTTCCCCTTGACTTCGAGAATGTCACGGGGGCACTCGTCAACGCAGTTGCCGCAGGCATCGCAGGCATCGCTCACGGTGATGACAGGGTAGTTCTTGTACCCGCATACCAGCGTGGGCTGCCATTTTGCGTGCGTCCGTCCCGTGTTGAGGATGGCGCGGGCTTCGATGACCAGTTTCTGCCCTTTCGTGAGTTTCACGATGGGGATGTTCTCATACACCGGCGCGGCATTCGGGTCCTGCGGGATGAGGTCGCTTGACGTCACCGTTTTGGGACCCTCAACGCTGAGGGTGTAGGTTGATGTACAGCCCGGGCATCCTGCCCCGCCGCACGAACATTTGTCCTGGGTCGTGTAAGTAGCTAAATCGGTCTTGATGGGAATGAGCCCGAGACGGTGGGCCAGCATCTCGTCGAAGAGTGCGCTCGTGTTGTCATAGATGCGCACATCCTCAATTGCAAGAGTTGGTACCTCACCGATCATTGCCCGCCGTATGGCGTTGGCAAACGCGGTGCTCGCTCCCGAGAGTGTGAATCGTGCGAGGGAGTCGTCCAGACTGGCGAATTCAATCTCCATCAGACTCTCCTTCCTCTCCTGCCGCCTTTGGTCCGGCACGAGTCATGGGGAATCGGTGTTACATCCTCGATACGGCCGATGCGCATGCCGGCACGGGCGAGTGCACGGATAGCTGCCTGTGCACCGGGTCCGGGGCTGCGCTGCTTGCCCCGCCCGGGTGCGCGGACCTTGACGTGGACGCCGACAATCCCCTTCTCACGGGCAGACTGGGCAACATTGGATGCCATCTGCATTGCCGCGTAGGGCGAGCTCTCGTTCCGGTCCTGCTTGACAACCATGCCACCGCTTGACTTGGTCACGGTCTCTGCACCGGAGAGGTCCGTAACGGTGATGATGGTGTTGTTGAAGGACGCGAAGATGTGGGCAATACCCCACTTTTCCTTATCGTTTGCTGCCATCTTATCTCACTCCTGCTGCCTTGGTGATCCGGCTTTTCTCAGCATGAGAGTCGGAAAGGAACGGGGACGTGCCATAGTAGGAGATCTGCGATTCCTCAATCCGGGTTACCCGGTAGCTGGGGATCGTAGTGCGCCTGCCGTTGATGGCAATGTGCCCGTGGGTGACGAGCTGGCGTGCCTGTTTGGGTGACCGTGCAAGGCCCTGGCGGTAGACGAGGGTCTGGAGCCGGCGCTCGAGCTGGGCCTGGACCTTGAGCGAGAGAACTTCATCGATACCTGCGTCAGGACCGAGAAGGCCTGAACGCTGGAGGTGGCTGATGAGCTCTTCCTTCTTGGCATCGTACTGCGCCTTGTGGGCGGGGTTCGATCCAAGGGCCAGCAGACCGCGGGCTGCCGTGCGGTATTTCCGCAGGACGGCCTGTGCCTTCCAGACGTCACGCTTGTTCCGGAGACCGTATTCGATGACGAGACGGGTCTCGGCTTCGATGCGGGTCTTCTCGAACGGGCGCTTGGGGGTCTGGTAGGACTTGTGGTTCTTACCTGGGTATCCCATGGTTAGTTACCTCCTGCAGATTTCCTCTTGACACCGACGGTCGAACCGGTTCTGCCGGTGGACTTGGTGCGCTGGCCACGGCATTTCTGTCCGGTCTCGTGCCGGATGCCACGGTAGCAGCGGATCTTTCTCATGAGGTTGACATCCTCGTCTTTGGTGAGGGCTACATCGGGGCCGAGCAGGTGCTTGGTCTCGCCAGTATAGACATCCTTGGGACGGTTTGCCATCCATGATGGGATCTTCGATACGTATTGTTCAACAGCAACGCGAAGCCGGTCAACCGACGCATCGTCAATGCGGCCGAGCAGCGCGTGCTCGTCCACATCTGCCATGCGGGTAAGAACCGATGAGGTATGCCTGCCAACACCCTTGATGCCGGTGAGGGCTACTCTCACGGACTTGGTTCCATCGAGATCGGTGGTACCAACCCTTACGAAATACTTAATGTCTTCTTCCTGAGCCATCCAATCCCCTCGATTGTGAGACTGTCTCTTTAAGCGCTGAGGGGGAGATTTGAACTCCCGAGTCCTTTCGGACACAGGTTTAGCAAACCTGCGCCATACCAGGCTTGGCTACCTCAACAGAGGAATCTCGCATCTTACTACAGACACTCGCAGCGGATGATCCACTGCTCCATGAATGGTGCTTTATTATATGGTAAGGTTGGGGTAATAAGTGTTACGCAGAGATCTATCCAATAAAGGGTGAACGGTTCCTGTGAACAGGCACCGGAAACTCTGCAAGGTGCTGTCAGAAAAACTGGAGCCCGGGTTTCCGCACTATTTGATTGTGCATATATGCCGCTCTTCGCTTTTCTGAGTATCTAAGTAGGGGGCATCAGGTATTTCAAAAGAGTGATGGAGTGGCTCCCTGATCGGGAGATGTCATGGTACCACTTGGGATATATTTCAGGAAATTATACCGCCCCCAAAGCATCCGGGGATGATGTCCCATACAGATCTCTCAACACAAACCCTGATATGATATCAGGTAAGACCTATCTTACTGATTACCATGGATGTCGCAATAACAAGGATGAGTTCCAAAGGCCAGGTGGTTATCCCCGCATCGATGCGGGCGGATCTTCCCGAAGGAGAGAGGATCCTCATTATCAAGGAGGGGGAACGGATCATTCTCAAGCCGTTATCGGAGATTGAGCCGGCGGTTCGGGAGGACATTCTCTTTGCCGAAAAGACCGAACAGGCGCTCGAAGAGTATACCAGAGGAAAATTCACAAAGAAGAAAGCAGCCGACTTCATCGATGAGATGAAGTCATGGTAACGGTTGCATATCACCCGCATTTTGAGAAGACCATTCGGAAGATTGGGGATGCGGGGCTCAAGGCGAGGGTGAAGCAGCAGGTCATCAGGATCATCGAAGATCCCCTGGTTGGCAAACCGATGCGATACTGCCGGCAACAGACCCGCGAAGTCTATATCCCGCCGTTCCGGCTCTCGTAAAGTTTTAACCAACGGAAAGATACCCTCATTTTCCTCGCCCTCTATCACAAGGACGAGCAGTGATTACCCGGGAGGTGTTGTACTCGCACACCCCCATTCATCAGCAAGTACATGGGGGGTCGGGCAGGTACAGAAATACCGCACGTGCCCGCGATGCCCATGGGCCAATCTGAGATACATTCCCTGCTCACCGGGGGAAGTTCCAATCCGAAACAGAGCCGGACCCCCGCAATTTTTCTTCCGGGCGGGCAGGTCCACAAGAAAAAACCGGAACATCCCCTGCCCGACCCCCCTTTTTGCAAGTGATGAAAATACCCATATTTCCTGTGGAAATGAGGACGAAGATTGGGATTATTTTCTTCCACAGGAACCTGAGGGGGGTCGGGCAGGGGCAGACATGAATGCGACCCGGGAACTGCGATTAAAAAAAATCCGGAAAAAAAGAGATACGGCCTTACCCCAGCTCGAACGTGGTGACCCCGAATATCTCCTCAAGCGGGAGCGGCACCGGGTCACGTCTCGTGTAAAGCCGGGCAGTGAAGAAGACCGGCACCATCTTCCGGTCCTCCACCAGTGCAACCGCCGCAGCGTTGGGCCGGGGGATGTCAAGATAGAACGCCTCGCCGGGAATATCCGCGATGAGCCCGTCGAGGATCAATTCCGCTGTTGCCCGGTCACGGGCAAAGAGCGGCCCGATCTTGTGCCCGTTGCGGCAGGCCCGCCGGACTCCGTAACCAAGAATGTCCCCGTTGCGATCCTGGCGGGCAAGACCGGAATGGCCTTCCCGGGCGATCCAGCACCGCAGGAATGTCTCGCGCCGTGCAGGGAAGTGAGCCGTGTCGTACGCGAGAAGGGCGGGAAACGGCACGTCCCGGATGGGTGTGAGCCCGTCCGGCATCCTCCCCCCGCCGGTTCCCTCGTACCGGGCATTGTTATAGTGCAGGAAGAGCCCGCCTTTCTGTTCGTACTTGCCGACCATCGCAACAACCCCGTCAAACCCGATGGTCCGGGTCCCGGCATGGTTTATTGCATGGCGGGCGAGCTGCATCCCGATCCCGCCCGCACGATATCCGGGGTCAACGATGTAGAACCCGCCGAATGAGAAGTGGTCGTCATAATTCACCACCGCGGCAGTGCCCACGATCTTCCCGTCCAGTTCAGCGCAGAAGAACCCCTCCGGATCCACCGGCCAGAAACATTCGGCATCGGAAAGGCCCGGGTTCCAGCCCTCTGCTTCTGCCCAGTCAACCGCGATTGCCACTTCCTCTTTTGTCATAGTCCGGAACTGAACATCTGCCATTCTCATTCTCCTGATCCGGATATTGGCGGGGTTGCTACATACACGTGACGGTTTCCTGTTGGCACACGATAATGGCCACTCAATTTCCCGGTTCACGGGGTCTGAAATTATGTCTCGGGTTGGGAGATATCCGTCAATCTTTTCGTTTCTCTCACCAGCAGCCAGAGTACCGGCACGGCGGCACACTGGACGAGGAACATGAACCCGGCAGCATAGATGGCACCGGCTGTATAGAGTACACCGATGATGACACTCCCGGCAAACCAGGCACCGCCATAGATGGTGTTGAAGATCCCAAAGGCAAAACCCCTCCCGCCCGGGGGGGTGAGATCCGCAACCGCGGCGCGGAGGACAGTCTCCTGCATACCCATCGAGGCACCCCAGAGCACGGCCCCCAGGAGGGCTGCCCAGTACACTGATGAGAATGCAACAAGAGGTATGACGAGTCCGATGGCCGGGACCAGGAAGAGCACGCGGAGACCGTACCGGTCGTACGCTTTCCCCACGGCAAGGGCAACAACCGCATCCACACCCATAGCGATGGCATAGAAAACGGGGATCTCAACATCCGACAGAATACCTAGTGCCTTGTAGTGATAGGCAAGCAGCGGGAAGACGATGAACCCCGCCATGGTGATGGCGGTGAAGACCGCATAGAGGTTGAGCCGGCGCCGGTTGCCGATTGTTTCTGCAACAGGTGCAGCTTTTCCACCGGCTGACTCGAATCGCATGGGATCGGGCATGCTCCGCCATGCAAAAACGAGAGCAATGATGAGCAGGATGAAGGGGAGGGTAAGAAGGGAAAAACCTCCCTGGTAATTCCCTCCGGCAGCGAGCGCCCCGACAAAAAGGAGCGGGCCGGCGATCGCACCGATCTGATCGAGTGCCTCATGGAGACCGAACCCCCACCCTCTCCCGATGACGGAAGTTGCATGCGACAGGACCGCGTCTTTTGCCGGCGACCGGACCGCTTTGCCAATCCGTTCGGTGATGAGCAGGAGGGCAGCAATCTCCCAGCTGCCGGCAAGGACAAGGAGCGGGATCGCACCAATCATCAGGTAGCCTGCGATGACAAATGCCCAGTACTGACGCGATCGGTCTGCAAGATACCCGGTCGCGATCCGGATCCCGTATCCGACAAATTCTCCGAAGCCGGCAATGAACGCGACAGTGAACGCCGATGCCCCGAGTGTGAACAGGAACGGGCCGGCAACGCTCCGTCCACCTTCGTAGACTAGATCGCCGAGCAGGGCAACGATCCCAAAGAGGATTACCAGTCGGTACGCACGAAAGCGCTTCTTGGAATCTTCGGTTTCAGCAGGCATAATACAGGAGCCCGGTACCGGAATTCAGCTCAGGCATAACCCGGTTTTCAGCATTATGGAGAATAAAACCTCTCACTGCACTGAATAAAAAAAAGGGATGTTCTTTTTGCTTTAGAGGGCATTCACGAGCGAGTGCCGGGTAACGATCCCGGCCAGCTTGCCGTTGTCCATCACGGGGATGGCACTGATGCCCTTCTTGAGCATGACACCAACCACATCAGCAGCACTCGCTGAACGTTCTACTGTAATGAGCGGGGCGCTCATGATGTCCTTGACCAGCAGGTTCCGGATACGGTGATCCTGGTGGTTGTCATCAACGGCTTCCCGGAACTTGCGCATAGCGACCGCAACGTCGGTCTCGGTTACGATCCCGGTGTACTTCTCGTTCTCGGAAACCACGAACCGGGTGATATTATCATCCATCATCCTGCGGCGGAGATGGACAACCCGTTCCTGGGAGTCGATGGTCACCACTTTCTCAATCGCGCTGCTTATCCCGTCTTCGGGAACGTATTTCTTTAAGAGGTCCCCGGCGGAGACCTGCCCGATGAGTTTGTGGTCGCTGTCGTACACCACAACGAGCTTGTAGCGCTGGAGCAGCGGGATGAGCACGTTCACGCTCTCGTCGGGATAGACACTGGTGAAATCTTCCTTTACCACACTTGCCACGTGGATGGCAGCCGGCGCAACGCCGGCGTTCTGTTTGCTTCCCAGTTTTTCGGCAATGGCCTGCCGGGATACGGTCCCGACTACGGTATTGTTATTGACTGCAATGAGCGGGTCGAGACCCAGGTCGAGCATCTTGTCGAGTGCTTCGGTGATCTTTGCAGATTTTGCGATGGTTGCTGGTTTTACCATTACGTCCTTGATAAAAACTTCTTGTGTCATTTCGCCACTTCCTTTATGATATCATCTCGTTTTATGATTCCAGATACGGTGTCATGCTCCATGACTACCAGGCTGTTGACATGGTGTTTTCCCATCAGTTCTATGGCGTCGGGAAGCAGGGTTTTGGGCACGGTGGTGATGACTGGACTCGTCATCACGTCCGCTGCCGTGACCGATGCGACCGCGAGCAGGCCCTGCCCGCCGGATCCGTCCGCCGTCCGGTGACGTGAGATCGTTACTTCCTTTCCTGCTGCACCTGAAACTTTTGGCTCGTTTGCATAGAACGCCAGGTTCGTCTCGGTGATAATACCGGCAAGCGCCCCGTCATCTTCCATGACAAGGACTTTGTCGTGGCGTTCCCGCATCACGGTGATCACATGATCGAGCGAGTGGTGGCGGTTCACGACTGCCACATCCTCCATCACGTCCTCAACCGGACAGGCAAGCTGCCGGACAAGGACGGATTTCATCAGATCGGTCTTGGTGATGATTCCTTCCACCTTCCCGCCGTTCATTACCGGAACACTGCTGATGGTTTTCTCAACAAATGCCCGGGCGATTGTTTTTATCCCGGTATCGGGCGCCACCGTGAGAGGATTTTCTGTCATCAGTGCACCCACCGGGATCCGGTCCAGCGGACGGCGGCGCCAGGCCGCTTCGCCCTGCTTCATCCGGTACGCGATATCCTTCTTTGTGATGATCCCCCGCAGGGTCTCATTTTCCATGACAAGGAGACGGGAGATCTTGTGCCGGACCATCAGGTTCCTTGCATGGGCAACGGTTGCATCCGGCGCCACGACATAGACCGGGGCTGCCATTACATCTCGTGCCAGCATTTTTTTCACCCCGCTGCAAATGCCCGGACCAGGTCAAACTCGGTAACGAGCCCGATCAGCCGCGAGTCCTCGATTACGGGAAGGGCTCCGAGGTTCTTCTCAAGCATCTCCCGCGCTGCCTCGTTGATGTTCTTCTCCGGCGTGGTTGTCGAGAGTTCCCGGGCAATGAGCGTGCGCACGGGAAGCGCGGTCACTTCCGCAATATGTCCGGTTTCGAGCCGGGAAAATACTTCCCGGCTGCCGAGATAGCGCATGATATCCGTGGCCGTGACGATCCCATACAGGACGTCATCGCTCACCACCGGCAGGCGCCGGAAACGGTACTTCGTCATATCGCGGGTGACGCTTGCAATGGGGCAGTCAGGCGCAGTCACCCGGAGGGTGGAACTCATCACATCCTCGACATTGAGCGAACTCCGCTCAGCGCCAAGAATCCGGAGCACGTCGCGCTCGGTGACGATTCCTTTCAGGACCCCGTCCGCGTCCACGATAGGAAGACCGCCGATCTTCTTTGTGATAATGACGTCAACCGCATCGCTGATCCGGGCATTGTCCATGAGTGTCTCGGGCTGCTGCGTCATGATGGTGCGTACGCTCTCGTTGACTGCCGCAAGCAGGTTGCCCCCGTGCCGCACCTTGACGAGCTGGAACTTGTCACCCCCGCCCATGAAATTGATGACATCGCCGGAGGTGACAATCCCCCGGAGCTTGCGCGTCCCGGCGTCGGTGATGGGAAGCCGGCGAAAACCGCACTTCGTCATCTGTTCGGCGGCAGACATGATGGTCGAGGTGGGCGGGGAGGATATGACATCCTGCGTTGCTATCGCCATGATCTCGCCATCCTGTTTCACGACATGGGATTTGAACTCCACCGGCCCGCGGTCGAGTTTTCCCTGCATCTTTAAGAGCCGGTCGCCCTGTTTGATGCCCCTGGTATTCTGGTGCATTATCACCCTCCTTTAAGGCATGATGGATTTGTGTATGGATTCATTCCGGGCATTGCCCGGTTTTCTGACAACTCACGCCAGTGCCCGCAACACGTCGTGCCGGTTGATGACCCCGACCATCCGGTCCCCGTCGGTCACCGGCAGCAGGCTGACGTCGTGCGCCACGATCAGTTCGGCTGCCGCACTGATCGGTTCATCCGGGCCGATGGTGAAGACATTGCGGGTCATCACCGTCTCGATCCGGGTCTGGTTGTGCTGCGCAATCGCTGACCGTACCTTCGGGGCGCTGATCAGGTCGCGGCGGGAGATTATCCCGGCCAGCCGCTTCTTTGCAACCACCGGAAGCGTTGTATACCCGCTTTCGAGGATCGTTGCGTTCACTTTCTGGATCTCGTCCTCCGTTGCCACAGATATGACTTTGGCAGACATCTGGTCCGCGACTGTGCCCGGTAACTCGTGGCGGGAGATGATGACCGGAAAGAGGTCTGCAAGCAGGACGCCCCCGATGATATGCGGCTGGCTGTTGATGACCGCTGCACTGTCCGTTCGGTAGTCCCGCATCATCTTTGCCACAGCCTCGATGGAATCCCCGGCATGCACCGCTGGCGCATCCTTGATGAAGCCTTCGATAGTCACGTTTGACTTGGTGGCAGTCACCCGGAGACCGTCCGTGATGTCGATGTAGCCGAGCAGGTTTTCTTTCCTGTCCACGACATAGACTTCACGAAACCGGTCGTCCCTTAGGATCTGTCGCGCCTTGGTTATCTGGTCGGTGTGGTTCAGCACAGGGATCTCGACGATGAAATCCTGTGCCGTCCTCATGTAAGGTTTTCCTCCTCACGGCAGCGGGCGCAGAGCATGAGGTTGTCGACCCGCTTTAAGTCGTCGGACATCTGGCTGCAGCGGTTGCACATTCCCGGCTCGATGAGTTCCTCGCGGTTGATCTCGATGAGTTCTTCAAGAATGTCATTGACTGCGCTGGAGACGGTCAGGAGGTCCCGGACGGTGACGATCCCGATGACCGTATCGTTCTCATCGACACAGGGAAGCCTCCGTACCTTATGCTTCACCATCATGTGGGCAGCACACCCTACCGTCTCGTCCGCACTCACCGTGATGAGTGGCGTACTCATGATATCGTTCACACGCACCGTACTTGGCTTGAGGTCCTTTGCCACCACCTTGCAGTTGATATCCTCTTCAGTAACAATCCCGATGGGCTTGTTGTGTTCAAGGATGATCACGCTACCCACACCTTCACTGCACATGGCCTTTGCCGCTTTTGCGACTGTGGCTCCAACGGCAAGGGAGGTCGGGTTCCGAATCATAACTTCCCGGAGGGGAACTTTGGTCTCAAACCGGATTGCATTGGATGTCTTTTTCATGAGTCACCTCCTAAAAAGTGCCTTTACAATTAGCATACTCCCCTCCCCTTCTATAAATCCATTTTGGCAGGGGCAGCACGCCATGCTTCACAGTAATACCCGATCCGTTCCCTGACCCCCTGCCGCCGGGCAGGATGTGGGTCGTTACGAGAAACCTAATAAAGTGCCTATTCTATACAGTACCTGTGTATTAACAGAGATCCACACTACCCGGATACATCTCCGGGGAATCGAGGTGTCAATTGAAGATATTTATCCAGACTTACGGAAAAGTGAAGAAGAAATTTGCCAATTTCCTTAACCAGTTTTTCAAGAAGAAGCGTACGCGCATTGGCATTTACGGTCCGCCGAACGCCGGCAAGACCACGCTTGCCAACCGCATTGCGCGGGACTGGACCGGCGATGCGCTCGGCCCCGTAAGCGAGATCCCGCACGAAACCCGCAGGGCGAGGAAGAAGGAGGATATCATCATCTCGGGTGCAAACGGGAACACGGTGACGATGGATATCGTGGACACACCCGGGGTAACGACAAAGATCGATTACCACGAGTTCCTCGAGTTCGGGATGGAGAAGGACGAGGCGATCATCCGCGCACGGGAAGCCACCGAAGGAGTAGCCGAGGCCATGCACTGGCTGCGCGAGGATATTGACGGCGTAGTGTACATGCTCGACTCGACGCTCGACCCGTTCATGCAGGTCAACATCATGATGGTCGGGATCATCGAAGCCCGCGATCTTCCGGTCATCATCGTTGCCAACAAGATTGACCTCCCCGATGCAGCGCCGGGACGGATCCGGAGCGCGTTTCCCCAGCACCCGGTGGTGGCAATCTCCGGACTTGAGGGCAGGAACGTCGAGAACCTGTACGAGACGATGCTCGAATACTTCGGGTGAGCACGATGCCGCACAAGTGTACAAAATGCGGGCGCGAATATAAGGACGGGTCAACAGAGATCCTCAAAGGGTGCGCCAGCTGCGGCAACAAGAAGTTCCTCTATGTAAAGGAAGGGGACATCCACGACGACGTGCTTGAAGAGAAGTCAATCACTGAGATAGCCGAGGATTCCAAAGAGGAGATCCTCGAAGTTGTCGAACCGGCAAAGAAGAAGGAAGTGGAGATGTATGACCGGGTCGAGACGATCCGGATCGTATCTCCCGGCTCCTACGAGCTGAACCTTGAGAAGATGGCGCAGGGCGATGAGCGGATCGTGAGCGTTGGCAAGGAAGGTTCGTACATCATCGACCTTATGTCGATGACAAAAGACGATCCCAAAGGCAAGCGGAAGAAGAAGTGAGGGCTTCTTCTCTATTTTTTACCAGGTTTTCTGAGGCAGAGAGGAGATTTGCTTTATCGCATCATCTCAGCGTGTTGCCATCTCGCCCCGTACACCCTCGTACGGAGCCGGCAGTTCCAGCCGGCGGAAAAACTCATCACAGAAGATCAGGCTGTTGATGACCGCCCATTCAGCACACCCGTGACCGAGGCATTTCTCCGGAAAGAACGGCAGGCTGTCTGCGGCAAGCGGGTTTGTGGCAAATTTCCTCCGCAGGTTCTTCTCAAACCTGGCAGCGGTCGTTTCTTCTCCGGCATCCTTCGTTCTCCCCTCCCCGATCACCACCCACTCGCGCTTGTAGTGCATGAGGTGGTTCCGGATCTCGATGAGATCACGAACATTGTCAAAAGCCCGGTCGCCCACCTCAAATAGCGGTTTTTCTCCGATCGCGAGTATCCTCTGGTACCTGGTGAGCAGCGGGGCGCGATCAAAGTTCTTCTCGTTTGTCCACTTCTCATGAATGCGCCTGAGGAGCGCTTCGTGCTTCTCATCTGAAAAGAAATACGCCTCATCTGCGGCATCGGCGTAGAGCTCGTTGATGGTGGATTCAAGGAATGCAACCGATGAAAGAACCGAGTTGAGGATGAACGCCTCGTGCCGGAGCAGAACATCAATGGGAATGTCGCGAACCCCACAGTATTTCTGCTCGATTATAAACCCGAGCTTGCAGAGAAGCGCTGCTGACTGGATGTAGCGCACGGAGAAGCAGTCCCGGAACCGTATGGGGGATTCCTCACCGCTCGTTTCGAGGGGGATCTTGTCCATCTGTACTAGGTGTGTTCTCCCCTGTGAGATAAAAAGGGTACGGGAAACCACAAAAGCCGGATTCTGCCACGCCGGTTCCTGATAAAAATAAGGGAAATCCGGAGGTTATCCTGAAAAAACATAGTGCAAAAACCGGATGAGGAACCCGGTTGATGCATGAGACGGGTTTTACAACGTCCTTATACCAGTCCATTTTCCCGGGCTTTCGGTCATTGCATCAGGGCCGTCGTCACCATATGCCCATGTTCCTTCAAAGGATTTGGCATCGGATGACAGAATCCAGTCGATCGGCCCGGAATCCCGGTCTGATTCAACCCCGTCAAACTCAAACCATTTTCCGATGAGATGCGTTCCCTGAACCGTTCCGGAGATCCTGCCATCATGGTAGGAATACGTTCCGGTAACCGTCTCATTGGTCTGAACCAGGATCATCACATTATGGGAGGAGTCTCCATCGAATGTCGTGTCCCAGGTTCCGGACCAGGTTGTTTCGGTTACCGGGGTTGCTGCCGGCAGGACAGCCTGAGTTGGTGCAGACGTTGTCGCAGCCGTTGTTGCAGGTACGGTGGCAGCTGCCGTAGGCGTACCGGACGAGGTTGTACATCCCGCTGCAAACATCAACAAACATAAAAATCCAACGATAGTAAGAACAAGGAATTTTTTCAAAAAAAAACACCTCACTAATATCCACGACAATTGTGGATAAACCTGTTGAACAGAGGCTGGCGATCGTACCGGGAACTGCTCCGGAACCGTAGTGAGAGATCCGCGTCATCCACATTTTTTCAGGATAATTGCACGGAGAACGGGATCATGATGCCGGACTTATGATAGAAAAGGGAGATATATCCATTCATCAACTCATCATGAGTTTTATACCTTGGTTGTTCTTTTGAGATTCAAATAATTAACCATAAATATCAAAACACTCACATTTATAGAAGTTGGATGATTTTATGAAACGGTTCATAGCCCCATGCCTTATGGCCCTGATCCTGCTTGGTGCAGTACTTCTTGCAGGATGTACCGACAATGGAAGAAACACTCTCCCGGCAACACCGCTGGCAACCCCACAAGTACAGACAATGTCGGTACCCTATGGGGAGGAGGTAGGCATCTCCCTTGATTCCCCGACATCATCCGAGATCTATCTGTCCATGACCGCCCGGGCAAACTCCGAGAAGCCCGGCGGGGGACGTTCATTCATGAGAATCCAGGTGAACGGAAAAGAGATTGGCAGCGAACGGCTGGTCAACAAGAACCTGACGTTCACCTATAACATCAACAACTTCAAAACAACGTATTACAGCCAGAACATGTCAGCATGGTACCTGTTCTTTTCCCCGGACTATTCATGGTATGCAAATACCAGGCATCAGGATCACATCAGCGAAGGCAACCCGTACACCTATAAATTCGATGTTTCCGATCTGGTAAACCGGGGCGCACCCAATGAGATCGTGATCGAGAACATCGGGGACGAAGTCGCTGCCCAGTATACCAACCCAAGCGACATTGAGTTTTACAAGGCGGCAACCATCATCGTAAACCCCGTCAGGCTTGAAGGGAAAGGCACGGATCTTGTCCAGATCACCAAACTGGCCGCACCGGTCAGGATTATCGTGGGGAAAAAATCTACCGTGACCCTGACCGTGAAAAACGACCTGCCCGACAGCATCACTGATGTCGAGATCAGTGATTCGGACCTGCCACGCGGCCTTACCGGAAAACCGATGGGCGGCAAACTGGACAATCCCATCGCTTCCGGAGACAGTTACACGGTCAGCTATGAGATCACTGCCGACAAAGAGGGAACATACACCCTTGGCGCAGCAAGCATGACCTTTGCGGATCCCACAGGAAATTACCAGAAACTGAGTTCCGGCACGGTCACCGTAACGGTCATCTGAACTCCCCTTTTTTTCCGTAAACGGGGATAATTAACTATCCCTGGAAAAGGAACTACCTGCCAGCGACATTGTTGCACTGACAACATTTATGCATCCTGCACACCATCATTTCTGGTGCACATGAAACCCTCCATACCGGAAGATATTCCCTTTGGGGCGGTTGTCTCCCTCATCAACCGCAGCAGGTACGTCTACCTCAATGACCGGCTCCGGCCGCTGGGACTCTCCGCAGGCCAGCTCCCGATCCTGATGCTTCTTGCAAAGGAGCAGAACATCATGCAGGACCGGCTGGTAAGGCACTATCACCTCGATAAAGGGACGATAGCCCGGGCCGTAAAAAAACTCGAAGATGGAGGATATCTCCGGCGGATCACCGATCCCACGAACCGGAGGGCGGTGCGGCTCTTTCTCACCGACAAGGGCGAGCGGATCACCCCGGTTCTGAAAGCCATCAACCATGAGTGGGAAGAACTCGTCTGTGCCAGCCTGTCCGGTTCTGAACGGGAAACGCTCACCAGCCTGATTCGTACCGTTGCAGTGAACAGCTGCCACTGCACGCTTTCCAGTGGAGGTCCACGCGATGTCAGCAAATGATCCCAAGGCCCGGTCAGCCGCCGGGCCCGAAATTCCCAGCACCGCCGGCATCGCCCTCCTGATGGGCGACCCGAAGAAGGCCATCATCAAACTTTCCGGGCCCATGATCGCTGCGATGCTCCTGATGTCCACGTACAACATCGTGAACGCCATCTGGGTTGCCGGCCTTGGTTCGGACGCGCTTGCAGCAGTCGGGTTCGTCACCCCGCTCTTCATGATCCTGATCGGCCTGAGTAACGGTCTCGGGGCCGGTGTCGCTTCGGTCATCTCCCGCCGTATCGGGGCAAAGGACAAGGCCGGTGCTGACAATGCCGCCGTCCACGCCATCCTGCTCGTCCTGATTCTCTCGGCAGTATTGACCATCCCCCTGATCCTCCTTACCGGGCCGATTGTCTCCCTCTTCGGGGCAGGAGATACGGCAGGGCTTGCCACGGAATACGGGCAGATCATCTTTCTTGGGATGGTTTTGATCCTCTTCACCAACATCGCCTACGCAATTCTCCGGGCCGAAGGGGATGCAAAACGGGCAATGTATGTCATGGGAGCATCGTCACTCCTGAACATTGTTCTCGATCCCCTCCTCATCTACTCAGCCGGCATGGGCATCGCCGGGGCTGCCTGGGGAATGATACTCTCGCTCATCATGGTCTCCGGTGTCCTCATGTACTGGTTCTATGGCAAAAAGGACACCTACGTCACGCTCTCGTTTGCAGCATTCTCCTGGGACAAAAAGACCGTGCGGGACATTCTCGGGGTCGGACTCCCGGCAAGTGTCGAGTTCTTCCTCATGTCAGTCCTCGCCATCTTCATCAACGGCCTGCTTGTTGCAACCGCAGGAACGGATGCCGTGGCAGTCTATACCGCAGGATGGCGGGTCATCTTCTTTGCGATCATCCCCATGATCGCCATTGCCACCGCGGTCATCTCGGTTGCCGGGGCGTCCTACGGTGCCCGGCAGTTTGAGAAGATCCGGATCGTCCACTCCTTCTCGATCCTGCTCGGGATTGCTATCGCGATTGTGATAAGCATCATCACGTTCGTCTTTGCCCCGCAGATCGCCACGATCTTCACCTATTCCCCTGACAGCGCTCACCTTGCGCCGGGGATCGCTGCCTTCCTTGCCATCATGTGCCTCTTCTACCCGTTCGTCCCGCCGGGTGTTATGTCGGGCGCGGTCTTCCAGGCAACCGGCAAGGGGATGACCTCGCTGGTCATAACCGTGCTGCGGAACCTGGTATTCATCGCGGTCTTCGCATACCTCTTCGGGATCGTATTCGGGTGGGGGGAACACGGGGTCTGGTGGGGGATCGTTGCCGGGGACATCCTTGGAGGTACGGTTGCCTATCTCTGGGCACGGTACTACATCTCGCGGCTGATTGCCAACGGCTGATCCAGCTCCCGCAAACTTTTTTCCCTTTTTTTCGTTTCCAGCAATTTTTCAGGAATAGATAATTACGGGTTTCCGGTTTCGCGATATCAATGGAAATATTTAAATGGAACCATACTGTATCCAGAACTACTGATAGTTTTAAAATTGGGAAAAGGATGTGGAAATGAACCTCAGGACAAAACTGCTGCTCGGGATCGGGATCGCCCTGATTGTCACCTTTGCCATCGTTGCCACATTCTCTGTCATCGCGATGGACGAGAGTTATCGCGCAATCGAAGAGGAGGAAGTCATCACCACCGTCCAGCGGGCACAGAGTTCACTTTCCACTGACGAGAGGAACCTGCGGTCGGTTACCCGGGATTATGCCGCATGGACCGAGACGCTGCTCTTTGCACAGGGGCAGAACCCGGGCTGGATCGAGACCAACACCGGTAATGATTTCTTCGAGCGCTTCGGCATCCAGGGTGTTTTAGTATTCAACACTTCAAGAGAACTGGTCTTTTCAAAAGGGTATAATGCCAGTTTGCAGGATAACGAAGATCTTCCAGAACCGCTTATTACCGATATACAAAACCTGATCGATCAATCTGCCGTCCTCGAATCTGAAGAAGGAACCTATACGATCCTGGACAGCACGGGCGGTCCCGTCATCGTCTCATCCCACCCGATTCTCACAGATACTTTCGAAGGGCCGGCGGGAGGTTCGCTGCATTATGTCAGAAAGATTGATGGACGGTACCTCCAAGAGCTCTCGGCACGGGCGGGCAATACCATTGACATCATAAAGACCTCCCGGCTCACTTCTGACCGAACTCTTGATGCGACCATTGCCGGCATTTCATCCCAAAAGCCGGTCGTGGTGATTGCAGAAAGCCCCGATACCGTTACCGGGTATGCACTCATTGACGATCTCACAACCCCCGGCCAGTATTCCATCAAAGTATCCGAGCCCCGCACAATCCACCAGACCGGGCAGGCAACCATGGTTACCTTCATCCTGAGCCTGACGGGAGCGGCGGTTTTTATCATCATATTCGTCCTGCTCTTCATTGACCGCATCGTCCTCTCCCGCCTCAATACCATCATTGGCACCGTGCGAAAGAGGAGGGATCTGGCGGACACGAACGGCACACCGGATGACCCCGGCACCGATGAACTTGCCCTGCTCGCAAACGAGATCGATCCGGTGTTTGAGCGGCTCGCGGAGTCCCGAATCCAGCTCCAGCAGAGCGAGGAACGGTACCGGACGCTCGCCGAATCTGCGCAGGATTTTATCTATATCATCGATACCAGCGATCACGTAACCTACCTGAACTCCTATGCCGCAGCAGCCGTGGGCAAATCACAGGAGGAGATCATCGGCAAATCCCGATCAGCCCTCTTCCCGGCCCCGGAAAGCGAGCGGCAGAACGACAATATCCGGAAGGTGATTACCTCCGGCCAGCCCCTCAAGATCGAGAGTAACCTTCCCCTGCCGTCGGGTGAACGGTGGAATGACACGCTGCTGGTCCCGCTCCGGGACAAAAACAACGCAATCACCGGAGTCCTGGGCATTACGCGGGACATCACCCAGCGAAAACGGACAGAAGATGCACTGTTCCAGGCAAACAAGAAACTCAACCTTCTCTCGGGCATCACACGGCATGACATCCTCAACCAGCTTACGGCTTTGAGAACCTACCTGGAACTCTCCCTCGATTACACCAACGATCCAGCCATGACCGATTTCATACAAAAAGAGAAAGACATAGCCGAGATCATCGATCAGCAGATCTCGTTTACCCGTGACTACCAGAAGATGGGGCTCAATGCCCCGACATGGCAGAACGTGAACGCGATCGTTTCGTGGGCGATCCAGCCGATTACTAATCCGGACGTGAAGGTAACCATCGACTGCCCGGGACTTGCAGTCTTTGCCGATCCGATGCTGGAGAAGGTGTTCTTCAATCTTGTCGATAACGCCATCCGGTACGGGGGTGAGCAGCTCTCACGGATCAGCATCTCCCCGATCCTGACTCCCGAGGGACTGGTCATAACAGTCGTGGACAACGGGATTGGAATCCCTGACGAGAACAAGGAGCAGATCTTCGAGCGGGGATTTGGCCAGAACACCGGCTTTGGCCTCTTCCTCTCCCGTGAGATCCTCGGGATTACCGGTATGACGATCCGCGAGACCGGGACATCTGGTTCAGGGGCCAGGTTCGAGATCCACATCCCAAAAGGAGCATACCGGTTCAGCGATACAGGAAAGAGCGATTAGCAGGCCGTTCCGTGCCCCCGGTCTCCTCCTCAAAAAAAAGGCAGGTACTTTTCAGAGCAGCTTTGTCTCAGTTGTTGGTTTTGGCACCTTGACCACGAGCACCCGGAACACGGCACCGGACTCGTTGGACCACGTGTGCGGGATACGCGCCGGGCTCTCGACCAGCATGTCTTTTGAAACGACCTGCTTCTCGTCACCAATCTCCACAACGCCGGTCCCTTCGAGCACGTAGAAGAAGACATCGACCGGCGTGATATGTTTTTTAAGTGCTTCACCGGGCTGGAGCGTGATGACAACGGCCATCGCGTGCTGCGTGTCATAGATCTTCCGGGCGTCCACATGATGGGGATTGGGGCCGGACACAACCTGTGCTACATCAGTGATCTTCACAAGATTACCTCATGCTCCACTTGGCACCTGATCCCATAAAAAGGAGGGCCCGGAAATCTGCTCATGATTCCGGTTCACATTCATCCTTTGCCTGCGGGTCCGGCGTCTTCGTAATCCTTTGAAAAAATTTCCAGTGCAGAAGGAGGTGGATGATGATGAGTACTGCGAGCGCAAAACTGGCAACATCGTGCCAGAGAATCCAGTCGTGCCGGGTGATCCCCATCCATGTTGACCAGCTGCTCCCTCTTCCCCCGCCGGACGGCAGGAAAAGATACAAAACGAGCCCGGTGAGGAGGGAGGGGATGAAGGAGATGATGCAACCGATATCCACAATTGCATTTACGGTAACGCGTTTCATGATCGGTCATTCGCCCGAAAGGGCATAAAGGATTGCCCGGCCGGTACCGGATCAGTTCTCTTTGGCACAATCGATTGCGGGTGAATAAACCTTGATATCGATGACCGGTGTCCCGTCAAGCGCGTCCAGCCCCTGGACGGTCAGGATACCGTCTTTGACCGCGATGAGGTCGACCATGCAGAGCGAGACCGGATTCGGGCGATCGGGCGAGCGGATGGCAAACACACCCTTCTCGGCTGCGGCTCCGGGAGGAGTTGCCCGGAGCCGTGTCCGGTCCGCCCGGTCAAACCAGCAGAGAACCCAGAGATGTTTCTGCGACTCGATCTGCCAGAGCGCGGGATGGTATTGTTCATCGATGACAATTTCGGACACGGTATCCGAGAGGCGTCCCTGCCGGGGGGCGTCACCACGGACTTTGTACGGGGAGCGGACAACGCCGACGGGGTGGAGTTCGATGGATGCGGAAGTCATGCGTAGGGAGAGGTGGGCGGCAGGGGTATTTAGGCGTGGCGGGATGGGGGCCCCCGCCACAACCCTTATTATACCTCCCGTCGAATGATGGTAAGCACTTTTTAAACAACTGTGCTGACAGATGTAAGTCCGACGTGCGACAACCGCACTGCCAAAGATGGCTTTGGGATTACAGGGAGTCAGTAACCAATACTCGACTTTTCTGGACTTACGTTCTGGACTATCCAGGAGGCTATAAACAATGGCACGAATGCACGCCCGCAGAAGGGGCAAGTCATGCTCCGTGCGCCCCTACCGGAAACAGGCCCCCGCGTGGTCAAACACCGACGCTAAGGCAATCGAGAAGGTCATTCTCGAACTGAGGAAGGAAGGCGCATCGAGCGCAAAGATTGGACTCGTACTCCGGGACCGCTACGGCGTTCCTGACGTCAAGCTCGCCACCGGCAAGCGTATCGGGGACATCTTAAAAGAGAACAATGTCGCCACCGAGATCCCTGAAGATCTCCGCGACCTGATGAGCAAGGCACTGGGCTTGAGAAAGCACCTTGCCGAGAACAAGAAAGACCTGCACAACAAACGCCAGCTTCAGCTGTGCGAATCCAAGGTCCGCCGGCTGGTCAAGTACTACACCGGCAGCAAGAAGCTCCCCAAAGAGTTTGTGTACAAGCCCGACCAGGCTGAGATCCTGCTCTCCAGGTAATTCAGATCAATCGTCCGGATAACCATGTCGCTTGAAACCGCAGCAGGGATCGTTGCAGAGCAGATCAAAAGGCAGGAGTTCGTGGAAGTGTTCGCACACCACGATGCCGACGGCATAGCCGCTGCCTCGATCCTCTGCCACGCAATGCTGCGGTCGGGCATACGGTTCCGGCTCCGGGTGCGACCCGAGGTGAAACCCTCCGATCTTGTGGGCGACGCCACCTACCTTCTCTGCGATCTCGGCTCCGGCCGGGAGGACCTGCCCAAGACAACCATCGTGGTGGACCACCACCTCGTCCGGTTCGAAGGCGAGTTCCAGGCAAATCCCCGCCTTGCAGGTATCGACGGCGACCGCGAACTCACGGCAGCCGGCATGGCCTACTATGTTGCCCAGGCACTGGGAGACAACCGCGATCTTGCGGGCCTTGTCATCCCCGGCATCCTCGGCGACGGGCAGGCATTTGTCGGCAAGAACCTCGAGATCTTCAATGAGGCGATCGCAAACGGCATCATCGTTCCGGATCGCGGGCTCCTGCTTCCGGGCCGGGACATGACCGAGCGGTGGTACCTGGCAACCAGCCCGTACCTCGACGGGGTCAGCGGCAACGAGCCGCTGATTGCTGACATCCTTGAGGCGGCCCACGACAAGCGGCAGGAAGGCAACGGGCCACGGCTCGACACCCTCCTCTCCCGGGTTGTCCTAGCATCGGCAAAGGGCACCGCAGCAGAGAGCATCCAGGCAGTGTATGGCGATACCCTCCACCTCCAGCGCGAGGTGATCGAGGATGCCCACGCCCTGACCGCAGTCATCGACGCCTGCGGCAAGACCGGCCATGGCGAGATCGGCGCAACGCTCTGCCTGCGATCATCGCACGACATCGAACAGGCATGGGAGATAACAAGGCAGCACCGCGTCCAGATTGTCGAGGCGGTCAAAACCGCCCGCCCGCTCGACGGATCCCCCGGGATCTACGAAGTGCAGGGCAGAACAATCGCAAGCGACGTTGCCGACATCCTTGTCCGCGACCTCCCGCACACGGGGCCTGTCCTTGTCTATGCACAGGATAATGGCAGCTGCCACATCTCGGCACGCTGCCCGGCCGGTGCAACGGCGGATATCGGCCCGCTCATCCAGAGGCTTGCAGAAGCCTGCGGGGGAACCGGCGGGGGACATGTCCTCCGTGCAGGGGCAACAATCCCCGGCGACCGGATCGGTGCGTTTGTCTCGGGATGGCAGGAGGCGACCTCTTCATGATGCAGATAAAAGGAACGATCACCACCCGGCACGAGCGTGCAGGGTGCATCGCAGAGTCCTTAAAACCGGACAACCTGAACAACATGACGACCACCGCTGAAGGCGACCGGATAATCACCACGATTACCGGCACCCGGCTCCGGTCGGTCATTGCATCCGTTGACGATTATCTGATGAACCTGGCAATAGCGGAAGACGCAAACGAGCGTTGTTCCGCGGCAGAATAATTCTAAAAAGGTGATATTATGGCAAAGAAGAAACAGGTAGGAAGAAGAGTTGAAGGCTGGAAAGCCAAAAGCTGGTACAAGGTGCACGTCCCCGAAAACCTCGGCACGGCGTACATCGGGGATACCATTGCAAACGATGCTGAAAAGGTTGTCGGCAGGATCATGCAGGCAACCCTTGGCGAGATCATGAACGATTACGCAAAGCAGCACATCAAGATGAGCTTTAAGATCGCAACCGTCACCGGCGACGCGGCATACACCGAGTTTGTCGGCCACGAGGTCACCCGCGACTACCTCCGTTCGCTCGTCAAGCGCCGGAGCTCCCGCATCGACACCTTCATGCAGGTCGTGACCAAGGATGGCAAGAAGGTCCAGCTGACCATCTGCTGCTACACGTTTGCCCGGGCAAACATTGCCCAGGAACACGCGATCCGGAACGCCATCACCAAAGCACTTGCCACCCAGGCACAGGCATGGGACTTAAACACGCTCCTCAACGGGATCGTGACGGGTGAGATCTCCCGCGATCTCTTCAAGGAAGTCAAGACCATCTACCCCACAAGGCGGGTCGAGGTCATCAAGTCAAAAGTCGAGCAGGTTGCAGCACCTGTCGACACCAGGTAAATCTTTTTTTTATTCCATAGATGCCCGGTGTTTTTCCCGTGCACGGGCACGGCTCCGTTCGCCCGAATGTTAATGAAACCAAAATGCCACATACTCTTGTCTCATGTCCACAACCATCACCGATCCGGCCCGGCAGAAACTCCTTCTCCTTGCAGTAGCTCTCGGCGTGGTAATGGACGGTATCGACGGTTCGATCGTGAACGTGGCACTCCCGACCATGGCAATGGACTTCGGCACGGATACCGGATCGATCGCGTGGGTCATCATCACGTACCTGCTGATGATGGCAGGGCTCCTCCTCGTCTTCGGGAAACTGGCAGATCGCGGGCTTGCAAAGAGGCTCTTCCTCTTGGGATTTGCCATCTTCACGCTCGGCTCTGCCGCATGCGGGATTGCCGCAACGCTTGACATCCTTCTTGCCGCACGGATCGTGCAGGGAATCGGGGCTGCGATGATTGCCGCGGTTGCACCCCTGCTCTGTATCCGCTACCTCCCCGCAAATATGCTGGGCATGGCGCTTGGGGTTATTGCCGCCACTGCTTCCATCGGGTTTGCCATTGGGCCGGCAATCGGGGGTATCCTCACCCAGTACCTCTCGTGGCACTGGATCTTTTTGGTCAATATCCCGGTCGGCATCATCGGGATCCTCTTTGCATCCCGGGTGATCCCCCCGGACGAGCCGGCAGAACACATTGGATCTTTCGATTATTCGGGCGCTCTTGCGCTCTTTGGTATCATGGCTTTCTGCACGGTTGTCCTGCAGGAGGTGGCGGCACGGGGTCTGACAGACCCGCTGATTCTCGTTGGAGGCGCACTCTTCTTACTCTGCACCATGCTGTTTGCAGCCCGGGAACTCTCAACCCCACAGCCGTTCCTCAACATCAGGATATTTGCAAACCGGCAGTTCTCCGCGGTGCTTATCGCCCTGCTGCTGATCAATGCTATCTTTATGGGTATCATCTACCTGCTCCCGTTCTACCTCATCACGGCGATGAACTTCGATCTTGCGACAAGCGGCCTGTACCTGCTGGTCCCCCCGATGGTGATCGCGGTAGTCAGCATCCCGTTCGGGAAGTGGTCGGACCGGTATGGCCGGCGGGGATTCACGATCGCCGCGTGCGGGTTTTTTGTCATCTCCAGCGCGGTCTTTGCACTTCTCCCCCCCGCATCCGGGATCCTCCCGTTACTTGCCGGACTCATCCTGATGGGACTGGCGCTCGGGATTGCTGCCGGGCCGGCTGCCGGCAGGGTCATCGAGAGCGCACCAAAAGATGAGCGGGGGACCGGGTCTTCGCTGATGGTGACTGCCATCTATTTTGGCGGGGTTCTCGGGACGGCGATTTATGCGGCATTCTTCACGTTCGTGACCGCTGATACCAGCGGGATCATCGCGTTTGCGGATCTCGGACCGGCAGAATTTCTTCACGGTTTCCACATGACCATGGCAGCAGGGCTCCTGCTCTCTGCCGTACCGCTGGCGCTCTCGGCCATTGTTCCGGACCATAACGAGGATGCCTGAGCGGGGGCCGCATGGCCGGACCCTGCTGAACTTTTTTTCAATCGCAATAACAGGTTGTTAATTGATGAAGCGATTGTAGGATAATTAACCAACAAAACCGGTGTACAACCTACAATTTTTCCCGGCCTCCGGCGTGAGCTGGTCGGCTGATCCTGCAGGGGTCGATCAAAAAATTTTAAGCGGGGTGAGAGGGGTCGATTGAAATTTTTTCCGGGATCTGACGAGCAATGGAAAATACAGGGCAACGTGACAAACAAAAAACTCACGGTTTGTCCGCGTTGAAAATCCCCCCACGCTGTATTGCAGGATCGATTCCGGATCCGAAATGTGCATACGAGCGATTCCCACCGGTCAACCACTTCGCCGTGTCTGGCACGATTCATGGGAAATCAGGGGATCTCTCCAATCGGAGGGGGTAAAAACAACCCCCTTCCTCTCGTAAAAGGTGGATGTCACCATGAAGGATTCGCAAACGTCATCGCAACCATTATGCCCACATAATGCATGATCTAATGCAGGACACGTCAGGAGCCGCACCATGAGATTTATTTCAAGCCGTGAGATCCGTTCCAACCCTGCCCGCCTCTGGGAAGTGCGGGAAGGGGACGAAGCAGTGATTACGGTAAACGGAAAACCGCGGGCGATCGTTGTTGCTGTGGGAGAGGATCTTGAAGAGACGCTTGCTTCCGTGCGGAGAGCACGAGCCGCATCCGCACTTGAAAAGATCCGGATGCAGTCCCACAAAAGCGGTCTCGATTCCCTGCCGGATCAAGAGATCGACGCGGAGATCCGGAAGGTTCGCACGGGGCGATAACACGGACAAAACAGAGATCGTCCTCGACACCAACGTACTCGTATCCGGCATGCTCTCATCGCATGGGCCTCCCGCTGCGGTACTCAACCTTGTCATCAACGGAAGCGTCACCGTTATCCTCGATACGCGAATCTTTGACGAGTACGATGCTGTCCTGCACCGGAAAAAATTCGCATTTCCTGTCGAGAGCGTGGATGAGATCCTGACATTCATCCAGCGGGAAGGCGTGTTTATTCCCCCCCTGCCGGTTGCCTGCACGGTCCCGGATCCCGGTGATCTCCCGTTCATCGAGGTTGCCCTCCATGCACAGGTGCCCGTCGTGACCGGCAATACCCGGCATTTCAGGGAGTCCGGGGCAATTGTCATGACCCCGGCAGAGTTCCTTTCACATCGTTCACGCTATTAAAACCGGTATCTTCACCTGCATATCTTCCATCCACGACCCGGATTCCCCCCATGCACCAAGAAACCATATTACCCCCGCCGCCCAACCATTCCATACCAATGACCGCATGTAAGATCCTTCTCCTCGTTCTTGACGGGATCTCCGACCGACCCTGCCCGTCACTCGGGGGCGCAACGCCGCTTACTGCGGCAAAAAAACCCGTCCTCGACAAGCTTGCTGCCGAAGGGATCTGCGGGATCATGGACACCATCGCGCCCGGTGTCCGCCCGGGATCCGACACCGCCCACCTCGCCCTTCTCGGCTATGACCCCTACACGTACTATACCGGCCGGGGGCCGCTCGAATGCGAAGGAACCGGCATCCACATGGAGCCCGGCATGATCGGGTTCCGCTGCAATTATGCAACCATTGACCCGCAGGGCCGGGTCACCGATCGCCGGGCAGGCAGGATCCACGACACCGATGCGCTCTCGCAGGCGATCCAGGACGGTGTGGACCTCTCGAAGTTCGGCGTTGAGTTTGTCTTCCGGTCCGGCGCCGGCCACCGGGCAGCCCTTGCCCTGAAAGGCGAGGGACTCTCCCACTGCGTCTCCTCAAACGACCCGAAGAAGGACGGGGTTGCCCCGCTCACGGTCAAAGCACTCCGGGCTGGAGAGAAGGAGGACAGGACCGCGGCAGTCTGCAACGAGTTCGTGGCACAGTCAAAAAAGATCCTCTTTGATCACCCGGTCAACAAAGAGCGTCTCGAAAAAGGGCTCGGCCCGGCCAACATCGTCCTGATGCGAGGGGCAGGAGAGATGGGAATTTTCGAGCCGTTCGCGACAAAGTACGGCCTTAACGGGTCCGTCATCTCGGCAGCAAGCCTCATCACGGGGATCGGCAGGGCAGTCAGTCTCCCGCACATCGAGGTTGAGGGGGCCACCGGATCCCAGAACAGCAATGTCACCGGCAAGATCGCGGCGGCGATGAACGAGCTCAGGACCAAAGACTTCGTTCTCATGAACATCAAGGGTGCCGATGAGTCCGGTCATGACGGACTCTCTGAGCAGAAGAAAGCCTTCATCGAGAAGATCGATCCGCTCCTCGAACCCCTGCTCGGGCTGACGGACACCATCATCATCATAACAGGCGACCATTCGACCCCCTGCTGCATCAAGGACCACTCCGCCGACCCGGTGCCGGTCCTGATCCGGGGAGACGGGGTCCGGATGGACGACGTTGTCCGGTACGATGAATGCAGTTGCGCTAAGGGCGGGCTCCTGCGAATCCGGGGCGTTGACCTGCTCCCGATAGCACTCGACCTCATCAACAGATCGCACAAGTTTGGCGCCTGACGGCGAAGGGACTGGAGACCACATGAAAGAACGATCCGTGAAAAACTGGCACCGGCACTGTCTCCTTCCTGACGGGACAGAATTACAGGAGCACAGCATCAAGACCGACCGGAACATCGTAGTCGGCGAATTCTGCCAGATCGATTACGGGCTCCGGGGCGCTGACGTGTACGTGGGCGAGTCCTCGAAGATCCGCGAGTACGTCTGGGCAAACGGCGATGCCCGGATTGGGAACTGGTGCGAGATCGGCAGCGATGTGATCGCAAAAGAGGACGCCTATATCGGGGAGGGCGTCAAAATTGCCGGCAAACTCTCGGTGAACGGGGCACTTGACATCGGAGAGAAGGTCGAGATCAAAGAAGGATTCGAGGCCAAAGGCAACATCGAGGTCCGGAACCCGATGCCGGTCTTCATGTTCATCATCATCTACTTAATGACCCTCCTCCACATCGAGAGCGAGAAGGAACTCGACCGGATCATCGACGACCTCTTTTCAGAAGACGAAGGCAAGCCTGAGATCCCGCTCATGATCCCCGCCCGCTCGAAACTGAACATGAAGCTCTTCTCCGTCCCCTCGACCATGAAGATCGGGAAGAACTGCCGATTGCACGGCAACATCCGGGCAGGATCGATCGATGTGCAGGCGGACAGCGTCATCTTCGGCAGCCTCCGGGCAAAGAACCAGATAACCGTTGTCAGCGGCGTGACGGTGCACGGGAACGTGGAGAGTGGATCTACCGTCCGCATCAGGAAAGGCGCCCACATCCTTGGCAACGTGAAAGCCAAATCCATAATCCTCCACGAGGATGCAAAAGTTGACGGGACCATCGAGGCGCCGCACGGCCTCCGGATCGAGCGTGGATCATGAGAGCAGCAGAAATCCTTGAAACAAACGATATTGTCTTTGTCGAGCCGCAGTTTGCAATGCTTCCCGATCCGCGGTACAATGCAACGCTTGCACTTGCCGCAGCAGACGAAGGCCGGCTCCTGATTGACGAGAAAGACGACCCCCTCGCCCTCGCGTTCAACAACGGCAACGGCTGGGTGGCCGGATCTTTCCTCTGCCGGAACCCGACCGCGGCCCTCATCGAGAAGTTCGAGAATGTCAGCGGCGAGATCTACCAGGCAGACCGGGCGGAGTGGGCAGCGGCAGCACGGGAATACTTCAGCCTTGCGCTGAAAGCAGAAGTGCCGCCATCCATCGAGGACCTCAATCCCAGGCGGCGGGAGATCCTCACCCGGCTCATCAGCAGTTTCTGGAAGGAAGGGAATGGCGAGACCTGCATCGATGCCTGCTGCGGCTCCGGTGTCGGCTCGCTCGTATTGCGGGATCTTGGGTTCGCCCCGCTCTCGTATGACAATGACGAGACCCTCCTCTCCCTTGGTCTTGCCACCGGCCGTCTCCTGCCGGAAGAGACGATGTGGCTCGATGCCATGAAAACCTCGCACTACATCGAACCCGTGCCAAAGGGCATCGGGATCATGATGGGCGAGATCAACACCTTCTCGGAAGATATGTGGCAGCAGATCGTGGGCGAACTCTTCGCGGTGACAAAAGAGTCCCTCATCACGGTCGGGACAGAACCCGAGGCAAACCTCATCAGATCATGGGGGGAGGAACTGGGCCGGAAGATCGAGATTAAAGAAAATCCTGCCGACCCGATCTATGACATCTGGGTGTGCCGGGCGCTGCCGGAATAACGTTAAAAAAAGAGAATTATTCAGTGGGGAGCCGGACACGCTTTAAGCGCTCGCTCACGGAAACACTGGACTTCGAAGTCGTCCCAATCTGCGGCGTGCAGGACCGGATCCCGCGGGACCCGGCAAACATGACGTCCGGGTTGAGATCGTCCTTTTTGAGGGCCCGGGTCAGGTTGGCGAGATCGCGCCTGACCTGGATGTCCTGGTCTTCTGCAGCTTCCATGAATATTAGTGGATCCAATTTTCGTATAAAAGCATTGTTGCCGGGAAATCCAATATATTAATTTTGAATAGTAAATAAAGAGTATTTTAGAGGATTTTGAACAGATTTATCAGGAATTCCCATCCTGAAAATTTCAGGCCCGTCCGGATACTATCGTTTCCGCTTCTTTTTCTGCTTCTGTCCGGTGCCTTTTTCCGGCTCCTTTAAGGAGGCGCCCGGCTTGCTGCCTTTTGCTTTGGGATCGTTCTTATCCTTGTGGACGTCCTCGCTCTCGAGTTCCGCGATGATATCGATCGGCTCCTTCATCACTTTTGTGAGCCGGACGATCTCAAGGAGCCGCTCCATGCCGATGAAATGTTCGGCCATCACTCGTGCAAGCGGGCTCATGACGAGCTTTGTTCCCTTCTTCTCCACGAGCTGGTGGGCAACGAGGTCGGGAAGGACCGGCTCCATGCTCCCGACCATCATGCCGGTGATCCGGTTGATCTCCGCTTCTTCCCCATCGCAGGCAACCGCATTTGCCACGTACTCTTCCGAGCTGGCTTCGAAGTCGTGGACCGGCGCCACTTCCTCCATCTGGCCCTTGAGGAGCCGGATTGCAATCTCCTCCTCGGTTCCCGGATTCTCCCGCGAGTAACTCCCGCCAGGCTCGGCAAGGATCACGACCCGCCCAAGGTCATGGAAGTCCGGCCGGCCCGCACGCCCCGCCATCTGGTTGAACTCCTGGACACTCAGCCAGTCCCGGCCCATCGCAAGCGCATCAAAGATCACCTGCGATGCCGGGAAATCCACCCCGGCCCCGAGCGCTGCGGTCGTGACCACGGCCATCAGTTTCCCGCCCGAAAACCGGCTCTCCACATCCCGCCGTTCCAGCGCCGTAAGGCCGGCATGGTAGGCTGCCGCCCGCTGGCCGAGCGCCTCGGCGATCGTGTGGCACCGGGTCCGGGCGTTGGTGAAGATGATTGTCTGGCCCCGGTATCCCTTGGTCGAGGTACGCTTGTATTCCTCGGTTGTCATCTGCTTGATGGTCGGGATCTTCTCTTTTCGTTCCGAGAAGATCAGATACCGCTCAAGACCAACCGGCCGCTCGGCATACTGGACCAGCGTGCAGTTGAGTTTTTTGGCAAGCACCTTGGGCGAGCCGATGGTTGCTGACAGGTAGAGGAACTGCGCCTGCGGGCAGAGATACTTCAGCCGGGCGATCATCCCGTCGAGACGGTGACCCCGGTCCTTGTCCTCGAGCATCTGCACCTCATCGATGACCACCGTTGCGATGTTTTTCATCTTCTCGCCCCGACGGATCATGTTGTCCACCCCCTCGTACGTGCCGACAATGATCGGGGCCTGCGGGCTTCGCTCGGCAACCTTCCGGGTCTCAGGCAGGTTCAACCGGCTCACACCCGTGAGGAGCCCGGTCTTTGCGAGTTTCCCGTAGCGATCCGTGAACCGCTCGTACTTCTGGTTGGCAAGGGCAACCAGCGGGACTAAAAAGAGCGTCCTTCCCCGGCCTTCAACATAGTTCTTGAGCCCCGCCATCTCGCCGATGAACGTCTTGCCGCTCGCGGTTGCTGCAACAACGAGCAGGTCTTTTCCCTGTAAGAGGCCGGCCTCGACTGCCAGCTGCTGGGCCGGCATCAGCTGGGTAACCCCGCAGCAATCCACGAACTGGCGGGGCAGCGGCAGCTCGTTTATGGGCGCCGTCTTCATCACCGGGTGCGCCTCAAGCTTGTCGAAGAGGGCAGCCGCCATCGTCATCTTCTCGGGCAGGAGCATCGCAAGAACCCGGTCAAGGTTCCGGAACTGGAGAAGAAGGCTCTCAAGGTGCGCGATACCGTCCCGGCCGAGCCTGCCGATATGCGCAACCTCGCGCCTGAGCTCGCGCCTGCCGCAGTCAAGACAGATGCGCTCGCCTTTGCCGAACTGCACGGTGTTCTCTTCAGACAATTCGGTTACGCGATCATCCAGCAGGCACATCCGGCAGGCCCGGACGGTACCCGCCCGCACCTGGAAATCGGCAAGGAACGTCTCGAACGGCTGGTCGCGTTTCACCATCAGCACTTCGGACTCGCGGAGGTTTGCTATGAGATCTTTAGAAGGTGTATGGCGGTACTCTTTTTTGGTTCCCCACTTCACCCGGTACTTGGTGGGCCGGGGTCCCCGCGGCGTTTCCGAGAGTTCCACAAAACCGGACCCCCGGGTATTCCGGCCATCGTAATAGATCAGCTTGTAACTTCCGGTTTTCTGGGGCTGGATGAGGATCTTCATGGTGCGATCAGGTCGTGGATCACGTACGGGAGGTGCACGCTCTCGAGCCGTTTCAAAAAGTCCGTGAACTCCTCGTCCACGATCACGATCGCACAGTCAAGCCCGTGGAATGCTGCCTCGATAACCCCTTCGCGGGCGCCAAAGAACATGTCGGGCTTCCGGCCGGCAGCATTCAGGGCAATATAGGCTTCAAGACCCACAGCCGCAACCATCCCGGCCCCGTTACAGACTTCCAGCAAATCTTTTTTCCTGACACGGCGGGAACCTCCGCTCTGGATCCGGGGCACCTTGCAGACATGGATCTTTCCTTCCGTATGCTCGATGATCCCGTTGAGCCGGGCAATCCCCACGTCCTCGCCAGCCTTTGCATCGGAAATGCACGTCCCCGTTGCCGCAAGGGGAGCTTTACCGGCATAGAGGAAACCGTCCTTCATGTACACCCCGACTTCGTCACCGGTCTTTAAACTCTCTGCCGCAAGAGCCGTCCAGACCGAAACCTGCTGGATGATGTCGCGCCTTATGTGCCGTGCATACGATTCAAGCGACTCGGCGTTCTCGAGCACCCACTCGATACCGGATTTCGTGACCTCGTAGTTGCCCCGGCCGCTTGCCGAGACCATCCCCTCCTCGACCAGTTCGCGGATATATTCCGAGATGGCCTGCGGGGTCACCCCCAGCTTCCCGGCGATCTCCTGCTGGCGGACGGCCGGCTGGTGCTCGGCTATTTCCACCAGGATCTGGAGCCGGGAGACCTCGCGCTTGCTGCGCAGAATTGAGTAGTGGGGATCCTTACCGCCCTGTGTCAAGCAGCACCAATCCCTGGCCCTTCACATCCATGTGGGGGATTCTCTTGGCAAGCCCCTTGACAAAGACGGGGCTGACACTGAATTTCCGGGAGAGGTCGTTGATTGAACTGTTCCCCTTCCCGAGTTCCTCCTCAATGTTCTCCACGACTTCTCTGAGATTCTCGTCATTGGAGAGCGAGAGGTAGAGGATATCGGAGAGGTCGGAGAGGTTACACTGGAAGTTTGCCCGGAACTTATTGTACGTGGCGCGGAACTCTTTTTCCGGTTTCTTGCCGGGCTTTGGCATCCGCCACTGCTCCTCCACCAGGTTGCCTTTTTTCAAGATCTGGATACAGACCGGCAAATTGTCGTCCTGCACCTGCGCCTGGACCTCTTCTTCGGTCATCCAGGATTTGTTCAATAGTTCGTAGACCTTTTTGTACATGGGGTCGTTGAACGTCATCAGGAGAGGAACAAGCTCTACGGGATCGTTGACTATGCGAATGTGGCCCGGCACTGTAAAAACCCTATACATATATCCCCGCGAGTATCAATAAATTTTTGCGACAGAATCATGCAGAAAACCGGCAGGATCACGATCAAAGGTATTGTTCAGGGAGTCGGGTTCCGCCCGTTTGTGTACGCCAGGGCTGCCAGCCTTGGCATCGCCGGCTCGGTGAAGAATCTCGGAAGCGAGGTCGAGATTTATGCCCGCGGGGAGCGATTTGACGAGTTTGTCACCGCGATTCGCCGGGGCCCCCCGCTCTCCCGCATCGATTCGGTTGAGATTGCCGCAACCGACCGGGAAATCCCGGACGGTTTTGTCATTCTTGAGAGCGGGACCGGTTCCTTCACCGGTATGATCCCGCCGGACATTGCTATCTGCGACCAGTGCATTCAGGATATCTTCACCTGCGGCGGGCGGTACGAGAACTACTGGGCAACGTCGTGCGTGAACTGCGGACCCCGGTACAGTATCATCCGCACCATCCCATACGACCGCGAGCGGACCTCGATGGACGAATTTTTACTGTGCGCGTCCTGCGCGGCAGAATATGGCGATCCGCACTCCCGGCGCCATCATGCCCAGACCATTGCCTGCACTGCCTGCGGACCGGACCTGACCCTTTATGATAAGACCGGGCGGAAGGTGAAGTGTGCCGATCCCGTGCGGGAGGCGGCAACCCTGCTGGATGCCGGGCGGATCCTCGCCATGCGGGGGATCGGCGGGTTCCACCTTGCCTGCACGGAAGAGTCTGCGGGCGAACTCAAAAAACGGCTCGGCCGGACCGAGCAGCCGTTTGCGATCATGGTCCGTCCTGATCATCTTGACCGGCTTGCAAGGGTATCACCCGATGAACGGCGCCTGCTCGAAGGCCCCGTCCACCCGATCCTGGTGCTCGAAAAGCGCGACCATACCGCCCATGCCGGCATCAGTAACCTCCACACGATCGGGTGCATGCTGCCGTACACCGGCCTCCACCATCTCCTCTTTGCAAGCCTTAAGCACCCGCTCCTGATCATGACGAGCGCCAACATGCCCGGCTACCCGATGATCACCGATATCGACCACGCGATGGCAAAACTGCATAACAGCGTGGACTTCTTCCTCACCCACAACCGCCCGATCGTGAACCGGTGCGACGATTCGGTGATGCGCGATTCCCAGATCATCCGGCTCTCGCGGGGGATTGCCCCGAAACGGACTGCCGTGAGTCTCGGGGATCGCTGCATCCTTGCAGTCGGCCCTGAGCTGAACGCGAACGCCACCATCTACAGGAACGGGTTTGCGGTCACCTCCCCGCATGTCGGGAATGTCCGCAACCCCGCAACGCTCGATTACCTTGAGGAGACGATCCGGAACCTCCAGCGGGTTCTTGGCGCAACGTTCGATGTTGTGGCCCACGATCTCCACCCCCAGTTCCTCTCCACCCGGTTTGCCCGGGAGATCGCAAGCGACCATGGCCTCGAACTCATCCCCGTCCAGCACCACCGGGCCCATATCGCGGCAGCGACGGTTGAGCCCTGCATCGGGATTGCCATCGATGGCGTTGGGTATGGCGACGATGGCACGATCTGGGGCTCGGAGATCTTCAGCGGCCAGGTGCCGGACCTGCGCCGGGTAGCCCACCTTGAACCGGTTGCCATGCCCGGCGGCGATCTTGCGACCCGGTTCCCCGAGCGGATGCTCTACGGCGTACTGCCGGACGAGCGGGTGCTATCCCTCCTTGCCTTGCGGGGCTGGGGCGATGTGGAACTCCGGCTGCTCAGCCAGCAGGTGGAACGGGATTTCAATGTCAGCCGGACCACGAGCACCGGCCGGCTCCTTGACGCGGCATCGGCACTTCTCGGGATCTGCCGCGAGCGGTCCTACGATGGAGAGCCGGCAATGAAACTTGAATCCGCCGCTGCTGCCGGTACAGCCGAGACCTGGGATCTCGTCACAACAACGGATGCGGGGTGCGGGATGCTCTCCGGCCGGGCCCTCATGGAGACCGCGTTTGACCGGATGATGGATGCACGCGCCGGTGACCGGCAGGTTGCCTGCGACATCGCTGCCTCGTTCCAGTTCAACCTTGCCCGCGGGATTGCACAGATGGCAATCCGTGCAGCAGAGCGGGATGGGATGAAGAAGATCGCGCTCTCCGGCGGGGTTGCCTACAACCATGCCATCCGCGAAACGATCCGGCGCGAGATCATTGCCCGGGGATTTACCTGCATCATCAACAACGAGTACCCGCTCGGCGACGGCTGCGTCTCGTTTGGCCAGTGCATGTATGCGGGAAAAATGTTGCAGGAATGACATCCGCACCGGTACATTCGCGCACTTTATCTGTCCTGAAAAGAAAAAAGGAGATCAATGGTGACGGACACCTCCGATCAGCCTCCGGAACAGGAGAAGAAACTCAAAAACCTTGAGCAGGAGCTCAATGATCTCCGGCAGGGCCTCGCCGTTGTGACGGATTACTACCAGGACCTGGAAACGGCATCACGGAAGCAGGATGCAGTGGAGGCGGTTGATCTTGAGATCACCCGCCAGCTGGTTGACGATGAGCGGGAGTTCGAGGGGATCTGGCGGTTCCACGAGGAGATGCTCGTCGGGGATGTGGATGCACGCGTCCCGTTTGAGCACATGTACGATGCTTTTGTAAATTTCTGCAAAAAGAACGGCAGGATGCCGGTGGATGTGGAGGCGTTTGCGTTCGTCTTTGCGCGGATGGAGAACCCGGCCCCGGAGATGGACCGCGGGGAGTGGATCGGCTGCCGCATTAAAAAGGACGGGGCCTGATTCCGGGATCTTACGGATCTTCTTTTCATGACACACGTCAGGATCACCCGCGAGTCGGATATCCCGCTGATGGGCTCGCTCTATTTCGGGGTCATCGACCGGGGCACGAGCCTGTTGCAGGTCCGGCCCAGCTGCGGGTGCAACATCAACTGCCCGTTCTGCTCGGTGGATGCGGGTCCGCAGTCAAAAACCCGGGCAACGAGCTATGAGGTAGAGACCGATTACCTTATAGAAGCAATCCGGGAGATCGCGGGGTTCAAGGGGCCGGGGGTGGAGTGCCACATCGACTCTCCCGGTGAGCCGCTGATGTACCATGACCTTCCCCGCCTGGTAGCTGCACTCAGAACGATCGATGAGGTCAGGACAATCTCCGTCCAGACGAATGGCACCCTTCTCGATTCAAAAAAGATCGCAGCGCTGGAGTCCGCCGGTCTCGACCGGATCAACCTCTCCCTCCATGCCCTCGACCCGGAACTCTCGCGCATGCTGGCCGGGGTGGACTGGTACGATGTGAACACTATCGTCGCAACCGCAAAGGAGATCACTGCCAGTACAATCGACCTCCTCGTTGCCCCGGTCTACATTCCGGGGATCAATGATGCCGAGATCCCAAAACTTATCCGGTTTGCACAGGAGATCGGTGCGGGAAAACGCTTCCCGCCGCTCGGGATCCAGAAGTTCGAGCACTACCGGTACGGCCGGTCGCCCAAAGGTGTGAAAGCCCAGAGCTGGTGGCAGTTCTTTAACCGGAGCATCAAACCCTGGGAAGAGGAGGCAAAGATCCCCCTCCGGCTTGACATGGAACGGGACTTTGGGACCCGGCGGCAGCAGTTTGTACCCCTCACGATGCAGAAAGGCGATAAAGTGACGGTTGAGATCCGGGCGCCGGGCTGGATCCATGGCGAGATGCTCGGCGTTGCGAACAACCGCGTGGTCTCGGTTTACAACTGCACGAAGCTGTCCGGTCAGCTGCGGGTAAAGATCATGGCAACCAAGCACAACATCTATACCGGCATGCCGGTATGAGTGTAGAACCGGGACGGGTTCACGGGAAATTTCATTTTTTCCGCATAAAACTGGTTATTTTTCCACAAACTCTATGTAGTCTCGTTTTTTAATATTCTCTCTAATAATGGCAAGCAAGGAGCAGATCGGGCGAAAATGCCCGTATTGCGGGGCAATGTTCACGTACGACGAGTACTTCTGCCGTGCCTGCCACCGGAAATTTACCGACCAGAACGCACTGGACGCTCCTTCAAGCCACAAACCGGAGATATACGTTGTCGGGCTCCCGAAGATCGGGATAACGCTCGTCCTGTCGTTCATAGGTGTCGGGCTGGGTCAGTTCTACAACGGCGACACCACAAAGGGCATTCTCTTCTTCCTCTCGTTCCTCCTCATCTCGTTCGGGTACATCGCAACCCCGTACAACAGCCAGATTTTTTTAGGTATCTGGATTGTTGCAATCATCGAGGCGCTCTACACCTCCCGGAAAATCAGCCGATGCGAGCGGTCATACGCCGGGATCAGTTACCCTTTCTATGCGGAACTGGGACTGCTTGCGCTGGTTGCCGGCCTGCACATTTTGACGGGCGAACCGAACATGGTGTACCTGGCAAAACTCTTTCCGGCCGTTGCGCTGGGGATGGGGTGACACAACAGGGTCGGGTTCCGGCCGCTTCGCTCACCCGGAAATTTTTTTTAGAACAGAATACCCTGAAGAATAAGAAGAAAAAAAAGATTTAGCCGAACAGGGCACCGAGCCCTGCCATGCCGCTCTCTTCTTCTGCCTTCTTGTCCTCTTCCTTTGCCTCTTCCTTGGCGGGTGCTGCGCCTGCTGCTGCGGGTGCTGCTGCTGCAACGGCGACCGGGGCTGCTGCTGCTGCCTTGATTGCTTCCTCAATGTTGACGCCATCGAGTGCTGCAATGAGCGCCTTGATGCGTGAGTCGTCTGCTGCTACACCTGCGGCGGTCAGGACTGCCTTGACGCCGTTCTCATCGACCTTCTTTCCTGCCTTGTGGAGGAGAAGTGCTGCGTAGATATATTCCATCGTAGTTCACCTAATGTTTGTTAATCTCAAATATTATTTTACCAGGGTCTTGAGGACCTGGCTTTCTCGTGTGGCTTTACCGATAATCGCATCGACAACGTCTTTCTCGTAGATTGCGGCTTCGATTGCAACGCCGCGTGCATCCCTGACTGCCTTAATCAGGATTGCATCCATCGAGTCCTTCGTCGGGATTGCTGCTTCGACCGAGAGGGCGAGTGCCTGCCTGCTGGCAAGTGCGATCTGTCCGAGGATGACCGTCTCGTCAACTGCCAGTACCGAAGGCTCGAAGATCCCGCCATCATGGTACGCGACCTGCAGGGCAAGTCCTACGTCCATGGGCTTGATATCGAGTTTTGCGAGCACTGCTGCAAGTTTTGCCGAGATGACGCCGCCTTTCTTGACAACGGTCTTGGTCTCCTTGATCTTGACCTTGCCGCTCTCGATTGCTGCGGGGATGCCGGCCTGCTGGAGCTCGCCGACAATCGGGCCCGGCTTGAAGCTCGTGGGACCCTTCTCGATGACGATGTCCTCCGGCGCTTTCTCACCGGGCTTTGCCGCCATCTTGGTCTTGGTCTTCTCGAGCTGCTTGAAGAGCTTGAACGGGTTGTCGTTGGTGAAGATGATCGCCGAGTGGCCGGAGAGGTACTTGGTCAGTTTCCCGACTTCTCCGCCGATCTCGTTGAACGCGTGCGTGATGAGGGTGTTCCGCGTCATCTTGATGACAGCCTTTCCGCGGAGGTTCCGGCGGATCTGCTGCATCTGCTGGGCGGGGATCCCGTACATGTCGACAAGCCCGATGAGCTTGTACTCTTTTGCGTTCTTCTTGATCTCTTCGACCTCGTCATGTTTCCACGCGGGGAGGTGGTGGGTATATAACGCCATTATTCCAGCCTCACTGCGGGACCCATGGTGGTCTTGACAAAGACGGACCGGACGTTTAAGGGACCCTGTTCAAGAACAGATTCTACCCTCTTGACGATCGTCTCGATGTTCTCAGCAACCTGCTCCGGCGTCATTGCCGTTGTACCGACCTTGGTGGAGAAGATCTTCTTGTCTTTGGTACGGATCTTCACCGAGTTGCGCAGGCGCTCGACAATCGGGCGGATGTCCTGCTGCGGCGGGATCGGCATGGGCATTCTGCCCCTCGGACCGAGCCGGGGACCTAAGTACCGGCCGACACCGGGCATGACCGCCGTTTCTGCAAGGAAGTACCGGTAGGTACTGGCAACTTTTCTTGCTTCGCGGGGTTCGCCACCGAGCCGCTCAACTTCTTCAGGGCCGATGATCAGGTCGACGCTGGCTTCCTTTGCCTGCGTGACGATGTCGCCCTTCCCGATGACACAGATCTGGATCTTTTCGCCCGTGCCGTGGGGGAGCATAATCGTCTCGTCGATACGATTCTTCGGCTGCGCCATATCGATATTCTTGAGATTGACGGTAATATCGATGCTCTCAGAGAACTTACGCTCTGGCGCTTTCTCAATCGCCGTTTTTACGGCGTCTAAAATTTTGGCCCTATCAACCATCAGATTCCTCCATAGTTATGCGACCGATCGTTCGATCTCCTATGGTTTTCTCCTGTTTATTTCGCGAGCTGGCTGTCGTACTTGCCTTCTGCGATGAGGGCGAGAACCTCTTTGGGTTTCTTGCCGTCAACGGTTACTCCGATGCTGACACACGTGCCGATGACTTCCTTGACGGCAGTCTTCAGCTCGTAGGAGAGCATGCTCTCGAGTTTCATGTTGGCAATTCTGACAGCGGCCTCGAATGGCAGGTTTCCTGCCACAATGGCGTTGGGCTCTTTGGAACCTTTCTCGATACCGGCCTCTTTTTTAATGAGTGCCGACACCGGGGGGATACCCACGGTGACCGTGAAGTTCTTTTTTGCGTCGACTTCGATCTTGACCGGGACCTGCATTCCGTTGAATGAGGCGGTCTTCTTGTTGATCTCGTCTACGACTCCCTTCACGTTGATACCGAGTGGTCCGAGCGAGGGTCCTAATGGGGGACCTGCTGTAGCCTTTCCGCCGGGTACTAAAACCTCGACCACTTCTGCCATAGTCTTTGCACCATGCCGTCCCTCTGTTGGAGGGATTCAAGCTTGGGTCTGTAAATATTGATGGGAAATGACTTAAAGGTGATCTTGGAAATTAGGATTTTCAGGATATATGAATGATAACAAACGTCCATTTACAAATTGGATAACCGCCGCCAACCTCGCGGGGCGCCCCAGTGGTGGAACAATATAATCTCAACTTTTTATCATCATTCAATTACAATCGTTTGGATAATGAACTCCATGCGGACATTCATTCAATGGATCATAGTACTGAGTTAAATTTTCACCATACCCAATAGAGTCTGAGGTAAAAACATAGACTCCATATTTAGTTAAATCACATCGATTCGAACCAGATTTTATTCCGTAATCACTTTGGTTGCCAAACCAATCTGTCGCTTTAGTTGAATTTTTAATCTGACCATAGAGTTGAACATCATAATATTTCCATTCGCCATCGATCAAAACTTCATTCCAAGTATGGCCCCCACAATTAAATGCACCATCCGAACGAACCATTCGTGTAACAAAACCGGATCTGTTTGCGGTTTCATTAAAGAAAATGGATAATGCTTCACAGGCGCCCGTTTTCTGATACGCTATCCATTCTGGATTATAGGCTAGCTCATTCGAGAGGATTGTTCTTACTCCCCCGCGCTTGTCTGTAATGTATCCATATAACCTAGGATTTTTTCCGAAAAAACCATTGTATGGCGCACACCAGATCCATTCGCCTTTTCCATCGCTGGGCGAGTAGTAACAAAAATATTTTTCATTTTGCTGGGATGGCCAATAGATATCCGTGAAATCTTTTGTGATATGATCCGCAATTTTAATTAGTCGTGTTGAGTTTGATCCATATTGTCTTGTATCAGCCACGATGTTGTTGATTATGTTATTCCCTTCATTTTCTATCATGGGATATTGAGCATGGTAATATGCATCCATACAAACGTTGATTCCAGTAGTGGCAATGCAGCCGGATGTGAATGTAAATAATATTGAAAAAAGAATTCCAAGAAGAAGGAGATTGAACTCGATTTTCATAAATTAAAATACGCATCAAACAGCAATACGCCTTTTCTATTGCGAAAACAAGACCCAGAAAAAAAATCCGACTTTCCCTCTCCCAGCAAGGCCCCGACTTGGCGGCCGGGCAACCCGCATCAGCAGGGGGGCAGACTCGCCTATTCCAAGCCAGCACAAAATCATTCCAGCAAATGCAGAAACTCCTCTTCGGAAATTTCGGCTGCCTTGATGATTGAGCGAAGCGTTGTCCGGTCAAGTTCATCGTGGAGGGGGATTGTCACGTTCAGCGTAGTATCGGGAAGCTGCTTTTTCATCCGCACATGGCTGCCTTTCTGGCGTACAAAAGAAAATCCGGCCCGGGTCAGCACCCGTATCGCATCATTTCCGGAAATAACCGGGAGATGTTTCAAACGGCAACCTCGATGACTCTTGCCCCTTTACCGGGAATGATATCCTCTTCGGGTTCAAGATACAGGGAGATCGCCTCCTTGATATTCTGTTTTGCTTCTTTGATAGTCCGGCCCTGCGAGATACAGCCAGGCAAAGCGGGGACAGTGACGACATACCAGCCGTCCTCTCCTTTGGTGATCACAACTTTGAGGTGCATGGTCATCTCCCTTTGGCTATCGTACTTGTTCGAACCGACAGAGGATAATCTTTGTCGTTGTTTCACAAACCATCCACACACCACGGGCCAGGTGTTGGGGAGATCCTCCAATCCGGCGCCAAAATGGCCCCCGTTCCCTCAACCAGGATCTAAAAATATGCCGCATTTGCGAAAAAATGAGCCGGTTATTTTGAGATCTGTTCATTTCTCCTCCCGATAGGCCAAAATCAGCAAAAATCGTGCCGGAAAACCTGCCGGTTTAGACCAGTTCCAGCGGCCGATCTCCCCTCAGATCGCCCAACTCCCTGTCCCAAAAAAAACGCGAGAATTTACCCAGCAAAAAGGCGCCCATAGATGCGTTCTGTTGGCCAAAAGGGGGGTGACATCTGGTCCAGGACGTTGATCTTGCGGCCGGATCGGGTCCCGGATCACAGATCTCACGTCGGAGAATCATAGAGGCGACAAGCGTCTGACAAGATTCCGCAGGGACTCTCCGACGGAGACTGCGGGGTCAGAGGGATGCATCAACCCTGCCAGGGCCGGAATACCCCTGCGAAATGGAAGGCCCAAAACAGGGGTTCTTTTCTTTGACAGGTAGTAGAGGTCGATCTTTCCTGTGATCTGCCACGTATTTCAGCTCTATTTTCATTTTACAGCGCTGCGGATAATGCATGGATTTCCATGAATCCAAAGGAGCGTGCCCGGAACAAAAACCCATGTACATAAATACCCCCTTTTTGCACCAAATTCAGATCCGGGATCCCCCGGAAAGGCAATCCGGGGCCGCACAGGGCCCGGATTGGCCCATCCCGGTTATGGGATACAGGCCTGGAGGGAAATCCCCTGCGGACCCGGGGGATGGTATCAGGTGTCCGGCTGCACTAGGGGGGTCTGCAGGATCACCGGCCCGGGCCCGAGAGGGAGGATGACAGGGACCGCGCTGATGGTGACGTTCCACGGGTGGGGACTGGAACGTGGCAGGACGCTCAGGAAATACTCTCCGCTCTCCGGAATTTCGATGAACGTGAAAGAGTGGGCCGAGTCCATGCCTAAGCACGGCTGGACGCAGGTGTTGTTCGCGTCCATGAGGTAGCTCCCGTTTGCGAACCGGAGTTCGTAGAGGGGCGAAGAGAGACCGGTCTCGTTCCGTGCAAAGATATATTCTCCCGCTTCCAGCGCGAAGACCGGGGAAACCGCCGTGCCGCTGCCGGACAGGTTCACCGGGACCGCAAGATGTGCAGCTGCATCCGGAAGAGCAGCCGTTGCCGTCCACCGGCCGGATCCCGTGATGTTCAGCTGGTATCCTCCCGCGTCCGGAGGACCGAACGCGAGCGTGCCGGCATACGGCCCGGTGACTTCGATCTCCGACATTTCAGCATAATCGCCTCCATTCGTAAAACCAAAGGTCATCTTCTGTGCATCCTCTGCCCGGAATGAGACAAGGACCGTCCCGGGCTGCAGCGCAAGCGTTGCATTGGGGCGGACATCGGAGAGTTCTGCAAGGACAGCGCCGGTTGCAGGAACTGCAGGGGATACTGTGGCCGCAATGTCGGGCATTGTCTGCACCGAGGCCGGCATTTCCGGCGGGGTTCCCGTGCACCCGCAAGCCAGCAGAAAAACGACCAGGAGAAGAATTCCGTACGCACACTTCATGCCTACCGTATTGGCATGAAAGGGAAAAACGCGATCGATCCGGTTCCGCATGGTTGCAGCCCGTCCGTGGTTCAGCCTGAAATCCGGGAGTGACGACGGCTCCTGTGCATCCCGCGGGCATCAAACAGTATTTCAGCCCTCCGGTAAACCCTGATTCACAAGCTATGCACGATCACACCCGGATCGAACCGACAGCGGCACTCGTAATGCTCTGGTCAGAGCAATTGTACCGCACGGGAAGCGCCGCCCGCTTCTACGCGCTGCTCGACCTCTCGGCCGGTGAAAGTCTGCGGCAGGAGTGCGAGCGTGCCTGCCCGTGGTACAGCGAGGTGCTCCTCAACCGGAAATTCTGGATCCACAGGCTCGCGGGCCGGTTCGTACGCGGTGCGGGACGACCTTGCCAGGTCATCATCATGGCGGCCGGCAAGTCACCGCTCGCGCTCGAGCTGCTTGACGACTGCGGTGACGCGATTGCATCCAAAATCGAGACCGACATCCATGGCATGGAAGAGAAGCAGCGCCTGTATGAAAACGCGGCGCCGGAACATGCCGGGAAGATCCGGTGCGTTACCGCAGACCTCTCCGATATTCCGGGAACCATTGCTGCCTTACGCGGGACCGGCCGATACGACCCCGCACACCCGGCATGCGTTGTCATGGAAGGGATCTCATATTACCTCCCGCCCGCAATCCTTTCTGGAATGGCAGCACAGTTCGCGTCGCAGTACGCAAAGAACCGGATAATCTTCGATTACCTGCTGCCGTGCCGGCTGGTGCCGGAAGAGCGCCAGAAGTATCCCCGGGGCGTCTGGCGGGCCATCAATCGCGACTGCAACCAGGGCGGGACAACAACCAACAGCGGGCAGGAGCTTGACACTATTCTCGCTCCGGTCGGATGCACCCGCATCGTCCACCACACCATGCACGAGATCGAGCGGGAGCGAACCGGAATAAACCGGTTCTTCACGTCACCCGCGGACGGCTGGATCCGGATCGCGGAAGTCTGGCTGTGAGCCACGGAGCCGGAATTCAGGAGCATTGACCGGGACATGAACCATGCGGTCGCAACGGGAAGCGGTCATCAGGCCCTTCTTAGGACCTGCGGACTTTCCACTCCTCTTCGAGAATCCCGTAATACCGGGTCGAGCGCCAGTGATCGCGGAGCCAGACATGCTCGCGGAGTGTTCCCTCGTACGTGAGGCCACCCTTCTCCAAGAGCCGGGCCGATGCGATATTTAACTCATCGCACTTCCCGTACACCCGGTGCATCCCGAGCTCATCAAACCCGAATTTCAAAAACGCGTGTAAGATCTCCGACCCGTACCCGTTCCTGCAGTACTCTGGCAGCAGGACGAACCCGACTTCCGCTGTGCTCGTGAGTTCGCGGTCAATCTCGATGAACGTCAGGCCGGCAAATTTCCCGGTTGCCGGGTCACGCACAGCGAGCACATAATCCATCCGTCTCTCTTTTGCCGCCTCATCGATCGCATCTTTGAGGAACGCTTCGATCTGCTCATCGTTCTCAAGCCAGAGAAGCACGTACTTCATCAGCCCGCGATCCGTTGCAATCCTGCGGAGATCGGGGAGATCAGCTGCGGTCAGATCTTCAAGAACAAGCCGTTCAGTTGGGATGGCAAAACTCAAAATGCAGGACACGCTCCGGTATCGTATACCAGAAGGTTGGCCGGGCAGGGTGATAAGATTGTCATTCCGGTCCGCCCTGATACGACCCGTTCAGGAAAAGAGGGAGCCGGGCCGTCACCAGGGCACAGAGTACCAGATCTTCCCTCAGGATTCGGCAGCCCTTTTGCGGTGGCAATTATGCAAAAGCATAATACATCACAGACATATCCAATCAACAAGCGTCATACAGCAAAACAGATCCTGGGAATAATCATACTATGCAATCCGGCACCCATACACCAAACCCCCGCGTGGCTGGAAAAAGGAAGTCGTGCGTCCTGCACCGTGCGTTCATACTAGGCATCGCTATTCTCCTCCTTGCTGCTCTTGTCACCCCCGCTTTTGCTGAACGGGACGTGAAAATTGCCTTAACGGAACTCAAACCCTCGCTCTATACCAATGAGCGGGGAGTCCCGGCCGGCTTCTTTGTTGATGTAGTCGAAGATATCGCCCAAAGAGAGGGCTGGAATGTCATCTGGATCAGTGGATCGCTCACCGAGAGCTGGGGCCGGCTGGATGCCGGCGAGATCGATATCATGCCGGCAGTTACCAGTACGCCGGAACGCCAGAAGTCATATGACTTTGGCAATGAATCGGCCCTTTCGGTCTGGTCACAGGTGTATGCACGCCCGGGGTCCGGCATCAATACCATCCTTGACCTTGACGGGAAACGGGTAGCATCGGTCAGGGGAGCACAGAGCGGGATCGGATTTCTGGATTATGCAGAAAAGTTCAATGTCAATGTCACGCTGCTTGACATGGATACACCCGGTGCAGTTTTTTCTGCTACAGCGGCCGGTGAAGCAGACGCCCTGGTTGTCTACAACACCGCGGCCCAGGAGGATGCAAAGACGTACGGTCTTGCGGCAACACCGGTGATGTTCAACCCGGTCCAGATGACGTTTGCCGTGCAGAAAGGAAAGAATTCGGACCTCCTTGTTGCTCTTGACCGCGGAATTGCACAAGGAAAAACCAGCCCCTCATCCCCGTACAACCGGGCGATGCAGAAGTGGTACGGGATAGAAGCCGGTTCCACAATTCCCCCCTGGCTCTTCTGGGGCCTTGGCGGGATCGCGTTCCTCGCTGTCCTTTTCGTCATCATGAGCCTCATCCTCAAACGGGAGGTTGAGAAAAAGACCGCCGAACTCTTAAATAAAAACGAGGACCTCCGGGCAGAGATTCAAAGCCGGAAGCTGGCAGAAGAGGAACTCAGAACGAGGAATGAGGAGCTCAAAACTGCATACGAGCGGCTGCGCGAGACAGAGGAGAGACTCCGGCAGAACCTGATGGAGATCAATGCAGCATATGAGCAGATATCCGCAACCGAGGAGGAGCTGCGGCACAACTTCCATGAGCTGAAAAAGAACGAGCAGGCACTCCTTGAAGCACGAAAGAAACTGAGCATGTTGAACTCGCTCACGTTCGATGAGATCAAGAACGCGATCTTCTCCATCAACGGATTCATTGACCTTGCAAAGAACGAGGTGCCCGGCACAAAGGCAGCAGATTTCCTCAAACGGAGCGGGGAGATCCTGCATTCGGTTTTGAGATCAATGCAGTCAGCAAAGAAGTTCCAGGATCTGGGGATCGGAAAGCCGCTCTGGCAGGACGCAAACATCGCGCTGCTCAACGCGATCTCCCACCTGGACTTTGCCCGGATGAGAAGGACCGTAGATCTTGAAGGTCTTGAGATCTATGCAGACCCCCTGCTTGAGGATGTCTTTTTCATCCTGATGGAGAACGTTCTCCTCCATGGCAATGGGGCATCGGAAGTGAGGATCCAGTACAGGGAAGGGCCGGATGGCCTTACGATCTCGATCGAGGACAATGGACCCGGGATCGTGGAACCGGATAAGGAGAAGATCTTTTTACGGGATTATAACCTGAAAGGCGGAAGGGGCCTGTTCCTTGCCCGGGAGATCCTTGCAATCACGGATATCACCATCCGGGAGAGGGGCGAACCCGGCGCCGGTGCACGGTTCGAGATCGGGGTGCCAAAGCACGGGTACCGCCTCAAAAGGAAATAAGGTTTTTTCCGTTGTGGTCAGCCGGGTTATCTTTTCGGGCAATCCTCCGATAGTGACGGATATGCCAGAGTTCGGGAAGAATTGGGTCACGCTGCTCGCAATATCTGCCGCAGCGGCTCATACGCGGGACGCGATCAACAAGAAGCGGAAGAAACAGACATCGTGATCTGCGGGGTGCCGGGCTCCTGAACACCCTCTGATCGAAGAGCGGGAATCGGGCCGGGCACCATCGGGCCCGCGATTCTGCATGATGAAACTGCCGGGGGGCTGGTTCAGGACGGGAATCCGGCAAACACCAAGTATTAGTATTACCAGCACAACAGGATCACACAACCGAACGTCTTTTAAGGGGGACATCAATGGACCGCGCCTTCATCACCACCCTGCAGGAACGGCATAATTTTCTGACCGTCATTATCGGGGTGATCGCAGCACTCGTTGTCGCATTCAACATCTACGGGCTCTCGATGGGACTTTCTACGGTATTCCCGCACCTCTTCTATATCCCCATCATCCTCACCGCATACTACTTCCCCAGCCGGGGAACCCTCTTTGCGTGCGCCATCTCCGCAGTTTACTTCGGTATAACGTTGATTATCTTTCCTGACGGAGACCTGATGGCAGTTGCGGGAAGGATTGCTATATTCATCCTTGTCGGCGCCTTTGTTTCGTTCCTGACACGGAGGATGCGGGAGAGCGAGATGCAGTTCCGCGGCGTTGCCGAGCGAAGCTCCGATATCATCCTGCTCACGGAAACGACCGGAAAGACCACCTATGTCTCCCCCTCGGTGAAGAAGATCCTCGGGTATGAGCCGGCCGAGCTCAACCGGAAGATGCCTGTTGATTTCTTTCACCCGGACGACCTTGCACCGATGGCGGAAAGCATGCGAAAGAGCGTGTCGGGAACACAAAAGGAAGCCATCGCGCTCCGCATGAAAAAGAAGGACGGGAATTATGCCTTCATCGAGTTCTTCGGCTCCCCGATCTACCAGGAAGGCCAAATCAACGGGATTCAGGTGATTGGCAGGGATGTTACCGAGCGAAAGCGGGTGGAGGACAAACTCCGCGATACCTCCCGGCGCCTCGCGGAGATCATCGACTTTTTGCCCGACCCCACGTTTGTGATCGACCGGGACGGAAAGGTTGTGGCATGGAACCGGGCATGCGAGGAGCTGACCGGCATTCCGGCATCAGGCATCCTTGGCAAAGGCGATTATGCGTATGCGACCTGGTTTTATCACAGTCCCCACCCGGTCCTTATCGACATGGTCCTGCACGGGGATTTGGACGCGATCGAAAAAGCCTATCCACGGTATCGCAGGCAGGGGCAGACGATCCGTGCAGAGGCGGTGACGCACCGGCCGGACGGGACGAGTATTGACTTCTGGCTGACAGCAGTTCCCCTGTCTGACGAAAATGGGAAGACCGTGGGCGCAATCGAGTCGCTCCGCGATGTCACCCACCAGAAGATGATCGATCGGGCCCTCAGAGAATCAAATACCTATCTGGATGCGGTCATCAACACGATGGCAGATCCCCTCTTCATCAAAGACAGGGAATACCGGTTTGTCAAGGTCAACGACAGTTTCTGCCAGTTCACCGGGCATTCCCGCGAGGAACTTGTGGGGAAGACCGATTATGACTTTTTCAGGAAAGATGAGGCTGACACGTACCGGACAATGGATGACGGGGTCTTTGCAACGGGTCATGAGAACGAGAACGAGGAGACGCTCACGGACTCGTATGGAAACACCCATACCATCGTCACCAAGAAGACCCGGTACACCAATACCGCAGGTGAAGAGTTCATTGTCGGGATCATACGGGATATCACAGAGCGCAAGCAGACCGAGCTTGCGCTTATGCTGGCGTTAAAGAAACTCAATATGCTCTCTTCAATCACCCGCCACGATATCCTCAACCAGCTCATGGGACTGCGGGCGTTTCTGGAACTCACGCGGGAGCAGGTGAGCGACCCCGAACTGCTCGGGTTTATTGCCCACCAGGAGAGAGCGGCTGAGGCGATCCAGCGCCAGATCGAGTTCACCCGCATCTACCAGGACCTCGGGGTCAAAGCCCCCCAATGGCAGGAGGTGGAGGAGGTCTTCCGGTCTGCTGCGGCGCAGCTGCCGCTTGGGGCAACTGAAGTGAGCGTGAAGGTTGGGGGGATTTTGCTTTACGCAGATCCGCTGATTGGGAAGGTGTTCTATAACCTCATCGAGAACACCCTGCGTCACGGGGGAGAGGTCTCATTGATATCATTGGATGCCCGCGAGACAGGAGACGGGCTCGTCATCTCCTACCGGGACAACGGGGCCGGGGTGGATGCAGCCGACAAGCGGTATCTTTTCCAGAAAGGGTTTGGGAAAAATACCGGGCTTGGCCTTTTCCTCTCGCGTGAGATCCTCTCGATCACCGGCATTATGATTGATGAAACCGGTGAGCCGGAGAGGGGCGTCTGTTTCGAGATCCGGGTCCCGAAAGGGGCGTACCGGATGGAAGAGGGTGAGGCCAGAGGCTAAAGGGAGTGAACAGGGTTATTGGTTCCCAATCGACCCTGACACGGGGATGCCCGACCCGACCTGCTGTTTTGGGAATCCTGTTCCTGCCCCCTGGCGATAAATATCAGCCACCGCAATACCGGCTGCGGTGAGCCGGGGCAATGCCTTGTGACCTTTGTAAAAAAATAGGTGCCTTATGGTACAGGGGTTTCAGGGAGATGGTCGCAGTATCCCAGCTATACCTGATGGATCATCATTGTAGATCCTGGCAGTCTTCTTTTCGGTCGTCGTGATGACAAGAGTTTCCGGAAACGTCGACTTCAGGGAGTTGTGGTTGTAGAAGGCAATGAAAAACAGGCAGATGCAAGGATAAAAAACCAGATCTGCAAGGAACCGACCCGGATCGCTAGTTCCAGCGATCATGTCGTGATATTCGAGAATAAGGAGGATAGCGGAGAGGACTGGCATTAAAATAAGATACATAATCTTCAGGTGCCGTAGTGGCACGGGCAACATCGTCGGCTGTATCGTTACTGTTTCTATAGTGTCTCTCCGGATTACTACCGGCGCATGGAAGAACCGGCGGATGGTAACTGTATCGGATGATATCTCAAGCGATGCCCTCTTGTAGCCCTGTATGACCATGACCATCATGCCAATGAGGAGCAGCGGAGTGAACAGAACAGCATAATAGCGCAGGGGAAATGCCAGCAAGAAAAAAATACCAAACACAAGGATCCCAACGGCAGCGGCGACAAGCGCGATGACAAAACCCCGCACTGGTTCGGTATTGCTATACTCGGCAAGGATACCCTTGACAGAGTACACATTTTTTTCCAGTGGTTTGAGCGGCGGGGTCTCAAGAGAAGAGATCCGGTTCCGGGCTCTGGATGCAGGCCGGTTCGGGCATAACCCCAGCCAGCAGGAGACGATATCAGACAGACGGGTCATCGGGCCGGCTCCGGATTCCCGGGTCGTTCGGTGAGAGAAACTGCCGATTCGGACCAAGGACCCTGTTCCGCGTAGAGATCGGCAACCGCAATACCGGCTGCGGTGAGCCATGCGGCCATAACAGTCCAGCAGGCTACCATAAAACCGTAGCAGACCACGCTCATCAGCACCTGCCCGCGGGAGACCTGGAGGAAGAAGTCGTAATCGTGGCTGAGGAGGAGGGGCGACTGGCCGATCAGGAGGGCAATCGCGGCAACGCCAAGGAAGATCAACCCGAAGACCATCGCGCAGCCAAGGACCTCGCGCCACGACCTTTTCAGGAGCGATCCCGCACCGGCAAAGGCGGGGAAGAGGCCCTGGTTCCCGAGAACGATTCCAGGGATGACCTGGAGCGCGATGAAGAGAACGACAAGGTTGATGACCATCAGCTCGAATGCGAAGTAGAGCGCCCCGGACAGTTCATTTGAGAAGTAGTAGGCGTAGGGAAGGTGAAAGAGCGCCATGGAGATGGCATGTGCGATCCCGCCAAAGAAGCGGGTCTGGGAGACAACCTCGTAGGCGAGCCAAGCGATAACGGAAAGGAGCAGGGCGAGGCCAAGGAGCGACCCGGTATGGCCGTTGATCCTAAAAAAACTCTCGCGGACCGGGGCCGTAATCTTTTTCGGATTATTCCGGTGCAGGATGAGGCCTGCAAGCACGAGCGTGAAGCAGGAGAGGCAGACCATCTCCAGCAGGAGGAGGTTGATATCGAAGACCATGAACGTGTTCACCAGTACCTTCCCGCTCACCGGGACCGTGAACACAAACGGGTGGTCTGGCCCGGTAAGGGAAATGCGCCACCAGCGGGCGAGAGGAAGGATGAGCATGACAAGAGAGGACAGGATAACGAACCAGACAAGCGACCGCACGCGGAACAGCGCCCCGATGCTCCCCGTTGCGATCCGGATCCCGTGCCGGATGCTGCCGCCACGGCCAGAGGGGGCAGGGTTTCCGCCCGGCTGCGATGAGATGGCTGTGCCGGTCTCGCTCATGAGGACGGCCGGGACCGTGCAGAGCACCGGGGCTTTCCGGCAGAGGCCGAGTCGGGGAAAGACTATCCCTGACTCCCGGGTCATGGAGCACGCTCCCGCTGCTTTGCATTCCCGAAGAGCTGATACGCCGCAATCCCCCCAATCGCTGCTATGAACGTGGCAAGTCCGGCAAGCCCGAGAGTGTACAGGAACCCGATGGCCATCCACACTTCGGCAGGGCGTTCCCAGTATATCTGTATAGTACTGCCATGGTTCTCCACCCCATCGAATCCGGCGACATGAAAGAGACCGAACGTGAGGGAGGCCATCAGTAGAATAATGCAGAGACCAAGGCCACAGGAAGCAACCTCAGCACAGTTTCCCTTCACCAGCGCAAAGGATCCGCAAACAGCCTCCTTCAGGCGTCGCTTCTCCAGTATGAGCAGGGGGACAACAAAGAGAGTGACAACGAACATAAGTACGTTGATCGCCAGTAAGATGGGGAAATAACGGATGGTATCATTGTACGCATTGAAGAGATGGAGCGTGCCACCTGAAACGCCAAGGGAGGCATATGCAACGTGGGAGAGCGTCGCGTTAAAAGGGAACCGTACCAGCGCGAGGTTCAGGAAGGCCTGGAGGGTCGAGAAGGCATTTAGCGGTTGAAACCACGGTGCTGCATCAAACGGCGCGTATGCTGTGAACGGGAGCCCGGACAGGTTCAGACCGGCGAGGAAGAGCAGAGTGGTGGCGATCGCAAGACAGAAGGACCAGAGGGTAAGCGGTCGCAGATACACCCGTGCCCGCACCAGCGCGTGGAAGAACGGGGCAGGCCGGCCGGAGGAAAGGCACAGGTAAATGCCTGCAAGCAGGAACACAAAGAAGAAGATTGCCGGCAGCTCGACCAGAAATACCACAGCCGGAGAACCAATGACGAGCGATCCACCATCGGTCCCGAAAGCCACATTGCACCCCCACAGGAGCATGAATTGTCCTGCCAGCACAAGGGCGAGAAGGAGCGGGAACCACAAAAGCTGCCGGTTCCGGATCATAAGTTTTGCCCCACATAGAATTGTAAAGAGACCGCTTGCGACAGGGCCCGATTGGTAATAAGACTCCCCGCCGCCCGGTGCAGCCGGCACGTTCACTGCACCCTCATTGAGGACGGCCGGGGCTGTGCGGAGCACCGGGGCCTTTCGGCAGAGTCCGAGCCCCTGCCCGTCAGCGTCAGCGTCCTGGATCATACAGATCCCTCTTGGGTACCAGCATTCCGGTAAATATGCAGCGATGCGATCCCCCCGACGGTTGCCGTGACAAACGCAATGGTTACCAGTGCGAGATTAAAGATAACGGCAAAAGTAATCCAGGCAATGGTGGGATGGAACATCACCGTATTATAGGGATCCACTATCCCGGATACTGCCTGGACGAGCAGGTACGTAAGGAACATACCGGATACGATAATTCCAAGGAAGATTGCACAGGAAATTATCTCGGCCCAGGTCTTTTTCATCATGGCAAACGATCCCATAACTGCCCCTATGAGGGTCTTCTTTTCGATGACGATGAGGGGTACGACAAACGGGGTCATGACAAACATGAGCAGGGTGATAACAAGGAAGTTCATGGTTCTCATGAACCCGAAAGGATAGATCAATAACAGAAGCGTTCGTCCCCCGTAGCCCGGGATCTCAGTTAGCATTGCCCAGTCGAGCGTCCAGTTGAAAGGGAACTGGGTGATCATGCTGTCAAAGAAATAAGGTCCGAAGTTAAGGAGGAACCGGAACTCAGGAGGCATCCCGGTAAAAAGACCAACCCAGATCCGGAAGAGCAGGATGCCTGCGAGGGCCAGAATCATCGACCACAGGAGAAGGGGTTTTACGTATTTTTTCGCTCCTGCGAGCCCCTCAAAAAACAACGCATGACCATCTTTCTGTGAAGAGAGGCTTACGACAAGGCCCGCCAGCAGGATCAACAGGCAGAACAGTGTTGCAAAACTGAGGAAAAAGTCCTGGACATATAATCCGATACTATCCGGTTGCAGGGTCCGGTTGATGTACCAGAGTGCCCCTTCAGCAACAGCATTTCCGGCCAGCACGAGCCCGGTAAGGAGCGAAAACCAGAGGAGCTGCCGGTTCCGGTTCAGGGTCCTCATACCTGAGAACGCTGCTCCGATTCCCCGATGGAGTATGCCCGATCCTCCGCTCCCGCCATCTGGGATTCCCTCGTGGGCGATCCCGGGCAGGTGAACAAAATCTGCCTGCATACTGCGGAGGGCCGGTGGTTTCCGGCACAGGCCGAGCAACCGGTCTGCGACAGAGGAAACGAGATTCATCCACTCAACCCCCGGATCTTTGCCAGAAGTTCCTCTGCCATCTTTGTCGGGTCGGCGGTTTTCTCAATCTTTATCCCAAGCTCGGAGGCAAAGTCCCAGATGAACTCAATACATTTTGTGTACTCATCGCAGGATCCGCAATCGCCATCATGCTCGTACCAGACCTGCATGCCGTGCTTCTCTGAGACAAAGACGTACGCATTGGTCTGGAACGGGACCGAACGGCCGAAGAGGACGCCTTTCTCCACATCGATCTTCTCGATCTGGATCTTGTTTGACTGTGCCATCTCGCGTAATGAGGACTCGATCTTCTCGTCCATTGCGCGGAGTGCCTGGGAGACACCCTGCCGCGTGATACCGAGCAGGTTCGCAATAGAGATGTTGGTCATCCCGGTGCGCCGCATCTTCCAGAAGCCGAACTGTTTTTCGTTGACCGGAAGGAACATAAGTAAATGTATGGACATTTACAATATAAAAGTATTGGAGGCGGCGTTGCGGTTTCATTTTTGGGAAAAAGAAAGAGAACCGGACTGCCTCCAGCCGGCCCTCCACAATCGGTTCCAATGGCAGACCGCGGGGCGGGAAATGCGAGTCCTGCACTTCTGCCCGGTCGGATCCTCATGTGCCCGTTTTGAAACGGATCAGGTCTCATTCACGGTAAACCGGGCGATTGCATGGGTGTCCCTTTCATAGATTTTTTCCCCTTTTTCGCGTTCAATGAGGGCAGACACAATCGCCTCTGCCGCATCGTATCCCTGCAAACTCCCCGGGCCCCTGACCCTGAAGAGTCTCGTACTGTCTCCGTTCTCCCGGGCGATGACGGATTCTCCGTCAAATACAATGTCGAACTGGTTGTCCGCCATCGAATGCTCCGCGATAAGGTAATAGTTCCCCGCGGCGAGCTTTTCAGAGAACCCGGCATCGGCAGTGAACAAATAATTCGCCTCATTGTCAACCGGGACAGTTATGAGAGAGAAGAAGGTGTCGCCGAGTATCCAGAGCTGGACTGCGGGCGGGTCGCCTTCCGCATAGCCGGATACCGTGAATGGCTGTCCTGCCAGAATTGGCTTCGGGGAGATCGCGGCTGATATGAATGGCATTTTGAAGATGGCCTTGACATCATCAGAGCTTATTGTCCCGATATCATCTTTTGCCATGGGCTGGCTCACAGCATATACCGTGTAAGACCCGGCAGTGAAATTGAGACTGTCCGTATACAGGACAAATTCCCAGGACTGGTCGGGCTTTGTTGCTGCCTGCGTGAATGTGCCGGGATCCCCGCTGACCACATCCTCCTCCGGTGCAGTGAGCGTTCCTCCGTTTTCTGATATGCCGGGACCGGTGATGAAGAGGTACGTTGTGTCGGAATCCGAATTTACACCATGGAAGACCACGCGCTCTCCGCGGTAATAGGACTGGTCTCCTTGTGCAATAATCGTGACTCCTGTTTCAGCAGAGACGGGAGCTATCGACAATACGGCTGCGCATGCAATGATGAGCAGCAGGGCCAGCGTTCGAAATGCCAGCCGGGTGTTGCTGTCACTTGATGACATGCGTAAATGTATGGATATTTACAATATAAATTTGTTGGAGCCGTTTTTGCACAAGAGTTCCTCAGTGAGAAACCAACAAAAAGCCGGCCTGGAAACCCATGGGTACCAGTGGCACACATCAGGTTCAAACGAACAACACCGTTGCGTTCGCAAAAAAAAGAGAGTTACCGGTCCGAGAACTTCTCGACCACGCGGACATTGTCGCCGCGGACGGTGATCGGGATCGGGACCACGCTCTCGTAGAGCTCGACCGTGATCTCTTCCTTAGAGGAATCAACCCGCTTGACAACCGCCTTCTCGCCCTTGAACGGCCCGGCGATGAGTTCAACGATCGTGCCCTCTTCAATGCCGGCAACAACCGGCTTGGGGATGAGGAAATGGCCGACCTCGGCAAGGCTCGTCTCACCCTTGACAACGACACGCGCGTGGGCGATCATCTCGACGAGCTGCTCGATACGGTTCATCTTCTCGGGGGTTTCCACGAGCACGTAGCCCTGCAGTTCATTCGGGACGATGATGGACGTTACCTTGACATCGGTTGCCTTGGTCTCGATCGCCTTGAGGATATTATCCGCAACCGTCCGCTCCTGCTTGGACGTGGTCTTGATGGCAAAGATGCGGTTATTGAAGACCTCAGGAACCACGGGTTCTGCCGGTGCCGCGGTGCCGGGGGCTGCGGGGGGAGTTGGCTGTGTCATGGTCATCGCTGGATTCAGAACCCAAGCAGCGTCTGGTGTTCGAAGCATACGTAGATGACAAAGCCGACCATGCCGATGACGAGGACACCTGCAGCTGCAACGGTTGCGATCTTGGTGAACTCTTCCCGGGTGGGTGTGCGCGCGAGTTTGAGGACCCGCCAGTATTTACGGACTAACTCCTCATGGATAGCGTCTGTCTTGAAATCAGGTTTTGAAATTTCCATATGGTATCACTTGAGAAAATCGATCTCAAACTGTTTCTGTACTTTGGGGGTAAGTTTCTCATTCCGACCATATATTTGTGGCGACCGTACGCCAGTTACCACAAGCAGGGTCCGCATCTTGTTCTGCATCGACGGATCGATCTGGGCACCCCAGATGATCCGGGCATTCTCGTCCACCCGGTTATAGACTTCCTGCACAACGCCTTCTGCCTCTTCCATGGTCATGTCCGGGCCGCCGATGACATTGACCAGCGCGGCAGTTGCGCCGCTGATATCCACGTCCAGCAGCGGGGAACGGATCGCTTTCTTGACCGAGTCTGCCGCCTTATCTTCTGAATCGCTCTCGCCCATCCCGATCATGGCAACACCGCCGCGCTCCATGACTGTGCGCACATCGGCAAAGTCGAGGTTGACGAGACCGGGCATGGTGATGAGTTCGGTGATGCCCTTGACGGCACGCATGAGAACCTCGTCGGCCACCTTGAAGGCTGCGTAGAGGGGGAGTTTCGGGACAACTTCGAGGAGCTTGTCATTGGGCACAACAATGACGGTGTCCGCCACGTCCCGGAGGCGTTCGAGGCCGGCCTCCGCGTTCTCCATCCGGATTGCGCCTTCCGCCGCGAACGGGAGGGTAACGATCGCGATGGTGAGGGCGCCCTCTTCACGGGCAGCTTTTGCAACAACCGGTGCGACACCGGTTCCGGTACCGCCGCCAAGACCGACCGTGATGAAGACCATGTCGCAGCCCGAGACTACGGCGCGGATCTCCTGTTCGTTCTCAAGCGCGGCTTCCTCCCCGATCTGGGGGATGGAACCGGCGCCGAGACCCCGGGTCCGCTGCCGGCCGACAAGGATGCGCTGGTCTGCATGGGTGCGGATCAGGTGCTGGGCATCGGTGTTCATGGCGATGAGTTTGGCCCCGTGGATCCCCTCTTCCATCATGCGGGAGATGGTGTTCGACCCGCCGCCACCGCAGCCGATGACTGCGATCTCTGTCTTGAGTTCGGACAGGATCTGGTCAAGATCTTCGTTATTCTGCGTGGACTTGACTGGCTCGTCCCTCGCCCTCGTAAGTGCCTCTTCAACAATGGACCTCATAAATACTTCTCCAACCCCGGGATGTGGATTTTTGTCTGGCTGCAGGATGACACCATGTCAGGAGTGATCTCCCTGCCATTGACAGAAATTGTCTGGCCTGATGCCAGCTGCTGGTAAAATGGTCCGGGCATGACCCCCAGTTCGCGCGCTTTGTGAGGGTCAAACCGGACCTTAGTGATGATCAAGTGATCTTTCTCCGTTGCAGTGATCTCTTTATTACGTATGATTTTTACGCACAATGTATTTAAATCATTTATTATTTTTGATGAATCCTTATCGTGAGTAATGAAATCGGCAAGGAAGCAGTTATTCTGCGTGGACACATGCACCAGGGGCAGGGAATCAAGGGCGGAGACAAGCCCCGGTTCGTTGCACCGGATGGTTTCGGCCAGCAGTACCGGGTCTGCCCGGACCACCGCGAGCGAGCCGGCGTTGTCCTCAAGGCCGTGGATGTAACAGCGTGCGTTTGGCGTGATCGTCTCTGCCAGCTCCCGGACCGCCCGGTACCGCTCCCAGGAGAGGTTGCCCATCGCGGCGATCTCGCTACCTGAAAGCCGGGGAATGGCGAGTTCGTCGAGCATGGTTATCAACCGGTTGAGATCTTCGCGGTTAAGCGCTTTCCGGTCGATATAGGCTGCAACGGCACCGCTCATGCGCTGCATCTCTCCTGCCATCTCCCGGGTCATGACGGGTACTTCCCGCGTGTGGGCGATGTGCCCGAATGCTCCCCGGGTGGTCAGGGCAAGATCGGTCTGGCGGATTGCATAGTGGATCCCGCCAAACCCGATGAGGGGGATTGCATTCAGGGGCGCTGCCTCAAGGATGCTCATCGCCACCGCCCGGCCCGCTGCCGGGTCGGTCCACTCCTTCTCGGTACTGCCGATCTCGACAAAGAAGGAGGGGAGGGTAAGGCCGGTCGGCCCGTGGTGGGTCACCTCGTACGCTACCTGGTAGCCCTCCGGGCAGTGCCGGGCGAGCGAACGGAGGACTGCCTGCATCATCACCGGGTTGGCAGGCGTCAACGTCCCGGGCGTTCCGCCAAGTTCAGCGGCCCGGAAGTTGCCGGTCACGTGGGTGGTGAGGACCGGCATCGGTTTTGTGCTGGCATGGCGGGAGATGAAGATGATGAGATCGGTATCCATCCCGCGGTCAATTCCGGCAGCGTTGATGAGCCGGTCTTCGGTATCATGGAACGTGTACGAACGGTCAGGTCGCTGCCATGTCCCGGCCGGGTCGCTGAGCAGTTGCTCAAGATGGTGGCGGATATTGATGCCGGCCTTGTCCTGCCGGGAGTTGACGAATGCAATCCGCATTACTGCTTAGTGGGACAGAAGGGGGAATAAGGGTGGTGGTCGGGATGGGGACGCATGAGTTCTCAGGCAAACCGTCCAACGGCCCGCTCTACTGCTTCCTCTGCGCCACTACACTGGACAACTCCTTCAATGTCCCACGAATTGATGCCGAAGATGGGTTTTCCCAGTTTCAGGGCAATCGCGAGCTCGGAGAGCGTTCCGTGGCTTCCCCCGATTGCAATCACTGCATCGGCCGACTGGACCACCACCACATTCCGTGCATGACCAAGACCGGTCCGGATCACGACATCGAGATACGGGTTGCCGTTTCCGGTGTCCGGAAGGATCCCGATCGTTCTTCCGCCGGCCCCGCGAGCCCCTTTACAGGCAGCCTCCATCACGCCACCCATCCCGCCGCAGATGAGCGTTGCGTGGTGATGGGCAACCAGCCGGCCTGCCTGCTCTGCGGTTGCATACTCCTCCTCTGAGCAGACCGATGCCCCGATTATCGCTACCTGCATCTTCATGATCGTTACAGACACCACATTTTTTTCCTAAAGTCCGCCATCGCGGTTGATAACCATCAGCCGCATCTCCGTCATCTCCTCGATTGCATAGCGCGGTCCCTCGCGCCCGAGCCCGGATGCTTTTGCCCCGCCATAGGGCATCTGGTCGACACGGAACGTGGGGATATCGTTGATGATGACCCCGCCCACGTCCATAGAGGAAAATGCCTGCATTGCCCGGTTGATATTTTGGGTGAAGATACCAACCTGCAACCCGAACTCGCCGTCATTGGCAAGGGTAAGAGCTTCAGAAAAGTCGTCGTACGGGGTGACCGAGATGACCGGCCCGAACACCTCCTCTTTGTTCACCCGCATCGCGGGCGTGGTGTTTGCAAGCACGGTCGGCTCGAACATGTTCTCTTCAAGCCCTCCGCCGCAGAGGATCGTTGCTCCCTGCTTTACAGCGTCCTGCACCTTGCGGTACGCCTCCTCCGCCTTGAGCCGGTCGATCATCGGCCCGACATCGGTTGCCGGGTCGCGGGGATCACCACACTTCAGGGCTTTTACCGCTGCAAGGATCTTTTCAAGAGCCTGCTCGTAGACCGGGCGGTGGATGAGCACCCGCTGGACGGATATGCAGACCTGCCCGGCGTTCACAAACCCGCCGGTTGCGATCCGCACTGCGGCGAAATCAAGGTTCGCGTCCTCGTGGATGATGGCTGCAGCATTGCCGCCAAGTTCAAGGCCCACTTTCGTGCGCCCCGCAATCGACCGCAGGTGCCAGCCTACCGCAGGGGAACCGGTGAACGAGAGGAAGGCTACCCGGGGATCCTTAACGAGCTGCTCGGCTTTCCCCCCGGAACAGGGAACAACGCTGATTGCTTCAGGAGGGAGACCCGCCGCGACCACGAGATCGCCGAGGATCAGGCTTGAGACGGGCGTTGCAGACGCGGGTTTGAGGATGATGGAGTTTCCTGCGGCAATGGCCGGGGCAAGCTTGTGGCAGGCAAGGTTGAGCGGGAAGTTGAACGGCACGATCCCGACAACCGGCCCGATCGGGAACCGTTGGATGAACCCGGTCCGGCCGGCCGTGTCGGGGCTCCAGTCGAGCGGGATCACCTCGCCATAGATCCGTTTCGCCTCCTCGGCCGTTGTCCTCACCGTGACCTCGGCCCGGGCAACTTCGGCAGTTGCAAACTTCCTCGTCTTGCCACCCTCCATGACGAGCACTTCGGCAAGCTCTTCCGAGCGGTTGTGGATCGCGTCCGCGAGCCGGAAGAGGATTTCCGAACGCTCGTAACTGGTCATCACCCGGGTCTTCTCATAGCCGGCACAGGCTGCCGCAACTGCAGCGTTGAGCTCGTTTGTTCCGGTCTGACAAACCTGCGCATAGACTTCCCCGGTATACGGGAACCGGACGGTGATGGTCTCGCGGGCCTGTTTTTTTACTCCACCAATGAGGAGCGGAAAAGGTACTGTCATCTCGTGCCTCGTGTTATTTTTCACGTGTTGAGAGATCTGCGGTTATTGATAAAAAAACCCGCAGGAACCACGAGCAGTACTTCCCCTACCTCCGGATTGTGCAGGAATAGGCCAGGTCGGCTCCGGTCACCAGTTGCGGGTAATATTTCACGACATACTCCTTGACCATTCGGCGTGCGGAGAACCGTGGGGCATTGCTCTTTATCGACTCCTTCATCATCTTTACCCAGCCATGCGGGATCCCGTCCAGCGAGGCAGAGTAGTAAAGCGGCACCACCTCGCGCTCAAGAATATCATAGAGGGCGTTAGCGTCGGCCGCGTCCCGGTCGCTGCCCGGCGCCGGGCTCCCGAACGCCCAGCCGTTCTTCCCGTTGTAGCCCTCAAGCCACCAGCCGTCAAGGATGCTCAGGTTGATCACGCCGTTCATGGCCGCTTTCATCCCGCTCGTGCCGCTCGCTTCAAGAGGAGGTACCGGGTTGTTGAGCCAGACATCGACCCCGTGGACAAGGTACTGGGCGGTCTGTTCGGAATAATCCTCGACAAACGCGATCCGACCCTCAAATTCCGGCTCCTGCGCAAGCCGGTAGATCTTCTGGAGGATTCGTTTCCCTTCGTAATCAGAGGGATGGGCTTTACCGGCAAAGATGAACTGGACCGGGCGCCACTTGTTACAGACAATCCGCTTCAGGCGCTCCCTGTCAAAAAAGATGAGATCGGAGCGCTTGTAGGTGGCAAACCGGCGGGCAAACCCGATGGTTAAAATGGACGGGTTCAAAAGCAGACCCTCGGCAACGAGCGAGAGGGGATCTTCCTGCAGCTTTGCCCACTTCAGCCGTTTGCGTTCCCGCATCCGGTTGATGAGCTTGATCTTGAGATCGAAATGGAGGTCCCAGAGCATCCGGTCCGGGATCTCGTCCACAAGGTTCCAGATTGCCGGATCATCGTGTTCCTGCTGCCAGTTCGGGGTGACCGGGTAGAAGTAGGTGTCAAGGAGATCCTCGATCCGGGGGTTCATCCACGTGGGAAGGTGCACGCCGTTGGTGATCGCATCGATCGGGCTCTTCTCGGCCGGCAGGCTGGGCCAGAGGTTCGTCCACATCAGCCGGGTAACTTCCCCGTGGCGCTCAGATACTGCGTTATGATACGCAGAGAGGCGCATGGCAAGCACCGTCATGTTGAACCCGCTTTCGGGGAAGTCCGGGTGACGCCCGAGCATGAGGAACTCTTCTTTTGTGATCCCAAGCGCCGGATAGTAGGTTGAGAAGTACCGGTCCATCAGGTCCGTGGAGAATGCATCATGACCCGCCGCAACCGGGGTATGGGTGGTGAACACCGAGGTGAGCCGGACCTGGTTGACGGCCTCTTCAAACGGGATCCCGCGTTCCACCCGTTCCCGGATCCGCTCCAGCAGGGCAAAGGCGGGATGGCCCTCGTTGAGATGCACGGCCGAGTACATGATGCCCATCTCGTGCAGCACCTTCCGCCCCCCGATACCAAGCACGATCTCCTGCCGTAACCGTTCCTCGCGGTCGGCAGTGTAGAGGTTGGAGGAGATCCTCCGGTTCTCTGCATCGTTAAGCGGGATGTCCGTATCGAGAAGGTAAAGCGGGACTTTCCCGACATCCACCTTCCAGACCGCGACAAAGATGGGAGGCTCGATATGGGGCACCTGCACGACCAGTTGTTCTCCTTCGGCATTCAGCACCCGCTGGACCGGTGCTGCATCACGGTCGAGGGTCTCCTGGATCCCTTCCTGCCAGCCGTCGGGCAGGATGTGCTGGTGCAGGTACCCTTCCGAGTACATGAACCCGACGGCAACGAGCGGGACCCCGAGATCGCTGCACTCCTTGAGGTGATCGCCGGCAAGGAACCCGAGGCCCCCGGCATACATCGGGAGGGAGTGGTGCAGGCCGTACTCCGCGGAGAAGTATGCGATGGTCAGGGTCTTACTCTCCGGGTACCGCTCACGGAACCAGCCGGTGGTAGTTTTCATGTAACGCCGGAACCGGTTCATAATGATGTCGTAGCGCCGCAGGTACTCCTCGTTCATCTCGGCAGCAAGGAAATATTCCTGCGGGGTGTCGCGGAGCATCCGGACCGGGTTGTGGATGCTTGCCTTCCACGCAAGCTGGTTGAGCTGCTTGAAGAGGATCCGCGCCTCGGGGTGCCAGCTCCACCAGAGGTTGTACGCAAGATCGACAAGGCCGGCCAGCCGCGGCGGAATATGGGTAAAACGGTTGTCCTGATACGACACAGCAAACGATTGCTCTGTCCTCATGCAGGGAAATACTTTTCTGATACTCTAAAAAAATGGGGGGTCAGAGACGTTTCAGTTTCACCGGCACCCGGAGCATCACGTCGTTTGAACCGGTCTCCTTGCGGTCGTCAGCGCAGATGTAGTATTTGCTCTGGGTCTTGATGGTGAAGGTCTTCTCCACCGGTGTCGTGATATCGTTGAACTGGACGAGCGGCACGATCCCTTCGTACACCCATTTTTTCTGGACAACATCCCATGCAGGCCGGATATTCCGCACGCCAAGCTGGTCGTTCTCGTCCACGAAGAGGACATTCACATTCACGCCGGAGACTGCGGGGGAAGCGGCAGAGAGGGTAAATTTTTCGCCCGGGTAAAGATACGCTTTGCCCAGCTCCTCCTGGACATCCAGGCAGGCAAAGTCGTTGAACCGGACCGTGATCGTGGTGTCGATGTCGGCAGTTTTTACCGCAGCAGGAGTTGCAGGGAATTCCGATGTGGCTGCGGCAGCCGGGGCGGGAGTTGCCTGAGGGGTGGCAGGGGCAGTCGTGTTCGTGGTGCAGCCAGCGATGAGCATAGTCAGGATGATCAGGGCGGCACAAAAAAATACCGGTGCAGGAAGTTTCATACAAGTGCATTACGAGCCGGACAATATATGGCTTACGACGGGAAGACGGCGGCGCGTTCGCTGCCAGACGGTCGGGAACCGAATACCGGCACAAGAGAAAAACTACTTTGTGCAGTACCGCTAACATTCCTTCACGCACAACCGTCCGCATCGGATCCGGCCGGAGAGCATACACGAGGGGAATTTTTTGAAGGAAGTCACCGCGAACTTCAGCGCAAAAGCAATCGAGCGTGAGGTGCAGGAATACTGGCGCACGCACGATACCTACAAGACCGTAAAGCAGCACCGCAGTGCGGGAAAACCGTTCTTCTTTGTGGACGGCCCGCCGTACACCACCGGCCACATCCACATCGGGACCGCGTGGAACAAGATCTTAAAAGACAGTCTCCTGCGGTACCACCGCATGAACGGCCGGAACGTCATTGACCGGGCCGGCTACGACATGCACGGTCTCCCTATCGAGGTCAAGGTTGAGCAGGAGCTCGGTTTTGCCTCGAAAAAGGACATCGAGACGTTCGGGATCCAGGCATTCATCGAGAAGTGCCGCACCTTTGCCATAACCAACAAGAAGCTCATGGACGACCAGTTCGAGGCGCTCGGGGTCTGGCTCGATTTCGCGGGCGCATACCAGACGGTGACGCCCGATTATATTGAAGCGGCGTGGTGGACGCTTGCAAAGGCAGAGGAGAAGGGCATGCTCGAACGCGGCCACCGCGTCGTGAACTGGTGCCCACGGTGCGAGACGGCCATTGCCGATGCCGAAGTGGAATACTGGGACGAGAACGACCCCTCGGTCTTCGTCAAGTTCCCCATAACCGGAAAAGAATCCGAGTTCCTGGTCATCTGGACAACAACCCCCTGGACGCTTCCGGCCAACGTTGCGGTTGCCGTCTCAAAGGACTTTGAGTACGCCAAAGTCCTTGCAAAGAAGGACGGGAAAGAAGATCTCCTCTGGATCGCCGAGCCGCTCGTCAAGTCCGTGCTCAAAAAAGCCCGGTACAAGGACTTTACGGTTCTTGAGACGAAGAAGGGTGCAGAACTCGTGGGGTGGAAGTATGACTCCCCGCTCACTGCACAGGTGCCGCTCCAGCGCGATATCGACCACAAAGTTGTTGCCGGAGACTTCGTTGCCCTGGAGAACACCGGTATGGTCCACATTGCCCCCGGCCATGGCTGGGACGACTATGTCCTGGGGACAAAGGAGGGACTCGCCATCGTCTGCCCGGTGGACGGCGCCGGGAAGTTCAGGGAGGAGGCGGGAGAGTTTGCCGGCCAGTACGTCAGGGAATCAAACGAGAATGTCCTCATCGCCCTTGGGGATTTCCTGCTCGCAAAAGAGACCGTTACCCACCGGTACGGCCACTGCTGGCGGTGCAAGACCCCGATCATCTTCCGGGCAACGTCCCAGTGGTTCTTGAAAGCTTCCGAGATGCGGGACCTGATGCTGAAGGAAGTAGAAAAGGTCACGTGGTACCCCGAGTGGGCCGGCAGCGCCCGGTTCTATGACTGGATCAAGGAGGCCCGGGACTGGTGTGTCTCCCGCCAGCGGTACTGGGGCATCCCAATCCCTGTCTGGGTCTGCACAAAATGCGACAAGTATCACGTTGTCGGAACCATCGCGGAACTGGAGAAGCTGAGCGGGAAACCGCTGCCAGACCCCCACCGGCCGTACGTGGACGAAGTGACGATCCCCTGCCAGTGCGGCGGCAGCATGAAGCGCGTCGAGGACATCTTCGATGTCTGGTTTGATTCCGCAGTTGCTTCGTGGGCAACACTGGGCTTCCCGAACCGGACAGAGGACTTCGAGAGCCTGTGGCCCGCGGACTTCATTGCCGAGGGGCAGGACCAGACCCGCGGGTGGTTCTACTCCCAGCTCGGGGCAAGCACGATTGCGTTTGGCAAAGCGCCGTACAAAAGCGTCTGCATGCACGGGTTTGCGCTTGATGCCGAGGGCAAGAAGATGTCAAAAAGCCTCGGGAACGTGGTGAACCCGACCGATGTTATCGATAAGGTCGGGGTCGATGTCCTGCGGCTCTACATCCTCTCCTCTTCAGCCCCATGGGACGATCTCAAGTTCAACATGGAGGGTGTTGGCACCATCAACCGGGCGGTCAACATCCTCTGGAACGTGTACCGGTTCCCCATCCCGTACATGATCCTCGACGCGTTCGAGCCGGAATCAACCGGAGGGGTCTGGGACGACGCCGCGATCCGGAAAAACCTGTCCCGGATGCCGGACGAGGACCGGTTTATCATATCCCGGATCAACTCGGTTGCGGTAACCGTGGATGCGGCAGTAAAAGAATGCCAGCTCCACCGGGCAACCCGTGAGATCGTGAACTTCATCTTAGAAGACCTCTCGCGCTGGTACGTCCAGCTCGTCCGGCCCCGGATGTGGCTTGAAGGAGAGTCCGAGCAGAAGGTGTTTGCGTACGAGACGATCTACTACGTGATGCGCCGGCTCATGGGCATCCTTGCCCCGTTCTGCCCGCACCTCACCGAAGAGATCTACCAGAACCTCCGGTGCAAAAACGACCCGGCAAGCGTCCACCTGCTGGACTGGAACGCCGGCGATTCGGCGCTCGTGGACGCAACGCTCGAGGGTGCGGTTGCCATCGTCCGCTCGTTTGACGAGGCAAGCGCCAATGCACGGCAGACCGGCAAGCGCAAGCTCCGCTGGCCGGTTGCAGAAGTGGTCGTAGTCACGGGATCGGATGCAGTCCGGAACGCGATCTGGCGGCTGAATGCGGTCTGCATGGACCGGGCCAATGCCCGGAAAGTCACGGTCGTCATGGGGCGCTGGGACCGGGTCGGCTGGCACGCGGAACCGGTCATGAAGGCGCTCGGCAAGGGTTTTGGCAAGGATTCGTTCAGGGTCAAAAGCCTCATTGATGCTGCGGACGGCAACGCGATCAAGGCAGCTATCGATGCCGGGCGCACGTTCACGCTCACGGACAACGGTGCCTCGTTCGAGATTGGAGCAGACCAGGTAACGTTTACGGAGAAACTCCCTGCCGATATCTTCTCTGCACCGATGACCGATGGGACGGTATACGTGGATGTCGCGCTCACCCCGGACCTTGAAGCGGAAGGGTATGCCCGCGAAGTGATCCGCCGTATCCAGGATATGCGCAAGCAGCTCGATCTGGCGGTCGAGGACATGATCGACGCCGAAGTCTCGGTCAGCGACCAGCGGGTTCTCGCCCTCCTGCAAACGGATGCGATTATTGCCCTTATCGGGGACGAAGTCCGGGCAACCTCGTTTAAGTTTGCAAAGGACGGGGCCACAATCGACGCCGCGAAATACTCCTCCGTTAAAGAGTGGGACGTGGAAGGCGTAGCGATGACTGTAGGCATTGGCAAAGCAGCATAATTCTGCTCCTTTTTTTTGATTCGCCGCGAACTCGAAAACCCCTCGTTTTTTGCAGGGTTCGCTCTGTTTTTTACAGAATCCGTTCCCGGGAATGAGAGGGGGCTCCGGGCTCCAACGTGGCAGAAGAGAGTTACTTGTGCAAATTTTTTTGGGTTTTCTTTCCGTGGCCCATGAAAAAAATAAGAGACAATTTCCTTCTGGATCCTCAAAACCCCGGTTACACAACCGGCAGGTTCTGCAGGATCGCCTCAAGAACTGCAATAACAATCTTGAGGAACAGTACCCAGTCAAACAGTTGTATCACCTCCTGACACAAGGCTGTTTTCTGCAATCGTATTTATTGACAGGGATGTGGGAAAATTTCCCCCTGTTTTTTTCCAAAGGGTCGTCAGAATACCAGAATACCGGAACAGATCCCGGTAAAAAAAATCCTCACGCCCCGCCAAGCACACGGCGTAAAAACTCCTGGCCCTCCGGGGTTGTGAAGAGCGGGAGGTCGGTATCGGTGGTTACAGCGCTGCGCTCAACCGTCACCGTCTCCTGCGTGATCGGGTTGAACCCCTCCTTCTCCGTGAGTTTCTTGTACACGAGCGTGCCCCGCCGCTGCCATGCCGGGGTTGTTGCCAGGTTGAACCCCCGTTCGTGCATCATCTCGTGAAGGGCTTTTGCCGGGAGGCCCCGGAGTTTTTCTGCTGCTGCCCGCGAGTCCATCCCTTCCTCGATAAGTGCCTGCTGGCAGTAAGCATTGATATGGTTGCGCCACGCCTCGCTCTGCCGGTTATTGAGATATTCCAGCGCATAGGCGGGCGTTGCCGGGATCACCCGGGAATCGAACGACAAGAGGGTCGTGCCGCCAAAGGCAAGGGTCAGGGCGCTCGCCGCATAGGAGGCGGCAACCGAATCGATCTTCTCCACCCTGCCGCTGAAAGGCAGCCGGGTGAAGTACAGGCTGATCTCGTCAGAAAAGGTGAAGGCGAGATCCGGGTTGAGGCCGCTCTCTGCAAGAAGCGAGGTGCAGGTGGTGACCATCCCCTTGTGGAAGAACTCGTCAAAGGGTTTCTCTAAGCCGAGACATTCGGTCAGCCGGTGGAAGGTCCGGCCGTCGAGCCGTACAAAAACGGGGGGAAGTGCGGTGATTGCAGAAAAGATCTCCCGGTTCTCCATACAGGTACCATTGCGGGAAAGAATGGACAAGAGGGGGCATCCCGCGTGCCGCCCGTCATATGGTATCTTATTCTTCGGAGCCGCTGCCGCCGGCGAACGCGCCGGGGAGGTGGCGGATCAGGACAATATCGTCAATGGCGCTGATGATCCGGTAGGGGATCTTGAGGCCCTTGTAATTCTTGAGCTCGAAGAGCTGGTCGTTGACTTTGCCAACCACGACGGAGTCGATCTTCTTACCGTCAACATCAATGACCACATCCTCGACCTCTCCGATAAACATACCTTTTTCGGTATAAATCTGCAGACCGAATAAATCTGTAATCTGGGCTTCCATCGTTATCAGATGAAAGTATATACTTAAGAGTTAAAAAGATAACCCATTATCATGGACGGATCGTTTCGAATCGGGCATTTATTTGGTATTCCGATCCTGATTCACTACACGTTCCTGCTGGTCATCCCCCTTTTTGCATGGATCATCGCGAGCCAGATCCTGCTCACGGTCGATATGCTGTTTGGCCTTTTCGGCGTCCCCATCGATACCACCCTCCTCTCCGCAGGTTTCATGCCCTGGGTATTGGGCGTTGTCGTCTCGCTCGGACTGTTCATCGGGGTGCTCGTCCACGAGCTCGCCCACTCGCTGGTTGCCCGGAGTAAGGGGATCGGGATCACCAGCATCACGCTGATGATCTTTGGCGGGATGGCAACCATGGAAGAGGGGACGCCGGATCCCCAGGCCGAACTCCCGATGGCGCTTGTCGGCCCCCTTGCAAGCCTGGTCTTTGGCATCATCTGCTGTGCCTTTGTGTACGTGATCCCGCTGGCAGTCACCGATCCCCCTGTTGCCGGGCTCCTCATATTCATTACCGGGTATCTCGGGATCCTCAACATCATCCTCTGTTTCTTCAACCTGATCCCGGCATTTCCCATGGATGGCGGCAGGGTGCTCCGGGCATGGCTCGCCACCCGGATGCCGCTCCACGAGGCGACCCGGATCGCTGCCAATGTCGGCAGGGGGTTTGCCGTCCTCTTTGGTATTGTCGGCCTTGTCACCTTCTCGCCGTTCCTGATCCTGATTGCCCTCTTCATCTACATCGGGGCGGGTATGGAGTCGACGGCGGTAAAATACAGCCATCTTTTGCAGGACGTGACGGTTGGATCGATGATGAGCGCCCCGGTTACCGCAGTGCCGCCGAACCTCCCGGTCAGCCAGGTTGTGGATATGATGTACGCAAGCAAGCACCTCGGTTTTCCGGTAGTTGAACGGGATTCCCTCATCGGCATCATCACGCTTGCCGACTTAAACCGGACCTCCCCCATCGATCGCGATGCCATGCAGGTGCGGGACGTGATGAGCCGCGAGGTGATCACCCTCCCGCCAACGGCGCCGGTCATCGATGCTCTTCGCATCATGTCGTCCCACGATATCGGGCGGATACCGGTGGTGCAGGAAGGAAAGATCCTCGGGATTGTCACCCGTACGGATATCTTAAAAGTAACAGAACTCCGGCAGATTTAGACTACCGGAGGTTAAAAAAATCAGTTCCGTTTCTTGTATTCGAAGACCTGGTCAAAGCACCTGTACGAATCCCCGTTGTAGAAGTTTGTGACCACCTCAACCCGGTCGGTCATCGTGGTTCCCTGAACAGTAACCGAATCCCCGATACGGGCAGGTTTCCACGACTTGGTCAGGACCTGCCCGTCCGACCGTGTCACCGTGATGAGGGTTTCCGCAATGCCGTTCAGGCCGGACCCTCCTGAGAACGTTACCGTGACAATGCCGGTGATGGGGCTCCGCTCCACCTGGTAGATCACTTCAAGGTTGAAGGGAAGTTTCTGCGTGGGCAGGGGTTCGAAGGAAATCCCCGATCCTTGCGATGACGGGAGAGTTGTCGTTGTGGTTACGGTACCCTGCCCGTTTCCATCACTTCCGCCCCCGGCACCGGAGAGCATGGGGAGGACAACGAAGATGGCGATCGCCGCGATGACGAGAAGCCCAACGATACCGGCGATGATGAGGGTCTTTGAGGAGGACCCGGCACCGGATGGTGATGCCGGAACCTGAACCGGCTTAAGGGGAGCCGGTACCGGAATCTCTTCTGCCGGTTCCTGTGCCCCCTTATCCCCTGCGGAAACGGGTTCCTGTGCGGGAGCCGGTTCTGGTTCAGCGGAGGGTTCAGCGGAGGGTTCAGCGGAGGGTTCAGCAGGATCGGGGAGAGCGCCCTGTTGGGGTCCCGGTTCTGGTTCAGGGACGGAGATCTCTTCTGGTTTCGTGGGCTGTTCGGGGGGTTCCGGTTTTGCCGGAACCGGAACAGTGGCGGCAGCGGCTGGTGCCGGCCCGGCTTGCGTCACGGGTTCACCGCAGAGCTCGCAGAACTTTACCCCCGGGGTGAGCGGTGCACCGCAATTGGTACAGACCGGGGCTTGTTCGATCTTCGCTCCACAGCTCTCGCAGAATTTTACTCCCGGGGTCAATGGCTGGTGACAGTGCGGGCAGGTTGAGGACGGTGCTGGATTCTGGGTTGTCATGGTTCAGATCCTCGTTCGTGTAAATGTTCACTCAGGTTTTTTATATTCTCCGATCCGGTGCATCAGCCGGGTCGTATCCGCAACCGGTTTCTGCGGGAAACCTCACAAGCCCCCGTCCGATTGGGGTCTGGCCATATACCCCATGGAAAAAATCCCTTGTATAACACAATTTCCCTTCTTCGGAGCTCGTTTCCAGGGGGGTTTGAGGTTGACATTTATTCGCGAATTACAGGACAATGGTCATTTAATTCGCAACATCTGAATTTTTTGCAATAGGGGGTCAACAGTATCGCAGAAATCATTCAGGATCGGCAATATTCGAAGGGGGAACATTCCGGATCCCGTGCATGAGGCGGCCCTCGCCTGATCATCCTAAAAAAAAAGAATACCGGCCGCTTCCGGATTCCGTCATCCACAAATTCGGAAACTCTGCACGGTTGACTGTGATTTGGTGCTTTTGATACGTTCTGCAGTTTTTTTATCTGCCGGTTTGATTTTTGGGGTGAGCGACCCAGGTCCTTTTTTACACCTTTGCACCACAATTTGGGCAGAATTTCTTTCCTGGCTGGATTTTTGTGCCACACTGTGTGCAGTGGGAGTGCTGTTGAAGGGATCCGGATGGGGACAAAATCTCCTGTCGCACAGATCTTTGCGATTCCACCTGGTCGATAAGATCCAAAAGATCCTTTGCAGAGATCTCATCAGAGGTATCTGCTGCAGGAGTGTGATGGGATGATCCACTGGGCTGAAAAAGCCCGTGCCTCCCATCGGCATCAGTGATCCAGACACCGTCCCGGGTAAACCGTTCCAGGAGATTGAGGGTTGCCTCCGTATTTACAACAAGATCTGAGGCAAGTAAAAATGCTCCCGTGATTTTTAACCGGAAGTCGCGCATCAGAGTGGCAATACTATAGCCATGCGGAAGGGACTTGAAGAGGTTTTTCGGGACCGACAGATCGTAGTTAATGGCTGGCTGACCTGCTTCAACATAGATCATCAGGTCCCGCGCAAGATCGGGAGTGCGGTGCATTCGCAGGGCAGCATCCCAGACCCCCGAAGCTGGCGTATACCCGAGTTTCGCCAGTGCAGTTGCTATCGGGAGGGCGGGGTGGTTCAGGACATCCTGCTGTTCTTTTGGGCTGAGTTCACGAGGCATCAGGATCACATCCCTTTGTTGCGCTTGAGGATCTTTACGAATTTTGCTTTCTGGTCCGGGTTCTTTTCAAGGTGGTCGAGGAAACCCTGAGGATCCTTTTTGATATCATCCAGTGTCATCTTCGGGGCACCGGATTTCTTGCCGGCTGCATCCTTCAGCTCACCAAGGAAATTAAACAGTTTCTCTTCCTGTTCAGCTATCGCCTTGCCACGGAGCTTGCTGCGGACATTCTGGCCAAAGGAGTTGCAATCATTCTCGACATACTGGCCCGAATACTTAACCGGATCACTATCGAACGTGTGATAATTTTGGTCGTTGACGGTTGCAGCGTTTCGCGCAGCCTCATTCTCCATGGGATTGTTCGGGTTGCCCTGTTGCTGGTGTTTCACCTCGTGAGCTAGGCGCTCGATCATCTCTCCCGGTTTGTTCCAGAGACTGCTATTGGGGTTGATTTTCACGGTACCATTCGTGAAACATGCATCCATGGGTTCTCCATTGCCAAAGATCATATTCGGATCCAGTTCCACCGTGACACGGCTCTCGCCCAGCTGTTTGCCGAGGTTCTGGGCAAGCCGGGTGAGCGCGTCCTTCTTCTCCTCGTCCCCCATCTCAACCCACCTGGAACGGGTAAATGCCTCAAGATCCGTGCCGTCAATTTCCTGGGTTATCGTGTTTGCAAGCTCTTCGTGATCTGAAGATGGAATTTCAGTACCGAAGATGATATTCTCAATCTCGTTTTCAGATGTGCCGGTAATCCATTCTACCGGGATCTCGTAGCCGGACAGACCCTCCATCTTGACCGACTTCCCATCAGGAGACAGGATCCAGCTCCCCGGATACGTGGTCCGCGTCGCAATCCATTTGCTTACCGGGTCCGTACCATCTCCACCCGTGACGGTTGCTGTCCCTCCCCCACCGGGAATTATAACCGGGGGTGCGGTCCGCACAGAGGCTCCGGCTCCCGAGCCGCCCTGGATGAGTGTCTGCATTATGATCGGACCGTTAACGAGGATGGATATGATCGCGGCCGCAGTTCCTGCCATCCCTTCAGCGTACCCATTGGTCCGCAGGCAGTCCTGGGCATTGAGCGGGTCGCGTGCGCAGTCATCCGCCATGACAGGAGCAATGATGCACGAACAGAGAACGATGGTGAACAGGATCAGGGCATTTGCAACACCGGGAGCATGTTTGGGCAATAGACCGGACTGGGGATCCCGGGTAATGGCGTAGGCTGCAAGCGTCCCGACGACTATATTGGCCTGCATCAGGGGATACTGGCTGATATTGAAGATATTATACAGGATCCATGCTGTCAGGAACGGGGTTGCAATCCCAAGACCGATCAAGAGGATCTTGGATATTTTTCTCCGGGTCGGCTGGAGCGGCTGGAGCATCTGGTCGATGTCAGCACGGAACCAGACGAGCACTATCGGGATTGCAATCATAAGAAGCGGCGTGATGAGATCCAACCCCTCCTTTCCGCTCCGGATCCCCCCGTACAGGAACCAGAGGATCGCGCCAACGATCCCCCCGAGAATCGAGAGAAGATCCCACCACTTCTGCGGGCGTTTGGCCAGCGGAACTTCCTTTGAGATCTTCTTGAAATCATCTACCGACATCAGCGAGGATTTAAACTCGTTGAAGTCCTTTGCGCGTTCAGGCGGGGCGTTCGTGCCGGGCGGGTATTGCCTGCTATCCTGTAGTGGGGGATTTGCCGCAAGCCACCGGGTACCATCATAACGCAACCAGCCGGTACCATCCGGGCTGGGCTGCCACCATACGCCACTGGCGTCCATTACCTGAAGCTTGCCGACAGCTTCAGCATACTGGGCAGGAGTTAGTATCCCCTGGCGGAGCCGGGCTGCAAGATCTGTTTGTCTCCGTTGTGCTTCGTCAAACTGCATAGATCTCCCTCGCCTGTTGTTCCGGGAACCTGGACTGATGATGAGATACACGATATCTTTTGGCTTGGTATTTATGCAATTCTGTGAAGGTTACCTGACATCCAATGCATGATAATAAAACCGGCAAATTTCATACAGGAGGCCTGTAATTAAGGGAAAAATGCACGGTCTCAGATCACAACAGCTCGATCGACACGGGACAGCCCGTTCTCCGTACCAAACCAGAAGGTTCCATCGGGTTCCTGCACCATGGCCTTGACTTCATTGCCGGCAAGCCCGTCTTTCTCGGTAATGACTGCTTCGGGTCTGCCAGACCAGATAACAATCCCGTCGTACTCTGATCCAATCCACACCCGGCCATCCTGATCGAAAGATACCGAGCGGGTGGACTCACCGGCCAGACCATCCATGACCGTCAAATTCGTCCAGGAGCCGTTGAAAAACCGGGCAGCTCCCCCGCTTCGCGAGTAGCCGGTTGCCACCCAGACCACCCCGTCAGAATCCTCCGCCAGCGCCCGTACGGATGGGTGAGGAAGACCATCTTTCATGGTATACTGGTGCCAGGCATCTCCGTCAAACCGGAGAAGTGCGCCCCGCATAGGTTCGCCGCACCCCACCCAGATCTCACCGTAACGGGTGACCAGGATAACTTCTGCCAGGGCAACCGGGGGCATGCCACGGGAGCGGAGGCTCTGCCACCCGCTGCTGGTTTCAACAAATGCATCAGCATCTGTCCCGGCAATGATGCTGCCGTCCCGGTGCTGGGCCAGGCTTACCACGCGCCGGAAGGGAATTTCCGGAGCCGGGCTGATGACCTGCCATGACCCTTCCTCGAACCGGATAAGCCCGCCATCATGTGCTATCCAGATGCTTCCATTCCGGTCCTGAAATATCTGCCGGACATAACTCGTCGGGGGGGCACCTGCTGGAAGGGAGATACGGGATCTGTTGGTCCGGCTGATGAGGACGATTCCCTCTTTTCCTCCAGTCCAGACAATATCGTCATCGATAAGGAGCGTTGAGACTTCGGCAGGAGGCCGGATAATCTCCCAACCGGGGGGCGTACTCTTCACCTGCACGTAGCCGAGAGCTACCTGGAGCGTGAAGATCATCGCGGCGATGATAAGGATCCCGATACTAAGATAGAGGGTATTTTTCACCAGCATCCCGTGATTTTTGCCGGGCATGGATCCTGATCACTCCAATACCCGGCCTGCCTTAAACCGGATGGTGGAATCCGCAACTATGGCTGCTTCGTGCTCATCGTGAGTAACATAAAGCATGATAGACCCTTCTTCCCTTGCCGACTCTGCGATCAGGACAAGGAGTTCCTCTCGGAGAGCGTGGTCAAGATTGGTGAGCGGTTCGTCCAATAGCAGAATCTCCGGCCGGGGGGCAAGGGCACGCGCCAGCGCCACACGTCGCGCTTCCCCGCCGGATATCTGGTCGGGATAGCGATCCCGCAGGTTAGGGATCGCCATGCGATCGAGGAGAAGATCGAGCCGCCGCTGCTGTTCGCCTTCCGGCAGTGCATTGAAAGCAAACAGAATATTTTCTGCAACGGTCATGTGCGGCCAGAGTGCTCCCGACTGGAAGACAAACCCGATTCTGCGTTCTGACGGGGGAACAAAGACATCGCTGCCGCTGACCGCGTGACCGCCCATGGAGATAGTCCCCTTATCCGGCATTTCAAGCCCGGCAACCAGGCGCAGGAGGGTGGTCTTTCCGCTGCCGGAGGGGCCGAGAATGGCAACCCGTGCACGATCAGGAATCACGAGGGATACCTGGTCAACAGCTACGGTATTCCCAAATGCCTTGCAGACATCTTCAAGAACGATCATGTACCGGATCTCCTTCTGGTCGTTTTTCCCTGCCATCACGGTAAAGCCAGGTGACAGCGACAACCGTACATACACCTACAATGAGACAGAGTATCGTGATCATGAGACATAAGCCTGCCACTTCCCCCGCTGACCCGTAATGGAGGTAATTGTAAATCCGCAGGGTTATTGTACCGTATCCCGGCGGCGCAACGACAAGGGTTGCACCGAGTTCGGCAAGCGTCAGCGCTGCAAGGATTCCCGCCGCAACAAGCAGTCCGGGAACATACAACGGAAGGCGGACCCGTACCCAGGTTTTCAGCAAGCTGCGGGAAAAGACCGCTGCTGCATCAAAGAGGACCGGGTCGATGAACCGGAGCTGAACAAAAAGAATGATTGCAGCAAACGGGGCAAACCGGGCCACCCCTGCAAGGACAGGCATCAGCAAATCGGGGTAGATTACTGCCATCCCGGGAGTGTTCCAGAAAAGGATGAGGCCAATGCCGGTTAAAGAAGCCGGCATGGCGAGCGGCAGGAGGACAAGGCCCCATGAGATCCCCCCGCGAAGGCCCGGTTGTTTCAGTTCATGCGCAGCAGCAAGAGCCAGCGGAAGGGATACGATAACAACACCCGCCGCTACCAGAAGGCTGTACACCAGTTCGCCCTGAGCCATCTCAACCGAACGGGTTAATGTGCTCATGGTGCCGGTTGTGAGGAGAAGGCCGGAAACAAGGACAAGGATCTGGAAGAGAACAACACCACAGGCAAGAACCTGGAGCAGGATGAACGGCCATGGGAAGAGGGGGGCCGTCCCCTTCCGGTCTGACAGCCAGTCCGGCGTCTGGGCAAGGGTGCGGATACCCGACCGGCTTGCGATGATAACGGCGATCATGACGACCATGAGAGGCAGGGCATAGAGGAAGGCGAGCGCCGAACTTCCAGATGCGCTGAATTGTGCGAAGATCTCCAGGGCATAGACATCAGCGCCGAAAAGTGAGGGGATCGAATAATCTGAACAGCAGAGCAAAAACAAAAAACCAAACGATGCACCAAGGGCGGGGGCTGCAAGTGGGAGATGGATGTGAAGAAACGCGTCCATATCCGGCCGGAAGACCCGCCCGGCCTCGACCAGGGCGGGATCTACCGATGCAAACGCAATCCAAACAAGGAGCGTAGCAAGCGGGATGAGCGCCATCAGTTCCACCCAGTAACTGATTCCCCAGCCGGTCATGGTCAGGCCGGGAAGAAACCCGGTAAGGTACCCAAGGAGCGATGACCACGTGAGAGCGTGGATATACGGGGGGATCGCGGCAAGTGCAAGTACCGTGAGAAGGACGATAACAAGGCCCTTTTTTGCGATCCGCCAGAGGAGAGAAACAACGAGGACGCCTACCAGGATTCCTGAACCTGCAACCGTAGCGGCAAGGCCGATACTGGCAAAAAGGAGCCAGAGGCGCCGGGGTGAGAAGAAGGTAAGCACCGAAAGGTCAAGGGTCCCGGACAGGAAATCATACAGGAGATCCAGGCATAACCCAGCCAGCGGACTCAGTACCAGGATGATGAACAGCGCCACCATGAGGACATGCAGGCATTGTTCCAGGGATATTCGTACACGCATTTTGGGAAAAAGCGGTTGGAAGGTCATAGGATTATCGGATGAAGATCTCGATTAAATCCTTCTGGGTGGCGGGAATTCCGGTATATACCTCCTGGTACGAGATGTTCATCGCCTTGATCCCGGTGATATTCATACAGGCCGTCTTTGTCGGAACATCGCGGCTCGGGATCTGGATCCACCCGGAATTTACCATCGCATCCTCGGTTTTCTTATCCAGCACGTAATCGATGAAGGCCTTTGCCTCGTCCGGATGCGGTGCCCCGGCTATCAGGGCAACCGTGTTGGGAATAACGAGCGTCCCCATCCGGCCCTCGCCCTGGTCGGGGACGATGATGGCCACATGCGCCCCCTTCTCGACTGCCCCACATGCGTCATCCGTGTCGGTTAGGCCGAATGCCAGCTGACCATCGACAACAAGGTCACGGACTACCGAGTTGCCATCAACCACGCGGACCTCACGGTTGCTGATGTTGGTAAAGAATCCTCTTGCTTCATCCGTGCCAAGATAACTATAGAGGGCAGCAGCATGGGTCGCCGTGGTACCGAACATCGGATAGGCAATCCCGACCGTGTTGCCCGCGTACCGGGCGCTCAGGAGATCGTATATCGATTCAGGGTACTGGTCGGGCGTGAGCCGGTCCGTATTGACAATGAAGACCCGGGCCCTCCCGCCAAAACCGGTCCAGTAATCATCTTCATCCAGAAACTGAGGGGGAATATCCGCCGCTGACGGAGAGGAGTAGGCAGTAAGCACGCTTTCGTTCTTTAAGAGGATGGTCTGACCGAACTCCCCGCTCCAGAACACGTCAGCCCGGGGCCGGTTCTTCTCGGCAATCAGGCGGTTGACAAGGCCGGTGGTTTTGGTTGCCTCGACATCATAAACGGCAAGAACCCGGATACCGGTCTCGTTTTCGAAGTCGTGAAAAACCGGTTCGGAATAGATCTGGTCTACCGACGTGTAGACAACGACCGTCTTCTTCGGGATATCCGCCGGAACTGCTGGAAACGTGACCAGCAGTCCAGTCACGAGCAAAACGAGGATGAGGAGACCTGCAAAGATCGTAACCCGGGTGTTCCTGTTCATGAGATTGTCACCAGTGAAAGTAGTGATAGTTCACCATGGACAGGAAAAAACAATTCGGTCCGTTTCTGGTTGCAGAGGGTTCCTGCAACCGACAGGATACCTGAAGCAGATTCAGGGAATCTTTGCTTTCTCCTCATGTATCTCAGAACTCCATCACCCCATCCACGACCGATCCCCCCGCCACCTTCCGGTACGCCGCCAGATCCCCAAACGGCCGCTTTGCAATAACCGCTGCCACTTTTTTCTTCCCCACGCCCGGAAGCCACCGGACAGCAGATGCCGGCAGTTCGTTGATCCGTACCGGCACCGGCAACGCCGTCACCGACCGCATCCCCCAGTCCACCACCACGGCATCAGTCACCGTCCGTTCCGGAAGCCGGAGCGGGATGCCGACAAGGATCGGGTAGGAACCCGGCTGCCGCCCGAACGAGAGGTCACCCGCCACCTCAACCCGTACATCGCGGAGCACGGTGCCGAGGGGAAAGACCCGCTGGAGCATCGGGAGATCGATTTTGGTCCGGACAAATTCCTTGAATTTTTTGAACCGGCGCTCGTGCTTCCCGAGCGTATTCTCAGTATAGGCCCGGGTGCCCTCAAACGGCATCACCTGCCGGATGTTCACGCGCCGGACCATGAGGCCGGCTTTCAGGACCCGGGCGAGGAACTGCTCGTTCAGATCATACGTCTGCTCCGTTTCGCCCGCAAGCCCGCAGACAAAATTTATGCCGGGAAGGAGCTCGGGGACATTGTCCCGGCGCATCCCGCCTTCCTCATTGACGATCCCGATTGCCCGGAAGACCTCATCGGCATTCGCCTTCAGGTTGTTTGCCGCAACAACGGCCGGGTCGGCAGTCTCCATCCCGAACGCTGCAACATCGCCCGATGTGTGATGCCGGATGATCACCCGGAGTGTTTCCCTTGCCGCATCCTCGTGCCGGGCGATGGTTGCCGGGTTGGTGTTGTCGATATGCAGGGTTTTCAGGTCGGGTGCTGCGGCGCGGATGGCAGAGAAGAGCCCTTCAACATTCTCTGGTTCCGGGGCAGGGTACTCCCCGGCTCCTGCACCGTAGGCAAGGATATCCGGCTGCCGGCCCACCCGGAAGTGCCGGGCCCCGTGAGCATAAAGGGCTGCAACCTCTCCGGCAACCGCATCAGCCGTGCGGTACCGGGGCATCCCGTAGAAGGGCTCGGTGCAGAACGAGCACCCGCCCGTTGCACCGTGCGAGCAGCCCCGGGCCGTCTCCAGCTCGCACATCACGTACGGGAAGTCGGGGTGCTGGCTGACCACGCCGGCACCTGCAATGCTCCAGGGGTCGGTGCGAGTATAATCCAGCGCTCCCGCAGGATCATTACCGGCAAGGTAATTATCAAGCGCGATTGCCGGTTCTCCCGAAAGGAGTGCATCGAACCCGCCAATCACCTGCCGGACCGCTTTCTCGCCGCCTTCGCCCGCATAACCTAACCCGATCGGGCCGCCGAGAAGTTTCTTCGGGCCCCGGACCATGTGCCCGATCTGCTGGATCTCGGTGAGGGTTGCGGGGGTACCGCCCAGGTACTTCCCCGGAACCGTTACGCCAGCGATCATGACCAGCAGGTCAGATGCGTTCAGTTCAGCCGTGCGTAACGGGTCCTTTCTCAGCTGGTCGATGGTCAGGTACCTGACCGTGAACCCGTGGCCGGCAAGTGCTCCCGCCACCGTCCGGATATACGGCGAGAGGTAGGGCGGCACGCCAAGGCATGCCGGCTCATCCACGTACCCGTCAAGGATGAACGCCGAACCGCTCATACCTCGTGGCCGATCAGAGCAAGGAGCTTGCGCGCCCAGAAGAGTTTCCCGCGTTTCAACGGGTCCACATTGACGTCGTCAGGATCGAACCCCGCAAGCGTGATGTGCGAAGCGCCCAGTTCCTCAGCGGCAAAGACCGCCCGGTCACCATCTGAAAAACCACCGAAGTTATACACCCGGGGGAGCGGGGCTGCCTGCGTGGTCCCGACAACTTTCCCGGTAAAACGGGGCACCAAGTGGTGGAGGAGCGGCATGTTGTCCCCGTGCGCGTGGACAACGATGATGGTGCCTTCCCGGTTCATCTCGATGAACCGGTCAGTGGCCCCGTCGAGATCCGTGAAGATCGCATCCGGCCGGATACCGTGGGAGTCGAGCACCTCGGCAGCGGCATCGGCGGCAAAGACGATCCCGCTGACCTTCCCGAGATCGTCCTTCAGGCACGGGGCGTTCCCGCAGACCGTTACCTCGTTGCCGTCCGTGAGCGAGGCGAGCGAGAGGAGATTGTCATGATCGAGGAGCGAGGCCAGAAGCCGGGCCGCCTCCTCGTCTGCTTCCCGTTCGAACCCGAAGTATTCAAGGATCTCCTGGTAATGGGGCTCCCACTCAGCGAACTGCATGGTTCCTCCCGGTTGATGTGATCCCGCTATCGGTTCCTTCACCTGCCCTGAACAGTGCAGGCAAAATTGCGCGTGAATTCTGGTTATTGTCCGCCATTTTTCTTCCCCTCGTTCTCAAGTCCGACAAGGTTCTTGAACTTCTGGAGCACCGGCTCGATCACGATTTCGAGCAGCTGCTCCTTGTCTTCCACCTGACCGAAGTAATGGAGGGGCAGGCTTGCTGCCCCCATGTTCGGGTGGCCGCCCGCATCGCCCATATCTCCGAACGCTTCTGAGAGGGCGTTACCCACGTGCAGACGGATGTCGCGGTTCCGGGCCGAGATGACGATCGCGGTATCCGTGATGCCATACACAAGTGCGGTGTTCACCCCTTCGAGCGTGATCAGGATATCGGCTGCCTGCGGCAATGCGTCGCGGTTCATGACAAAACCCACATTGGAGAAGAGGTAGCCGCTCTGGACCTTCCGGCTGGTGATTGCCGTGCCGATGACGTCAAGCGTCTCCTGCGACATGGACGGCGACATGATCTTGTCGAGCAGGTCCGCGTCGGTCAGGGGCAGGAGGAAGCCGGCATAACTCATATCCTGCGGGGTGACGTTGCGACGGAAGTCCCGGGTATCGGTACGGATCCCGTACAGGAGAGCAGTTGCCACTCGTTTGTCGACAGGCACGTCAAGTTCCTGCAGGTACTGAGTGATGATGCTTGCCGTGGCGCCAACGCCCGGCCGTATGTCCGTGAATGCCCCCTGTGCCGGGGTGTATTTCCCGTCACGGTGGTGATCGATGACGATGTGGATCTTCGTCTGGGGCGGGACATCGTTGTTCGAGCCCGGGCCGGAACAGTCGACCATCGCAAGGTAGTTGCACTGGAGGAGGGCTTCCGGAGTCAGGCGCTCCATCTTGATGTCCAGCAGGTTCACGAACGTCCGGTTCTCCTGGTGACCGATGTTGCCTTCATAGAAGATCCGTGTCGAGAGGGTTGTGGGGTTGGCATGTTTTGCGATCCCCGCAAGCGCCATGGCTGACGCGATCGCGTCCGGGTCCGGGTTCTTGTGGGTGATGATCCCAAGCGTTCCTTCCCAGCCTGCAATAAGGCTGAACAGCCGCTGCGCGATCCGGCTTGCATGCTGCTTTTTAATCTGGAGGATTGCGGACCGGGCCACTACCTCCTGCGGGTAGAGGACGACATCTGCTCCTGCTGCCGTGAGACGCTCGCCGTTCACCGGGTCTGTTGCCCGGGCAACCACCTGTGCGAGGGGGTAGCGTTTCCTGATGGTGGCAGTTGCCGCAAGGTTGGCGTCCGGATCACCGGTCATCACGAAGGCTATCTCGAAGAGCGGGAGCCCCGCGAGCATCTCGGAAGAGGCGATATCGCGCTGGTAGGCATCGAACTTCTGGTCGCGGAGGTGCCGCACCCGGGACTCGTCCTTGTCAATGACCACCACGCGCTCGTTCTCTTTTACGAGTTCTGATATGATGTTGTATCCGTTCGTCCCGCAGCCGAAAATTGAGTATTTTCCGGGTGCCTGCTGCTCAAACGGGGCTTCCTGCGGCATATACAGATGATCTTGCCCTCCACGGTATTAATGAATTCCAACCGGTGTACTCCAAAACCTTTATTCGCAATCATCAACCACATTATTAGGCCTAACAACGCGGGTCTGTAGCTTAGTTCGGCATAGCGGCGGACTCTTAATCCGCAGGTCAAGGGTTCAAATCCCTTCAGGCCCGTTTCTTTTACCATTTCATCTCCCCCAGCGGAGCTTCGCAATTATTATCTTCCCTGCAACGGGATCACTCTTCCATGAAACGTTCTGGTCCGGGGCTTTTTTTGGTCGTCACGCTCTGCATCGCTGCCATCCTTGCGGCATTTTCGGGCTGCATGGCTCCTGCGGGCGAGTCCCCGGCACCTGTTCCATCGACCCGGGCCGACGTGCCGCAGAGCTCCACCTGCCCCACCCTTGTCTTTACCGATTCCGAGTTCGCGTTCGAACTGGAACGCACACTTGCCGCCACGTATGCCGGAGAAGCTGACATCGGCGAGTGCCTTGCCACGGCGTCCCGGATCAAAGAGGGGGACGTCGAGAGCTGGTACACCGAGTGGAAGAAGACCGCGGACCATTTCCGGGCAGCGGGGGACGAGAGTCTTGCGGCAGGCCATACCGTTACCGCACGGGAGGCTTACTATCGTGCCGCCACGTACTACCGCACCTCCGAGTTCTTCCTGCACGGGAACACGTCCGATCCCCGCATCGTGGAAACGTGGGGGATGAGCCGGGAGGCATTCCGTGACGCGCTCGCGCTGGACACCGTGCCGTACGAGATCGTTGCCATCCCCTACGAAAACACCACCCTGCCGGGCTATTTCTACAAGGTCGATGACGCTAAAAAACCCCGGCCGCTCCTGATCGTCCAGACCGGCTTTGATGGGTGCCAGGAGGAACTCCACCCGTACGCCATGGAAGGGTTGAAACGGGGATACAATGTCCTGACCTTCGAGGGTCCGGGGCAGGGCGAAATCATCCGTGTCCGGCACCTCCCGTTCCGGGCCGACTGGGAGAATGTGATTACTCCGGTGGTGGATTATGCGGTGGCCCGCCCCGATGTCGACAGCGACCGGATCGCGCTCTGGGGGATCTCGCTTGGCGGGTACCTTGCCCCCCGGGGTGCAGCCTACGAGCCCCGTATTTCAGCCCTTGTAGCTGACGCAGGCACCTATGATGTCGGGCTAAACCTCCTAAAAGGCATGAAAAAGGGAGGCGGACCCACCGCGAACATGACGGAGAAGGAACTGCAGGAATGGCTGGAAACGGATCCGGCTGCATTCAACAATGAGATCCGGCAGGCAATGGCACGGGACACCGGCACCCGCTGGCTGAATGAGAACGGGATGTATGTTTTCAACGCGAGTTCACCGGCACTATTCTGGGCGAAATGGATGGATATGACCCTGGAAGGTTCCGCAGAAAAGATCCGTTGCCCCACGCTGGTAACTGCCGGAAAGACCGACCATTTCGACCCGGGAATGGTGCAGGCACAGGCGCTCTACGACCACCTTACCTGTGATAAGGAACTGATGATCTTCTCCGATGAATACGGTGCCGGCTCCCACTGCCAGCTCGGGGCATTTGCGCAGTCGTTTGCCGGGAAATTCGACTGGCTCGATAAGAAAATGGGCCGGTCCGGGGGGTTTGGATAACCATCCCCTTCCGGTTTTTCAAAGGGGCGGCCCTGCCACCATATTTTTATAGCATCACAGGGCATTTCCCCGTATGACAAGTCCTGTTGCCCCGCCATCAGCCAATCTCGCAGAGATGGAGGAGGCTCTCCTTTCTGTTGACCGGGTGAAAGCGGGAAGGATCGTCAAAGAGACCTGCACGCCCGGTTCCCCGTTCGTGTGCCTTGAGACACTCGTTGTGCCGGCACTCGAGGAGGTAGGCCGCCGATGGGAGGCTGGCGATGTCGCGCTCTCGCAGGTGTACATGAGCGGGCGGATCTGCGAGGAGATCGTGGACGCCATGCTCCCGCCCGGGGACCCGCAGCGGATCGGACAGCCGAAGATGGCAATCGCGGTGCTCGAGGACCACCATACGCTCGGGAAGAGGATCGTTGTTTCAGTGCTCCGGGCCGGAGGGTACGAGATCTCCGATTACGGCCACGGGGTCATGGCTGAAGATCTCGTGAAGCTGGTCGCGAAGGATAACATCAGGATCCTCCTCATCTCCACCCTGATGCTTCCGGCAGCCCTCCGGGCAAAACAAGCGATTGCAGAAATTAAAAAAGCGCAGCCACAGACAAAGGTGATCGTCGGGGGAGCACCCTTCAACTTCGACTCCACACTCTGGCATGAAGTTGGTGCCGATGCCATGGGACATACGGCATCCGACACACTTGCGCTGGTGAAGGAGATGGCGGGGGGTGATGGGCAATGACCGATATCATGACACCATTCGAGCGCACGATGACTGCTATCGGCCAGAAAGAGCCGGACCGGGTCCCGCTCTTTCTCCTGACCACGATGCACGGGGCAAAAGAGCTGAACCTATCCATCCGGGAATACTACTCCCGGGCAGAGAATGTCATCAGGGGGCAGACGATTCTCCAGAAAAAATATGATAGCGATTGTTATTACCCGTTCTTCTATGCCTCCGCAGAAGTCGAAGCATGGGGTGGCGATGTCATCTATATCACAGACGGACCGCCCAATGCGGGGCGACCGATCATCCGCTCCCCGCAGGATATCGTATCCATTGACGTGCCGGAAGTCGCATCGTGTGAAAGCCTCAAAAAGATTACCGACTGTATCCGGGGGCTTGCAGCACAATCTGCCGGCAAGATCCCGGTTGTCGGTGTTGTGATGTCGCCGTTCTCGGTCCCGGTAATGCAGATGGGCTTCGAACCATATCTGGACCTGATGTACACGCAAAAGGACCTGTTCTGGGAGCTGATGAAGAAGAACCAACAGTTCTGTATTGACTGGGCAAATGCCCAGCTGGAAGCCGGCGCCCACGCCATCTGTTACTTCGACCCGGTCTCGTCCCCGACCAGTGTCCCGCCGGAACTGTACCGGAAGACCGGCATGGTGGTTGCAAAGGAGACGATCGCCCGGATCAAGGGGCCGACAGCGACTCACCTCGCCTCCGGCCGCGCACTTGCTATCATCGATGATCTTGCCACCACCGGCACCGCCATTGTCGGGACAAGCGCCCTTGAGAACATCGGTGAGGTGAAACAGGCCTGCAACAAACGGCTCACCGTGCTTGGGAACCTCAACGGTATCGAAATGCGGCGCTGGACGCCGGAGATTGCAGAGGCAAGGGTGAGAGAGACAATCGCCCGGGCAGGAAAGGGGGGCGGGTTTATCCTCTCGGACAACCACGGTGAGATTCCCTGGCAGGTCCCTGACCGTGTCCTGATGGCGATTAGCTCCGCGGTGAAAAAATACGGCACGTACCCCCTTGCGGAGTGACCAATGGAAGAACGGTTCGTCATCCTCTGCTGCGAAAATATCCGGCCCGAGGTGGATGCAATACTGTCCTCCGCTGATATGCCCCTTGCAGTGGCTCTGTCCTTTCCCTTCCACTGCGGCCATGTCCGGTCCGTGTGGGATACCATAAAAGACCAGTTCGGACAGCAGGCCGGGGCAGGTAACGCGATCTGCCTCTGCGGGTGCGGGTGCGCCAACACCATGGATATCCCCCGGGATGTCAAAGATAACCCTTCGCTCGTGCTGACAGGTTCCGGGGCACAGTTCTTTCTTCCTGAAGCACTCGTGGAAGATTTCCGGAAGCGGGGGTCGTACCTGATCCTCCCCGGCTGGCTCATGCGGTGGAGGCAGAATGCAGAGAGTGACGGGCTTGACAGTTCCACTGCACGGCAGATGTTTGGCGAATCGCTTACCGAAATCGTTCTCCTTGAGACGGGGGTTCATGCCGGTACCGGGCCAGTCCTTGCAGAGTTCTCTGATTTTACGGGGCTTCCTGCACGGACACTCCCCGTTGGCCTTGCGCATTTCAGCTGCCTCCTGAACGCAGAATACCGTAAGTGGCAGATAGTTCAGGAGAGAGGATCCTGTGCATCAACCCTCCGCCAGGCCGAGAAACGCGTGGCCGATTACTCGATGGTCGCTGACCTTACCGGCAGGCTCATCGGGATCCATGACGAGAAGACCGTCATCCATCACGTGCTTGACCTGATCGTCACCATCTGTTCGCCAAAGAGCGTCGGGTTCCTGCCGGCAACCGACCAGGGATCCGGCGAGATCCTGAGCATCCCCCCGCATGCCTACCCTTCTCCGGCACATTTCGGGCAGAAGAGAGATCCGTCCCAACTTTATTTCCGGAATGAAGACGGGGAGAGTTTCCTCTTTTCCGTGGAGTCGGGCGGGAGTTTGATCGGCACCCTCTCGGTTGACCATGTCTCGATTCCGGAAGCACGGGATGAATACATCAACCTGACCCATTTCATCAGCCAGATTGCCGGGCTTGCCATCACCATCGCCCGCACGCATACTGACCTGAGTCTTGCCATGAAGGCCCGCGAGATGGAGATTGCCGAGAGGATCCGGGCCGAACTGGCACTGCGGGAGAGCGAAGAGAATTACCGGAGCATCATCGAGAACATGCAGGACATCTTCTACCGCACGGATCTCGATGGTAACATCACCATGGTCAGCCCCAACGGGATACGGATAGGCGGGTATGATTCCCCCGAATCCCTGATCGGGCAGAACGTCTCGGTGCTGTACGCCGATCCGACCGAACGTGACCAGTTCCTTGCAGCATTAAAAAAGAAAGGATCGGTATACGCATATCCGCTCCGGCTCAAAGACCGGCTCGGCATGACCCGGCACGTGACATCGAGCAGTCACTTTTACAAGGACGCACGGGGGACCATACAGGGTATCGAGGGGGTCATCCATGATGTGACCGCCCGGGTCAATGCCGAACAGGCGCTCCAGAAGAGCGAGCAGAAATTCCGGTCGCTTGTAGAGACAACCAATGATTTCATCTGGGAGGTTGATGAGACCGGCGCGTATACCTACGCGAGCCCGCAGGTACGCGGGATGCTGGGGTATTCACCCGATGAGGTGATCGGCAGAACACCGTTCGATTTCATGCCGCAGGACGAGGTGGAACGCGTGCACGTGATATTCGACCCGTACATGGCCGGGCACCTGCCGTTCTCCGCAATCGAGAACCGGAACATCCGCAAGGACGGGCAGGGGGTCGTACTGGAGACAAGCGGGGTGCCGGTCTTTTCAAAAGACGGCGTGTTTACCGGGTACCGGGGGATAGACCGTGACGTTACCGAACGGAAACGTGCTGAAGAGGCACTACAGCAGAGCGAGGAGCGGTACCGGGGGATCATCGAGAACCTCCAGGACGTATACTTCCAGGTGGACCGCGAGAACCGCATTGCCATGGCAAGCCCATCTGCCATAACCATGTTCCGGGTCATTCCTCCCCACGACATCGCAGGGAGACCGGTCACTACCCTCTGGAAAGACCCTGCACGACGGGAAGAGTTTCTTGCTGCGCTCAGGGCCGGCAGGGGTGTTGTCCAGGACTGGGAGACCGAGTTTGTCAGGACCGATGGGTCGGCGTTCTGGGTCTCGATCAGTGCCCGCCTGCGCCGGGACACGAGCGGCGATTACGAGGGGACAGAAGGGATCATACGGGATATCTCGGAGCGGAAGAAGATCGAGGAGGCGCTCAAAGGGGCGATCAAAAAGCTCAACATGCTCTCTTCGATCACCCGGCACGATATCCTGAACCAGATCATGGGCCTCCGGGCATATCTCGAACTCTCAAAAGAAGACCTCAAAGGCACGCAGTACGAAGCATTCATCGACAAAGAGGACCAGGCGGCAGAGGCGATCCAGCGGCAGATCGAGTTTACGAAATATTACCAGGACATCGGGGTCAATGCGCCGCGGTGGCAGGATGCGGAGTCCGTCATTTACGAGGCAAAAGACCAGCTCAGCCCCGAAGGGGTCGATATCCACATCGAGGTCTCCAACACCGAGATCTTTTCTGACCCCCTGATCGTCAAGGTCTTCTTCAACCTCATGGAGAACTCGCAGCGTCACGGGGAGCATGTCACGGAGATGTTATTTTCGGCCCGTGAGACGGAGACTGGCCTTGTCATAACCTATCGCGACAATGGGGTGGGGATCACGGAAGCTGACAAAAAGAAGCTCTTCCGGAAAGGTTTTGGCAAACATACCGGGCTTGGCCTCTTTCTCTCGCAGGAGATTCTCGCAATCACCGGCATTTCCATCACTGAGAACGGGGTGCCGGGAAGTGGGGTTCAGTTTGAGATCACCGTGCCAAAGGACGGTTACCGGAAGGTCACGACAGGCCCGTGACTGCTGAAGTGAGCTGCACCTGCGGACCGGGAGGTGCTTTCCCCCAGGTTCGCGTGCACAGGGGGTTTACCCGCCGTATCGGAATGCGCCTTTGGGGACGAGCATCTCGAACCGCGCCCCGTTACCGGGCGTCCCCGTCTCCTCAATCGTTATGCCGGTGATGGTAAGGATCTCCCTGACCAGGAAGAGGCCAAGACCCGTGTTCTTCCCGAACCCCCGGTTGAAGATCTTCGCCTTATCGCTTTGGGGAATCCCGACCCCGTCATCCTCGATAATGATCCGGAGATTTTCCCCTGCCGGTTCACAACGGACCACAATCCCTGTTACATGCTCCCCGTGACGGACGGAATTCTCGAACAGGTTAAAAAAGACGCGTTCCAGCATTGGGTCTGAAAAGATCTCGATCTTCTGACAGGACCCGTCACAGGAAACCGGATGGCTCCCCGGAGTCTTCCTGATCACGTCAGCGACCTGAAGCCATGCCGGGACATTGATCCCCAGCTCCTGGTATGCCCTTGTAAATTCTATGTGGCTCGAAATCGTCTCGGCGATCCGCTGGAACTTTGCGAGGTAATCCACCATCACGGGATCCGTTGTCCTGGATGATGCAACCTGCAGGAAACCATTGAGGGCGAGGAGCTGGTTCGTAATATCATGGCGGGTGACGCTGTTGAGAAGCTTGAGCTTCCGGTTGGCTTCGATGAGCGCCTCCTCGGTTTTCTTTTTTGCCGTGATATCCGTGAGGACCCCGTCGAGGTACTGCATCGCACCGTCCGGGCCGGGAACAGCAACCGCTGACATGCTGACCCAGATGTGTTCGCCGTCCTTCTTCTTCATCCGTATCTCGGCGTTTGAAACAACCCCTTCCCGGAGGAGGCGCTCGACAATATCCTGCCGGTCCTTACTATCAACATAGGACTCATCAAGAGGGCTTGCCATGAACTCCTCTACGGAGTCATACCCGAAGATTTGGGCAAGCACCGGATTTGCCATGACCCGCTGTGCCGGCAGTGCAATGGTTGTCCGGAAGATCCCTGCGGGAACGTTCTGGAGCAGGTTGTCCAGCTGCTGCTGGCGGACGCGGTTCTCTTCCTTGAGCCTCCGGCGATCTGTGATATCCCTTGCCGAGGCAAGAACAATGGGCTTTTGGTTCAGGATGAAGTGACGGGTGTTGACCTCCACAGGGATGAGAGATGCGTCTTTTCGTTTGTGTTCGGCAATGAAGGTCAGGTGACCCTCCTTCTGGATCCGGGCCCTGATCTCCTGCATTTTCGGAAGATGGGCTGAAGAGACGATGTCCCTGACGGATAATCTGATCAGCTCCTCACGGGTATAACCAAGGCGGGTGCACATCACTTCGTTAACTTCAATGAACCTGCCGGGAGTACCATCGGGCAGGAGTTCATGCAGGTAAATCGCGTCGTTGACATTATTGAAGAGGATCCGGTACTTCTCCTCACTCTCACGGAGCGCCTCCTCGGCCTTCCTGAGAATCGAGACGTCGGCCATAATCCCCCTGAACCCGATCAGCCGTCCCGATTTATGGATGGGCGAACTGTAAACAACGACGGGGAAGGGTGAGCCGTCAGAGCGAACGGCGGTGTACTCGTGATCGTCAAAGGGGATGCCGCGGGCAAGCTTCTCCATGTTCGCCCTGATGCGCCCGTGATCGGACGGGTGGATCGCGTCAAGGGCATGCATGCCCGCAGGAAGCCCTTCTCCGGTCATACCGAACGTAGTGAGGGCATACCCGTTTGCGTACGTTATCTTCCCGTCAAGGTCCATCTCGAAGACTACCTGGGGGAGCAAATCGGCAAGCTCGCGATACTTTGCCTCGCTCTCGCGGATACGCTGCTCGCTTGCTGCAAGCTCGTCAAACTGCGCTTTGAGCTGCTCCTGCGATGCAGTCATCTGTTCCAAAGCTGCGGTGAGTTCCTCCCGGATCCGACGCTGTTCAGTAACGTCCATGGCGATATGGATGACCTTCTCAAGCGTCCCGTCTGCCGTGTAAACGGGAGTGCAGCTGACATGATAATATCCTCCGAGCGCCTCGATGTCCTCCTCCATGGTCCCGGTGATCGGGTGTGTTTTTACCTGTTCGAACGGGCAATGTTTGGGGGGGGCGGTTGTCCCCGGTGCATGGAAGACCTCGTAGCATGCCTTCCCAAGCAGGTCAGAGAGTGGCAGTTTTGCGGCACGAACCATGGCATCGTTAGCATCGATGATCCGGTTGTCCGGGTTAAGAATAATTGCCGGGTGACCGATGGCCCGGAAGATCGTCTCCCAGTCCTTTCGGGTGTGGATTGCGTCCTCCTCGGCTTTTCGCAGGTCCGTGATGTCCCGCATCGACTCGATAGCGCCGACCACCTCCCCCTGCCGGTTATAGAGCGGGCTTGCCTTCACCATCAGCGATACACTCTGACCCTTCGGGCGGGTGAGATTTGTCTCGGCAATCAGGGTATCCTTCTCCCGTACGAGATGCGTGTATTCACCTGCAATGGTATCATCGGGATTGGAGATCAGGTCAAGGAAGATCTTCCGCCTTTTTCCGTAGAACGGAAGGGCATATTCATGGTCGCCCTTTCCCAGCATCTCCCCGGCAGGGACATTCGTCATCTCCTCGATTGCTTTGTTCCATGCAATGACCCGGCCCTCGAGATCTACCGCCAGGGTCGCGTCGGGCAGGAAGTTGATGATGTTGTTGAGCCGCTGCTCTGATTCGGAGAGTGCCGCTTCTGCACTCTTCCGGTCCGTGATGTCCCGGATCGATTCAACCGCCCCGACAATCTCCCCCTCTGAATCATAGAGGGGCGATGCGATGAACCACAGGTACGCCCCCTTTCCGCCATACAGGCGCGGGATGTAGATCTCCGAGATGAACTTGTCTTCTTTTCGCTCAACAAACGGATACCGGGTCCGGATCTCCTCCTCATCCCGGAACACAAGATCGATTAAAATCGGCCGTTTCTCCCCGTAGAACGGCAGCCCGTACTCGTGGTCGCTCTTCCCCAGCATCTCCCCGGCAGGGACATCCGTCATCTCCTCCATGGCACGGTTCCACGCGATCACTTTCCCTTCCCGGTCGATTGCAAACGTGGCGTCGGGCAGGAAGTTGATGATATCTGCAAACCGGTGTTCGGAGTTTTTCAGGGCAGTCTTTGCACGCCGCCGTTCCACCGCGATCCGGATCTTGTGGGCAAGCTCGGCAAACTGGGAGGTGGGATCGCCGCCTTTCTGGAGATAAAAATCAACCCCGTGGTTGATAGCCGCGATCACGATCTCTTCCCTGCCCCGCCCGGTGAAGAGGATGAACGGGAGATCGCCGTGTTCTGCCCGCACGGCCTGTAAAAACTCAATCCCGTCCATCTCCGGCATCTGGTAATCGGAGATGACTGCGTCATACTGGGAGAATCCGGGTGAGGCGAGAGCTTCCTTAGCAGAGGTGCAGGTATCGACCTTCATTTCGCCGGACTGCTCAAGGAAGAGCTGGCCCAGCTCGCAGAGGTCGGGTTCATCGTCCACGTACAGCACAGAGATCATGGCAGGGATCCGTTAGTATGCCAATGATACTCCCGGAATATAAAAAATAACAGGTCGGTGACAGGTCTCCTGGAACTAAAAAAGGGCGACCGGGGAGGATTTTCCAGATTTTCCTACGGCCGGTCCTGAGCGAAAACCAAAAAACCCCGCGTGCAACCCCACCCTTTTTTAAATCCGTGGGATTACACTATTGATTATGAACTTCAAAGGAAGCAAGACCGAGAAAGCGCTCCTTGCAGCATTCGCCGGCGAGTCGCAGGCCCGCAACCGCTACAGTTTCTTTGCAAGCGTGGCAAAGAAGGAAGGCTACGAGCAGATCGCAGCAATCTTTGAGGAGACTGCCCAGAACGAGCGGGAGCACGCCAAGCTCTTCTTCAAGCAGCTCAAGGGCGGCGAGGTGACGATCACTGCCGGCTACCCGGCCGGGGTCATCGGGACAACGAAGGAGAACCTCAAGGCCGCAGCTGACGGCGAGAAGATGGAGTGGGACATGCTCTACCCCGACTTTGCCAAGATCGCCGACAAGGAAGGGTTCAAGGATATCGCAAAACTCTTCCGGAACGTGGCAAAGGTCGAGGCAGAGCATGAGGCCCGGTACCGGAAGCTGTACGAGAATGTGGCGAAGGGCAAGGCCTTCAAGTCAGCAACCGCAACCAAGTGGCACTGCCGGAACTGCGGCCATGTTGTCAGCGGCAAGAACGCTCCCGCCACCTGCCCGGTCTGCGACCACCCGCAGGCGCACTTCGAGCTGCTGGCTGAGAATTATTAACCCCATACCTTCACTTTTTTTCAGTTCATGATCGGGACCTTATGTACTCTTGAGAATGGGATCGTGATGGATCCTGAACGGGTTTTTGATCGGGATCGTGATCGCGATTTGAGCATAAAAATCGATGTTCGGTTGTAAAACGAAAAACGCTCTTCGATTCTGGGATCAAAATCGCTCATCGATTTTCGTACGAAAACCGCGGCCCGATTTTCTCTTCCGTCAGAAATCTCGTTCGTGATCCCGGATTTCAATCGCGATCCGATCTGAAAACAAAAATCGATGATCGATTTCAAAACAAAAAACGCTCTGCGATTCTGAGATCAAAAACGCTCTTCGATTTTTCCGGAATATTTTTTCATCGCGATCATGATCGCGATTGTAGTTTTTTTACCGGGATCCGGTTGGTGATCTCCTTTTTGAAATCGTTCCGATTCGGGATTATCCGGGAGGGATACCGAAGTGCCCAATCCCCCCTTGAGATGGGGAGCGGAGGACGGGTCGGGGAGGTCCCCCGTGGCTGGCACTAATGGGTGCGATCAGTTCTTGCCCTCTGTTCTCAGGAGTCCTTTTTGTGGGTATTAGTTAATCCCGCTCAGGAAGCCAACAACCCAGAGCCCGACAAGGACAATCGCGATAGCAAGATGTCGCTGGTCATGGTGCGCTGCGCAATACCCCGCAAGGCCGGATATCGCGGAGAGCCCGCCGACATATAAGACCGTCTCGGGAACGCGGATGAAGACCATGTTGCCGCGGGAGAAGAAGAAAAAGCCGATGCAATAAAAGCAGGGGAAAAAGAGTGCCCCAAAGAGCAGGGATTCCGCCTTCCTTTGGGTAAACCACCCGAGGAGGACGGTAGCTGCGGGAAGCGCTGCAAGGAACACCGGGATCGCGATGACCGCAAGAGCGTAGGATATAGCCTGGTGCGGTTCCATTACCTCCCAAGAAACACGGCTCGTTGTGTACAGGATGAGTGCCGGCCATACGATGAGCAGGGCGATGAGCGCAATGTTCTCCCCAATCGTTTTTGGTATATCCAGTCCCTGGTTATCCATCGGAATCACCCGGTAAAGATCCTCTCATCCTGTTTCACGGTCCCGTTGAGATGGATTGAAAAATTCGGAACCAAATGTGCTGCCTGCCATACCCATAAGACCGGCAGGGGGGTCGCAATCGGGGGTTATGAACGGTTATTGAAACTCCCATCGAAAGAGGGAACACAATGAAGGGTGTCATGCCGTCATCGAATCCATCCCATCTGTACCCAGCGCTCGTAGTCATCCGGCCGGAAATCCCTGTTCTCCTCAACAAGGTCTTTGAAGAATTCCCGGTTGCCCGCGATCTCTTCTTCCTGTCCCGGATCGGAATACCCGCTTGCGATTGCACCGGCAAGTTTCCGGCCCAGCGCCCGGGCATCCTCACTGCGGGTTTCTGCTGCGGACGAGTCCCCGCCCGTTGCAACACTGATCCCGCCAACCGAGACAACCGCGAGATAGTTCAGCACGTGGTTCTGGTACGCCACCACCTCGTCACCTCCTGATGTGTGCGTGGTAGCTACCGAACACCCGAATTTCCCAAAAAGCAGCTGGTAATGGATCGCGTCGGCGAGCCGGTCAAAGAAAATTTTCATCTGGCCCGATACGTTGTCGATATACACGGGCGATGCAAAGATGATGCCGTCCGCACCCTTCATCCGCTCAACAAGGGCCGGCACATCGTCATCGTACACGCAGATCCCGTTGAACGAGCACCCCTCACAGGCAGTGCAGGGAGTGACGCGGAGATCGCAGAGATCGATGATATCGGTTTCTGCACCGGCCTCTGTGGCGCCGTCAAGAACAGACTGGACGAGAAGGCGGGTAGTGCTCCGGATTGTTCGTGGGCTTCCATTGATTGCGAGGATCTTCATGGTGTGGTTGTGCTCCTGTGTAGGAAGTTGGATGGCGGGGGTTATTAGGGTTTGAGATCTCTTTATGGGACCGTGCAGGCGCATACAGGCCCCGGACCTGCACAACGTCATCCACGGGCATTCCAATCCGCAGGTACAGAAGAGAGAGGATGAAGGGGATCAGTTCCCGAACACTGCTGTCAGGCTGTGGTTAGCCTGCACATTGGTCAGGGTGTAGGAAAGCGTCTGGCCAACAGCACCCGGCCCGCCAACCTGCGACCCGTCCAGCGATATCGAGATCACCCTCTTGGTATTTCCGGGGGTGAGGGTGAAGGTCTGGCTCGCCCCGGCAGCAATGTTCACGATACCCCCGGAGGTGCCCGGGGGTGTGATCGTCCCGACTCCCACACCGGGCGGCGTCCATGAAACGGATACCGTATAGCCGGAGGGGGTCGGGGATGCCGTAGCTGTCGGTGTGGCAGTTGTTGTCGTCACCGTTGCCGTGGCAGTAGCTGTCGGGGTCGGCGTCACCGTAGCGGTAGCTGTTGGCGTACCGGTTGTGGTCGGGGTCGGCGCGGGTGTTGGCGTTGCGGTGGTAACTCCCGTCAGCACCGGCCCTTCTACCACCGTCTCCTGCGCAATCAGAACCCCGGAATTGACATCCACGAGCCGGACCGCAACCCTCCCGGGCGGGAGCGTGACCACGGAACCCCCCGCAGGAGGATGGTCCACGGCATAAAACCCGGTGCCGGTATAAAACAGGTAGACCGTATCGCCGGGCCCGAACACTTCAAGGCTGGATACCGGAACCGCCCGGAAATTTCCCGCGGACGTATCAACATAAAAGGCAGCCCGGTAGGACGCAAGCGGCGTTGTATTGAAATAGAGCGGGTCGCCGCCGCGATTGAAGGCGGTGATGACATCCTTCCCGTCGACGTCCACAACCCCGAACCGGGGCACCACGTATGCCGTCTTCTCAACAGGCATCACAAACCCGAGCGCCATCACACCAACCAGCCCTGCGGTAATCACAACAAGAGCAAGGATCAGGGTCTCGTCAAACACCTCGCTGATCCCTGAATCGTCTTTCACGTACAGACTCCTGATCCTCTCATGAGCATGCGCCAATGAAAAGGGTATCGGTGAGGAGATTATTCCGGAAGGGTGACAAACATCTGCCGCCACACCCGTTTCCCCAGCACCCGGGTCCGGTGCCCCTGCCCGGTCAGATCCTCGGCAAGCAGAACATCGCCCTTCCGGAACACCCGTTTCTCGCCGCTCCCGACCTCAACTTCCGCCTCACCATCGAGCATAACCACATACTCCCGGCAGACAACAGTGTGCCACCCGTACGTCCAGCCGGGCGGGATCTCGCGGAAGAAGAACGCCTTGGCCGGTTCGGGCAGCGTGAAAAGGCCAAAGTCCTCACGGCTCTCGAACGGGACCTCGATCTCCTCGAAATAAGACTGGTTGTCGGTTCCGGAATACAGGCGCGTGATCTTCATGGCAGTCCCTGATCCGATTGTGTGCCGCAACCAGAGAAAAACCCATCCCTTTTTCTTCAGGCCGGGAGCGGGGTGGTGCCGGGTACCGCGATGACATAAGCCCGGTCCTGCATGTTCTTTGGGAAGTAGTGCGCATCAAACCACATGGCATCGAACCTTCCGTAGTTGAAATACGTGATCCCATCCACCCGTTCATCGTGGCAGTCCACGGAATCGGCAAAGATGATGACATCGTCCCAGACAGTCTCCGTTCCACGGTCATCGTACCCGACCACCACAACCCAGTGACCGCCCCAGTCGATCCATTCCACCATCGTGGGGATCCCGTTCTTCAGGTTCTCGCGAAGCATCGTCCGGCTCCCGCCGGTGCCCCACGTTGCGTTCATTCCCTGACGGGCGAACCATGACGCCAGCTGCTCCGGGTTCACGCCGGTCGTCTCGGAAACATTGGGGTATATCTCGTGCGCGATTTGAACCTCATCGGCATCGCTGTTGTTGACCGGCATCCTGTAATAGGACAGAACGGTCATGGCAGCGACCGCCCCGCAGCTGTAGTTGGTCACCTGCTGCCGGTAGCTGCTCAGCGGGAGAACCGTGAGGTGATCATTGGATTGCAGGGAGGAATAATCACTGCCGGTATAGTAGGGAGATGGGGGGAGAGAGGTGCCGGGCCCGGGCTGCACCGTTGCAGGTGGAGCGGCCTGCAGGGCAGCAGCGTTAAGGGCCGGGCTTGTCAGTACAATCGCTGCTGCGAGGACGATGATCACGCCGAAACTGGCGACAAGGATGAGAAGATACAACCGGCGCATCGATGATTCCTGTATCAGTTCTGGAACCCGGAGCAGATGAACCCTGTTGCGGACCGGGCCGGTTCAATCTGCCCCTTGTATATATGGAATGGTTACTTCATGTCGTACATCCAATACGTATGTGGAATGCCGGTCTTTGGTACCCCCATCAGGTACCAGCAGACCGGGTATTCACCAAGAGGTAACTTAAGATGGAAGCTATATCCTTTAAAACCCCTGAGGTCTTCGTGCCCGACCCCATCCATATCCATATTCTCCAGGCAGTCAGCGAGAAGCAGGGTTGCCATATCGGTCACGTGGTTCAGCAACTCCTCCCGGACCATGGAGAGAGCAGCATACGCTCTGCTGTCCGGGTCATGCTGTCCAACAGAACCCTTGACGGTGGGAAGTCCTCAAGCGAGATTGTTCTCCGGCTTACGTCCAAGGGCCGGATCCTGCTCCAGAAAGCAGAAGCGAACTAACGAAATTATTCTTTTTCTTTTAAAGGGACGGCACGTTCCGTTCCGGTGATCAGTACCCGGTGAGTGCCAGCCACGCGAGCCCGAGCAGGACCAGAACGATGATGACTGCCATGATCTTCAGGTACGGGATGCCCGGTGCCGCCTTCTTCGCACCGCTGCGCCGGGGTTCCGTTACAATCCCACCTGTCGCGCTCACCCCGCCACCGCTGCCGTAGCTTGCCCCAACGGCAGGCCGGGGTTTGGCGTTCCAGCTGCCGATACCGGTGCAGTCGTGGTTGGGGGGGAGGCGGCAGTCGGCACAGAACTTTCCCCCGCAGTGCTGGCAGGTGAAGGGGAGCGTGCACTCGTTGCCACAGTGATCGCATCGCGTCATGATTTTGTGGTAGGTGTTTCCGGCATTTATGAGTCTGGTTTTTTTTTGCTCTGTAGAAATCATTCCCACAGTGTCATTTTGTGGAATTGCGAGGGTGACCCCCTCTCTACCTAAAGAGGAGGGAGGCTCCTCAAGGGGGCAAGCCCCCTTGACCGCCGGTTCTATCATTTTAGTTTCAAGTGCCCATTTACCTCCTGCTCCACGGGGCGAGGGTCGATGAGACCCCGAGCGCCCGTGGCCCCATCGCAGATCAATCTATTATTTCTGGCAGGTTTTCCACAGAGCAGTTTTTTTTAAAAAACCAATTCCTTATGTTCCTTCACACCGGACATTGTTGGCATGGGGCAGTACTGCAAAGGCGATGTCCTCCTTGCACCCGTGGCACTTGACAACCGGACACTGGCAAAGATCCGGCCGGTTGTGGTTATCGGGACATCCGATGACGGCACGGTTCAGGTCTGCCCGGTCAGCAGCAAAGCGCCGGCCGATGCGCCCTGCCTGCCGCTCTCCATCGATGATTTCGCAACCGGCGGGCTCGATCTTTTTGGCGAAAGTTACGTGATGACGTCCCGGATCGTCACTCTGCGCAGCGGGGATGTGATCGGGAAGAAAGGCCGGGTTACCGCGGAGTACCTGGAGGAGCTCAACCCAATAAAGCGGCACTCTCATTCCTCCGGCAGGCATCAACCGCAAAACAGGACCGGGCGCAACCGCCATTGACGGTTACGGCCAGCACCAGGATCCCTGTATCCCGGACCCTGCATCAGCAGCCTTATTATTTCCTGCGATGACACTCGAAGGATGGACATCGCAGAGGCTATCCGGAAGATCGAGGCGGAGGTGGGCCGAATCTCGCCCGTCCAGAAGTTTTTGCTCGGGACGGACGGGTCGGTGACGCAACTCCTCGAATCGGTGACCGGCAAAAAAGTGGTCATCAGGACGCTCGTGCAGGAGATCGTACCGGCCGATCCGGCCACCGCGGACAACCTGACCATTGCTGCGGGAGATCCGGTCAACCACCGTATCGTGGAGATCAAAACCGAAGCAGATGGCGAGGTGCTCATCTACGCGATATCGGACACCCCCCTTGCCCGCCTCTCGCCCGCGTTTCAGGACGACCTGATGAAGGCCGACATCCCCATCGGCCGGATCATCAAACAGCACCATATCGAAGCCCGTCGGGAAATTCTGAATGCCCGCGTCTCTCCGGCAACAGAAGACGCGGAGCGCGTCTTTGGGATCTGCCGGCATGAGCCGGTCCTCTCCCGGCAGTACCGGATCATCCATGACAAGAAACCGCTCATCTTCATCGAGGAGCAGTTCCCGTACAACCGCTTCCTTGATACAAGGCGGGTCATTGTCCGGACCCCGTCCCGCGTTCATGTCACCCTCATCGACCTGCACGGCGGATCGGGGCGGGTTGACGGGGGCATCGGGATCGCGCTCGATGAGCCGGGCGTTCTCATCGAAGCGGAACTCGCTCCGGCTCTTGCGGTAAGCGGCGAAGACGCGGCGATCCGTGAGCGGGTCGGGGGAATTGCTGCCGATGTGCTCCAGAAACTCGGGGCGGGCGGCAGCGTTGCTATCACGGTCCGGAGCAGTTACCCGGCCCACGTCGGCCTCGGGAGCGGTTCGCAGCTCGCCCTTGCGGTTGCCCGGGCCATCGCCGAACTCCACGGCCGGCACCTGCCGGTAAAGGAACTGGCAAAACTGGTGGGCCGGGGCGGGACGAGCGGGATCGGGACCGCGGCGTTCGAGTACGGCGGGTTCATCGTGGACGGCGGTCACACGTTCGGCGCCGATGGAGAGAAGCAGGACTTCCGGCCCTCCGCAGCCTCGCGGGGGGTCAGTCCCCCGCCCATCATTGCCCGGCACGACTTCCCTTCGGACTGGAAGATCCTCGTTGCCATCCCCGATGTCCCGGCCGGGGCGAGCGGGAAGATCGAGACAGGTATCTTCCGGGCCCACTGCCCGGTGCCGCTCGACGAGGTGCAGGCGCTCTCGCATGAGATCCTGATGCGGATGCTGCCCGGCATCGCCTCCCGCGACCTCGACTTATTCGGCTCCTCCATCAATGCGGTGCAGGGACTCGGGTTCAAGAAAGTCGAGCTCGGTCTCCAGCCCCCGCAGGTGACCGGCCTTCTGCCCGTACTGCGGGACGCGGGCGCTGCCGGGGCAGGCCTCAGCTCGTTCGGCCCCGCGATATATGCCATCGGGGACACGGGGATGACCGCCCTTGAACAGGCTGCCCGGTCGTTCATGGACGAGCACGGCGGCGGCACCACCTTCATCACCACGGCACGGAACAGCGGGGCAACGGTGCGGGTTGCGTAAAGGGTGCGGGATCGTATGCAAAATCCGGATCGCAATCCATGCCGGATAACCAGAATTGGATTGATCGGGATCAACCAGATCATGATGCAAAATTTTTCAGCAGACCCTGATTGAAAAAAGTTCAGCGCGATCACGATCGCGATTGAAAAACCGATCCGGATCAATCACGATCCGGTTTTCAAATTTCAATCAAACCATGATTGAAAATTTTGAAAAAATCTGAACGAACCCTGATTGAAATCTTGTGTACGGAGCATCGCTTCCGGCGTTAACCGGCAAAACCAACCCATACAGATCCATTTAACTTTTCGCAACCACACCTTGATTGAAATTTTTTGAGCAGACTTTGATTGAAAAATTTCTGGCAGACTTTGATTTTGAAAAATCAAACGCGATGACGATCTCGATCGAAAAAGCGATCCGGAACAATCAAACATTGATTTTTCGTTTTCAATTGGGCACCGGACGATCCGCATCATCTTTTGCTATCTCTGGTTGTGATCGTACTTTTTAAAAAAACTGACAGGGGCCGGTTGCAGAGCACAGAGCCATCCTGCACCGGTACCTGACCTCCCGGACGCTGGAAAATTATGGATTTCTGTTGCCGCTCACTTCCCGATCTTGAGGAGCATCTCTTCAAGCGACGGGTACCGGCTCTCGATCTTCTCCACCTTGCCGCCCGCATCATGGATCAAGCCCGTGCACTCGTTGAGCTCAGTCATACTCTCTGCATCGCAGACATAGAGTCCCTCCTCCTGCCGGTAGGTCTTGGAGTGGCCGATCAGTTTTCCGGGGTTATCGATAGTGAAGAAGATGGCGTACGTCATCGAGCCGAACTGCTCGCGGAGCTCCTTCATGGAGCCGAATGCAACCATCTTCCCCCGCCGGAGGATCATCACCTTGTCGCAGATCGCCTCCACCTGGTACAGGTTATGGGCCGAGAGAACGATGGTCTTGCCATCGGATTTGAGCCGGCGGAGATAGTCGGCGATGAAGCGGGAGGTCATCGGGTCAAGCCCGCTCGTTGCCTCGTCATAGACAAGGAAGTTCGGGTCATGGATGAGCGAGCGGGCGATCGCCGCCTTGCGCTTCATGCCCTTACTGAACTCCCCGAGCTTCTTGCCATCGGACTCTAAGGAGAGTGCCGCGAAGAGCTGGTTGGAGCGGACCCGGATCTCCTGCGGGGAAAGCCCGTAGATCTCGCCAAAGAACGCGAGGTAGTTCTCGACCGTCATCGTCTCGTAGAGCCGGGACTCCTCGGGCAGGTACCCGAGGTTCTCCTTGAGGGCGACCGGGTTTTTCACCACATCGATATCGTTGATGAAGAGTTCGCCCGTGGTGGGAGTGACCAGCCCGGACACGATCTTGAGGAGCGTGGTCTTGCCCGCCCCGTTGTGGCCGATGATGCCGAAGATCTCGCCATCCTCGAAGCTGAAACTGACCCCGTCAAGTGCGACAAAGCCGTCATACTTCTTGGTGAGGTTCCGGGCGGTGATCATGTGAGGGCTCCCGTTTTTTACAAGACTTGTGTGGTATCAAAGATATAGATTGGGATGGAGGATATCATCGGTGCAGGTGCCGGGATGGCAGGATGTATTAAGCACAACGCCCCAAAAGAAAATTTACCATGTGCCGGACGGTATTGCTCGTTATCCTCATGCTGGCAACGTGTGGGTGTCTCGCTGCCCCGCCATCTGAGTCACCGGTCCAGACCCCCGTTTCCCTGCTCACCACGGTCCCGCTACCGGCCCCGGCAACCGTTCCCGCAACGTCATCCCCCATGCCCACCCCGGCACCCACGACCATACCCACAACCATCCGGACACCCACGCCCGTTCCAACACCGACGCTGCTTTCGGAGGCCGCGCTCAATGCCCGGATCGTTGATGCACGGAACAAGCTCAACAACCTGATCGAGACTGATATGGCCGACACCATCGTCATCGAACCGCAGGAAGGGTGCAGCGTGAAGCAGTCCCGCGAGCTCGGGTACCTGATCGACGCAACAACGGGCGAATCGACCTTTATCAAAGGGGACTACGGGAGCATCAGCGCCGACCTCTTCACCACTCCGATGAACCGGGAGCACGAGTACGTCATCATCCACACCCACCCGAGGATGTGGGCAACCTGCGGGGGTTCGGGCATCGTGAGCCTGTACACGTTCTCCATCGGCGATCTCGATGCAACCGCTGCCCTTGCACAGAAAGGATACCGGATCAAATACCTCATCGCCCTCGCTGACAAGGAGTACCGTATCTGGCCGAAGGTTGAGGGGGACTGGAAGTCCGCTGCAGAGATCCGTGAGGCAATCCGGCGTATCGAGAACCGGTACGAGACGCCCTTCACCTACTACGACACCGTCATGGACCGGCACTACCATGAAGTGGACAGCCTGATGCCGCTCCTGGCAAAGGAACTCGGGTATTCCTACACGGCAAACGGGCAGGTGATGGCCTGATATGGGGCCTCTGCACCTGCCATAACAGAGAGATAATTATAGGACTTTGGCATTACATTGACTATCGCGCCAGAATCAGAACGGGTTTAATGGAGTTGCAATAACTCCGGATGAGGAAGGATCATGAGTGCAATCAGGGACATCGCCACCATCGCGAAGTGGGAGATAAAAAAGACCTTCACGATGATGGGTAAGAACGTGCTGCCGCTCGCAATCGTACTCTTTGTCCTCTTAATCCTCGTCACCGGGTTTGCCGCGCAGAGCGGGATGCACCTGCAGGACGGCATGTACCGCGTTGCCACCAGTGATCCGGATCTGGGGCGGCTCATTGCAGGCGATGCCCGGTTTACGGTTTACACCTATCCCGGGCGGGTGCTTTCCTGGGAAGGGAACTCGTATGACCTCATCATCATCCGGGGCCAGGTCTATTACCGCGATACCGACAAGGGGAGGGCGGCGCTCAAGACCCTGGAACGTAACTACGGCAAGTACGTGAACAGCGTCTACAACACGGCAGACGATCTCTTTGCCGCATACCCGCTCTGGATCGACACGCAGAGTGTCAAAAGCGAGCTCGACTTCCTCGCAACCCAGAGCGGGCAGTACGTGAGCGCCGCGCCTGCCCGGGGCGGGGCGCCGGTACCGGAGGGGCAGATCGCAGTGATCCCGACCCCCTCGCCCGATCTGGGGGTCACCATGGAGGAGATCCGGGCCGAGCTCGTCCAGTCGGGCAGCCAGAACACCCAGATCTCCCGTTATACCGAGGTGCTCTCTTCAGGCACCAGCACCATGGGCAGCTTTAAGACTCCTGCCCAGCTCTCCCCGCCGCTGCCTTTTGACTCGATCATCCTCATCTTCGTCTTTGTCTTCCCGCTCTATTTCACGAGCCAGTTTTTTATGATGAGCATCATGAACGAGCGGATCGAACGCAGGGGCGAGATCCTTCTCTCGGCTCCCGTGAAGACCTCGTCCATCATCATCGGCAAGATGCTCCCCTACTTCATCGGGATGGTGGTGATCTGTGCCGGCATCACGGCATGGATCGGGGCTCCACCCATCATCATGCTCCCCTTAATCCCGGTCATCATCTTCTTCCTTGCCAACGCGCTCATCATCGGGATGGTCTCCCGGAGTTTCAAGGAGCTCTCGTTCATCTCGATCTTCTTCTCGACCGTTGCCACCTCGTACCTCTTCTTCCCGAGCATCTTTGCCAACGTGCATGTCATCAGCCTTGTTTCCCCGCTGACCCTCATCGTCCTCACCCTGCAGGGTACCGCGTGGACGCTCACTGACTACCTGTACTCCACCTCGCTCTTCTGGCTCACCGCATCGGTACTCTTCTACATCGGGGCGAAAAATTTCAAAGAGGAGCGCCTCTTCTCGGAGAAGAGTCTCACATCACGGATGCGGGAGTTCCTCTCCGAGATTATTTCAGAAAAACGGCCGTTCCTCTCGCTCTTCCTCATCACGGGGTTTACGATCCCCTTCATCTTCATGGTCCAGCTCATGTGCCTGGTCCTCTTCTTCAACCTCCCCATGCCGTACTCGCTCATCCTGCTTTTGATGTTCGCGGCGCTCGTTGAGGAGATCGCCAAGGCGATTGGGATCTATACGATCTACGTGCGGGAGCCGGCATTCTTCTCAACGCGGAACCTGCTCCTCGCCTGCGCCGCAACCGCGCTCGGGTTCCTCATCGGAGAGAAACTCCTCCTTTTTGTTACGCTCGCCCAGATTACCGAGTCGGTCTTCGGGAGCATCCTCTTCCTCTCAATAGGTGCCCTCTGGCTTCCGCTTCTCCTTCACTTTGTCTGCGTGCTGATCGTTGCAGCCTGCTTAAAGTATGGCGGCAGGGGCTGGTTTGTACCGGGGCTTGCAATCGCCATGGTTGTCCACTGTCTCTATAACCTGTATTTCATCCTGGGGTGGCTTTCATGAAGGCAAAGAACCTCTCGATCATTGCAAAGAAGGAGTTCCGGGGGCTCATCAGCGAGAGGACGATCCTGCTTGCCATCCTCCTCCAGCTCTTCATAGCGCTCTTCTCGTCCTTTTTGATGGTCGGGCTCACCTCCATGTATGACCCGTCATCGCTCTCGAAATATTCCCGGTTCAAGTACAATATCGCCTATGCCGGCAATGATTCCGCACTGTACGGGTATCTTGAGGACAGCGGGGATTTCCGGGTGTACAGGATGGACCTCTCAACGGGGGTTGCTGCGCTCGAACAGCGGAAACTCTCGGCAGTCGTCTATGTGCCGGACACTGCGCCGGATTCTGCGGATCCGGTCAAGATTACGATGTACACGCTGACGAACGATCTGCAGAGCGCCATTGTTGATGTAAAACTCAAGGACGTCTACCTGAAGTACGAGACGGATCTGCGGGCGATCCGGGCAGATCGGATCACGGAAAAACCAGTCCCGCTTGCCATCCCCAAAGCCGCGGGTGGCGGAGACTTCTACGAGTTCGTGTACGGGCTTTTGATCCCGCTCCTCGTCTTCATGCCGGCGATCATCGCCTCGGCTCTCATCATCGATCTCATAACCGAGGAGTACCAGCACGACACGCTCGAGACCCTCATCTCCACACCGGTCACGTTCACCGAGATGGTCTGGGGCAAGGTGCTTGCCTGCGAGGTGCTGGTACCGGTACAGGCAGGAGTGTGGATCGCCCTTCTTATGATCAACGGTATCGCGATCCAGAATGCCGGCCTGATCCTCGTGCAGGTCTCGGTCACCTCCTTCATCCTGATCCTTCTTGGAGCCCTCGTTGCCCTCCACTACCGCGAACGGACGGCAGCGCAGTTCATCTTCTCGACGGCACTCGTAGTCGTGATGCTCTTTGCCCTTGCCCTTCCCGACAACCCGCTCAACCTCTTAACCCGCCTTGCTGTCGGAACCGCGGGAATGGAACAATGGATCGTGCTGGGTGTGACGGTCGCCATCATCATCGGGCTTGGTCTCCTGATGCACGTCTATGCAGAAAAGGTCGGGCGGACGCACCAGTCCGGTTAAAAAAAATCAGAGGTAGGAGAGGATAAGGGGTTCATCCCGGACCTTGTAGGTCCGGCCGGCCGAGGTCACAAAAACCTGCACCTGGTCCGTGCCCCGGGTCCCCTCGATGACCAGCTCGTCCCCGCGCCGGGGTCTCCGGTTGCCGTCGTTCATGTACTGCTCGATAACCTTGCCGTTCGAAAGGGTGACCTTCATGAAGATGTTCTGGACATAGATCTCCCCTTTGCCGCCATTGTAAAGCAGGTGGATAGACGAGTCCGGCCGCTGCTTCTGGAGCGTGAGGTCCACATACTGCTCTGCCGGAAGGGTCTCGACTGCGTCAGGTGTTGCAACAACGGTAGCAACGGAGGTTGAGACGGGTGTCGGGACCGGGGTTGGGACCGGCGTCTCCGCGGGCTTCAGCTCGGATGCTGTCGGGCTCGTGCAGCCTGCCAGAAGCGCACAGACAACCAGCAGGACGACAGCGGAGATTTTTATGGTATCTTTCATACAGGAAAACTTGCCCTGCCGGGTATTTCTGGCTTATGCTCCCGCAAGGGCGACAGAGAGTGATTGCAGAGAGAGGGGCGGGCGGTTTTTCTCTGCCGCCTGATGCAGCCGGCACAGCAGGGAAAATATAGAAAAGAACAGTTAAATTAAAAAGGACACCCGGTTTAACTTAACGTATCAGGAGTAAAAGGAATGTTCTGTCCGAAATGTGGAAAAGAGACTGATGCCTCCGGTAAATTCTGTCAGTGGTGCGGGGCTGATATTGATACGGTTGCAGCCCCGGCGCCAGTTGCAGCCCATGAAGAGGATGAAGGCCACGAAGTCGGCATCTATGCCGGGCTCGGGCGGCGCTTCATCGCATGCATCGTTGATGTGATCTTCGTAATCATTCTCGGCCTTGTCACCGTTGCAGGATTTGGTCTCTTCAGGGGGCTCCAGAACCTGTATTTCTACGTGGTCCAGCATATCCCGGCCGACCAGCTGACCGTTGAAGGCTCAACCGGTGCTCTGGCCGGCTCCATCATTGCCGCATATGGTATCATGCTCGTCATCGTGCCATGGCTCTACTTTGCCGGTTTTGAGTCTGCCCGCAGCCAGGCCACCCCGGGTAAAGTGCTCATGCGCCTCGTGGTTACCGACATGGATGGACAGAAGCCCACCTTTGCCCGGACAACGCTCCGGTTCTTCGCAAAATTCATCTCGGTCCTGATCGTCTTCATCGGCTTCTTGATGATCGGGTTTACCAGGAACCACCAGGGTCTCCACGACAAGATCGCCGGCTGCCTTGTGCTCCTCCAGGACGAATAACCTTTTTTATTCCATTTTCTGGATCCTTTTTTTCACAATCCTTCTGATAAAAAAGATCTGATCCCGGGATCAGTGATACCTGATCTTGAGCCCGAGCAGGATCAGAAGAAGGAGGAAGGTCATCACGTTTGCCGCGATGATGGGGAGCGATGCCGTCCAGAACCCATAGAGCGTCCAGAGGAGGATGCCCGCGGCAAAGAGGAGGAGCATCGCAAGCGAGAGGTCGCGGGTTTCTTTGAGTTTCCATGCCCGCAGAACCTGCGGAACAAACGATATCGTGGTGAGGGTTCCTGCGATATAACCGACCAGAACAATTGAGTCCATGATACTACTCCTGAAATACTGCACCGCTTTGCAATTAATACCGGTTGTTCCCGTATATCTGTCCAGATCGATCCTCACGAGGTTCAGGCACTTTGCGGTTCCGGGGAATACTGGTCAGCGGCAACCAGCCATTTCCGTCCCTCTTTTACGAGGAAGAACATATCCCTCCCCGCCAGGTTCATCTTCTGCCCGCCCATGGCAAACGTGATGGTGAAGAAGTACGTGACCACGGCACTTTTTCCACCGGAATAGATCCGTACCTTGTGATCGGTCTCCCGCCATTCATGGATGACTGCCGCTTCACAGAAACCCCGCCATCCGGCCACATAGGCATCCTGCCCCTCGAGCCGGCCGGGAGTGCCCGGGACGATGGCTACAGCATCCGGGTGGATGTGCTGCCGGAACTTTTCTTCATGCCAGCCCTCTGTCCAGCAACGGTTCATTGCTTTGATAGTATCGATAAGCGTGTTGGATAATGCGGTAGTGTCCATACGTGCTCCAGTATACCAATGCGAACCCGGGAGTAAAAGGGGATCTCCGGGCAGGGCGAAAGTGATGCGAAAAGAGGAGGCGGCAGATTGTTGTAATGAGATTTTAAAATCATTCAGGCCCGGCTTTCAGGGGAAGGTCTTTTTAATGAGATCCCGCACCTCAGCAAGCCATGCTATCCGCTGCTCTTCTGTACTCGTGACGATGACACCAAACATCCTCCGCCGGAAAACAGGCACACCGCAGAACGAGAAGACGCAGTCCTTCCAGAGCCGTTCGAGCGGGTCCCCGAATATCTCATTCTCACGGGCTGTGGGGGTATTGGAGGTATTAAATATCACGGCCGCGCGTGCATTCAGGAGACCGTCCGGCACACCTTCACCACTGTCATTCCCGGAAAACTGGTAGGCAATACCCGGGCGCAGCACGCGGTCAATCCATCCTTTCAGGATCGCGGGTGGCATCCCCCACCAGTTGGGGTGGACGATGATGATCCCGTCCGCTTCCCTTATCTCCCGGCAGTGATCTGTTATCATAGGGGGGAGGAAAGCGTTGCGTGCAATCTCCTCATACGGGAGGAGTGGATCAAAGCGTTCGGCGTACAGATCGTGGAAGATAACCTCATGTCCGGCAATCTTGAGGGTATCGGCTGCCATGTCCGCAACAGCATGGTTGAAGCTCCCTTCACCGGGGTGGGCAACAATGACGGAGATCCTCATGTTCCACTCACTTCCTGGCGGTTGCCTTGAAGAACGTGTAACAGAAGACCCCGTCCTTTTCAGCAGTGCGGTAGAGCGCAGCGATCCCCCGCTCCCACGCTTCACGGCTCATCAGCCCCTCATTCTGAACAGCATCTGCCACTCCCTTAACCATGGCAGTAAAGGTGAGTTTTGTGAACCCCTCGACAAAGCGGGGGCGGGATGAATCCACGTACACCATCCGCGGGGATACATGGACATCCGCGTACCCTGCACCCGTGATGAGCGGATAGAGCTGCCGCCCGATCAGGGCATTGCCACCCGCCCGTTGCTGGAGTTCCACAAGGCAGTCGATAGCCCTGCGGGCATCCGGATCGTCCGGGTAAAAGAACGTTGAACCGTGGTCGCCTTCGATCACCGTGAGGGTTCCACCGTCTTTCAAGAGCGGGCGGAGCATCGCCAGCGCCCGTTCCGGCTCTTTGAGGTGCTCCAGCACGAAACAGACAAAGATATGATCAAAAGTCTCCGGCCCGAACGGGAGATTGAAGATATCGCCATGCCGGAACGTCACATTGGTGATTCCCAGAGATCGGATCTTCTCCTCAGCCTGTTGCAAGGAGTCTGCTGAAATATCAAGTGAGGTGATATCTGCATTGGGGTTGTTCTTTGCAAGGATGATGGTCTGGGCGCCGATCCCGCAACCGGCTTCAAGAACACGGGATCCGTCTGGATAGCGGGTGTCATTATGCAAAAGTTCTGTCAGGGTTTCTGCCTGGTCACGAAGCCGCTCTGATTCGCGGGCTGAATAGCCGTGGACATACTGGTTTTCTGGCATGGGGTCCTCATCTGCCCCGGGTTCCAAAATACAGTTCCCGGGAGAATTTGTACAAATTTGGCATTCAATGCACAAAAATGTACCTTATCCGGGTCCGGCGGGGCATGCCCGCACGAGACGCAGGGAGTGTTGATCCCATCCGAGACCGGCATCCGGCCAGGTTTCATTGGGAAAAAACCGCGCAAAGGTTGATTAGGGGCAAGAGAAAGAACAATTGTTTTGAAAAGTATGCGCCCAATTTTATTCATCCCGGTCCTTTTCGCACTTTTACTCCTGCTGTCCGCATTTACTCCGGTCAGTGCGGAACCTACCGTATCGGTCAGCAGTTATGAAGTAACGCCGCAGGTGCTCATGCCCGGGGATCTGGGTACCATCACGGTGATGCTGACCAATACCGCATCAAGTGCCACCATCAGTGAGAACGTTGGACCGCAGACCAGCGGGTTTGAATCCTCAAAGACCACCGATATCAGTGTCTTTATCGAGAAGGCGGGGCTCGAGGGCAACGGCATTGAAGTCATCGGGGATAACTACCAGCGGATCGGGGATCTCGGGCCGGGCCAGACGATCCCCATAACGTTCCTCATCCGGGCACCATCACGGACCGGCCTCTATTTCCCGGAGGTCTCGGTCGATACCAAGGGCGGGAGGAGCACACGATACCCGGTGCCGGTCAACGTGAACACGCAGATAGCGGTTGCCAAACTTGCGGTGCTTAGCATGGGCGTGACCATGCCGGATGCCGTGAAGCCCGGTGATGCCGTGGCCGTCCGGCTCGATCTCACCAACAGCGGAGAGAGTGCCGCAGAACGTATCATCCTCCGTATCGGGAATGCCAGCACATCGGTCAGGCCACGGGATGCGGAGCTGTACCACATCAGCAGTATCCCGGCAGGGGAGAGCGAGTCCGTCAATATCACCCTGATCACGGACCGCAAGGCAACAAACGGGATCGCGGTCATACCGGTCAGCATCCGGTATTACACCATTGACGGTGAGCCGCACACGGAGAACGCGGCCATCAACCTTAACGTACGGGGGAAGGCCGAGATCGGCATTGCGTCAGTCGAGACCAGCCCGGAGCGGTTCGCCGCGGGTGAGTCGTTCAACCTGATCATCCGGGTCGAGAATGCCGGCACCGGTGATGCAAAATCGGTCAGGGCAACCATCGACCTCCCCCTCTCCGGCACCCGTGAGGCATTCCTGGGCAAGATCAAGCCGGGCAACGATGCCCCTGCCCTCTTCCGGCTGGGTGGCGCCCCGGACGGGAACCTGCCCTATACCGTGACCGTCTCCTACAATGATGAGTGGGGCGATGAAACGGTGACATTCCCGCTCTCGCTTCCGGTTGCGCCGGCTGATTACAGCGGGATGGTGATCGGCATCATTATCCTTGCGGTCCTTGCCTTCGGGGCATGGTGGGTTTTCATTAAGAAAAAACCGGGCAGAGATCATGAATGAGACGGTCACCCGGCTGAAACTCTCTTTCTTTTTGGGCCTGCGATCCCTCCGGCGGGGCAACATCGGCAGCCTCGTAATGACCGTTGTGATCATCGGCATGGTCTTCACGAACATGATCTTTTTACCCTCCGTTATTACCGGCGCGATTAACCTCTTTGTCGACCAGACCATCGAGTACTCCTCGGGAAATGTCCTTATCGAACCCAAAGAGGACGCCGAAGTCATCGAAGACCTCGAGGACCTCCTCGCCCGGGTGAACCGGGCACCGGGTGTCCTCCGGGCTGCACCCCATAACAATATCGGGGGGGTGATGAAGTTCAAGGGAAGCCGTCTTGCCGGAAGCGTCATTGCCGTCCGCCCGCGGGACGAAGCCCTGGTTACCGGCGTTTCAAAGATGATTAGGGACGGCCAATACTTAGGCGAGGGCGACACCGGAGTCATCATCATCGGCAATTACGTGGCAGGGCACAAGGACAAGTCCGAGGACCTGATGCCCTCGCTTGGGGGGGTCAGGACCGGGGATTCCATTGACGTGGAATATACCAACGGGGTGACCCGCACCTACCGGGTGAAGGGCATCTTCGAGACGAAGTCATACATGGCGGACCAGGTCGCCTTTATCACGTGGGAGGAACTCGAGAGCATTAAAGGGCAGCAGGTCGATCAGGCAACGGAAGTCCTGATTAAAACCGTACCGGGCGAGGACGAGGAGGAGGTCAAGCTCGCGCTCATCGGGATGGGCATCCAGGAGCAGATCAAGACCTGGCATGACCTTTTGGGAAAGGCGTTTGCGGAGGTTGTCCAGAGCTACGGGGTTATCAATAGCATTTCGACGATTGTCAGCATCGTGATTGCCATCGTGGTCATCTTCATCGTTATCATGATCAAGACCCTGAACAACCGCCGGCAGATCGGGATCTTAAAAGCGATTGGGATCCACCGGACCACCATCACCTTCAGCTATGTCTTCCAGGTGATCATCCTTGCCGTCATGGGTATCATCTTTGGCCTGTTCATCCTCTTTGCTCTCGACCGGTATTTCTCCATCTTTCCGATCGTATTTCCCGATGGAGACATACGTCCGGCGTTCACCCTCGCAGATATCGTAACAAACGCGGTGCTCCTCTTTATTGCATCTGCAATAGCCGGCTTTATCCCGGCATGGCAGATTGCACGGGAAGAGATCCTTACCGCAATGAGGGGATAACATGATCCGGGTTTTTGGACTGGAAAAGATCTACCACCTCGGGGTTGTGAAAGTCCCTGCCCTGCAGGGGGTCAGCTTCGAGATCCATCGCGGGGATTTCCTTGGGCTGATGGGACCTTCCGGCAGCGGTAAGTCAACCATGCTCCATCTGCTCGGGCTCCTCGATTATCCCACCGCCGGCACGATAGAGATTGATGGGATCGATGTATCCGATCTGGATGATGACGAGCGGACCGATTACCGGCTCCGGAAGATGGGGTATATCTTCCAGGACTATGCACTGGTGGCCGAACTGACCGTTCTTGAAAACGTGATGCTCACGGCACTGGCCCAGGGAAAAACAGACGCGGAGTGCCGCGTGGCAAGCACGAATGTTCTTTCTATCGTCGGACTCTCAAACCGGCTTGACCACCTGCCAAAAGAGCTCTCTGGTGGCGAACAGCAGCGCGTAGCGATTGCGCGGAGCATGGTGAACCGGCCCATCATCCTCTTTGCCGATGAGCCGTGTGCGAACCTCGATACCGCAAACTCACGGGCAGTGCTTGACCAGTTCCACACCATCAATGAAGAGCTCGGCCAGACCATCGTTATGGTCTCGCACGAGGAGTGGCACAAGGAGTACTTCCACCGGATTATTTACCTCAAAGATGGGCAGATCGAGGCTGACGAGAGACGACAGCACCACAGGAAAGACGATGAAGATCGTTCATGAAAAGAATAGGCCGGGGCCGAGATTCGAACCCGGGTCGGAGGATCCACAATCCTCTAGGATGACCAACTACCCCACCCCGGCAAATTGCCCGCTTATATTGGCACTTTTCCGTGATTAATGTTACCTTCTTTTTCTCAAACTGGAATACTGGTGGAGCGTCCCCGCCCGGCCGGGGAGGGTGATAATTAATAGGATCTGACGTCTATTACATATCAGGTGGCTCTGAAGACTTCGTCCTGAAATGAGAACCCGGCGCGCCGCCGGGTTGTGCGCAGGAACAGGCAGGGGTTATTTGCCCGGTCGATCAGAGCAGTGAGCGTTACGAGGGGATGAGAAATGGCGGAGAACCCGACAATCAGGACGCCGATTGTGTGTGTCATGGGGCATGTTGACCACGGCAAGACTTCGCTCCTTGACCGGATCCGCGGGTCGTCTGTGGTGAGCTCCGAGGTGGGCGCCATCACGCAGCATATCGGTGCAACCATTGTCCCCATCGATGCCATCCGCACCATGAGCGGCACGATGGGCAAGGCATCGATCAATATCCCCGGTCTCCTCTTCATCGACACACCGGGACACCACGCGTTCACCACGCTGCGGGCACGCGGCGGGGCGCTTGCCGATATGGCAATCCTTGTCGTTGATATCAACCAGGGATTCCAGCCCCAGACCATCGAAGCGCTCCAGATCTTAAGGAACTGCAAGACACCCTTTGTCATCGCGGCAACCAAGATGGATCGCATCCATGGCTGGAGGGTGAATGAGAACGAGTCGTTTCTCTCAACGTTTGCAAAACAGAACGAGCGGGTGAAAGGCGATATCGAGAACAAAACCTACGAAATTGTGGGAAGACTCTCCGAGCTCGACTTCTCGGCAGACCGCTTCGACCGGGTCTCTGACTTCCAGCGCAACCTCGCCATCGTGCCGATCAGCGCCCACACCGGGGAGGGAATCCCGGACCTCCTTCTTGTGATGATCGGGCTTGCCCAGCGCTATATGGGCGATGCACTCCGGCTTGCAGTCGAAGGTCCCGGGGCAGGAACCGTCCTTGAGGTGAAGGAGGAGCGGGGCCTTGGAACAACGCTTGACGTGATCCTGTACGACGGCACACTCGCCATCGGCGACGAGATCGCGGTGGCAACGCAGGGCGATGTGATCGTGACAAAGGTCCGGTCACTCTTAAAACCCCGGCCCATGAAGGAGATCCTTATCGAGGACCGGTTCGAACGGGTTAAATCGGTCGCGGCTGCTTCAGGTATCAAGGTGACAGCCCCGAACCTGGAAGGAGTCATTGCCGGCTCTCCATTCTTTGTCATTCGTGGAAACCGGGATGAGATTGAAGAGCGGATCAAAAAGGAGATGACCGAGATCCACGTGAACCTTGCAGAAGAGGGTATCGTGATCAAGGCCGACACCATTGGTGCCCTTGAGGCTCTCTGCAAAGAACTTGAGGGAAAAGAGATCGGGGTGATGCGGGCAGAAGTTGGCCCGGTAAGCAGGCTCGACCTTATCGAGACTGAAACGATAAAAAACCCGCAGTTCCGGGTGCTCCTCTCCTTCAACACCGGCATCCTTCCGGATGCTGCCGAGATTATTAAAAATCCGCTGTACAAACAGGTGAAAGTCTTCGAGGGCCGGGTCATTTACCAGCTCATCGACCAGTATGTCGAATGGCGGGACGAGCAGAAACGCCTCCAGGAGAAGCAGCGGTTTGAGCACGTCGTGATGCCGGCAAAGATCCGGCTGCTGCCGGACTGCGTCTTCCGCCAGAGCAACCCAGCGGTTGTCGGGGTCCGGGTGCTGGGCGGCAAACTGCGCAGCGATGTGAACCTGATCCACCTTGACGGAAAGAAAGTCGGGCACTTAAAGACCATGCAGCTCCGGCAGGAGACGATCCGCGAGGCAGATGCCGGGCTGGAGGTGGCGATCTCGATCGAGGGCGCAACGGTCGGGCGGCAGGTGAGCGTGGGGGATGACATGTACGTGGACGTTCCCGAGCGGCACGTGAAGGTGCTCGAGCGCGAGATGATAAAGACGCTCAATACCTCCACAAAGGAGATCCTCGAAGAGTACACGACGATGCGGCGTAAAGCCGATCCCTTCTGGGGCAAGTAGTCAAAAGGCGCCCGCACGCGGACGCGAGGGTTTAATAGCGTACCGGTATAATAAAATGGGTACTTCTCATGTGTAGGCGTATCTGCCGGCAGCCGGAGACGTGAAAAGAAATTCCGGGTACGGGTTTCTTGGATAAAAAAAATACGGAGCAACCAGCATGGTCGAGTTTAAAGTTGTTGTATCAGACCCCAAGACCGGTCGCGCTTACAATGTTGACGCCAGTGGCGGTGCAGCAGGGGCGATCGTAGGCAAGAGTATCGGAGATGAAGTTGATGCAGGGAGCCTCGGGCTTTCCGGCTACAAATTAAAGATTACCGGGGCCTCTGACCGGACCGGAACCACGGCAAAGAAGGGCATCCCCGGTGCGGGCAAAAGGAAACTTCTCCTTGCCGGAGGAATCGGGTTCAACCCGGTCATGGACGGCGAGCGCCGGAGAAAGACGGTCCGCGCAAGCGAGATCACCCAGGACTTTGTGCAGATCAATGCACAGGTGACGGCCTACGGAGAGAAGACGCTCGATGAGCTCTTCCCGAAGGTCGAGGGTGAGAAGAAAGAAGCCAAGAAGAAGACCCGGTAATAATTATCCGATACTTTTTTTATTCGTTCATTACCTGATTTTCGCGCCTGCGGCAATCAGAAAAAAAAGAAAAAGATCAGAGTGTGTAGTCGACCCTGACTTCACCGTTCGGAGAGGTATTCTTATCGAACTTGAGGACTTTGCCATCCTTCCAGATCTCAACCATCAGTTCATGAGGTTTTGTGGAACTGTCAGTCTTTTTGAACATTGCAGAGACCGTCCCGTTCGCGTTCTCGATCTCGTATACGCGTTCCCCCGAATCACGGGCATTCAGGAGTTCGCCTTCCATCCCGTACTGTCCCGAGAAACTGCCAAGGTAACTCACCTTGACAAATACCCCTTCCATTGGCACGGTAACGGTCGGCAGTTCTTTAATCGCAGACGGATCGATGGTCCCGCTGACTACGGTTGAAGATCCACTGCCTGCACCATTCGTTCCTGATGGGCTGCCTGCGGCAGGAGCTCCGGTTGCATCTCCGCTGCCTAAAAAGAAAAATACCGCAATCCCAATCACCGCGATCACACCGACAACTGCCGCGATGATTACCCAGGGTTGATCCCATGGATCGTTTCGTCTTCGTCCGTGTCTCATCTGATCCACATCCTAAATTTTTCGCTGATAGATATTGAAATAATAGACCAAAAATACTTTCTGCCTGTTTTGGCATTCGGCAGCATGATTTGCACGAAAAGCCGAAGCTCCCGCACAATACGGCACTTATGGTTTCTCAAGAGACCTTGTGAGACCGTCCTGCAGGTCTTCGAAAGAGACCTCTTCTTTTTTTGCCAGCAGGACCAGCGCCGCGACAGGGAGGAGGTTTCCGTCAAACCGGTCACGGATAATCCGGTTCATCTCGGCCACGACCTCAGTTTCGTCCTGGTTCTTTGCCTTTGCTATGCGGGCGATAAGTTCCGCGGAGGGATCGTGCTGTTCGAAGACAGCCGACGTTGGTTTGAAGCCGATAGGAATAGTAATTCCGGAGATATCAAACAGCGGGGAAAAAATCCCGTTCTCCTGCCGGATCAGTTTCTCCTCTTCTGCCCGGCGCAGGAGCATATTTGCCTGCTCGGTGCTCATCCATTTCCGGTCAAGCGCATAATAATAGACCAGCTCGTTCTTGCGCATCCCGGTCTTCCGGGTGTGCCTGAACGGTGCGGCAACCGTGATCCGGAACGTCACGTTCCGGCACCCAACAGGATATTTTTCATATCGAGCGCATCGAGACCGTCCCCGCGGCCTTCCTTGGCGATATCGATATCCGTCCGCGAGACCTGATCGGTGAGACGCAGGTAGAAGATGTCATTGGCAATCGGAACCCTTCCCCCGCCGCGGAGGGCAAGGGCGAGAACCGATATTCTGAAGTCGACCGCTTCAGAGATGACACCGGGGCGCAGAACCTCGGGTGTAATCTCCCCAAAAGTCGCGCGGTCGTGCGCAATTTCAACCCGGGTCTTTACCTTGACAAGCTCCTTTCCGGTCGTCTTGGTTGATTCCTCGTTATTCAGGCCCGCAACATATTTTATTGTCTCGTTGAACGGCATGCCCATCGCAAACGAGAGATCCACTCGCTGGGGAAACCGGTAATAGATCTTTCGCATAGATCTGCATTTGCAGTTCTTTGATGAAAAAAGATTGGGGGGTATGATGCGATTATTCGAGTAAGAGCGCGTTGATGATGCCGTCCTGGCCGGGGCGGCTGGTGATCTTTGCGTGCCCGAGCTCGGTCTTGATGACTGCTCCCTTGGTGAGCAGGTTCCGCCGGACAAAGTTCGGGTTTGCGGTGTTCTTCTCAACGGTCTCGATCCTGACCTTTTTCGTCTCGCCGTTTGCGGGGTTGGTCACGTTCGCGAAGCTGGCGCGGAGCGCACGAATCTTCTCGTTACCGCCGGTCGTGCGGATGATCCGCGACCGGTCCTCACCGATATGGGTGTCTGCCGGTGCGAGACCGATCTCTGTTCTGCGCTTCATTGCTGCCGGGCGGCGCCTGCCACCGGTTACTTTCCGTACGGATTCTCCCTGCCACTGCATGGTGTCACTCTCACTTGGTATTTCTGCGGGAACGTTTGCCCCGAAGATGGTGCTCTATATATTGACTTCTGCGTTATTTATAGTACTACCTGTTCCTGAGAAAAAAGGGAATTTTTTATGCAAGGATCGCATCGAGCAGCGCCGCAACTCCATCGCCGGTTTTAAGATTTGTCCGGAAGACCGGCATGCCCGGGTTATACCGGGCTATGTCCTTTTCCATGCGATCCAGATCGGATCCAACAAGCGGCGCAAGGTCGACCTTGTTGATGACCCCGATCGTACAGTCCCGGAACATCATCGGGTGCTTGTTGACCACATCGTCACCCTCGGTGGAACTGACAACAACAATCCGTTTTTCGGCACCGAGCCGGAAGTCTGTCGGGCAGACCATGTTCCCGACATTCTCGATGAAGAGAACATCAATATCGTCCAGCGGGAGGTGGTCGATCGCGTGTTCGACCAGGTGGGCATCAAGGTGACACTCTTTTCCGGTATTCGCGTTGAAAGCGGGGATACCCGTGGCTACAATCCGCCGGAAATCGTCGTCCCCGTACACATCACCGGCAATAGCACCGGCTTTCAGTCCTTTCTGTAAAAGGAGCGGGACGAGCCGCTCGATGAGCGCGGTCTTACCCGAACCAATCGCACCCAGCAGATCGAAAGCCCGCACACCGTGCGCTTTCAGGTGCTTCGCGTTCTCGTCAGCAAGAGTATTGTTGACGTCGTAGATATCTTTCTCAAGCCGGACGTCGATGTGATGCATGCTCAGAAAGTAGGAGCGTACACTGTTTATACCTTGACCCACAAACGATCCTGCAATGGAAAAAGGCGAGTGCATCCTGTATCCCTGCTACTTCAACGCAGCATATACAAGGGCTGAGGGGAGGAAGGTCCCGCGCAGCCTCGGCACGAAAGGGCCGGTGCTCACGGATCTTGAGCGCGCCTTAAAAAAGGCCGGGGTTGCCTTCCGGGTGGAAGAACATCACCACCCGGCCCACTGGGCACGCCGCGAAGGTCGCGTGGTTGCCGAATGGCACGAGAGTAAATCAGCCCTTATGAAGAAGGTAGCCCAGAAACTGGAGGTGAGGAAGTGAGTGGCATGTACGATCTCCACACCCATTCTATTCTTTCCGATGGGGAGATGCTCCCCACAGAACTGATCCGGCGGATGGCTGTCGCCGGGTATACTACCGTTGGAGTCACCGATCATGTGGATCTCTCCAATGCAGGATCCATCCTCGCATCTCTCAGACTCGTCCGGGAATCAGCAGAATTGTATGGGGTGCGGCTTCTCTGCGGTGTCGAAATCACCCATGTTCCGCCAACGCAGATCGAAGCCGTGGCAAAAATGGTAAAAAAACAGGGTGCGGATATCGTGGTTGTCCATGGTGAGACACCGGTTGAGCCTGTCGCGGCAGGAACAAACCATGCAGCCTGTTCCTGCAAGTACGTGAACGTGCTCGCCCACCCGGGGCTCATCACGCTCAAGGATGCAAAGCTCGCCGCAGAGAACGGGATCGCCCTTGAGATAACCTCCCGCAGCGGGCATAACCGCACCAACGGCCATGTTGCCCGCACTGCCCGCGAAGCCGGCTGCCGGCTTGTTGTGGATTCAGACGCGCACGCACCTCACGATATTCCGGACAAACGCGCGAAATTTATCGTAGCCAAAGGGGCCGGATTGACCGATGCGGAGTGTAAAGAGGTTCTATCTTTAAATATCGACCGTTTCCTCAGTGCATAAAAATTCTATTTATACTTTCACGCAACGTTTAAATAGCGAAACCGCACACATATATAGATTACTAAAAAATTTTAGTACCATCATTGGAGACCCGAGGTTCTGTGTGAAAGTTGTTGGTCGAGCGATGAGCACCGTTGGCGACCGGATGCTCATCATCCAGTGCGATGCCGCCCAGCTTCCTGCATTGTACAGCGAGGTTACAGACCGGAGGATGAAACCGGTCGGAAAGATACTTGACCTCTTTGGAAATGTGAAAGCGCCCTATGCCGCTGTCCTTTGCCGGGAAAAATGCACTGTCCAGCCCAACGAGAAACTCTTTGCCAGATAAAAAAAGCGCGGGATGTAAAAATTTTTCAGCTACCAGGTGATTGTGGATGCAGGAAGTAGAGAGATTAAAAGTCCTCCAGTCCGAGCGGGAAGCGCTCAAGACCCGGACAAAACAAAAAGAGCAGGAGAAGAAAGCCGAGAACCACACCGAGACGGTCTGTCCCGAGTGTGGTGGACGGCAACTTGTCCATGACTACGAGCGGGCAGAACTCGTCTGCCAGAGCTGCGGGCTTGTCATCGATGATGATTTCATCGACCGCGGCCCCGAATGGCGTGCTTTCGACCACGACCAGCGGATGAAGCGGTCAAGAGTCGGAGCCCCGATGACGTTCACGATCCATGATAAGGGTCTCTCGACCATGATCGACTGGCGCAACCGGGACTCGTACGGCAGGGCAATCTCTTCAAAGAACCGTGCCCAGCTCTATCGCCTCCGCAAGTGGCAGCGCCGGATCCGTGTCAGCAACGCCACCGAACGCAACCTTGCATTCGCACTCTCGGAACTGGACCGGATGGCCTCGGCACTGGGTCTCCCGCGGAACGTGCGTGAGACCGCGGCAGTCGTATACCGTGATGCGGTTGACAAGAACCTGATCCGTGGCCGGAGTATTGAAGGAGTTGCGGCAGCAGCCCTCTATGCAGCCTGCCGCCAGTGCAGCGTGCCCCGGACGCTCGATGAGATCGCAGAAGTCTCCCGGGTCTCCAGAAAAGAGATCGGCAGGACCTACCGGTTCATCTCCCGCGAACTCGGGTTAAAGCTCCTCCCTACCTCCCCGATCGACTACGTGCCCCGGTTCTGCTCCGGCCTCACCCTCAAAGGAGAAGTCCAGAGCCGTGCAGTCGAGATCCTCCGTCAGGCCGGCGAGCGCGAACTGACAAGCGGGCGGGGTCCCACCGGTGTCGCGGCAGCAGCTATCTACATCTCTTCCATTCTCGGTGGCGAGCGGCGCACCCAGCGTGAAGTTGCAGAAGTTGCCGGGGTTACAGAAGTAACCATCCGGAACCGGTACAAGGAACTTGCAGAGAAGCTCGATATCGAAATTATTCTTTAACCCTTTTTTGCGACGGTTGCGGACACCAACAACTATATTCAATCCGCTCAAAACGTATAATCCAGACCAGTAGCGGGCTCGTAGATCAGGGGTAGATCGCTACGTTCGCAACGTAGAGGCCGCGGGTTCAAATCCCGCCGGGTCCATTCGTTCAATGATGCCGGAATACCCAAAAACCTGCCGTATCATTTTTATTATTCTCATTGCCGCCCTCATCATTACCCTGCCGGTTTCTGCCATCACCATTGCCATTTATGGCGATACTGCAGGATTTGATCCGGAGCTTCACCGCGATGATTTTTTTGTGGCATGGTCCCTTGACGGATCCTCCGGAACAGATCTTGACCGGGACATTGCACGATATACCGATCCTTCGGTCAACGTCATATTCATGGGAGGCGATGACTCCTTTAGTGCCGATACAGCATCGCAGATCGAGGCCGGGGTCGCTGCCGGAAAGATCCTGATTGTGACCAACAAGCAGTACCGGAAGTTCAATGCCAGCCTCCCGGCAGAGAATGCCGGTCCGGTACCTGACGGGCAGTTCCTGAATATTACCGACCCTGACGCGGCATTGTCAGGGTACCTTTTCGCCGGGCTCCGAACGCAGTATTCCAATACCAACCCGCTCTCAGAACGGCTCAACACGATAGCAAAAGCCGGGTCGGTCACCCTGCTTTCCTACGACACCGGGGACCCGGCGCTGGTCTACGCCCCGTATGGCAGCGGGTATGTCGTTGAGTGGGCGATGACCACCAACCAGCCGTATCTCAACGCCACTGAAGCAGACATCATCAACGCACGGCTCATCCGAACCCTCCTGGCAAGTCCGGCAACCCAGTCCCCTGCCATCACTACGGTTCCGGTGACTCCCACCCCAATAATCACAGCAACCACTCCTGCCCCCCTCGCAGACACTGGCAGCATGATGATCTACTCGTCTCCTACGGGTGCAAACATCCTCATCGATGGTATCTACCACGGAACCACACCGGGGAATCTGACCGGCATTTCGCAGGGAAATCACATCCTGCGACTGACCCAGAGCGGGTACTATGATTATGAAGGGACCATCTATGTTGTCCCGGGCCAGAGCAATCACGCCTTTGGAACCCTCCAGCCGCTGAACCAGATCTCTACTCCATCAACCGCAGCCCCTGTTATCGTCCCGGTGGTCACGGTGGCAGCAACCACTCCTGCCGCGACAACAGGGCCCCTGGAAAACCCGGGGGTCATTGTTGCCATCATTGGCGTTATCACGGCATCCATTGCAGCGGTCACCACCATCTTTACCCAGCTCAACAAGGTCAAAAAAGAGGTAAAAGACGGAAAGGAATGATCCCTTCCTGCCGGGTTTTTTAGAGCAGGATCGATCCAGGATCACGAATTTTTCTCCAGCCGGACAGCAACAACTATATGGAATCCGCTGAAAAATAGTATGCCGCAAGTGCATTGGCACAAGGGCTCGTAGATCAGGGGTAGATCGTCACGTTTGCAACGTGAAGGCCACGGGTTCAAATCCCGTCGAGTCCATTTCCTTTTCTGTTACCTTCTTCCAGGACCGTGAGGTCGTGACGGGTGCGAGGGCGGAGCCTTCGCGATTTGACGGGTTCAAATCCACGCCTTTGTCCATTTCCTTTTCGCGTATCTTCTTCCTTTCCCGGCATCCTTTTTTTTGGGCCCGAAGGGTTTTATCGAAATCGTGGTAGTGTTGCACACCCCCTACGGCAACAGATATTATTAGATAATAGCTTGCGGATACTATCCACAACGAAGCATGGGGGAGAAAATGATAAAACAGCCAACCGGCACTACCGGACCATCCACCGATGCCCTTGACGGAGTATCCGAATGGGTACTTATCCTGAAACCTGAAGGGATCGTTGAGTGGTCGAACCGGGCATTCAATGAATTCATGGGAGGGCAGGCTCCCGGGGGCACACAATGGAATATCCGGCATCTCTTTCCCGCGGATTCCGAAAGGGTGATGGATGACATCCGCGATGTGATCGGGACCGGGCAATTGCGATCCGGCATCATCCACCCGGTGCAGGGGATCGATGGCGAGAGAAAAGTGATCCGGTACACCGTGCTCCGGCATAAGGATCCCGCTCTGGATACCTGCGTTATCTACCTGTACGGCCTTGATATTACCGATACGATCGAGATGGAAGAGCTCAAAAAAACTGCATTTTCCCAGATCGAGAAGAACATCGAACAGTTCGCCATTTTGGGCGACCACCTGCGCAACCCGCTCACTGCCATCGTCGGGCTGTGTGATCTTCTTGAGGAGAGAGAGATCGCAGAAAAGATCCAGGCACGGGCGCGGGAGATAGACGACCTCATCACCCAGATCGACCGGGGGTGGATCGATTCAGAGAAAGTCCGGAATATCATCCGGAAATATTACGACATCGGTGCTGCCGGGACCCATGAACTGGTTGCCCGGGCAATCCATGAAGAATATATCGCGTTGCAGAAAAAGGCGGGTGAAACACCGGAAACGAATCTTTCAATGCGCCCTTGGGACGAACTTCCCCGGAGGCTCAAAGAGTCTAATCTCCGGCAGGTTGAGGATATCTGGAGAGCCTTCCATACGATCAACTGCTCGATTGCCCTCTCGACAGACAGCCGGGAGCCACTCTTTGCATTCACTGAAAGCGAGGTTGAATTCTTGTCGGAGCGGGAGCACGAGCAATGGATGGCGGAACGATTGAAAAAAGGATGGGTCTACGGAAGGGTCCGCGATGACCAGCAGAAGATCCACAACTGCATTATCCCGTGGGATCAACTTCCCGAAGTGGAGCGTGAGAAGGACCGGAATGCGGTCCGTGCCCTTCCTGCTATCCTCGCAAAGGTGTACCTGAAGATCATCCGTCTGGAACAGGGCAAATACTAATAATCTCATAACCCACACTACCAACCGATAGCTGACGGCAATACAACGTCATCGGCCGGGACAGAGATATGTCAGAAGGGCAGCCGGAGAGAAAACAGGACCACCACGATGTCTTCATAAGCTACGCCCAGGAAGACAAACCTATTGCCGATGCGGTCTGCGCAAAACTTGAGGCGCACGCGATTCGCTGCTGGATTGCGCCCCGGGATATCCCTCCCGGCAAAAATTTTCCTGAAGCAATCATCGAAGGCATTGAGGGGGGAAAAGTTGTTGTTGTCATCTTCTCCTCTTATGCAAACAAATCACCGCATGTCATGCGGGAACTGACCAATGCGGTGAACAAGAGCCGGATCATCATTCCCTTCCGCATCGAGGACGTGGAGCCATCCAAATCCATGGAGTACCTCATCAGCGTCCCGCACTGGCTCGATGCTGTTACACCCCCGATCGAGAGTCATATCGAACTCCTGGTAAAGACGATTGACTGTATCATCGGTACGGACACATCGCCGGTAGCATGTCTGGCCCATGCCACAGCTGAACGAAAGGCAGGGGGGGATGGGCATATGGTGGGGGGGCCGGATCTCCGTACTGCCAGTTGTCCCGCATGCCAGGCACCCCTTTCCCCCGGGATAAAATTCTGCGAAACCTGTGGTGCACCGGTTTTTAACCGCATGCCTGCAACTGAAGAAACGCCCCCGCCACCAGAAGACACCCGCGCAACCAATACTCCCGCGCCGACTCAACCGGTGCCGGTTTTGCCCCCTTCAGCCCCCAAAAAGAAAGAGGTTTCGGAAACCGTGCCGGAAAAAACGCCCAAAAAATCCAATCCGGTTCCTGCCCGTGTTGCAGGATTTTCGTCCTGGATGCTCATCGGTGCAGGCATTGTTGTTGCCCTGCTGATCATCGCGGTTCTGGTATTCCCGCCGCAACAGGAACTGCTGCCCAATACCAGTAACCCCTTACCCGTGCGGCCGGATTATGGCGGCATGTCAGAAACGGACTATTACCGTAGTTCCGAGGCACGTGTGGATACCGTGATTCTGACCATTGTACCAACCCGGACAATGGAAAAGAACACCGAATTGTATTTCGATGTGAGCAAGGACTCCTCAAAAGCTCTGGTCAACATCCAGTTCAATGGCGGCCCGGGGACCGGGCTCGTCAGGGACAACCGGGTGGTTCTGACCCGTTCCGACGGCACAGTTACTGAGGGGCGGCTCAACCTCAACCAGCGGTTGTCAACGGTGCAGCTGCAGGGAACGCGGGGAACGGATCGCATCCAGGTAATTGTCATCCTCCACTCAGGGGAAGAGAGGAGTGTCGTGGATAAACTGCTCCCGTACCGGCAGTACTAGGAAACGTACGAAAACGTGTGGATTTTTTTTTACTCAACCCACTCAAGGATATGCCGGGTATTCTCCTTCCCTTCCCGTGCAATAACCTGCGGTCTGCCTTTTCTTTGCATTTCTTTTTCTGGAGGGGCCACCATGGTAAACGAGCCGTAATCCAGATACTCGCGGGTGATGGTATCATCGCTTCCACCCCCGATCTCGTGGATGACGGGAGGTGTTGGTTCCCCGTGCGGAGCACAAGAGTGAGGATTGTTAAGGGACCACGAGTCGGGTTCCACAGGGCAGTCCCTCGATTGAGTACAGGGGATGTCCGAAACCAGCACAGGAGGAGAAGTTCCCCGTATTGGAGCGGGGATGGGATTTGCCGGGCCCTGCTTTAACGTGTTCTTCACCAAAAGAAAATCGACAAAGTCCATAACTTCCTTCTGCTGCTCCGTTGTCAGTCGCGCGATCCGGTTCTCAAGTGGCTCCATGATTGTCCCTTCCAGGCTGCTCGTGATAAAAATGTCTTTCATTCCTCCCATTTAAGAGAGCGGGGTTAAGGGAGGATGGATTCGGTTATTCCCATCGGTGCTGGTAGCCCCGCTTCTCTAAGGGCACGCCATCCACGGTCACAACCTTCTTCTCGATGACCGTGCCGATGACAGTCGCCTCAACACCCTCAACCGGGAACCGGTCGGGTGCAATGGTGAATATCAGCTCATAATCCCCGCCGCCGTACAGGGCAAGCTCGCGGGCGTGCTCTGCCGGAATACCGGCCGGAAGCGGGAGTTTTGCCGAATCGATCGCAAAGCCCCAGTCGTTAACGCTCATCAGATCGTACAGGGAGAGGGCAATCCCGTCACTGTCATCCATCATCGCACTCACACCGGCTTTTCCAAGAGCTATCCCCTCCGTCACCCGGGGCTGAGGCTCAAAAAGGAACTTCTCGAACTGGGGATACCCGTCAAGCCATGCCTGTGCCTGGCCGGGGATCCCGGTGACACAGACCAGATCGCCGGGCCAGACACCGGCCCTTCTGATGATATCCCGCCGGTCTACCAGCCCGAGACCGGTCGTCACGACCGTGAGTTCCGCGTGATGGTCGATATCCCCGCCAATGATCTCCGCCCCGAACTGCGTGCAGCAGTCTTTTGCTCCCTGCATCACCCCTTCAAGGCTCTTCCAGTCATCGAGCCCGACAGCAATGAGCAGAAACTTCGGAGCCGCCCCCATGCTCGCGATATCGGAGAGCGTGACTGCGGCGCTCATCCAGCCGGCCTGCCAGTCAGTCATACCGGGGACGAAATCCGTGGAGCGGTGGAGCATATCGGTGGTTGCAACCATAACCTGCGCACCGCAGGAAAATTCTGCACAGTCGTCAAGGCACTTTTCCTTACCAACGATTCCCATCACTTTTTTCAAGAGCTCACGGTCATCCACCCTTCTTCACCACCTTACCGCGTTCGCTCTTGTACTCCTTGAATATGTGCTCGATCATCTTGCTCTTCTTCTCCCGCTCCCGCTGATCCTGCCCCTGCTGCCAGCGCGAGAGCGCGGCATCCAGCAGGTCTTTTGCACACAACCCCTGTTTTCCCCTGACCTGCGATCCAGTCTCCGCTGAAGAGAGAAGCGGGATGTTTGCCTCCGCAAACGCGGGGATGAGCTGCTCATCGCCCTCGCGAAGTTTTCCTTCTCCGACGATCACCGCCCGCACCCTGATATCAGAGAGGTCGCGGATAATACTCCTCCCCCACCCGTCTGTGCGGGAGACAAAGACGATATCTCCCTCTTCAATCCCGGTATCCTCATCAAGATTCCGGAGCCCGTCCCGGGTCAACGATTCCATCACCTTGAGCGGGATGACCTCGCCATCCATCGAGAGCTCGGCAAATTTCTTGATCCGGGCGATCCGCTTCACGAGATTCCTGTTGTGCCGCTCCTCTTTCCGGAGCCGTTTCTTCTGCCCGTCGATGATTGCATCCCGCTTGGCGATCTCGGTATCCTTTGCAAGCTCTGCATCGCGGCTGGTACCGAACTTCCGGATGCGGGACTGGAGGCGGCGGATCTCATAGTCCCTTGCTTTCACCTCTTCTTCGAGTTCCGCAACATAGGTGCGCAGGCGTTTGACCATACCGTCCAGCAGGCGAACCCGCTCGTCCGTTTTCCTGTCAGTGATGACGGGTGTCGATTCCGGAGACTCGGGCGCGTGTACCGGCACCCGCATATCCCCGATCACCTGCTCGAGGCTCTGGCCCCGGATTACCCGGGCCCGCACCTCGTCGAGATCGAGCCCGGCCGGGATCCGTTTCATTAGGTTCTGGAACCTGTGCCGGTAATGGCGGAAGGCATCGAGCGCTGCCGAGAGGGCGTCGCGCTCATGGTCATTTGCATATTCGAACGGGCTGGTCAGTTCCACTTTCGTCTCAACGCTCACGTCCTGTTTTGGCGTATAGGCAATGGCCGAGAACGACCGCCGGATCTTCTCGACCGAGAACGGCATCTCCTGCACATCGGACGCGATGACTAAGGGTTTTCCAACCTTGTAGAGCGCCTCGATCACGTCGGACATGGTCATCTGCCGGGAACTCTTAAGGTAGAGGAGGTTGCCATCGAGATCGAGCGCGGCAAAGGCGGTCGTTGTTCCCGGGTCAATGCCGACAATCAGGTAGCGGGGTTTCCCCGAGAGCGGGCGGAACCGGATCCGTTCCAGCCGTTTGCCATTGATCCGGACCTGCACATCAGCCCCGCGATAGGTTGAGACCGGTACCTGGTCCCGGGTGGCAAAGACCCGGAACGCGACCCGGCTGCACCCGCCAAACGCTTTTGTCTCCTTCTTCTCGTACCGCAGCCCTGCCGCAACGAGCGCCATCTCAATCTCCCGGCCTTTGAGCTGGACTGCCCCGTGCATCTTCCGCACGTACCGGTTCTGGCTCCACCCCCCCTTGCCCGGGGAACGGTGACGGCTGACCACGATCTCGCTCTCGTTCTCGAACGCAATGACCTCGGCCCCGGCACCCAGCGTTGCAACCTGCGCCGTGGTCCGGGCTTCCGCAAACGGGTCAAAGCGGTTGAAGCGGATATTGAAGCGGGCGGCAACCTTGCCAAGCGTCTCTTTCTTCTCCCCGCCGGTCACCTGAACGAGCCGGGTTTTCGGGGGAAGACCCTGTAAAAAAAAGAAGAGTTCGTGCTGGTCGCAGGCTATCTCCTGCAGGCTGTCCACGGCAAGGATATCCGGCTGCTCATCCCGGAGCAGGCGGAAGAGGCGGAAGAACGAGACATCGGTCTCGCTCGTTATTTGCGGACCTTCCATGCGGACGAGCGCATACATCGGCCTTCGGGAGCGGGACCGGACCGAGCCTTTGATGATGTCGATGCCAAAAACCTTCAGCCTATCACCCATTGCACCGCATCCTCGCGGGGAAAGTCCAGCTGGTATTTCCGCAAAAAGTAGGCGAGGATATTGTCAACATCCCGCCCGACGATGGCCCCGGCATTGGGGTGGTCGGTTGCGATCCACTGCGGCCAGTCGATGAGGACAACCCTGCCATCCTCGACAAGAATATTGTATTCGGAGAGATCGGCATGGATGACCCCCGCCTTGTATGCCAGGCGGGTGTTTTCAAGGACCTCTTCAAGGATCTCCTTTGGTGCCTCAAGACGGCAGCGGTTCAGGTTCTGGCCGTTGATGAGCGCCATCACGACCGTATGCCGGTTCTGGTCGATGGGGAGGGGGACACTCACCTTCGGATGGAGGGCTTTCAGGGCTTCGTACTCCCGCTCTGCGGATTTCCGGGACGCGATGAGCCACGGGCAGTGCCCTTCCTCAGGCATGTAATCGCGGTTGAGCCGGGCTGAAGAGAACGATCGCCCCCCGACACGGTGGAACTTGATGGCAACCGGCCCAAGACCGAGGGCATCATGAACCACCGACTCCTTGCCTTCCCCGATCTGGGAGCCAAGGGCAGAGATTGTTCCTTTGTGGGTAAGCGTTGCAAGGGCAAGCGCGTCATAGCCACCGAAGACGAGCGCGTACCCGTCATAGGGAACCGGGTTAAAGCGGACCATTCCCCACGCAATGAGCCGGGAGAGCCGGTAGGTGATCTCGGATTCCGCAAGGTTTGTCGTGGTCCTGAGCTGTTCAAGCGGCACCCACGCGTACCGCTTCATCCCCCGTTCAAGAGCAAGGAGGATCGTCTTTTCATACTTGTGAAGGGAACGAATCTGCTCCGCTGCAACGCCCATACTCGTTAGAGTTGTTATGTGGCAGACTATAAAATCGCATCTTCGCTGCATACGGACAGAACCTTAAACATCTCTCATCATCCAGAATTGATCGATCAGGCATATGCAGTGCAGCAAGTGCAAAAACGAAGCGATCGTCTTCCAGCCGTACTCCGGCCAGCACCTCTGCCGCGATCACTTTATTGCCGATGTTGAAGCAAAGGCGAGAAGGGCAATCCGGATCAACCAGTGGATGCGCCCATATGACCACATCGGGGTTGTAGCCCGGGGGGATCCCGCAGGAAATGCCCTGCTCTTCTTTTTGAGAAAACTGACCGGCAACCGGAAGGATATCCGGGTGTCGGAAATACCCTTAACAGAAGATCTGCCCGGGCTCAGCAAGCGGGCACACGAAGCCGGCGTTACCCGACTCGCTCGTGCCACCCCGCTTGAAGATGCGGCAGCATCGGCCCTGACCGGCATTCTCCGGGGGGAAGCTGAGGCATGTTTTCCCGATGCATCCCACATCCAGGACCGCATTCAGGAGATCACCCCCTTCTCCCACATCCCGGCCAGGGAGATTGACCAGTATTCCCAAATTTTTGGGCTTGGTGGCGATACGGGGGTTCTCCCGCAGGAGACCGACCCCCTGTCTACGGATGTGAAAGCCATGCTGACCGATTATTCCCGGCGCCACCCCGCAGCACCCTACGCTGTCCTGAACCTCTGTGAAGCGCTTGCCGCACTACACCGGGCAGACGACAAGAGATCCCCCAAGTAAAAACATGGGGACAATACGGACGAGGAGTACGCGGAACCGGGGATACCGAACAATATAAAAAAGTTCATCCATCAACACTAAAGCAGAGACAACTATGGACGACGAACTCGGGTGCAGGATGGGCCGGGTGGAACAGATGATCCGGTACGCGTACTGGAACATGGGCAGCAAAGGGATCGTTATTGGATTAAGCGGGGGGATTGACTCGGCAGTTGCCGCAGCGTTCTGCTGCCGGGCGGTCGGGCCGGCCAATGTCGTTGGCCTCTTCCTCCCCACCACGGTCAGCAACCCGGCAGACGGGGAGGACGTCGCAGCGCTCTGCCGCCAGCTGGGTATGAACCACGAGGTCGTCAGCATCAGTCCGGTTCTTGAAGGCTACCGTTCGATGCCCGGTTTTGTCGAGACGCCGTACCTGCTCGGCAACCTGATGGCCCGCACCCGCATGGCGGTGCTCTACTATTATGCCAACCGGGAAAACCGGCTCGTTTGCGGCACTTCAAACAAAAGCGAGTACCTGCTCGGGTACTGCACAAAGTACGGGGACAACGCCGCCGATCTCCAGCCCATTCTCCACCTGTACAAGACCGACGTTTACGTGGTTGCACGGGAACTCGGGATCCCCGAACAGATACTCAAGAAAACACCATCTGCCGGGCTCTGGGAAGGGCAGAGCGACGAAGCAGAGATCGGCCTCACCTATCCCGAGATCGATGCGTCACTCAGGGCTCTTGAAGGGCAGGGGTGGGAGGCCCGGACTCCTGCTGAAACAAAGGTGCTCGCGCATGTAAAAAAGAGCGGGCACAAGCGGCAGGCGGCCCCTAGTCTTTTAGGAGTACTCTGAAGATCTCAGAGTACTCTTCGGGGCGGTTAAGGAACGAGAGCGCCTTCTCGTTGCCGATCAGGCTGTACAGGGGACCCCGGACAATCCGGCGATCGCCCCGCCCGGACCGTGGCGTTACATGACGGACGGGGGGCATGACCGGGTAATGCCGGTTCCTGACAAACTCCCCTGAGGTCAATTCGTAATATGCCGCCCCGTGAAGCCGCTCGTATTCAGCATATTCACTCTCGAACGCGGTCGAGACGATATTGGCCATCGTGAGCGTCCGGTCGGGTGAAGGATTGATGGTGATATGCCCGTATCCCGGAGGGATGATGACCAGATCGCCGGCCTGTGCCGCGATCAGCACGATATCATCGAGCGCCCGGGTCTGGAGGAGGTAATGTGCCCTGCCCTCAAGCACCTCGTAGATCTCCGGGTATCCCGTGCCTTTGGTAGTGTCCGGGTGGTAATGGCCCTTGGTCTTGACCCATTCCCCGCAAAGGTTGCGGGGAGGAATAACCGTCAGGTCATACCGGAGCTTGTGGGCATGCAGCCAGCGCCAGTCCGCGTCGGACTTTGCCAGGTCGCGATACATAAAATAGAGGGTGCCGTCACCGGCACACGAAGTATTGGCAAGGACCGGCCGCATATCGGCAAAGGTCCGTACCGCAGGGGGAGGCAGCTCCCCGTCCCACCCTAACATCACTTCTTCTTTCGCATTACAAGTAAATAATACCCGGCGACGAATGCAACCAGGACCACAACGAGAAGAACCGGCAGGAGGCCCGAGATCCCCGCTGCGGGTGTCTCCACAACCGTGACCGGCACCTTAAAGGAGTCGGAAACCTGGCTGTTATCCAGCGCATCGCGGTACCGGACCTCGGTATCAAGAGTATACTCCTTAACCGCTGCATCTCCCGCAGCTGCCATCATGTAGCGGGCAGTCGCAGTCTCGCCTGGTTGTAAATCCCCGAGATAGGCGGTATTATCGGTGCTCGAGAAGGGGCTGACTGCCGAGATCCGGGACTGTGCAGCATAAACGGGGATCTCGCCGGTGTTCTGGTACTGAACAGTGATCGTCGCATCAGACCCCGGAGATATTTCCGCGGGTCCCGAGACCACGGCAAAGATGACCTTTCCCCCTACGGGAATACCAATTGTCTCAAGCCCTGAGGTTACTACCTCCCCTTGCCGGTTCTCATAGGTGACAGCAACATCGACCGGGTAAGTCTGTTTGCCGGCTTCTGTGGAGATCCCCACCTTATACCGGCAGGTGACAACCCCGTTTTGCGGGAAGTCCCCGATAAAGACGCTGCTGTCGGTGGGGATAATGGGGCTGTTTGCGTTCCGCAGGAGCTGGACCGTCGCCTTCTTCCCGTCCTCGAACCCGAGGTTCTTGATGGTCAGGGTGACAAAACCCCCGGTACCGACACTCAGGTTCTCTGCAGAAACGTCGACTACCTCAATCTGCACTTCAGGTTTGATCCGCACGGTGAGCGGGACCATCTCTGTGGTGGTAACGAAATTGCTCTGGAGTACATCTGCTGCCACCTGGTCAGCATCCTTGAGGTACGTGTACCCGATGGTAAGGGGGAGCTGGTATTCACCCACCCGGGCCTCGTTCGTTATCTTGGTGACGATCGTAACCGTCTTTGAACCCGCTGAGGCGATGTCCCCGATATTCTGGGGATCGGATTTCACGATGACCGGGGCATTACCGGACGCTAAGCTCACCGTCACCATCTTTGCGGTTGTCGGAACATCATCCCGTGCAATCGTCCCGCTGCCCTGCCAGGCCGCGTAATTATTATCGTAATTATCCCGAGAGAGATCCGGGCGGGTTGTAACGGGTGTTGCGGTGTTTCCGCCAACCCAGTCTGTTTTCATGCTATTAACCCCGCGGTTCTGAATGACAACGGTGATGACCGCGTCCTCCCCCGGGGTGAACTCATTGGTCCCGGATATAACTGCCGACATCTGCGGACTCCCGCCAAAATACGTGGTCACGCCCATGACCGGCAGGGTGCAGCCCAGCAGGCATACCAGGAGCACAAGAGATATTCTGCGATAATTCATCAGTGATCACCTGTTGTTGTTGCTATAACAACATTTAATATTGCGGGATATAAAGGGATGTATCAATGACAAGGCCTTCGGATAATCCACCCCAGCTTGTCGGATGGCTCAAATCACTGGGTATGACCAAATACGAGGCGCTGGTATATATTGCACTCCTGAAAGTGACCAGTGCCACGGCAAGCGAGATCCACGAGTTATCGGGCGTCCCGCGCGCATCGGTATACCCGGTCCTGGACCAGCTCCGGGATAAGGACCTTGTATCAGTGTCCCAGTCAGCACCAAAGCGGTTTGCTGCCATCCCTCCCGCCGACGCGATCGATAAACTGACCGCACGGATCGGTAAGAATGCCCAGCAGGCACTTGAAAGCCTCACGCTGATACACCGGGAAAGGATTGCAGCAGAAGAGGGAAGCGGGGAACTGATCTGGAATATCTACGGCATCGCGGGCATCCGCAAGCGGCTGGCAGAACTCATCACCCATGCGACAACCGATATCCGGATCATCGCCCATTCACGGGTATTTTCAGAGGAGATCAAAGACCTCCTGAAACAATGCGCAGACCAGGTCAGTGTCGAGATCATTACACCTTCATGGGAGGGACCGGTGCCCGCGACCATGAACCTGTACCTGAAAAAACCCTCAGTTTTACCAAAAGAACTCGAGGGGTGCGGGGATATGCTGGCCGGAGGAGTCTGTATCATCGACAATAAAAAAGTCATGGTCATCGTAGGTTCAGCAGAAGAGGATGCCGTCGCCCTCTTCTCGGAATCCGAAGGCTTCGTCCGCTTTTTTATGCGCTATTATGGCCTGATAGTCGATTGGGTAAGAAAGGCTTAACGGATCAGAACGTGCGAATATCGACCATTTCCCGGATATCCATGAGCCCTTTCATGGCCCGTGCCTGCACAAAGCGGCCGGATTCCCGTATCGCCGCCATCGGGTTTGTCCCACCGATTGCAGCGATTGAAATATATTGCGGGCTGACCGGGACACCCAGAAGGGGGGTGTTGGGCATCCCCACTTCGAGGATCCCGGAATAACTGCTGCTGGTCAGTTCATCGAGAACCATTTCAACAAGCGGTTCGGCTTCCATGTGAAACTCCCGGATATTCGCAAGGATGTTTCCACTCCCTTTTCGCATGACACGCATCACCGAGGTGGTCTTCTGGCTCATGAGCACCTCGAGAGGATCAACGGTGGTGTGTTCATAGAGGATCATGTGGGTGAACCTGACCGGTGCCCGGTCCTCGATCTCCACAATCCCGCCTCCAATCGGGTTGATCGGAATTCCCCGCCGGATCAGGAGGCTGTCAAACGTGATGCTGCACATCGTGCAGATCCCGGTGCAGCCGGCAGGGATCACGAAGTCATCAAGCTTCACTCCAGACGGGATGAAACGGACGAGTCCGCTGACGGAAACCCCGCTCCGGAACGCGTCTTTTAAAATGGAGATGGCATATTCCAGATCCTCATTTTTTACTAAGGACAGGTTGAAAACGATGGTACCCTCGCCGGCAGACGGATCGAACGTAACCCGCATGGCGTAATCTTCGATAACGTGGTTGAAGAACTTGAGCGGGAGCGCCATTATAGATAATTCTCTGACAGCGCAATAGAAAAATTGTTCTATAAGACCAAGGCAATGTATTTATGATGGAACAAGATATGCGGGAAAAAGCCAAGAATGCAATGAGACTCATTCTTGAAGCGGCTCGTTTTGAGGTTGAAGAGGTTGACGAACCTCTCGACCTTTCAGCAGTACGCGACGGCGTATGCCTTCTTGTGCTCTGCTCAAACGACCGGGCCCTGATAGGTCAGTTCGACAAGACCAATTACAGTCTCATGATTGACGACCAGGAAATGAACTGCAAGAAACTCTTATTCACCCTCGATAAGGATATTGCAACGGAGAACTGCATCCAGTGGGGTGTCGATGAGTTTGTACAGTATACCGGAGAGGCGGTGCTTGCCGACATCGTCAGTCGCGAGCTTGCCCTCGACCTCAATCAGGCAAAGAGCCGGAAGGCAACGGTTACTGCTGCTCCCGAGCGGAAGATTGAGGAGCCCTCCGGCATCTCCCTCCCCCACTTCCCGGTAAAAATTTCCGAGCAGGTTGCCATCCGAACCGGGGGTGTGCAGGGTACCGCCCGGCTCCGGTTCATGCCCTATTTCCTCTTCCATTATACAAGTTCCGGTGAGCAGGTGTACAAGGACCGCCGGATTCCCTTTGATGCCGAAGGCTGGGGAGCCATCAATGCCATCAACGGCATCCGGATCGAACTCGACGGGAAGGAGGTGGAAGACACGGAGATCCCCGGTGGCGCTGAAGTATGTGACCCGCATATCAGGAAAGACGAAGCCACCGAGCGTATCACAAGCGAACTGATCGACCGGCTCACCCAGAAAGTAAGGATCAAACAGGAGAAGGGCGATGCCATCTTTTACGAGGAGAAGGTCTTAAAACCCGACCGGAAGAACATCGCGGTCGACACCAGGCAGGTCTACATCCCGGTCTGGCAGATCCGGGGCAGGAAGATCGTGGAAGTGAACGCATTCACCGGTGAACTGCTTTCAGAGCCGATGGATGAAGGCGTTGAAGTATTCTAAGTCCCGATGATTGTTCATTTGCCGTGCCCGGGCGGGAAAGAGAACATTCCGCTATCTTTTTTTTTCAGGCTGAAGGGGATTGACGCGGGAGCAGCCCGTGGGCCGGATCCCCGGTTTCGGGGGCGGCCCCTATGATCGTCATCCTTGGCGGGGGGCCGGCAGGGCGGCTCGCATCGATGCGTCTGGCACATGCCGGAAAGGAAGTTACTCTTATCGAGAAAGGCGGTATCGGCGGCCAGTGCCTCCATTTTGGCTGCATGCCGGTCTGCGCCCTCAACGATGTTGCCCGGGTCATTCAGAAAACCCGGACGTTTCATGATCTCGGGATCATTGACCCGGTCCCGACCGTGAATTTCCCCGCCGTCTTAAGGGAGATGCAGAAGGTCCAGACCACCATTGCCACCATTCTTGAAAAGGAGACCCGGGACGCCGGGGTGGAGATCGTGTATGGAACGGAAGGCGGGTTTGACGGGGAGAAGGTTGTCTGTGGCGGAGAAAAACTCAACGCCGATGCCGTCATCCTTGCTACCGGTTCCCGGCCCAATATCCCCGATATTCCGGGAATGCCGATGCCGGGGATCTACACTCCCCACACCATCAGGAAAATGGAACGCCTGCCGGATCACCTTGTCATCATCGGCGGGGGGATCATGGCTGCGGAGTTTGCCTACATCTTCTCCCGGTTCGGGAGCAGGGTCACGATCCTCTCCCGCAGCGAATTCTTAAAAAAACTCGATGAGCACCTCCGGAAACGGGCGCTCCGGGAACTTGCCGGCACCGAAATCCGGCAGGGCACACACATCCTCTCGGCCGAGCCGGCGGGCGGCTCCATCAGGCTCAGCCTGAAGACCGCAAAGGCTTCCGATATGCTCGACTGCGACGCCGTCCTGATAGCAGCCGGACTTGTCCCGAATTCTGAAAACCTTCGTGGTGTCGCAAAGCGCCAAAACGGCGAAGTCATCGTTGACGAGTACATGCGCACGAGCATCCCATGTGTCTATGCAGGGGGGGATCTTGTCGGCCCGCCCTTCCAGACCCCGGTTGCCCGCCAGCAGGGAATCGTTGCGGCTGACAATATCCTCGGGATGCACCGGAAGATGGATTATTCCTGTATCCCCCAGTCGCTCTCGCTCGGGTACGAGCTGGCGTTCTGCTCGGATGGCAATCCGGCAGCAAAACCCCTCGTCATCCCGGGCCCGGCCGGGCCGGATACCTTCTGGGGCGTGCCGTCATCCGACACCGGCCTTGCCAAACTGATGGTTGCGCCGGACGGTTCCATCAGCGGCATGTGCTCCGCCTCGCCCGGCGGGGGGCTGATCGCGGGCTATATGGCCCTCCTGATGAGAAAACACTTCTCTGTCCACGATTTTGCGGACTTTATCGAAGTCCATCCCTCGACAGACGGGGTGTACGGGCTGGCGAAGTACGCGTCTGAGGTCCTGAAGAGACGCGGGGACGGTTAAGATCCAATCCTGATCTGCCATTCCGTTTTTTTTACAAGGAGAAAAAGCGGGGTTTTTTGAGGGGGTGGGGCTTACGACCCGATCAGGAGACCCTTGTTCCCCTCGGTGAACGTGTACTTGCCCCAGATGAGGCTCTCGAGATTCCTGCTCAGCGGCTCGTTGGTCATGACCCAGCCCTGCGGGTACTGGAGGTAGGTCTTCGCAGAAGAACTCGGGCAACTATTGCCGAGATCATCATGGCTGATCTTCCAGCTCGATCCGATCAGGGTACCCGACGCCGAGGGGGTGAGCGGGATCGTGTAGCCCTCCTTGTTTGCGGTGAGGGAGATCTCGAACGTATCCGGCCCGAGGGTATCCTGGTTCTGGATTACCCTGTAGTACCAGAGGTTCCAGTAACACGGGATGCAGTAACCATCCCCGCCGCACTCGGTGACCACATTCTCCTTGTTGCATTGCGGGGTATATATGTCCGTGAATCGTTCGGTCAGGATGACGGGAACCGCTATGGAATCGCCGGGGTTCAGCGGGGGGATGTACTGCGGTTCGGAGACCTCGTACATTCCCTGGGTATCCCTGACTCTCAACGTTACGGCATCCGTGCGCTGGGTATTGGAGTTGTAGACCCTCACGATGACAAAGGCCGGGTGCGGCTCGTAATAGAGCGGGTCCGGGATATACCAGCTGCCGGCAGCGCTGGCGGTCACCCCTGCCGTGGTACTGGTCAGGGATTTTCCCATCTCGTTTGCGATCTCGTTGGACTTCCCGACGATCTCGTTCTTCGTGTCCTCGGGCAGGCTCTCGTACACCACCCCGGCCCCCATCTCTTCGGCAGCGATCTTTACCAGGTACCCGGTCCCCATGTGCTGGAGCTCGGCAAAGTTCGGGATGGTTGGCGGCACGCCGAACGTGGTCATGGCAACCGAGAGGCCTGCCTGCAACACCCCCATACACGCGGGCGACTGTCCGCAGTTGATGCTCCCAAAAGAGATCACCGTGACAACCGAGGCGGCTATCTTCAGGGCAAGCGCCTGGATGTTTGACCATGCAGCCGACGCCGCGTTGATGACGCTGGAGAACGCCCCAAAGAGCCCCTTGACAATCTCAAAGAAGGTTTCATACCAGTGCCCTTCCGGGGGATCTATGAAGAAGTGGTAGTTGGGCTGGCCGCCACCGGTCCGGGTGATGTACTGCATGCAGATTGGATTCTGCTGGAGCGTGGGTTTCTGGGATTCAACCGCAGGATCGCAGCCTTCCGGGGCGGTCACCGAGAGATAGTGGCCGCGGGAAACAAGCTTGCCGTTCTGGTCCTTGTGGATCCAGTCGTTGGGCACAAATGCCTGCAGGTAGAACGACGCAACGTTCACGGACGGGGGATTGACCTGGACCGTCGTCACCGTATCCGGCGGGGCCTCAGGCGGGCAGAGCTGGGGGCGTATCACCTTCGCTTTGACCGGGTAGGACGGGATACCGGCTTCGCCGTTTGCCCTGATCGGGACGACGCGGACGTAAAAGGTCTGGTCCATCGAAAGGATATAATCCTCAACCATCGATGTGCGAAGAGCTTCACTTGCGCTTGACGCGCTGACGACCAGCCCGGCATTCGGGTTCCCGAGATCCGATTCGAATTTCAGGTCTTCGGGGCTCCAGGAAAGGCCGCCCGGGAACGGGAAAACCAGGCCTGCTACGTCGTACGTGTTCATCAGGACAACACCGGAGGTACCGGGGATCCGTATCGTCTCCTGGGACCTGCCTTCAACATACCCGGAGATGTCCACCTGATGCATGAACGGTGTATTGTCAATGAATACCGGACCGGTGTAGAGCGGAGGTGCGCCGGGAGGGTGGTTGGCAATTTGGGCAAAGTTGAGATCGAACAGATGGTACCCGTCATTAATTCCCCCATCGTAAACATGGTAATCCTCTGTCGGGCCGGATGCGACAAGGCCGGGGATGTACTGGTTCTGCCAGCGTTTGCTGTCCGCCGGGAACGGTTTCCGGGAGACCTGGTAGAACGCAGTCACATCGTCGTCGTCCGAGATCCACCGGAAATGGGCGCGGGTATAGTCCGTGTCAGTCCGCTGGATGAAGAACTCAGCCTCATCCGACCATTCGGGCTCTGGAAAAAGATGATTTCCCCCATTGCCATAAATGACATAGTTCCGATCGACAAGCGTTTTTTTATCAACTTCGATGATGGTGTTCGGGGGGAGGAGGACATCGGTGGGCCCGATTGAACCCTCAGTCATACCGAGATCCGCGATCTGGTACCGGAAATAGGGCGAGTCGGTGGTCAGGACCGGTTGCCGGCTGGTGCCCCCTGCCGTGACACTGAACGTTTTGAACGACCACGGGCGCGAGATCCCGATCCTGGCATAGACATTCTCCTTCTCGACGATCTGGATGCCGGGGCCGGGGGTCTGAGTGATTTGCGGCAGGGATGTCGTTGCCGTCGCGGCAGGAGTCCTGTCGGTTGTGGGCACGGGCGTCCCGGCCAATGGCGCAGTTGTCTGCGGGATCACAGGCAGGGCAGTTGCCTGCGGGGTCGTTGTCGTCGTTGTCGGCCGAAGGGTGTACGTCAGCCGTGCCGGGGTATCGGGAAGGATTGTTATGGATTCCGTGATCTCATGGTAGCCGGCTTTTTGTATGACAATCATGTGCGCGCCAGTTGTCACCCGCGTATTGGTGATGGGAGTCGTCCCGAGGGATGATCCGTCGAGCAGGATCGTGGCACCGGACGGGGTGCTTGTTACAGAAAGAGCACCATACATCACCTGCGTGGGTGTAGTGGTGATGGGTTGTAGTGGCGGAAGCAAGGTAACCACGGGCTGTACCTGCGGAAGGGTGGTACGGACGACAATGACCGACCGGACCGTATCATCGGCGACCACAGGAGCAGTGCAGCAGAGAAGCAGCAGGATGAGAATTAAAAATGCGGTCGCATTTTTCCAAAAAACCATGATTTTTGGTTTATCAGAACGGTTCATATAATTTGCGGGATAGATCCCCGCGTCGTTCCTGAATCGGGAATGAGAGCCCCCGTGCATCCATCTGCTGATGGTATTATTACGCCGGAAAGCCCATAGTTAGGATACAAAACCATCCCCGTGGTGCATACAACGATGACCGACCCCACCGAAAACACCGTCTTTGACCAGACACGCATTGATAAGATAACAGCCCTCCGCGAGAAGGGGGTAGCCATGTTTCCCCCCGTCTACGAGCGGAAGGATACCATTAGTGAGGTCAGGACAAAGTACGCGGAGATCACCCACGACAAGAGCGAGGAGAGCGTCACGGTTGCCGGCCGGATCTACATCGTCCGGAAACACGGCAAAACCATCTTTGCCGATCTCGGGGATGAGTCGGGCCGGATCCAGCTCTACATCCGCAAGAACGACCTTGGGGACGAACAGTTCGATCTCTTCAACCAGTATATCGAGCGGGGCGACATCATCGGGGTAACGGGGCATGTCTTCCGCACCAAGCTGGGCGAGATCACCATCTGGGTGGACTCGTTTGTCCTGCTTACCAAGGCAGTCTGCTCCCTGCCCGAGAAGTTCCACGGGCTCAAGGATGTGGAGAAGCGCTACCGGCAGCGGTACGTGGACCTTATCGTGAACGACGAGAACCGGCAGACCTTCCGGAACCGGAGCCGGATCATCTCGCTGCTGCGCCGCTATCTCGATGACAACGGGTTCCTTGAATTCGAGACCCCCATCCTCCAGCCGGTGTACGGCGGCGCAAACGCCCGCCCATTCACCACGTACCACAACTTCCTTGACCAGAAACTCTTCCTCCGGATCGCTCCCGAGCTCTACCTCAAGCGTCTCGTTGTCGGGGGGTTCGAGAAGGTCTTTGAGATCTCGCGCAACTTCCGGAACGAGGGCGTGGACGCGGACCACAACCCCGAGTTCACGATGGTGGAGATCTACTGGGTGTACCGCGACTTTTCCGACATGATGGCACTTTGCGAGAACATTGTCTGCTCCATCATCGACCAGGTTCACGGGAAGTACGAACTGCCATTCGGAGAGACAACGCTCAACTTCACCGCACCCTGGAAGAAACTCTCCATGGAAGATGCCGTGAAGGAGATGGCGGGAATCGACATCTTCGCCCACCCCGTGGAAGTACTCAAAAAGCTCGCCCACGAGCATAAGATCGAGGACCCGGACAAGACGCGGAACCAGCGCGAGTACCTCATCGCCTTCTTCGAGGCACTGGTCGAGGAAAAACTCATCCAGCCGACCTTCATCTACGACTACCCGGTCGAGAACTCGCCGCTGGCGAAGCGCCACCGCACAAAAGAGGGCTTTACCGAGCGGTTCGAGCTCTTCATCGCCGGCATGGAAGTGGGCAACGGGTTCTCGGAGCTCAACGATCCCGTTGACCAGAAGGAGCGGTTCGAGGCGCAGGACGAGAAACGGCGCCTTGGCGATGTCGAGGCCCAGATGATCGACTACGACTTCATCAACGCCATCGGGTACGGCATGCCCCCGACCGGCGGGGTCGGGATCGGCATCGACCGGCTCGTGATGCTGCTGACCAACAACAACTCCATCAAGGAGGTCATCCTCTTCCCCTCGATGAAGACCCTCAAAGCGGGCGAAGGGGACGATGAGGAAGAAGCAGAAGACCCTTCACCAAAAAAAGAGGGGACTGAATAATCCCCATTGCGGATCATTTTACTTTTTTCACAACTACCTTCCAGTCTTCGAGCATCTCGAACTCCGGGTCGGTATCGCAGGTGTCGCAGACGGCTTTTGGCGACTGGACAACCATATCGAACATCACCACATCGCCCGCGGGCGGGGTGAGCGGGACATCCACGTCCTTCTGGATGATGTAGCGGTACGGGTCGAGGTTGCGGGCATAGAAGTCCTTGTACTGGTGACGGTCCTCGTCCGAGGCTTCATACGACCATTCTGCACCCTCGGCGATGGTCACGTCGTTCGGGATCCAGCCATAGCCCGGCAGGTAATACTCGGACCAGAAATGGGTGCCCTCATGGCCCGGCACGAGCTGGTAGCCGCCGATGGCCCGGGCGGGAATGCCCAGCGAACGGCAGAGGGCAGCAAAGTACATGCTCTGCGTGCCACAGTCGCCAAAGCCGGTCTCCAGCATATAGACCGATTCCGGTCTGCCGCTGGCACTGAGGCGGACATGGGGGACATTGCTGTAGGGGTGCGACACCACGTGCCAGTAGAGCTTCTCCGCCTGCAGGTACGGGTTGGTCTCGTCCCCCACGATCTCCTGTGCCTTTGCCTTCATTTCGGGGGTGACGATGATGTTCTTTCCGGACGCTGTGTACTTTTTGTATTCAGGATCGGCCGTGTCATACGTTCCGACCTTTGCCGGGTCGATGATGTACCGGACCTCGTACTGGGTGTACCGGAACCGGGCGGTCACGGTTATGACATCACCGGTTACTGAATCCAGCGGGATCTCAAGATATGCAAGGCCCATCTCCGCGTCCGTGCCGGACTGTGACTTCACGTACTGGGCCGGCTCGACCGCGATGATGGTGACGTTACGCTGGGAAGGGGTCTCGACCGGCAGGGGCATCCAGAGGCGGAGGGTGCCGGTCTTCGGGAGCATCGCGGCCGGAATGGTCAGAGTCTCCGTGCCTTCCCACCGGACGGGGTTGACATAGGTGCCGGCGCTCCCGTCATACGGGGCAAGGGCGATCCCCTTCACCTGGTCGTAAAACGGCGTCTCGCCTTTCTCTGCAAGGGCCTCCCGCATCAGGTCCATGTTGTGGGACCGGATATTGTTGATGGTGTTCGCGAAGTACCACGTCTCGCCATCGCTCTCGATGCACTGGCTCGCATCGCAGGGGAGCCAGCTGGCCTTCCGGTCTTCAGGAACCGCCGGGAACTCCTCATCGATCATGGCGATCATGACCGACCGGTTATACGGGGATTCGGCATACATCCGCACCGAGATCGAGGTCTTCTTCAGGGCATCCCGTGCCCTCTCTGCATTGCCATCGGCCTTGTACTGCTCGTACGCCTGGACGTAAAGATCTGCGGCCGTATGGTAATTATCGGAGGCAAACGCCTTCTCTGCCTGCGAGAAGAGGTTGTCGGCCGGAGTTGCAGGATCAGAAACCTGCGTTGCGGGCGCAGGTGTCTGCTCCGGGGAAGTACAGCCTGCCGCAAGGATGGCGGCAAGCACAATGATGAGGACGAATCGTTTCATGGCACACCTTTGTATGAAATAATTGACGGTAATGATAGGGTATTAACCTTCGGAATGGCTTGTGAAGGGTTCATCTCACCAGGCAGCAGGGGTGACGCAACGGTGCAGAAATGCCGGTGCTTTTTCATTATTTGAGCTTCCCTAAAGCCGGGCGAATCCCACCGTATTTATCTGGTCGGGAGACGATACAGGAAAATAAAAGGGAAGCGAAGAATGGAGCACCTCTATCCCTTGTTAAAATCGGTTGCCATCTTCTTCCTGCTCGTCCTCTTCATCCAGCTCCTGAAACGGCAGGGCATCTTCAATGACTCCCACCAGCCGGTCTTCAACCGCCTCGTCACTGAACTCGCCCTGCCGGTGGTGATATTCTCCACCCTCGCGGCGAGCAGGGTCCATGCCGACCAGATCCTTGCAGCCTTCGTGATGTTCCTCTCAATTGCCGCCTGCTGCTTCCTCGCGTATATCGCCTGCCGGGCCATGAAGCTCTCGTATGGCAAGACAGGGGCGCTCATCATGCTTGCCGGTATCGGCAGTACATCGACCATGGCCTACCCCCTGATCCGGCAGACCTTCGGCGCCAACAGCGAGGCGCTGGCGCTCGGCCTGATCATCGGGGAGTTCGGGGCCTGCATCCCGTATTTCCTGATCGGGGTCCCGATCACCGCATGGTTCGGCAGCCGTGAGACCAGCCAGAGCTCCGAAGTATGGCCGGTCATGAAGAGCTTCTTTGTCTCGCCCATCTTCATCGCGTTTCTCCTCGGCCTCATCGTCTCGCAGATACCCGTGGCCTCCGCACTGATGAGCGGCGGGTTCTTCACAACATTCTTCGGGTACTTCGCCAACGGATTAGAAATTCTCGTTGCGGTCTCGCTTGGCCTTATGCTCCGGCCCATCGACATCCGTCCGATTTTTGTGGCATTCCTGCTCGTGGTCTGTTTAAAACTTTTCTTCAAACCGGTCTTTGTCCTTGCCGGGGCAACAACCCTTGGCCTCTCCCTTCTTGCTACCGAGATCCTGGTCATCGAAGCAGCCATGCCTTCCGGCGCCATTGCCGCAGTTGTGGCAGGCCGGTACGGGTGCGACGGGGCGCTTGCCTCAGCCATGGTGATTGCGACCTATATTGTCAGCCTTGCGACCATCCCGCTTGTGATCTTCCTGCTGCTATGAGAGATTTGCCATGACCCTGCACGATCGAACACCACGGAAAAACAGGCCCTGCACGACAAGGACAGGTTCAGTATCAGGGCATCGGACGGGGTGCGGGGGTGACTGCCCGTGCTGACCGTCACCTTCGCCATGCTCCAGTATATCGTGATGTTCCTCCTGATCGTGGTAGTTGTCCAGCTCCTGAAACGGCGGGGCGTTTTTGATGATTCCCACCAGCCGGTCTTCGATCGCCTTGTCACCGAGTTTGCCCTGCCGGCGATCGTCTTCGGGATGCTCACGACAACCATTATCCGTACCGACTGGGTGCTGCCGATCCTGATCGTGAACATCGCGGTCATTGCAGCGATGCTCATTGCATGGGCAGCGTGCCGGGCCCTTTCACTCCCGCCTGCAGCAACGGGGACGGTCGTCATCCTCTCTGCATGGGGGAGCACCTACACGGTTGGTGCACCGGTCCTTGCTACCGTCTTTGGCACTGCAAGCGAAGAACTGGCATTCGGTCATGCCCTCGGAACATTCGGGTTCGCCCTCCCGTTCTTCACCATCGGCATCCTCGTTGCCGGCTCCTTCGGCCTTGCTGCACAAGGGAAGCACATCTCCCTCCCTGCATTCTTAAAGGATTTCTTCTGCTCCCCGGTCTTCCTTGCGTTCTGGCTGGGCCTCATCGTCTCCCTTCTCTTTACGGTCTTCCACCTGCCGGGGGCGGACATTTACGACGATGTCTTTGTTGAGTTCTTTTTCGTCATCCAGCACGCCCTGAACCTGCTGGTCTGGATCTCCCTCGGTCTCCTGCTCCGCCCGGTACAGGCCCGTACCTTCGTCCCGCTCCTTGCCCTTGTCGCCATCGTCCACCTCTTCCTCCTCCCGGCGCTCGTGTTTGTGGGGGGATCCGTAACAGGCCTGTCCCTGATGGAGCGGCAGGTTTCAGTGATCCTTGCGGCTATGCCCTCAGGCGCCATTGCAGCAGTGATCGCTGACCGGTACGGGTGTGACGGGAAACTGGCCGCCGCCCTTGTCATCGGCACGTACCTCATCGGTCTCGCAACCCTTCCCCTCACCCTTGCCATTGGACTGTAAGGGAGCCGAACGGTTATCGTTCCGTTCAGCGAACAGGTTTCGTATGAGTGTGATGGAAAAGACCAGCCACCGTCAGCACGAGGTCTTCGACCCGAAGCATGCAGACCACCTCGACACCCCGCTGCGCCGTTTCCTCTACCGCCCCGACCGGCTTGCGGAGCGGCTGGTTGCGCCGGGCGGCCGGGTCCTCGACTTTGGCTGCGGGCCGGGGTTCTTCACCCGGGCGTTTGCACAGCGGGTGGGGGAGACCGGGCAGGTCTTCTCCGCCGACCTCCAGGAGGAGATGCTCGCCATCGTGCGGGAGAAGATGGCGCGGGAAGGGCTCATGCATCGGGTCACGACCCACCGGTGCCGGCCCGACACGATCGGCCTTCCGGCGGAACTGAACGGGACGTTCGACCTTGCGACTGCCATCTTCGTTGTCCACGAGGTCCCGGACCCGGAGCGGCTCTTTTCGGAATTCGCCACGCTCCTGAAGAAGGGCGGGACCTTCTTCTTCTCCGAACCTCCGATCCTTGTTTCGGGCAGGGAGTTCTCCGGCAAGATTGCTCTTGCGGAGTCCTGCGGGTTCCGGCTCGTGAGCCGGTCATGGTACTTTGTGAACCGGGCGGCGGTTTTCGAGCGGGTGTGAAGGGGGCTCTCTTTCGGTAAAAGACCTCAGATCATCCCCGAAAATGCGATTGATACAGTTTTTTTGAATCATGATCGCATGAAAAGAAAAGGTGGATGGAAAAAATTCAACCGGATCGTGATTGACGAAAAAACTACGATCCGTTTTGCAATGAAAAATCGATCCCTGATTGATCCGGCTGAGCATTTCAATCGCGATCATGATCGCGATTGAATTTGGATAATCGGATCGTGCTGAAAAAATTACAATCAAAGTCTGCCCAAAAAAAATCAATCAAAGTCTGGTTGCGAAAAGTTAACCAGATATGCAACACCGCGTTCCGTCGTAACCCCCAGATATTCATCGGTTTTTTAATCAAAGTCTGCTGAAAAATTTTCAATCGGATCCTGATTGATCTGAAAAAATCACGATCCGGTTGAAAATAAAAAATCAAACCCTGATCGATCCGGCAGAGCATTTCAATCGCGATCATGATCGCGTTTGGATCAGAAAAATCGATCTTCGATTGATCCCGCCCGGCATTTCAACGCGATCCCGATCGCTTCATGAGGTTTCGGACAGGTTTGGAACAAAGACTGTAAACCGACCGCACCCATGCTGATAGTGAGGAGAGATCCGTGAAGCAGTTTGTATTTCCGGTGGGCTACCATGCCCTCCATCCCGTGAAGATCATCAACTACCAGCTCAACCGCTGGCACTCGCTGGGATATGTTCCCCTCGGGACGGTAAAGGATGCAGCAGAAAAGATCCACGACTTCGATGACTGGAAGAACGTGATGACCGGACTGGCAAAAAAGGCTGCTTCCGAAGGCGAATGGATGACAGCAGCGTTCCTGTACCGGGCCGCGGAATTCTTCGTCCTCCCGTCCGATCCCGACAAGGAGATGCTCTATGACCGGTTCGCCGATGCTTTCTATACCCACGCGGCAGCGGACGAGCCGTTCGAGCGGCACCGGGTCCCGTACGAGGGGGCATACCTTCCCGCACTCCGCCTTCCCGCAGAGCAGGAACAGGCCCTCGGCACGCTCGTCATCCATGGCGGGTTCGACTCCTTTATCGAGGAATGGTACTCGTGCGCCACGTTCTTTGCAGCACACGGGTATGACGTGGTCCTGTTCGAGGGACCGGGGCAGGGCGCCGCACTCAAGAAGGCGGGGCTGCCGCTGACCCACGAGTGGGAGAAGCCGGTCGGGGCCGTACTCGATCATTTCCATCTGGATAACGTCACCCTTCTTGGGATCTCGATGGGGGGCTGGATGTGCTTCCGTGCCGCCGCTTTCGAGCCCCGGATCACGCGTGTGATCGCGTCCAGCATCGCCTACGATTATATGCAGTTCCTTCCCGAACCGGCCCGGGTCTTCTTCTCGTACCTGTTCCGGTTCCGGGGCCTGATGAACCGCATCGCCGCAATGAAGATGAACGCCAGTTTCCAGGAGCGGTGGGGGATCAACAACCTGATGTACATCACAAAGACCACGACAGCGATGGATGCAACCGATTTCCTCATCCGGTTTAATGCCGAAAACCAGCACCCGGAACTTGTTTTGCAGGACGTCCTCATCCTGACCGGAGCCGAAGACCATTTCATCCCGCTCAAGATGCACGCCCGGCAGGTACAGGCCCTCCAGAATGCCCGGTCCGTGACGGCACGGATCTTCACGCGGGAGGAGCAGGCACAGAACCACTGCCAGGTAGGAAACATCGGGCTTGCGCTTGACGTGATGCTGGAATGGATCCAGAAAACAGAAAGCGCGGAGAAAGAGACCACCTCCCAAGGACAAAACTGATACCGTACCGCAGGCAAATGGTTTTCGTGCCCGGGCTGCTTGAACGTGGTATACCATGATGAACCCGCAGGAGACGATCTCTGAGGATGACCTGAAACGGGGGCTCTCGTACATCATCAGGGACGGGCTTGCCACGCAGGCGATGGTCACCTTAACAAGCGGGATCTTCCTTGTCGCGTTCGGTCTTCAGCTGGGCGCCTCCAACACCGTCATCGGGCTGCTTGCAGCAATCCCCCCGCTTGCCGAGCTGATCCAGGTTCCGGCCATCTCGGTTGTTGAACGCGTCCGCAACCGCCGGCTCGTCTGCGTTGGCGCCTCGATCATTGCCCGGCTCTTCTGGGTTGTCATCGCCCTGATACCGTTCCTTTTCGGCCCGGCAGCAGCCGTGCCCGTCCTTATCATCTCGCTGGCCATGTACGGGAGCATCTCCTCCTTCTCCCATTGCAGCTGGAACTCGTGGATGCGCGATCTTGTTCCGCAGAATATCCTCGGCTCCTTCTTCTCCCGAAGGATGGCACTCTCCCTTGCCCTCGGGAGCGCCCTCTCCCTCGCCGCGGGTCTCCTCATTGATCTCATCCAGAAGAATCCCGGATTACCAGCCGGGACCGCATACTCAATCATCTTCCTTGGCGGGTTCATTGCCGGACTTTTCGGGATATACTACATATCGCGGATCCCCGAGCCACTGATGCGATCTGCCCCGGGCGTCCCGTTACTGAGCCAGATCCGGTCCGCGTTCCGGGACGACAACTTCACCCGCCTCATCGCGTTCCTCGGCTCCTGGAACTTCGCGGTCAACCTGGCGGCACCATTCTTCACGGTCTACCTGCTGGTCATGCTCGGGTTCGACATCACGATAGTCATCATCCTTGCGGTCATCAGCCAGGCATCAAGCGTCTTCTCCTACCCCATGTGGGGCGGGATCGCTGACCGGTACAGCAACAAGTCCGTGCTCCGGGTGGCCGGTCCGCTCTTCATGGTCTGCATCCTCGGCTGGACCTTCACCACGCTCCCGGACCGGCACCTGCTGACCATCCCGCTCCTGATCGTCCTCCACATCCTTATGGGCATATCGACAGCCGGTGTCACGCTCGGGGCGGCGAACATCGGCCTCAAGCTCGCTCCAGCAGGGAGTGCCACCGCGTACCTTGCAAGTATCAGCATCACCAACTCCCTTGCCGCGGGCATCGCTCCGATCATTGGGGGGATGTTTGTGGACTCGTTCAAGGCAACCGAGCTCTCGCTCACGCTGAACTGGAAGAGCCCGCAGGCGGAGTTTGCGATCCACACGCTGGACTTCCAGTACTGGGACTTCTTTTTTGTCTTTGCATTCCTGATTGGGATCTATTCGATCCACCGGCTCGCCTTTGTCAAAGAGTCCGGGGAGGTCGAGGAACGGCTGGTTGTCCGGGAACTGATCGCGCAGGTGAGCCGGGAGATGCGTAACCTCTCGACAGCCGGGGGGCTGCGGTATATGCTCCGGTACCCGATAGATTACAGCCCTGAACCCAAAACAACGGAGCCGGGGGTCGATCCGGAGAAGGAGGGAACGATCCCATCCGAAAAGCCCTGAACCGGCCTCGTTTGTATCTTCCCGCTTCATCCGGGATCCGGATGCGGGCTATTTTTGCCGGTCCTTTCCTCCCGCCATGGTGCACCCATCGGGCACAAAGAACCGCTTCCCGCCGCTCAAGGTCTTCCCGCAGAAGTCACGACAGGTCTCGGGACGGGAATCATAGATGGCGCAGATCCACTTCGGAACACCAGTGCCGTCCGGTGGCTCCTCCCGCAGGTGCCGGCAGGGAGAATTTACAAGAAAGTACCCTCCCGATTCTTTGAGCCCCCGCTCCCGGAGGTAGTGGAGCTGGTGGGGTTTGCACTGTTTGATGGGGACGAGGGGGAGCCAGCGGCAGCACTCGCCGCACCGGCTGCACGTGCCGGTATCCCCAACGGGTTGGGAGGAGTTCATACTGATCCGTGTACCGGAAAGGAAGAAAAACGTTGAGGAAACAAGGGAGGGGGTATGCCAACTCTGCAGGGAAGAAGATCCCGCAGGCATTCCCAGGCAGTCATGGTATCAGGAGTGGGGATGCCGGGCACAGGATCGGCATGTCGATGAATCCCCAGAGTATCCAAAAAAAAGACAGGAACCGGATTATTTATGATACGGTTCGCCGCGGAGGATCCGGAATGCCCGGTACACCTGTTCCAGCAGGAGGAGCCGGGCCATCGGGTGAGTGAACGTCATCTTCGAGAGGGAGAGGCGCAAATTGCTCCGTGCCAGAACCGCCGGCGAGAGACCGAGATCGCCCCCGATCACAAAGGCAAGCTGGTTCTTTGCCGAGAGTTCCCATTCGCCAAACGAGCCCGCAAGATCCCTGCTCGACCAGCTCTTTCCCAAAACGTCGAGCGCGATGATGTGGGAGCCTTCAGGGATTGCGGCAAGAATCCGGTCCCCTTCCTTCTCCATTGCTGCCGATTCGATTGCGGGCGAGGCAGATGCCGGCCGTTTCTCATCGGCTATCTCGATTACCTGCACGTTTGCGTAGGGACGGAGGCGCATGAGGTACTCGGCGATTCCTTCCTGCAGGAACCGTTCCTTGATCTTTCCAACAGCAATGATACGAATCTGCATAGTGCACAGCACTGAGGAGTATTCAATAACGCAGGCTATACTGGCGGGAAAAGAAGAGGTGGAAGTAGGTTACCTATGAATTACCCTTAGCATCTTTTGCATCGATCTTCTGGTGCGATAACACATCCAGCAGGACTTCTTTCATCATATCTTTCATGAGTTCCCGGCCCTCATCCGATGACATGTAGTCCTTGAACAGCTCTTTGAACTGTCCCATATCGTGGTGATTATCGACGAAGGATAATAAAGCTTGTGTAATGCAGTCCGAGACCGTGGAGAACTTCTTTTCCTCGTACACGAGTTTATTGACCTTCTCGTAGATATTGGGGGGCATTTTATACGAGATCGCAACGCGTTCCCCGCGGGTCGCCGGTATTTTTTCTGCCATTCCCTAAAAAATAGGCTAAATTACTATAAATAGGCTGTTAAACGCTTGTAAAATTTCATAAGTATTACAAAATTTTCATGCGTAACCCATAAGCAATCCTTATGGAGTACTTTTTATAGCGCGGCGTGCTACAAGGAAAATGTCGAAGGTGAACGAGATGAATGAAATACTTTTGTTACTCCTTGGAATTGTGGGCGTCTTTGCTGTCGGCTGCAGCATCGCCCTCCTCGCGCTTGGCAGAATGATCGACCAGTTCCCCACGGGTGATGAAGCGAATCGCACCCGGAGCATCACGAGCCCGATTGAGACTACCCGGCTCTCGGTTGCCCTCTTCTGGGGTCTTTTTATTGTCGGGACCTGGGCGGTCTTCCAGGAGAGCCGCATCATGCTGATTGCCGGCATCACCACGTTCTTTGCCATCTGCCTCTTCATGCTGACGGCGTTGATCTTCTCCTTTGCCGTGCTCAAGACCATGCGGGGCAATAAACTGGGGATCGAGAACCCGGTACTTCAGCTCACCCCGTCAGCTCCGGCACCGGTTCCTGCCTTTCAGGCTGAGCCTGCTCCTCCTGCGCCGGTGCTCCGGAAGCGGTACAACAATCCCGTCACCGATTTTATGCTCAATGCATTGCTGAAGAAGGACTGAATCCTTTTTTCTCCTTTTTTTCAATTCTTTGAATTGGCAGACATTTCTGTAAAGCTTTGTCGCGGGCTTCGCCCCATCACGCTGATGGCATCTCCCTGCGCCCCGTCCCCGTCAAAGACCGGGGGGCACAAGAGGGAGAGAACCGGACCACCAATACCAAAAAAAAGAGTGTTGAGGGAGGGTTTTACCCAAAAATCTTCTTCGACTGCTCTAACGCATCAACGGCAGGCAGGACCTTTCCGGTCAGGAATTCGATGCATGCCCCGCCTCCCGTTGAGATATGGGTAAATTCTTTGTCAAGACCCATCTTCTCGATCACAACGGCAGTATGGCCGCCGCCGACAACCGAGAATTCCACCTTTGATGCGGCTCTCAGCATCTCATGGGTTCCGGTGGCAAAATCCGCTTCTTCAAAGAGCCCGGCTGGACCGTTGAAAACCACGGTGCCGGATTTTTTCAGAACACCTGCAAACTCCGTGATCGCGTCCATGCCGATATCGAGGACCGGGGTCTCTTTTGGGATCTTTGCTACCGGATACTCTGCCCGCCGGTCATTCTCGCGGACAGCAACGGTCTGCGGCAGGATGACACGGTCTTTGTAGCGGGAGAGGATCTCTTTTGCCTTCTCGATCTCGGGCTGGTATTTGAGCTGGGCAATCAGCTGCGTGGAGGGTTTGCCGATATCGTACCCGGCAGCGAGGAGGAAGACATTTGCAACAACACCGATGACGATGACCGAATCCGCAATGCCCTTGTCGAGCACGTTCCTTGCAACATCGATGGAATCATCCACCTTGGTGCCGCCAAGGACCATGCAGACGGGGCGGGGGGCTCCCGAGAAGACCTTCGAGAGGGTGAAAACCTCCTTTTCCATCAGGAGCCCGCCGGCAGACCGCATGACCATCGGGAGGCCGACCACGGTCGGCTGCGAGCGGTGGGCGGTGCCGAACGCATCGTTGACAAAAACGTCTGCCATCGATGAGAGTTTCTTCACCAGGTGGGTCTTCTTTGCCTCTTCGGGCTTTAAGGTGAGGTTCTCCTCGGCATTGAAGCGGACATTTTCGAGCATCACCACATCGCCGATCTTCATCGAGTGAACCGCTTCCCGCGCATGGCGCCCGAAGATGCTGTCCACGTACGTGACGGGCTTGTTTAAGAGCTGTTCCAGTTTCTCGGCATGGGCTTCGAGAGGAGTGAAGTCCTTCTTGCCGGGCCGGCTCTGGTGCGTGACGATAACAACCCGGCTCCCGGCAAGCTCCCGGATGGTCGGGATGTGCTCACGGAACCGTTTGTCGTCGAGGATAAGGTGGGACGTGGGATCGATCGGGGAGTTGAGATCGAGCCGGAGTAATACGGTTTTTCCCTCAGCGTTTAAGTCCCTGATCGTCCCGATTGTCATCTGTCCCCTCCACTACGGTTATGCGGTATTCCTCGACTTGATCTTCTTCATCCGGAAGAGTTCTTCGCGTTCCATCTCGTCAAGGCGCATCTTGATGAAATCCCGTGCCTCTGTCAGCTCGGGGATGACCTTGAACTCAAGCGCGTTGACCCGGCGCTTGGTCTTCTCGATCTCGTCGAGCAGGCGCTTCATCGTGGTCTCGATCTCGGCACTCTCGATGATGGCTTCCACCAGTTCCTCGAAAGCCGAGGCGGTCTCATCGATGACGGTCGATGTGCCGAGCACACCGTACCCGCGGTCGATAACGCTCTTCCTGACTTTGTTTGAATCGATCTGGGGGACGACAACCCCCATGATATTCTTGCTCTTGAGGTGAACCTCGGGCACTTCCTTGACGGAGAATGCCGCGGATTTCACCCCGATGGCTCCCTCGACCGTGTTGGCAAGGGCCATCATCTCGGCGGCCCGCTCGTACTTTCTGAGGAGTTCGCCACGGCTGTCCTTTGCGTTTGCCAGGATCTTAAAAAATTCTAAGATCAGTCCATCGCGCTTCATCTTGAGGATCTTGTAGCCGCGCTCGGAGAGCTGGATCTTCCGCTTGAGGTTGATCAGTTCCGAACGGGTTGGCTTGATATCGCGCAGCGCCATGGATCCTTACTCCTTCTTTGCACCGGCCTTGATCTTGGGGTGGTACTTGTTGATGAGTTCACGGTCGATACGGGTCAGCTGCTCGACCGGCAGCGTTGAGAGGAGTTCCCAGCCGAGGTTTAAGGTATCCTCGATGGTGCGGTCCTCATCATAGCCCTGCCGCACGAAACGGTTCTCGAAGAGATCCGCAAATTCGAGGAGCAGGCGGTCACGCTCGGAGAGCGCGTCCTTTCCGACAATGGCCACAAGGCCGCGGAGGTCGTTACCTTCTGCGTACCCGGCGTACATCTGGTCGGAGACCTTCTTGTGGTCGTCCCGGGTCTTCCCCGGTCCGATACCGAGGTTCATCAGCCGCGAGAGCGAGGGCAGGACGTTGATGGGCGGGTAGATACCTTTGCGGTGAAGGTCACGGTTGACCACGATCTGGCCTTCGGTAATGTAACCGGTCAGGTCAGGGATCGGGTGGGTGATATCATCACCGGGCATGGTCAGGATCGGGATCTGCGTAACAGAACCCTTCTGGCCCTTGATCATACCGGCACGCTCGTAGATGCAGGCGAGATCCGTGTACATGTATCCCGGGTAGCCACGGCGGCCGGGCACTTCTTCACGGGCTGCACCGATCTGGCGGAGCGCTTCACAGTAGTTGGTCATATCCGTCAGGATGACCAGCACGTGCATACCGAGCTCGAAAGCGAGGTACTCTGCAGTGGTCAGGGCGAGACGCGGGGTGATGATACGCTCGACAGCCGGGTCATCGGCAAGGTTGAGGAACACGACCGCATGTTCGAGAGCACCCGTGCGCTCGAAGTCCTGCATGAAGTAGTTCGCTTCTTCCTTGGTGATACCCATGGCGGCGAAGACCACGGCGAAACTCTCGGTCGAGCCGGGCACCTTTGCCTGCCGGGCGATCTGGAGCGCAACATTGTTGTGCGGAAGACCTGCACCCGAGAAGATCGGGAGCTTCTGTCCACGAACAAGGGTGTTGGTACCGTCAATCGTGGAGATACCGGTCTGGATGAAATCCGCCGGCATTCCACGGGCGTACGGGTTGATAGCCGCACCGGTGATGTCAAGACGCTTCTCCGGAACAATCTCCGGGCCGCCGTCGATGGGCTTACCGCCACCGGACAGGATACGGCCGAGCATGTCTTTCCCCACCGGCATCTTGATGGTCTCGCCGGTGAACCGGATGCCGCTGTCCTTACCGATACCGGTCGTGGTCTCGAAGACCTGGACAACGACAAGATCATCGCTCGTGTCGAGCACCTGGCCGCGCTTGATCGTCCCGTCGTACAGGACAATGTTCACGAGTTCCTGGTAGGCAACCGGCTCGGTCTTCTCAACGAAGACGAGGGGGCCGGCAATCTTGCTAATCGTTCTGTATTCCTTCATGCTGCCGACCTCAGGGTGTTGAACTCATCATCCATCTGCTTCTCGATCTTGGCGAGTTCGGGCTTGTAGTCTTTGATGAACTTGATCTGGGGCAGTTCGCCCTTGGCCTTGACCGCGATGATCTGGGCGGGGCTGACACCGGCAAGCTGGGCAGCATAGGAAAGGTCGGCGAATGTCTTGATCGCTTTCATCATGTCGTACTGTTTTGTCATGTCACAGAACGTGTCGACTGCGTCGTATGCGTTCTGCTGGAGGAAGATCTCACGGATCATACGGGCGACTTCAATCGTCACCTGTTCTGCCTCGGGCAGGGCGTCGGAACCGACGAGCTGCACGATCTCCTGGAGTTCTGCTTCCTTCTGGAGGACTTCCATTGCCCATGATCGGATCTTGTTCCAATCGGGGGAGACTTCCTTGTCGTAATAACTCTGGAGAGTCTCAAGATAGAGCGAGTAGGAGTTGAGCCAGTTGATGGCCGGGAAGTGCCGGCGCTGGGAGAGTTTGGCATCCAGCGCCCAGAAGACCTTGACGATACGAAGCGTGTTCTGGGTGACGGGCTCCGAGAAGTCTCCGCCAGGCGGGGATACGGCCCCGATAACCGAGACGGAACCACCGGCGCCGTTGAGGGCGGTGACAAGACCTGCACGCTCGTAGAACTCCGAGAGCCGGGCTGCAAGGTATGCCGGGTATCCTTCTTCACCGGGCATCTCTTCAAGACGGCTGGAGATCTCACGCATGGCTTCTGCCCAGCGGGAGGTCGAGTCTGCCATCAGGGAGACATCGTAGCCCATGTCACGGAAGTATTCCGCGATGGTGATACCGGTGTACACGGATGCCTCACGGGCAGCCACCGGCATGTTGGAGGTGTTTGCGATGAGCACCGTCCGCTCCATTAAGGGCTTTCCGCTCTTCGGGTCTTCGAGGTGCGGGAATTCTGTTAAAACTTCCGTCATCTCGTTGCCGCGTTCACCGCAGCCGATGTAGACCACGATCTCGGCATCCGACCACTTGGCCAGCTGCTGCTGGGTAACCGTCTTGCCGCTCCCGAACGGGCCGGGAATTGCGGCAGTGCCGCCCTTTGCAATCGGGAAGAGACCGTCGAGGATCCGCTGACCGGTGATCAGGGGAATCGTCGGGTTCAGTTTCTCTTTCACGGGACGGGGGATACGGACCGGCCAGCGCTGGATCATCGGGTACTCGCGGCCGTCTTCGAGGACACAGATGGTCTCGTCAACGGTGAAGTCCCCGGTCTTGATCTCCTTGACCTTCCCCGGCTTTGCGTTCGGGGGCAGCATGACCTTATGGACGATGTTGGTCTCCTGGACCTCGCCAAGGATGGCGCCCGGTTCAATGGTCTGGCCGACCTTTGCTACCGGCTTGAACGTCCACTTCTTTTCATGGGAAAGTCCCGGTGCCGATACACCACGCTCGATGAAGTTGCCCATCTTGTCGACGAGCACCGCGAGCGGGCGCTGGATACCGTCGTAGATACTGGTCAGGAGGCCCGGACCCAGTTCCACGGCAAGCGAGAGGCCGGTGTTCGAGACCGGTTCGCCCGGACGGATACCCGAGGTATCCTCGTACACCTGGATGATGACGTTTGCGCCCTCGATCTTGATGACTTCTCCCATCAGCTCTTCTTTGCCGACCTTCACCACATCATACATGTGGGCGTCAAGGTTGACTGCCGTAACGACAGGGCCGGCGATTCTTTTGAGAACCCCTTGTTTTGTTTCTTTGGTTTTCTTCTCTTTTACTTCCACAGATCAACACCCACCGATCTCTTGATTTTCTCCCGCATGGAGAGTCCGCCTTCCACGTCGCCGCCGATAGCGATGACGGTTGGTTTGACGGAGTTTTCCAGCGTCACGCGAAGCTTGCGCGGTACCTTTTCCATGTCGCTAGAGTTGAGGACGAGGATTGCAACCTCGTTGTCCTGCAGCACGCTGGTGATATGTTCAACGAGCCTCTCGTCGTTCTCTGCTGCGTAGGTCTTATGAATGCCTGCGAGCCGGAAGCCGAGGATGAACTCACTGTTGCCGATTACTGCGATATCCATATTACATCACCAGGTAATCCACGATCTTTTCCGAGGGGAGTTGTGACTCCTTGCCCCGTGCAAGCGCCCGCAGGTTGAAGACCTCGTATTTCTTCTTCTCGAGATAGACGAGGATTGGGTGGATGGAGAACGGGTTTCGTTTACTCATCTTCTCCATCTGCTCCAGCTGCACGCGGGTGAGCCGTGCCTCGATATACTGGACGCCGCCTTTCTTGGTCTTGACCTCGTCAAGGAGGACATGCAGGGTATCATTGCTGATGTTTGCCCGGATCATGTCGATGAACTCATTGAGATCCTTGATGGCGTTTAAGCTTGCAAAGTCGGCAAGCGAGAGGCTGCCTCCGGGAATGAACATCTCCCGGGCTTCTTCGTCGACCTTGTCGGCCCGGAGCCGGAAGAGCGTCTTGACATTCTTGATGTCAATCTCGAGCTGGATATAGGCAAGGAACGATGCGCCGCCCTTGACCCCGCTTTTGGCATCATTGATGATGTTGGCATACAGGTGCTTGTAGAGCTCGTTTTCCATGTGGGAGAACGAGCCGCTCTCCTTTGCCAGCGGGTATTCGCGGGTGAGCACCGGAAACATCCGGTGGTCCTTGAGCATCTCGATGATCCGGTCAGGACTCTCTTCGGTGAGCATCCGGTCGAGAGCTACCTTGTCGAGACTCCCTGCGGGAACAAGGATCTCCTTGATCTTGCCGCTTGGAACTCCCTGCATCTTACCCCGGAGGATCGTCAGGACGTTCTGGATGTCCCAGCGCCGGAGATACACCTGCGTGAACTGTTTTAAGGTCCCGGGCGTGATCTCCTGGATCTTCTGGTATTCCTTGGCAAGGTTCCAGCTGAGGGCGACTTCGATTAAGTCGATACCCTTGAACGTGGTCCCGAGCTCGTCAATCTCCTGTTTGTATTCAGATTCTCCAACGATACGGGTGATCTCCGAGACGCTCATGTTAAGCATCCGCTGGTACTCCTCTTTTGGGAGGAGTTTGGACTTTCTCATCCGCATCCTGGTACACACGTAGATGTACGGTGCTGAAATATTCACACCCATACGTGCTCCCCCTTATCCAAACAGGATGTCCGACGCATCTTTCAACCCGGATTCCCAGACCTTTGCAAGGAATGTGCGGTAGCTGTAGTCAATCTGCAATGCTGCCCCTTCACCCTCAATGATGATCCCGCCATCGATATCAACGGGCGTCCCTACCTTGAATTTGCCAAACTCTGCCTCGGCAACCAGGGCCTTTGCGGCCGCAAGATCGCGGGCATTGCAGAAGATCGTCCCGGCGGGGATCTCCTTTTTGGCCTCGGAGAGGAGTTTCCTGATTGCATCCTTGTGGAAGCTCTCGGGAAGTGCGGCGATCTCTTTTCTGGTGTTCTCGTACACCAGGTCGAGAAGCGCCTTCTGGGTGTTGAGGAGCTCGCGCTTGACCAACAGGTTGGCTGCCGCGACTTCCTGGCTTACGATGTGAGAGGCCTGTTTGGTGACCTCCTCTTCCGCCGTAAGCTTGATCGCGTCGGACCGCTTCCCTGCTGCTGCAAGGATCAGGTCGGAATCGGCCTTTGCTTCGGCATGAAGTTTCTCTGCCTCGGCTTTTGCCTTCTCCCGTATGTCCTTGACGAGCTTCTCAAGGCCGATGTTCGCATCCCCGGGGGTGTGAACATGGCCGCAATTGGGGCATACTTCTTGTTCTTTTACATCCGCCATTGTCTGCTCCGGTTATAAGAATAACAGAAGGAGACCGACGACAAGACCGAAGATAACGATGGTTTCGGGAATAACCGTAAAGAGCAGGCCAAGACCGAAGAAGTCCTTGTTCTCGGCGATTGCTCCGACTGCTGCGGCTCCGATACCCATCTCGGCGACACCGGTACCGATACCGGTGAGACCAACGGCAAGACCGGCGCCGATAGCCTTCATGCCGACCTGCGATGCTGCGATCTGTTCAACACTCATTCCAACGTCAACTGCTGCGATAACTGCTTCTGCTGCCATAATTTATTCCTCCGTAAATCTGCGATTCATCCCAAAGGGATTGTATTTCCTGCCTCCACCTTTGTAGAACTTGGTGAAGAATTCAACATAATGTAAACGAATCGAGTGGAGCCCGCCACCCAGGATCCCAAGAGCGATATTGAGGGTATGCCCGAAGAGGAATATCCCCAGACCGATAAGGATCAGAACGATACTGATAATCGAGAAATTTTCAAGCGCCGGATTGATGAACATATCAAAGGTCATGAAGTTCACGACCATTGCAATGGCGACCGACGAGAGGCCGACCGCAACAATACGGGCATACGAGAGCACGTGGGACACGATCGTGGGCAACTCGATCACTTCAAGAACGGATTCCCGTGCAATGAAGATGATACCCACAAGGATGAGTGCTCCTCCGATGAACATGGTAAGATTCAGGCCAAGCCCGAGACCCGGCACGGTTGCAAGCGCCGGAAGACCGGTAAAGTCGGGCATCAGCGGAACTGCTGCTACCGACCAGATTGCAAGGATGATCCCCCACATCACGGCAAGCCACCCGAAATTCGCCATAACGGCAAGCGTCCGGTGGTGACCATGATCCTGTTTTGCATGGTTGTACATGCCAAGCAGCCTGCCAAGCGTGATGTGTGCAATACCGATCCAGATGGACAGGACCATCAGTTCCGGAATGTTCGGGCCATGCCCGCCGTGCTCACCTGACATGAGGTGACGGGAGTACAGCACCGGGTTCCACCCGGGAATTGCAAAGCCCAGAAACTCGCTGAATATGATACCAAAGAAGATACTTGACAGACTGGCGTTTCGTAAAACGTCAAGCAACTGGTTGCCTGCTTCGCCCTTGAGATACTTCCGAAGCGCCATGGACATAATCAGGAGTATCAGGCCGTACCCGACATCGCCAAGGATCAACCCAAAGAAGATGGGAAATACGACAGCGATCATCAGGGTCGGGTCAACCTCGGTGTAACTGGGCCGGGAATACACATCCATTAAGACCTGCGTTGGTTTGGCAAAGTCCGGGTTGTTGTATTCCACCGGTACAGAATCATGCTCGAGGTCTGTTGGCAATACCGTTACAAAGATCTTCCCCTCGGCAACATGGACAAGGGAGTTTGTTACCGCGGTGACCTGATCTGTCGGGACCCACCCTTCTGCAACGAACGTCTGTTTCGTTGTTGCAAACCGGAGCGGGGCTTCGGTCTGGTCAACTTCTGCTTTTAGGAGCTCTTCACAGGCAACAAGGAAACTCGCGTGTTTTGCCTTGACCTGGTCGAGCGTTCTGCTGATCTCTTCGATCTCCCTGTTCAGGGTCGCAATCTCGCCCTGATAAAACTCGATGCGGCCTTTCGGGGACCCGGACTCGTTTGGAACGGGAACCGACTGGAACCCGGCTTCTGCAAGGGCCTTTTCAACATCTGCCCTCTGCTCGGTCGGGTACACAACAACAAGGAAATTCTTCTCCTTCCCTTTTGAGAAATGCATCTCGCAGGGGACGGGTATGATAACTTCGCGGGAGACGTAGCCGGCAATGGTGGTGAATCTCTTGTAACCGTGATACAGATTCAGGTCAGCCGGTACATCCAGAAACGGGGTGATCTCGACAATCTTCTGTTCGAGTTCCTTTACCCGGGTGTCGAGTTTTGAGCGCCTGACCGTCAGCTCTTCGACTTCCCGCGCAAGAACCGGAAGTTCTTTTTCGATTCTTGTCTGCAGCTCGTCCCGCGAACAGGACGGGGCTGCATCTACGTCGTCTGCACTGAGTGCGACGGCGTTGGTCATAGCCCGGATCCTGATAAGATCGGCGGACTTTTCGCTTGCACCTGAAAGAGGCGAACCTATCTTAAAGCCCTCGTAGCCTTCTGCCCCGGCATCGACATACTCCTCGATGTGGAACAGGTTATGGCGGTACAGTTCCGCAATAACCGGGGCCATCTGGTCCCGTGAGGCGGCGATGAGAAGCCGGCTCATCCGCTTAGGCTTTAACATGCAGCTGCTCCTTAAACCGCAAAACCAGCAGCTGCACTGCATTTGAAAGGTTCTGTTCGCCTTTCACCTTGAGTGTCGCTGCGCGCTGATTGCCACTTTTTATGATTTCAGCGTGCTTAAGTGCCGCCTGGTGCCGTGCTTCTTCCAGTTTCAGCTTTTTGTATTGTTCTGCATTACTCTGCGCCTTGGATACCAGGTTATCAGCCTCGAGCTCGGCCTGAGAATGTCGTTGCTTCTTCTCATCCTGAGCCTTGCTGATGGTGGACTGGTACTCTTCTTCAGCTTTTTTGATGTCTCTTAGGACCTCAGTCTTCATCCAACCCTCCTCTCACGGCAAGTACAATAGTTGGGAAAATTGGGATATATGTATTGTTATTTCGTGGCTTCGGTTATCGGAAACGGGAAGATGCGACTTGAGCCCCGGTTTCATTCACACGGGATCCAGTAAGAAGTGGTATGTGAGCCGCTGAACGGTGGCTTCATCGGGAAGGTTTTGGACTTCAACCCCGGTTTTGGTTCCCTTCAGCACGATTCCGGCCAGTTCATCGTGGGAGCAGAGAAGGTGCTGCTCGGGATGAGTTCCCCGCCGGATGCTGCAACTGGTATGGATCGCCGGCCCTGCGGATACCAGGTACGGGAACCGTTTTGACCCGGGGTGATTGCGGGGCAGGACCGTGACCGGTATGCGGTATTTCCGGACAAACTCGATGAGCATAATCGCCGGTTCGAGTGGCCCTCCTTCGGGTGCTGACGCCGCAACAAGGTCATGCGGTTCCAGCGTCTGGCAATATTCCGCATCCATGGTCTCGATGCAGAGTGCAAACATGGCGCCTGCCTGCGCAACCAGTAAAAAAGATCGGGATCCTGAAATAAGCAGGAACTCGGGTCCCCCAAGTGTCTGGATCATGTCTCTTTGACATTGTCCGAATCACAGTTGGGGCAGATGGGTTTTTTATCCGGGTTGATGTGGGAGAATTCTTCCTCGCAGTCGTTGCAACGGAACTTTCTTGCTTTTACCCGGTCATCGAAATCGAGATCCCCTGATGGACCTCCACCGACAGTGCACATCGTTCACTCACCTCATAACGACTTCTTCATCATAAAGATTTAAGGTTATCCCAATGACGTATCCTGCCTGTCTGGGACATCCGCCTCATATGAGCACAAAGTTGAACGCGACAAGGGCGATGATGAGCAGGACGCAGGAGTGCTTGACCCCGGCCGAGACCGCGGATTCTCCCATCTGCCCGGCAATTAACCCCGAGAAGAGGGCCTGGACAAGGCACGCGTGGTACAGCAGCCTGCCAAAGGTCACGATGGGGATCGATCCCAGGCCCGAGAGTGCCCCGGTCTGGGGGATACCGGACATCGAGACATCTGCAAGAACCGGCAGGAACTGGGTGGTCAGGACCGCGACAACGAAGAGGAAGACGAAGAACGAGAGATAGACAATCGCGGTATAGATGAACATCTCGGCAAGACGCTCCCGTTTCAGGACCTCGCTCATCTTGGCATCGCTTGACGCGATCGAGAGCACCTCGTTGATCTGTCCGCTCATCTCGCTTGCCTTGGTGATCAGGGTGACAGTACGGGCGATCGTGGGGGTGCTGACCCGTTCTTCAAACCGCATCAGGGCTTCGGTGAAGTTGGCACCCCAGTCCATATCGCGCTTGATACGCCGGATCTCGTAACTGAGCAGGCCGAGGTTCGTGTTCACCATGATGGCGATCGCCTGCGCAATGGTGAGCCCGACCTGGTTGATCCCGGCCATCCGTTCCAGAAAGTCCGGGATCAGGGCCTGGATACCCAGTACCTTCCGGGACCAGATCTCGTAAAAGATGGCGTACGGGATCATCACGATGAGGAGCCCGATGACGATGTGGTCGTCCACGACACCGATATAGATCTCAAGATCCTGGTACTGGGGAACCCGGACAAGGACCATGAGGATATAGAGAATCGCAACGGGAACGGTGATGTAGAGGGTGTGGTTCACGTTGCTGACAAAACTCTCCAGCGGATGTTTGAGGTAGTGGACGATCGCCCGGAGACGGTCGTACTTCTTGAGTTGTTCAAACAAGGGTTGTTCGCCCTCTTTTCTTGAGATGCGCACGTCAGAATAGGTATGGAGCCACTTGGTCCGGACATACCGCTCCGTCCGCTCCGCCTTGATGGAGATGAGGTCGATTAAGAGGATGAAGACGAGAGACCCGATGGGCATGATGGCGTATGTGACGAGCGCAAGCTGGAGTACTGCTGAACCGCCCATCATACCCATGACGACCATGATGATGATGAGAAAGAGCGGGCCGGCAACGAACATGGTGACGTAGGATTCCGCAACAATGGAGAGGACGTTTAAGAACTGGCGCTGCTCAAAGCGGGCCTCTTCCTGGTACATCCGCACACGGGTACCAAGAAAATCGGCCATGTCGCCCCCGCTCTCGATGACAGAGAGGAGATCTTCAAGGAAATTCTTGAGTTTTTCTGAAGGGGTGGTCTCCGCAAGGTGACGGATTGCCGAGACCACATCGTAGCCAAAGAAGTCTGCGTCCCGCACGATCTGGCGGAACTCGAGCGCAACCTCGCCATAGATATTTGCCCGGTCCGAGAGGGACCGGAAGATGGTCATCAGCTGGGCGCCGCCCCGTCGCATGGCGTACATGTAGGCAACGGCGTTATGGAGGGTTAAGTTGATCTTGATCGATCGGCTCCCCTTATTGATGCCGGGCATTTTTAGCATCAGGAGATAGCCGGCATAGGTGCCGAGTAAGAATGCGGCAATGACCACGAACGCCTGCACATACACGGTCGGGTAGACTGCATTGAAGATGACCGGCATCTGGACATTGAAGACATTGGTGATGCCGGCTTTTCCGGTCACCACCTGCAGGGAGAGGAATGCGCTGGCAAAATAGCCAAGAACAGCAAGCAGGACACCGGACAATAACGAAACCCGGATCACCTGCCCGAGATACTGTTCCAGCGTCATTCCGCTCCGGGCCGAGATCAGGTCGGCATGCAGGCTGTGAAACCTGACCGGGTCTTTGTGGACCCACCGGTGGATGTAGTCCCGGACAATCATTGGATTACCTTACGCAGGTCGGCGATGTTGGCAAGCACGTTCTTTGGATTGATGTTGTAGGCGTGGAAGAGCGAGGCTACCGAGATGTAGTCCTTGATGTCCTGCGCCTGCATGGCAAGGAGAACCGATTTCCGGACCCCGATCTCCTTTTCGAGCTGTTCGCGGGTCCAGCCGCGTTTCTCCGTGATGTCCATGTAGACCTGCGACCGGCCCGTGTAGCTGAATACGTCGTAAACCGGGTCATAGACAAAGACATTGTTCACCCGGAGATTGCCGGTGGTGGGGTCGATGCCGGCGATCTCGACTACTTCCTGGACCCGACGGACCCGTTCAGTGCCGCGGTAGATGAGACCCTGGACGCTCAGGATGTTTAACGCCTGCATCATGTTCCGGGGCACATTGAGGGGTTCGCTCTCCAGACGGTGAATGGCCGCGTCGACACTGCCCGCGTGCATGGTCGAGAACGTGGTGTGCCCGGTGTTCATGGCCTGGAAGAGCGTCTGGGCCTCGGGACCACGGACTTCGCCCACAAGGATGAATTCGGGCCGCTGCCGCATCGCAGCCCGGAGCAGGTCGAACATGTTGATGGCATTGCCGCCTTCGGTTAAGGCTTCGCGGGTGACACTCGCGATCCAGTTGTCGTGGTAGAGGGTAATTTCCCGGGTATCCTCGATGCTGACCACTTTTGCAACCGGGGGGATGAAGAGAGAGACCGCGTTGAGCGAGGTGGTCTTGCCTGACGCGGTCCCGCCGATAAAGATCAGGCTCTTGTTGTTCTCGATGGCGAGCCAGAAATAGACGAGCGAGTCGGCATTGAACGTCCCGTTCTCCATGAGTTCGATGGGAGAGAACGGTTCCTCCCGGAACTTACGGATGGTAAACGAGGTTCCCCGGGTGGTCACTTCCGTGCCAAGGGTCAGTTGCAGCCGGGAGCCTTCCGGCAGGGTGGCGTCGATCATAGGCGAGCCGGTGGAGATGTGCTTCCCGGACCGTTGGGCAAGGGTGATTGCAAGCGAGTACAGGACATCGGACTCGAACATGATGTTGGTCATGATGTTCCGGTACTGCCGGTGGTACAGGAAGAGGGGGATATTGTTACCGTCGCAGGAGATATCCTCAAGCATCGGGTCTTTCATGAGCGGATCGATCCGCGACCATCCGATAAAGTTCCGGATAAGGAAATACTGGAGCTTGAACATTGTTGTTGATTCAAGCGAGAGACCGTAATCGTCAACCAGGCGTTGCATCTTCTCTAAGAGGATCTGCTTGCGGTCTTTCCGGATCTCGTCGCTTGTCAGGATGAGGACATCGCGAAGGTCTTCATGAAGACGTTCGAGGAGCTCGTATTCGAAATCCGAGAGGGCGGGCTCGAACAACAGGTACTCTTTCTGGTTGGTCCGCTTGTTGTGGCCGATGATGATGAGGGACCGCCCTTTCTCGATCCAGTACTGGTCCAGCTGCTCATATTCGTCAGGAATATCCGCTTCGACAAGGCTTCCGTGGCGTTCGAAGTCATATTCCTCGATTTTGGATGCGGCTTTTCCTTTCAGGAGACGGAAGTAGTGGCGGTAGGTTGCATCCGGGCTCTTTTGTGCTGGCGGGCTGGCGGGGACGGGGGGTGCAGGAGCGGGACCAGGAACGGGCGCGGGGGGTTCCGGTACTGGTTCTGCCACAGGGGCATCTGCTGGCGGGAGTTCTGGTTCGCCCACGACAGGATCCTGAGGTTTCGTGATTGGCTCGCCATCAGGGGCTTCTCTCCCGATGGATTTGAAAAAATCCTTGATCTGCATATTGCCGTCCCGCTACCGGTTAATTTGGGTATTCCCGGATTATAATTCGGGTAACCATTCTATATAAGTATGGGTCATTGCAGGAGGATGCGTGCCCTGTTTGGAAATTGTCCGGCATTTTTTTCTTTTTTCGTGTACCGCAGGACAGATATCTTTATCAGTGACTCCATGCGAGTCTCTTGTGCGAATACAATCCCCGATTATTTTGTAGTGAGGCGAACAGATGCCAGAGACAATGTTACAAAAAATGCCGACCGGGATCGCCTCCCTTGATCCCATCCTTGATGGTGGGGTTCCCCAGGGTTCGGTGATATTGCTCCTTGGGGATCTCGGAGCGGGCAACTACGAGTTTGTTTTCAGCTCGATCGTCAATAACCTGAGCCCCCGGCCGGCAGGTGCACCGGAAGGCGTTGTTGTCCCCACAGAGATCCGGTACATCACCTTCACCCGGATCAAGGAGGATGTACGGCAGGAGATGCTGAATTCCCTGCATGTCAATGACCTGGAAAACCTGGTGGGCGCAATCCAGTTTGACGACTTATCTGAGCTCTATTTCGATCGCAGCGTGGTGCCGGATGACTGGTACAGCCACAGCGATATCTTTACGCGCCTCCAGAAACGGTCCGGCCACGAAAACATTCTTGTCCAGCTGGCAAATGTCATCAACGCGACAAAACCGGGCGGGCTTGTTGTGCTGGATTCGGTTACCGATATCGCTACCCAGTCCATGATCCCCGGTTCGTGGGAGAACATGACCGGCTTTATGCGGGGCCTCCAGCGGGTCTCCAAGCAGCGGGGGATAACTACCTACCTGCTGCTCAGCCAGGGGATTCTCGAACCTTCAAAGGAGCGGGAACTGGCGGAGATTGCCGATGCGGTGGTGCTCTTCAAATGGGAGGAGAGCACGGGTGCACGGAGGCACCGGGTGATGTATTTTGAGAAGTTCCGGGGCGTCATGCCCCAGCTCGAAGAGCGCGATCTCGTGAAGTTTGCTGTCAGGATCTCGACGACCGGCGGGTTTGAAGTGAGCAATATCCGGGTGGTCATATGAACAGCGGGCGGGTCAAGGTCGGGATCGTGGGGCTTGATGATATGCTCGGTGGCGGCCTGATTCCGGAGAGCATCTGTGCGGTTATCGGGACGTATGGTACCGGCAAGACCACGTTCTCCCTTGAGTTTGTCTGGGACGGGTTAAAGAAGGAGGAGAAGGTCATCTACATCAGCCTCGAGGAGCGGCAGGAGCGGATCGTAGAGTACATGCGGCTGAAAGGCTGGGATGTTACACCCTACCTGAACACCGCGCTGTTTGTCATCAAGCTCGATCCTACGGACTTCAACCTCGCCAACAACCGGATCAAGAACGAACTGCCGCGTCTCATCGAGCAGGTGGGGGCAACCCGGGTGGTCATCGATCCCATCTCTCTCTTTGAGGATCTCTTTACGACAGATTCCGAGCGGCGCCAGGAGATGTTCCATTTCATCGAGGGGCTCCGGGACAAGAAATGTACCATCATGATGACCTCAGAGACGGACAAGGACAATGTCTTCTCAAGCCGGCACGGCCTCATCGAGTACCTCTCGGACACGGTCATCCTGCTGCGGTACGTCCGGCCCTCGGACTTAACCGATGTCCACCTTGCCCTCGAAGTGGTCAAGATGCGGATGTCGGCGCACTCCCGCGAGATCAAGCCGTACGAGATCCAGCAGGACCAGGTGCTGGTGTATTCGGAAGCGAACGTGTTTTAGGGGGGACTGCGGCTCCTCTTTTTTGGTCCGGACCAAGGGCCGGTTTTTGTGATTGGGCTGCAAACCCTGAATGATCCGTATTACGTTTTCAATCGCGATCGTGATCGCGATTGTAATTACAAAATCGCTGATCGATTGGAAAACGTCCATCGCTCTTCGATTATGAGATCAAAATCGCTGACCGATTTTCGTACAAGAATCGGTGCGCGATTTTTCTCTCCGTCTGAACCTGTGGCCCTGAAACGGATTTTTTATCGCTCATCGATTGGAAAACCTACATCGCGGATCGATTTGAAGATCACATTCGCTGATCGATTTCCGGATCGAAATCGGATCGCGGTTTTTCCGGAACGGTTTTTGATCGCGAGCGCAGGTGCGAATGAAATAAAAAAACCGGGATCGGTTTGCCGGTGAACGATTATACCCTGAATGATCCGGATCGGTTCTTCAATAGCGATCACGATCGCGCCGGGGAATTTTCGGGCAGGGTCTGATGGGGGGCACTGACAAAGCGAAGAGCGGCCCCGTTCAGATCGTAATTCCGAGAATCGAGAGCAGCATCAGGATAAGCACACCGGGGACTCCGCCGATGCAGCAGATGAGCACCGTTGCAATGTCCCAGCCGGGATCGGGCCTTCCTATCCACTGCATCACGTGCAGGAAGTTGAGGAGGAACAGGCAGATGAGCCCGACAATGGCGTTGATGACAAGCGCCGAGACCTGCTTGAGCAGGTACCAGACGATCGCGACGATGATCACGACAAGGATGATGGCAATGAGGATGTCACTCATGGTCTTTCAACGTACCTTTTTGACGGTCTTTTCACAATACGTTATCGGTAGTTTGATCCGTTCCCTCAACCGGAAATGAAAAAAGAAAACGTTTTAGTTGGAGAAGCCAGCATCTCTTTTTATCCCAATGTCGATGAAGTCCGCCACAATCACCAGAAGATGACTGATGACATTGTATTGTATTGGCCTGCCCGATGAGCAGGCGGTGGTGAAAAGGTCAGCGGACCGGCATTGGGCAGACCGGAAGGCTCTGGCCATTCCGGTTCCGGCTCACCAGATCGGGAAAATGCGACAACAAGGACGTGACACGACAATGAAAACAGCAATAAAAACGATCCATGCACGGGAGATCCTCGATTCGCGGGGCAACCCGACGGTCGAAGTGGACATGGTACTGGAAGACGGGACAACGGCACGGGCAGCGGTCCCCTCCGGCGCATCGACCGGGATACACGAAGCAGTCGAACTCCGCGATAAGGACAAAAACCGGTTCGGGGGGAAAGGTGTCCTGTGTGCCGTCGCAAACGTCAACACCATCATTGCCCCGGCGCTTGCCGGCAAAGATGCCGGAGAGCAGGAGGCAATCGACCGGACCATGATCAAACTTGACGGCACACCGAACAAGGGCAGGGTCGGAGCAAACGCGATCCTCGGGGTGTCGATGGCAGCGGCCCGGGCGGTCGCGATCTCGCGGGGCATCCCGGTCTACGAATACCTGAAAAATGACCCCCGGTATCTCCTGCCAGTCCCGATGATGAACGTGCTCAATGGCGGGGTGCACGCCCAGTGGCAGGGTGCGGACTTCCAGGAATACATGATCGCACCCTTCGGGGCACCCGACTTCCCGACAGCATACCAATGGGGAGCTGAGACCTACCACGCTTTGCAGGCGATCCTCAAGAAGAAGGACTACCCGACAGCAGTCGGAGACGAGGGCGGGTTTGCACCAAAGGTCGCGTCCAACGAGGAACCGCTCGAACTCATCACGGCAGCAATCGAGCAGGCAGGGTACCGGCCCGGCAAGGATATCGGGATCTCGCTCGACCCGGCATCGAGCGGGTTCTTCCAGGACGGGAAGTACGAGTTGAAGCGGGAGAACCGGAAGCTGACCGCGGAAAATCTGGTAGCCTATTTCGAGAAACTGTGCGCAACCTACCCCATCGTCTCCATCGAGGACGGGCTTGCCGAGGATGACTGGACCGGCTGGGGGTTTCTTACCAGTGTGCTCGGGAAGAAGATTGAACTCATCGGCGACGATCTCTTTGTCACGAACCCCGATCTCGTGAAGAAGGGGATCGAGACGGGGGTTGCAAACTCCGTTCTCATCAAGCTCAACCAGATCGGGACCGTGACCGAGACGCTTGATACCATTGCTCTCGCAAAGAAGGCCGGCTGGGGCATCAACGTCTCCCACCGGAGCGGTGAGACGGTCGATTCGTTCATCGCCGACTTCACGGTGGCAACCGGCGCCGGCAAGCTCAAGACCGGCGCCCCCTGCCGGGGCGAGCGGGTCGAGAAGTACAACCAGCTCCTCCGGATCGGGGAGGAACTGGGAGAACGGGCGATCTACGCGGGTCGGAAAGCGTTTGTCCGGTAACCCCCCGTGACCGGGGTTTCGCCTGTTGTCGTAAAGGAGGAGACGTACACCGGAATCCGGTGAATGGGAGCTGAGACAGGTACACTTTTTTTTACCATGAGATTCGGGTTTGCCACCCGGATCAGCGCTTATGTCCCCTCGTGCTGTTTTTTCTGCCCCATCTGCACTCTCTGGACGGTGACAAGCCCGTGTTCGACCATCGCTTCGACCTCAGGGAGGACGGAATAGATCTTTTCCTCGGTGTCAACAACATCGATGATGACCGGCAGGTCAAGCGAGAGGTTGAGCACGTCCACGCTCCGGATCCTGAGATCCTCTCCGAACCCGGCCATGCCCCGGAAGACCGTGCAGCCGGGAAATTTTCTCTCCTTAAAATAATCCACAAGAAACTTGTACGCCGGCTTCTCCCTGATGCGTACTGATTCAGCAACATAGATTCGTAACAGCATACCGTCCTTCAGCATATTTTTCCTCCTTACACAAACCACACGACAAGCAGATAGCCCGCATACACACCCGCGAGGCTTCCGGCAACGTTGATGAGAGTATTGGTAATCACCGTATGATAATCATGGTCTTCAAGCATGCGGAAGGTCTCGAAACAGAAGGTCGAGAACGTGGTGAACCCGCCCAGCGCCCCGATGCCGGTGAGGTAATACAAATCGCCGGGCAGTGCGGCAAAGACCACAACCGCGAAGAGAAAACTGCCAAGGATGTTCACCAGCGCCGTCCCCACGGGAAGCCCCCGTGACGGTTGCAGTTTTGCCAGCTCGAACCGGAAGATCGATCCGATAGCTCCCCCGATCCCGACAAGAAGAAACGGCTCCATCTCAGATCCCCCGCTGGTACGTGATGATGTACCGCCCCAGGTAGATCCCGAAAAATCCGAGCAGGAGATTTGCCCCGATGTTCAGGGCTGCCAGCGGCAGCGGGACAGCACAGCTCTGCACCGCAAATGCCGAGAACGTGGTAAATGCCCCAAGCAGCCCGATGCCAAAGAAGATCCGGGTCGTACGGCTGTATGCCCCGATATAGATCGATTCGTACATGAAGATGCCAAGAAAGATGCAGCCGAGAAAATTGACCGCAAGCGTTCCTGGAAGCGACGGGATCTGTTCATCGATGAGCCAGCGCAGGACTGCCCCGATAAATCCTCCCGCAGCGATGAACGCGTACGAATGATAATCAATTTTCATTTCGGGGTTCCACCATCTTTCCTGATACCGGCCATCTAACAGAAATGCCCGCTGGCATGCAGATGGATGGACATCATGCCAGTACTCTTGGCAGGACTGAGTAAAAAAACGCGGCGCTTCAACCAGAAAAAACAAAAAACGGTTTTTTGGGATCTTCAGGAGAGATCCTGCAACGGTTATTTGCCGATTATCCGCTGGTCATGAATCTTTGCGGCCGGCAGGATCAGGGATCCGAGATTGCGGGAATCTTTTCCAAGTCCCGCTATCATGAAATGAAGGTCAAAGACATTGCCGGAGAGCATCGCGCTCCGGACCGGTTCCTGGTACTCCCCGCCTTCCATGAAAAAAGCATTCGAGAGCTCGACCGAGAACTCCCCGCTCAGGGGATTTGCGGTATGGGCTCCGATGAGATTGTGAATAAAGAGGACACGCTCGTCATCCACGGTGCCCCGCTCGCCGTCAATCACGAAGTTGTGGTGGCCGATCCCCGGCAAACCTCCATACCCGCCACGGGACGCGCTTCCCGTGCTCGCCTTCCCGTACCGGTATGCCGTCTTGAGGTCGTAGGCAAATGCCTTAAGGACCCCCTTTTCAATGAAATCGATCCGCCGTGTCGGTGTACCTTCGGCATCCCACCTTGTGCTCCCGCTTGCACCCGACAGATGGGGATCGTCATACATGGAGAGCCCGCACGAGGCTACCGGTTTTCCGAGCATATCGGCAAACTTCGAGCGGCCGGCATGGACGCTGCGGCCGTTCAGGGCCGGGACATACACATTTCCGAGCAGCTCGGCCCAGGCAAGCGGGGAGAGCAGGAGATCATATGCACCGGTCGGGATGTCGGTACCCTTCGCAGATTCGCTGGCAAAGAAGCCTGCCCGTTCCCCCACATGGGCCGGATCGATCCGCGAAAGCGCCCATGAACTGTCGAACTCATAGCCGGTCGACTGGCCGTGGATCGCTTCAAGGGAGACCGAGACGCCGGTATGTTCATCGCTGTACCTCACGCCGTGGCTGTTGGCAAGAAGGACACGGGTGGAGGAGAGACCGGCCGACCCGGCAGTCACCTCCGCGTCATGTTCCTGTGCCCCGGAGAGCATCGTCTCCAGGAGTTCGCGGGCGGTTTCGGGTTCAACACAAAGATCCGGATCGAACGCGAGCGGGGTCATCGGGAGGTCTGCCGGGCCGGGCAGCCCGCCCCATTCCTGCGGCGTTGCGAGTTTCCCGCTCGCGATGGCGGCCTTAAGACAGTCCCGCCACTCTTCTGAGTTGTTGGTGCTCGATGAGCCGATCCGTCCTTTGTGGATCGTCCGGATGCCAAGCCCGCAGTCGCGGGAGGTTGTTGCAAGGCTCACCTTCTTTGTTTTCAGTTCGGCCGAGACGCTCTCGCCTTCGACAAAGAAGACCTCGACTTCGTCAACACTCTTCTCCGCTTCCCGGATCAGTTCCTCAATCCACGCCACTGCCACCCACCACCGCATCGCGTAAGAGAATGAACGGTGCACCGTCACTCACCGGCACGCTCTGGCCGCCTTTGCCGCAATATCCCGGGCTCATCTTCCGCTCGTTCCCGCACAGGGTGATCCCGTGCAGGGTCGAGAGGATATCTCCCGAGAGCGAGACGTCCCGCACCATCGTTGTGCACTCGCCATTCTTCACAAGGTAGCCGTACTCGGCATTGAACTGGAAGACTCCACGGCCGGGATCAACCTGCCCACCCCGGGAACCGATAAGGTAGATCCCGTTTTTACATTCAGCGAAGATCTCCTCTTTCGTGGCATCGCCCTCCTGAATGAACGTGTTGCTCATCCTAACAAGCGGGGGTTCGCCGGGCATTGCCCGTGCATGGCCGGCACAGCCGTTCCCGACCGAAGCAAGGGACTCGCGGTTGTGCAGGAAGGCGTTGATGACCCCTTTTCTGATGATCTCGGTCCGTTTCACGGCAACACCCTCCGCATCGACCGGGTCGAACCCGAACTCGGGAAGGGTCGGGTCATCGACAATCGTGAGATTGTCGTTTCCTATCCGCTCCCCGGTCCTCCCTTTCAGGACCGAGTTGCCCTCGTGGATAAGGTCGCCCTCGCTGGCATGCCCGACGGCCTCATGGGCAAAGACCCCGGCCAGTTCCGGGTCAAGAACGGCATGCATCTTCCCGCCCTTGGGGATGATGGCATCCAGGAGTGAGACGGCAGTCTCCGCCGCTTTCCTGCCAGACTCCTGCTGGTGGCGGAGGTTGAACCCGTGAATGGAGTGCTCCCGCTCGTAGCCCATCTGGACGTTGCCGTTCCGGGAGGCAACCGCGAGCACATTGAAACCGCTCCTTCCCATCCGGTACTCGAATTCGTTGCCGGAACTATCCGTGAACCGAACGAGTTCGTCTTTCTCGATGTAGTTGGCCCGGCGGTTGACAATCCCCTCCCGGACAACAGCCTGTTCAATCTCAGCAAGCAGCCGGGATTTCTCTTCGATATCAACATCGCGGGGATCTTCTTTTACCGGAGGAACGGGCAGGATTCCCCGCGGAACGTCTCCAAGGTTCACGTTCTCGTCCGTGATGTTTGCGAGCCGGGCGGCCTTTTCGAGAAGTTCGTCAAATTTTTTCCCGGTGCAGGGGCAGTAGTTGTCGATCTGGAGCACGCCCCAGCCGGTTTTTACCAGTACCCGCAAAACAGCCTTGTTGAAAAATGAGGTTCCGGCGGATTCCACTACGCCGTTATCGATATCGATGTGGGTGAATGCGCCGGTCACCTGCCGCAGGTCATAATACGAGATACCGTGCATCGTGCTCAGGCCGTTGTCTGGTTGAGGGGCGGTGCATCGATCAGCATCTCCGTTGACCTCAGGGCCATCTTCCGGAGCTTGGCGAGGAACCCTTCCGTGTTCTCGGGAACGAGCGCGATCTTCAGGACATCTTCGATATTGTCGACCGGAATGATCGTGACCAGGGGCTTGAACCGTTCCTCGATGAGGACGTCCCCGACATTCATCCGGGGGATGAGGACCGTCCTGATGCCGGCCTTTGCCGCTGCTTCAATCTTGTAGGTCACACCGCCGACCGGGAGGACATCCCCGCGAACGGAGAGTGAACCCGTCATGGCGATGTCCTGCCGGACCGGGATCCCTTCGATCGCGCTCACGACAGCAGTCGCAACGCTCACCGACGCGGAATCGCCTTCGACTCCCATGTAGGTGCCGATGAACTGGATATGGATATCGATATTCCGGACATCTTTTCCCGTGAACTTCTTTAAGAGCGCACTGACGTTCTTGATGGATTCCTGGGCAATCTCCTTGAGCATACCTGTGGCAATCACCGTGCCGCTCGCACCCTGTGCGGGAGTTACCTCCGCCATGATGGGGAGGACGGAGCCGGCATCGCTGCCGGTAACGGCAAGACCGTTGACCCTGCCGACACGGGTGCCTTCAACCACCGTCATCTCGTATTCGCGCAGGTGGCGGGTGATCTCGTCCGAGACCTGGTCCTCGATGGACCGGGCAGTCTTCTTTGCCGTGGTCACGTGCGCCGCAGTGGTTATGGCGGCATTCTCCTGCCGGGCAATGTCCCCGGCAACCCGGATAAGGCCGCCCATGTCCCGGAGCTTGAGGGTTAAGTGATCCTTGCGGTTGGAACGCCGGCGGGCTTCCCGGATGATCTCGTCAATGGCACTCTGGTCGAAGTGGGGGATCTTGCCGTCGTTCTTGACTTCCTGGGCAATGAACCGGACATACTTCTGCCGGTTCTCGGGCGTGTCATCCATGCTCTCGGCCATGTAAACCTCGTAGCCGTAGCCCCGGATTCGGGAACGGAGTGCCGGGTGCATTCCCGAGATTGCATCAATGTTGCCGGCAGCAACCATCACGAACCTGCAGGGGACCGGTTCGGTCCGGACCATCGCACCGCTCGAACGCTCGCTCTGGCCGGTGATGGGGAATTCCCCCTCCTGCAGGGCGGTTAAGAGGTTCTGCTGGGAATGGGGGTCGAGGGTGTTGATCTCGTCGATGAAGAGGACGCCGCCGTTCGAACGGTGGATTGCGCCGCCTTCGACACGGTCATGGGCCGGGGTCTCAAGGCCGCCGCTCTGGAACGGATCGTGCCGGACATCGCCAAGCAGGGCGCCGGCATGGGAACCGGTGCCGTCAATGAACGGGGCGACGTTCTTGGCATCGTTTGAGACCAGGAGCTTGGGCACCATCGCCTCTTCGCGGGGGGTGGTGTACCGGAGCGCCATGAAGACGAACGCGCCTGCGATGAGCCCCATCAAAAGCTGCATGGTGATGATGGCGTAACCGGCAATTCCCAGAAGAAGAAGCATGAGAAGCGTCTGCCGGAACTGGATCTTCTTCTTTGCCTCGGCCTTGTGCGCCCCGACAATCTGCTTGCCCCGCCCGGCAGCGACCGTGCGGACGATGGGGTTGTTCGAGTCGTCAGAGTTCGGGTATACCATGATGTCCTGCAACTCTTCTTTTGGCAGGAGCTCGGCCATGGCTTTGGCAAGCATCGATTTTCCGGTACCGGGGCTCCCGATCATCATCACGTGCCGGCGCTGGATGGCTGCTTTTTTAATGACTTCGACAGCGCGTTCCTGGCCGATGACCTGATCGATGAGCGATGCAGGGACTTCGATCTTGGATGATGTGGCAGCCTCGATCTCCACAGCCTGCGGTGCAGCGGGGGTCTCCGGGGGTGATTGGGGTTGGGGTTGTTCAGAAATTTCCATTGCGAAAAATCCCTCTTTTGTATCCGGGGGGTGTCATATTAGTTGTATCACGATGGTTTAAGTACTTTCAGCTGATTGCATACCGTCAGAAACGCTCCTGCATCCGGGTTTGGGAACCAGTGACCCGCGTGGGTGCAGAAAAACTACAATACCAGCGCAGCGGAATAATTACTGCATACGATTTTTTGTTGATCCCCGCACCCCAACAAAAATCCGAGGGAATGAGAGCATGAGAGTCATCAGTACGGAGCATTCACAGGTTCTTGCCACCCGGGTGGCACGGGCACTGGACGTAAAACTTGTCGATGTAAAATTTTCCCGGTTCCCGGACGGGGAACACTACCTGAAGACCGGAGAACTCGATGACGAGACAGTCATCATCGGGAGTGTTCCGGACAACGACGCCCTCGTCCAGCTCATCCTTTTGATCGATACCTGTGCGGAGTCCCGGTGCCGGCTGGTCATCCCGTACATGGCCTATGCCCGGCAGGACAAGCAGTTCAATAAAGGAGAGCCGCTGAGTGCGCGGGCGGTTGCGCGGGCGCTGAGTAGTGGTGTTGATGATGTCACCACGATCAATATCCATGATCCGTCAATATTACCGTATTTTTCCGTGCCTGCCCGGAACATCTCCATTGCTGAAGATATCGGGATGTACCTGCGGACGCTCGATCTCAAAAACCCGCTCATCCTTGCTCCCGATGACGGTGCCCTGAACTTTGCCAAAGGGGTGGCAGCAGTCGGGGGATGGGATGTGGATCATCTCGAAAAGACCCGGCTGAGCGGGGTTGAGGTGAAGATGGACAGCAAGCAGCTGAGCGCTTCATCGCGGTCCATTGTGATTGTTGACGACATCATCTCGACCGGGGGCACCATCGCGACGGCAGCAGGCATGCTGTACCAGCAGGGGGCAACCGAGGTCTACACGGCATGCGTCCATGGTGTGCTGACAAGCGGGGCTTATGCACGGCTGATGGCAAGCGGTATCCGTGACGTGGTCTGCAGCGACACCATCGAGCGGGCATGCAGCAGGATCTCTGCGGCAGACCGGATAGCCCATGCACTGAAAAACCCGTAGTCACAGGATCTCTGATGACCACCCGACTTTTTTCCCCACAGGATCCTTTTTTATGAAAGCGATCCTCGACGCCAGTGTCTTCTTTTCTGAGTTCGCTTTAGACGGTGAGGTCTTTACGTCACCATCGGTCCTGGATGAACTCAAAGACATCCGGTCAAAGGGAAACTTTGAGAAATGGTGTGCTGCCGGGCTCAGGGTTGTCTCGCCCGGCCGCCAGGCACTCGACCGGGTTGCTGCTGCTGCGGCCACATCGCGGGACACGGGAATCATCTCGGCAACGGATGCCGACCTGCTGGCACTCGCTCTCGAACTCGATGCCGTTCTCTATACGGACGATTTCGCAATCCAGAATGTTGCAAGTGTCCTCAATGTCAGGACTCATCCGATCCTGCAACGGAAAGCAAAACGGGTTCTCTGGAAATACCGGTGCAGCGGCTGCGGGCGGTATTTTGATCATGACGGCGAGTGCCAGGTCTGCGGTGCGGCCATTAAAAGAAAACTTAAATAGATACCGGCGAATCTTTTTTCATGTCTTCCCTTGACGATCTGATCAGCAGGGCAAAGATGCTCCTTGGAGAAGGGCACAGCCCCGGTCAGATTGCAGATGAACTCTCCTTATCCATGGAGACCGTGACCTGGCTCCTCACCCAGGCAAAAGGGGCAGCCGCCCCAAAGGATGTGCATATTGACTGGACCGCGGTATCAAGCAACGCCACCCTGCTGGAAGATACCGCCGGCATGCTGCTGGGACGGTATTACCAGGCACAGGGAGATGGCGAGGTCAGCTCACCGGTCGCCGACGCCATTGTGGGTATCGCGATCTCCGGTATCCCTCTTGCAACCCTCATTGCCGTGCAGGAAGCCGCAGAACTTTCGATCTATCACCCGGTAAAACAGAACGCAAACGACCGCCCCACCGGATCCATCAGTGCAAATTTTGCCGCCGTGAGCGGGAAACGCTGCCTGATCGTGGACGACACGATAACGTCGGGCAATACCATGCGGGAAGTGGTGAAGTATCTCAAGAAGCATAACGCAACTCCGGTTGCGATCTGCGTCATCTTTGACAAGCGCGGTATCAAGGATGTTGAAGGCGTGCCGGTCTACTCGCTCTTCACAATATCCCGTATAGACTAATTCAGTTCTCTTTTTTTGGCCCGGTGCAGGAATCTCATTACCACACATTATATATAGAACTTCAATTCCACCTTTTACATCATCGGAGGATACAGTATGCTATCTGGACAGCCAATTATCATCTTAAAGGAAAATGTGGAGCGTAATCGCGGCAAAGAAGCCCAGCGCTCGAATATTGCGGCCGCAAAGGCTATCGCCGGAGCAGTAAGGTCGACTCTGGGACCCCGCGGCATGGACAAGATGCTCGTCAGCGGCTCGGGGGATATTGTCATCACCAACGATGGCGCGACAATCTTGAGCGAGATTGCCGTTCAGCACCCCGGTGCAAAGATGGTCATAGAAGTAGCCAGGACTCAGGACGATGAAGTCGGCGACGGGACCACCACCGCGGTCGTGCTCGTCGGCGCCCTCATGGAGCAGGCTGAGTACATGCTCGAACAGGGCATCCACCCGACCGTCATCGCGCAGGGCTATCGCATGGGCATGGAGAAAGCGCTTGAGATTGTCAACTCCCTCTCCCTCAAGGTCGACCCGACCGACAGGAAGACCCTTCTCAAGATCGCCGACACCGCCATCACGGGCAAGTCAATCGAGTCGGTCAAGGACAAGCTCGACGGCATCATTGTCGATGCAGTCATGACCGTTGCCGAGAAGTCCGGCAAAAAGTACCTTGTTGATGAAGAGGACGTGATGATCAAGAAGCAGAAGGGCCAGTCCATGGACGATGCCGAGCTGATCCGCGGTGTGGTCATCGACAAGAAGCGGATCAACGAAGGGATGCCTAAGAAAGTGACGAAGGCAAAGGTCGCCCTTGTTGCCATGCCCCTTGAGATCTCCAAGACGCAGGTCAAGGCCAAGATCAAGATCTCAAACGCCGAGCAGATCACGGCATTCTCCGAGCAGGAGCAGGAAGCCCTGCACAAGCTTGCAGACGCTGTCATCAAGAGCGGGGCGAATGTCCTGCTCTGCCAGAAAGGCATCGCCGACCCGGTACAGTTCTACCTTGCCAAGAACAATATCCTCGCCATCGAGGACGTTCCCGAGAAGGACATGAAGTATGCTGCCCGGGCACTCAATGCAACCATCGTCAACAAGCCCGAGACCCTGACTGCAAAGGACCTTGGTACCGCAGATCTTGTTGAGGAAGACACGGAAGGCAACGTGACCCGCATCTCCGGATGCAAGAACCCGAAGACCACCACCATCCTCCTGAGAGGAACCAGCGACTACCTCCTTGAAGAACTCGAACGTGCAGTGGTTGACGGGACCCGCGTGGTCATGGACGCCATGGAAGACGGCACCTATGTTGTCGGTGGCGCCGCAGTCGAGACCGAGCTCTTAATGAAGATCCGCGACTATGCCCAGACCGTCGGTGGAAGGGTCCAGATTGCGCTTGAAGCCTATGCCGCAGCATTCGAGTCGATCCCCCGCACCCTTGCCGAGAACTCGGGTTACAACCCGATCGACAAACTGGTCGAACTCAAGAACGTCCACTCCAAAGGCAAGAAGAATGCCGGTCTGAACGTGTACGAGGGCAAGGTTGTTGACATGCTCGCAGAGGGCGTTATTGAACCCCTCCGGTCCAAGCGCCAGTCAATCCAGAGCGCGTCCGAGACCGCCGTCATGCTCATCCGCGTTGATGACATGATGATCACCCAGCAGGGTGGCAGGGGCGCACCGCCCGGGATGTAAATCACCTCCGACACACATCCCATTTTTTCTGACCTATTCCAGGTATCTCAAAGCACCCCTCGCCATGAGGGATTCGGGCACATCCCATTCGTGCATACAAGCGACCAGATACCTTTTTAGAGCAGGCGATTAAAAAATACAAGGGCACTATTTGCCGAGGTAGTCTAGCCCGGAAAGGCGGTAGCCTCGAAAGCTACTGGCGCTCCCGCGCCTCGGGAGTTCAACTCTCCCCCTCGGCGTCTCATGGTGCGATCTCTTATTTGGATCTCGCCACGATTTTCTTCGGATTCCTGAAGTTTTTCCGCCATATTTCCCACATCGTCGCAAGAATGGGAAAATACCATGATATCTTTGATATTTTGTCAAAATAATTGTTTTAAGGCACGAATTTTCATTTTGCGTATTTAACAAAAATTAAATAGATCATATCCATAGTATATGGTATAGGGTACGCGGAATCCTGCAATGGATCTGCCGCGTATCACCATAATCTGGGGTTGAGCCACAATGATCCGTATCAAACAAAATAAACCACCCATATCACCGGATGCGAAGTCCTTTCGCGCCATACGGCGGCTGAACCTGAACCGGACCTACATGCCGCTCAAGATTGGGGCTGTCGTCGGGTATATCCTGCTTGGGATGCTCTCGGCATCAACCTCGATGTTCGGCATCCTTGTCGGGGCGATCCTCCGCATGGTCGGACTCTGATAACACCTCTCTCTTCTTTTCCTCATTTACCTGTAGGCAAGGATGCCCAGCATACCATGGATTATCGCCAGGCAGATCGTTGCCATGGCACACCGGGGGTGCCATGCAAGCGGAATTGTCCGGATTCCGTTCCGGTTCAGGAGGGGTATTGCAGCGGTCAGCAGCAGCAGGGCAAGGGTCAGGAGACCGAGGTAGACGATAACAGGTTTGCCAAAGATGAGGGTATAGGCAATCTGTCCAACCATGCGATCACTCCACGATAACGGTTCCCTGCAGATCGGGGTGAATCAGATCCTCATACGCATAGACCCCGGTATTGGTAAAGATCCAGCTCCACCCCTGCCCGGGGGATAAGGTCTGGGCGGTGTACACACCGATGATCTTGATCCGGTGGGTGGGGTTGTAAAGGGCGGGGTCCTCGGTTGAATCCTTGTTCACCCACCGGACCGTTGATCCCCGCTTCACGGTTATCGTGGACGGGCTGAACCCTTCCTTTTCGATGGTTATAGTATTGTCGCTCACCGAGGCTGTCGGTTCCCGTGTCGGGATGGCCGTCACCGGGGATTCTGTCGGGGACGCCGCAATGGTCGCAGGCACGGGTGTCGGCGCAGCTTCCGGGGAAGACTGCATGCACCCGCAGGTTGCCAGCAGGAGTGCAACAGCCAGAAGGAGGAGGATATGTTTCATAAGGTGATCTTGATGGTTTTTCATAAAAAAGCTGGTGCATAACAGGGGATGGAAAACCACCCTTCAAATCCTGCCTTGGGAGGGAGAGCCGCGTCAGTCATCAACACCAGGAGCCGGAAGCGGTGAGGCGGAAGCGATCATTGTGATCTCCATTTCGGAGATGCTCTTAAGGAACTGATCAAGATGGTAATAATCCGCAACAACGAGGCCGGCAAAGAGGTTATGGGGCAGCACCCTTGCAAACTTCCAGCCATCCGGAGGGGGCAGGGGAAGCGCGGAAGCAATACGGGACCGTTCCATGAGACGGATACTCTCAAGGGCTGCCCGGACCCGGTCGGCAGCGTCCTCCTTTCCGGCCCGCTGGACCCGGACGACGAAATCATCGTACCGCACCAGTGCCCCGCGCCCCAGTCTTTTTTCCAGGATCCGGGAGAGGATGCGGTTGAACCTGCTGCCCTCAAAGGAGAAGATGAGGATCTCCCGGCCGCGGGTGCCTTTCCGGGTGGTTACCGCAAGTCCAGATCTCCCCAGTTCGGGCGGCAGCCGTAAAAAGAGTGTGTCGAGAAGTTCTGCTTCCGGCGCCGGCAGGGGAAGAACGGACCTGCCCCGGGCACAGATTGCGCGGATCTTCCGGCAGACCAGCGGGGAGTACCCTTCATCCGTGCTCCCCGTCCAGAAGGTGCGGGAAGATTCCGCATTCCCCGGAACCACAACCACGATGTCGTGGTCATCATCGCACTTCACCATCGAGTAACTCCTGCCACCCAGCGTCACCTCACCGTTCTCATGGCTGTTTACGAACCGCGCATCCAGCTTCCCGACCATCTCGCCATCCGGGGTGATCGCCCGGTACTCGCCCCCGCCGAGGATTACCGAGTACAGGTCTTTCCAGTTCGACCGCCCGAACACCCGTTCAGCCTCGGTGCCGGCCATCAGCATCTCGCCATCGGTTGTCAGGTATCCCTCAGCAATGAGGTGACGGATGATCCGCTCTGGATCGGCAGGGTCCATGCCGGCGAACACAGGATAGGAGAGGAGCTCCTGTATTAGTTCGTTTTTTGAGACCCGGCCCTTGCGGTGCAGGGAAAGGAAGAGCTGCTGGAGAAGAACATTATAGGGTCTTTCCGGCGGATGAAGGTCCTCAACGCTCTTCTCCATCGCGCATTCGATGATGGCGATACTGCAAAGGAGTTCGCAGGGATTTTTCACAATCCAGACCACGTTAGCTGCCTTTCCGCGCCTTCCGCTCCTGCCCATCCGCTGGAGGAACGAGGAGACCGTGTTGGGCGGGCCAACCTGCACCACCACATCGAGATCCCCGATATCGATCCCCAGCTCAAGCGTGCTGGTACAAATAATGCACGCCCCGTCCTCCGAGAGGAACGCTTCCTCGGCAGTCTTCCGGGTTGCCGGGGAAAGGGAGGAATGGTGGATATGCAGGTTCTGCACCCTTCCCGATGCCGCCTGCATGAGCGCCTCTGCCACGCTCCGGCTGTTCACAAAGACCAGCGCCCTTTTACCGGCAACCGTCCTGATGAGCGCTTCTGTACGGCCGCTCTCTTCCGGCTCCACGATGAACCGGAAATGCTTCTCCTTGGGATCGGAAAGGACAGAAACGAGTTCTTCGCCATGCCGCCCGTCCGAAAGCCAGGAGAGGATCCCGGCCGGGTTTCCCATGGTGGCCGAGAGCCCGATCCGCTGGATCTTCCGCTTTGCGAGCCGGTCCATCCGCTCCAGCAGCACCTTCAGGTGCACACCCCGTTCGGTCTCCACGAATGCGTGGAGTTCATCGATAATGATGTACCGCACCTGCCGGAGATCTGCAACAAGTGTCTGCTCCTGCAACAGCACTTCGAGCGATTCCGGCGTGATCATCAGGAAATGCGGGGGCTCGCCCTTCCACGAACGGTCGCCTTTTGCCACGTCCCCGTGCCATTTCATCACCGCAAGCGAGGTGGGAACACAGAACATTCGGAACCGGTCCTCCTGGTCGTTGATGAGCGCTTTCAAGGGCGAGATATACAGGCAGGTCACGCCCGGCCTGCCGTGTTTAAGGATGTCGTCCATCACCGGAATGAGGGCTGCCTCGGATTTGCCACCAGCCGTTGGGGCGATGATCAGGGCATCGTTACCCGCCGCCACTGCCGCATACGCCTTCTCCTGTACCTCGCGGAGCTCGGTCCATTCAAGCCGTTGGGCGAGCACCTGCTGGAGGGACTCGTGCAGGAGGGGAAATACCAGAACCACAGCGATACCGGAAGGAGGATTGTGCCTGAAGCGATAAGGTCTTTTTCGGATCGTGCTCTCATGGCAGCATAAAAAAGGTGAGCCGCGGAGCAGAACTCACAACACATAAATATGAAAATTTAAAGAATAGTATCCGGTAAACAATGAGGTCGCACCGGGCATATCCACCTGTTTCTTTCCAGAGCCCGGGCTTCGCATTCTTCTTTAGATAGGGGACCTGCATCCGCCAGGATCCCCATGTAATGTCGTTGCAAGAAGAGTTTACCCGAGGTTTCTTGTATGATTCTCGGAATTCCTGATCTGCAGATCGTGATCGGCTATGGCCTTGCCATCGGGTTAGCCATAGCCTGCATTGTGTATGGTTTACTGAACTGGAACCGCGAGGGGGATGAGGATGGCAGTTGACACCCTGACCCTGACGGTCCTTGCCCTCATCTATATCGCGGTAACCTTTTACCTTGGGTATCTCGGGTACAAAAAGACGAAGAGCACCGAGGACTACCTGGTTGCGGGCAGGAGCAGCCACCCGGTCATCATCGCCCTCTCTTATGGTGCCACCTTCATCTCCACGTCCGCGATTGTCGGGTTCGGGGGAGCGGCGGCAAACCTCGGGATGGGACTCATCTGGCTCACGGTATTGAATATCGGGATCGGTATCCTCCTTGCCTTTGTTGTCTTCGGCAAGAAAACCCGGGAGATCGGCCAGCGGCTCTCGGCCATCACCTTCCCGGACCTGATGGGCAAGATCTACCAGTCACCCCCGCTCCAGTACATCAGCGGGATCATCATCATCATCGGCATGCCCCTGTACACGGCGGCGATTCTCATCGGGGGAGCACGGTTCATCGAGCCCACCTTCAACATGGAGTACACCACCGCACTCTTCCTCTTTGCAGCGATCGTTGCCATCTATGTCTTCTTCGGCGGGCTAATCGCGGTGATGTACACCGACGCCCTGCAGGGCGCCATCATGCTCATCGGCATGAGCTTCCTTCTCGTTCTCACGTATGTCTACCTCGGGGGCATCACCGCGGCAAACACCGCGCTCACCACCATGGCAGACATGGTCCCACAAGCCCTTTCTGACCAGGGAATGACCGGCTGGACAACGATGCCCGAACTCGGCTCGCCCATCTGGTTCACCCTCATCACCACGCTCGTGCTTGGCGTGGGCATCGGGGTTCTCGCCCAGCCCCAGCTCATTGTCCGGTTCATGACCGCAAAGGACGGCAAATCCCTCAACCGGGCGGTCCTTGTCGGGGGCCCGTTCATCCTGATGATGACCGGCGTGGCGTTCACGGTCGGCGCTCTCTCCAATGTCTGGTTCTTCCAGCAGGACGGCACCATCGCCATCACGGCTGCCGGGGGCAATGTCGATGCGATCATCCCGCTCTTCATCACGCAGGCGATGCCGGACATCTTCGTGGTCATCTTCCTCTTAACCCTCCTCTCGGCGGCGATGTCCACCTTGAGCGGGCTCTTCCATGCCATGGGAACGGCGCTTATCTGCGATATCTGGGGTCGTGGAAGGGAGTGCGCACTCTCCCTCCGGGCAAACCAGTGCGGTCTTGTCGTCATGATCCTTGTCAGCCTCGTCATCGCGTTCGTTCTGCCGGGCAGTATCATTGCCCGGGCAACCGCGATGTTCATGGGTCTCTGTGCAGCAGCGTTCCTGCCGGCGTTTGCGGTCGGAATTTATGCGAAAACTCCCTGCACCCGGGCAGCGCTCTGGAGCATTGTCTCGGGCACAGTTATCTGGTTCTTCTGGACGGCCTTTGTCCATGTGGCAGAAGCAAAACCTCTCGGGATCTGCCAGATGCTCACCGGGCAGGTAACCCTCCTTGGCGCTCCGTGGACGGTCATCGACCCGCTCATCATCGCCCTGCCGGTATCCGCAATCGTTATGGCAGTCATGCAGATCCAGTACAACCGTATGAGATCCAAACCCGCAGTCTCTGCATCGTAATGCAGGATGTGGGGGATCTCCACCTGATTTTTTTTCAAGGAAACGTTTTTTGGGGTGGCGCACCGAAGAAATAACCATGGAACTCGCACAGCAGAAGTGCACCACCTATAAGGCAGGCTCGCCGCCGCTCACCCGGAAGGAGACGATGGAGCTCCTCGGGCAGGTGCCGGGCTGGCTGCTCAATAATGGTCACATAACAAAAACCTTCGAAAGAGGCGATGCTGCATCCTGCATCGCGTTCTTCAACGAGATCGCTGCCCTTGCAACCGAAGAGGGGCATTTTCCCGATATCTGCATGAAGGAGACCCGTCTTGTTGAAGTCTCGCTCTATACCTACCCTGCCGGGGGCCTGACACAGAACGATTTCATCCTGGCGGCAAAACTGAACGGGATGGACCAGGCCCGGTAATACTCCTTTTCATCAGTCAACCCGCTTTACGGATAAAAACCCTCATTACCTTTTTTGACCAAATACCAGACAGCGGTATCCATCCGGCATCCGTTGATGCCGGTCCGGCTCATGATTTCTATGCCCGAAAAGATCACTCCCCGTTATGGACTCTTGCAGATCGCCGGCCTCATCACAGGACCCGCCCTCTTCCTCCTGGCCCTTTTCTTCTCGCCTGAAAGCCTCTCCTTTCAGGCAGCCGTGGTTGCCGGGGGGACCCTCTGGGTCATTGTCTGGTGGATAACCGAGCCCGTTCCCATTGCTGCCACATCCCTGCTCCCAATCGTACTTTTCCCGCTCTTTGGGGCAATGGACACAGGCAATGTAACTGGAGAGTACGGAAACCCGATCATCTTCCTGTTCATCGGGGGGTTTTTAATCGCGATTGCCATTGAGAAGTGGAATTTACACAGCCGGATTGCGCTTGGCATCGTTCAGGTGATCGGCACGAGCCCGCGGATGATCATCGGCGGGTTCTTATTGTCAACAGCGTTCCTTTCAGCCTGGATCAGCAATACGGCAACCGCGCTCATGATGCTGCCTGTGGCTGCCGCAGTGACGGTGAAGTTTAAAAGTGCGGGGTATGAGGAGGACTTCCGGACGGCCCTTGTGCTTGCCGTTGCCTATGGTGCTTCAATCGGGGGGGTTGCAACGCTGATCGGGTCTCCCCCGAACCTGATACTTGCAGGCATGTATACTACACTCACCGGTTCATCGATCTCATTTCTCCAGTGGGCCACGTTTGGAGTTCCCATCGCCGGTATCATGCTTGCGCTCTGCTGGATATATCTCGTAATATTTGCATTCCCCCAGAAAAAGACCAGCCTGCGGATCAATCTTGACGAGGAGTTCCAAAACCTTGGTATGGCCTCTATCGGGGAGAAAAGGGTCTTTGCCGTCTTCCTGATGGTTGCAGCACTTTGGATCACGCGGACTTTCTGGGGCGGGTACGTGCCTATGGTCTCTGACACGACAATCGCTGTCTTCGGCGCGGTGCTGCTCTTCCTCATTCCGGCAGGGGAAGGCAGCAGGCTCCTTGTCTGGGAGGATGCGGTGCGCCTGCCATGGAATATCATTCTCCTGTTCGGGTGCGGGCTTGCAATTGCCAAAGGGTTTGTAAAGACAGGTCTTGAGGTGTGGATTGCCGACCAGCTCCAGGTGATAAGCAGCGTTCCCCCGCTCGTCATCCTCCTTGCCGTAATAGTCCTTGTAATCTTTATGACTGAGGTCACCTCCAACACTGCAACGGCAACGGTTTTCATCCCGATCGCTGCTGCCCTTGCTCTGGTCGAGGGGATGAATCCACTCACCCTGATGGTAGCAGCAGCAATATCGTCATCACTCGCGTTCATGCTTCCCGTAGCCACACCACCCAACGCGATCGTGTACGGCACCGGTTACGTGACCATGGCCCAAATGGTACGGGCGGGGTTCTGGATGAACTGCATCAGCATCGTGGTGCTGATGATCTGCATTCCGGTGTTTGCTCCTTGAAGTGCTGCCCTGCGGGATCGAATGCTCTGCGGGAGATGGTATTGGGGCTGTATTTGGGTGCCCCTTTTTTACCCGGCGCCTGATCACATCTTTTCGGGCAGGATCCGATCGATCCGGATCAGTTTTTCGATCGCGATCATGATCGCGCTGAAAATTTTAAATTCAAGGTTTGATTGAAAATTTTCCGGCAAGGTCCGCTCAAAAAAATTCAATCAGGGTGTGGTTGCAAAATGTTAAGCTGATCTGTATGAGTCCGGTTTGTATGTTCACGACGGGAGCACGAACGCGGGGCCCGGTTTTCAATCAGGGTGTGCTTGAAATTTTTTCATCAAGGTCTGCTGAAAATTTTTCAATCAAGGTTTGGTTGAAAAATGAAAATCAAGGTTTGATTGATCCGGATCAGTTTTTCGATCGCGATCATGATCGCGCTTGAAAATTTGAGAGCAGGGTCTGGTTGGAAAAGATGGTTCGCCTGCCCTTCTCTTTTTTTACCCACCAGGAAACCATTCCGGTTCCCGACATCACAAAACGTTTTTACTCATCCTCCCAAGTTATTTAAAATGGATAATCTCTTCGCCACACCTGAATTCCAGATGAGCCTGCTCCTCTTCGTGGCAATAGGGGGCTACCTGGTCGCTTCACGGATCAACCAGTCCGCAGTCATCGGGCTTATCCTTGTCGGGCTCTTTGTCGGGCCCAGCGTTCTTGGCCTCATCACGTACACGGACTTCGTCAGCGGTCTTGCCCACCTCGGTGCGGTCATCCTGCTGTTCGTGATCGGCTTTGAGTTCAATATGAAGGATATCATCCAGCCACGGAACTTTGCCATTGCTCTTGTCGGAGTGATTGTCCCATGGCTTGGCGGCTGGTACCTTGCCGTACTCTTCGGGTTCGATTCGGCAAGCGCGATCTTTGTCGGGACTGCCTGCACGGCAACGAGCATCGCCATCACCGCCAATGTCTTAAAGGAACTGGGCAAGCTCCAGACCGATGCCGCAAAGGCTATCATCGGCGCTGCGGTCATCGATGATGTCCTCGCCCTTCTGGCCCTTGCCATCAGCACCGACATTGTTGGCGGCTCGTTCTCGTACCTGGGTGTCGCGATTGTCACGGCAAAAGCGATTGGATTCATCGTGATTGCAGCAGCTTTCGGGCTTCTCGTGGTCAGCAGGTTCCTTGTCAGACTCGATACCACCCCGTTTGTCAAGAAATATCCCGAGTTCATCTTCCTCTTTGCCATGATGCTTGCCTTCTTCTACGCCATGTGCGCCGAAGCAGTCGGCCTCTCGGCCATTGTCGGGGCATTCATCGCCGGGGTCTCGTTCAAGGATGTCGAGCTCCACCAGAGCCACAGTCTCAAGGAAGGGGCAGAATACCTCCAGATCATCTTTGCCTCGATCTTCTTTGTCTCGCTTGGGATCATCGCCGATCTCCATGCAGTGACACCGGAGATTTTCCTCTTCCTGGTCGCTTTGACCATTGTCGCAATCTTGACCAAGGTGATCGGGTGCGGGATTCCCGCAAAGATGGGTGGACTGTGCACAAAGGACGCGCTGATCGTCGGGTTTGGCATGGCGCCCCGGGGCGAAGTGGCGATGATCATCGCACTCATTGGTCTTGAACGGGGTATCATCGGGCAGGGCATCTATGTCGCTATCGTGATGATGAGCCTGCTGACTACCATCATCACGCCCATTGTGTACCGGAACTGGTTTTACCGGGGAGAGTACTGCAAGTACGAGGGAGGCGGCACGAGCATGCCGGACTCCTCACAGGAGAAAGTTGCATGATGGAGAGATGTTCCGCAGAAGAGAGCGTGACGGGAAAGATCCTTGCCGGGTGCGTGCTTCTCCCGGTTGATTTTTCAGAGAATTGCCGGACTGCACTCAGGTCCGTAAAACAGATCCCCGGCATCCGGAAGATCGTCCTGCTCCATGTGATCTACAACCGGTACCTGGGAAGCGAAACACCGGTTGTTAACCCGGACACCGAAAAAGCAGGTATCGCCCTTGAGGAGATGAAGTCCCTCATCGCATTGCCCGGTGTTCCGGTCACAACCATTGTACGGGAGATCGCGGGGGGTGAGATCTCCGATGCCATCAGCCAGGTTGCCCGGGAACACGAAGTATCCCTCATCGTGATGTCGCGGAGAGGGGCCGGTATCATCGGTTCGGTACTCCTTGGCAGCGTTGCCTCGGATCTTGTCCGCTACGGGGAGAAGCCGCTCCTCCTCATCCCGCCATCGGCAATCACCAATCAGGATTTTGCCATAACTCCACCTTCCGGGTTTCCTGCCGCAACGCCCGCGGGATTGTTCTCTCATGTGATGGTCTGCACAGACTTCTCAGATCCGGAGATCGGGACCATATGCCTTGAGCTCCTGCCATGGATTGGCAGGGCTTCGCTCTTCCATGCAGTAAGCAGCGGACATTCCGAACAGGAAGTAAAGGAGAGAGAATCAGAGGCAGAAGGCCGGCTCGCGGAACTCAAGGCATTGTTTACCCGTCACGGAATCACGGCGGATACCCGCGTTGCCACGGGAGGTGCCGCAGAAGAGATCCTCGCATTCTCGGAACGGGAGAACATGTCCCTCATCCTGCTCAAGTCCCGGGGGAAAAAGAGCCTGATAACGAGCCTTATCGGCAGTACATCAGCACCCGTTGCCCGCAATGCCAAAAAGCCGGTCCTTATCCTGAAACCACCCTTCCGGTAAGGCTCGGGATCGCTCCTGCGGCATGGCCACTCCCGCACAGAATTTTCACCTGACACCCCGGCCCAGGATGGGCGTTCCTTCTGGGAAAAACTATAACCATCACCCGGAGTAATTCGGTATAAGGTGCCGCCAGCGTGGACTCGTGGGAACTCTTCTTTGCCATCATCCCGGGGATCATCCTCTTCCTGTACGGGATTGAGCAGTTCTCCCGCGAAGTACAACTGGCGGCAAAGGACAAGCTCCAGGACCTGATCCAGAACCTCACCAAGACCCCGCTCAGGGGCACTGCTGTCGGGGCGCTCGTCACGGGTATCGTCCAGTCCAGCCACGCCACCACCATCATCACGGTAGGGCTCGTCAATGCCGGCATCATCTCGTTTGCCGCATCGCTCGGGGTCATCTTCGGCTCGAACCTTGGCACAACCCTCACCTCCCAGCTGGTTGCCTTAAACTTCACGGCCTTTGCCCCGATCTTCATCCTGATCGGGTTTGTCATCGGGATCATCCCGGGAAAATACCGGATCTTCGGCCGGCCCATCTTCTACTTCGGTCTCGTCTTCTTCTCCTTAACCCTCATCTCGGGCGTCATGGCCCCGTACCGGACCGACCCGCAGCTGCTGGAACTGATGGGAATGATGAACACGGTCTTTTTGCAGATCGCATTCGGGTTCCTTGTCACCAATATCTTCCAGTCAAGCTCCGTGACTACCGGGCTTGTTGTGCTCATGTCGCAGAACGGCCTCATTACCCCGACGATGGCAATCCCGATCCTGCTGGGGGCAAACCTCGGGAGCACCACAACCGCGCTTGTTGTCGCGATGCGGATGAACACCTCGGCAAAGCGTGCCGCCGTCGCCCATTTCCTCTTCAATTTTCTGGGTGTACTCATATTCCTCCCCTTCCTTGGACCATTCACGGACTTCATCGTCTCATTGGGTGGCGACGCCGGCCAGCAAGTGGCAAACGCCCATCTTGTCTTCAACCTGACATGCTGCATCATCTTCCTCATCCTGCTGCGGCCGTTCGAGCGGGTGGTGATGCGGATCGTTCCGGGCAGGGAGGACGACGTGGTGCTGGTCACCCGCCATATCGTTCACCCGCTCCCGGAGATAACCCCGGACGCCGTGCGGCAGATCGAACAGGAGATTGCCAATCTCCTGACCATCCCCCAGAAGCTGCTCGATGAACTTGAGACCCTTCTCAAAGACTCAAAGAAATACTCTCCGCAGGTATCGCAGCTCCGCGATTATGCAACCTACCTTGACGTGCAGATCAGCAAAGCTGCCCTTGAGCTCTCAAAACGGGACCTCTCAAAAAAGAGAGCCGCGTATCTTGCCGGGCTTGTCCGGATCTCCAAGCTCGGCCAGGTGCTCGCCGACCAGACCGGGGGACTCGACGAGATCATCCACCAGGTGCAGGAACAGGGGATCACCCTCACCGAACGCTCGATAGGGGCGCTCCAGCACTCCCTTGTCCCGTGCAGCCTGAACCTTGAGACGCTCGCCAGGACATTTCCGGTCATCACGGACGAGACAAACGAACAGATGCGCCGGCAGGACGACCTCCTCCGCGACGTCGTGACGCTCCAGTACAACGATTACCTGAACCGCTTCGCTGCCGGCAGGACACCGGCCGGCAGCGAGTTCTCGCGGGCACTCTTCCAGATCGAGGGGATGGCAGGCACGATCCGGGAGATACGGAAGACCGCCCGGCTGCTTGCGAGGGAGCGGGAAATATGAAGCGGGGCTGGCGGAGCTGGTTACCCCAATCCCGTACGGGACGGCAGAGCCACCTGATCGCGTCCTCCATCCGTGATACCGCAAAAGAGCATATGCCAAAAGAGGGCTGACTGAATGGAGCGCTGGTCCTCGCACCTTGCATTCATCCTCGCCGCCATCGGTGCAGCAGTAGGCCTTGGCAACATCTGGCGGTTCTCGGCCGTGCTCGGGCAGAACGGTGGCGGGGCATATCTTATCCCGTATTTCATCGCGGTCTTTGTCTTTGCGCTGCCCTTAATGGTGCTCGAGATCGGGGTGGGGCGCAGGTTCCGGGGTACGGTGGTGAGCACGTTTGCCGCTATCCGGCCATCCTTCGGGACCATCGGCTGGCTCATCTGTATCGTCTCGTTCCTCATCACGGCGTATTACCTTGTCATCACGGGCTGGACATTTGCCTACCTCACCTTCTCGGTCACCGGCGCAGAGGTCTCGTTTGATGCGTTCACCGGGTCGTACACACCCGTCCTCTTCGCGCTTGCCTGTGCTCTCATTACCGGCACGATCGTTGCCGCAGGCGTCCGCGCGGGGATCGAACGGATGGTTGTCGTACTGGTGCCACTCTCCATCGGCATCCTCGTTATCATGGCACTCTACAGCACCACCCTCTCAGGGTTTTCTGCGGGCGTATCCTACCTCTTCACCCCGGATCTCTCCGTTCTCGCAAAGCCCGGGATCTGGCTTGCCGCGTTCGGGCAGGCGCTCTTCTCGCTCTCGGTAGGCGAGGGGATCATGCTCACCTACGGCGCGTATATGGCGCAGGACCAGGACATCCGCAAAGCGGCGCTGGTCATCACGGTTGCCGATACCTCGGTCGCGCTCCTTGCCGGCCTCGTCATCTTCCCGGTCGTCTTCACCTACGGGCTCTCCCCGACAGCAGGAGCCGAGCTCGCGTTCACTACGCTACCTGTGGCATTTGCCGGTCTGCCCTTCGGCCGGTACATTGCCATCGCGTTCTTCTCACTCCTCTTCTTTGCCGCCATCACCACAACGGTCGCCTGCCTTGAGGTGTGCGTTGCTGCCGTGAGCGAGGCGGCGGTATGGACCCGGAAGAAGACCGCAACGATCCTCACGGCTATCCTGCTGGCAGTCACGCTGTTGCCGGCGCTCAGCTACAGTGCGCTTAACCTGACCGTTGCAGGGGAGCCGGTCCTCGACTTCATGGACAGGACCGCCGGAACACTTGGCCTCCATATCACTGCCATCCTGCTTGCCGTCGTCTTTACCGCATACGCACCCCGGGAGATCTTCTATGCCGAAACGGGGGGGCCGACTTTGCTGAACCGCGCCATCTTCATCCTCTGCAAATACCTCATCCCGACCGTACTGGTAATTACGGTCGCTACAGAAATCCTGGGCGGATTACACCTGAAGATTGCCGCCTACCTGCCGGGCACATTTTTTCCGGGAGATTTTCCGGTTGTCGAAGGGCTGGCGCTGGTCGTGCTCCTCATCCTCCTGGCATGGGGGATCGCAACCCGGCTGAAACGATGACCGGCCGGATATCCATCTCCAGCATTGTCCCGCCGTTAGAGTTTTTGAATAATTCTGCCCCCAACCGGTTTTTAGGCGAAACGCCAATGCGTCATGATGCTCTGCCGGGATAGTGACCCCGCGTCCCAGTACAGGTTCGGCGATGCGAGCGTGTTGCCATGGAACGGAGAATCATCCATAACCGGTAATGCTTTATATCCCGCGGTTCAGGATACCTTAAGATATCATGACCCTTCCCGAATCACCCCACGCGCTCCCCGCTGAGACGGTCCGGGACCAGCTCGGCACAAGCCCTTCCGGTCTTTCTGAGAGCGAGGTGCAGGCACGGCTTGCATCGTATGGCAGGAACGTCCTCAAGGAAGAGAAGACGAGCAAGTTTGTCATCTTCCTGCGGCAGTTCAAAAGCATCCTTGTCTATATCCTCATCATTGCAGCAGTGATCTCGCTCATCGTCTCCGATGTCAAGGACTTCTTCATCATCATCTTCATCATCGGTGTCAACAGCATCATCGGGTTCTGGCAGGAGGTCAAGGCAGAAGCATCGCTCGATGCCCTCAAAAAACTGACCGAGAGTAAAGTCACCGTTGTCCGTAACGGAGAGCAGCACAGCATATCATCAAACGAACTTGTCCCCGGGGACTGCGTGCACCTTGCCGAGGGCGATCTGGTGACCGCCGACATCCGGCTCTTCGAAACTCACGCCCTCACCGTGGATGAAGCATCCCTGACCGGCGAATCGCTGCCCGTGATAAAAGACCACGCAGCAAAGCTGGCAGCCGACAGCCCCCCCTATGATCTGAAAAACAGCCTCCTCTCGGGGACATCCATCGTCCGGGGGTCCGGGAAAGGATATGTGGTGCGGACCGGCAGGAGCACGTACTTCGCCGGCATCGCGGAGCTGGCGCAGGAGAAGTCGCCCGACAGCCCGTTCACGAAGGCCATCGCCCACTTCTCGAAGCGGTATATCACCATGCTGCTTGCCATCTTCGCTATTGTCGGGGTGATCGCCGCGTTGCAGGGCCGGCCTGGAGCCGAGATCGCCTACCTGCTGGTCGCCCAGATGGTCTCGGCAGTCCCCGAGGGGCTCCCCATCGTTGTGACCATCATCATGGTGGTCGGGGCACTCGCCCTTTCAAAACACCAGACCCTGGTGCGGTACCTGCCGGCAGTCGAGACAATGGGCAGCGCAACCGTGATCGCCTCGGACAAGACCGGTACCATCACCGAGGGGAAACTTACCGTCCACGAGGACTTTGCTCTCGATCTTGACGAACTCATCAAAGCTGCAGCGCTCTGTAACGATTCCCATGCCGGGTCGGGCGACCCCATCGATGTCGCCCTCGCGCGATGGGTGGACGGGTACGAACGGATCCGGGAGCAGAACCCCCGCCGCTGGGAGTACCCGTTCGACACCGCCCGGCGGCTGATGGCAACCGCGAACGTGGTGGATGGCGTTGAACGCTTCTATGTCAAGGGGGCGTACGAGGAACTCAGAAAACACGCTGACAACGCTTCCGCACTTGGCGAACTGGAACTCCGGATCGAGGCAATGGCAGGCCGGGGCCTCCGCGTCCTTGCATTTGGCGCCGGCGCGTGGCTCTCGGAGGACCCGGCCCACTGGAAGTTCTCGATTGTCGGGATCATCGGGTTCATCGACCCACCCAAGGAGAGCGCTGCCGAAGCGGTCCGGGTGGCAAAGCGGGCCGGTGTCCGCGTTATGATGATAACGGGCGACCACCCGCTCACGGCACGGGAGATCGCCCGTTCGGTCAACATCTGGAAGGAGGGGGACGGGCTTCTCACCGGTCCAGAAATCGCGGCGATGGGCGACGAGGAACTTGCAGAAGCCTTAAAGCACACCACGGTCCTTGCGCGAATCCTCCCCGAACATAAGTACCGGGTCGTCAAGACCCTGCAGGAGCACGGCGAGACGGTAACCGTGACCGGGGACGGGGTGAACGATGTCCCGGCGCTCCGGGCTGCCGACCTCGGGATCGCGATGGGATCGGGCAGCGAAGCGGCAAAGAGCGCGGCAAAGATGGTGATCGTGGACAACAACCTCTCGGTCATCGTCGATGCCATACGGAATGCCCGCGTGATCGTGGACAACATAAGGAAGGTCATCTACTACCTCGTCTCCACGTCAATAACCGAGATCGTGCTTATCAGTACAAGCGTCATCGCCGGCCTCCCCCTGCCCCTGCTGCCCATCCAGATCCTCTGGGTCAACCTTGTGACCGATGGCGTGCAGGACAAGACCTTCCCGTTCATAAAAGAGGAGGGGGACGTGATGACCCGGCATCCCATTCCCCCGTCCCGGCAGTTCTTCGACAAGCGGCAGATCCGGCGCATCGTGACCTTCGGCCTTGTCATGGGAGGCCTTGGGGTGATCCTCTTCTGGCACCTCCTGGGAAAATATCCTTATGAGCTGGTGGTCTCGATTATGTTCACATCCTTTGTCTGCCTCCAGTGGGGAAACGGCCTGCAGGCGCAGATGGAGCACGAGCCCTACTTCCTGAATTTGAGAAAGAGCCTCACGATCAACCCGTATATCTTTTACGGCATCGGGGCCGGACTGGTGCTCCAGCTCATCGCGATCTACGTGATCCCCGGCGTCTTTGGGGCCGTCCCGCTCAACCCTGAACACTGGGGATACGTCATCGGCATGACCGTTGCGGCATTTATAGTCGTTGAGGCGATCAAATGGCTTGAATACAAAGAGACGCACCAGCCACCAGCTGCCGACTGATCGAAGAAGAATACGCCATGCCACAAGACCTATATTCCCCAAAAGTCGATCCCGTATAATGTTTGGCCGGTACGAGTATCCCTGCAGGTTTGACGAGGGGGACGTGATGTTCTGTATCGAGCAGGACGGGGCCCTGTACCGGTACCGCAGATCCTGCGGGGAGTCGGGGGCGGACATGACCCTCACCCTTGCGGATGCAGATCTCTATGTCCACCCGATCGAGCCCGTCCACCTCCCCCGGGAGGTGACCCGGTTCCTCGAGATCGAGTTTCCCTCAGTGACCCTCGCACCCGAATCAGATACAACCATCTACCTCACCTTCCCGCTGGAGGTTGGCATCATCATGGGCTACAAAAATGAACACGAGCTCCTTGATGTCTTCTCGAAAGCCACCCCGAAATATTCCCTGTACGGGACACCGGAGTCCGGGGTTATCACGCGGTACTGGAGGTCCATAATCTCCGACAGGCTCCCTGACACGGACAACGGGGTTGACGGAATCCTCCGGTTGCGTCTCACCAACGCGGGAAAGAGCTGGGTTGATGTGGGCAGGGTGGTACTCGACGCAACGTTTATGCCGATCTACTTTGGCCCGTTCGTCTCGATGACCGCCGAGATGCTCGTGTACTCGCGGGACCTTGCCGAGACTCATGTGCTCAGCGAACCCATAATCGGGGGCATGCAGGAGGCGATCCAGGTCATCACGTCAAGCCGGCTCCGCCTCATCTCCGCAGAGGCAAAAGGATTTCTCATGGAGCATGGGGTGAAGTGACCGTGGCAGTGGAGTTCCTCAACGAAGTGGTGTTTGGCAATATCAGGGTTGCCGACCTCATCGTCTTCTTCGTCATCATCTCGGCTTCCATCATCGTTGCGCGGATCATTGGTGCCCATATCAAGAAGAGCCTTACCGACCGGGTCAAGAAAGATGAACTCGAGAAACTCATCCGGATCGTACAGGTCATCATCGTCCTCATCGGGATCTTCATCGGCCTCCCGAGTTTCCACGTCGACTTTGCCGAACTCCTCCTTATCGGCGGTGCTGCGAGTATCATCATCGGGTTTGCCAGCCAGCGCCTCGTGACGAGCATCGGGTCGGGAGTCTTTCTCATCGTAGAACGGCCGGTTACCATCGGCGATACGGTCAAGATTGGCGAAACATCAGGCACCATCGAGGATATCAGGATCCTCTCGACAACCATCAAGACCTTCGAGGGGATCTATGTCCGGATCCCCAACGAGACTGTCTTCAACTCCGAGATCACCAACTATGTCGCGAACGTTGCCCGGAGGTTCGAGTACCGGGTCGGCATCCGGTACAGCGATGATGCGGAAAAGGCGATCCGCATCATCCGCGAGCTCCTTGAAGCCCACCCGTTCGTTCTCAAAAACCCATCCCCCTCGATCTATGTCGATGAACTCGGGGTTAATGCCGTCATCATCATGGTCCGGATCTGGGCCCCGTCCCGCGAGTGGTGGTCAGTCCGTACTGAGATGCTCCTGAAGATCAAGACGGCGCTCGAGAGTGAGGGAATGACGATCCCGTTCCCGCAACGGACAGTCTGGATTAAGGAGACCCCGGGGTCAGCACCGGCACCGGTCCTGCACCCGGACGTTTCGGACAAGCACCCGTAGCATGCCTGACCACACGAGCATGTGCTTCATAGTCACGGCCCGGCCCAGCCACCCGTTTTGTCCTGCGGGGTACAGATATGATTTTCCTGTCCGGGCAACAAGGGGTATTCTGTACGATCCTGAACCAGGAGAGCGATGACCAATGCCAGAGAACCAGGACCCTGTAACATCAGCGGGTGAACAAAAAGCGAGGATAACGTGGCGGTGCGCCGTCTGCGGGTTTGAATTTACCGGGGAAAAACCACCCAGAGGGTGCCCGGTCTGCCACAGCCATGCTGATGAGTTTATCCCCGAGAAGGAGCGGGTGAGACTCGTCTATGACGGGGAACCGTTCGATGTCCTCCTCATCAACGGCAGCACCCACCGTGCGGGAAACACCGGCTACATGGCCGACATCGCCGAAGCGCTCTTAAAAGACCGGGGCATCACCTATCGCAGGTTCAACCTTGCCGAACACCACATCGAGTACTGCTGGTGCTGCTACTCGGTCAGGGCAGAGTCCTGCACGTTCCCGTGCCGGAACCAGAATGACGATATGCCGGCGTTTCACCACATGCTTGCCGCTTCAAAAGCGGTCATCGTTGCCTCGCCAATCAACTGGAACAGCATGTCGGTGCGGCTCAAGACCTTCCTTGACCGGACCACCTGCATGGAGAACCTCTATCATCTCGAAAAGCCCGGGCTGACCGAAGGTAAGGTTGTGGGGATCCTCATCAACGGGCACGAGGACGGGGCGATCAAAACGGCAATGGACGTTTTCTTCAACTTCCAGCAGCTCGGGTATGTCCTTGCCCCGTTCGGCATTGCGTTCCGGACGCACGGGGCGCAGTTCAACAGCAAAACGGACCGGGAGTTTTTCCGGGCAGATGAGCAGATCGTCCATGATACCCGGGGCATTGTTGCCAACGTCATAGAGGTCATGCAGATCGGTCTCGAAGAGAGACTGAAAGGGAAACTGGTGCCAGTATCGGAATGAGTGCCACGTTGCTTCCCGGCACGTGGCGGGTAAAAAGTTTATGATTAAACAACCCACGACTAACTCAATGTTCCAGATGAGGGAAGGGGTGCCGGTCCCATCCGGAAGCACGGGCCGGAACAAGATGCAACACAATTCCGTCGACATGAGAACGTATGATAGCCATTGAGTACATCCTTGCAGGTGCCGCAGTCCTTGTACTGGTCAGCATCATCGCCAACAAGGTCTCAGGCAGACTCGGCCTTCCCGCACTCCTCATCTTCATCATTGTCGGTATGCTTGCGGGATCGGAAGGTCCCGGGGGGATCACCTTTGACAATGCCCCGGCCGCACAGGCTATTGGTGTTGTAGGACTCGCACTCATCCTGTTCTCGGGGGGTATCGATACCCAATGGTCCGAAGTGAAGCCCGTCCTGACCAAAAGCCTTGCCCTCTCTACCCTGGGGGTCGCCCTCACCGCGCTGATCATGAGCCTGGCGGCGGTCCTCCTCCTCGGGTTCACGCCACTGGAGGGATTCCTTCTGGGGGCCATCGTCTCGTCCACGGATGCTGCGGCAGTATTCTCCACCCTGCGTTCCCGAAGGGCGAACCTCAAAGGCAGTTTACGTCCACTTCTGGAGCTGGAATCCGGCAGCAACGATCCCATGGCCATCTTCCTGACCATCGGGGCTATCGCGCTTCTTATGCAGCCGGAGATGACAATTCTTGCTCTCGTGCCCCTCTTTGTCCAGCAGATGGCAGTCGGAGGATTACTGGGCTACGGGATGGGTAAGGGGACTGCCTGGCTGATCAACGTGGTGAAGCTGGAATACGAAGGACTCTACGCCGTTCTCACGCTGGCTTCTGCACTCCTTATTTACAGTTTCACGGTCCTTTTGGGAGGTAACGGATTCCTTGCTGCATATATCGGCGGCATCGTGATCGGGAACAGCGCGATTGTCCATAAAAAGAGCCTCATCCGGTTCCATGAAGGTATTGCCTGGCTCATGCAGATCACCCTCTTCCTTACCCTTGGTCTTTTCGTCTTCCCCTCCCAGCTCCTGCCGGTCTTTGTTCCTGGTATTATCGTGGCCGTTGTGCTGATATTTATTGCCCGCCCGGTCGCCGTTTACCTCTCCCTCATTCCGTGGAGGATGGAGAAGAACGAAAAACTGATGATATCATGGGTAGGGTTGCGGGGTGCTGCACCGATCGTGCTCGCCACGTTCCCGCTTCTCGCAGGCGTGCCGGGGGCTCATATCATCTTTAACCTCGTCTTTTTCATGGTGATCACCTCCGCTCTCCTGCACGGGACCTCGATCCCCTTTGTTGCACACCATCTCGGGCTTTCAGCTCCGCTTCCCAAAGGGTCACGGTTCGGCATGGAGTTTGACCCGGACAAGACCGGCCAGAGCGAACTCATCGAACTGACCATTCCGTCTGATTCGCCGGTAATCCAGAAGCAGGTGGTGAATGCCGGCCTTCCTGCCGGTACCCTCATCATCCTTCTTGCACGGGACGCCGAGCAGTATGTCCCCCGGGGGAGCACAGTGATGGAGGGCGGGGACACCCTCCTCATCCTTACCCCCCGTGACAAAAAGGATGAGGTGCAAACGATCATCCTGGGCGTCGCCGCGGTTAAAGAGGAACCAAAACTCGACCTGCCTGACTGGGGGTTCGAGACAAAAAAAGGGTGAGTCTCTGGAAACCCGCATCATTATCTTTGTGCTCTGGAGAATTATTCCACCAGCGTCCTTTTGTGGAATTACGATGGTGACCCCCACTCTCCCCCAGGGGGGGAGGCACCCTGCGGTGGCAAGCACCTAAAACCACCGGTTTCAATCATCCATTTTCAGGTGCCCATTAATGGTCTGCTCCACGGGGCGAGTGGCGATGAGACCCCGGGCGTCCACATCCCCATCGCAATCCAATACTATCCATCGCAGGTTTTCCACAGAGCATATCTTTGCATCCCGCTCACCCGTCAGTCCCGTGCATACGCGGCAGTCATGCTTTGCAGGGAATTCCTGATCTCCGGTGTCAGGTGCGTATCGGTAAACCGCCACTTCCAGTTCCCCCGGTCCGTCCCGGGCCGGTTCATGCGGGACTCTGCCCCGAGCCCGAGAAGGTCCTGCATGGGGATGATAACCGTATCAGCCACGGTTGACATCGCAAGCCGGATAAATACCTGGCTCGCTTCCTTAACGGAAAGGTCGCGGCCAAAGTACTGGTGCATCCGGGCGCGATGGCTGGCGGTTGCCTCCTCCTCAATCCACCCCCGCACCGGGGCATTGTCATGGGTACCGGTGTAGAGGTAGCACTCCGGGATGACGTTGTGGGGCAGGTACGGCGTATCAGGAAACCCGTCCTCGAAGGCAAAGAGCAGCACTTTCATGCCCTTGATCCCGAATTTTTGCATCACCTCATGAACATCCGGGGTGATGATGCCAAGGTCTTCGGCAAAGACCGGCAGGCGGGGAAATGCCCGTGTGAACGCGGGGAGGAGTTCGTTGGCAGGTACGGGAACCCAGCTGCCTCCCGCTGCCGACGAGGAGCCGGCCGGGACTTCCCAGCAGGCGACCAGTCCCCGGAAATGATCGATCCGCACAATGTCCACATGCGACAGAGTGTGTCCGAGGCGCCGGACCCACCAGGAGAAATTATCGGATTTCAGGGCATCCCAGGAATAGACCGGGGTGTTCCAGAGCTGGCCGGTTGTGCTGAAATAATCCGGGGGAACGCCTGCCACAACCGTGGGGTTGCCTTCGCTGTCGAGTTTGAAATATTCCGGGTAACGCCACACGTCTGCACTGTCGTGGTCCACGTAGATGGGGATGTCGCCAACCAGCGAGATTTCGGCATTCCTGCATCGGGCCCTGAGCCGCTCCCACTGGCTGATAAAGACGAACTGGAGGAAACGGGTGCGTTCGAACGCGTCATGCAGCCGTTCGCGTTCCGAGGCGAGTGCCGCAGGGTTACGGTTTTTGAGCTCGTCCGGCCACTGGTTCCAGGCAAGATTCGGCCGATCTGACCGGATGGCGGAGAAGAGGGCAAAATCGTCAAGCCATCCCGCATTCTCTGTGCAGAACCGGTCATACTCCTGCCGGTCCCCACCGTGACTGAACCGCCGGTATGCGTGGGAAAAGAGCGCTTCCTTGTAGGGGATGACGGCTGAAAAATCGACCCGGGAACCAGGAAAATCCGGGGGATTTGCAATATCGGATGCGTCAATGAGCCCGTCCGCTGCCATCAGTTCCGGGCTGATGAACAGGGGGTTATGGGCAAATGCCGAGATGCTGTGATACGGGTTGTTGTCATGAGCGGGATCGGTCACGGACAGGGGCAGGATCTGCCAGTATTTCTGCCCGGTGGCTGCAAGGAAATCCACAAACCGGCAGGCCGCCGGCCCAACATCCCCGATGCCGTACGGTGACGGCAGGGATGAGATGTGCAGGAGTATCCCGCTCCCCCGTTGTTTCATTTCAGACCATCTCTCCAGCACATCAGATGCCGGTTGGAAACGGTAAAAAGCTATCCCCGCCAGTTCAGGTTCCTGGTACACGCATCGCTTATGCACGATGCTATTATACAAACAGGTCGAACCGGAATCAAATGACCCTTGAACGAAGGATAGCCGGCGCGTTTGCGCTGGATGACGAGACCTGGCTCCGGCACGCCAACCCGTGGAGCGTTGCCTTGCGCAATACCGTGCTGCCCATCCTCATCCTTGCATTCTGGAGCCGGCTCTGGCTGGGGTGGTATGCCCTCATCCCGGTGGCCCTTGCCCTCCTCTGGACCTGGTACAATCCCCGGATCTTTCCGGCACCGCGATCGTTTAATTCCTGGGCCTCAAAGGCCGTGTTCGGCGAGCGGATCTGGCTGAACCGGGATACCGTCCCGGTACCGGTGCATCACCGGACCGCCCCCAACATCCTCTCAGCGATCTCCGGGATTGGGATGCTCTTTATATTCTGGGGGGTCATCTTCTTCGATCTCTGGCCAACCGTGCTTGGGATGGCACTTGTCTATTCCGGGAAACTCTGGTTCCTTGACCGGATGGCATGGCTCTGGGAAGACATGCACGATGCCACCGATGAGTACCGCTCGTGGGCCGGGCGGCGGGGATAACTCATTGATATCGGACGCGGACGGTTCATCGCGGGAGCGTGTCCGTCACCACAAACGGCTGCGGGACCAAAAACTCCCACAGGCAGCCCGGTTCGCCCGCCCACGGACAGAACGGAGCTCCAATCGATTGCCTTTTTCCTTTTGCGGCATGCAAAATGTCCGGAACAGAAATGCTTTATAGGGTGAGCCCCATAGTAACGTTTACTGAGTGGTGTACTCATAATACCTAAATTCCTGTTAATGCCTGGCTGGAAACTTACTGCACCACTCGACCCTGTCCTCTGACGGACAGAGCCCACCCAAAAAACACGAGGTGATGACTAGTGAACCCCAGATACCTAACATCAATAGCTGAGCTTGACAATCTTGTCGGGCTCGCCCCCAAAGAGCGGGAGACGATGGAGTCGGTAACGGACAAGTTCCCGTTCCGGTCCAATGATTACTATCTCTCGCTCATTGACTGGAAAGACCGCCATGACCCGATCCGCAAGATCGTGATCCCCGACGAGCGGGAGCTCAACGGAGGCGGCTGTGCCGATCCTTCGAAAGAAAAAGATTACACAAAACTTCCCGGCCTCCAGCACAAATATGACCAGACCGGCCTTTTACTGGTCACCGATGTCTGTGCCGGCATCTGCCGCTTCTGCTTCAGAAAACGCCTCTTCATGAGCTGCGAGCGGGAAGCGATAAAGGACGTTTCTGCAAACATCGAGTATATCCGCGAACATAAGGAGATAACGAACGTCCTGATGACCGGGGGCGATTCCCTGATGCTCGATACAAAGCGGATCGAATCGATCTTAAAGGAACTCAGGGAGATCCCGCATGTCAACATCATCCGGATGGGCAGCAAAATGCTTGCCTATAACCCGTACCGGATCCTGGCCGACCCTGAACTGGTCACGGTCCTCTCCCGCTACAGCACGCCGGAGAAGCGGATTTACTTAATGGCACACTTCAACCACCCCCGCGAACTCACGGATGTCTCGATAAAAGCAGCCGAGGCGCTCAACAACGCGGGCGTTATTGTGGTCAACCAGACCCCGATCTTAAACGGGGTCAACAGCGATGCGGATACCTTAACCTCGCTCTTCCGCCAGGTCTCCTTTGCCGGCATCTCGCCGTATTATGTCTTCCAGTGCCGGCCCGCAACCGGCAACCTGCTCTTCCAGGTCCCGGTTGAGCAATCGTACGAGGTGATCCAGAAGTCATGGCAGGCCTGCTCGGGCCTTGCAAAACGTGCCCGCTTTGTCATGTCCCATGCAACCGGCAAGATCGAGATGGTGGGAAAGACCGCCGGGCACGTCTTCATGCGGTACCACCAGGCGGCCGACCCCGCAAACATCGGGAAATTCATGGTCTTCAAGAGTAACCCCGTTGCACGGTGGTTCGATGATTACCATCATGCGGTTACCGATCTCCAGCCAAAAAAGATGATGTGGTTGTTCTAACGGGGGAATATTCAGATGACTGCAACCTCCGGCACCCCAGACAGAGCCCGGCAGATATCTCCATCGGGGGATCCTGCCGAGGTTCTCAGGCATTTGCGGGGACAGGTAAAAACAACGGTTAAGGACCTGATATCGATCCTGAAAGGTCACTCCCAGGGAGCAGAGACTGCCGGGGATCCTTCCCGTATCCAGAAAAATACCGAACCCGGTGATGGTGCGGAATACTGGAAAGACTGGCGGTGGCAGATCCGGCACGTTGTCCGTGACATCGATACCTTCCAGCAGCTCCTCGGGATAACATTCGATCCTGCCGAGCGGGAGCGCCTCGAAGAGACCATTCAAAAGTTTCCGTTCAGCATCACCCCGTACTATCTCTCGCTCATCGATGTGAACGATTATAAGAACGACCCGATCTTCCGGCAGGCGTTACCTTCACCCAAAGAGCTGATTGTCGAACACTACGAACTGTCCGACCCGCTTGCAGAGGACAAAGACAGCCCCTGCTCCTGCATCACCCACCGCTACCCGGACCGGGTTCTGTTCCTCATCAGCAACACCTGTGCCATGTACTGCCGGCACTGCACCCGCAAACGGAAAGTGGGTGACGTGGATTCAATTCCTGACCGCGATGAGATCCTGCAGGGGATCGAATATATCCGCAACCACCCGCAGATCCGGGATGTCCTCCTCTCCGGGGGAGACCCGTTCATGCTCAGCGATGATTACCTTGACTGGATCTTAACCGAGCTTCGGGCCATCCCGCATGTAGAGGTAATCCGTATCGGGTCCCGGGTGCCGGTTGTCCTGCCGTACCGGATAACCGACAGCCTCGTGGCCGTCTTGAAAAAGCATCACCCGCTCTGGGTGAACATGCAGTTCAACCATCCCAAGGAGATGACGGCATCCGCAGAGGCTGCAGTGGCAAAACTTGCCGATGCCGGTATCCCGCTCGGGAACCAGTCGGTCCTGCTGGCAGGCATCAACGACTGCCCAAGGATCATGAAGGAGCTCGTCCACCAGCTGGTGAAAAACCGCGTCCGCCCGTACTACCTCTACCAGTGCGATCTCTCGGAGGGGATCAGCCATTTCCGGACCCCGGTATCGAAAGGCATCGAGATCATGGAGAACCTGATCGGACATACCAGCGGCTTTGCAATCCCCCGGTACGTGGTCGATGCACCGGGCGGCGGGGGCAAAATTCCGGTCTTCCCCAACTATCTCCTGACTTGGTCGGTGCACAAGGTCGTGCTTCGCAATTACGAGGGCATGATCTGCACGTACCAGGAACCGGAACAGTATGACCATATCACCTGCGATGGCGACTGTATCGCCTGTAAGCTCCAGCTCAACATCAATCGTGCTGACGAATCAAAAATTGTCGGAGTGGCAAAACTCCTTGCCGATTACGATGAGACAACAACCCTGATCCCCGAGAACAATGACCGGCTTGAACGGAGGTCGGACGATGCAGAGTGATACCGTCCTGCGTTATAAAAACAGTCTTCTTCAGCACGGTCATTACAACAACCGGGTGTATCTTATGAAAATCGCGCCGGGGGATTGCCAGGATATCATAAGGTATGCAGACGACCTTGCACAGAAAGAGGGGTACACCAAGATCTTTGCAAAGGTGCCGGCATCCGGACAGGAGATATTTGCCACTGCCGGCTATACCGTTGAGGCAACGGTCCCGTTCTTCTATAAAGGTACAGAACCTGCCGTATTCATGGCAAAATACGGGGACCCTGCACGGGCGACACCTCATGATGCAAGGGAGCTTGCTGATGTGCTCAGTGAGGTGTCCGGGTATGCCGGCGAGCGGTCATCTCACGAGATACCGGAGGATTTTTCCCTGGTGAACGGACACGCGGACGATGCGGACGATATCGCCTCCCTGTATCGTCTGGTGTTCGAAACCTACCCGTTTCCGGTCTTTGATTCGGAATATATCCGCAAGACCATGACGGAAAATATCCGGTATTTTGTTATTAAAAAATCCCATATGCTGGCTGCCGTGGCATCCTGCGAGATAGATTCTGAGAACCGGAATATCGAGGTGACCGACTTTGCAACGAACCCGCTCTTCCGGGGACGTGGCTTTGCCGGCATCCTCCTGCGTGCCATGGAGGCGGATATGAAACAGGAAGGAATCCAGCTCTCCTACACGATCGCCCGGGCGATCTTCCGGCCGATCAATGCGGTATTTGTCGGGGCGGGGTACCAGTTCGGGGGAATGCTGCCTAACAACACCAACATCAGCGGATCGATGGAGAGCATGAACGTCTGGTACCGGAAATTATAAGCCCGGACACCGGCAAATCAATAAAAAACCCGAACCTTTTGTGGAGGATGTCAATGGAACCCAATTATCTCTATGCCCTGCTCACCATTGCTGCCGGGCTTGTTGCGGCAGGTGTCGCCCACGCGATTGTCTGCTGGCTGCAGAAAAAAGCAGACCAGACCGATACCCTGCTTGACGATATCGTCATCCTTGCCATCGGAAAACCACTCATTGTCACGATCCTGGCAGCTTCGGCATATATCGCCCTGACCGCATTTGTCATCGAGCCGGAGGCCATGAACTGGACCGTTGGCGGCATGGAGATCCACGGCTACCAGTTCTTCAACACCTTCTTCATCCTCATCGGTGCCTGGATCGTCTCGGCGTTCAGTTACAATTTCATCACCACGTACGGGAAGTGGCTGGCATCCAAGACCGATACGGATTTCGATGACCAACTCCTCCCGCTCCTTGAGGTGCTTGCCAAATACCTCATCTGGTTTGTTGCCCTCATGCTCATCTTGTCGGAATTCGAGATCGATGTTACCCCGATGCTGGCCGGGGCCGGAATCGGTGCCATCGCCCTTGCCCTTGCCGCACAGGAGATCATCGGCAACTTCCTTGGCGGGGCGATCATAACGCTGGATAAACCCTTCAAGGTGGGCGACCGGATCAAGTATGACACCTACTTCGGCGACGTCATCAGCATCGGGCCGCGGAGTACCCGGATCAAGACACTGGATTACCAGATCGTAACCATCCCCAACTCCAAGCTCACCTCGAACGTCACCATCAACTACGCCCAGCCGAATGTCAAGATGAAAGTGAGGATCCCCTTTGCAGTCGCGTACGGCAGCGACATCAAGCGGGTGAAGCAGATCCTTCTCGAGATCGCACACGAGGTCATCGAGAAGACCCCCTGGGCAGTGCCGGACCCAAAACCATCGGTCTATTTCCTCGAATTCGGTGAATCGAGCTTAAACGGCCAGTTGATCCTCTACACGGATAACTACGATCACCTCTGGGACGCACAGGACTGGATCAATGTCCGGATCGATGAACGGTTCAGGGAAGAGGGAATCGAGATCCCGTTCAAACAGGTCGACATCCATATGCGGGGGCCAGAGAGCGGTAACGGCAAAGAGGCGTGACCGGCTGAGCGGAGCAGGAAACCATCGGAGGCACACCCCCGGGTTCCTTTCTGTGTCCTGTTGGCCCGGGCGTCCGCTCACGGGTGAGCGATAATCTCTAAATTCCCCCGCACTCAATACTAACCTGATGGATGCAGCAGTCACGGTCCTTTTCTTAGGTCTGCTCATCTTCTTAGGAAACATCCTCTCCCGGTTCTTTGCGATCACCAAGATCCCCGATGTGCTCTTTTTAATGGCCATCGGGATCTTTATCGGGCCGTTCCTGGGTCTTGTGACACCCGCAGCTTTCGGGGTTGCCGGACCACTTTTTACCATGGTCACGCTCGCCATCATTCTCTTTGAAGGCGGCCTTCACATCACCCTTGAAGCCCTGCGAAAGGCAATGAAAGGAACGCTGGCAATCGCACTTGCAAACTTTATCGTCATGACGCTCATCTGCATCGTCATCATGAAGTATCTTGCAGGTTTCACCGTGATCGAGTCCTGCCTTCTTGGCGCAATCCTCGGCGGGACATCCTCTGCTGTGGTTATCCCGTTTACCAAATACTTAAGCCTGAAAAAAGATACCAAGGCCATCCTTGCGCTCGAATCAGCCATCAGCGATGTGCTCTGCATTGTCCTGCTCATCGCGCTTATCAACTTCATGAACCTCAACGAGTTCGATGTCGGCTACCTGCTCGGCAACCTCTTCTTCTCGTTCTTCGCCGCTATCGCTATCGGGGTGATTGCCGGGGTCGGGTGGTCGCTGATCTACCACAAGATCGCCAGTATCAAGAGTATCTTCATCACCCCGGCGTTCGTCTTCATTGTCTTTGGGTTTGTGAGCCTTTTGGGGTTCTCGGGAGCCATTGCTGCGCTGGCGCTCGGTGTCACGCTCGGCAACCTCCATTATTTCCGGGTTGAGAAGATCCTGCCCTTCCTCGCAGATGAGGACCGGCAGGTCGAACTCTCTCCCATGGAGACCATCTTCTTTGCCCAGCTTGTGACGCTTTTGAAGACCTTCTTCTTCATCTATATCGGGATCTCGATCCGGTTCACGTACATCGAGATCTTTATCATGGGTGCGGCGATCACGGTTGCTGCCTATCTTGCCCGGATCGTCATCGTCTGGCTCACCATCCCACGGACCATTCCCAAATCGGATGCCTCGATCATTGCCGTGATGCAGGCAAAGGGGCTTGCCGCAGCAGTCCTCGCATCAATTCCCCTTCAGGCAGGTATTGCAGTGGGTCAGGGCATCCAGGACATCGTCTTCATCGTGATCTTCCAAAGCATCCTCATCTGCTCGGTGATGGTCTTCCTGCTCGAACGGACGCCCTTTTCCCGGGTGTACCAGCGGTTGTTCTGGTCGTTTGGGAAGGAAGCACCGGCTGCGTAATGGAATTATCCTAAAATAATCCCTCTGAAAACCGGCTTCTTCACAAATATCTGTTGGAGGTTGAGATTCCCCTCCCGGAAAAAGATACGTACCGCCGCTCCCGTGAGCGTCAGCATCCGTTCCGGTTACACGAAAAAGAGGAGATTATTTGATGATAAGTCGCTGCCCGTTCCGCATCGGGTGGACATCGTTGTTTGCCGTGTAGCCGAGATCGCCGGCAAACTCGGCATAGCCGGCCGTCATCTTCAGGTCGGCATGGGCGGGGATGATATGCTGAGGATTGAGCATCTGGAGGAACTCATAGTGATCCTCCCGGTACGCGTGGCCGCTGACGTGCAGATCCTCAAAGATCCTGCCACCCGCCTTTTTGATGAACTGCTCGATCCGGTACCGCTGCCCGACATTCATCGGGTTCGGGATGATGTTGGCCGAGAAGAGCACCTTGTCGCCCTTCCCGATGGTGAGCGGGGTGTCGCCAAGCGCCATCCGGGTGAGGATGGAACCCGGCTCTCCCTGGTGACCGGTCACGATCGGGAGGAACTTGTCCTTTCCTTCCTTCATCATCCGGCGCATCACGCGGTCAACGGTCTTCCGGTTTCCAAAGACGCTCGCCGACGAGGGGAACGAGACGAACTTCATCTGCTCCGCGGTAACAGAATACTTTTCCATGGAGCGGCCTAAAAAGACCGGCTTCCTGCCGATCTCGTGCGCACATTCCGCAATGGTCTTGACCCGTGAGATGTGGGATGAGAACGTCGATACCACGATACCGTTCTTGTCGTCCTCGAAACTCGTGATAACGTCCCGGACAAGATCGCGGGCGATCCGCTCGCTCGGGCACCGGCCCGGCCGGTGGATGTACGTGCTCTCCACGATGAGGGCGAGCACCCCTTCCTTGCCAATCTGGCGGAACCGGGCAAAGTCCGGGGGCTCGCCGATGACCGGAGACCGGTCGAACTTGAAATCGCAGGCATAGACGATTGCGCCGCGGGGAGTGTGGAGCACCGGTGTCACGGTATCGATGATCGAGTGCTGGGTCCGGACAAACTCCAAAACGAGGTTGGGCGAGAGCGTGTAGCGCTGCCCTGCCTTGAGGGCAAAGAGCCGGTTGCCGACACCGAACTTCTTCTCGCCGGATATCTGCTGGCGGATCAGTTCCGTGGCATACGGGGTTGCAATGATCGGCGCCTTGTACCGGTGGGCGAGTTTCGGGATAGCCCCGATATGGTCGAGGTGGCCGTGCGAGCAGACGATGGCCTTGACCGTCCCCTCGACATTCTGGAGGACGGTGTCGTCCGGGATTGCCTTGATCTTGATCAGGTCAAGGGAATGCATCTCGTCCACTTCTGCATCCTCGTGGATCATCAGCTGGTCGAGGCGGAGCCCCATGTCAAAGATGACAATTTCCTTGCCGCAGCGGACAGCGGTCATGTTCCGCCCGACCTCGTCATATCCGCCTACGGCGATTATCTCTATTTCCATTCTATGCGTATCTCCTTTTGATTTTTGTTGGGGTATTTCTGGTATTGCGATTGGGATCTTTTACCCGGTTATCCGGGTTCTGGGGGTACCCCTGAAAAAGAGGTTCCGGCCAGCGACCGGATGCCATTTTTGCAAACCGGGCACATTTTTATTCTGGGATTCACCGTTTTGATTTCGGATGGCAGCGATTGTTGCCCCGGCACCCTTACGGGAATTCCACCAGTGACATCGGATACGCGAGTGGCAGAAAAAGGACAAAGGAGAGCGGAATTATCCCTGCTCATCCTTTTTTGCTCCCTCTGCAACTCCCGGTACACTGGTGGAGAGCCTGCACACAGGTTATTCATGCGGCAGGCATGATCCGGGGCCCCTGACGCGGGCCATCACCACGAAACCGTGGATCATCCTGACCCTATGCAGAGCACCGGTATCTTCTGTCGGTGCTGTGCTCTCAAGATGGCAATATTTGCCATCGTCCGCGTTCATCTGCACAATCATCCGGGTGATCGTGCAGGGGGTTCCGGCCGTTTTTGAAGATTGCCGGAATCGTGTCTATTTTAAATGGGGGTGCAAATACATCAACCTTTGGCTTGATACCCCTGCGGAAAATCCCCAACGGAGCGTGCATTGCCCCGTACAGTCCATGAGGTAGTGGAGCGACAGGAGTTCTGACGGGAGGGGGGCCGTTCAGCGCCGGATCATACCCCCCCGCAGACCAGCCCGGAAATCTCAGCGGGGAGCGCCCCGTTGGTGCAGAGATGGGTGAGGAGTGCGTCCGATCCAAGGGCGATCCCAAAGCACCCGATCAGTGCCCCGGCAAGGATAGCAAGGAACGTAAGAAGCGTGCTCATGCCCAGCAGTTTTCCGGCAATCGATCCCCGTACCCCTCCGCTCCCGAAGAACGGCACGCTGACCATGAGAACGATGGCAAAGAACCAGAGACCGGCCAGCCAGCGGTGATACTCAAGAAACTGTTTTGTCGTTTTTGTCAGGTCGGCGAGCAGCGGACCGAGGAAGGGGATCCGGTACGCGACATCGAAGTTCAGCGCCATGAAAAGGCCCGTCTCGACATCGATCATCACAATCGAGAGCGCCATATACCACCACGGGATCCCAAGTGCGATACCGATGGGGATGACCGTCTCCTTTCCGGCGGGTGGCAGCATGTACGCAGCCATCAGCCCGAGCATGGCAGCAAAGTCCTGCGGGGAGAGCGTAAGTGCCATCACGCTGACATGAACGGCAAGGACCAGGAACGGAACGAGCAGGGCAACCGCCCGGTACGGGAGCCGGCGGTACAGGTCATGGAAATCCCGTTGCAGCGCGTGTCGTCTCAAACGGTCCATCTCCCGCTCCTGTTCTGCATTCCTGCCGGGATCGTTTCCCGCAGGGTCCGGGCAATACGAAAATATGGCAGGGGGTTAGTCCAGCCCGAACTTCCGGACAATCTTCTCCCGGATCGCTTCCTTGGGATACGCCCCGATGATCCGGTCCACCAGCTGCCCGTTTGCAAAGAGCATCATGGCGGGGATGGCATCGATATTGAACTGCATGGCAAGGTTCCGGTTGTCGTCCGTGTTGCACTTCGCGAATGCGACTTTTCCGGCAAATTCCATGGAGAGTTCTTCCATGATGGGCGCTATCCGCCGGCAGGGCCCGCACCATTCCGCCCAGAAATCCACGATCACATACGGGTGGGTCTTTACGTACTGCTGGAAGTGCATCTCGTCAACATTCTCAACCTTGGGCGTCTTCTTCTCGGGTCTCATCTTCTCTTCAAGCTCCTTCCTGCGCTTCTCTAAAAGAAGGGCAAGCTCGTCATCCATGGTTCTCATTATACTGCCGCTGCTAATTTAATCTAGCGACAACCGGAAACCCGTTTCCGGAGGGGCGAGTGGGTAAAGTATAAAAGCGCCCCTTGCCTATAGTATAACCCTGATTATAGCAGCGAGGTAGGGTAGTCAGGATATCCCGTCGGGCTCATAACCCGAAGATCGATGGTTCAAATCCATCCCTCGCTACTTCTTTTGTGATCGTTTCAGCGGTTTCGTTCCGGACAGCGCTGCGTCCCCGCAAAATTCCGACAGGAATATTACTCCCCGCACCCAATCGCAGGATAGATGAGAAATTATATTTTCGTTATCCTTATTTCCCTTTTCTTAATCCCGGCCGCATCGGCAGACGGCATGGCAGTCAAGGGCTTTGAGGAACGATGGGCCCTGCAGCCCGAGACCAGCCAGCTTGCGGCCATCCACTACGAGGACGGGTACGAGAATCTGCTCCTGTCGGTCACGCTTGAGAAGGACGCTGCGGCCGACAGGACGGTCTGGATCGTTCCGGTCCCACAACCACCGGACAGGGTGGAGATCGATGCTGTCAGCGGGTTCCCGAGGTTCGGGGGAAAGAACCTCGACCGGGTTGTCGGCGATACTGCGGGAAATGCGGCCATGATCTCAGCAGCATGGGGCACATTCCCGGCAAGCCTGCCGCTCTGGGTGTTTGCGAATTATGGGTTTTTTACCTTCCAGAAATCCCAGGAGGCCGTATACGACCATTCCGGCATCACCATTCATGAGCGGATCGAGAAGATGGGTGTGGTCACCGAACTGGTCACTGCCCGTGACGGGGCGTCAGTAAGAGACTACCTCGCGGCAAACGGCATTACACTCCCGGAAGGGGCGGTGGGAGTCCTTGATGAGTATACCGGGAAGGACTATTCCTTTGTCATATCCCGTGCAGGTACAATGACCGTTGATGACACCGCGACGGGAGTGGACGGCGCGTCCCGTTCCGACCCCGATTATGACATCCTTGCCGTCTTTATCCGGTTCCCGGCCGAGAGCATCTACTTCCCTCTCCAACCCACGAGCGTCTATGGCGAACGGGTAATTCCGGTGGTCATCGACATCACCGGCTTTGTGACGCCCCTTCCGTACGAGGAGATTCGCCCGGGTACGGAAGTGTCATATTTTATCGATGACTTTTACTGGAGCTCGTACTACTCTGAAGACCTCGCAGGGTTCTTCAACCATAAGAAAGGGGAGGGGCCGTTCCGGTACACCCGGGTCAGGATCGATGCTCCCTCGGCGTTCTTCACCCGCGACCTTTTCATCGACCCAAAAACCCCGCCCGCAGTGCAGGCAAAAGAGGTGCTTGTCAATACCCCGGTCATCTGGGCAGTCCCGCTCTACATCATCGTCTCGGTGCTGGCAAGCCTTGTCGCCGGCATCGTCGTGTTCGGCCGGGGCAGGGTGCCACCAAAGGCCCTTGCTGCAAACGGCCTGTGGAACTGCGCCACCATGATCGGGTTTGTATACGGGACTGCCATCAACCTGAAGGCCGGGGAGATTACAAGGAGGCAGAAGATCGCATACTTCATCCTCTTCTATGCCGTGTTCACGGGCGTCTTCGCCCTTTTGGGTGCGCTGGCAAACCCGGGGGTTGCCCGCGGGCTTGGAAATCTCGCGACCTTCCTCGGTATCCTGCCGGTTATCGGGTTTGCGTACGGAATGTACATCTTTTCCCGGGACCCGGTCCTTGCCATTGTGCTCTTCACCATCAATGCCGGGCTCTACGGGGCACTGTGGCTTGCCGTGAAAAGGTACCTCTGATTTTTTTATCGGATTACCGCCTCATTCCAGCCCAGGCCACGATGGCAACTACCGCAACAAACGCCGCCCACCCCACCGGTGACTGCGCAGGCGACTGTCCGTCTTGCGCGGGAGGGCAGGTGGCGGGGAGAGCGTCACGGCTCTCCTGCGTCGAGGGGAATCCCGGCCAGGGAAGCGAGTAATCGGGGTCCAGCGCAAGGGACTCTTCAAGCGCAGCCCGTGCTCCTGCACAGTCACCCCGTGCAGTAAGGATGATGCCCTTCACATGCCGGGAATGGGCCGACTGCGGGTCCATTCCAATCGCGGTGTCGATCATGGCAAGGGCTTCCTCATCCCGCCCCAGCCCATGGAGGGCAAGCGCCCCGACGCCGTAACTGGTCGTAGAGCTCGCATCGAGCCGGATGCCTTCCTGTGCATCGGCAAGGGCCGCCGTGGAATTCCCGAGGGCGAGGTACCCGTATCCCCGGTTGCCGAACCGGACAGGTTTCGGGTCGATCAGGATGCCGCGGGAAATCGCGTCTACGGATTTCTGGTACTGCCCCATTTTCCGGTAGCTGTATCCCTGCAGGCAGTGGAGGTCTGCATTGTCCGGGTACCAGGCAAGGCCGCGGGTTGTGATGATGAGAACCTCCGGCCAGTCCCGGATCGCAACCGCTGCCTGAGCGCTGGCAACATATGCGTCCACTTCCTTTGGCGGAGGGCCCTGCGTGTCGCCGGCCGCAGTGAGGAGGCCGGCCTCGGGGGCGGCATTTGCTGCCGTAATACAGAGGCAGAAGCAGAGCAGGAGCAGCGCGAAGAGATATACCGGGGAGGAACGGGTCATGGGGATTTTCCTGTACCCCGTTGGGGTGCCGGAGAGCAATAAAGTAACCGCGATGACGGGCGCCCGGATCGTATCTTTTTCGCCCGGGCTGCGAGGGGGATACGGAAATCCTGCTCTGGTGAAATGAGCATATACGGGAGTTCGCACCCGAAGCATGAAAACCTGCCATGGGGCCACGGGCGCCCAGGGTCTCATCGACCCTCGCCTTTGTGGAGCCGGAGGTAAATGGGCACTTGAAACTGAATGATAGAACCGGGGGTCAAGGGGGCTTGCCCCCTTGGGGTGCCTCCCCCTCTGGGGGAGAGAGGGGGTCACCATCGTAATTCCACAAAAGGACGCATTGTGAATGATTTATACAGAGCAAAAACCGGACCTCTGGTGATACCTACTGGGTTTTCAGTCGCGAACCCCAGATGATGGAAAATTTCAGATCCCCGTACACCGCTTTGCGGGGACGCTCACTCATTCCTTGCCACCGTCACAACAAACGTCCGGTTCCGGTACACCACGTCCACGTCGGAAAACCCGGCCTCGCGAAGCCATGCGAGCTGGTCGGAGAGTTTCTCGTTCTCATCAAGGTCCATGCGCTTCAGGATCAGGGCGTGCTGCTCCCCATTCATCGGTCCGCCCGCAAGGAACTCGTTCCAGTAATCGAGATAGCGCTTCCGGAAGTACGCGGTCTCCCCGTCCGCCTGGTCGGCATTGACAAACACCCCGCCCGGCTTCAATACAGCGTAAATACGTTTGAAGAGCTGCCGCTTGTCCTCCGTTTCGAGATGGTGAATTGAGAGTGCCGAACAGACAATATCGTACGGCCCGCCAAACGCCGAATGCCGGTAATCGGCATCGATGAACCGCGTCTCGGGCCGGCCGGCGAACCGCTTCCTTGCCATATCGAGCATGTCCCCCGCGATGTCCACCAGCGTCAGCCGTGCGTCCGGGTACTTCTGAAGAAGGAAGGCCGAGAGCAGGCCGGTGCCGGCCCCGAGATCAAGGATCTCCGGCTGCGGTACCGGAGACTCCATTGCCCAGACCGCCGCAGCGTAGAACTGCCGCATCTCCGGGATGATGACCTCGCGATGCGTATCGTATTCGGTTGCAAACCGGTTGAATGCCTGCCTGACGTGCTCCATGATATCCTGCCGGATCCGGGGGTTGCCGGAATCACATATACGTCTTTGTGGTTTTCTCCTTGATGGACATCAGCACCGCAAGGAACCGGTCATGATCATCCATGATCGGCCGGACGGAGACACTCACCTTCCGGCGCTTTGAGGTGGTGGTGACCATGGCGGTGTTGGCATCGTAGATGACCCCTGCCATCTGCGTGGCTGCCTCGGCAACGGGATCTTTGAGCTCCTCACCCGTCTGGTCGTTGATGAGCATCAGGACCTCGCGCCAGTGCCGCATGAGCGCCTCATTTCCCGGGATATCAACAAACCATGAACCAAAGGTGTTGAGAAAGATGATCCGGCCCCGTTTGTCAAAGAGGAGAACTGCTTCGTGGGCGTCCATCATCTTCCGCGTGTCCCCGAGCGGAAAGTCCATGGGCGATTTTTTCCGGTTGCTGTGGTTGTAGAGCGCAAGATTGACGGAAGTCGAGATCTCGATGGCAGTGAACGGCTTGAAGATGATCCCGTACGGCTGCGAGCACGTGACCCGGTCCAGCTGCTCCTCATCCGAGATCCCCGTGATGAAGATGATCGGGTAGTGGAAGAGCTGGAAGATGTAATGGGCAGCGTCCATCCCGTCCATTTTTCCGGAAAGGTTCACGTCCATAATGACAAGATCGGGGTTCAGTTCTGCGGCTTTGACCACCGCCTCCTCGCCCTTTGCCACGACCCCCACGATATTGTACCCCTTCTTCTGGAGCATGGTGGAGATGAGGTGGGTGATGATGGTATCGTCATCGACTATCAGGATGCGGCGGGCGGGGGGCATAAAGACTCCGGGAATGAATGTGGTTTTGGTACTATCAGTGCCAAATGATAAAAACCTGATCGGGACAGAGAGAAAAAAGGCGTCAGCCGGGCGTGCCGGCTCACGCTTCAAACGATTCCAGTTTTGCCTGCACGGTGGAGTCGACGAAATCGATCCTGACCGGTTTTGCCTGCTCGCCGTCAATGGGGACCGGGTAGCAGCCCGTGAGGCACCCGGTGCAGAGATCGTGGCGGGAGAAGCCGCTCGCCTCGATCATGGCATCGAACGAGATATGGTGGAGGGTGGTTGCCGTGATGCTCTTTCGCACCTCCTCCTGGTTCCGGTTGTGGGCAATGAGCTCCTCCCGCGTGGGGAAGTCGGTTCCCAGGTAACAGGGTGCCTTGATGGCCGGTGAACCGACCCGGACATGGATCTCGCGGGCACCGGCTTCCCGGACAATCCCGAGGATCCGCTTTGAGGTCGTGCCCCGGACAATGCTGTCGTCCACCAGCACCACGGACTTGCCTTCAAGGTGTGCCGGGATCGGGTTGAGCTTCATCCTGACAGCCTTCTCCCGTTCCTTCTGCGTGGGCATGATGAACGTCCGGCCCATGTACCGGTTCTTCATCAGGCACTCGACATACGGGATCTTCGACTGTTCCGCGTACCCGATCGCGTAGGCAGTCCCGGAGTCGGGCAGAGCTCCCACACTGTCGGCATTCACGGGAGCCTCATCGTGCAGCTTCCCGCCGATCCTGCGCCGGACATCGTAGACCAGGACCCCGTCGATGACCGAATCCGCCCGGGCAAAGTAGATGTACTCGAAGATGCAGTGCGCCCGCTGGCCGGCAACGGCAACCTGCGTGCAGTTGATCCCGTTGCCATCAACCCGTATCAGCTCCCCGGGCTTCACGTCCCGGACAAGTTTTCCCCCGAGGGCATCGATGGCAACGCTCTCGGATGCAACCATGTACCCGTTCTCGGTCTTCCCGATAACAAACGGCTTGATCCCGAGCGGATCGCGGAAGGCATAGATGGCCCCGTCGATCAGCATAACCACGGAATAGGAGCCCTCGATCTTCTGCATGCAGACGTGGACGGCATCCTCGACAATCCCCGACCTGCCGATCTCGTCCATCAGGATTTTGGCAATGACCTCGGTATCGGTCGTTGTGGTAAAGATCTGGCCTTCCTTCTCATAATCGGCCCGGAGAGCCGCAGTGTTGACCAGGTTGCCGTTGTGGGCAATCGAGATGAAATGGTCCTGGAACTGGAAGTTCAGCGGCTGGATATTTTCCGGGAGGTTGAACCCTGTTGTCGGGTAGCGGACATGCCCGATACCGGCATTGCCCTGTAAATCGGAGAGAACAGAAGGGGAAAAGACGTCGGCAACCAGACCGCTCCCCTTGAACTTGTGGAGGCTGGTGCCGTCAAACGTGGATATTCCGGCGCTCTCCTGCCCACGATGCTGGAGAGCGTACAGAGCGTAATAGAGTTGGATTGAAACACCGCCAGCATCGACGATGCCAACGATTCCACACATGATACAACTCTTTAATGCGTTACTGTTTTTGGTCGCTTGGTGTTCCACTTAAAGCTGGACATCTTTGTGCTCTTGCCAAAACCACAGGCAGAGCAGACTTTCTTCTGGGCGTGGAACGAGATCTTCCCACAGCGCCGGCAGGCGATGTGAGTGAACTTGTTCATCTTGCCCATTGAGGGAGTGCCTTTTGACATGTTACTTCACCTATATTTGTTCGATTGATGGAGAGATATAGATCACATTATCCCCGCGGACGATGAGCGTGCCTACTTTCTGGACCTGTCCGTTCTCCGTCTCCTCTGCTTTGTCGAGGACGAGGTTCATGTGTACATCATACCCTTGAAGAACGCCCCGTATTTCTCTCCCGCCTTTGAGAGATACAATAACGGGCTGACGGTTCAACACCTGATCCAAAATATCCAACGGCCGTTTGGTCATAATAATACCCTGTTACCATCGCTCTGGAGTAATATATGTGGGTGAGCGGATCACTTAAACATACCGTAGATCCTGAGTGCGAAAAACCTTTGCATGGCCGGATATACCGGCTGGGGCACGGGAAATGTCTCTTCCCCATGAGCAAATTTTTTTGCCGCGGAGTATGAATGTTAGGCAGCAGCCATGAAAAAGATCACGATAAAAAAACGCCATTCCATCAGGAAAAGCCAGGGTGCCGACCTGCTGGTGCGGCTCGCGGAGCAGATCGGAGCGTCAGCAGACCTCTTCCGCGCGGACATGATCGAGGTGCTGGAGACCAATGCGGCAATCTCGTTGTTCATGGTGAACAAGAAGCCGTTTTTAATGGACAATGGGACGTGGGTGTTTCCCACGCTCAAAGGCGCCGTTCAGTGCCCGTTTCCGGAGCGCAGGGTGGCGGTGGATGCCGGCGCAATCCCGTTCGTGGTGAACGGGGCAGACATCATGCGGCCGGGCATCGTCTCGGTTACGGATGATGTGAAAGCCGGTCTTCCCGTCCAGATCGTGGACGAGCGGCACGGCAAGCCGCTGGCCATCGGTATTGCCCTCCTTGATGCGCCCGAAATCCGTGCCAGTTCCGGGGGCAAGATGGTCAAACGGTTCCATCACGTCGGTGACGAGATCTGGAACATGGAGATCTGAAGGTTCCGGCTTTTTTAAAAACTGCGGGAAATGCCGAATTTTCCGAATTTCCGGGCTTAAAAGAGGCCCGGATGCCTTCAAAATAGATACTATTAAATAAGTTTCTCAATACAGTTTTTTTATGGTTAAGATCATAGACACCCTTCTGGGCAAGAGCTCCGCTAATTCGGATGAAGATTATATGGAGCTCGACCTCGCATCCTACGAGGAGCACGGCAGCGGATCCCCGGCACTTCTGGTTAAGATTGCAACGATCAACGACCTCAAGGACACTCCCCGGGTCAAGGACGAGGTTTATTCCGGCAACATCGTCATTGTGGACATCTCGCGTCTCAAGATGGACAAGATCACCTACGAGCGTGTCCTGAAGGACTTAAAAGAGGTTGCAAAGGATGTCAACGGCGACATCATCGGCCTCGGGGACCAGCGCTACGTTGTCTTAACCCCCATGTCGGTCAAGATCTCCCGTGATAAGATCGGTGGATAATCGCGTGCAGACAAACGTTTCGGGACCGTGTCCGTGCTGTAATACCGAAATACAATACCTGTATAAGACAGAAAATATCCCCTATTTTTCTGATATTCTTATCATATCGGCTATCTGCCCTTCCTGCGGCTACAAGTTCGTGGATACCCAGCTCATCACGCATAACGATCCAGCACGGTACACCGTTGCGATCACTACCGAAGAGGACATGTCCATCCGGGTCATCAGGAGCATGAGCGCCGCCATCGAGATCCCGGAGATCGGGGTCCGGATCGACCCGGGCCCGGTCTGCCAGGGGTTTGTCTCGAACATGGAAGGCGTGCTCGACCGGATCGAGCAGGTGGTGAAGGGTGCGTTCACCTGGGGAACGGACGAGGAGAAAGAAAATGCCGCTGCACTCCTTGCAGACATTGTCCGGATCAAGGCCGGGACGTTTCCGGTTACTTTGATTTTAGAAGATCCCGATGGGAACAGCGGGATTGTTTCGGATAAGACGGTGACGGAGCCGTACGTGCCGGAAGAGTGAGCTTGCAAACAGCTTCCGGCCCGGCGTTTTTTTTTAATTTTCCCCGGATCTTTTTCCGGCCCGATCATCTGCCCCTGCCCGACCCCCCTCGGGTTCCGATGGAGGGAAAAACAGCCACAATGTCGTCATAATTTCCACAGGAAATTATGGTGTTTTTCACATACGCGGAAAGGGGGGTCGGGCAGGGGATGAACGGGTTCCGGGTGGGGGGAGGGGGGCTTTGTTTTACAAAACAAGAAAGGTCTCAGAGAAATCTAGGTTATTTCAAGTTCCCCGAGCCACGCCCCCGGCTCCTCAACAACCTTCCCCACAACCTGAGCTCCGGGCACCATCTTCGTGACGCACGCGGCGCTCTTTTTGGGCACGACATACGCGTAGCCCATGCCCATGTTGAAGGTGCGGTACATCTCCTCGTCCGAAAGATCCCCGGCCTTCTGCATCCAGCCGAAGATCTCCGGGGGCTTGATCGGGTTGTCGATGACAAACCCGTACCCGCTCAGGCGTTTGAAGTTCAGAAGCCCGCCGCCCGTGACATGGCACATGCCGTGAACCGTGCACTTCGCCGTCACCTTCAGCACCTCGCTGTAGATCCGTGTCGGGGTGAGGAGTTCGGCACCAAGGGTCTTTTTGCTCTTCAGCTTCGTGTCGTAGTCCGCGTACTTCTCGACAACGCGGCGGGCAAGCGAGAGGCCGTTGCTGTGGACGCCCGTTGAGGGGACACCGACGATCACGTCACCCGGCGCGATCTTCTCGCCCGTGATGAGCTTCTCCTTCTTCTGCATCCCGAGGCAGGCGCCGGCAAGATCGAGGCCGTTCACCAGACCCCGAAGCGATGCCGTCTCGCCGCCCACGATATCGATGTTCGCCTGCCGTGCCCCCTCGTTGAGACCGATACCGATCTGGGCCATCTTCGCAATCGAGAGCTTGTCGGTTGCGATGTAATCCACGAACGCGATGGGCTCCATGTTCATCACGTACAGGTCGTTGACGTTCATCGCGATGCAGTCGATCCCGACCGTGCTCCAGTCCTCCTGCTGGTCGGCGACAAGCATCTTGGTGCCCACCCCGTCCGTGGTCAGGGCGAGTGCCATATCCCCGAAGTCGATGAGGCCGGCAAAGTGGCCGACCGCCCCCATCATCTTACACGCCCCTTTCCGCCGGAAGGTCAGGTTCCCGATCAGGGACTTGATAGCCGTTGCTTCAAGATTGATGTCAACGCCGGCCTGTGCATAGGCGCTCTTCTGTGCGCGGGCGGGCTTCTTCTTCGTCGTGCTTGTCGTGGTTTTACTCATCGTCTTCCTCCGACAACCGGAACTCGTCGTGGAGCACCCGGCATGCCCGCGGGCCGTCGTCCTGGCTCACCACAAACGAGATGTTCGCCTCGCTCGACCCCTGCGAGATCATCATCACGTTCACCCCGGCCTTCCCGAGCGCCGTAAAGATGCGGCCACCGGTCCCGGGAGCGCCTGCCATTCCTGCCCCGACCACGGCAACCGCACAGACATCGTGGTTGTGGGAGACTTCCCGTACAATGCCCTGTTTCATGAGCGTCGATAACGCGGTGACTGCCGGAGTGAGATGCGGCTCGTCCACAATCAGGGAGATGTTTGCCTCGCTCGACCCCTGCGAGATCATCATCACGTTCACCTCGTGGTCGGCAAGGATGGTAAAGATCGCCTTGGCAACACCGGGCCGGCCGATCATCTGGGCACCGTTGATGTTGATGGCGGCAACCTTGTCGATATAGGTGAGGGCTTTGACCACGCGGTTGTGCCGCTGGCCGTTCCGGATGATCATGGTACCCGGATGGGACGGGTTGAAGGTGTTCTTGACCCGGACCAGGATGTTCTTCCTCATCGCCGGTTCGATCGAACGGGGATGCATCACCTTGGCGCCGAAGTACGAGAGTTCCATCACCTCAAGGTACGAGAGCGAGGGCATGACCCTTGCATCGTTGATGATCCGGGGATCGCAGGTCATGATGCCGTCCACATCGGTCCAGATCCAGATCTCGTCGGCATCAATGCCGGCCCCGATGATGGAGGCGGAGTAATCCGAGCCGCTCCGGCCAAGGGTGGTGAGGACCCCCTCGCGGGTGCAGCCCATGAACCCCATGATGACCGGGATCTCTTTTTTTAAGAGCACGCCGATCTTTTTCTGGATCCGCTCATCGCTCTCGGGGAGCGCCGTGGACTCCCCATGCTGGGGGGTGGTGAGAATGCCGGCCTCGCAGCCGTCCAGGACGCTCGAAGCGAGACCCCGCTGGCGGAGGGCAGCCCCGAGGATCGGGGCAAGGAGCCGCTCGCCATACGACACAATGTGGTCCTTTGAACGGGGAGTGAGTTCCCGCAGGTTATAGATCGCAAGAAGGATGTTCTGGAGGTTGATGAGTTTCTCGTCAAGTTCCGAGCCAACCTCCTGGACATAATCCGGGGCTGCACCTTCGAGCGTGACCATGTGCCGTTTCGAGAGCGACTGGATGAGGGGGGCAATGGCAGAACTGTCCTTAGCCGTGGCAAGCGAGCTTGCAACCTCGATGAGCTGATCGGTTACACCCCGCTGGGCGGACACCACAACCGCGAGCTCGTCGCCTCTTTTGTGGTGCTCTTCAAGGATATCGACAATCCGTTTTATACACTGGGCATCGGCAACTGATGTCCCGCCAAATTTCATCAGAAGTCTCATTTTACGTCTCACTCTTCATCGTGCCATTTATTTATGTAACTATACGATCCACAGAGTAATAAGATGCTTGCGGACGAGGTTGTGGATTGCCATGTGCTGGTGATCGGGAGCGGGGGTGCAGGAGTCCGTGCTGCGATCGAGGCTTCGCAGTATGGGGACGTTGTACTCATCAGTAAGATCATCGTGGGAAAGGGCGGCTGCACCACGATGGCAGAGGGCGGGTTCAACGCGGTGCTGCGCGAACAGGACTCGTGCGGGATCCATTACGAGGACACGCTGAAGGGCGGATCGTTCTTAAACGACCCGGAACTTGCAAATATCCTGACAAAAGAGGCCCCGCTCCGGATGGGCGATCTGGTGAAGTGGGGGGCAATCTTCGATTTCACGGACAACGATGAGATCGCCCAGCGCCCGTTCGGCGGCCAGCGGTTCCCCCGCACCTGCTATGCCGGCGACCGGACCGGCCACGAGATGATGATGACCCTTATCGACCGGCTCCGGTATCTCACGGAGACGCAGCACAAAAAGGGCCTCACGCTCCTGCAGGAATATACCGTCATCGACCTCTTAACGGAGAACGGCCGCGTGATCGGTGCAATGGCGCTTGACGAGAAGGGACGGCTCATCGCGATCACGGCCGATGCCACCATCCTTGCTACGGGCGGCGGCACGAAAGTGTACGATATCTCCACCAACTCATCGAGCGGCACGGGCGACGGGTATGCCATCGGCTACCGGGCCGGCGCGGAGCTTATCGATATGGAGATGGTCCAGTTCCACCCGACCGGCGCAGTGTATCCCTACGATGCCCGGGGCCGGCTCATCACCGAAGCCGTCCGGGGCGAGGGCGGCGTGCTGAAGAACATCAACGGCGAGCGGTTCATGCAGAAGTACGATCCCGATCGGATGGAACTCTCGACCCGTGACGTGGTGGCCCGGGCCATCGCGACCGAGATCCTTGAAGGCAGGGGCACGCCAAACGGCGGGGTGTACCTCGATGTCACCCACCTTTCCCGGGAGCAGATCGAGACCCGGCTCCCCATGATGCTCGAACAGTACCTCGCGTTCGGCGTGGACATCCGCACCACCCCCATGGAAGTTGCCCCCACCGCTCATCACATCATGGGCGGGCTCCGGATAACTCCTGAATGCCGGACCACGCTGCCCGGTCTCTTTGCCTGCGGCGAGGTCTCGGGCGGGGTGCACGGCGCCAACCGTCTGGGCGGCAATGCCCTTGCCGAGACGCAGGTCTTTGGCAGGCGGGCCGGTGCGGCGGCCGGGAAGGAGCCGGTCCGCAAAAAGAAGATCGATGATACGCAGGTGCAGCGCCAGCGTGACCGGCTCGACCGGTTCAGGAACGGATCGAAGAACCCGGCTCGGATCCGGTCCATGCTCCAGCAGGCGATGTGGGACGGTGCGGGGATCTTCCGGGATGCCACCGGCCTGAACACCGCCCTTGCAGCAGCACATGTCCTTGCCGACAAACCGATCCGGGCAGAGACGCACCGCAATCTTGCGGAGTGCTGCACCATCGAGAACATGTGCCTTACAGCCTCGCTCATCTGCCGCTCGGCACTCATCCGCGAGGAATCGCGGGGTGCCCATGTGAGGAAAGACATCCGGCAGACCTGGGATGCCGAACACTCGCCATTTGGCCACACCTTCATCTCCAAGACGCGGCAGGGGATCGAGCAAAAAGGTGATGCACCATGAAGGAGTTCACCGTCCGGATCCGGCGCTTTGACCCGGAGAAGGACAAGGAGTCGCACCTTGAGACCTACACGGTGAAGGTGAACGACGGCGCCCGGGTGCTCAACGTGCTGCACGCCATCCACGACACCCTCGACCCCACGCTCTCGTACCGGTATTCCTGCGCCTCGGGCCAGTGCGGCTCCTGCGCCGTGCTGGTGAACGGGGAGCCGGTACTCGCCTGCATGGAGGAGGCAACCGACACCATGACGGTTGAGCCACTGAACCTGCCGGTCAAAAAGGACCTGATCACCGACCTTGTCCCGCGCCTTGCCGGGATGGCGCACCTGATGCCAAAGGACAAGCCCGTTGTCCCGGCAAAGGAGGACATCGACGCCATCAAGCCCCTGCGGGACTGCATCGAGTGCCTTGCCTGCGTCTCGGTCTGCCCCGCGATGAGCGTGACCAGTTTCCTCGGCCCCACCGCGATGCGGCAGGAGCTGCGCCTTGCCCTCGACCCCCGGGACAACGGCGACCGGATCTCAGAAGCAGTCCGGGACGGCCTCTTTACCTGCACCTCCTGCCAGGCCTGCTGGAAGGTCTGCCCCAAGGATATCGAGATCCCCGGAAAAGCTATCGAGAAGCTCCGGTCGTTTGCCAACAAGCGGGGCTTTTCCTTCCCGCGGCACCAGGAGGTTGCGGCGCTCGTGAAGGCGACCGGAAGGAGCGTGCCCCGGACTGCGGAATCGTTCCTCGAACAGGTCCCGGACGTGATCGAGCCGGACGGCCCGGTCAGGGCAACGGTCGGGTTCTTCTCCGGCTGCATGTACAATCTCCGGCAACAGCAGTCCGCACTTGACGCGATGGAAGTCCTGCGGAGGAACGGCATCCGCGTCATCGTCCCCAAAGACCAGGTCTGCTGCGGTTCGCCGCTCATCCGGACGGGGCAGCTCGATTACGTGGACGAGCTGATGAAGAAGAACATCGACGTTTTCAGGTCACGGGGCATCGACACGGTGCTCACGATGTGCGCCGGCTGCGGCTCCACGCTCAAGAACGATTACCCGAATGACAAGCCGTTTACGGTCATCGACATCAACGAGCTCTTAACGAAATACGGCATCGAGCCGCCGGCGAAACTCGGGATAACGGCGACCTACCACGACCCCTGCCACCTGCTGCGGGGCCAGGGTGTCAGCGACCAGCCAAGGAATTTGATCCGGCAGGTTGTTGATCTCGTGGAGATGCCGGCCATTTGTTGCGGATCGGGCGGCGGCGTCCGGTCCGGAAATCCCGAAGAGGCGGCAGCGCTCGGGAAGAAACGGGGCGACGAGATCAAAAAGACCGGCGCCGAAGTCGTCATCACCTCCTGCCCGTTCTGCGAGTTCCACATAGCCGGCCACACGGATAAGCCGGTGAAGCATGTGGTCTCGGTGCTGCTGGACGGGTACCGGGAGAAAGATAAGAAGGAAGGGAAGAAGTAGGGATCTCTCTTTTTTTTGCTGCCGGTCCCGCCGCGACGGGAGATCGTAACGAATCATATCGGTATCGGCTCTTTTTTTTTACTGACGCGATAGTTGAATCGCAGGCTCATGAACCTGACGCACGCGATTACCGGATGCCGGACCCGTGCTGTTCCTTCAGACACGGCGCCGGCAACCACAGGATTTCAGGACCGGGCCGGATCTGACCATCTTCTCATGCAACCCGGGATCTTTTCCGCCCCCCGGACCCCCGATCACCGGCCAAAACCCCCACCAGCAGCACGGTTTTGGGGCACTTCCTGCACCTAATTGATTCTATTAGCGTTTTTTACAGTCTCCGGCGGGAGGAAAAACCATCCGGGCGATTTACGGGCAGAAATCCGGGCCCATTGTATCGTTTTTGCCTGAATAAGGTACTTTTCCGGACCCTGGAAAAAGGGGCCCGGATAAAGTCCCAAATTCTGGCTCCGATTGCTGATCCGGGCTCATTTTGGAGGGTCGGATCTCAGGCGCCCCGACCCTTTTCCGGGAGATCCTCTCCGACGGAGACCCCGGTGGGGGATGCCTGGTCCGGGGGAGGAGATACCTGCCCGGCCGGGGTTGCAGGGGCCGGCGGCCGGCCGTCCATTGTCGCAGGCCGGGCCGGGGCAGGCAGCCCGGCACCCGCGACCGGTTTTGGCTGCTGGTGGATCACCGACCCGTCGCGGTCGAGCGCAACGAGCCCGGTCTCCTCAACCCGGAAGAACCGGAACGACCCGCGGGGCAGGTACACCCAGAGTTCGCGGGAGATCCCGGGCCCGGGCGCAATGGCCCGGAGCGTTGTTAAGGCATCGGCTGCCTCCCGCTCGATCACCGCAACGGGACAGCGGAGCCGGCTGACCCGTTTGATCCGGACATGGGCGGTCAGGCCCGTGCAGTAGATCACGAAGTTGCAGATCATGCCCGGCTCATGCGCAAAGTGCCGGACCTCGCCCCGCTTCCTTGCGATCTCCCCGGCTTCGCGCAGCGCGATGAGCGGCTGGCGCCCCCGGGTCATGGCCGGCCCCCGGAATTTCCGGCCGGAGTTTTGTACAGCGGCCGGTGTTCACCTGCGGCGCCGGATTTTTCCGTGAATAAATTGTGTGCGTCTATGCAATCATCTCCAGCATTTTTTTCCTGCTCCGGCCAGCGGCTGCCCGGCGCCTTGTCCGGCCGGGCCGGCCGGAACCGGAATGCTTCTTCACGCGTTATCCACGAAATTATATACGCTTTGTAGTATGCATAAAAACCACCGGAGGACAAGGCTAAATCTCCCGGCACGAAATGCAATGCCATGAAGATTCGCACAATTCTCGTAATCGCAGTTATTTTCCTCTCCTGCATCCTTGCCGCAGGCTGCACCCAGCCACAGGCCCCGGCTCCAACCCCGACACCAACGCTCGAACAACCGATGACGCCTCTCGGGACACCCATCCCGGCCGCGCCGGCCTGCTCCCTCACCCCGGGACCCACGCAGATGGTGCCGGACTATGAGTCGGTGAGCATCACGGTGGACCGGAACACGATCTCGGAAGACCCGACCATCACTACGACATTCAACGGCGGCCTCGGCCTTGGCATGGTCCAGACCATGACCGTCACGCTCATCCGCTCCGATTGCGTTACGGATGTCCAGACGAGGGACGACCCGGGCATCGGCACCAGCGTCACCCAGATGGGAACCACAAAGACCGACCGCGTCAAAGTCGATGTTGTCATGACCTCGGGCGACCTGTACACGGTCATCGACGGGCTCTACCCGTTCCCGGGGATGATATGAGAAGGACAAATCCAGATTTTTTTTATTGATTTGGGCAGCCCCCCACTTGCGCCACCAGTCCGATGGAGGGCGGGGCGCAGTGCGGGGGTCACAAAATCAGGTGCAGGGAATACGTCATTGTCGCGTAGCGGGGAGGTCACAGCAGCAGGGCTGAAACCCCCAAAGAGTGTCGCCATTCTCAAATGATTTCTTCCAAAAATCACGTTTAAAGATCAGATGATGGGGGCTGATGCCCCCATACCCCCTAACGATAACTGCCGCCGCCCCCGCGGGGGCGCTCCCGCGGCGGCTTCAACTACCAAATCATCATACGTAATACAGGACCCGACGGTTCACGACAAAGGTAATACGTCGTCATCGCGAAGCGGGGGCGCCACAGCGGCGGGGGTGAAACCCCCGAAAGCGTTGTCGGTTTTCTAACTTTAATAGGATAAAAGAGGCAGGGCGGAACTGAACAGGGGCTGCCCGGTTTTTCAACATTATTCTACTCTGGTGAAAAACTGCGATGGATTATATTGGGTTGCGATGGGGCCACGGGGGTCAAGGGGGCTTGCCCCCTTGGGGCGCCTCCCCCTCTGGGGGAGAGAGGGGGTCACTATCGTAATTTCACAAAAGGACGCTGTGGGAATGATTTCACCAGAGCAAATTATTCATTATTCCAGAATGAAACCTGCTCCCACCCTCATTCCTTCCACTCGCTCAGCAGGTACCAGTACGCTTCGAGCGCCGCCTTTGCCCCGTCACCGGATGCAATGATGATCTGCTTGCTCTTGACATTCGTCACATCGCCTGCCGCAAAGATTCCCGGGGTGCCGGTCTTCCCGTTGATATCGACAATGATCTCCTTCTTCCCGTTGAGGTTGACGAGGTCTGCCACCATATCGGTGTTGGGGAGCCAGCCGATCTCGATGAAGACCCCGTCCAGTTCGAGCTTCTGCACCGTGCCGCTCTCGTTTTCGATCGTCACTGCCGAGAGGAACTTCTCCCCTTCAAGGGCAGTGACGTGCGAGCCGGTATGAACCGTGATGTTCTTCTTCTCCTCGAGTTTTTTCACATAGACCGGGTCGGCCCGGATGGTGCTCCGGACGATCAGGTCAACCGATGCTGCAAGCTCGCTCATCTCGATCGCGGTCTGGAGTGCCGAGTTTCCGCCGCCGACCACCGCGACTTTCTTCCCTTTGTAGAGCGGGCCGTCGCAGGTCGAGCAGATCGAGAGGCCCCGACCGAGATACTGCTCCTCGTTTGCCACCCCGAGCTTCCGGGGCCGGTTGCCCTGCGTGAGGATGACCGCCTTTGCCCGCACTTCGGCGCCGGAAGCCGTCTTGCCGACAAAGAGGCTGCCCTCCCGGGTAATGGTGGTGATCCGGTCGAGTTCGAGCCGGAGGTTGAGGTTCCGGACCTGCTCCTCGAACTTCTTCATCAGGTCCTCGCCCGTGACCATCCGGTAACCCATGTAATTCTCGATCGCCCACGACTCAAGCGCCTGCCCCCCGATATTCTCGCTGATGATGATGGTATTGAGCATCTTCCGGCCGCAATAAACCGCAGCCGTCAACCCGGCGGGACCGGCACCGACAATGAGCACATCGTACCTCTCGTCCGTGGCCGTCTCCCCGAAGAGCTCGGTCAGGCGCTGGGCATCGAACCCGACGATGACCTCGTCATCCACCACGATGACCGGCACCCCGCGCTGGCCGGAGAGTTCGATCATCTTCTTTGCCGCTTCGATATCTGCACCAACATCAAGGCTCTCGTACGGTACGGCATACTTGTCGAGGAACGCTTTTGCCATCCGGCAGTACGGGCAGTTCTGCGTTGAATAGACGGTGACCCGGGTCATTATCCCAAAAAGGATCCGGGACAATATAAATATGCCGCCGGGGTAAATTCCGGGGATCGTGAAATATCCGGCACAACATTCTTTTTACAAAGAAACCCCAATACAGCAGTAAAGGAGGTCTGACCATCATTCCTGCATCGTGGCGCAACCGGTCTGCACTGATCATCTGTTTTGTGCTGCTGTTCGTTTCCACTTCCACACTCGCCCTGCCGGCCGGCACGGATGCAATCGAACCGGTCATGTACCTGAATTGTAACGAGGGGAGCGGACTTGTTGCATTCGATGCCTCCGGGCACGGGAGTGCCGGGACCCTGTCTAACGTGTCACGGGTGGAGAACGGGGTGTGCGGCGGCGCCCTGATCTTCGACCGGCCCATAAATTTTGTCAGCATCCCGTACCGGTCAACGAATCATCCTGATAACGGGGTCAGCGTCTCAGCCTGGTTCTTCGTGGACTCGTTTGGCCGGCAGGATCTCGTCTCCACCTGCCAGAACGGGGGATACTGCCTCGGGTTCGGGGACGGGAACGATCTCTGGTGGACCGTTCATGTGCCAAATGAAGGCGAAGTCTCAGTGAACGTGCAGCACGAGGGGATCACCCCCTGGAGATGGCACCATGTCGCCGGGGTCTATGACGGGAAGAGCTCGAAGATCTACCTGGACGGGGTCCTCCGCAACCAGGTCAACGCTACCGGGCCGGTTGTGTACGAGGCCCCTAATTACGTGATGCTGGGAGCGCATGCCGGAGATTACGATACTCCGGACTCCGCGTGCCCCAATTACCTGTATGGCGGGCTGGATGAGATCCGGATCTATGACCAGGGAATCCCGTACAGCCAGATCATTGACGACCGGTTCCGGTGCACGCAGGAATCGTCTGCTCCCCCGGAGAATATCCGGCTGGCAAAACCGCTTGAGACCTCCTGCAATGCTCCTTCCGGTCACCTGGCCCTTGGCCCGGGCGAGAGCGTGATCCGGACCCTTGAATTTGACGATGCGGAGATGACCGCCACCTGGGACGTCCGGATGGAGCCGAACTCGACGCTCGTGGTCAATACCTACGATCACAACCAGCAGATGAACCCGGATGCCTGGAACGTGGAGATCCGTGATGCAACCGGCAGGATTGACCGGTCAATCGCGTTTCCGAACACCAGCAATGCCCCGGTTGACGGCGTGATCACGTCCGGGAACGCAACGGTTGCCATCAGTTATTTCGACGGGACCGGGCGGTTCCCGGCAACCGTTTCCGTCCGGTTTACGGCCATTGCCCCGCCACCTCCGCCGCCACTGCCCACAGAGCCGTTCCTGAACCCCATCATCGTGATCTACTCGGCATCCTGGGCAACGCTCATCGCCCTGATCCTGGTGATCTTCTGGCTGCACCAGCGGCGGGTAAAACGGCGGGAGATGCAAGCCGCAGAAACGGCAGCAGAAACCGCTGAGACAAAAAGAGATTAAAGGGTGACTTCCCGGAACTGCTTGGCGAAAACCCCGCAGATGGGGCACTTGTCCGGAAGTTTGCCCGTCTCGATGTTCCCGCAGACCGGGCAGAGATAGACCTTCTCTCGCGACAGGTCAGAGCCCGCCTTGATCGCTGCGAGCGCCTTTTTGTAGAGCCCGGCATGGACCTCTTCTGCTTTCATGGCGTGGGTGAATGCGAGCACCGCATCGCTGCGCTTCTCGGTCTCGGCTGCCTTGATGAACTCCGGGTACATCGTGGTGAACTCGTGGGTCTCCCCCTCGATGCTCGCTTCGAGATTCTTTGCCGTGATGTCAATGGCGCCAAGCACTTTCAAGAGCTTCTTTGCATGGATCGCTTCTGCTTCCGACGCGGCTTTGAAGAGGGTTGCCACGCTCTTGAATCCTTCTTCTGCAGCCTTGTCAGAAAACGCCTGGTACTTCCGGTTTGCCTGCGATTCTCCGGCCAGCGCCTCTTTTACGTTCTCGATTGTAGCCATACGAAAACCATGGGCGGGATGCTGACTTAAATATTCTTCATGCGGCACGCGGGATCCCGGGAACACAATTGAGTATATTTATTATAAAATAATACCAACCACTGCTGTTCGCAAACTGCATGCCCGGGTTGCCACAAGGATACTGGTACCATGAAGAAGATGAAAGACCTCCCCGTTCCCGACCGGCCGCGGGAGAAGATCGCCCGCAAAGGGGCGGCGGCTTTAAAGGACGAGGAACTGGTCGAAGCCATCATCGGGAGGGGAACAAAGAACCGCGATGTCCGCGCCATTGCCCGCGAGATCTGCCTGCTGGTGGGCGAGCAGAAGCTGCCGATCCGGTACGATGATCTCGCGTCGCTTGAAGGTGTGGGGCCAACAAAAGCTTCCCAGATGCTTGCCTGTTTTGAACTGGGCAGGCGGTATTATGCCGGGCCGGGGACGCAGCCGAAGGTGACAAAACCCGAAGATATTCTTCTGCTCCTTCCCGATCTCGCGTCCCGGCGGCAGGAGCACTTCATCTGCATCACGCTCAACGGAGCGGGCGAGGTGCTCGGCAACCGGACCATCACGGTAGGTCTCTTAAATCACAGCCTCGTCCACCCGCGGGAGGTCTTTGCCGACGCAATCACGGACCGGGCCGCGTCCGTCATCTGCGTGCACAACCATCCTTCGGGATCGCTTGAACCCAGCAGCCAGGACATCGCCATAACGCAGCAGCTCAGGGAAGCGGGGGCACTCATCGGTATCCCGCTCATCGACCACATCATTGTCAGCCGGAACGGCCATCTCAGCATGCGGGAACGCGGCCTTCTTTAGAACCACTCACCTTTTGCCAGACCCACAGGGATTGTGCGCTAATTTTATGTACCATGATGATGACTGTTCATCACGAAAAAAGAGGGGATTTTTAGTCATTTCAGAAACAACCGTTCTCTTTGTCGATGACGAGCCGGTCTTACGGGACGTATCAAAACAGTTCCTTGAGCGGGAAAATGATCTCAGTGTTGATACCTGCGCCTCGGCAAAGGAGGCCCTTGCGGCATTAAAAATAAAAAAATACGATGTCATTGTCTCGGATTACGAGATGCCCGTCATGAACGGGATCAATTTTTTGAAGATGCTCCGGGAAGCGGGGGATACCACGCCGTTCATCATCTTCTCCGGCAGAGGACGCGAAGAGGTGGTCATCGAGGCTTTGAACAACGGGGCGGACTTCTATATCCAGAAAGGCGGCGATCCAAAAGCCCAGTTTGTTGAACTCAAAAACCAGATCCACCATATCACCCGGCGGAAGCGGGCAGAGGCGGCTCTCCTGCAAAGCGAGGCACGCTACCGCTTGATCACGGACAACATGAGCGACTCGGTCTGGCTCATGGACAAAAAGTTCCGGCTCACCTTCATCAGCCCGTCCGTTGAACGCAGGCGGGGGTTCTCCAGTCAGGAGCTGCTCAATCTGCCCTTTGCAGAACAGCTCACGCCGGAATCCAGAACCGCATTTGAGACATTTTTTTCCGAAAATTTCCCGCCAGAGAAGCTGGACCAGGCTCATCTGCCGCTCTCTGCCACAACCGAGCTCGAGTTCCGGCTGAAGGATGGTTCCACGTACTGGGCGGAGACCACGCTGTCCCTGATCCGGGACGGGGATGGGAAGCCATTTGGCTATGTCGGGATGGCCCGGGACATCACGGAGCGCAGGAAAGCGGAAGAGAAGATTCTCGCGTCACTCCATGAAAAAGAGATTCTCCTGAAGGAGATCCACCACCGGGTGAAGAACAACCTCCAGATCATCGCAAGCCTCCTCTATCTCCAGTCCATCTCCATCACCGATGAGTTCACGAGCGGGATCCTCATGGAGAGCCGGTCGCGGGTGACGTCCATGGCACTCATCCACGAGAGACTGTACCGGTCCGGGGACCTTGCCCGGATCCCGTTTGCCACGTACCTTGAGGGCTTGATCGGGAACCTCAGGGACGCGTACGGGATCTCCGATGCACGGATTACCATCAGCGTCTCGATCACCCCTTCGGACCTCTCGCTCAATATCGGGACCGGGATCCCGTGCGGTCTCATCATCAACGAGCTCATCTCCAATGCCATGAAGCATGCTTTTACGGAAGGGCAGAAAGGGGAGATCGCCATCACTATGACCCAGACCGGCCCGCACCATTACTCGATGGTCATCTCGGACAATGGCCGGGGTTTCCCAAAGGAGACTGACTTCCGGAATACCGCGACGCTCGGGTTGCAGCTGGTCAACAACCTTGTCCGGCAACTCGACGGGGAGATCAGCCTCGACTGCACCAGCGGCACCCGGTTCACGATAAATTTCCGGTCCATCGAAGATTACCCAAGGACCTGAGGCCCGCATCCGGGTTTTTTAATTGGGAGAAAAACGGGATCAGGGATTGAGGTTTTCTCCGATTGCCCTGCCCTTTGCATATGCTGCATCCAGGAGATCCTTTCTTGTCGTGATGTCCAGAATGGTGTCCATATCATTGATGAGCAGTTCATCTGAGTACTGGCAGTCGATGATATCAAACCAGGCTTTCATGGTAAGTTTTGACCCGACAAAGACCTCGGGGATCTTCATGCCGGAGATGCAGATGAAGAGCCCGCGGCGCACCGTTCTCTTTTCAGGTGCAACCAGCGACTCGTTCCTCACGTACTTTGCCATGTAAAAGATCTGGCACCGGTCGATGAAGCTTTTCAGTTTTCCGGGAATACCCATGGTCATCACGGGCGTTGCAACGATCACGCTGTCGGCATGCTGGATCTTCCCGTACAGCTGCTGCATGTCATCGTCCATGATGCAGGTGTCGTGTTCCTTGCAGAACAGCATCTCCATGCACGGCTGGTAATCGAGGTTGTTGATGAGAATGGTTTCGGTGCTGCATCCGGCGTCTGCTGCGCCTTTGAGTGCCTGACTGAGGAGTTTTGCCGTGTTACCTTCAGGGAGGGGGCTCCCCAAAATTCCGATGACCGTGCCTGCCATACTACTCCATTTGAAAAGTTACGCATTATACTTTTGCAAGAAGGGGATTTGGCGTGCATCGCCTGCTTTCGGGTGTACCAACACAACCCATATATATTATTTGAAGTACAGTGAAGGTTGGTGAATATTTTGACCGAACAGAAAACCTACAACGCAGGACAGAAGGTCGGCCCCGGAAAATACGTCTGCATTGACTGCGGAAAAGAGATGACCCTTGATGCGAGCGAGCAGGATCTCCGCAAATGTCCGTCCTGTGCCTGCGAAGAGTACCAGTGCTTCCCCATGACACACATCCGGCCGGACATCAAGTCTGCCGACGATGTCAAAAACCCGCCCAAACGGGGCGACAGTAACGTCTGATCTCTCATTTTCTTTTTGCACCGCAGTCGTGAATGCTGGTGCCGGGCCCGGGGGGAATTTTTCCCCGGGATTATGCACCAGGACCATTTCAGGATGATGGAGAAAAAAGACATGGTGAATGTTTCAAAAGAGGGGCAGGTCTTCAAGTGCGAGATCTGCGGTAACGTTGTTGTGGTCAAAGAAGCCGGCGGCGGGGAACTCATCTGCTGCGGCGAACCCATGGTACTGGAGGAGTAAATTATGGCAGTGAAAAAACCAGTTGGAAAAAAACCAGCAGCGAAGAAGGCACCGGTTAAGAAGCCGGCAGTAAAGAAGGTTGCAGCAAAGAAGCCGGCCGTGGCAGCGTCCAAAGCAAAGGATCTCAAAAGCCTTGAGAAGAAGATAGGCTCGGTCCCGAAGTTCTTTAAAGACCTGACCACAAAAGAGCCCGAGATGTTCAACCTGGTCATGAAATTCGAGGATCACATCTGGAGCGATGGCAAGCTTACCAAAAAGACCAAGAAGCTCATCGCCATTGCGATCGCCGCAGCACTCCGTGACCAGCATGCGGTACGGGCACAGCTTGCAGGGGCAAAGAACGTTGGCTGCACGAAGGCAGAAGTGGAAGAGGCGCTCCGCGTCACGTTCCTGCTCTCGGGCATGCCCGCCTACGTGTACGGCCGGGCACAGCTAGACGACGTGATGAAGTAAGGTTCGTGTCATGACAGAACCACAGGAATGTCTCTCGTTTCCCACCATCGGGGAACCCGCACCGGACTTCGACGCAGAGACCACCCACGGCCCGCTGAAGCTCTCAAGCCTGAAGGGCAAGTGGGTGATCCTCTTCTCCCACCCGGCCGATTTCACGCCGGTCTGCACAACGGAGTTCCTTGCGTTCAGCGAGATCCATGACGAGCTCAAGGCACTCAATGTCCAGCTCGTCGGGCTCTCGGTGGACAGCGTCTCTGCCCACCTTGCCTGGGTGCATGCGGTCAAAGAGAAGATGGGCGTCCAGATCCCCTTCCCGATCATCGCAGACCTGACGATGAAGGTCTCGAACCTGTACGGGATGATCCACAAGGGCCAGAGTTCGACTGCTGCTGTACGGGCAGTCTTCTTCATCGACGACAAGGGGATCATGCGGGCAATGCTCTATTACCCGCTCTCGAACGGCAGGTACATGCCCGAGATCCTTCGTATGGTCAAAGCGTTCCAGACTTCGGACAAGTACAAGGTTGCAACACCGGCGAACTGGCAGCCGGGCGACAAGGTGGTTGTCCCGGCGCCGAAGACTGCCGAAGAAATGGCAAAGCGGCCGACCGAGGGGTACGAGTGCAAGGACTGGTATCTCTGCTTTAAGAAGATCTGAAAAGATCGTACTCTCTTTTTTTTGCGACTGTGCATTCGGGTAGCAATGGGAATAGCGGGCCGGATTGATCGGGTTCCTGATTTCGCCTTTCAAACGCGATCCGTTTCGAGAATGAAAAATTGCTCCGGATCGAATCCTGATTGGAAAATTTTCAGCGAACCGTGATTACCAGTATCCGCCCTGATTATTGCCCCCGGCTCACTTCTCCTCTTCCAGCACCTCTTCCTTTTGAACAACAGGGACGGAATCGTCCCTGGCATCGCTGGCAGGATCCGTACGCGCTTCTTCCGACCTCGTCCCGTCCGGCGGATTCCGGAAGAAGAGCCCGAGGATGAGGAACGGGAAGAGGTAGAGGATGTCAACATATGGCAAGTCGTTCAGGACGAGCGCGATTCCGAGCAGGGAGATCCCGAGCGGGACGAGGAACTTTTTGTGCAGGAAGAGTATCTCGGACCGGGACGTCCCCGGCTCGATCAGGGCCGGGTTGTTTGCGGCATAGTACCACTGGACGGTCAGGAGCGTGGCAAGCGCGAAGTAGTTGAACTGGAAGAGGATCGCCGAGACCGGCAGCCCGACCCGGTCATCGGCAAAACTCTGGGTGAACGGCACGAAAACGACAATCATCAGCGAGAGGAGGTGGAGGTGGACGAACCGGAAGTCCACGGACTTTATGCGGTGGAACATCTGGAAGTAGAAGAGCCAGAACATCCCAAGGATGATGAACGCCCCGATAAAGTCGATGATTGAGAATAAGGTCGTCCCGATATAGTCAACGATTGCCGCATCGCTCATGACGGCGTTTGGCTGCGGGGACTGGATGTTCCGGACAAGGAGCGTCATCGTGAAGGCGTAGATGCCGTTCGTGATCCGCTCGAGGTTGACCTTGCTGATGGGTTCCATAGCTGTGCTGCAACGAGAGTATGCACAGGGAGATTCTTCTCCTTTTCTGTTTTGCTTGCGGTCAGCAGGCAGGAGCGGGGGCAGGGGGTTCGCAGCGGGGCGGCTTCTCCTTCACCGGCCGGCCGACCCAACCCTTTTTACCCTGCCGTGCAAAGAAGAGATCTATGCCCATCAAAGTCCTTGCCATTGCCGGAAGCCCCCGCCGGCACGGGAACTCGGAGACGCTGCTTGACTGGGTGCTCGGGTCGATGGTAGAGGATCCGGATGTGACCATCGAGAAGACAGCCCTCTCCGAGGCAGATATCCATCCCTGCAACGGGTGCAATGCCTGCGAGAAACTCAACAAATGTGTCCAGCGGGACGGCATGGACGTCCTGCACGACAAACTGCTCGAAGCGGACTGCATCATCCTCTCCTCTCCGATCTTCTGCATGGGGATCGCGTCCCAGCCAAAAGCCTTGATCGACCGGGCGCAGGTCTTCCGGTCCCGGAAATACGTGCTGAAACTCCCCGTTGTCCCTCCCGAACGCAAAGGCAAACGCATGGGAATCTTTCTTGCCTCCGCAGGTCAGGACTGGCCTCATGTCTTTGACGCTGCTGTCCCCTCGGTCAAGTGCTTCTTCCATGTTATTGAAGTCAGGGATGCCGACATCAGCTACCTGATGGTCAACAACGTGGATGAGAAAGGGGCAATCGATACGCACCCGACCGCACGGGACGATGCGATGAAACTCGGAAAAACGGTTGTGGCAGAACTAAAAAGGCGGCTCTCATCCTGATTTTTTGGGGTTCTCATGACCGTCACTGTCCTTGGAATATCGGGAAGCCCGCACCGGCGCGGCAATACAGAGACCCTGCTGGACAGTTTTCTTGAAGGGGCAAAGGATGCGGGTGCGGTTGTTGAGAAAGTGGTGTTAAAGGACCTCGACTACCACGCGTGCCGCGGGTGTAATGCCTGCCACAGGACCGGTGAATGTGTGGTGCAGGACGATGCCATCACCCTCTTTGACAAGGTTCTTGCAGCAGACTGTATCGCAATCGCTTCGCCCATCTATACCATGGGCATAACCGCGGAACTCAAGGGATTCATTGACCGGGGGCAGTACCTCTGGGCGCGGAAGTTTGTGTTAAAGACCCTCTTTTTTACTGATGAGCACATCAGGAGCCACAAGGGGATCTTCATCTCGACGGCAGGCCAGAACTGGGACCATGTCTTTGACGGGGCATTTCCGATGATCACCGCCATCTTCAACGGTACCGGTTTTGAGTATTACGACAACATCATCGCCAACAACATGGACGAGTACCGGGGAATAAAAAATCACCCGACGGCCATGAAGGAGGCATATAATAAAGGGCAGGAAGTTGTGCGGGTCATAGGAAAGATCCGTAACGAGAGTAATTAAAGCGAAAAATCAGAGAAGGGTGAAAGATCCAAACAGGATGAGGACCGACGCCCCGATCAGGAGGATGAAGGCTGGCAGGTTCCACGCCATGACCTTTTTGCCGTCAAGGACACTGACCGGGAGCATGTTGAAGGTCGCAAGCATCGCGTTGATCTGGATGCCGGCAAGGCCGACAAATGCAAGGAGGCTCCCGCTCTTGAGGGCGGTAATGCCACCCGCAGCCAGGATGAGGGCGGCAAACGGGATACAGAGTGCAAGGTTCACCGCAGGCCCGGCAGCGGATATTATCCCGTTCTCTTCTTTCGTGAGCATCCGGCCGTCCCTGCTGTAAATCACCGTTGCGCCCGGCGCGGCAAAGACAAAACCCACAAGCGACGCCATCACGACGGCAATCAGCAGCATGATATTATCCTTTTTAAATTCGGCCCAGTACCCGTAATGAATCGCCGTAAACTTGTGGGCCATCTCGTGGATGATGAACCCGATCCCGACCGTGACAAGAGCGATGCCAAAAAAGATGGCCGCGCTGAGGGGATCAATGCTGATCTTCGGGCCCAGGATCCCGTAAGGAGCGATCTGAATGATGGCAAACGCTATTGCAATTGCCATCCAGGCAACGAAGAGATCCGCTTCTTCCCGCCGTGTTATCCGTTCGAGCATGAAAATTACCAGATCAGTAAAGGGCGCTCCTGCATTATGTGTCTTGGTATCCCGGCATGGCAGGGAGCAGGTTTATAAAAAAACCCGGAAATGTACTTGCTATGTCCCTTGAAACGGTCCGGTCCGAAATTTCCCGGGTTGATTCCGATATCATCAAACTTATCGCACGACGGCAGCACTTGGCAGAGGAGATCGTGAAGATCAAGATCCACCAGGGTCTTCCCATCCATGACGAGCACCGCACGGCGCACGTGCTGGAGGCAGTCTTTAACCAGGCAACCGAGTGCAAGATCGACCCGGTAGCAGTCCAGGAGATATTCCGCATCCTGATCTCGATGAGCGAGGACCGGCAGCGCGGGTTCTCCGGAGAGGGAAACCTGCCCTGAAGAGGCCTGCATTTCTCCTGTCCCGCAGGATGCGGGGATGCAGCAGACACTATTAAAAAAAAAGACCGCATCCACCAGGGGATTGTTTGGTGGACGGGAGCGTTCGATGAGAGGGCCGCCTTTACCCGGCTCTCAAACGGTATTTTTTCTATGGGTGATGATAACCTGCTCAAGGTTTGCCGGGATATCCCGTCCCCCGACAAGGGCCACATCCCCGATAATGGCCTGGGGAACACCACTCTGTGAGGTCCCGGTCTCCCTGCTCACTTTCATGAAGAGCCGGGCGTTTTCCGTATTATGCCAGATCTCAAGGATCTGGAAATCCACATCCGGGTATTTTTCCTTCAGCGAAAGGACGAGGGGCATCACATCGTGGCAGTGGGGGCATTCCTCACCGTAAAAGAAATAGACGGTGACTGGACCCTCCGATCCGGCAGGGGACGTGCCGGAGAGCGCGGTGCCCACCCCGGGAACGAGGAGGACCACCGCGAAGAGGATCAGGATTCCCGCCAGTGCGAGCCCGGCGGTCTGTATTGTCTTATCCATAAACTTGCTCCAGAGTACGTTTCACGTTTTTTCCTGATTAATCCATGCAAAAATGATCTGTTCATTGGGAGATCATCGTCCCGACACCGTCGCGGGTGAAGAGTTCGAGGATCAGGTTGTGCTCGATATTGCCGTTGATGATGTGCGAGAAGCTGACCCCGTTCCCGACCGCTTTTATCACCGACCTGACCTTTGGGATCATGCCCTCGCCAATGGCACCGGTGCGCTGGAGGTCCATCGCCTCAGTGACCCTGAGCCTCCGGAAAACCGTTGTCCGGCTCTTATCCATAACCCCGTCCACATCGGTCATGTTGATGAGCTTGTAGGCTCCAAGCGCAATTGCAATATCACCGGCTGCCGTATCGGCATTGATGTTCAGGTTTCCCCCGGAACGGTCGATGGCGATGGGGGCGATGACCGGGATATATCCCGTATCGAGCAGGGTGTTGAGGAGGGCCGGATCGATCGACTCGATCTCCCCCACGTGGCCGAGATCCACCTCCTGCTGGACACCCCCGACCTCGATCTTCTGCCGCTCCATCTTCTTTGCAAGGATGAGGTTGCCGTCGCTTCCCGAGAGCCCGACACCCCGTGCGCCGCATTTGGCGATGAGGGAGACAATCCCGGCATTGATCTTTCCGACCAGGACCATCTGGGCGATCTCGAGGGTCTCCTGGTCGGTAACCCGGAGGCCCCCGACAAAGACCGACTCCTTGCCCATCTGCTTCATCTTGTCGCTGATCTCAGGACCGCCGCCGTGGACGAGCACGACCCGGATGCCCACGTAGTGCAGGAGCACCGCATCCCGTATTGCGTTCTCAAGGACAACGGGATCCACCATCGCGTGGCCGCCGAGCTTGATCACGATCGTTTTGCCATGGAACTGCTGGATGTACGGCAGTGCTTCCATTAAGACGTCTTCGCGCTTCATGTTGTGTACTTCCCGTTGATCTCAACGTACCGTTCGGTGAGATCGCAACCCCATGCGGTAGCCTCCTGCTTTCCCTGTGCAAGGTCGAGGATAAAAATTACCCGCTTACCGCCCATCGCCTTCTTGGCTGCGGCAAGGTCGGCCATGATCTCGCCGCTCTTCACGAGCGGGTACTTCTTCTTCCCGTCACTGATGTCGAGAGATACGGCATTGGGATCGAACTTCACGCCGGCCCGCCCTGCTGCTGCAACAACCCTGCCCCAGTTGGGGTCCTCGCCATACACAGCGCTCTTGACAAGCGGGGACTCGATGACCGTGCGGGCAACCTTCTCCGCATCGTCCTCCTTCTTTGCCCCTTTTACAACAATCTCAAGAAGCTTGCTTGCCCCTTCACCATCGGCGGCGATCTGCATGGCAAGCGAGCGGCAGCACTCTTCGAGTGCCGATGAGAACTCCGCAGCCTTCACCTTCCCCGCGGCGCCGGTCGCCGTGCAGAGCGCGATGTCGTTCGTGCTCGTGTCTCCATCGACAACGACCCGGTTGAACGAGCGTTTCGTGGCAAGTTTCAGGGCATCGGAGAGGGCTTTTGCCCCGATCTCTGCATCGGTGTAGATGAACGCAAGCATGGTGCCCATGTTCGGGGCGATCATGCCGCTGCCCTTGGTGATGCCGCCGACAACAAAGCCCTCCCGCTCAACAAGCGCGTGCTTCTCGACAAGGTCCGTGGTCATGATGGCCTTTGCCGCTGCAACTTCCGCTGCCTTGGAGCGGGTAAGCTTCGGTGCAACCGCGGCACACTGCCGGGTAATGAGCGGGAGGTCAAGATACCTGCCGATAACCCCGGTACTCGCCACTCCTACGCGGGAGGGATTGACTCCCAGGGCATTGCCGGCGATTTCAGTCATGGCAACGGCATCGGTATACCCCTGCTTCCCGGTGTACGCGTTGGCGCACCCGCTGTTGACGATGACAGCCTCGAGTTTTCCCGCCTTGATCTGTTTTCGCATCAGCTCGATCGGGGCTGCCCTCACGAGATTTTCTGTAAAGACCCCGGCTGCCGTGCCCTCTGCCGCGATCAGGGCAAGCCCATATTTTCCCTCTTTCATTCCCCAGGCTTTGACGCCCTCAACTGCACAGATACTCTGGTATTTCATTTATTCACCTGCCCCGTTTGTTGCTGAATAGGACGACCCGATGGCGTTGATGATGTCCGCCCGGGTGATGATCCCGACTATCGATTTGCCCCGGAGAACCGGGAGGCGCGTGATGCCTTCCCGGAGCATCAGGGCGGCAGCAGCTTCGACGTCCATATCTTCAAGAGCGGCCACGACCCGGTGGGTCATGATCTTCTTGACCGGCATATCCCCGATGTTCGAAAGCGCGTGCTTGGTCTTCTCCCAGTTGATGTACTCCCGTATCGGGATCTCGATTATCTCGAACGGCGAGGGGAGCCAGAGATCATCGGAGATCCGCTCCGATTCGAGGAGGGCGATGATATCCGATTCCGTCACCATCCCCACCAGCTCCCGTCCTTCCATCACGGGAAGCCCCCCGATATGGTGTTTCTTAAAGAGCGAGACCGCGTCCCGCAGCGGGGTGTCCGACGGGCAGGTGACGGGGTCCTTTGTCATGGCGTCTGAAACGAGCATCGCAGTACCCTCAGGGGAGCATCCCGGCGCCTTTCAGGCCATCCTGCTCGGAAAATCCGCACATCAGGTTCATGTTCTGGATCGCCTGGCCGCTTGCACCCTTGACAAGGTTGTCAATTGCAGAGACTGCCACGACCCGGGTTCCCTCGCTCTCCACCATAATATCACAGAAATTGCTCCCGCGTACTGCAGCAAGGATCGGTTTCTGGAACCGGATAAAGTATTCGTCTTTGTAGAAATCCTGGTAGAGTTTCTCCACTTCCTTCTGGCCGAGGGGTTCGTGTAAGAGGATATGGGCGGTTGTCAGGATGCCACGGTTGACCGGCACAAGATGGGGGGTGAAGTAGACGCTGGCTTTCGAGCCAAGGCCCGCCATCTCCAGTTTCATCTCGGCAAGGTGCCGGTGGCTTGTCAGCTTGTACGGCCCCACGTTATCCCCGACATTGGGGTAATGGGTGGTTGCCGAAGGGTTGTCGCCCGCGCCGCTGACACCGGTCTTTGAGTCGTAGATGATAGTATGGGCGAATTTCGCAAGCGGGGCTGCTGCAAGGGTCGCTCCTGTGGGGAAACACCCGGGATTGGATACGAATTTTGCATTGATGCAGTCCTTGCGGTGGAGCTCGGGGATGCCGTAGGGTGCGGCGAAGTAATCGGTGTGGGGGACGCCGTACACCTTCTCAAAAACATCTTTTGGCAGACGATAGTCTGCACTCAGGTCCACGACTTTTATGCCGCGGGAGAGGAGTTTTCCGGCATAGGTCATCGCGGCGGTATGGGGCACGGCGAGGAATGCAACATCGGCATCGATGGCATCCGTCTCCGGATTGGTAAACACGAGATCCGTGAACCCTTTCAAGTGGGGATGGACCTGATCAAGTGGCGTCCCGGCAAGCTTGCGGGAGGTTGCGCAGACAACTTCTGCTTTGGAATGGTACGCGAGGAGGCGGATGAGTTCGCCGCCCGCATACCCGGATGCCCCGACAATCGCGACTTTCATGGTGAAGAGTTTTCCGGTTGTGAAAATTTAATGCTTTTTAAAGGCCGGCCCTGCACCGGCCGGGCCGGGAGCAAAAAAAAATTACTACTGCATCCTGCGGGTGCAGATCCCATAAAGCCGCTGGCCGAGCAGTTCGATCCGCTGCCGGTCCTCGAGACTTTCGAGCAGATCCTCGGGGAGCAGGTCGATCCCTTTGGCAGCGCCAAGGTATGCCCCGCAGATGAGCGCGATGGTATCGGAATTTCCCCCGGTATTGGCAGAGACCGTCAGGAGGTCCGGAGGGTGGGCGTACCGGCTGATTAAGAAGAACGCGATGGGGAGGGTCTGGAAGACGGAGACGTCATGGCCGATCTTGAGAAGCGCGGTCTCGGTGTCCATGCCCTCTTTTTCAAGAACCAGTGCATTCCTTATCTTTCCGCCGAGAATCTCATCTTCCACCTGCGCCTTGGCAAGCGCCCGCCCGATGGGATCGGGCGTCTCGTGAAGGGTGTGGTGGAGGAGGGTTGTCAGGGTTGAGACTGCTGCGTGGGCTGCCGGGTGGGTGTGGGTCACATTGCATGCCCGGACTGCCCGCTCGCAGGCCTCGCTCTTGTCAGGATAGGCAAGGGCAAACGGGACTGCAATCGGGAGGCAGCCGGAGGTTGTGGATTTTACCCCTTTCCGGGGTTCGTTCTCCTTTTCTGCCGATTCGCAGAATGCCCCCACCGTACTGTCCGGAAACCGGAGGGCTCCCCGCAAACAGAGTTCGCGCAGGGAGTGCGCATACCGTTCTTCATTGAACTTCCCATCGGCAAGAAGCGTGCCGGCAAGGAGCATGATCTGGGTATCGTCAGTGTACTGTCCAGGGGTTAATGCTTCGTTCGGGTGATTTTTGTAAGCGCGCCGGTACCCGTATTTCATCTTCTTCAGGTTCGGGGCGCCGCTCTCGTGGGGCATCCCCAGTGCATCGCCGATTGCCGCACCCAGCATACAACCCTTGAACTTCTTCAGCATCAATCCTATATTAAAAAACCCGGATACATAACACTTGTTATATTCGTGAGAACCCTGAAGGCGGGATCCCGGGCAGACTCTGGTCTTCCCGATCAGTGCTTTTTTTCCATATCGCGGGTTTGAATACTTTTATTGTCGAACCGTGGTTCGGCATACTTTTAAATAGCATGTTATGCATGATTAATAATGATAAATAGGTGAGACATGACGGAAGACTTCGATGTCAGGCTTGTTGAGGATGTGAAAACCTACACTCCCGACCCGGAATACAGGAAAAATGCATGGATGGGAGATTACCAGAAAGCGTACGATGAATTTCTGGCAGATCCGGACGGGTTCTGGGAGAGGATGGCAAAGGAGCTCGACTGGATCAAACCCTGGGACAAGGTCAAGGAGTGGAACTACCCCTACGCCAGATGGTTCACGAACGCCAAACTGAACATTTCGGCAAACTGCCTTGACCGGCATGTCAACGACAACCGGCGCAACAAGGTTGCCCTGATCTGGCGGGGGGAGGAGGGCAGGGAGCGGATCTTCACGTACCAGAATCTCTTAAGCCAGGTTGCACGCTTTGCCAATGCCCTCAAAAATATCGGCGTGAAGAAAGGCGATTGCGTCTGCATCTACATGCCGCTCGTTCCCGAGCAGCTCATAGCAATGCTGGCCTGCGCCCGGATCGGCGCCGTCCACAGCGTTGTCTTCGGCGGCTTTGGCGCTGCCGCGCTGAACATGCGGATCCAGGACGCTGAGGCAAAGGTTGTCATCACCGCGGACATCTCGATCCGGCGCGGCAAGGCGATCCAGCTCAAAGCCATCGTGGACGAAGCGATCATCGATGCGCCATCCGTGGAGCATGTTGTTGTCCTGCGGCGCCGGGAGCCCAGGGTGGATCTCAACGAGCGAGAGCTTGACTTCAACGAGATGATGGAGGGAATGTCCGATGACTGCCCGCCCGAAGTCATGGATTCCGAGGACCCGTTCTTCATCCTTTATACAAGCGGATCGACCGGCAAGCCCAAGGGCATCGTGCACACCTGCGGAGGGTACATGGTCGGGACCTACTACACGAGCAAGTACGTCTTCGACATGAAGGACAACGATGTCTTCTGGTGCACAGCCGACCCCGGGTGGATCACCGGCCACAGTTACATCGTGTACGGCCCGCTTGCCGTGGGTGCAACGGTCTTCATCTCCGAACTTGTCCCGGACTACCCGGATGCGGGCAGCTTCTGGAACCTGATCGAGGAGCAGAAGATCACCATCTTCTATACGGCACCGACCGCCATCCGGATGTTCATGAAGATGGGCGAGAGCTGGCCCAACAAATATGACTTGAGCTCCCTGCGGATCATCGGGTCGGTCGGCGAGCCCCTCAACCCGGAGGCGTTCGAGTGGTATTACAAGGTTATCGGGAAATCAAAGACCCCGATCCTCGACACCTGGTGGCAGACCGAGACCGGCATGCACATGATCACGACCATGATCGGTGAACCCATGCGCCCCGGTTTTGCCGGAAAACCGATCCCCGGCGTCGAGGCGGATGTTGTGGACAAGAACGGCAACTCCGTCAAGCCGGGAACAGGCGGGCTCTTAGTCGTCAGGCAGCCCTGGCCATCCATGCTGCGCACCGTGTACAAGGACGATGAGCGCTACCGCAAATACTGGTACACCATCGACGGCGTCTATGCGGTTGGCGACCTGGCGGTCAAAGGCAAGGACGGGTACATCATGATCCTCGGGCGGGCTGACGACATCATCCTCGTTGCCGGCCACAACATCGGCACCGCGGAGGTGGAGAGCGCGCTTGTCTCCCACAAAGCGGTTGCCGAGGCTGCGGTTATCGGAAAGCCGGATCCGGTGAAGGGGAACACCATCAAGGCGTTCGTCATCCTGATCATGGGTCACCAGCCAAGCGACAAACTCAGGCAGGATCTGCTTCACCATGTCCGGACCACCATCGGGCCGATCGCCATGCCCCACGAGATCGATTTCGTGGAGAAACTGCCCAAGACGCGGAGCGGCAAGATCATGCGCCGGGTCTTAAAAGCCCAGGAGATGGGAATCGACCCGGGCGACATATCGACCCTGGAGGAGTAATCCTTCAAAATCCCCCCGGATTTTTTAAAAAATAGAACAGGAAAAAAGGCACCATCATGAGCGAAAACACAACAGCAACAATCCTGGGAATGGACCCTGAAAAAGGCCGGTGGATGCTCGTCCTGCTGGGACTCATCATCAACCTCTGCCTTGGAACCATCTACTCCTGGAGCGTCTTTGTCGCACCCCTGACCACCTACTTTACCACGGAACTGGGACAGACCGTGACCGCAGGCGACATCCTGCTGCCGTTCTCGGTCTTTTTGGCATTCTTTGCCGTGGCCATGCCGTTCACGGGAAAGTACATCGAAAAGTACGGGCCCCGTAACGTGACCATCGTTGGCGGCGTGATGACCGGCCTTGGCTGGCTGCTTGCCTCCTTTGCCACATCGGTTCCGATGCTGTACGTGGTGTACGGGATCATCGGGGGCATCGGCGTCGGGATCGCGTACGGCGTCCCGGTCGCGGTTGCGGCCCGGTGGTTCCCTGACCGCCGGGGTCTTGCCGTCGGGCTCACGGTCCTCGGCTTCGGGTTCTCGGCTTTCTTCACGGCAAACATCGCCGGGTGGCTCATCGGAACGTACGGGGTCATGAACACATTCCGGATCTTCGGGGTGGCGTTCGTTATCCTGATCATCCTCTTAGCCCTGCCGCTGAAGTTCCCGACTGCCGGGTGGACACCCCGCGGCTGGACTGCCCCGGCACCGGTTGCCGGCCAGGCAGTGACCTGCGAGTTCCGGCGGGACCAGATGCTCAGATCACCCTCGTTCGTCGGCCTCTGGCTCTGCTACTTCATCGGGTGCCTTGCGGGGCTGATGGCCATCTCCATTGCAAAACCGGTCGGCACTGACATCGGGGTCGAGGCGGGGCTTGCCGTCATGCTTGTCGGGGTCTTTGCCGTCTTCAACGGGTTTGGCCGGCCGGTCTTTGGCGCAATAACGGACCGGTTCAGCCCGAGAAACGCCGCAATGTTCTCCTTCATCCTGATAGCGGGAGCCTCACTGCTCCTCTGGCAGTTCCCGGGCGAACTGATGTACATCATCGCGTTCGTCATCCTCTGGGGCTCGCTCGGGGGGTGGCTCGCCATCGCCCCGGCAAGTACCGGCTGTTACTTCGGTACCTCCGATTACCCGCGATGCTATGGCGTGGTCTTCCTCGCCTACGGTGCGGGAGCCATTGCCGGGCCGCAGCTGGCCGGGTTCATCAAGACCTCGACAGGCTCGTACCTCGGGGTCTTCCCGTACGTGCTCGCCCTTGCCCTCATCGGCCTTGTCATCGCATGGGCGCTCCTGAAGCCCCCGCAGGCACCGGCAACCGACTAACCCTTTTTTTTCGTGGCGGATCTTCTTCCGCTGGGCAATCCGGTATCCTGAGATAACCTGGATGGTATCCCCGAACTCAGCGTCAAGGGCCGGGTCACCGGAATCCACATACAGGAACGGAAGTTCTGCAAGCTTGTGCGGGGTTGCGATGACGATTATCTTCTTCAGCCCGATCTTTTTTATGAGCGCTGCACTGATCTGCTGGTTGCCCCGGCCGAGAATGAACCCCTGGGCACCGATAGGGCTGATGATGATCCGGGTATCCGGGTATTTTTCCGCAAGAGCGAGGAGTTTCTTCTCATCGCAGTCGGCAGCAACAAGCCGCCGGTTCCGGATTGCGTCCACCCCAAGGAGCGTCTTTTTCGTTCCCAGCCTCCGGGCCAGGGCTTCGGTTGTTGTGCCGGCCCCGATGATATAGAGCGTCCCCGGCAGGAGGATCTCGTCGATGAATTGCGCAATCGCGGCTTTTGCCCGTTCCTCATCAGCCTCTTCGTATACCTGTTTTGAGGCCTGCACCCTGCCCGGTGCCGCGGGCGTCCGGGCAATCCCGAACAGCCGGGTCTGTAAGCTATTGTGCCGGTACGCCTCCTCGTCAACGTCCATCACCTCAGAATCCCGGACCCGGGCCGTATCGAACTCCCGCACCAGCTCTGCTGCCACCTGCGGGTCAACGGCAAAGACCGCTGAGTACATCTTGACACCCGCAGGGATCCCCAGGATCGGAATAGTACGGCCAACTACGGAGAAGATATCCCGGGCCGTCCCGTCCCCCCCGCAGAAGAGGATGAGATCTGCACCGGCATCACGAATCCGGCCTGCCGCCTCCATCGTGTCGCGGCTCGTGCTCTCGGTGTCCGGGGTATACACGGCCTCATACTTCCCGATGCCGGCGCGGGAAAGGACATCTCCCCCCATGCTGCCGGAACAGGTGATCCAGTAAATGTCCGATTCATCGGCAAGCAGCCCGAGCGTAATGCCGGCACGATCCTGTGCACGGGGGACTGCCCCCCGCCGCCGTGCCTCCTCGACATTCCCGTCGGTGCCCTTGAGACCCACCGGGCCGCCCATCCCGGCAACCGGATTGACGATGAGCCCGACACGTTTCATAAAAAGAGATGGACTGGTGAATTATTGAATACTGGGTATCCGGCCAATGGCTTCGCGGATGAGCTCGTCAGGATACTCGTAGTCCACCAGTCTGCCTGCGTGGAAGGCGTCGTAAGCCGACATGTCGAAGTTCCCGTGCCCCGAGCAGTTGAAGAGGATGGTCTTCTCTTCGCCGGTCTTTTTGCACTTCAGCGCCTCGTCAATGGCAACTTTCACGGCATGCGAGGTCTCGGGCGCGATGATGATCCCCTCGGTCCGTGCAAACGTCTGGCCGGCCTCGAAGGCCTCGCTCTGGTGGAGGGAGACCGCCCGCATGACCCCGTCATGGACGAGCCGCGAGACGATGGGAGAGTCCCCGTGGTACCGCAGGCCGCCGGCATGGATGGACGGCGGGACGAAGTCGTGGCCGAGCGTGTACATCATCAGGAGCGGGGTTAATCCCGCGACATCGCCGTAGTCGTACATAAACGCCCCTTTCGTGAGCGTTGGACAGGACGCGGGTTCGACACCGATGATATCAACATCCTTGTGTTTTCCGGTCAGCTTGTCGCCCGCGAACGGGAACGCGATCCCGGCAAAGTTCGATCCGCCGCCAACGCACCCGATAACAACGTCCGGGTAGTCCTCGACCATGGCGAGCTGCTCGCGGCACTCCTGCCCGATGATCGTCTGGTGGAGGCAGACATGGTTCAGCACCGAGCCGAGCGCGTAGTTGGTGTTGGCGTGCGTTGCTGCGTCTTCGACTGCCTCGGATATTGCAATCCCCAGCGCCCCCGGGGTCTCCGGGTCCTTTTCAAGGACAGCCCTGCCGGAGTTCGTCCGCGTGCTCGGGCTCGGGATACATTCCGCACCCCAGACGTTCATCATGGACTTCCGGTAGGGCTTCTGGTGGTAGCTCGACCCGACCATGTAGACCGTGCACTCGAGATCATAGAGCATGGTGGCGAACGCGAGCGCCGAGCCCCACTGGCCGGCGCCGGTCTCGGTTGCGATCCGCTCAATGCCGGCCTGCTTATTGTAGTATGCCTGCGGGATGGAGGTGTTGGCCTTGTGGCTCCCGGCGGGGCTCACCCCTTCCCACTTGTAGTAGATCTTTGCCGGGGTTTTGAGGAACTTTTCGAGCCGGTGGGCGCGGTACAGGGGCGAGGGCCTCCAGAGCCGGAGCACATCCCGGACCTCTTCAGGAATGTCAACATACCGGTCGGTCGTCACTTCCTGTTTGATCAGTTCCATCGGGAAGATGGCTGCAAGGTCCTGCGGTCCGACCGGTTTCTGCGTCTTGGGGTGGAGTGGCGGATCGAGCGGCGAGGGCATGTCCGCCTGCACGTTGTACCACTTTTTGGGTATCTGCTCCTCATCGAGGAGGATCTTGGTCTTCATACCCAGTACTTGGTTTGTACAAATATATACATTGTGGAACACATTTGTTTAATCGTGTCTTTTATTAGACATTTTCCCGTGAGGCAGGGCAAAAATCAAACATATATCCACGAACAACTCCTGTACTGTTAGGAGCAACCCCATGGTCTTCATCTATTACAGTCAGGGTGTATCGTCCCTGTACCAGGATTTTACCGAACGCCTGATGTCCCACCTCGCCCTCAAGGGCACCGAGATCACCCACCAGGTCATGAATCCTGCGACCGCCACGATGCATGTCAGGCACATCGACGAAGAGGGAAAGCTGGACATCGCGATCGAGAACGAGAACGTCAAGGTGAGCTACACGGTCGAGCGCCACAAGAAGGAGATCTCAAAAGGTGTTGCGGGTGCAGTCGCCGGTGCCGGCCTTGGCAGCATCCTTGGCAGCGTCCTGCGCCGGGACGAGGGGCTGGGCGATGCACTTGCCGGAGCTCTCGGGGGAGCAGCAGCCGGCGGGGCATACGGAGCCTATGACGGGTACGAGGAGTCCAAGCAGGAACGGACCCGGTTTGCCACGATCCTTGCCGAGACCATACAGGAAGTTGAGGACGAGCTGCAGAACATTATCGAGGGGCAGGAGGAGGCAAAGTCCGAAGCCCGCGAACGCGGACGGCAGAAGATCGCCGAGGACAACGAGAAGGCCGAAGAGTATCGCGAGCAGCTCGAAGACCTGTACGGGCAGGTGCTTGCCGTGCAGGAAGAGGTCGACATGGCACAGAGCGAGGGCACCAATGTTGTGAAGGCAAAAGGCAGGATCGACCGGGCAGAGGCGCTCTATAAGGAAGCCCAGGCCTCATTTGACAAAAAGGAGTACGGAACCGTCCGGCCAAAGATCACCGCTGCGCAGAACATGGTGGAGAAGGCGCAGGAAGCGCTCTCTGAGGCACAGGACGCTGAATAAGGCATATCTTTTTTTCTTTTGGTCATCCCCGTTCATTTTCATGCAAATACCTTTATAGTATCCAGAGGGCATCTGTACATGACGGTTGTTGGCTGAGCAACAACAGCCCGGGCACCCCCGTGAGGTTCGATACCTTGGGGGTGTTGACGGGCAACCAGCTCACCAACGGGAAAAGCCCGGAAACCATTTAAAGTGTCAACACCAACGTGTTGACACCACCTTTATTCAGGTACAACAAAATCGGGGAAATGAAATGAGTCCTTCTCTTATCGATATTCTGTTCCGCCCGGATGCATTCTTTGAACACGGGGCACAAGAGCCAGAAAGCCTGAAGATTCCGGCGCTCATCGTTCTCACCGGCGGGATTCTTGCAGCGGCATACGGGTACCTCATGGGTGAGCTGAGCGCCCGCATGATGGCAGGCATGATGCCCGGTATGGATGCGATCATCCTCATCTCGGCAGTTCTCGGGGCGCTTGTCGGGACGTTCATCTTCTGGGCAGTTGCCGCAGGAATATTCTATATCATCTCGACATTTTTCAAGGGATCGGGATCGTTTAACCGGGTACTCGAAGTCGTGGGATACGGGTACCTTCCCCAGATCATCGGGTCACTCATCACCCTTGTTGCGGCAATCCAGTATCTCCCGAAAATTACCGTGCCGGTACTGACAAAATCCGCACTCGACGACCCGGAGATTATTGAAACCGCAATGGCCGCATTCATGCATGACCCGGCGATGCTGGAACTCACCCAGATCACCTCGCTTATCGCCATCGTCTTTATGCTCTGGAGCGCCAACATCTGGATCTTCGGCATGAAACACGCCCGCAAACTTTCCATGCGGGATGCCGCAATCTGCGTGGGCGCCCCGGTGATCCTCTACGTAGTGTACGTAATCTACAGCCTTGGAGCAATGTAAATGCACACGATCAACAGAATTTCCATCTCCCTCCTCATCCTGCTCATCGCAGCATGTATCGCCCCGGCGGGCGCGTATGCAACACCGGAGTCCATCGTCGCCGCCGGGAAGGTGTACGTTTCCAACGCGAGCTTCGATCCCGGAACGTTCATCTCGGGAGATACGGGCATTGCCTCCTATACCGTAACAAACGCCAATACCGATGTCGGGATTGTCGTGAATCACGCAACCTTAAGCGATCCCTCCGGGAAGGTCCGGGTTGTTGCCGGGACACACCAGAGTTCCGCACAGATCGGCCCGGGCAAAAGCCATACGTTTACGTTCACCATCAGTGCTGACGGAGCCGATGGGTACTGCTATCCCGTCTTCTCGTTAAGCTTCCGCGATGCGGACAGCCTCTTTGCCCGCGAGATGCTCCAGATCGATAACACCCCCTTGTTACTGACGGTAAAAGACAAACCTGATGCCTATACCGCAGGAAAGAAGAAGACCATCCACCTGGAGGTAGCAAACCCGCGGAACAACGCAGTGGAGAACGTGATCGTCAGGTTCGCAAGCGATGGCGCTGACTTCACCCCGTCGCAGGTCTATGTCGGGACGGTCAGCCCGCACCAGACCGTGCCGGTAGAATTCTCCATCACGCCGACAAAAGAGGCGCCGGTCCAGCTGACCCTGGACTATTACAATGGCGACAACCCGCACTCGGTCACCATGGAACTGCCCGTGGTCTTCGGTACCGACAAGAAAGCCGCAGAGCCGGTCATGAGCAACGTGCAGGTAACCAGCATGGGCGGCACGTGGCATGTCACCGGTGACGTGAACAACGCGGGCCTCGAGACCGCCAACACCGTCATGGTCACGGCGCTCTCCCCTGCGGTTCCTGAAGATCCCTACAAGGTATATGTCGTGGGTGCCCTCAAGCCCGACGACTTCGGGAGCTTCGAGATCACGTTTCGTGCAGACGATGCAGAGACCGTTCCCGTCAAACTGACCTACAAGGACGATGACGGCAATGTCTACGAGAGCATCCGGGACGTGCGGATCTCCGCATCCGGTCTCAAAATTGAGACGACAGGCAGCGGGTTTCCGGTCGTACCGGTTGCGGCAGGAATCGTGATCCTGCTGGTCTTTATCGGCGGATGGGCGTACTACCTGCGAAGGAACAAGAAGTGACCGGATCAGAAGATGACCAGCCCGTCATGGTCTTCCGGGACGTGGTCAAGGTGTACCCGCTGCCTGCCGGTGACGTTGTCGCACTGGACGGGGTCTCGTTCCGGGTGGACCGGGGCGAGTTCATCTCCGTCATGGGACCGTCCGGGTCGGGAAAATCCACCCTCCTCAACCTCATGGGCTGTCTTGACACCCCGACTTCGGGGGATATTTACATCAGCGGCACCCGCATCGGGGACATGTCGGACGCCGAACTGACCAGCCTGCGGCGTGACCGCATCGGGTTCATCTTCCAGTACTTCAACCTCTTCCCGCTCTTAAACATCATCGAGAACGTCACGTTTCCCATGATGCTCAAGACCGGCAAAGGGGTGGACCCCGAGCGGGGCCGCGAGGTGCTCCGGGCAGTCCAGCTCGATGACAAACTCTTCACCCACACGCCAACCGAACTCTCCGGCGGCCAGCAGCAGCGGGTCGCGGTTGCGCGGGCGCTCATCAACAACCCCGACATCCTTCTCTGTGACGAGCCGACCGGCAACCTTGATTCGAAGACCGGCGCGGGCATCATGGACCTGATGACCGATCTCAACAGGAAGGGAACCACCATCATCATGGTCACCCACGATCCGAATATCGCTGAATACTCAAAACGGACCATCCGTATCGCTGACGGGAGGATCGTTTCATGATCTTCTGGGAGATCGCAAAACGGAATATCCGGATCCACCTGCTGCGATCATCGCTTGCCATGCTCGGCATCGTCATCGGTGTGGTCGCCATCGCATCCATGGGCATTCTCGGCAACAGCATGGTCCTCTCGGTTTCCGACAGCCTGCGGACGGTCGGCGACAGCGTCATCGTCACCCCCCACGCGGGGGGAGGCGGGGGCGGCTTTGGCGGGGGCGGGGGGAGTTCATCGGCACTGGTCATCACCGAGCAGGACTACCAGCAGATAAAACGGGTCTCGGCACCCAACATCGCCATCCCTGTCCTCCAGACCACCGACCGGTTGAAACTCGGGGTGGGAAAAGACGATCTCGTTGCCATGATCTACGGTATCGATCCTGAAGATATGCCGGACTTTTTTATCCTGGAATCCGGCGACTACAGCCGGAGCAGCTCGGGCTGTCTTGTGGGATCCACGTTTGCCAAGGACAACAACGTGAAAGTCGGTTCGCGCATCACGGTTGGCACCGATGGCAACAAGGGAACCCTGCGGGTAACCGGCATCATCGAAGAGCGGGGAATGGCCTTCGATGTCAGCACAGATTCGGCGGTGGTTGCCACGCAGGACTGGTTCAACAATGCTTATTCCCGGAACGACTACGACAAGGTAGTGATCAAGGTCAAGAACCTTGACGATATCACCGCGGTAAAAGAGGCTATCGAGAAGCAGATGAACCGGCGGGACGAGACGGTCGATGTGATGGACACAAGAAAGGTGATGGAGTCGATCTTCGAGGCGTTTGGCCAGATCACCACGTTCGTCTCTGCCATCGGCGGCATCTCGATGCTGGTTGCCGGGGTCTCGATCTTAAACATCATGATGATGTCGGTGACCGAACGGATCAAGGAGATCGGGATCATGCGGAGCATCGGCGCACAGCGAAAAGAGGTGATGTCGATGTTCCTGTACGAAGCCATGATCCTCGGGGTGGTGGGCAGCATCATCGGCGGGATCTTAAGCCTGCTTGGCGGGTATGCCATCAGCAGCCTGATGCTCCAGACCACCGAGTACCTGTTCGTGCCCTCAAGCCTCATCCACATCGTGTACGGCATGGTGTTTGGGATCGTCATCTGCCTGATCTGCGGCATCTACCCGGCATGGCGGGCGGCGAACCTCAACCCGATCGATGCGCTCCGGCATGAGTGAGTGACTTCACCTGAACCTTTTTTTAACCGGGCACACTACGGTATGCTATGAGCCCGGCCCCCTGCGATCCTGACTGGAACGAGATCTGGAAAGAGCTGCAGCGGCTGCAGGAGTCGACACGGACGCATGACGACACCTCGCATAACTGGGACAAAAAAGAGAATGCGGAGCGCTATGATGCAAACGCCCGGAGCGGGTACGATGACCGGGTGCAGCGGACCATCGCGGCGCTCCCGCTCACAAAAGGATCCCGGGTGCTGGACATCGGGGCCGGCCCCGGGGTGCTCGCCCTGCCGCTTGCCCCGCTCGTCCGGGAAGTGACCGCGGTTGAGCCCGGGGCCGGTATGGTGGAGGTGCTGAAACGGCATGCGGACCGGGACGGGATCCGGAACATCACCTCCGTGCAGAAGACCTGGGAGGAGATTGATCCGGCCCGCGACCTCTCACCACCGTACGATATCGTGATCGCATCGCTCTCCTTAACCATGCACGACATCCGTTCGGCCCTTGCCAAGATGGATGCCGTCTGTTCGGGCTCCGTCCACCTCTTCTGGTTCGTGGATATGCCATTCTGGGAGAAGATGTATGCCGATCTCTGGACCCCGCTTCGCAAGACACCCTATTATTCCGGGCCCAAGGCGGACTGCCTCTTTGGCGTGCTGTACCAGATGGGGATCTATCCTGATGTGACGATGCTGCCGCTCTCAAAGGAGTACCGGTTCGGGAGCCGGGAGGAGATGCTCGCATTCTTCCGGAGACGATTCGGGGCAACAACCAGTGAACAGGTGCGGATTGTCGATGACTACGTGAGCCCGCTGATCCAATCCCGGGGCGATGAGGTTGTTATTTCCGGGGACTCGACGTTTGCGCATATCCGGTGGGGGAAGACTCAACCGTAAGTGGCGGGTGATGCCGGCCTGCGGTGCATCCCGGCATACATTTTCCCGGGATTGTTTTCCCGTTTGAAAAAAATTTCCGCGAAAACGATTCGGAATGATTGGTTGCCCCTGCCCGACCCCCCTGCCAAACCCATTTCCCACGCACTATTTTTTCCCGCAATACTGATAATCTAAGAATCTAATAATCTAAGTTGTGAACACCCATGCCTGACACGACACTGGTCAAGGTATCGTCCAAGGGACTCATCACCCTCCCAAAGAAGATCCGGTCCGATCTCGGTATCAATGACGGGGATTACCTGACGATCACCTCGGATCAGGACAGGATCATCTTCCGGAAAGCCAGGATCGAGATCGATTACGATAACCCGGACGATGTGTGGAAGGAGCACGCACACCGAAGGCTGGCGCATGACTGAACCGGCACAGGGCTCCATCATCCTTGTGGATTTTTCGTATTCCAACCAGAGCCAGTCCAAGGTACGCCCCGCTCTTGTTGTCAGCAATTCGCGGTACAACCGGATCTCCCGGGACGTCATCGTCATGAAGATCACGTCCCGGAAACCAAAGATGATGGCAGTCGGCCTGACGAACGCCGATCTCAGTACCGGATCTCTGGATCATTCCAGTTTTGTGCAGGCTGACGGGATCTATGCTCTTGAAAAAGATCTCATTTGCGATACCATTGGTATCGTTAATGCCGCAAAAATGCGGGAGATCCAAAACCTGGTATCAGAACTCTTCTCCCCGGATTCCGAATAATTATTTCCGAGATGGAGGCCGGTCCTTATCGGGCTCAGCGGTGATGGGGCACGGATACCGGTTCAAACTCCACGGCTGGGGACAGTATTGCCGAATGGGCCGGACCAAATCGTCCTTGTCCATAGTGGAAAATAGATTATTCCGGAAGTTCATACGATCAGAGTATCGTTATGTCTGGTTTTTTCGTCCAGAGCCACTCGCCACAATTCAGACCGGCGCTCTGTCCAATCTATGGAAACAGCACTTCTCCCAGATATTTGTCATGGGGCACGATCAGGCATTTTTCTATAGATTTCCAATACGTATTGTAGAGATTTTGTTGTGCAATTCCGTACTGTTCTCTGGTGGCAAATTCCCAGTAGAGCATGTACTTCACGCTCTTCACAATACGGGTGATCTTTTTCGGGGGGAGCCCCTCCTTGATCTGTTCCAGGTCGATATGGTATTCCCGTTTGATCAGCCGTACCAGAAGCAGTCCCTCCTGCTTTTCCAAAAATTCTTTCACTTCAGGCAGGAGTTTTTCAAACTCGTCCACCTTCTGCGGCTTGACCTGATAGATACAAATCTCCGTGAATGGCATGGGATTCTCCACTGTATTTTCCATTTCATGAAGGGGAATGCGACCCGGGTGTGCCGGACTCCACTTTTCAATCAAAAATTTTCTTATTCTCTATTTTTACTCTTGTGAAATAATTTCTCTTTGATCGTTGTTTTGGAGACTCTTTTTAACGTTTCGTCGTCCGACTCACCATAAAAAAGCATGGAGCGAAACGCGGATGTCACGCTGATTACGAACGCTCCGGTAAGAGCGGCCAACGCATTTTGGGAGATCTCTTTTGCCAATCTTCCGGAGCCTTGCGCAACGCAGGCTGCCGGGAGGATGGCCGAATCCTGCACCAGTACCGCAGAATTGCAGGAGGAAAACGCCGTGCCGGAAGACCGGGGATCCTTTTAATCTGTCGGCACACGCATCACTCTCTTACGTACCATGTCTGTAATTTTCCGGTTCCTGATTCCAGTGCTTGTCATCGCAGTTCTCGTGATCGCCGGCTGTACCCAGCCGGCCCATGAAACCATCCCGGCTCCTGCCTCCCCGGTCCTTGCCATGACCGTCCCGTTCGCACCCATCCCCGTCCCTGCCGCCAGCGGGGTGCAGTTTGCCTACGAGCTTGAATTTTCGCCTTCGGATGGAAAGATGCCGGGGGTTGAGAGGGTGGAGGTTCTCGATCCTGCTACCGGGACGGCTCTCTTTACTGCCGATGGCAACGTGCTGAGAGCGCTCTATCACCCGGCTGCCGTGCCGCCCCCGACACCTGAAGAGATGATGACCGGCACGGGAAAAGTTCCCTCTCCCCGTGTCTCGATCTGGTTTGCCACAACACCGGATGCGGTCCCGGACCGGCTCGTGCACCGGGTCACCCTGAACCAGTCCGACACCGGCTTGCCCCTGACAACGGTAAGCGGCGGCGAAGTTGCGGTGCAGAAGGATCTGGCGCCGGTTGTCATCGGGGCCCCGATGTCCGGACCGGGATGGATGGCCATGGAGACGACATCCCCCTTCACCCACCACTTCACAGCCCAGATCACGATGAACGGTACGACGCGGGTTCCCCAGCGCTATGCCCAGGACTGGATCCTGCTGGACGAGAAGACGGGAGCTCCCGCGAAGGGCGATGCCTCCCTTGCCCGGAACTATTTCGGGTTCGGCAAGGAGATTCATGCAGCGGCCGGCGGGACCGTGATTGCAGCGCTTGACGGCCTGCCGGATATCGAGACTATCTATTCAGCCCCGCCGGCAACCCTTGCGACGGCGGCCGGAAACTTTGTGATTGTCGATATCGGGAACAGGAAATACACGTGTTATGCCCATATGGTCAACGGCTCGGTCCGGGTGAAGCCCGGCGATACCGTGACGGAGGGGCAGGTTATCGGCCTGATGGGGAACAGCGGGAACTCCGACATTCCGCACCTGCATTTCCAGGTCGTGACCGATACGCCATCGTTCCTGGGCGCTGAGGGGTACCCCCACGTGTACCGCTCGTTCGACTCGATCGGCAGCGTCAACCAGACCGGGGCTGAACTGCGGCAGGTCTCGGCAGAATATACCATGGTCCAGCTCTGGTCGGAGATGGGAGACTTTGCTGAGTTTTTGAAGGCGCCGGTTCCCCGCCACACCATGCTGCCGGACAATAACGAGATCGTCCGGTTCCCCTGACCACCTTTTTACTCCCGGCACTGCTCTTTTGGCCCGGAACCCCCCTCCCGGGCCGCAGGGCTTTGCACTTCCCGGCCTCGCCCGGCCGGATGCCGCTGTAACGTTGCTACACATTACCTCACCAATTCCCGTCGTAAAACCCCGATCAGTTCCGGAACAATTACCGCGTTTTTTCGAATCATTGCCTCTGCCAGAATGGGGGGTGAGGCAAAACTCATGTAACGAGGCACGATACGCGGCCGGATTTTGATACGGCGGGGGAGGGGTAAAGGAGGGGTGATACGACGGAGTAGTGTTCTGATCGTGGGGGCGAGGTACTTAGGGAGTATTCCCGGTCACAAGCCACTTCCAGACGGGCAGCAGGATGATTTTTTTCCCCTCCACGTGCAGCTCATCTTCCTGGTCAAACGTAAGGATTGTTCCGTCTGCAAGATCGAACTCCACCATTGCCCCAAGAAGACCCTCAATCTCCCGCTTCCGGTTCTCCTGCCCGACTTCCCAGCACACCTGGAGTGCGGCAGTGATCCTTCTTGCGTCCCGGAGAATGAAATCACATTCCCGCTCCTGTGAAAAATAAAAGATCTCCTGACCTCTCCTCCGGAGTTCGATGTACACGATATTTTCTAAAAGCCGTCCCTTGTCCGGTGTGATGGAAACCCCGGCAAGAGTACTCATTGCGTTGTCGATGCAGTAGATCTTGCGGGGAGCGCCGAGCTGCTTCTTCACGGAATAATCGAACCGGGCAAGCTCAAAGTAGAGGTACGCCCCGCTGAGGTACGAGATGTATTCCTTGACCGTGATCGCGTTAGTCAGCCCAAGGGTTTTTTTCAATGAATTGTACGTGAACGGCAGGGTGATGGTTGAAGCAAGTATCCCGACCAGCTCCCGGACCAGCCGCTGCCTTCGGATGGAGAACCGGGCGATGATGTCCCGGTACAGGATGTTCTCGTACAGGGTCCGGAGATAATCCGGGTCATTGTTCTTTAGATACTCCGGCATTCCCCCGTTCCCGATGTACTGCCGGAATTCCCGGACCAGGACGGCTTTCTCTTCTGTCAGGTACGGAGCATTCTCTGCAGGCCGGATCTTCCGGAACAGGAGGTACTCGGGAAAGGAGAACGGGTACACTTCAAAGAGCTTGTACCGTCCGGTCAGCCGGGTCCCGAACTCCCGGCTGAGCAGTGCCGCGTTGGAGCCGGTCAAAATGACTTTTTTCCCATCATCCTGAAGACGCCGCACGAAGGTCTCGAACTTCTCCACGTTCTGGATCTCATCAAAGAAGTACGTGCTGCATGTCCCATAAACCTCGTGGAGGATCTCGTCCAGCATAAAAAAGTCCTCTGCCCGGAACGAGAGCAGACGTTCGTCCTCGAAGTTTGCATAGCAGCAACCGGGCCGGGAATTTTTGATCGCCTGGAGGAGTGTGGATTTCCCGCAGCGCCGAATGCCGGAAAGGATCAGGATCCGGTCGTCATCCATGGCCGCCATGATCCTGCCAAACAGGGTCCGCTCGATGAAATCCCCGGGTTTCTCAATCCGTGCCTTCTGCTGGATCACGATGTGGCGCAGCAGCTCCCGTGATATCATACTAATTAGTAGTTAGTAATATTCGATAAATGTTTTCACTGGCAGTTAGTAAGTATGCCGGCAGCCATAAAGGGGGTGGCCGACAACCCCATGACCTCCGGCCCCGGAATCCCCCCTCCCGGACCCCGGGGCTTTGCACTTCCCGACTTCGCCCGGCCGGATGCCGCTGTAACGTTGCTACACATTGCCTCACCAATTCCCGTCGTAAAACCCTGAATTATTCCGGAACAATTACCGCGTTTTTCCGAATCATTGCCTCTGTTAAAAGGGGAGGTGAGGCAAAACTCGTGTAACAGGCCACGATACGAGGCCGGATTCTGATACGGCGGGGGAGGGGGACTTGGGGGGATGTCCGAAGGAGGGGGGGCTGCTGCCACCCCCATTTCTCCGACGATAGATCACACCCAGAAAAGGGTCGGGAGGGGCAGGAGCCTGCTTCTTAAATCTGGACCGGATTGGCAATCGGAGCCCGCATTACAGACTTTTTCCGGGCCCCTTTTTTCATGGTCCGGAAAAGTACCTTAATCGGAGAAAAACGATACAATGAGCCCGGATTCCTGCCCGCAATTCGCCCGGATGGGTTTTTCTCACGCCGGAGATTTTGGAAAACGCTAATAGCACCATAACAGGTGGACAAAGTCCCCAACAATCGGGATACAGCGGGGGGTTTTAACCGGATGCGGGGGTCCGGGAGGGGTGGTTTAGGGGGAGCCTGGTTCCTATCCTTCGAATCCCGGTTTCAACCGGACCCTGCCCGGAAAATTTCAAACGCGATCACGATCGCGATCGAAAAACCGATCCGGATCGATCGAACTTTGATTTTCAATTTTCAACCGGATCGTGATTGAAAAATTTTCAGCAGACTTTGATTGAAAATTCTCAGGCGACCTTTGATGGAAAAACCGGTGCCACGTCCGCGTTGTCGTCGTGGGGGCCGTCTTGGTGCTGCTGAGGATGAGCTTAACATTTCGCAATCACACCCTGATTGAAATTTTTTCAGCGGACTTTGATTGGAAATTTTCCGGCAGGGTTTGATTTTGAGATTTCAAACGCGATCGTGATCGCGATCGAAAAACCGATCCGGATCGATTGGACTTTGATTGAAAATGGTTTGAACGATTTTACATTCGTGTATGATGACGCTCCTGGGGCTGAAGCCCCGCCGCTGTGGCGCCCCCGGTTGCGATGGCGATGGATTACCGGAACCGGATATGTCACCATCGCATGCGCCCCCGCCCCCTCGGGGGCAGGGATGGCTCCCGTCGCTCCATGCGATTGTTAAAAAAACCAGAGAAATCATCGACCCCACCCTGCGGGGGAATCACCGGTCATACACATTCTTTCGTAAACCCACTTTGAGAACCCAGATTTTCAGGTCAGTATCGTCAATTGTGAGAACTGCGCGATATTTTCCGACACGCTGGTGATACCATGGATATCCTTCACAGGGCTCCGCCGTGCGATGGGGATCATCAGCAATGGATTCGATCTTGGTAACAATGCGATCTGCCTGATCCGCGGATAATTTCGCAAGATCTTTTTCAGATCTGCGAGTCCAAAAAAGAGTGTACGTCAATTATATCCCAAGCTTTGCCCGGAGCTCTTCGGTCGTGGAAACACGTCCTTTTTTAATGTCTTCCTGAGCTTCGGCAATATCCCGCAGGTCCTGTTCATCAAAATCAGCTTTGGAACACGACTTTTTGCGGGGCTTGACAAGAACCGGCATGATACATATCTATACGCGTTCTGAATAATCAAAATTGTGATCGATCATTCCGTGGGGTGAAAAAACCGCAAATCCTTCGTGGCCGGAATAAATAATCTCACCGAAAAAGGAGCACGAAAAAGGATTTTCACCCAACTCCCCTAATCCTCTCCATCGCCTCCACGAGCCGCTCCATCGACGTAGCGTACGACAACCGGACCCACCCCGGCGCATCGAACGCACTCCCCGGCGTCGCGGCAACGTGGCCCTTGTCAAGCCAGCGCGAGGCAACGTCCATATCGTCGCCCGCAACCTTCACGAAGGCATAGAACGCCCCGTCCGCGGGCGCCGTCTCGTAGCCCATCGCGTTCAGCGCGGGGATGATGTACTTGCGCCGAGCGTCGAACTCCTGCCGCATCGCCTCAACGCACTGCTGGTCGCCCGTGAGTGCCGCAACCCCGCCCCACATCGCAAAGGTCGCCACCTGGCTGATCGAGTGCTGCTGCACCTTGGACATCTCCCTGATGATCGCCGGGGGGGCCACCGCGTACCCGAGCCGCCAGCCGGTCATGGCATACGCCTTCGAGAACCCGTTGATGGTGATCGTCCGCTCCGCCATGTCGCCGATGGACGCGAGCGAGATGTGCTCTTTCCCGTAGATCAGCTTCTCGTAGATCTCGTCCGAGAGGCAGTACAGGTCGTTGTCGGTGCAGAGATCGGCCACGAGCTGCAGGGACTTTTTGTCAAGCACCGCGCCGGACGGGTTCGACGGCGTGTTGACCACGATCATCTTGGACTTCCTGTTCACCTTCTCCAGCAGCGAGTCGTCGAGCTGGAAGGTCTTCTGGTCAACCGCGTGCTTCACGGTCTTCCCGCCGGCGATATGGATGCAGGGCTCGTAGCTGACCCAGGCCGGGGTGAGAAGGATCGCCTCGTCGCCCGGGTTCAGCACCGCCTCCATCGCCTCATAGATCGAGTTCTTCGCCCCGCAGGCAACGATCACCTGGCCGGGGGTGCAGGGGAAATGGTTCTCCCGCTCGATCTTCTCCGCGATGGCAGTTGTCAGTTCGGGGATACCGCTGCTCGGCGCGTAATGCGTCTCGCCCCGTTGCATTGCCGCGATGCAGGCATCCGTGATATGCTGCGGGGTGGCAAAGTCAGGCTCGCCTATCGAGAGGCTGATGACATCGGTGCCTTCCCGCTGCATCTTCTTTGCCTTGTTGGAGATGGCAATCGTCGCCGACTCCGTGACAGCGGCGATCTTCTCCGACAGAGGCTTCATTTCAACCGTTTGACGAGCTTGATGGCGGACTCAACCGCACGTTTGGCGTAATCGATCCGCTCGTTGGCTTCAAGACGGGTCATACCGGGCCCGGAGATGCCGAGCGTAACCGGCTTGCCGAACTCTAAGGAGAGGTCGATGATCTTCCGGGCCGCGTGCTGCACCACGATCTCGTCGTGCTGGGTGTTGCCCTCGATAACGCAGCCGATGGTGACCACGGCATCGACTTTTCCGCCGGTCAGCATCTTCTTGATGGCAAGCGGCATGTCGTACGCGCCGGGCACGTAGATGCAGTCGGTCACTTCCGCGCCAAGGAATGCGGCGTGTTCGCGGCCTTCGATCTCCATCATGTAGGTGATGTCGCGGTTGAACTCCGCAACAACGAATCCGAGTTTTATGGGGTTGGTGTCACACATAGTCTATCATCTCGTTTTGTGGGTCATAAATTATTACCCTTGGATTACCGGCGGGCCGGGCCGGCGTCGGCAAATCCCTGCCGCTGCCCGGTGCCCGCTTCGCGTTCGAGATCTTTTGGGTGGAGGACGAGCTTCACCGCGTTGACGGCGTGCTCGCGGGTGCGCTGCTCCATGAGCCATGCCAGTTCGCGGTCGTCCTTTGCCTCGTCCTCGTGGACAAAGACCTCGATGATGTGCGTGTTCGTCATGAGCTGGCACTGGATGAGACCGGTCGATGCCTCGTGGGCGCACATCTTATCCTTGTCCTTGCCGCCCGGCATCCCGAGCGCCATGACGATATCGCAGCGGCGTTCTTCGATCAGTTTCTTGCAGGCAACGGGCAGGTCTTTGATCCCCGGCACGGTCACCCGTTCGATTGCCACGGTGGCGTGTTTCTTGAGCTCATCGACAGCGATGGCTCCCATGTTGACGCGGGAGAAGGTGGTGTCTGCAACACCAACTCTCATCCCAGCACCTCGGCGGCTGCCCCGACACCGCAGCCTTTTGGCGTGTAGCCGCATTTCTTCAGCGCGTGCTGGGTTGCGGCAAGGGTGGCGAGGATCTCCGGTGCGCTGACCGCGCCCATGCTGCCGATGCGGAAGATCTTGCCCTTGAGGTGGTCCTGGCCGCCGGCGATCACGATGCCCATCTTCTTGACAATGCCCCGCATGTCGTCGTCCTTGACGCCCGCGGGATATTCCATCGCCGTGACCGTGGATGAGTAATTATGGAGCGCATCGATCTTCGGGAAGAGGGTAAGGCCCCATTCCTTTGCTGCTGCCTGGACTGCCTTTGCCATCTTCTGGTGGCGGGCAATCCGTGCGGGAAGCCCTTCCTCCTCGATGAGCATGCAGGCCTCGCGGAGCGCAAGGAAGAGCGGGACGGCCGGGGTATAGGGCGTCTCCATCGGAGTTCCGCCGGCGCTCTTCCTGTACGCCGCAAGATCGAGATAGAACGGCGGGTTCTTGGTCATGCGCTCCCATGCCTTCGGGCTCACCGAGACCATGGCAAGGCCGGCCGGTGCGGCAAAGCACTTCTGCGAACCGGTGATGGCGATATCCACGCCCCACGTGTCAGCCTCGACCACGTCGCCGCCGATGGAGGTGATGCCGTCCATCAGGAAGAGGGCGTCGTACTTCTTACAGAGTTTTCCAATCTCCTCTGCGGGATTCTTGATACCCACCGAGGTCTCGTTGTGGATGAGCGTGACAACCTCTGCGCCGGCCTCGAGCTGGGCTTTGAGGGCATCGAGGTTGAGCGGGGTGCCCCACTCGGACTTTACCTCGGTTGCCTGGCCATAGCGCTGGCTGATCTTGTAGAGCCGCTCGCCGAACTTGCCGTTGACGAGGCAGGCGATCTTCTTGTCCCGCGCAACATTGGCAATCGCGGCTTCCATGCCGGCTGTTCCGGATCCGCTGATAACGACAAGGTCGTTTTTGGTTCCAAAGGCGGTTTTGAGTACCCGCACACAGTCAGAATACGCGGCACCGAACTCGGCGCTGCGGTGGTTTATTGCCTGACGCGACATCGCGAGCCTTACCCGTTCCGGGATCGGGACGGGGCCCGGCATCATCAGGAGAAGTTCTTTTTCCATGGAGATCTGCCAATAGTATATCTAAATAAGGACAATATATGTTTGGATGGCAGGCATGGCTGACGTAGCTATCATCTCGGGATCCGCGTCTGATGCGAAGATCACCGACAAGGTGAAAAAAGTCCTTGACGAGAACGGGATATCCTATGACGCCCAGATAATCTCGGCGCACCGGGATCCCGACAAGCTGGACGCGTATATCAGGGCGAGCACCTGCAAGGTCTACATCGCAATCGCGGGGCTTTCCGCTGCGCTGCCGGGCGTGATCGCGTCGCGATCCGACAAGCCCGTCATCGGGGTGCCGGTCAGCGGGACGCTCAACGGGATGGACTCGCTCCTGTCGATCGCCCAGATGCCAAAAGGGGTGCCGGTTGCCTGCGTGGGCGTGGACAATGGCGAGAATGCGGCGTGGCTGGCAGTAAGGATACTGAAACTGGCGGGAAAATAACTCTGCCCGGACTCTTTTTCCGATCTTTTTAACCAGCCTGCTTCCAGCAGGAGTACTACCGGGGCCCGGCACTATCCGCTCTTCCGTGACCGGATAAAAGAGAGTGAATTACCGGGAAGCGTCCATCTTGAGGAAGTGCACAGCAGTCTCGCCATACGTGACCGGCGCAAGATCGCCGCCGGCGTGCGGGAGCCCCTCGAACCGGACCAGCCAGGAGCCGTTGATCTGCCCGGCCATCCGGTACGAGAGGACCGCCGGCGTTATGGTATCTGCGGTCCCAACCACCAGCAGGACGTCCTTGTGCAGACCGGGCAGCCGGTCCCATGTCCCGTTCCACGCAAGCATGGCCCGTGCCTCGTCCCGCAGGCCGGGCGGGGATGCAGGGTCGGCAGCGACCGTTTCAAGGTAGTCCTTCAGGTACCGGGTTTCCGGAACCTGGATGCTGTACGCACTGGAGTCCAGGATCATCCGGCGGACCCGGCCGGGATGGTTCAGGGCAAGTTCCTGGGCGATGAAGGACCCCATAGAGGTGCCATACACGTGCATGCTCTCGTGGCCGAGCGCTGATACCAGGGACGCGGCATCGTCCGCAAACAGGGGGATCGTGGGGGTTTCATCCCCGGCACTGCTGTGCCCCATGCCCCGGTGATCGTACAGGTAGACATGATAGTTCGCGGCAAGCACACTGATGGCGGTGTTGTTGGCCTGCTCCATGGTTGCCCCGAACCCGACGATGACCAGCAGGGGCTCGCCGCTCCCGAACTCGCGGTACGCGAGCCGCACGCCGTTGGCATCGGCATACTGGACGGGTGTTGCCTCAATAGACAGGGCAGGGTACCCGGGTGCCGGCGGTGCCTGGCCGGGTGATGCAGCGGGGGGAGCAAAGAGGCACCCGGCAGTACAGCACAGGAGGAGGATGGCAGTAATGGCGAGGAATTGAATCGGGTTTGTCATGATCCGGCACTCGGCTTGTCCTTTTGGTTTTTTCGCGTCTGTCATCCCTTGGCTGGTTTTTGCTAAAATAGTTTACGCGGGCTCATTCGGTGCAGGGAGTAAGGATGGCGGCAGGGGGGCCCGGGTATCGGGCGGCTCCAGCCTTCGGACCTGCACCAGCCCTTTCGTGAAGGCGATACGTTATTATCAACCCGGAGAACATGAAGGGTCATAGATGATAGTCCCATGACCAGCGCACAACGATCCGATGCATTAAAAAGAATTCTCTTGTTCCTGATCCTGGTAATCGCCCTTGTCCCCTTGATGGCGGCAGCAGGCACACCCACCCTTGTGCCATCCGATATCCTTGCAATGGAGACACCCGGCCATTTCACCCTCTCGTATGACGGGGGGAACCTCCTGTATATCCGGTCCACGGGATCCGACCTGACCCCCCCGCAGAACAACGGCACCCTGATGTATATCGATGTGCGGGCAGCAACCGAACGACCTCTTTCTGGTCCCGGTGAATCGGTCACGGCCTATGCCCTTGCACCGGACGGGAACACGGTAGTCTACGCGGCAATGCCGCGGGCGGGCGGGCCCGTCTCGCTGTACCATACCCACGTCCATGACACCCGGGCAAAACGGCTGGACAATACCTCCGAAGAACTTGCCGGAGATTTTGCCTTCCTTGGGAATGACCGGCTAATCTTTACCGGGGCACCGGCCGGTGTGGATCCGGACAGCAGCGATGTCATCGTCGCAGATGAGGCCCCGGATCCGGTCATCCTGAAGACCTACGCGCTCCGGGACGGGACACTATCCCCGCTCACGGCAAACCATGACGTTATCACCATCTGGGCGCCCTCTCCGGACGGGAAGTATGTCCTGTTCAAGGCGGCGCCGGACCCTGAGTCGTGGCAGGCCGGTGCCCCGTTCCGGTACGTTCTCTTCGACACGCGGACCGGGCAGGAGCAGGAACTCTTCACGTCCATTGAGGGGTACCAGGACACCAACCAGTTCGCGTGGTCACCGGACAGCACCATCGTCTATATCGAGCGGTTCGCAAACGGCGGGCTGCGGTACCCGGTCGAGGACGCCGCGTACCTCCAGGCATACACCCCGGCAACCCGCACGCTGGAGGATGTCCCGCTCGGATGGGACCGGGGCCTCTTCGTCGATATCTTCAATGAGGATATCGAGGTGAACCCGTTCAATGGCGGGGCATATCTCCTCCTTGCTGACGGGACAAACCCGAAACTTGTGAGGGCAGTAAAAACCAGCACCATCTGGCAGGTATCCCTCATGGACGGGAAGGACCAGGGAAACATCTTTGCCATCGAAAGCGACCGGGCCGGCTCATCCATCGTCTACAACCGCAACTCCGCATCCTCTCCCCCGCAGCTTTTCCGGGCAGGTATTGATGGGAACACCATCACGAACCCGGTCCAGCTGACCCGGCTCAACCCGGACCTTGTGGCACAGGACCTGGGCTCATCCGAAGTCACCTCATGGAACGGGGCCCGGGGTGAGACTGTCTTTGGGGTTGTCCGGTACCCGCCGGGGTACGTGGCCGGGAACAAGTACCCGCTCGTCCTCGTCATCCATGGCGGGCCGGACTATGCGGACTTCGACAGCTGGCGCGATACCTGGGAGTTTCCCTACCATCTCATCACGGACAACGGGGCAGTCACGCTCTCGGTCAACTACCATGGCAGCACGAACTTCGGCCTGGACTTTGCCCGGTCCATCGAGAACGGGCACTACTATGACCTGCCGGTCGAGGATCTTCAGACCGGTGTCAATCATCTCGCGGCCCGGGGCATCATCAATCGTTCCGAGGTCGGGGTTACCGGCTGGTCGAACGGGGGAATCCTGTCGCTTGCCCTGATTGTCAAAGACCCCACGATCCGGGCTGCGGTATCCGGTGCCGGAAGCGCCGATGATTTCTCGCAGGTGGCCAACACGAACGGCATCGTGATGAACAAGATGTACTATGCGAAGAGCCCGTACGAGGACCCGGAGGCATATGTAAACATCTCACCGGTGTTCCGGGCAGAGAAAAGGAGAACCCCGCTCCTGATGATGATCGGGACCGATGATATCCAGGTTGACCCGGCGGGTGCGTGGGTCACGTACCGGGCATACAAGGAGGGGAGCCCGGCACCGATCCGGTTCCTGCTCTTCCAAAACCAGCCGCACCATATGACGACGGTGGCGACGCAGAACCGGAAAGTGCAGGAGGAACTCGCCTGGCTTGACCAGTATCTCCTGTCGGCCCCGTGATCCGGCCCTCCTGCCCGGTCGATCCGGTCCATCAGTGCGGGGATGCTTCCGGCTATTTTCCCTTCCGCCCGTGCGGGCAGACCCATAAACACAACCCGCACACGGCAACGCCCTGTTTTGTTTCCTGCTCCGTATGATAACGGTCGCAGGCTGCCGCATCGAACCGGGCCTCGCGGGGTTCATCGGGCGAGAACATCTTTCCGGTGAACGCATGGGCCGGGCAGATATCGATACACTCCGTACACTTTCCGCATCGCGGTTCCAGCGGGGACCCGGTCGGCTCAAGCGGCGCATCCGTGAGCACGGTCACCCACCGCACCCGGGGCCCGTACGTCGGCGTGATGAGCAGGCAGCTCTTCCCGATCCAGCCAAGGCCGGCCAGGTGCGCGGCAAGCTTCTGGGAAAAGATCCCGCTGATGTGCTCGTCATCCGTCCGTTTCGATGCGGGAACAGGAAACGCCGCATACCCTGCACGCTGGAGCATGTTCGCCACCCGGAGCGCGATCTGGTCCAGCGCAGCATTGACCACATCGTAGCTGCTGTGCTTGTACAGGATCGCTCCCGCTTTATCGCCGTCGGGGAGGAGTTCCACGAGACTCTCCTGCAGCCGCATCCCGATGACGACCCCCCGCGGGTACCTGCTCACCCGCTCCCCGCCCTGCGCATGGATGGAATCGCGGGCAGGGGTGAGATCCGCTATGCCATAGAAATCTGCGTTCAGGGAGGTTGCCAGGATCTGCAATCGCCGGTCAATGTTCGTGGTCATGGGTATGTACCGGAGGGTTTCTTATGAATTTTAATGATAGTGGTCAGCAGAACGGGAGTGCCGTAATTGTACGTTTGAAAGGGGATAGGGGGATGGATCCTTCCCTTACCGCAAAGAGCACAACCAAAAAAAGCGCCGGCTCTTCCGGTTACGGCTTCTGCATCACGAAGAAGGTGTACCCGTACCACCGCTTGTATTTCCGGTACGTCTCTGCCTCGTGCTCCAGCAGGTCCATGATGCCGACAGCAGCAGGATCGTTTCCGTAGTCCTTCCGGAGCTCCGCGATCCGGGCAAGCATCGGCACATAATAGTTCTCCCACCAGCCTTCTTCCGGCAGGCGGAAGCTTGCGACAAGCCGGAGCCCGGCCTTTCTGACCCGCTCCGCCAGCTCCTCTTCGGTCGCCGGGATATACCCCTCCGTCTTCCACCACTGCATGAGCTCTTCGGGGGGGTTTGGCTCAAACCATGCCGCATCGGAGACGACCATGTGCCCGCCCTTCTTCAAAAACGGCTTCCATGCCGCAAGACCCTGCTCGAACCCGATGATGAAGATGGCCCCTTCGGACCAGATGAGATCGAACGATTCCTTTTCAAACGGCAGCGCGTCCATCGAAGCACAGACCGTCCTGACCCGGCCGGACAGCCCGGTTCCTGCCGCCCATGCATCGATGGCGTCGAGGAATGGCTGGTGGTTGTCGACCGCGGTGATCGTCCTGTCCGTGAGCCGGGCAAGATCCCGCGTCTGGGTACCGGAGCCGCAGCCGACATCAAGGATTGCTGCGTCCTTTGGGAGGGGAGGAAGGTACGAGAACGCCTTTGTTGTGACTTCCACGCTGCCCGGACCCTGCCGGGGGAGGGACTCGAATACCTGGTAAAAAAACGGTGGTAATGACATGATGCTCAGAAACTTGGTATGAGGGGATTAGAGTGCTTTGTGGTCGGACGGGGCAGGAAAAAAGGATAGGGGGACAACCGGGGTTCCCCGCAAGCCCCGGGGACTCCATCCGGAGAAGGCTCTTGTGTATGACGGTCTCATTCAAGGTGTTGGAGGAAGGGCTCTCGCGGGACCGGCACCGGTCCGGCAGGCAACTCGTGAAAGATCTGCCATAACCCGGAAAGGGACCGGTCTATCCCGTGGCGCCCGAGATGATAGCGGAAAAATTCCTCATCTGTTGCAAACCCGTTGCGGAACGCTGGTTTTGTCATGGCACATCGCTCCAGCCCGGTTCGTTCCGGGCCTGATTTTGAGATTGGTGCAGGGAGATATAAGGGGCCGGATTCTGGAAAAATCCGCGGGGTAATTTTCCAGAACCGGAACATGAGGGGATTCAGTAAAAGGGAAATGCGGTATTTTTTATACCACCAGCCAGAGACTAAAGATATTCCATGTATCCTGACCGGGCAATGTTTCAGCGGATGGTCCAGGACGAGCCAAACCTCTCTGCCGCAGGCAGGCAGACCCTGCTCTCCCTGTATGACGGTCCGCTTCACCTCCGCCAGATCCTTGAAATCGTCAATACCCGGGACGGGGGGCCGGAAGAGAAGAACATCACCGAGTCTGCCCTCCGCAAACGCCTCGATGTCCTGATCGCCCGGGGCATCCTTGCCCGGGCCGGCAGCGAGCGGACGAACCCGTACTATTACATCCGCCGCCCGTGGATCTTCAACCAGTACATCCTTATGCGGTGCAGGGACCGGCCGGCAGAAGGTCTCCTTGACTTAACCATCCTCCTCCACGAGCTCTCGCAGATGGCAGCAGCAGGGGATGCCTCTGTCCCCCAGCCGCGATACATCGCTGCCGTTGGTGAACGCACCGAACGGAGCCACCAGATCGGGGATGCGTACGCAGCCTTCCAAAAACTGCTGGGAAACAAGACGGCTGTCGGCGATTACCTGGAAGGGATCTACGAGGATATCTATGAGGGCAAGGTCCCGGCAAGCGATATTGACGGCCTTGTTGCCCGCGACTTTCTCCGGTTCGTGGCAACCGCTCCCGATAAGGAGCGCGAGGTCCGGTTCTTCTTCTGGTTCGCGGACTTCTTCCATACGCTCGACCGGTACGAGGAGGCGTATGATGCGTTACGGCGCGGAACCGCCCTTGCTGTGGAGCAGGGACTTGACCTTTCCTCCATCCTTGCCGAATCCCGCATCTCGGAGGGGCATATCCTTCTCCACCTCAACAATTTTCCGGCAGCACAAGAGGCATTTCTCAATGACGGCCGGTTGAAGGGGGCAGGACCGGTCTCAAAAGCCAGAAGCCTCTTTGGCACGGGGGAGGTGGAACTGGTGCTCGGGGAGCTTGAAACCCCCTATGCTCCGTCACGGTTCCGGCAGGCGCTCGACCTCTGCGTGACCGCCGATCCTGACGGGAAGAATCCCGATGTGCAGGAGCTCCGGGCAGATATCCTGCGCCGGACCGGATCCGTATTCCGGATCCAGGGCAGGTTTGACGAGGCAGAGGCCCGGTATTCCGAAGCGGAACAGGTGTACGGCACGGCAATGCCACGAGGTCAGGCCATGCTCCTTCCCGAGCGGGGGGAACTGGTGCGGGCCCGGGCTGTTGGTGCACCTGCGGGCGAGGCACAAAACCTTCTTTCCGAGGCGGACCGGTTCTATGATGAGGCAAAGGCCGCATCCCAGCGGATCCGGAACATCAACTGGTTTGCCAACAGCCTTGTCGGGGAGTGCGAGGTGGCCCGGATCGCGTTTGAGCGATGTGAAAAACCCCTTCCGAAAAACCTTGACACGAACTTTGCCAATGCCTTTGAGATCTACTGCCAGATCTCGTCCCGCCAGGGGATCGTCCAGACGTTTGTTGCCGAGGCGCTCCTTTACCATGCGGCCCCGGAGATCTTTTCAGACAAGTACGCGGTGACTGCCGACAAACTCGACCAGGCGGAGCGGTTCAGCAAAGAGCTCGGGCTGAAACAGGAACTCTCCCTGATCAAACAGATCAAGGCAGGAAAAAGTACCGGGCCCGAGCTCCACCCGCTCACGTTCCTGTAACCCTGCCTCCTAATTTCGCACACAACACTTTCACGCCCCGTATCCTGCATCTTTATGCGGGTCTGGCAGGGACAGGTGTGTATGGCAAAGAAGAAGATTGAGACCGTATGCGGGTTCTCGTGCAGCGACTGCGACCACCACAAGACGGACTGTCCCGGCTGCGAAGAGACGAAGGGAAAACCATTCTGGACAGCATTTGTGAATATCGACCAGTGCCCGATTTACGAATGTTGCACAACCATGAAGAAACTCCCCCACTGCGGGAAATGTCCCGAGCTGGTCTGCGAACGGTTTACCCGGTTCAAGAACCCGGAGATGACGGACGAGCAGGCCGCAGCGGCGCTTGCAACAGCGGAAAAAGAACTCCGGAGCCGCCCATAGGCCCGGCGCATCACCCATCCTTATAGGATGGGTGGGCATATGTTTCTCCTATGCCCGTGCTGAGCAACCCGGTCATCACCTTGGAAGAGGTCCGGCTCCGGAAGGTCACCCTCTCCTCGATTGATCTCGACGTGATGATCCGGGTGGAGAACCGGAATCCTCTCGGCATCACCCTCCGGGAACTGCCGTTTTTCGTGCTGTGCAGTTCCGCAAACGCCGGCCGGCAGCTCGCGAGCGGCAATACCGGGCGGGTGAAGATCGCGGCCCGGGGCAGCACCCTGCTCCGCGTTCCGGTCCGGTCAGAGAATGCCGCTCTCATCGGGGCACTTGCCGCGTTTGTTACAAAAGGCGGCGTGCAGGTCACCATCCGGGGGACTGCTGTCATTGACGCGGTCCTCTTCGGCTGGGAGGTGCCTTTTGCAAAGACCCTGCCGGTCACGATGGAGCAGGTCGCGGGGAGTCTGGCCGGGAAGTGAGGCCGGGAAAACGATATGTCGGTCCCGGCCGGAATCCCTCTCCGTTTTGATCTGCCCGGGGTCCACCGTTTCGGGGGAAAGAGGGAGGAGATCTGCTGAGACCGTATCGGTTTTCGCATGCGACCACCGCAACGATGGGACTGATACCCCTCTCCCCGTATGAGGAGATGTGCCGCCGCCCCGGAGGGCGCCCCGCGGCGGCTTCAATTACCGGTTTTTATACGAGAAAAGATTCTGCACATCTGGATATGCAGGTAATACGTCGTTATCGCTCAGCGGGGTTGCCCCAGCGGCGGGGCGGAGCCCCGAGAGCGTCTTCAATTCCTTCTATCAATCCGACATAAAAAAGATAAAAATTAGTGGATCTCCTTCTTCCCCTTAGCCTTCCTCCCGCCGGTTCCGAACAGCTCGTTTACGATCTTCACCGCACACAGATCCCCGCACACCGGGCAGGTATCCGTCTCGCCGTCCCGTCGTGGATTTTCCGGGCATCCTTACCGATTCCGTGCATTCATTACATCATACTGCACGATTTTGTCTATTTTCGTGCACTTCAACAGATGGATAAAAGGGGTTGTCGTCGTAATCCGGTTCAATCTGATTCACAACTCACTTTTTTAGAGCTGCCTCAAGACGAGGGAGATCTTCCAAAACGGTATTCCATAACCGTTCAAGATTCACGGAGAAGTAGCCGTGGATGAGCCGGTCACGCATTCCGGCGATGTCCCTCCAGGGGATATCCGGGTATTCATCCCGTACCGATACCGGCACCTGCTTTGCCGCTTCTCCGATGATCTCAAGGGCATGAATGATGGCAAACTGTTTCTCCCGGTTATTCTGGAACTCTTCGAAAGTTACGCCCTTTGAGAATTCGCGGGCGGAATGAATCGCATCCCGTATATCGGAAAGATATTCCTCTGCACTTCGTTTCTCTCTTGGACTGGTCATACGGGCACTACTTCTGCGAGCACGTGAGGTTTGATCGCCGGTTTGAGTCCGCTCTTCTCCACAAGGTCAACCCGAACGCCCAGGAGATCCACGAGATCATTCTGGAGATGGATGAAATCCAGAAGGGTTCCCGGGCGGTCAAACTCCACCAGGAGGTCCACATCGCTCGTCTTCGTCTGCTCGCCCCGGACAAAGGAGCCGAAGATCCCAAGGTATGTAACACCATACCGGGCCTGGAGTTCCGGCAGGTGTGACCGGAGATCCTGCCGGATCTCGTCTACCGATCGCCTTGTTTGAGACGGACTGTTCCTCTGCATGGGGATACTTCACTCTTAGTAGGATGATAGGAATGCCGGAGGTTATATTTTTTGAGGGGGTGAAGAAAGGCGGGCTGTTTTTACAAATGAATTGGCAGGAGGGTTACTTCCCGTTCCCCTTCTTTTGGGCGGCTTTCTTCCCCTTCTTCTTCCCGCCGGTCCCGAACAGCTCGTTCACCATCTTCACCGCACACAGATCCCCGCACATCGAGCAGGTATCCGTCTCGCCGTCACGCTCGTGGATCTTCTTTGCATGGTCTCCATACAAAGCAAGCCGGAACTGCTCGTCCCAGTCAAGATCGTGCCGGGCCTCTGCCATCTGCACCTCGCGATCCATCCGCCAGCCCTCGTGCTTCCGGACGGTGTCCCCGACGTGCGCCGCGATCTTCGCAACCCTCGTGCCTTCGATGATGTCATCCACGTCAGGAAGGGCGAGGTGCTCGCTCGGCGAGACCATGCAGAGGAAGTCCGCGCCATTGAGACACGCCGTTGCGCCCCCGATGGCGGCAACCACGTGGTCGTAGCCCGGCGCAATATCGGTGACCAGCGGGCCAAGGAGATAGAGCGGGGCATGGTCGGTGATCTCTTTTATCATCCGCACATTGTAGCCCACCTGGTCGAGCGGCATGTGACCCGGCCCCTCGATCATCCGCTGGACACCGGCTTCCTGCGCCCGTTTCGCGAGGGTCCCGAGCGTCATGTACTCGACCGACTTTGCCAGCTTCTCCGCGTCCTGCAGGCAGCCGGGCCGCATCCCGTCCCCGAGGCTTATGGTGACATCGTATTCCGCGAGGATCTCCAGCAGGTAGTCATATTCGGCATAGAGCGGGTTCTCCTCCTCCCGCTGCATCATCATCGCGCAGTGGAACGACCCGCCCCGGCTCACCACGCCCATCATGCGGGGATCGGCTTTGAGGGCCGAAAGTGCCTGACGGTTCACCCCACAGTGGAGGGTCAAGAAATCCACGCCCTGTTTGCAGTGCTCGCGGATCACGGAAAAGAGCAGGTCCGCGGTCACGTCGCCGGCGTTCCCTGCCCGGCGCACCGCCTCGTACACGGGCACCGTCCCGACCGTGGTATCCAGTCTGAGGATCTTCTTCCGGATAGCGACAAGGTCACCTCCCGTGGAGAGGTCCATCAACGCATCGGCACCGTTTGCGAGCGCCGCCTTTCCCTTCTTCTCTTCAAGGGCGGGATCGCACCGGCTGCCCGAGGTCCCGATGTTCACGTTCACCTTGACCGTGCATCCCTTCCCGATGGCGCAGGGATGGTGCTTCCGATTCGGGTTCATCGGGACAACAACCCTGCCGCTTCCGATGAGGCGGGCCAGCCGCTCCGGCTCCATTCCTTCCGCTTTCGCCACGGCTCCCAGTTCCTTTGGGATCCCGTTCCGGCACCTGCGGATGAGCAAATCCATAAGAAACATCTGTTCCGGCTCCTTATTATTGTGCATGCAGGTCGAGTGGTTATACAGCGGGGGAGCATGGGCGAACTCCTATATTGCCGGAAACATCCTCGTGGACGCCGGGGTCATGCCCATGGCAGTGGCGCCATACAAAGAACAGATCGATACGATTGTTCTCACCCACTGCCACTTCGACCATATCGCACGGGTAAAAGAGATCGCGCACATGTGCAGGGCAAAGGTTGGCATCCACAAGACCGATGCCCGCGGGCTCCTTGACGATGCCCTCAGTCTCTCGATGAATTTTGGGGCACGATCCCCGGGAATCCTTCCCGACTTCACGCTTGCAGAAGGGGATACCATCGGGGATTTTGTCGTGCTCCACACCCCGGGCCACACGCAGGGCTGCATCTGCCTCTATGCCGAGAAAGACCGGGTGCTCATCAGCGGGGATACCGTCTTTGCCGACGGCTACTTCGGGCGGTACGATTTCCCCGGCGGGAGCAGGACCGATCTCGCCCGGTCGCTCGAACGCCTTGCGGCACTCGATGTCGACGGCCTCTTTGCCGGCCACGGGGAGCCAACCGAGGAGAACGGCAGCCGGGCCATTGCGGCAGCACTGGGTCTGATGAAGAGCGGCTATGGATAAGGGAATCTACTGTCTGGTCTTCCACAACCCGGCCTGGACGCTCAGGATCGGGGCGCTGGGGGAGATCGCGTTCCGGAACGGCTGGCATATCTATGTAGGTTCGGCGCTCGGGAGCGGGGGGCTTTCCCGGCTGAACCGGCATATCGCCCTTTCCGAGGCGAAGGACAAGCGCCCGAAATGGCACGTGGATTACCTGCTCACGAGCGATGCCTTCCCGCTCCGGTACGCGGTCTTTGCCAGAACATCCCTCCGGCTGGAGTGCCTGGTTGCCTCTGCTCTCGGGGGCGAGGACGTCTCCGGCTTCGGGTGCAGCGACTGTGCCTGCCCGTCGCACCTCTTTTACCGGAAGACCGACCCGCTTCTGGAGATGAAAGAGGTGTTCCGCTGCCTCCAGCTGGTGCCGCAAACCAAAACCATCAAGAACCAAAAAGACGGTAACGATATCATATGAAGGTTCTGGGTATCTCGGGAAGCATGCGGAAGGACGGGAACACGGCACTCCTGGTACGGGAGGTCCTCAAACACTGCGAAGGTCACGGGATTGAGACGGAGTTTATCTCGCTGGCCGGTAAGAAGATCCATCCCTGTCTCGGGTGCGAGAAGTGCAAGGAGAAGAAATGGTGCGTGATCGAGAACGATGACTGGAACGATGTCATCAGGAAGGTCATGGATGCCGATGTGCTCATCATCGGTTCACCCACGTACTACTTCGATGTCTGCGGCCATGTCAAGAACTTTATCGACCGCACCTATTCCCTGTACCATGACCGGAAACTGGCCGGGAGGAAAGGGGTTGCTGTTGCTGTCCACGCAAACAAAGGTGCGAGCCGGACCATCCAGACCCTTGAGGGGTTCCTCTCAACCCACGAGTTCTCGTCCCTCGGATCGGTGAAGGGAACCGGGTATCACGAAGGGGACATCCTCAAGGATACAGACGCCCTCACCAAAGCGCAGAAGACTGCCGATAAGATCGTCCGGCTGGTCAAGAGCCGGCACACGTAATTTTTCGTTTATTCCTTCTTTTTTCCAGTCATCGATTCAATCAGAATCCTGATGACCGTGACGCTCTTCATTTCATTATCGGAGAACTCGTGCGTTCCGCTATCATAGTGGCGCATGATGCAGGAAAGCCCGTACGCCTTCTCAGCCGGATCCTCAAGGATCTCCGCCCGGCCAAAACCGATGACACTCGCATAGCGCATCCCCCATGAGCAGGGGCGATCCCCCTTCACGATCCCGTCGTACCGGTCCAGCTCAAAGCAGCACCGGGGATTCTTTCGGATCATGGCGATCTTCTTTCCCTCCGGCGCTGAGTGGAGGTACAGGGCCTTCCCGTCATACCCAAAACTCAGCGGGACAAGGTACGGTTCATCGCCCGCGGCAAGTGCCAGGCGGCAGACCGGGGCCTCCATGAGGAGGCGGTCGATCTCGGCACGGTCGGGTATTTCCCGGTCTTTCCTCCGCATAGGTTCCTCCATTTTGGGAGCCGACGCCCCCGTTACACCAGATCGTAGAGCGTGGTGCGGCGCCGGAGCGGTCTCCCGATATCCTCGGCCACCCGCTGCATCTCCGCAGGATCGAGATAATCGGTATTGGTGGCGCCGGCTCCTTTGCTGATGCTCTCCTCGAACATGGTGCCGCCAAGATCGTTTGCCCCGGCGATCAGGCCGAGCTGGGCAAGCTTGATGCCCTCTTTGACCCACGAGACCTGGATGTTTTTGAAGTTGTCAAGGAAGAGCCGGCTGATGGCAACCATCAGGAGATCCTCCCTGCCGGTAGCTCCTGCCCGGGCATTCCCGGCCCGGAAGAGGGGGGTGTTCATGTGGATGAACGAGAGGGGGACAAACTCGGTAAACCCACCGGTCTCGTCCTGGATGTCGCGCAGGATGGCAAGGTGCTGAACCTGGTCCTCAACCGTCTCGCAGTGGCCGTACATGATGGTTGCCGTGGTTTTGATCCCCAGCCCGTGCGCCTCGGTGATGATCCGGACCCATTCTTTGGTCGGGATCTTCTGGGGGCAGATCCGGTCCCGGACCGAATCCACCAGGATCTCGGCTGCCGTCCCGCACATCGAGCCGAGACCGGCCTCCTTCATCCGGTTCAGCACCTCGACGGTTGCAAGCCCGCTCTTCTTTGCCGCATAGGCCACTTCCATCGGGTTGCAGGCATGGAGATGGACCCCCGGTGCCGCCTCGCGGATCCAGCGGTAGACATCGGTATACGACTGAACCGTAAAGTCCAGGTGGAGCCCGCTCACCGTGCAGATCTCGGAGACGCCCCGCCCGTGGGCCATCGCCGCTTTCTTCTGGATCGCCTCCTTGTCGTAAAAATAGATACCCTCGTCGCCCGGCTTCTTCGAGTACCCGCAGAAGCCGCAGGAGTTGATGCAGAGGTTCGTTACATTGATGTTCTGGTTCCGGACATACGTGACCGCCGGCCCGACCCGCTTCTCGCGCATCTCGTCGGCAACCCGGGCAATTTCCCAGACCTGCCGGTCATGAACGGAGAAGAGGGCGAGTGCCTCCTTTGCAGTCAGCCGGTGTCCCCCGATCAGATCGTCAAGGAGTGTCCCAAGAGCCGTATCCATGCTACACCTTCGCACTGTGCTGACCAGTGTGGCTCCTTAAATAAAGTAAAGCTATCGAATTTCTGCCGCATAATTCTTATTCCAGTACATCAACCATCTCTACTGGAGCGCTATGAAGCAGGCAGAAGTCAGGCTGACCAGAAAAACAGCAGAAGGGTTCATCATCCCGCTCGGTCCGGCAAATCTTGTGGCGGTGAAAACGGACGTGGGCCTTGTCGGGTGCGGCGCATTTGACGTATCAGCCCTTGATTCATTCAGTTATCCCGCGGCAAAAGTCCGCCCGTCCCTTGGACCATCCATCGAGGATATCGATGATCTCATGAAGGGAGTTGTCAAGGAAGCGAACCGCGCCGCAATGGGCCGCGGGATCAAGAACGGCATGACCGGCCGGCAGGCGCTGGAACTGCTCTGATACCCAATCCTTTTTTAAGACGATACGAAAAAATCCCGTATCTCTATCGCGGCGTTGTCCTGATCACAACCGGCACGAAGCCGGCGCCCCTTCGGCGGGAAGCGACTCGGCCTCGATATAGACCCGGTTGATCTCCGGGTAAGCACCCTTCAGGTCGGCTTCGATACGCCGGATCGCCCCGTGCATCTCCTCTGCCGTGGTGCCCGGAACAAAGCAGACACCCATATTTACGAGGAGGTCGTGCGGGCCCATGTACATGGTCAGGATGAGCCCGGCCCGTTCGACAGCCGGGTCAGACTCCACGCGGGTCCAGATGTCCCGGAGTTCGTCAGGAGAGACCCCCTCCCCGAGCAGCAGGCCCATGGTCCGCGATGCGAGAACACCGGCAACGCTCATCAGGAGCAGGCCGATAGCAATCGAGGCAAGGCCGTCGAGATAGGGGTTGTTGAGGAGGTGGCCTAAAAAGATCCCGAGGAATGCAAAAACTAGGCCGAGCATCGCCGCGCTGTCTTCGAGGACAACCGTGTACAGGCTCGGGTCCTTGGAGTGGCGGATGTACTCCCATGCACCCATCTCCCCCTTGGCCTGCAGGAACTGCCGGATCGCAACCGAGAACGATCCGCCCTCGACCAGGAGCGCGATGCCGAGAACGAGGTACGCCGCCGTCGGGTCGCCCATCGGAGTCCCCGGTGCCACGTGGCGTATATGGGCGATCCCTTCGTAGAGCGACATGCCGCCGCCTATCCCGAAGATCGAGACCGCGACGATGTGCGTCCAGTAATAGAGCGACTTGCCATACCCGAACGGGTGGGTCTCGTCGGCCTGCTTCTGTGCCTGCCGCATGCCGAGCAGGACGAGCAGGCCGTTTCCGGTGTCGACAACCGAATGGATACCTTCGGAGATCATGGCCGACGAACCGGTGATGGCAGCGGCGATGAACTTGGTGATCGCGATGATGAGGTTTCCTGCAATGGCTGCAATGACTGCGATCTTCGAGCCGCCCTGGGTTGCCATGGATTACACCTTCACGTTCGTTTCCGTCACAAGGTCGTACAGCGTGGTCCGCTGCCGGAGGTTCCGGCCGATATCGGAGACGATCCGCTCCATATCCTTCGGGTCGAGGTAATCCGAGCCGGATGCACCGGCATCGCCCGTCACATCGTCCGTGAACATGGTGCCCGCCAGATCATTTGCTCCTGAAAGGAGGGCGAGCTGGGTCATCTTGAGGCCCACCTTGCCCCACGCCACCTGGATGTTGGCAAAGTTGTCAAGGAAAAGCCGGGAGACCGCGAGCATCAGGAGATCTTCCCGCCCCGTCGGCCCGGCCCGGGCAAGCCCCTGCTGGTAGAGCGGGGTGTTGGTGTGGACAAACGGGAGCGTAACCAGTTCGGTGAACCCTTTTGTCTCGTCCTGGATCCCCCGCAGGATCCCGAGGTGCTCCACCTGGTCTTCAGCCGTCTCGTACGATCCGTACATGATGGTGGCCGTTGACCGGAGGCCGGATGTGTGCGCCACTTTGATGATCCGGACCCAGTCGGCGGTCGGCACCTTTCGGGGACAGATGACATTTCTGACAGAATCCACGAGAATCTCCGCAGCCGTCCCCTGGATTGTCCCAAGCCCCTCGTCCTTAAGCCGGGCAATAACTTCCGGTGTGGTCATCTTCCCGCGGTGAGCCGCATGGGCTACTTCATCCGGGCTGAATGCATGGATGTGGACACCGGGCGCCACCTCGTGGATCCAGTGCATGATGTCGATGTAGGTGTCGAGCGAGAAGCCCGGGTGGACACCCGAGAGCAGGCAGATCTCGGTCACGTTGCGCTCGTACGCGAGCCGGGCCTGCTCCTGGATCCCTGCCTTCTCGTGGCAGTACGCCCCCTCGTCGGTTGCCTTCCGGCCAAACCCGCAGAACCCGCAGAGGTTCTTGCAGATGTTGGTCACGTGCAGGTTCTGGTTGCGCACATACGTGACCACGTCGCCGACCCGGCGCTCCCGCATCTCGTCGGCTGCCGCAACGATCCGGAGGGTGTCGCGCCCTTTTGCCTTCAGGAGACGGGTTGCTTCCCGCTCGTCTAACCGGTGGCCTTCCAGCACGTCGGATACCAGTATTGATACGTCTGCCATCGTCATCTTCCTCACCGCTGTTTTTTCCCTTTCTTCTGCGGCTTTGCCATCGCTGCTTCCTCTTTCCTGCGAAGGTAGAGCTCGTGGAGCATCATGATGATGATCACGATGACGATGACCGGCCCGATGTGGAGCGGAAGGAGCCCGACATACGGGACCGTGAAGAGGGCTTTTCCGATGACCCAGTCCTTCTCGACCGGTTCAACGCTCCCGATACCGTCAATGGTCAGGTAGCCCTGGTCGCTGAAGTTGTTGTTGTCGCCCTTCGTGATGTACCCGCCATGGGTTGCGATGGTCTCCGTGTCGCGGACATACCCGTAATCTTTCACCAGGCTGTCTGCGGGCAGGACATACGTTCCAAGCGGCGTCTGCCAGGTCACATCGCGGGTTGTCCGGGTCTCGTTGGGAAGGATCCCCGTATTCCCGGTGACGGTAAGAATACTAAACCCATCCGCAGTCTCGCCGCTGACCGTGACAGGGAGGTATCCCGCGGGGGTGATCGCCCCCCGGTAAATGTTGATGTAGGAGGGCACGGGCTCGCCCGCATCAACCCACGTTATGGCCCGGTGGATGATCGGGTGCTGCTTTGAGAGCGGGAGGAGCCCCACCGACGCCCACATGTCCGTGACCCCGTTCGGCCGGTAGATGATCACGTCCCCGTAGTCCCCGAACTTCTGGTACCCGGACGCTTTGCCGTCATCCCAGGTCTGGAGTTCCCCGAACCGGTCCTTCTCGACCACCACCACAAGGTCCCCGATGTTCATGTTGGGGATCATGCTGCCGGACTCGATGGTGACAACGGCGGGCCAGGTGCCGCATGCAAGCCAGAGGAGAAGGGCGATGCTGCCAACCACCGCAACAACCCAGAGAAGATCGCGGGCAAGCGAGACTGCCCAGTGGTCGCTTGAGCGGAACTGCGAGATGAGAGTGGGTGGTTCGCGGGGTGGTGCGGGATCGGCCATGAGATCGTCCTGATAGTTCTGGTATAGTGTTGGATCCCCTCCACATTAACCATGCGGGATTCGCTTCAGCGGGAGAGGAGGGGGCCAGCGAGATAGTACAGGCCAAAGATGATGAGGAAAACCCCGCAGGCTGCCATGATGTGATGGTAGGTTGCATCCGACAGGATCGTTTTGCCCCTCGCAACACTGGTGGAGACGAAGGTGAACCACGCGGTATCTGCACCCCAGTGGCCGGCCATGAAGGCCACGGCGAGGATGAGCCCGCCTTCAAGGGACGAGATGAGGAGGGCGCTTCCCACCGAGAGCCACCAGATCCAGAAGTAGGGGTTGGCAGCGCTTGTAAGAAACCCGGCCAGGTACGGGCTGGCAGCCACCTGCGCCGGGGCAGCGGAGAGGGTTGCAGCCCGGCTGCCTTTGATGGTCATGACCCCGAAGAGGATGAGCGCGATCCCCCCGATGACGGCAATCGCCGTGGTATAGGGTGCGGCAATGCTGGCAAGACCGAGGATGATCAAAAAGAAGATCCCTGTCTCGATGATGATATGCCCAAGCGAGACCTTGAGACCGGCCGTCCAGTTCCCGGCAAGGGAGGCGTTGATGGTGGCAACCAGCGTCGGGCCGGGAGCGAGGGCTCCGGTCAGGCCGATGAGAAAGCCGAGCGCCAGCGTTGAGAGGATTTCAGTGAGCAATGGGATGGCTCCGTTTGCGGAGAGAAGATATGTCGTGGTCGGGTAATGAAGCCTGCCGGCCGGCCGCTGCATTGGGGGGTCGGGCGGTGTACATTGAGTTTCGCTGGCTTTAGATCTGCCGGCAGGATACCATCGTAAAAAACGCCCGTGTTGCACCAGTGCTGGAAGGTTCATCTGCATAAGTACACCGCCCGACCCCCCTCAGGGCCAGTGGAACACCGGCAGGAAAACCGGCCGATTTCACACCGGAGATTGCCGGATCTTTTCGGGCGATGGCATGCAGGGGGTCGGGCGGTGTACTTTGTCAGCAGCAGAGCACGGCACGGGTACCGGCTACGACCGTCCCCGATTTCCATAGCCCCGGGTTATCTTTCCCGTGCGCGAACAACAGCCTATATTTTCTCTGCCGCCGATATTCCGGGTATGCTCGATGCGAAGGCGATCACGCACCGGTTCCTCGATACCAAGCTCCAGGTGCACCCGGAAGTGGTGCGCTATATCCTGGAACAGGACGAGGAGGACCTGATCGAACGCATCATCGCCAATGTCCCAAAAGATGCCATTGTCGTCTCCGCAAAGCACATCCCCGGGGTCCGCCCCACGCGGGACGGCACGCGGTTCGACATCGAACCCGAGGTTGAAGTGGTATCCGGCATCGCCGGTACTTCGGGCGCGGTGAACGGGACGAGCGATTACCTTCACTACTTCCGCGACCGGTACAGCCGGCTCGGGGGCATGATCCGGGCACGGGCCGGCGCCATGCCCATCGAGGCACTCACCAAGAGCACCCGGTACCGGCAGGAAGAGTGCACGGTCATCGGGATGGTCGTTGACGTCAGTACAACAAAGAACGGGCACCGTATCGCCGAGATCGAGGATACCTCATCTTCTATCTCCGTGCTCTTCCGTAAAGACCGGCCGGCCTTTGCCGATGCCGAGAAGATCATCCACGATGAGGTGATTGGGGTCAAGGGCAAGCTCTCAAGCGATGGAAAGCTCTTCTTTGCCGAGATCCTGTACCGGCCCGACATCCGGATCGATAATGCGCCCTACAAGAGCGAGAAGCCGGGAAAGGCGGTCTTCATCTCCGATGTCCACGTGGGAAGCGACACCTTCTTAGAGGAGAGCTGGAAACGGTTCGCCGACTGGCTCTCGGACAATGACTTCGGGTATCTTCTGATTGCCGGCGATCTCGTGGACGGGATCGGTATCTACCCGGGGCAGGAACAGGAACTCACCATCAGGAACATCTACGAACAGTACGATGCGTTTGCTTCGATGATGCGCGACCTGCCGTCCCGCATGAAGATCATCGTCTCGCCGGGCAACCACGATGTTGTCCGGGGCGCCGAGCCCCAGCCGGTCCTCCCCCCGCAGTTTACGAAAAAATTCCCCGACAACTGCGTCCTTGTCGAGAACCCGGCCCTCGTGCGCATCCAGGGCGTCCGGGTACTGATGTATCACGGGAGATCCATCGATGACATGATCGGCCTCATCCCCGGGGCGTCCTACGATAAGAGCGGCCAGATGATGGAGGAGATGCTCATCCGGCGCCACCTTGCCCCGGCGTACGGGCGCAGGACGCCGATTGCCGCAGGGAAGACCGACCGGCTCATCATCGACCCGCTCCCCGAGATCCTGCACACCGGCCATGTCCACATCAAGGGGATCACCACCTACCGGGGCGTGCTCGGGATCAATGCCGGAACCTGGCAGTCCCAGACCAAGTTCCAGAAGCAGATGAACGTGAACCCGACGCCGGCGCTCGCGGTTGTGGTCGATTTGCAGACGCTCGTTCCCGAGACGTTCTCGTTTGCCTAAAAATAAAAGGAGATTATTCTTTCTTCTCTGCCGGTTTTGTGCCTTCCGCAGGTGCTGCTGCCGGTTCCTTCTTCTTTGGCCCGGCCACGGTGAACTTCTCAAGTCCGCCCCGGGCGGTCATGGCCGGGCGGTACTGGGTGTCCATGGTGAGGCACTTTGTCGGACAGGTATCCACACAGATTGCACAGACCACGCAGCGCATATTGTCAATCTGCCAGGTCCTTATCTTGTTATCAACCTCAATTGCCTGCGTCGGGCACTTGCGCTGGCACATCTTGCAGGTGATACATTTTGCCGGGTCGATCTCCACGTGACCGCGGGTATTGGCGGTCTTCTTGGCCGGTTTTGCCGGGTACATCAGGGTTGCCGGGCGGGAGAAGAGGCTTTTTAGTACCGTCTTTGTCATCTGGAATACGGACATCGCATCTCACCTCTCCGCGCAACCGATACAGGGATCGATTGACAAAACAATCACCGGCACATCCGCAAGCTCGCAGCCTTTGAGGAGCGTGACGAGCGGCGGGATGTTGGTGAACGTCGGCGTCCTCACCCGGTGCCGGACAAGGTTCTTCTTCCCGTTGCCCTTGATATAGTGGATGACCTCGCCCCGGGGCTGCTCGGTCCGGCTGAAGTATTCGCCGTCCGGTGCGCCGGTCACCTTCATGTCCACCGGGCCGTCGGGGATCTTCTTAATGCACTGCTCGATGATATCGATCGAGGTGAACATCTCCTTTGCCCGGACAGCGCAGCGGGCATAACTGTCCCCGCCGTGCTCGACCACCGGTCTGAAGTTGATCTTCCCAAAAGCCCCGTACCCGGTCTCACGGATATCAATGGCAAGGCCGCTTCCCCGGGCGGTTGGGCCAACCGCCCCGAGCTGATACGCATCCTCGCTGCTGAGCTTGCCGATACCCTTAAGCCGGTGTTTCATGGACTGGTCGAACAGGAAGACATTGTTGAGTTCGTTGAGCTCGTGCTCAAGATTTTTGAGCCCTTTGAGCATCTCGTCGAGCTTCTCGGGGGCGACATCCTTGCGGACCCCGCCTACCTTGCAGACGCCCTGGATGACCCGGCCGCCCGTGGTGGATTCGAGGTCGTCAAGGATATGCTCCCGGAGACGCCAGGCATTCATGAAGACGCTCTCAAATCCCATGGAGTCGGCAAAGAGCCCCAGCCAGAGGAGGTGCGAGTGGAGACGGGAGTACTCGCCCCAGATGGTGCGGAGGTACTCCGCCCGTTCAGGGATTTCGAGGCCCATGATCTGCTCGATGCCCTGCACGTAGGTCTGGCTGTGGATGAAGGAGCAGATCCCGCAGATGCGCTCGGCGATGAAGACATACTCGGTGTACTCCCGCTTCTCCACGAGTTTCTCAAGACCGCGGTGGACATACCCGATGGTTGGGATGACATCCACGACCTTCTCGTCTTCAAGCACGAGATCGAGGTGGAGAGGTTCCGGAAGTACCGGGTGCTGCGGGCCGAACGGGACGGTTATCTGTTTTGTCATGCGTCGCCCTCCTTTGTTATGGTGACACTGAACGGGTGTTTGATCGCAGTCTTGTAGAACGTGCCCTTGAAGTCGATGTTGATGCCCTTCACGTGGATCCCGTACAGGTCGTGGATCTCGTTCTCGTACACAAACGAGCCCCAGTAGATTCCGGAGATGCTTGGGATCTCATCATCCTGTTTTACGGTGATGCGATAGTTTGTCAGTTTGAGATCCTTTTCGTACGTGTAGATGATCTCAAACGTTTCATCGATCTTCGTGCAGCTGATCAGGACGAGACGGCACCCGTCCTTCTTTGCCTGTTCAGCTTTTTGTACAACCTCTCCGACAGTGATCGGGACGATCGTCTGGGGTTCCATCATTCTGCACCTCCTTTTGCGTGCCTTTTGGGATGTTCTGCACGTCCGTTGTCAGTAACCTGCGGGGAATGGACATTTTTTGTCCGTTTCTCCTCAAGGATGCCCAGCGCCGTCACGATCCCGTCGATGATCGACTCGGGGCGGGCTGCGCAGCCGGGCACGTACACGTCCACGGGAATGAGCTTGTCAATCCCGCCGGCCACATTATAGCATTCCCGGAAGACCCCGCCCGAGCAGGCGCAGATACCGACCGCTACCACGACTTTGGGGTCCGGCATCTGGTTGTAGATGTTCTGGATGACCTCGCGGTTGGCCTCGTTGATGGAGCCGGTGACCACGAAGATGTCGGCATGCTTGGGGTTGCCGGTGTTGATGATCCCGAACCGCTCGACATCATACATGGGGGTTAAGCAGGCAAGGATCTCGATATCGCAGCCATTGCAGCTCGATGCATCGTAGTGGATGATCCAGGGGGACTTTGCAAGGTAAGTCATGGTACACCTCCTGAGAGGAAGTACAGGATGGCAAGGTTGATTACTCCCACGATGAGGGCAACGAGCCACGCGCTCTTCACGGCAAACTGCCACCGCACACGGGCGTTCGTGTTGTCGATGAGGATCTCGATGAGATAGAGGACGACAATGGCCACAACCGCGAGGAGCGGGTTCCAGCCAAAGAAGAGGTACAGGAGCCCGAGCAACAGGACGGTCTCGTACCAGTGCGTGATCTCGATGAGGCCCAGCGACGGGCCGGAGAACTCCGTGGTAACACCCTTGACGATCTCCTGGTGGGCGTGATGCGAGGTGGAGATATCGAACGGGGACTTGCGGAGCTTGATGGTCAGCGTATAGAGGAAACCAAGGAAGATGCCCGGGATGAGCAGCACGACGGGTATTGTTGTGGTTGCGATCTCGGAGACATTGAAACTCCGGGTGGCAACGAACATGCCGACTGCGGTTAAGATAACCATCGGCTCGTAGGCCATGATCTGGAGCAGTTCGCGCTCTGCCCCGATGTAGCTGTAGGGGGAGTTTGCGGCAAAGGCACCGAGGACCAGAAATACCTGGGCAAGCGTGAGCGCAAAGATGACGAGCAGCAGGTCGCCGCCGGCAAAGAAGAGCGCTCCGGTGAAGGCCATGAAGATGATGTAACAGACCGCGTAAAAGATCTGGGTCTCGTTCACGACGGCGTTCTCCTTCTCGAAGAGCTTGCCGACATCGTAGAACGGCTGGAAGATCGAGGGGCCGACCCGGCCCTGCATGTGGGCGGTGATCTTCCGGTCGATACCGGCAACAAGGCCGCCGATGACGGGTGCCACCAGGATAAAGACGATGGCCATGAGGATGTCGATCACAGGATCACCCCTTTGAGGACGGCCGACAGGACCATGATACAGATGATGGCCGAACAGAGCCAGATTCCCCAGCTCTTCAGTCTCTTCTCACCGAACCAGTCCTGGAGGTAGTAGTTGGAGAGCACGGTCTTTTTCTGGACGCCAAGCGAGCCGGAGAACCGCATGTCACTCGTGGTTGTCCTGCCGCCCATGTACGGGGCGAGATGCCGGTGTTTGTGCTTTGGCAGCAGGATACTCAGGGGCATCAGCATCAGGAGGAAGAGCATCAGGATCATGATGATGATATTGTCCTGCGAGAGCCGGGCCACATTGCCGTAGTTTGCCATGAGGAACGGCTCGAGGAGATGGATCGAGAGCATCGGGAAGAGGAGCGTGGTGATAAACGAGAGCCCGGCAAGACAGAGAAGGGCTGCCCATTCGCTTTTGTCAACCTCACCTTCGATATTCTGGCTGTCGGTGGTGACGGTGATGATCTTGCCCATCCACTTGGCCCAGAAGAAGAGCGTCATGGCACTCCCGAACGCGAGGATGATGATGAACAGGAAGCCATACGGCGCATCGATGAATGCCCGGATTGCTGCCCACTTGGAGATGAGCATCCCGAATGGCAGCAGGAACATTCCTGCAATGCCGATGACCATCATTGCGGCGATCTTTGGCATCCGGACGATAAGCCCGTTCATGTCGTCGATCTCCCGGCTCTTGATCCGGTGCTCGACGGTTCCGGTTGCAAGGAAGAGGAGCGACTTTGCGATCGCATGGAAGACAATCAAGAGGATCGCTGCCCAGATCGCCTCGTAGGTTCCGATGCCGGCACAGGCAACGATGAGGCCGAGGTTTGCAATGGTGGAATATGCAAGCACCCGCTTTGCATTCGACTGGGATATCGCTATCCCTGAGGCGATGAGGAACGTGAGCGCCCCCACCATGGCTATCAGGTACCCGGTGACCGTGGCATCAAAGACCGGGGCAAACCGGACAAGGATATAGACACCGGCCTTGACCATGGTGCTCGAATGCAGGAGTGCCGATACCGGGGTTGGTGCAACCATTGCCCCGACCAGCCATGCGGAGAACGGGAGCTGGGCTGCCTTGGTGAGCCCGGCAAAGCCGATGAGAGCCGCGGGGACGAGCGCAATGACTTTTCCGCTGGTTGTGAGTGCATCAAGTCCCATCATGCCGTTACCGAACATCGCAAGCCAGATGATAGCCCCGGCAAACGCGATGCCGCCGAGCAGGTTCATCCAGAGGGCTAGGAAGGCGTTGTTGGTTGCCTCATCGGTCTTCGTGTACCCGATCAGGAGGAAGGAACAGAGCGTGGTTACCTCCCAGAAGAAGTAAACCCAGATGATATTGTTGGAGAAGACCAGCCCGAACATTGCAGACAGGAAGAGGAACAATATTCCAAAGAACCAGGGGCGCTTGTCCGGCATCTCGGGGTGGTGTTCGTGGAAGAACTTCATGTACCCGAGCGAATAGACGCAGATCAGGCTGCCGATGATCCCGATGATCAGGGCCATGATAACCGATAATTCATCGCTGAACAGGTTCGCCTGGATATGAACTGAATGGGAATAGACCAGTTCAAAGTACAGCATCATCACGGACTGGACAAGGATGAGCCCGACAACGAGCCACCGCCTGTACGTGATACCCAGATACAGGATATAGACGGCAATGATCATCTCGAGGATGAACATGACAAGGCCGGTCGGCTCTGCCGGAATGGCTGATATCAGCAACGTCCCCTTATCATACGTTGTGATGAGCAGGTACACACTGACAATCCCGATGGCCAGTGCTGACAGTTTGACGATCCATTCACGTTCTGTGTCTTTTTTTGCAATCAGCAAAAAGAACGCGGCGATGAGTGGAAACAGGATGAGAAATATTAACAGCTGCGCGATTTGCACCAGATACCCTCCCGGGATGATTATTGGAATTTTTCATTATTAATCATATTGAATTGTGCGCGATCGATCCGCAGGAGATGTCCCCGCATATGCAAAATCGGGCAAAAACCCACCATTTTTCCCGAAAATGCACCAGACTGCACCAGAATGCGGTGCAAAACGGGAATGTCAAGATAAAAGTTTAATGTTCGAAAAAAGCACTAATGATCTCATAGGATGGGTTGTGGGAGTATTCAGGGAAATTCCCGGGAGCCGTTGCACCCTCCTTTGGTTCCGGTCTGGCAGGTGTCTGCCGATACCAGTATATCATACCTGGGGTGTTATCCGGGTCCTCTTCCGGCGGTACCGTCTCGTGCGGTCAATACGTTTCGTACCACCGGTCTGCAGTACCCCTTATGGCACAACGGGGAGGTCATGGAATGATCGATCAAGTATTACTCATCGTTATTGCAATATGCATCATCGCTCTGGGTCTTGCTGCAATCCTTACGCGTAATCTCCTCTCACAGGACGAGGGAACGCCCAAGATGCGCGAGGTCTCCGATGCGATCCGGGTGGGTGCGGAAGCATTCATCAAGCGTCAGTACTCGACTATCGCCGTGCTCACCATCGTATTTGCTGTGGTGATCTTTGCGGTGTATTACTTCACCGGACAGGGTGACCTTGCCCTTGCAACAGCAGCGGCGTTCATCGTCGGTGCTGCATGCAGTGCCATCGCCGGTGTCGTTGCCATGTGGATTGCGGTGCGGACCAACATCCGCACGGCAGCCGCAGCCCAGACCAGCGACGGGAAGGCACTTGACTTCTCGTTCCGCGGCGGGGCCATCTCCGGGCTGATCATCACCTCGATGTCGCTCCTCGGTGTCTCGCTGACGTACATCGCGCTCGGTGCAGATCCGATGCACACCCCGTTCGTTGTCATCGGGTTCGCCTTCGGTGCCTCGTTCGTGGCACTCTTTGCCCAGCTCGGTGGCGGTATCTACACGAAAGCCGCTGATGTCGGTGCAGACCTTGTCGGCAAGGTCGAAGCCGGTATCCCTGAAGACGATGTCCGGAACCCGGCCACCATCGCAGATCTTGTCGGCGACAATGTCGGGGACTGTGCCGGCCGTGGCGCTGACCTCTTCGAGTCAACAGCAGCCGAGAACATCGGTGCAATGATCCTCGGTGTCGCGCTCTTCCCCATCTTCGGGGTCAACGGTATCCTCTTCCCCATCGTCATGTGTTCGCTCGGTCTCCTCGCGAGCATGATCGGTATCCTCTCTGTCAAGGGCAAAGACGGTGCCGACCCGATGGACGCCATGAACCGCGGATACTACATCACCGCCATCATCTCGGCGGTCTTCCTTGCTGGCGGAGTCTATTGGCTCCTCGCACCAGGAACCGCCAACTGGATCTACTTCGTCCTTGCAGGTTTCGTTGGTATCGCACTCTCCGTTGCCTTCCTCAGGGTCACCCTCTACTATACCGACCACCACTACCGCCCGGTAATGGAGATTGCTGACGCATCAGAGACCGGAGCCGCAACCAACATCATCACCGGGTTCTCCGTTGGTCTCGAAACCACCGCAATTCCCGCAGTCCTCATCGGCATCTCGCTCCTGCTCTCGTACTGGTGCGGGACCATGACCGGTATCCCGAACGGCGGCCTCTACGGTACTGCCGTTGCAACCATCGGTATGCTGATGGTCTGTGCCTATGTCCTCACCATGGACACCTTCGGCCCCATCGCAGACAATGCAGGCGGTATTGTCGAGATGAGCCAGGCACCTGACGAAGTCAGGAACCGCATGGACAAGCTCGATGCAGCCGGCAACACAACGAAGGCACTCACCAAGGGATACGCTATCGGCAGTGCATCCCTCGCGGTATTCCTGCTCTTCAACGCCTACATGGCTGACATTGCCAAGCTCACCGGCAAGGCATTCGATGTCGTCAACCTGGCAAGCGTGGACGTCTTTGTCGGGGCACTCCTCGGCGCAATGCTCGTCTTCCTCTTTGCAAGTCTCGCCATCCGGGCAGTCTCCAAGACCGCACAGTCCGTGATCGATGCCGTCCGCATCCAGTTCAAGAACCCCGCCATCATGGCAGGAACCCAGAAGCCGGACTATGCAGCGGTCATCGACATCACAACCCAGGGCGCTCTCAGGAACATGGTTGTTCCGGGCCTCCTTGTGATCGCGTTCCCGGTCGTCATCGGTATCACCATGAAGTACGAAGCCCTTGCCGGCTTCCTCATGGTCGCAACCATCACCGGTATCCTCCTTGCACTCATCCTCAACAACAGCGGTGGTGCATGGGACAATGCCAAGAAATTCATCGAGACCGGTGCCCATGGCGGCAAGGGCAGCGAAGCCCATAAGGCAGCCGTCATCGGTGACACGCTCGGCGACCCCTTCAAGGACACCGCCGGCCCGTCGCTCCACGTGCTCATCAAGCTTCTCGCTACGCTGACGCTCGTGCTTGCGCCGATCTTCATCTAATCCACCTTTTTTTCCGGGATACCGGACAGCGCTTTTATCGTCTTACGCCCGATACTATCCATGGATCCCGGGGAGCATTTTCTCATCATCAGCGCAGGGGACAGCATCCACAAAACCTATCCTGCGCTCCTTCTTGAGCTCTGCTCCGTCACGCACACCATCGTCTTTGCAGAAAAAGAGGTGTACACCAATTCGGCCCGCGACGATGCACGGAAACGAATGTGGAAGTGCGATATCCGCAATGCAGTCGATGAGGTCAATGCCATCGCGGTATCCCGCAATATATCCTGTTCGCTGGTCACGATCGACGGGGCAGCTTTCGACGCTATCCGCGACCCGGTTCTTGGGATCTTCAGCGATCATCCAGAGGCCAGGTACTCGTTTGACATCTCAGCCGGGCCAAAACGGCTCTCGCTGGGACTCTTCTCGATGGCGCTCTGGGTTGAAGGCGACTGTTACTACGCGTTTGGGAACTCCCCGCCCCGGCGGGTACCGGTCCCGACCCTGCCCATGAAATTCCTGCCAGCCAACCCGCACAACCTCGTCATCCTGGCCATCCTCTTCCGCGGGCAGGTGCACGGCCGGAAGAATACGCTGCTCATCCCCGAAGAGACGCTCTTCTCGGAGACCCGGGCATGGCAGATCCCGGTTCAGAGTCCTGACGGGGATCCCGCCGGCCACGAGCTTTCGTTTGAGAATTTCTCATCCATCCTTGCACATCTCATCAGCGGGAATCTTGTCCGGCATGAGAGCGATCCGGCACATGAAGGGGGAAAACTGTACAGCATCACCCCGGATGGCGAGCTGGCACTCATCGTTTATTCAGCCCGCATAAAGAAGCGGGGGGTCACCCCGGCACCCGGGCTTACGTGATTTTTCTGGAGTCCTCAAAGAAGAATGAAAACCGGGCAGGGGAAATACTGCCGGCAGGCACCCTGCCACTACGCCGGCCTGCCGCGCTGGTTACTGCCCTTTGAGGATCTGCTCATCTTCAGCAATCCACCGCTCCAGCTTCCGGATGCCTGCTGAAATATCCGTAATCCGGGCCTCGGTCTCTGCAAGCTGCGTTTGTGCCGAGGCCGTCTTCACCGGATCCCGGGCGGTGGACAGAAAGGTTCGGATATGATCCCTGCCGATCTGGAAATTCTCAAGAGCGCCCCGGGCTTTTCTGAGACGCTCGTAATTGGCTTCAAGATTCATCCGGGCCCGGATGAGCGTCTCCGATCGCGGTTTTGGCTTTCCCGCACCCACCCCTCCCCACGCTGCATCGTGGGTCTTGCGGATACGCTGGATGGCGTCAAAACAGGCTTTCTTGTGTTGTGCAATCATCTCAACTTTGAACTTCCCGAGCATGTCGCCGGCATTTTTCAGCACCTTCCCACGCTCTACGAGATCATTGATATCCGCATTTTGCATGTCTTTGGGGAGTTGTGCCTGTTCGGCAAGCTGCAGGATCTCATCCCGGTGCCCTTTCGAGAGGGGTTCCATTGCCCCGTACCCGGTCTTCTGGTGCTCCTTTACTTCAAGGCAGAGATCATTGAACCGGTTCCAGAGAAGATCGCGGTCGCTCTTTTTGAGCGGTTTGAGCTCTTTGAAGAGTGCCGTGATCTCTTTTGCCCCATTCCAGAAGTCCTGGTACCGGGTCATGACCGGGAGATTTTCCCGGATGGGACCGGCCAGTACGCCCAGTTTTTTGATCTTCCGGTCAAGGATCTCTGCATTGGCATGGGCTTTTGAAAGATACGGATCGTCTTTGGGATTCATAGCATATTCCAGGGTGCCGGCATTTCGGGATTGTTGTGTTTGTATCTGCCCGCCGGGGAATAAAATGCTATCCGCTCGTTTTGCGGGATCCACGGACGCGAAAATAAGGCCGGACAGGCCGTATTACCCGCCCGGTAGTGTTCACTTCGCCTGCATCAGGTCAACGCTGACATCAGTCGCAAGCCGGGAGTACCGCTTCGGGTTCTCCTCGAACTGTTGTTTGCACCAGTTGCAGCAGAAGTAATAGTTCTGGTCCCTGTACGTGGCGGTATACTGTGCATCATCCTCATCAACGATTGCCAGACAGACAGGATCAGTTGCCATAAAAAGACCTCATATTCGTATGCAAAGGTTCTGGCGGGATTCCAGATAATCTCTCCGATATACGGTCAGAGCCGTTTTTTTTAATCGGGCATTTCCAGGAAAGGAAATCAGGGAAGGAACCGCCTCATCATATTCGGAATGAGGGAAAAGCCGTTTGCCGCATAGAGGGGCAGTCCCGCATCGCTTGCCACCAGCTGTACGCGGTGAATTTCCTCGTGCTGACAATGCAGGAGTACAGCCCTGACAATTATGCCGGCACATCCCCGGCGCCGGTGTCCGGGTTCTGTATAGACGCTGTGCAGGAGTGCAACAGTACACCCCAAATCCTCCGGCACCGGCACGTTCTGCAACCGGCTCATGCCCCCGCTTGCTGCGATGATCCCTTCACGCTCCACAACCCAGGCAGAACAGGTGCCGGTCTTCAGTTCACGATCCAGTTTGTCAGCATATGCCTTTTCAACAGCGGCCATCCGGGCGGGATCAACCGGTTCATGCCCGGCATGCCGGATCTCTTCAAACATGCGGCGGTGGTGGCGGGCGAGGGTGGGGATATCGGCAGCGGTTGCCTCTCGGAGGATATACGGGGGGGGTTTTGAATTCAGCGTCATCGGGAGATCATCACCTCGTGTCAGGATCCGTGGGATGCACACGGTTAGTTCTTTTGTGGTCGGGCGGGTACACGAGCCGGATACGGGCCTCAGGCACCGGCAATATCTATAACCCGGCCGCTCCATACTCACCGGTGAGGGACTGGTATGCCGGCACGGGTTCTTGTTGCTTATGCATCAAAGAAAGGATCGACTGCAGGGATCGCAAGAGCGATCGCAAAGGAACTGCAGGCCATGGGCCATGTGGCAATCGTTATTGAAATGAAGGATGTTTCTTCGCTTGAAGGGTATGATGCGCTCGTCATCGGTGCGCCGGTCTATACCGGCAGCGTGATGAGCGATCTGTCCACATTCGTCTCACGCCACAAGGACGCGCTGGCACGGTTGCCGGTGGCTGCGTTCACGGCAGGGATCGCTCCGGTGTACCCGAAGACCGGAGAGGTGAAGACCTTCACTGATCAGCTTGGTGCGGCACTGGAGCCCAAAACGCTGGTTGCGGTAACGATGTTCTCCGGGGCGCTTGACGTAAAACTGCTCTCCTTTATCGAACGGGGCCTCACCTCGCTTTTGAAAGTCCCGACCGGAGATTTCCGCGACTGGGACGCCATCGCTGCATGGACACGCGAGCTCCCTCAAAAGATGGGGTTTGCAGCGAGCCCAAAGAATTAAGCACCGCAGGCGCAAGGTATGTCACAATGCCTCCCGAGATCCGGCTGGACTGCCCCTGCCCGAAAAAAACCTGCCGGCGCTATACGCTCTGCGACGAGTGCCGGGCAGTCCATGTGCAGAAGGGGGGGTTGCCGTTCTGCGAGCGGCCAAAGCGTTCGCTCTGGAAAAAGATCAAAAAACTGCTCGGGTTCGGCAGGTAAGAGGATTTTTGGTTCATCGGTGATTTTTATCCGCGGGCTTTTGGGAACCTGATAATATGATTGCCGGATCTTCTTTTTTCCCGGCAGGGCGGTAGTACGGGTGGATGGGCAACCGGGTATCTCAACAGCATCGTACGACCCGTTGCCCGCAGGCAAAAATCTCCATTTCATGATTGCGCACCCATGGGAGTTGTCACCCCCTTGCCGTTGCGAAGGTCCGGGCCCATGCCGCGGCACTGAAGATCCCGGTCTCGTTTGGGTTCATCACGCCACCCGTCCTGGAGACTGCCCGGGATGCCCTCTTCCGGATTCTTGAAGAGCACCCGGGTGCACGGCTCACGTTCGACCTCTCGGGCGGGCCAAAGGATCTCTGCATGGCCTTCTTTCACCTCTCGCTCTGGGTGGGGGCAAAGACCCGATACACGCTGCCCGGCCCGGGAGGGATGGAGGAGCAGGCGGAGTTCGGGGTGCCGGGGATTCCGGTTGCAGCTGTTGTGGCAAACAGGAACTACCTGCTGGTCCTCGAATCGCTTGCACGCCGGCCGGAGAAGGCAATGGAGGATCCGGTCACCAGCCTGTCCCGCTCGTACCTCTACAACCAGGTTGCGGCGTACTATGTCCCGAAGAGGACGCGAGGGGTGAAGCGGGGGGCAGCGCAGCCGGGCACTGCGGGGAGTTCCGAACCCAGGACGGCCGTGCAGTACGAGCTGACGCAGGGCACGTTCTCAAACATCCTCAGGACCATGACAGCCGGGGGGCTGATCGAGGAATGCCACAGCAGGGGAACGGACCGGAAGCGGATGCAGTACCGCATCACCGCAGCGGGCAGCCTCGCGTTGCGGCTTGCACAGATTCAATCGGGACAACCGCGTGTAACATAATCATGCGCGAGTAGCATGTACATGCTACAGTTGCATCACGATGTGACAAAAATCCGGGCATGGTCACGACGGAGCGGGAGGCCGGGGGGTGCCGGACGTGCCCTCAGGCCGGACAAAAAATTCGTTTTGATCCGTGCAGCGATTCAACCGACCCTGCAAAAAATGGGTTCAGACCCCATCGGCCGGCAGCTTCGGGAGCCGGTCGCGGAAGTGCCAGAAGACCAGCGCAAGGGCCACGTAGAAGACTGCGCAGAACCACCCGAACTCACCCAGCATCGCCTGCCCCGATTCGGTCGTCGTGGTCAGCAGCGGGTAGAACTGCTGGATGAAGTAGTTCCAGAACCCGTGGAAGAGGACGGCAACCCAGACGCTCCCCGAAGCAAGCCGGAGCCATGCAAGGATTACGCCCGCGCCCATAACCGAGGGGACGAAGACCGCAAGCGAGTACCAGATGGACCCGGCCCCGTGATAGGTACCAGCGAACATCACCGGGAAGTGCCAGGCGGTCCAGATGGCCGCCGAGATGAGTGCAAGCTCCGTAAACCCCATGAACCGGGCAAGCTCCGGGACAAGAAAGCCCCGCCAGCCGAACTCCTCGCCCGCGGCAGCAAAGAGATTGAACGCAATGGCAGAAAGGAACGCGGGGAGGAACGCGAGGGCAAACACCCCTGCTGCCCCCTCCGTGCTGAACGGGGCGATCCCTGTTATCCATGCCGAGCCGAACATGATGAGGCCGGCCCCTATGGGGAGAAGGATCCCGACCGCAAGCCATTTCGGATCGCCCAATCGAAGCCCAAACCCGGCAAGGTTCCTCTGCCAGATGAGCCGGGTCGCAATCGCGGCAGCCGTGGGTCCCCACATGGCACCGACCGCATACAGGGTCAGGATGCCGGCATTCTCTTTCACGAGCGGGGTCGTTGCAGTCAGGTACCAGAATATCCCCGAGAAGAATACCGTCAGGATGAGAAACGTGACAACGGTCTTCTTCGGATCAGGGTTGGGGGAGGTGGCCTGCGTTTTGTCCATATACTACCTGCCGGCATTTGAGGACATAAAACAATCCCCGCCATGGAGAGGGGCCACCGGGTGCCGCCGTTCGGGGATGCGGACCCGGCTGCCCTTACGGTAAACCGGATGCCATCGCAGGGGCCGGCAGCGGGAAGAGATCTCTTTTGCCCCATCGTACCCGTTTGCCGGGCTTCCCCCTCATTCCTGCCGGATTCCGAGGCGTTCATAAAACGCCCCGGGCCCCGGTTCACGGCCAAGGAAATTGAACAGGAGCACGCCGCCATCCTGCATGTTCCCCTTGCTTAAGATCTCCTGCCGGTACCGCATGCCGGTGGTCTGGTTGGTCATCCCGTCCCGTTTGAACTCGCCCGTGATCTCCATCGCGTACACCTTCGACCAGAGATACCCGTAGTACCCTGCATCATAGCCGCCCATGAGGTGGCTGAACGACGCCGGGTGGTGGATGCCCTCGGGCTGCGGGATGCCGGTCATCTCCGCGTAAATCCTGCGGGACTCGTTGGTGACATCGACCGGCCCATCGGCCGTATGGAACGTCGTGTCCTCGATGGTATTTGCCACCTGCCGGGCGTAGTAATGACCGGCGCCGACATCCCGGGCCGCGATGATCCGGTCAAGGAGTTCGGGCGGGATCTTCTGCGAAGAGTTGGCGTAATGGCCCGACAGGGAGGAGAGGACCGCCGGGTCCCAGGCCCACTCCTCAAGGGACTGCGAGGGGGTCTCGACAAAGTCGAGTTCGGTATTGAACCCCCCGAGCGAGCCGTACGGAGCCGTGGTCAGGAGGAAGTGCATGGCATGCCCGCCCTCATGGAAGACCGTCTCGATATCCCACATCGTCAGAAGACCGGGTTTGCCCTCCGCGGGTGCCGGGAAGTTCCCGACAATCGCCATGACCGGGACCGAGCGTGCACCGTCCTTCATCCGCGAGGTGATGAGCGGGAAGGCGGCAAAGTGCCCGTACTTCCCCTCGCGGGGGTAGAGGTCAAGGTACAGGTAGCCGACCGTTACTCCGTCAGAGGTGTTCGTCACTCGGAAGAGCTGGACATCGGGTGACCAGGCCGGCGCACCCTTCACTTCCTCAAATTCGATCCCGAAGAGCTCCCCGTACACCCCGAAGATGCCATGGATGGTCGTATCCACGGGGAAGTATTCCTTCACCACATTCGGATCGTAGGAGTACTGCTCCCTTACAAGCTTCTCCTGCAGGTAGGAGACGTCCCACGCGTCGAGTGCAGTGGCGGAGGAGTCCTGTTCCTGCTTCATCCGGAGCATGACCGCGTTCTCGGCCAGGACCTTCTCATGGAGGGGTGCTTTAAGGGTGTCGATGAAGACCCTCACGTTTTCGCTGTTCTTTGCCATCCTCCCGTCGGTCTTGTAGTCTGCCCATGTCGGGTACCCGAGTTCGCGGGCAATCGACTGCCGGAGGATGAGCGCCTGTTCGAGGAGCGGGGTGTTCGTCTCCGCCTGCCGGTTGTTGTATGCCATGAACATCGCCTGCCGGGTCGTGCTGTTGTCGGCGTACTGTATCACGGCAACATAATCGGGATACTTGGTGGTCACCCGGTACTTCCCGTCAGGATTCTTCGCAAACGCCGCAATGGTCTCTGCCGGGACACCGGCAAGCTCCGTTTCCGTGAAGATGAGGAAGGAGTCCTCATTGTTGAGGTTTGCTGAGAACCGGGACTCAAGGGCGCTCAGTTCATCGTTCATCTGCCGGACCTTTGCAAGCCGGTCATCGGGGAGGTTCATCCCGTTCTTCGTAAATTCGCGTATCGTGATATCGTAGAGCCGCGACTCCTCCGAATTTGACGGGGTACCGTCTTTGAGGGCATTATACAGGTCCCGGCGGGTGAAGATGTCGTTTCCGAAGATCGCGGAGGCTTCTTCGGCTGCCATCGCCTCACGGGCGATCTCCTTGTTAAGATGGACATACCCCATGAAGGTGAGCGGGGTGGTGGCATCAGAGTAATCGGTCATCACGGTATCGAAAGCCAGCACGGTGTTTTTGAAGGTGCGCTGGCCGGCCGGGATGGTTGCGATCGCGGTGAGCGAGGCGTTGGCCTGCTCCCGGGCTTCACCGGTAAGCCTTGTGATCTCGCCGGGCTGGTAGTCGGACCGGATAAGTGCCGGGGGAGCAGCCGTGCCGGAGGCTGGCGTGGGCGCTGCACTTTCCTGCAGGCACCCGGTGAAGGATACGAACAGGATGACGAGGATGGCCGCGGCAACGATGCAGGATGGACAGGTCTGGAGGGGCATGATGGTTCTCTGAGACACCATGGATGCAGGATAAATTAATCCTGATGATCCAGTCACAGTTCCGGATCGGAATGTTTCCCATTACCTGGCATGCCCCGCCCTTGTGCCGGATCCTGCGGCAGGATTATTCCCTTCACCGCCAACCTCCCTGTGTATGATCCTCAAACACGCATCCGATGTACAACCAGAACCGATCACCAGGCCGGGGTTTTCGGGATTCCAGGCACGTTTCCTGCTCACGGCCGATGACGGGTGCCCGCGGTATGCTCTCCGGCTCATGGAGTTTGCACCGGGCGGGTGCACCTCGTTCCACGGCCACCAGGAAGAGCACCTGATGTACTTCCTCGAAGGGGAGGGGGTGCTGAAAACCGATAGCGGCGAAGAGCGGATCTGTTCCGGCGACGCCCTCCTGCTGATGCCGTGCGAGAAGCACCAGATCACCAATACCGGCAGCGGGATGCTGAAGATGATCTGCACTGTCCCGCTCCTGCCGGGGAAGAACGGGAAGGACACTACGCCGTGCGCGTGAGCGGGGGCAGAAGAGAGCCCCCGGTTCCCCGGAATAATGGCATCCGTTGATCCTGGCCCCGGTTCACAGCCCTGAAACGATCGGGGCGGTCTTTATAAAAAAAATGCGGGGCACCAGGAGCTCTGTTGCCGGAATTTGCAGATACCGGCTTACAGGAGCAGGTTCTTCCCAATCGAGTACGCCTGCTCCAGAAGATCTGTTCTGCCTTCAACCGGCGGTTTATTACCGGCATCGAGATCGCACCCGAGCATGGAGTCCTTCACGCACAAGCCCGTAAGCCCGACCATATGCATGAACGTCCGGATGGGTGTTTCGAACAGGGTTGCATCCGGCTGGTTCTGCGTGAAGATGAACGAGACCTTCTTTCCCTCCGGCATCTTCGGGGCAAGGGTCAGGCTGATGTACGGGAAGAGCCGGTCAAGCCACAGCTTGGTCTGGGCCGTAACACCGGCGAAATAAATCGGGGCTGCAACAATGATACCGTCAGATCCCTGCATGAGCGCATGGATCTTTTGCATGTCGTCCCTGACAGCGCATTCCGCGACATCGTTCTTCTTGCACCAGTAACAGGCCTGGCAGCCTTTGATCGTCAGGTTGTTGAGAAATATCGTGGTAGTCTCAACTCCCTGCTCGTTCAGCGCTCTTTCTGCTTCTGCTGCAAGTGTTGCTGTGCTGCCCTTTTTCCGGGGGCTCCCGATAAGGATAAGTGCTTTTTTCATGATCTGGTTCTCCTTTTTTTTGATTGCGGCAGGGGGATCATTCCACCCACCGGACTTTCTGTTCCAGGGAGGGGTCGAGACGCGGGGGGGCGTCCGGTATCTCCGCGGGGTACCCGAGCGGCGTCACGGCAACAGGCTCCTTGTCGCCAGGAATTTGGAGGATCCTGCGCAGGGCTTTTTCATCCTGCAGTGGTCCGGTCATCCAGCAGGTGCCCAGGCCAAGCGCCGTTGCCGCAAGCAGGAGATTCTGCATTGCAGCACTCGCGCTTTCGAGGTTCGCCCGCTGGAAGTCCCTGGTCTCCGCTGTATCGGTCAGGACGACAATGACTACCGGAGCACCCCCGTAGGTTGCCGCGAACCGGACAAACTCCTCGCGGGTGAACGGTGAACCCCGCATCCGTGCAGCGTCCCAGTTCCGCGTGTACTCCGCGATGATCCTCCCAAAACTCTCCCCCATCTCACCGATCTTCTTCCCCGTCACAACAATGAACTCCCACTGCTGGCGGTTCATGGCAGAGGGGGCATGGTTGGCGGCATCGAGGATTGTTTGGATATCCTCCCTACTCACGGGTTCCGGGCGGTACCGGCGGACTGCCCGCCGCTTGTGAATTGCTTCAAGGACTTCCATTCTTTCCGCCTCAACGGTAGTTCCGGTTTAAATTACTTCCACGTCACGTGCAAGGGTTTGCGGCGCGGGAGGCCGTAGATTTTGTACTGCGGGTGGCCAAACATCATCGCGTAGGACATCTTCCGTCCCGCGGGAATGCCCAGTTCCTGCTGAAGTGGTTCAGAGGACCACGTGGCCATGGCAATGAACCCTGCCCAGCAGGTGCCGATCCCGTATGCCGGGGCTGCGATATCGACATGGGTCATGGCAATGATACCGTCGGTGACCGCGATCGGGTTGCCTTCCGGAATCGTGGCAACAAGAAGGTGGGGGGCGCAGCGACAGATGACATCGTAACCGCTTTCCCATGCCCCGATAAGGCCCGGGACATATCCGCTCATCGGGTGGTCTGAGTTGACAAGAGTCTTCATCCATTCGATGGTCAGTTCGGCAATCCGATGAACCTTCTTTTTGTCGTGAACAACAATCCACTCCACCGGCTGGCCATTACCCCCGGACGCAGCATAGCGGGCTATGTCAAGAAGATCAAGGATCTTCTCCTTCGGCACGGGATCTTGTGTGTAGTGCCGTACCGACCGGCGTTTCCTGAGGTAATACCCCATATCATCCAGCGGAATGGTTCCCGCTCCAATCGGGAGGCGAACCTTCTCGTCCGGGCGATCATTGACGATGAGTGCCTGGGTCGGGCAGTGGGCTTCGCAGTGCCCGCACAGGATGCACATGCCGGCCTTGGTCTCCCTGACTTTTGGCAGGGTGTTCTCATCAGCGGGGTCGATAACCCCCATTGCGCAGACAGCAGAGCAGATCCCGCACCGGGTGCAGAGATCCTGGTCAACAAGTAGTGTGGTCATGGTCTTCATTCCTGGTTTTTGTCTTTCAGTCACGGATTTGTGCCACTCCGGTCCACCCTCTGGTGGAATGCAGCCCGGCAGGCATTCATTAATAGATTCTTCGCAGTTCGATCGTATAATTCGTTTGTTTTTATAATTTTAAATTCGCATCTACGATACCACCATCACGCTCTGTTTTTGGGCGCTCTGACCGGTACATTTACCGTTACCAAGAGGTTCACCGCTTCGGGTTCTTTCCGGCACTCCACGCATCGCCGGCGTGCTTCCCGAGCGTCCAGTACCGGTTGTCAGGAATCGTAAGGAAGAGCGGATCGATTGCAGGGAAGTTTGGTTTTCCATCCTGGATCACCTTTTGGTCAGCAAATACACCGACAATCTCCCCGATGAAGAGGTGATGTGTCGGGAGGGGGACATCCTTAACGAGCCGGCACTCCATTGTCACCGGGCATTCCCGGATCATGGGGGCGGTCTTCAGAGAGCCGAAAAATACCTCGAAGATCTTCGACTTGTCGGTGTTTGCACCGGAGGCGATGCCACAGTAATCGGTCTTCTCCAGAAGATCGGCTGAGGGGATGTTCACCGAGAAGGTCTCTGTCGCAGCAATTCCCTGCGGGGTATGATGGTTGTTTGCAATCCCGCAGGCGATCATGGGCGGGTTCCCGTTGACGCGGGCGCACCAGCCCACAGCCATGAAGTTGTCCTTTCCCTGTACCTGCGTCCCGACAAGCACGACCGGCATCGGGATGAAGAAGTTGTTCGAGATCTCTTGTTTTTCCATAATGGGATTTCCTGCTCCCTTTTGTTACCATGGACAGAAAGCCATATGCTGACAGAATACATACTATTCTTCTGCAAGGGTTATCTGAACCATTAGTCTAAAATTTACCTTAACTGAATATATAGGGAATACGGGTAAATTTGAAACATAGTTTCATTGAGGTAAGTAGTATGTATACGAGGAACGGGAAATCCTACCACTGCCCGGTCGAGGCGGCGCTGGATGTCATTGGCGGGAAATGGAAGCCGCTCATCCTCTGGGCGCTGGGCGACAACGTGATGCGGTTCTCCGAGTTGCAGAGGGCACTGCCGGGCGTGAACACCAAGATGCTGACCAAGCAGCTCCGGGAGCTGGAGGAGGACGGGGTTATCCAGAGGAGGGTATTTGCTGAGGTTCCACCCCGGGTGGAATACACGATTACTGATTTCGGAAAGACCCTCATCCCGATCCTCCAGGCACTCTGCACCTGGGGAGCCGAGTATCTCGGGATTGATGACGCGGCTGCCCACGAGTGCCCCACGAAGCGGCAAGCAAAGAAGTGAAAACCATGCCCCCGGCCCCAATCATGGAACAACCCGATGTCCAGTACAGTGTCACCGGGTTCGCGGAGATCGACCAGATCCGGTCGCTCTGGGAGCAGCTCAACGACCACCACTATGCAAATGCCCGGGCGTTCCGGGACGTCTATTCAGCGTGGGGCTTCGATGACCGGAAGGCGCATTTTGCAAAACTTGCATTATCCGGGCAGTTCCGTATCGACCTCGCCTCGGATCCGGTTTCGGGCAGTCATGTCGGGTACTGCGTAAGCTCGCTCTCACCATTACTCGATGGGGAGATCGAGTCTGTCTTTGTCGAGGCGGGTTTTCGCTCGCAGGGGATAGGATCTGCCCTCATTGCCCGGGCGCTGCAATGGTTCGAAAAGCAGGGAGCACAAAGGGTCCGGGTCTCGGTTGCGGACGGGAACGAAGCGGCGTTTCCCTTTTACCGGAAGTTCGGGTTTTATCCGCGGATGACGGTGCTCGAACAGAAGAAGTGTTGAGCCCCCGCGTCATCTTCACCCCCCGCAGACCGTATTTTTATCCCCCACTGCTTCCCACCCTGAGGCATGGACCCGGTCATCGCCCAGATACGAGAAGAACTCAAAAGCATCGCCGACCCCGCGATCCAGGAGAGTGCAAAGCGGTACTTCAAAGAGGAGATCCGCTGCTACGGCACCAAGACCGCCCCGGTCATCGCCATGGCAAAGAAGTACTGGAAAGAGATCAGGGACCGGCCAAAGGCAGAGATCTTCACCCTCTGCGAGGAGCTTTACCAGTCAGGGTACATGGAGGAATCCTTCATTGTCTCGGAATGGGCTCATGCTCTCGCACCACGGTACGAGCGGGAGGATCTTGTCGTTTTCCGACACTGGATCGAGCGGTACATCACCAACTGGGCATCCTGTGACGGGTTCTGCAACCACACGATGGGGGATTTTGTCGATAAATTCCCCGACACTATCGAAGAGCTGAAACGCTGGACGCAGTCGGAGAACCGGTGGATGCGCCGGGCAGCGGCAGTGTCGCTGATCGTGCCGGCCAAACACGGAAAGTTCCTCAACGAATCCATGGAGATCGCGAGCCTGCTCCTGACCGATACGGATGATATGGTACAGAAAGGGTACGGGTGGCTTCTCAAGGAAGCGAGCCGGAAGCACACGGACGAGATCTTCCAGTACGTCATGAAGAACAAGCGGCAGATGCCCCGGACAGCGCTGCGGTACGCAATCGAGAAGATGGGCGCTGATCTGAAGGCAGAGGCGATGAAGAGGGACTGGAGATAACCGTATTTTCGGGTCTCTTGTGTTTCCTTTCGGTAACTGCGAAAAAACTCGCATCTATCGCCAGATATAATACCCCATTATTGCAAAGCTGGTCATGGATCCAAGAACCATGGGTGGATGCCTTCTTTTGGCATTCGTCATCATCTGTATCGCTATCGCCGGTTGTACCGGAACCCTTCCGGACCAGCCTGCTACTCCACCGGTTACAACCACACCAGGAGTGCCGGTCACCATCTCCCCGACGCCGTCGGATATGACCGCGCAGGAGGCGGTCACCAGTGCCAACAATCGGTTCGCTTTCGACCTGTACTCGCGACTCGGAAACGAGAACACTGCCAGTACCAACCTCTTCTTCTCGCCGTTCTCTATCTCCTCGGCCCTGGCGATTACGTACGAAGGCGCCAGAGGGCAGACTGCCGATGAGATACAATCGGTCTTCCATTTCCCCTCCGATACGGCGGATCTCCGCAACGGTTTTGCCGGGCTCAATACCGCAATCAACAGCGGGGATGCAGCGTATTCGCTGCGGACTGCAAACGCCCTCTGGGCCGAGAAGACCTATCCGTTCCTTCCGGAATACATAGAGAATGCGGAACGCTATTACGGGGCAAAGGCCACCAACCTTGACTTTATCAACCAGCCCGAACCGTCCCGGCTCACCATCAACCGGTGGGTCGAAGAGCAGACCAATGACAAGATTAAGGATCTCCTGTCAGAAGGCACCATCGACCCGCTCACCCGTCTGGTCATCACCAATGCCATCTACTTCAAGGGGACCTGGGTGAAGCAGTTTGATACCAACAACACAACTGAAGAGGACTTCCTGACCCCAGCTGGAAAAACAGTAAAGGTCCCGATGATGCAGCGGACCGACGAGGACGCGATCTACCGGTATGCCGAGACCGATGACCTCCAGCTCCTCGTAATGCCCTACGAGCATGCAGGCGGCAGGCAGCTCTCCATGGTTGTCCTGCTCCCGAAAGGGGACCGCCTGGCACCGGTTGAGACATCCCTGGACGCCCAGACCCTGCCGGCGCTCCAGCAGGCGGCAACATCCCGGCAGGTCGAGATGTACTTCCCGAAGTTCAAGCTGGAGACCAAGTATGATCAGCTGGGCCTAATCCTCGCTGCGATGGGTATGCCGACAGCTTTCACCGACCGTGCAGACTTCTCAGGGATGGGCGGCGAAAATGACCTTTTCATCAGCGATGTCATCCACCAGGCATATGTGGACGTCAACGAGGAAGGAACCGAGGCGGCGGCGGCAACGGCAGTTGTTGTACGATTGCAATCAGCGCAAATAAAGCCGGAACCCGTACCGGTATTCCGGGCCGACCACCCGTTCCTCTTCTTCATCCAGGACGATGAGACCGGCGCGATACTCTTCATGGGAAGGATAGCCGATCCCTCCCCGGCCTGACCTTTTTTCACTACCCGCCACACCACGCTTTTTACGCGGGCCGGCATGGGTTCGCCATACCCCTTACCATATACCCGGGACCAGCCGGTACCGCGTCTTTGTGCAGTACTCAGCATACCCGTCCAGCTCCCTGGCCAGCAGTTTCTCTTCGTTTCTGATTCTCAGAATAATGGTGAGGAGAATCGGCGGGAACAGAAGCAATGCAATGAACGATCCGAGAGCGAGGGGGGTGAAGAGGAACATCAAAAGCGCCCCGGCATACATCGGGTGCCGCACAAAGGAATAGGGCCCGGATGCGATGACCTGTTGTTCCGCCGCGACTTCAATAATACGTGAGGCGTAGCTGTTCTCCCTGATGGTCCAGAAGAAAACAAGGTATCCCAGAAACACAAAAATATCAGCGGTGATGACAAGCCAGAACGGTACCGGCGACCACCCGAACCGGAAGTCGAGAGCGGCAAGGATTATGCAGGCAAGACAGAATATGCCTGAGAGTGTGATGATGATCTTCTGTTCGGTTACTTTCTCTTTTGTCTGCATCCGCCGTGCGAGGAGTGCGGGGTCGTTTCTGACAAGGTACACCAGGACCGCAAACATCGGGATGAAAAGCACAGTGATGTAGACCCAGCCCTGCCAGTACTCGAGGGTGCCGGCCGGTATGAAGAGGACTGCGCTCATGAAGAGCAGCCCGCCAATGAAGCGTGTCAGGACTGTTACGACAAGGCCGGGCGGAGTCGTATTCATGAAAAAGGATAGCAGTCCGGGCAGATAAAGGATTTTTTAAAAGAGATCGTGCGGACCGGTCAGAGGCTATTGGCCCTGAGGAACCGCTCGTGCAGCCTCGTGTCGTTCCCAAGTTCGGGATGGAACGAGAGGGCCATATGCTTCCCATGCTCAACGGCAACGATCCCTTTCTGGAGGCGTGCCATGACGGTGAGTGACGGGCCTGCCCGGGAAATTACCGGTGCCCGGATGAAGACCGCATGGAACGGACCCCCGTCAAGCCCATTGAGGGGAAGGTCGATCTCGAATGATTCGCACTGCCGGCCAAAAGCGTTCCGGTCCACGGTCATGTCTATGAGCCCGAGAGGGTGGATACGGGGATCGGCAACTTCCGTTGCCATCAGGACCATGCCGGCACAGGTTGCAAAGATCCCGCCATTGAACTGCCGTATCGGTTCATGCAGATCGTTCTTGTCGATGAGCCGGGAGATGGTAGTGGACTCCCCACCGGGAATGGAGAGCGCCGTGCAATCGGCAAGATCAGCAGGACTCCGTACTTCAAAAACCTCGGACGTGGCATCGTGCCCCGTCCGTTCAAGAGCGAGGAGGAACGCGTCGATGTGCTCGCTCACGTTCCCCTGTAAGGCAAGGACCCCTATCTTAGCGTCCACGGGTCTGGAGCACCTCGTCGTCCCGGAGCGTGTGGACATCAAGGCCCGGCATGGCGTCACCAAGGCCGGTGCTGACGTTCGCGATGACCCTGGGATCATCGAAATGGTTGACCGCTTCAACGATAGCCTTCGCCATCCGCTCGGGGCTCGAGGACTTGAAGATCCCTGACCCGACAAAGACCCCGTCAGCGCCGAGCTGCATCATCATGGCAGCATCGGAGGGCGTGGCGATGCCGCCGGCCGAGAAGTTCACGACCGGCAACCTTCCGCGTTCTGCGCACTCGACGACCAGTTCCGCCGGGGCCTCGATCTCGCGGGCGTAATCGGCCATCTCCTGCTGGTCGAGACCCCGGAGCATCCGGATCTCGCCCATGATCGTGCGCATGTGGCGGACGGCTTCGACAACGTTACCGGTGCCGGCCTCTCCCTTGGTCCGGATCATAGCGGCTCCCTCGTTGATCCTGCGAAGGGCTTCGCCAAGGTTGCGGGCGCCGCAGACGAAGGGGACCTTGAACTGCTTCTTATCGATATGGTATTGCTCGTCCGCTGGTGTCAGGACCTCGCTCTCGTCGATCATATCTACACCAAGCACTTCCAGTACCTGGGCTTCGACAAAGTGCCCGATCCGCACCTTGCCCATGACGGGGATCGAGACAGCTTCGATGATCTCGGCAACCTTCTCGGGGTCTGCCATGCGGGCGACACCGCCCATCTTCCGGATATCGGATGGGACCCGCTCAAGGGACATGACTGCGACGGCCCCGGCCTCTTCGGCAATCCTCGCCTGGTCGGCATTGACAACATCCATGATTACGCCCCCTTTCTGCATGGATGCAAAGCCGCGCTTGAGAAGCTCAGTGCCAAATCTCAGTTCTTCCAGTTTCATATGCCGGTACTATTGATCATCGTACCCAATAAAAACAACGCACTACCGGCAACTACCGCAAAGATGAGGGTTGCGGCACGGGTTGCGGCAAGGATGTCGGAACCTGCCTCATCAAAGGATCTTTTGCCGTCTCCGATAATGTAAACACCCGGTTTTTCGAACTGAATCCCTGTCCCCCCCGCCATGGCTGCCATGACAATCCCCCCATTGAATCCGGGGCGCTTTTTTCCATCACGCCGTATCACCCGGACCGCATCACCGGCGGTTCCTTTCAGGATGAACCAGGCAAGGAGCAACAGAACGGTAATCCGTGCGGGAATATAGTTGCAGACATCATCCATCCGTGCTGCGCACCAGCCAAGCCACTCGCGTTCATCGCGATACCCGAGCATCGCGTCCATAGTGTTGACTGCCCGGAACACGGCAGCGCCGGGAAGACCAAAGACGCAAAAGAAGGTGAGCGGGGAGATGATGCTGTCGGTCAGGTTCTCGGTCATGGACTCGTAGCCCGCGGAGAGGATATGATCGCGGTCGAGCGCGGCGGTATCGCGGGAGACCAGCATCATAACCTTCTCCCGCCCGTTGTCAATGCCATCGTTGAGTGCTGTAACGACGGCAAGGGTGTGCTCCTCGAGGCTCCGCCACGCAAAGCAGCACTTCAGGAAGAACGGCCCCAGCAGCAGGCAGGCATACCACGGGGCCAGTGCGGAGAACAGGAAGAACGGGAGCGCGAACAGGGCTACGGTGACAACCCAAAGTACTGTGCCAGTTATCCGTTGAAGCCGGTCGGGATAGTATGCCGGTTTTCCCCACCAGCCGATGAACGCGCCAAGCAGGGCAACCGGATGGTACCGGGAGTGGGGATCACCAATAAGCCGGTCCACCACCAGCGCAGCAAAAAGAACGATTGCGGCTGAGACTAATCCTGCCGGTACCATGTATAGAGTGCCCCGAGAATGAGAAGAAAGAACGCCGCGATATTCAGAAAATCAACAGCGGTATACAGCCAGGTGCTGTACAGGATGAGGGATATTCCCATCAGTACCATGAGCATGTGCGGCCGCCCCTGGGCAACCGGCTGGAGAGGAAACTCTTCTTTTACAACGGGACGCAGGCGCTGGACGGGAATGATGTGGACCCGGAGCCTGGTTTTCACTGCACCGTAGCCGGCAATAATATCGAGATCAAAAAACCCCTCCCGGCTGTCTTTCCGGATAGGGATTGCCAGCACAGACTCGTCCACGACATACATATTCTCGTGGAAGAAGTCCGTGTACATGCTGGCATTGGACGAGCTGGCAGTGATATGGATCGGAGCACCCCGGTTCAGGAAATGCAAAGAAACGGTAGTGCCGATCTCGGCATTGACATCCTCGCGGGGGAGATCGATGGAATTGATCCCGCTGCGGTTGAGGAATATCTCGTACCCGGGTTCGGAAGCTCCCGCGCCGGCAGACATGACCATGAAAACGGGCAGCGGGAGGGTCATGCGGATTCCTTTTTACTGGGCGGTCCTGGGGAGCAGATCGGGGATGCCCTCGTGAATGGGATAGTCCACGTTGCAGGCTGCGCAGTGGAGTTTGCCTTCGAGCACCTCTTTTTCATCTTCCTTCTCAACCTGCAGGGCAAGATCCCCTTTGCAGACCGGGCAGCAGAGAATATCCATGAGCGAGCGTTTCATTTCAGTTCATCCCGGATATCGATGATCTGGGTCATCTCGGGACCGGTGGAGATGAGCCCCACGGGGCAGCCGATATCTTCCTCTGCCTGTTTGATGAAATCGAGCGCTTTCCTGCTGAGCTGGCGGTATTCCGTTGCCCCGAAACAGTCCTTATCAACCCGGTCAATACCGGTGATGGCGGCAATGGTACAGCCGTTGATCATTGCCGAATACCGGGCCATTTCCCCGTCCCAGCCACCGATGCGGCGTTTCCGGTGCGTGACCGTGCCGAACTCCTGGATGCCCATGGCATCGGAGGTGTCAGCAGTCATTTCGGTGCTGAACGGGCCTTCACCGACCCGTGTCGGGTATGCCTTGAAGACAACGACGACATCATCGATCTTTGTCGGGCCGACACCATTGTCCGCAGCGATCTGCGAAGCGGACGTGTCTTTGCTCGTGACGAACGGGTACGTCCCGTAATAAAGGGAGATCCCAAAGCCCTGTGTTCCCTCCAGCAGGACATTGTTGCCCTTCCTGATCTCGTCATCGATTGCTTTTGGGACGTCGAGCAGGTATTCTGCCAGTTCCGGCACATCTTTTGCCTGCGGAGAGGTCCGCATGACACGATCGGAATTGGCAGGGCCACAGCCGGACCCTGTACTTCCGATAGTTTTTGACAGGTGGGAGTCGCCCTTGTCCCGGGCGATATGATCTTCGGTGATGATACCGCACCGCTTGTCAACGAAGATCCGGCCTTTGACGTCCAGCATATCCACTTCGTGCTTCAGCACGCGGGGATCAACAAGGACGCCGCTGCCAATGCAGAGCTTTGCTTCCTTATAGATAAAACCGGACGGGACCATCCTGACTCCATATTCTTTGGTCCCGACCTGAACAGTGTGGCCGGCATTGGGGCCAACCCCACCCCGGGAGATGATTACCGGCTTGTCCTTATGGGCGATATGGGCAACAACCTTGCCCTTGCCTTCATCTCCAAAAAATCCACCTACGATGATTGTACAGCTCATTGTATTTCATGTAGTATTGGAGGGGTCCCAAAATAAACTATCCCTCACCGGATTTTTTGGTCTGGTAAGATCCGGTTTTAAAGAGGGGTGGATTGAAGAAAAAAAGGTGATTGGGTGATCTTCAGAGTTTGAGTCCGCCAATAAAGATCTCCATTCTCCGGAGCGCCTCGTTCAGCTTCTCGCGGGAGACGGCGTAGGCACACCGGATGTGTCCCGCCCCGCCTTCGCCAAAGACACTTCCCGGGACAACCGCCACCCGCTGCTCTTTGAGCAGTTGTTCGGCGAACTCCACATCGGAAAGTCCTGTCTTCTCAACGGAGGGGAAGGCATAAAATGCCCCTTCGGGGACATGGCAGGGGAGACCGATCCGGTTGAGGCCGGCAACGAACAGGTTGCGCCGGAGACGGTACTCGTTGACCATGCTGTTCTTGTCCTCTTCTGCCGAGCGGAGTGCCTCAACCGCACCCACCTGCCCCATGGTCGGGGCACAGAGCATGACATACTGGTGAATCTTGAGCGCTGCATCGCAGATCTGTTTTGGGGCACAGAGATACCCGATACGCCAGCCGGTCATCGCATATGCTTTGGAGAACCCGTTGAGGGTGATGGTCCGCTCCCGAAGGTCGCTCACCGTCGCTGCTGAACAGTGGCGCTTCTCGTACGAGAGTTCTGAATACACCTCATCGCTGATGAGCAGGAGATCGTGATCAATGACCAGATCCGCGATCGCTTTCAGGTCGCTTTCCGTCATCACCGCACCGGTCGGGTTGTTGGGGAAACTGATGATGAGCGCTTTTGACTTTTTCGTTATCTTTTCAGCAAGCGTGTCCGGGTTCAACTTGAAGTGATCCTTCTCAACACAGGGGACCGGTACCGGCATGCCACCCGCCAGGGTGACGCAGGGACCATAGGAGACATAGCACGGTTGCCCGATGAGAATCTCATCGCCCGGGTCAGTGATGGCGCGGACAGCGATATCCAGCCCTTCCGATACCCCGGTGGTGATGATGATCTCGTTGTTGCTGTCATACCTCAGATTATAGGAGTGTTCCAGGTGCCGGGAAAGTCCGTCACGGAGGGTCTGAAGGCCCCGGTTGGAGGTATAGGAGGTGGTGCCCTGCTCGATGGAATAGATGCTGGACTCGCAGATGTTCCACGGGGTCCGGAAGTCCGGTTCGCCCACACCAAGAGAGATAACATCCTCCATCGTAAGCACGAGATCGAAGAATTTCCGGATTCCTGATGGCGGAATCTCGGTTGCACGTCCTGAAATAAAGTTGCGCATGGTCTCACCTCACGGGGAATAGGGCAGACGTTCCATCTCGGGTTGTTCAAAGAACGCATTGCCATTCTCCTTGTAGGTCTTCATGACAATGTGCGTTGCCGTCTCCCGTATCCTGTCCATCGGTGCAACGTGCTCAGAGACGAACCGTGAAACGTCCTGCATGTTCTTTCCGGTCACGATGATCTGGAGATCGTAGGTGCCGGTGATGAGGCGTAGGGTCTTGACCTGCCGGAAACGACAGAGTCGCTCGGCAATACGATCATACCCGAAATCGCGCTCGGGGCTGACCTTGAGTTCGATGATGGCTGCGACCTCGTCGTTTCCAGCCTTCTCCCAGTTAATGACCGTGGAATAGCCCTGGATGATCCGGGCTGCTTCAAGTGCCTGTACCCGGGCTGCAACCTCACCTGTGGTAAGGTTGGTCATGGTCGCGATATCTTCTTGTGAGAGCCGGCTGTTCTCCTCAAGGATTCTGAGGAGTTCGAGATCTTTTTCATCCATTTTTCAATCACCTGAACCAGGTCTTGAGCCACTTGGCTTCCATCTGCGATACGTCAAGGTCCTTGAGCCCGTTCAGGCGCGCGTCCTTGAGTACCACCTCACGGATCTTGCCCGTATTGGAGTCAAACCACATCTCCTTGGTCCTGCCATACCGCCCGCGGCTGACAACCCGGGTGTTGATCACGCCAAGCATGTTCAGCTCGGAGATGAGATCGGTGATCCTGCGGTGGGTGAGGACATCAAGTTCGATGGTTGGAGCAATATCCTGATAGATACGTGATACTTCCCCGCTCGTAAAGATATTCTGGCCCAGCTGTTCCAGGATCAGCATCGAGAAGAGGATCAGTTTGCTCTGCGTGGGGAGCGTGGAAATGCATTCGATCATGCTGTCGGTCTCGATCTTAGCCTGTGCCAGCTTGACGTGCGCCTCGGTCACCTGAGCTGACTCGTCCCGATCGGCAAGTTCTCCGGAGATCCTGAAGAGATCGAGCGCCCGCCGTGCATCTCCATGTTCCTGCGCGGCAAGCGCAGAACAGAGCGGGATAACACCGTCGGCAATGGCCCCGGGCATGAAAGCACCATCAGCACGCTGGGCAAGGATGTCCACGAGCTGCGGGGCGTTGTAGGGGGGGAAGACAATCTCTTCCTCAGAGAGCGAGGAGAGAACCCGGGGATCAAGGAAGTCCTTGAAACTCAGATCATTGGAGATCCCGATGATGCTGACCTTGGAATTCTTGAGATCTGAATTGATCCGTGTCAGGTTATAGAGGGTGTCATCCCCGCTCTTTTTCACCAGTTTGTCAATTTCATCAAGCACGATGACAAGGACCCCGCCTCCGGCTTCCAGCTGGTTCTTGAGCTCGGAATACACCTGATCTGTCGGCCACCCGGTCATCGGGATATGGGTGCGGGTCTTGTCACTTGCCAGATCATCCGGTACGTCAAGGCATTTGGCGATCTGGGCCAGGACCCGGTACTGGGTATCGATCACCTCGCAGTTCAGGTGCACAATACGGCAGAGAGTTCCCATCTTGGAGCTTGCTTTCTCAAGCTCCCAGCCCACATACCGGACACACGCGGTCTTGCCGGTGCCGGTCTTGCCGTAGATAAGGATGTTTGAAGGAGTTTCATTTCGAAGAGACGGGGCGAGGATCGAGGCAACTTCATCTATCTGGGGCTTCCGGTGGGGCAGGATCTGCGGACGGTACGAGTGCCTGAGCACTTCCCGGTCCTTGAAGATCCGGTTGTTGGTCAGATATTTTTTGAATAGTCCGGTTGAGGGGTCTTCGGTATCGGGCATGATCACACAGTGGAGCTGAGAATTAGTGTGATGAGACTAAAAAACGATCGGTTTGCACGGTTGATTAACCCCTTTACTTCTTGTGGAGATCACTCGAATTATGCTTTGATTTTGAAAATATTCATGTATTGGGATATACCCGATTTATTATTCTTTTTTTGATTCCAGCAGGAATCCGGTGATTTATCCGGTTTTTTAATGCCTGATCGCCCGTTTCCTTCGGACGATAACATCTTTTTTCCGTGAGGGGGACACCCCTTTATTTCCAGTGGAGGTGTTTTGGGAAGTGTAACTCACTCCCAAATAATTTTTGTGAAAGAAGCCATTTTAGAGTTTATTGTTAATATTATATAAACCAGTCGAAATGATTTTGACAAAATGAAAAAGGTTTGTTGAGTGGAATTATCCAAGAACTATTGTAATAACGCTAAAACGAACAAAGGAGGCACGAAAATAAGAATTCCATAGGAAATGATGGGGGGTGTCCGTGCAGGATGATCACCCATACAGCTGGCTCTGGGAAAGTCTGACTGCCAAAATTTTCAAGGATAGAGATTTTTCTTGCCAGGAAGGGTTTCGTATGGTGACATTCACAGTTATTTTAAAATTCACTTGCCTGTCATGGAACAGGTATTGGATAGCGATCTTTAGCCCCATTATTTCTCATTACCTGAATTTGGTATCCCGAATACAAAAATCCATAAAACCTCCCCGGGCCCTGCACTTTTGTTGGTGAATTTTTGAACTCCAAAATAATAGTGTCTGGTTCCAAATTGTTTCCGGGATTCAGGAATCCTCAAAAAAACCAGCAACCCGGCCCTCACCAAATTCTCAATACGAATAACACGCAATAGCTCATCTGTTATGAGTCACGATCACGTCAGACAACAGGTAATAACGGGGGCAATAATTACTGTTTCAACCACCCGGACCCCTGATACCGATACAAGCGGAAAGGCCGTTGCCGGTCTCCTCAAAGAAAAATCGATTACCATCGCCCATTATGCCATCGTACCGGATCGTATCGATGCCATCCGGAACGAACTGTTCAGTGCCCTGAAGGTGGCAAACTGCATCATCATTAACGGGGGAACCGGTCTCACCCACGATGACTGCACGATCGAGGCCGTCTCTCCACTCCTTGAGAAGAGAATCGAGGGATTCGGGGAGTTCTTCCGGATGAAGAGCATCGGACAGATTGGCACGGCATCGATGCTCTCCCGTGCAGTTGCCGGTATTATTGGTGGTAAGGCAGTATTCTGTATTCCGGGATCAACACCCGCAGTAACCCTGGCAACCACTGAACTCATCCTGCCGGAGATTGCCCACGTTCTGAGTCATGCAAACCGGTGAACTGACGGGTATACGATGGACCTCTTTTTTCGTCAATTGAGCCCGGTATAATTCATCTTTTCTTACACCCCCATGACTTTGAGGTGATGGGGATCCTATCGCAGAACCTGGAGGAGGGCAACGCGCTCCAGCACCAGATCAATGATACGTGAGGGGCCACCGGCTGCTTCCAGCTCTTCTGCGGAGATAGAAAAGATCTCCATCAGCCGCGTCTGTTTTTCCTTATCGATCAAATCCAGATCCAGATCGTCAAACTGAACTAATTGATTGAGTGCTGACCAGCAACTACCCGTAGCTGGCATGCAGCATATCCACAAACGGTTCTCACCTTCATGGATACCAAATGATGCGGCAACATTACACTGGCGCGATCCGGCAGCAAACAGGAGCGCCTCCATCTCGAGGGTTTTGGAGATGTTTGTTCCCTCATCAAATGCCCGTGATGCAAGCCTCACCGCTGTTGCTGCATGTACCCTTCCCGCAAGAATGTCGGCATTGAAGCAGATGATATGCGTATCATTATCTGACGCGATGTTGAGAAGTTGCTGGAGGAATGCAGCCCGATGGGTGATCGTGCAGGACGCAGCCCGGATATCGGTTTTGGCGGGAGTGGACGACATGGTATCACCTGAAGTGCGAGAGCGTTGACTGTCCGGCCCTGTCAGGTTTATCCCTGCTCACCGGTTCAGCCTTCTTTGCTGCATGTCCGGTATTTTCCGGATTTATCTTTCTTTTCCCGTCAAGCTGGGAAAAGATCTGCTCGGCGATCCCGCGGCCGATGATCCGTGTCACGGACTCGATACCCGCTGCACGCACCGCTTCAGGCGAGGTTATGGAATTGTTGAAGAGGCGTCGTGCACGGACACGTCCGATTCCCCGGAGTTTCACGAGCGGCAGGAGTTCGCGACGGATCCCGTTCTTCATGCAGGTCTCGTAATCATGGATCTGCTGGTGGAAGGCGGGCGCAAACATCCGCGAGAGCTCCGCGGTTGCGTGGAGCAGCCAGTTGACACTCTCGACCATGCCGAAGACGTCACCGGGGCCAACCGAATAGCGCTCGCAGATCTTTGCATCGGGCATCTCATCGGTCCAGTCAGAGAGGAGCATCGCTGTTTTTATTGCCCGGTAATATTCCTCCCCAAGATCCTCCTCCAGCGGCATGGCTAACCAGAGCTCTTCTTCATGCTCATCAATCATCCGGTCGAGCTGGGGCCTATCAGTATTTCGGACAAAGAGCCTTGGCATATCAGGCGTGCTGCAGATTAGCTGGAGAAGTCCGATATCGGCATACTCTTCTCTCTCCTTCACCATGGAGACTATCATCGCCGCACTCCGGGGATCAATATAGAGCCGGGAAACGAGCGAACCAAACGCGGTTGCCCCGATATGCTCGCCAACCTCCATCACCATCTCTGCCGTGACGAGGAACTGTAAGGCGGAGTCCACTGCCCGCTGCATGAGCCGGCCCTGGCGGTGCTCATGGACATAGAAACTCCGGTTCATGAACTCCGCAAGCTCGCCATGGGTGCCGGCAAATCCCGAGGCGATAAGCGAGAGGACATGCGTGTACAGGGCCGTTGGTTCTGCGATTTTGGAGTGGACGTCCTCGGATGGAGCATCGATATAATAATCGAAGAGCTCCTCGACCTGCCCCTGGTCCTTGGCGATGAGTACCGCTTCGCCATACGGGTCGAGCCGGGGACGCCCGGCCCGTCCTGCCATCTGGTGGTACTCGCTCGCCGGGATCGGCTGCATCCCCTCCCCGGCAGTGAACCGGAGATAGTCGCGGATAATAACCCTGCGGGCGGGGAGGTTCAATCCCGCTGCAAGCGTGGGGGTTGAGGAGATGGATTTGATCAGCCCTTTCCGGAACCCCTCCTCAACGATCTTTCGCTCATCCCGGCTTAAACCGGCATGGTGGAACGCGGATCCTTTCTCAACACAGAGGGCAAGGCTCTTGTCCATCTCGGTCTCTGCGGAGGCCATGAGCTTATCAGCGAGGGCTTTCAGTAACGGATCCTCGCTCTTGATTGCTCCTGCAGCCCGTTTGGCAAACGCCTCGGCATTCCGGCGGGAGGAGACGAAAACCAGGCACTGCCCGCCTTCGGCTATAGTATCAAGACAGAGGTTGAGATCCTCGTAATTTTTGGATACCTGTTTTACCGCCCGTTCCCCTTCGCGGAAATGGATGCGATCATTCCAGAAGACCCCCTGCCTGAGGTCGACCGGCCGCCAGGTGCTGGTGACCAGTTCTGCATCCAGCCAGCCGGCAAGCAGCCCGGAGTTGCCGATGGTTGCCGAAAGGCCGATGACCTGCATGGCCGGGTTCCGGCACCGCAGCTTGGCGATCACCATCTCGAGCGTGGGTCCCCGGTGCTCAGAATCGATGAGATGGATCTCATCAATGACAAGGAGCGTTATCTCGCTGATCCAGCGGGTGTTGTTCCGGAGGAGTGAGTCGACCTTCTCGCTCGTTGCAACAATGATATCGTTTCTGCCCAGCGTATCGTCGCGGCGGTCGAAGTCGCCGGTTGCGATCCCAACACGGACTCCTTTATCGCTGAACTCATCGAACTTCTCGCTTGCGAGTGCCTTGAGCGGGACGATGTACAGACACTTGCCACCCCCGGCAATCTTTGTGTGCATCGCCATCTCGGCAATGAGGGTCTTGCCGCTCGCGGTGGGGATAGCAACGAGCAGGTTCTTTCCCTCAAGCATCCCCCGCTGTACACACTCTGCCTGCGGAGGGTAAAGTTCGGCAATGCCGGTTGCGAGATACTGTTCCCTGAGATTTTGAGGGATTGGGAGTGTCTCAGTTAACATGACACATCCCGCCCGGGAACCCCTTTAATTCCACTCAAATTCGCTCTCATTGCAGTCCTTTTGGACAATACTAACCTTAAAACCGAATTATTCTCCACTGGAAATGAAGGAAAATACATAAATATGAATTTGAGTTTTTGCTGATTTTTCCACTCATCAGTAATAATAACTGATCATATCCTGCTTGGCCTCTTTCTTCTTCCGGTCAAGGAAGGCAAAGACGTTCTCGTGAGGCACGCCCTCGATGAGCATATCGACTGCCGCCCGTGCCGTCTTGAGCTGCTCGGGATACCCGATCAGGGCAACGGTCTTGCCAAAGACCGAGATCTCCACATCGGTCATATCTTCGATCTGCTCCCGGGCACGACCATCTTTTCCAATGATCCGTCCCCTGAGACGGTCCAGCTGCCGGGGACCGTCAGCCATGGTGTTGAGATCGATCACATCAAGGAGAAGATCTTCGTCTTCGATCATCTCGAATGCCCGTTCGGGAGAGAACCCCCGGTTGATGGCATTGACAATCTCAACGGCTCGTAAGAGGGGTATCGTGTTCTCCTCGGTTCCCTCGATCTTCACCAGGCCTTCCTTGGAATCAACCGTTATTGTGGTGTGCGTCTTGGTTTCAAGCTCTTTTTTGGTTGCGCCACCTTTCCCGATGAGCACACCGACCCTGCTTCCCGCAATTTTCACTTCCTGCATCATGTTTGTATTCACCTGGATTTTTTCTGTTGTATTCTTCTGTTGTTCATACCATGAAGACGGGATTCATGGTTCTGCAGTATCAAGCCCGGTCACCGCATTGAAAATTTCCACATCATTCCTGATATCGCAGCGGTTTTTAAAGAACCGGTTAACGTTCCTGATATCCCGCATCAGGAACGGGAGGGCCCGGGGGTGATCACGGGTGACGGACTGGCCCATGTCTATGAGATATGGTTTGTCGCTGTATAATATATTGAACTCGCTTAAATCTGCATGCACCAGCTCGGCCTTCTTGTAGAGAGTATCGATGGTTCCCAGTATCTGTGCATAGGTCCCGGCTGGATCTTCGAGTTCAACATTCCGGAGCTGGGGATACGGAATCTCACCGTCGCCAAGGAAGGACATAATCAGGATGTTCCGGTCCCATACAAGGGGCTCGGGAACGGCAATCCCGGCATCCCTTGCCCTCACAAGGTTTGAGAACTCCTTTTTAGTCCAGGCAAAGATGAGCTCCTTTTTTGCTTTCTTGACATGGGAGAAGCGCCGGTCACCGGCGATATACGAGCTCATCGTGGTGAAATTGGCCGTCCGTATCCGGTAGATCTTGATTGCCACACCAACCCCGTCGCGTTCGGCATAAAAGACATTGGCCTCTTTTCCGGTGCTAATGGATCCCCCAAGAACCGAGAACCATTTCTTATGTACCAGTTTGTAGAGGGCGAGCAGGGTAACGTCATCGAAGACATCCTCCCGCACCTTGAGATCATTGGTATCTTTGATCCGGACGCCCATCTCCTCTAGGCGCTGGTCGAACCGGTCCAGTTTTTTATCGAGATTTTTCTCTGAACTCACAGGCAGGTCACCGTATGCAGCAGGGCGTTCACTGGATATATTCCCGTACCGGGGCAAGGATTTCGATGAGCGAATCACCGCAGGCCTTCTTGAGATCCATGGGGTGGATCTCGGCCTTGCCATATGCCGCTTCAAGATCGGCATAGGAAGCAAAGCTCCGGTCGCCCCCGAACTTTTCCGGCCGCTTAATGGTGATCTCGTTCAGGCGGGGGAAGATGTGGTACTGGAAGATCTGGAGGATAGGGTTATCCGGAATCTCCAGTGGGCAGAATGCCTTCTGGCACTTCTTTTTGATCTCATCCTCGCTGTCAGCTACCGAGATGTAGTTTCCCTGCGATGAGGACATCTTCTTCCCGTCCAGCCCGTTGAGGATCGGGGTGTGGATGCAAACCGGCGCCTTGTATCCGAAGTTGACGAGGTGCTCCCGCGCAAGCATGTGGATCTTCCGCTGGTCAATGCCCCCAACAGCAGCGTCAGCGCCGAGCAGGGCAATGTCGGCCATCTGCATGATGGGGTAGATCATCTGGGATACGGTCGGGTGGTCCATCTGCCTCCCGACTTCGTCCATACTGCGGGTAGCACGATTGAGGGTGATCTCCTGCGAGAGCCGGAGCACCAGCAGCTCATAGTCACGGTTGAGCTGGACGTCCGATCCCAGAACATAGGTCACATTCTTTAAGCCAAGCCCCTCGAAGCAGCGCTTGTTGTACTCGGCAAGTTCCTGGACCTTTTCCATGGTCCCTTTCCGGTTCAGGAAAGCATGCAGATCGGCAAGCAGTACGGTGACTTCGAAACCGGCAGCCTGCATGTCCACCAGTTTGTTGATCGTGACAAGGTGGCCGAGGTGGATCTCGCCGCTGGGTTCATACCCGGCATACACTCGTTTTTTGGGTTGTGAAATAAGTGCCCGGAGGTCATCGTCCGTGACGACTTCGACGGTGTTTCGGGTAACACGTTCGTATGCGTCCATTAAAAAGAATGGGTGATGAAGGGAGTTAATGGTTATTCTGGATAGTAGTGAAGTTGAGGGCCGCATTTGTTGCAGCAACGGATTTGGCCGCCTCCGCCTCCCCGCCCATCATAGCGCGGATGGCATCGACATTCTCGACAACAACATCCGCCTCCTGGTGAATTGCCTGGAAGAAGCAGAGCTCATTATTGTTTGCATAGATTGATTCTTCAAAAATGCAGTTCTCCCACAGGTCTGACCTTGGCCGGCCGAGGTCCATGGCAAACTCCTTGAGTTCGGCAGAGCTCTTGAGACCTGCGGTCTTCTTGATGAGCCCGAGGCGGGGGTGGGCGTTGATAAGCGCGAGGACCCGTTCTTTTGTCACCGGCTTTTTAGTGGTCATCTGGATGGCATGCATATGCATCATCGTGGTCGGGACGATCATCGCCATGGTCGTGATGGAGATGTGCGGTAAAACTGAGAGGACATCCGGACCGTGGTGGCTTGGGACACTGACGGGATCGAGAACGATGGCATCGATCGGTCCCTTCTTGATCTCACCCGGGTCGGATCCGCGCCGTACCATGATGGCGTGGACATGCGTGACGCCATATTCCTTGTCAATCTCGTTGATGATCCGGCACAACCCTGTGGTGTTGCACGATACAACCCGAACAAACTGCCGGCCGATGGCATCTTTGTAGTTGCAGGACGAGTTGAAGGAGAACCCGGCAAGGGCGTGCTCTTCCCCGCCCTGCCAGAGGGCTTTCTTGCCCAGCTTTTCATACAGCGCCTTGTTCGTGGCCCCGACTTTTCCCGGTGTGGCATCCACGATAACGTCAGCTGCCCGGCACATGTCTTCAACACTTCCGGCAACTTTCAGGCCTGCTTTCTCGAATGCCTCCTTTTTACTGATATCGGCAATATAGAGCGGGAACCCGCGCTGTCTTGCGACATATGCTTCTGCATTCGGGCGGGTCTTGGATACTCCGATGACCTCCATGTCCTTCTGGGCAGCTACTGCGTCGGCCACGCGTTTGCCGATGGTACCATACCCGTTAATGGCAACCTTGATCATACAATGTTACATTGCGCCATAATGGAAAAAACTATCCGAAATATTCCGGCAGAATAAAACCAAAAAACCACCATACCGGGAAAAATTATTTAAAAAAACCCCAGTCAGCGGAGGATTTCAGCAACATATATTTAAACACTCCACAATAATACCAGAATAACAATGAATGTATCATTTCTTGGATGTTCCGACACTCCAATACGATGGTGGCAGATCTCCATAATCGGGATCTGCATCTTTTTAGCCGGCACTGATGCATTCTTCTTCACAACGATGTTCCTTGGTCTCCTGATCCCGCTCTTTGGCCTCCTTGCTCTTGTTGTCGGTATCATCATGATCGCATTCTCCCTCTGCTTCCGGGAGGATATCATCTACCGGTTCCCCATCTTTTTTGCCGGTATCATCTCGCTTGTGGTTGCAGCTCTCGCCATCATGGTGCCAGGTCTGATCCAGCCGTCCATGATTATCGTCCTTGCCATCCTTGCCATCATCAACAGCATCCTGCTCATCCTTGTCGGGTGTTCACTTCCCGATGAATGGAAGACAAGGCTTGTCATCGTGCTCTTCGGGATGCTCACCCTTTTTTTAAGTATCCTGATAGCCCTCTTCCCGGCCCTCTCGGATATCGCGCTTGTCAAGATATGGGGGATCTATGCCTGGGTTATCGGGGCACTCTGCGTTGCGGCCGGAGTCTCGATGAAAAATGCCCCGGTTCAGGATTCTGAAACCGCATCCCTGCCCGTCCTCCTGTAACACCCCCACTCCCGCCAGATGTAGTGGATGAGATGGTTTTAAAAGAGCAGGGATTCCTGATGAACCCGGACATCGTTTTATATGAACAGGCTCTGGGCTTTCACAACTTCCGTGCTGTCTTTTGCCGCAGCATACAGATCCAGCGGTTCCCGGTTAACCTCCAGAAACCGGATCCCCCAGCTCACTTTTCCCAGAATCTCCGCTGCCCGCTCCTTCTCGCCCATGATATAGAGGGCAGCGGCAAGCGCCTCAACGGAAGAGAGCTTGCAGGGCTTCCCGAAGTTGACCGGGTTTGCCGCAACAAGAAACGGGAGAGCCCGGCGTACCCGCCACGAACTGACCTGCCCGGTATCCAGGACAACCCAGGAGCAGTCCAGGACGGTGATGGACCTGACAACCCGGTCGGCCGGGGAAAGGGCCTGTTCGGCAGTCGGGTCGAGAAGCAGGGTATTTCTCGGTATCTGGGAAATTCTTGTGAAGATCTTTAAAAATCCTGCTTTTTCCAGTTTTTTGACCGTGCACTTCCGGGGGTCGCAGCTGTTGTCCCGGTAAGCAAACAGGGGTATCATTGATCATCTTGTGCGTGCACACACTACTAATAATGTACGTGCTGTGCAGCCCCTGTATCCTTGATCCGCGGTTACGAGCTGACGGGATAACAAAGCCCTCAGATATTGTTCTTTTCAACCGGGTGCAGGAACGGTGCAGGAAATTCTCCGTGGAGATGGTCCCGCTTCCCTGTCCGGAAACCCTCTATCTTGGTTCCGGTCGAAAACCGGGAACATTCCTGGAACGCTTAAACAGCCCGAAGTTTGAAGCAGTTCTTGACGATCTTGAAGGAAAGGTCAGGACCATCATTGATGATCGCGGTCCCCCGCTCTGCATCATCGGTGTAAACTCCTCCCCAACCTGCGGGGTGACCACAACCTATTATGGAAGTGAAGGAGACGAGCCTCCAAAACGCGCCGGCAGGGGCGTCTTTCTCTCGCGGTTTCCCGACATCCGTGCCTTTGATGTTGCCGCATTTGCCCGCTTCCGTATCTATCTTGCCGCCCCGCTCTTCTCTGAAGCAGAACGCACCTACAATGCGATGCTTGCGGCACTGTTACATCAGAATCTGTTCGAGGTGTACCTTCCGCAGGAATCAGGCGATGATTCGGATACGAGGGACGATTCGGAACAACACCGCCTGTTCAGGAAAAACCTCCAGGCCATTGACGAATCAGACCTGATCGTAGCGGTTATCGAAGGGGCAGATGCGGATTCCGGCACCGCGTGGGAGATGGGGTATGCATATGCACAGGGGAAACCAGTCATTGCCCTGCGGACGGATTTCAGGAGGGTTGGCCACCATGAGCAGGTCAACCTGATGCTTGAACAGTCGGCAACCATCACACTCTCAACCGATGCTCTCCTTGCAGCGCTCAGGGCACCCCGCCTCTCCGGCCCGGATTCATAAGTAGTGGGGATCACTCGGAAGAGGCAGGACCCAATGGTTGAAAATCCTCCAGATTTGTCGAAAAACCAAAAAATGCAATAACCTATATCTCGCCGTTTACGAAATAGTACCTGATACGTTATGGGAAAGAAACGAGAGGAGCGCGCCAAAGGCCATTCACCGGCCGGCAGCGGTTGTAATCTTGACGGAGGATACACCTCTCCGATAAAATCATTTCAGGACATTTCTGCAGAAACGCTCAAAAATACCCTCCTCTCAAGCAGGTATGTCCAGCTTCTCCTCTCCCTCACCGTCATTGGACTCATCCTCCGGTTCTTTAATCTCGGGTATAACTCGCTCTGGCTGGATGAAGCATCCACCCTCACCTTTGCTTCGATGTCACTCCCCGGCATCTGGGAGGCAACCACCGGGGGGGAGTTCAATCCTCCCCTCTTCTACTGGACCGAGCACATCATGCTGCTCTTCGGAAACAGCGAGGTTATTCTCAGGTTCGTCCCGGCCCTCCTCGGAGTCCTCACTATCCCGCTCGTCTATGTTATCGGAAAGGAGTTCTATGACCGGAATGTCGGGATCATCGCTGCCGCTGCGGTCACTTTCTCACCCTTCCTGATCTTCTACTCGCAGGAGGCCCGGGCGTACTCCATGGGGCTCTTCCTCATCGTGGCCTCTCTGGTCTTTTTCTTAAAAGCTCTCAAAACCAACCGGATTTCTCACTGGATCCTATTCGGTTCACTATCCGCCCTTGCGTTCTGGAGCCATTTCTATACGCTGGTCATCACCGGTTCCCTCGTGCTGTATGCCTTTACCGTGAAAATTTCTGAATTCAAGAAGGATATCGTGTCATGCAAGCCCCTGGTTCTGGCAGGAGCCACGTTCATCCTCCTCAGCCTGCCGCTCATCGTGGTCACAGTCGAGCTCTTCGCAAAAAGGACAGCATCGGCACCAACCTTTGGGATAGAGGGCGCGGGGATCATCATAGAGACCTTCCGGCAGCTCTCAGGATTCTCCGAAATCGTGATGTACCTGTTCCTTCTCCTGTTCGTCATCGGAATCGTCCAAGCCTTCCTCACTGAGAGGAACAAAGGCATCTTTCTGGTTGCCCTCACATTCCTGCCCTTTGCCATAAGCTGGTTCCTGTCCTACCGGATACCGATGATGCCCCGATACCTCATCATCCTCGCCCCGTTTTTTTTCATCGGGATCGCCATGGCCTACAAACCGATCTATAATCTTGCGAGGAGCCGTTGGGTCGTCTATGGGTTTATGGCCATGTTGGTGTTGCTCAGTGTCACTACACCATTCTTTATGAGTTATTATTCAACCTACTCCAAGGAAGACTGGCGGAATTTTTCAAAACAGGTTTCCCAGATCACCACCCGTGGGGATCTGGTTGTTGTTGCACCGGGATACATCTACCAACCATTTGATTACTATTACTCAAACTCTACTGATGGCACGTATGAATTCCGTGCCGATAATGGTGAGACCTTGGAATCGTTACGGTTGCAGAAAGGGAATAACTCGATGTTCGTTATTATGACATCTGACATATCTTCGGCAAATCCTGGGGGAGACGCCGTGGCGTGGATCAACCAACATACCCAGCTCATCAGTCAGAATACCGGTATATATCTCTTCAAGGTGAGTTAGGTACGGAACGAATGCCATGTACGACCTGACCGTCATCATCCCGACCTTCAACGAGGAAGCAAATATCCGCAACATCGTCCTTGCCGTAGACGCAGTCTTCCGCGAGAACTCTCTTAACGGGCAGGTCCTTGTCGTTGACGACAACTCTTCTGACGGCACCATCCCTGCGGTAACAGATCTGAAGCGGACTCATCCGAATGTTGACATCCTTGTACGGACGGAGGATCACGGTCTCTCCCAATCGGTTGCGGACGGATTCCGCCATGCAGCGTCGAATGTATTTGTCGTCATCGACGCCGACTTCTCCCATCCCCCGGTCCTGATCCCCCGCATGTACGAGGAGATAAAAAAAGGCTGCGATGTTGTTATCGGCAGCCGGTACATGGAAGGTGGCGGGATAAAGGACTGGCCGCTCAAACGCCGGATCATCTCAACCGGAGCAACCTTCCTTGGCCGCCTCCTCTTTCCTGATGTTACGGACCCGGTCAGCGGGTTCTTTGCGGTCAAAAAGAGCGTTGTTGAGGACGCTCCTCTGAAGCCCCGCGGTTACAAGATCCTGCTTGAAGTGCTGGGAAAAGGCTCATGGGAGAAGGATAAGGAGATCCCGTTCGAGTTCATTGACCGCGAGGCGGGTGCAAGCAAGCTCAGGCTGAAGACGATCATTGAGTATGCAGAACAGGTCGTTGATATCAGTCTCTACTCGTTCACCCATCACGAGAGCGCAGCCTGGCGGGAATGGAAACGGGTCTTCAAGTTCGGGATCGTCGGGCTCTCCGGGATCATTGTCAACCTCGGGATCCTCTGGCTCCTAGTCGAGTATGCCCTGCTTGACAAGAACATCGCGAGCCTCATCGCGATCGAGATCTCGATCCTGCACAACTTTGTCTGGAACGATCTCTGGACCTTCCGGGCAAAAGAGGACGTACGCATCACGAGCCGGTGGCAGCGCCTCATCGCCTTCAACCTGGTATCCATAGGTGGGAGCGTCATCAACTGGGGACTCTTCCTCCTCCTCACGGCCGGGTTCTCGGTCTACTACCTGCTCGCCCAGCTCATCGGCATCTTGGTCGCGTTCGTCTGGAACTTCCTCGTGAACCGCCGGGTGACCTGGACGCGGAAATGATTTCGGATCCGGGCATGCGGGTTGTTCCCTTTACCCTTATACGTTATTACGGGCAATAATCAGCTGAAAAAGGAGAGAGGAGATGGCAAAGAAGAGCAGGGGAGAGGACGAGCCGGTCACCCGCAGGGGAAAGCACGGGAAAGCCGCATTCTCGTTTCTGGGCACACAGTTCGACTCCGTTGACGCGGAGACCGTAAGAAGCCACATCGGGATGCTGATCGCAGCCAGCATTGTCATGAAGTTCCTGGTCGTGTTCGTCACGACGGTCGTATTCCAGTCCTTCGTGGACTCCTTCGACATCGGGACCTACTTAAACAGCGCCACGCCCCTCCTGGAGGGGCAGATCCCGTACATCAGTTACCAGTACGAGTACCCGGTCCTGATGTTCATCCCCATCCTCCTCGCCTTCATCCCAGCAGTCATCCTGAAGAGCGGCGTGATCTTCTTCCTCGCCTTCCAGTTCCTGATGATCCTCTGCGACATCGCAATCGTCCTCTGCGTGTACCTCATCGGGCTGAAGCTGTACCGGGAGACGACCGCATTTTATGCCGGGCTCATCTACGCCACCGCGTTCTCGACTGCGTACTTTGTCATCACCAAGTCCGATGCATTCCCGACCGCCCTCCTGATGCTCGGGATCCTCTTCACCGTGTACGGCATGAAGATCCGCGGGTATGCCGGCGCCTCGGCGGGGTTCTTTGCCAAGATCTTCCCCGCAGTAGCCCTCCCATTCATGGTCTTCTATAATGCCAAGAAGACCTCGTTTAAGACAGCGCTCATTGAGGGGCTCAAGGTCTTTTTTGCGTTCTGTATCGTCCTCCTCGTCCCGCTGGCGATCATCAGCCCGGGCACGATCCAGACCTACCTATTCGTGACCGGGGGATCGGTGGGCGTATACGTCAACACCGCAACCTACACCCTGTACTTGTACCTCCATGACGTGCTCCCGCTTGGCGTGAGTGCGGGAGCGGTCTCGACGGTCATGTACGTCCTGATGGGGCTTGCTATCCTGCTCCTCTTCGCCCTCGCGTACACGGACAAGGAGATGCGGGAGAAGACGCTCCTCAAGTATATCCTGTGCGCCCTCTCCTGCCTAGTCTTCTTCACCAAGTTCCACAGCCCCCAGTATATCGTCTGGTTCACCCCACTCCTTGCGATCCTCGTGGCAGACGACTTTTTAAAGATCGGGCTCTTTTACGTAAGCCAGCTGCTCGCCTATATCGAGTTCCCTCTGATGTTCGGGGGCTGGTACACGAACCTTGCCTACGTGAACCCCGCAGGGTCATCGGGCTGGTACCTGACGCTCTTCTTCTTCACCATCGTGAATATCGTCCTCATCGCGCTGCTCTGGTTCACGGTCTGCCCGAAGGCCGGATTTGTCGAACGGCTGAAAGGGATTCTTCCGAAGAAGACGGAGGAGGCGTGACCACAGCATGACGGGGTATTCGCACAACCGGAGGATATCATGAAAATCGCCGTTGCTGCAGGGACACGGCCGGAGTTCATCCAGGTGGAGCCGGTCATCCGCGAGCTGAAAGGACGCGGGATCGAGACTCTCTTCATCCACTCGGGCCAGCACTATGATTATGACATGGACCGGATCTTCTTTGAGGAGATGCACATGCCGGACCCTACCCACTACCTTGGCGTCGGGTCCAAGCTGCCCGGAGAGCAGATCGGGGTGATGATCGCCAAGTCCGAGGGGATCTTCCGGAGCGAGAAGCCCGATTTGCTGCTGGTCACCGGCGACACCAACACGGCCCTCGGCGTCGGTCTTGCGGCCAACAAGACGAAGATCCCGATCGGGCACTTCGAGGCCGGCATGCGCAGCTTCGACCGGACCATGCCCGAGGAGATCAACCGGATCATCATCGACAACATCTCCGACATCCTCTTCTCCCCCACAAAGCGTGGGGTGACCAACCTCAGGAACAACGGGATCACGGAGCAGGTCCACCAGGTCGGCGACGTGATGCTCGACTCCATCGACCACTACCGGCACCTGATCGAGGGGCCCTCAAAGACCCTCGCGGAGCTGTCGCTGACCGGCACCCCCTACCTCCTCCTCACCCTCCACCGGGAAGCCAACACGGACGACAAGAACCGGCTTGGCAGCATCCTCGAGGCGGTCGAATCGGTCGATATGCCGGTGGTCTTCCCCATCCACCCCCGGACAAAGCAGCGGATAGCGAGCTTCGGCATCACCCTCAGCAGGAACATCCGCACCATCCCGCCACAGGGCTACTTCGAGTTCCTCCGCCTGATCCGGCACGCGGAGAAGCTCCTGACCGACTCTGGGGGGGCGCAGAAGCAGGCGTTCTTCCTTTCACGTCCCTGCGTCACGCTGCGCCCGAACACCGAGTGGGTAGAGACGATCGAAGACGGCTGGAACGTCCTCGTGGACGACGACCGGCAGAAGATCACGGACGCGGTCCGGAACTTCCGGGCCCCCCGGACGCCGGACCTCTCGCTCTTTGGCAGCGGCGAGGCCACCCGGCGGATCGTCGATCTGTCGGTGGCGGCGATCCGGTAATTTTTTTAAAAAGAATTGGGAAGAATACGGATTATCAGGCCGAGCCTGAACCCTCTTTGATATACCAGCGGACGTACTTCTGGATACCCTTTTTGATATCGGTCCTGGGCGTGAACCCGAGCATCTTCTTGGCAAGCGAGATATCGGCAGCAAACCGCATCACTTCACCGGGGCGCTTGGGCAGGTGGATGGGCTCCATCCCCGAGAGGTCGCGGCCGGTCTCCTTTGCCACCGTGTCGATGATGATCCTCGCAAGGTCGTTGACACTCGTCTCCTTGCCGGTCCCGAAGTTGATGGCGGTGCCGAACATGTCGAGCTCCTGCCACTTCTCGATGATGAGGGAGTAGGCGGCGATGAGGTCGTCGACATAGTGGAAGTCCTTGGTCTGGACGCCGTTCCCGTACACGGTGGGCGGGCTGTTGCCGTACACCTGCGAAACGAACTTGGGGATGACCGCGGAGTACCCCTTCATCCGCTGGTTGGGCCCGTACGTGTTGAACTGGCGCAGGATGATGATGGGGAGGTTGTACACGTGGTGGTAGGAGGAGCAGAGCCGGTCAGCGGCAGCCTTGCCGGCTGCATACGGTGACTGGGGGTTGAACGGGTGCGCCTCGTCCATTGGCATGTACTGGCCGGTCCCGTACACCTCTGAAGAGGAGGCGTAGAGCATCAGTTTTAAGGGGTCCTTCTTTGCCATGGCCCGGCGGACTGCCTCGAGCACGTTCTGGGTGCCGCGGGTGTGGACCTCGAAACTCGGGACCGGGTTGTCGATCGACTCCTCCCAGTGGACCTGGGCGGCGAGGTGGAAGACCATGTCGACGTTGTTGACCAGCCGGTCAACCAGGTCGAAGTCCATGACCGAGCCGTTGACAAAGTAGAAGTTCGGGGAGTAATTGTAGCAGGCCCGGATGTTGTCCGTGGAGCTCCGGGACAGGTCATCGAGGACAATAACCTTGTGGCCGTTTTTTAAGAGGAAACTGGTCAGGTTGCTGCCGATAAACCCTGCCCCGCCCGTGATTAATACCGTTTCTTTGTGCATAATAGTGTCCTGTGGTATGGTAACAGTTTATTCGTACTGAGGGAAAGATTGCAATATAAATATTGTTCATGGGAGGAAAAATCCTTGTCACCGGATCAGCCTGCTTCCGTGCAGCTCATCCGCCATTTAGTTCCAGGTGCGGCCGAGGTAGCGCGACCGGAAGATCTTGTAGAGAACCCGGAGGTTGTTGAGGACCTCCTTTTTGACGTTCAGCTTGGACTCGCCGAACTGGCGGGTATGGAGCTTCACCCCGATCTCGCGGACATCCTTTCCCCCGAGGATGAGCTTGGCGATGATCTCGGCAAAGACCTCGTAGTTGTTGCTCTCCAGCGTGAGGCTGTCGAGGGCCTCTTTCTTATAGAGCCGGAATATCCCGCTTACGCAGGTGAGGTCGTCCCGCAGGAGCTTCCGGTACAGGAAGCTCGAGGACTTGCTGATGAAGATCCGGAAGGGTGAGGAGACCTCGCTCGTCAGCTCCTTCTCCATGTAGGGCGAGCCGGAGATGCAGTCGGCCCCCGTTTCCCGGTATGCTGCGAGCAGTTTCCGGATATCCTCCGGCCGGTACGTGAGGTCCGCGTCCAGCATCACCACAAGGTCCCCGCGGGAGTTCGCGATACCGGTCCGGACGGCGACCCCGAGCCCCTTGTTGACGCCGTGCGGCACAACGACAACGCCCGGGTACTTCTCCTTCAGGGTGTTGAGGACAACAAGCGTGGTGTCCCGGCTCCCATCGTCAACGAGGACGTACTCGGCAGTCTCGCCGAACTCTTTCAGGATCGGCTCAACGACAGGAAAGAGGGTCTGCGGGTAGCGACTGGCATTCTCTTCTTCATTGAACAGGGGGACGATGATGGATATCATTCGGGGACTCCGTTATACTGGTCTGCGGCATACCGGGCAAAGATAAAGCCGAGGATGAGCACGAAATACATCGAGAGCAAGCGGTCGGTGAGGACGATCGCCATTGCATCCGCTGATGCTACCCCGAGCAGGACGAGGAAATACCCTAAGGATGCCTCCATGACGCCCACGCCGAGCGGGATCTGGGAGGCGAGCCCGGCGATGATGGAGAGGCAGAAGAAGATGGTCAGGAGGATGGGGTTGAGGGTGTACCCGAACGCCAGGGCAACCACCCAGAGCCGGACGAACTCGGAGCCGAGCGAGAGGATGGTGATAAGGACGACCGGCACGATGTCGCGGAACGCGAGCTTGCGGATCTTGAAGTCCGCCGGGATTTTCTTGAGGAAGGGGATCCTCTGGGAGTTCCTCTCCATGAGGGCGAGGAAGTAGTCCGCCTTGTAGTAGAAGGTGAAGAGGAGTATGAGGATGACTGCCGTCACCTCGAGGACGATGACCGTGATTCCCCGCAGCTCGACAAAGACGATGGCGCAGGCGGCAAGGAAGAGGAGCATCAGTTCGAAGAACCGTTCGTAGAAGATCATGGAGATGCCGTCGAAGAAGCTCATGGCGTACCGCTTCTGCATGTAATAGGCCTTGTACAGGTCGCCGACCTTGCCGGGGGTGATGTTGGCATAGAAGAGGCTTGCGATGCTGACGATCGAGGCGTCCTTCCAAGTGACGGGAGTATCGTACTTGCTGCTTAAGACCTTCCATCGCAGGATGCGAAAGCCGATGGTGCTTAAGGAGAGGAGGAAGGCGAGGACGAGGAGCGGGACGCTGACCGTGAAGAGGACCTGGTAGTTCTCGATGATGCCGGACCGATAGAGGACATAGCCGAGGATGAGGAGCCCGGCAAGGAAGAGTGCGATCTTGATGAGCTGCTGCCTGTTGTCTGCCAATCCTACTGACCCCCCGCTACCGGTGAAAAACTATCCTAGTATTGGCTGCCTGCCATTATATCTGGATCGGTAGGGGGGTGGGCTCGCGAGAGGAAGCAGGGCAGCAAAAGGCTGGGCAGGTTGACCGGCTAGGATAAACCCTCATATCTCTCCAAAGCGTATTCATAGAGTATATGTCCAACCTCACCGTCGCCGTCCTCGCCCCGCCGGATTACTCGAAAGATCTGGGGAAGAAGGGCACAGCAAGCGATATCACCTTCTACAACCTGAAGAAAGGCGATGCCACTGTCACCTTTATCGAGCCGACCCGGTATCCCGAGAAGCTCTCCAGCCTCTTCTATACGGTCTCCTTATCAGACTGCGTGGTCCTTGTCGTGAACGAGATCAATGCCGCGTTTGGCGAATGCGTGCTGATGCTCCAGTGCGCAGGCAAGGCAAAGGGATACCTGATCCTCAAGAACTACATCACTCCCGAACAGATTGCCCCGCTCATCAGGGACACGGTCCTCGAACAGTACGAAGTCATCGAAGAAGACATGGTCGGGCTCCGCGAGAAGATGCTCGGCATCTCAGAAAAGCAGACCGCTCACCAGAAGGTCCACGAGGCTGCCGGAAAAGGCGTTGTCCCGGTAGACGCCCACTTCAATGTCAAAGGTGTCGGGGTTGTTGTTCTCGGTTCCGTAGCACAGGGAATGATAAAAAAACACGATGCCCTCAAAGTTCTCCCGATTGGGAAGACTGCCCAGATCCGTTCCATCCAGAAGCACGACGATGATGCCGATACCGCAATCCCCGGTGACCGGGTCGGCCTCGCCCTCAAAAATATCGAATCGGAAGATCTTGACCGCGGCTTTGTCCTGACCAACGATCCCGCCATCCGGCACTCCACAACCATCACCGGCAAAGCGGAGCTGGTGAAGTACTGGCCCGCGCCCTTGAAAGAGGGCATGGTCCTTTACGCCGGCCACTGGATGCAGTTCCTCCCGACGAGGCTTGAGAAGGTTGTAGCGGAAGGCGACTGGCGGATGCCCACCATCACCCTCTCGATGGAGAAGGATCTGATCTATCCCCCCAATGCCCGCATTGTCCTCCATTATCTTGAAGGCGGGAAGCTCCGGGTTGTCGGGTCAATGATAATAGAGTGAGTCGGGGCAATATCCCCTTTTTTGGTCCGGTCGGATCGTATCAATAAACGCCCGACAGGTACAAATCGCGTTTTCGATCGCGATCATGATCGCGGTTGAACATTATACTTCATGATATGCCTGGAAAGGCCCGTCACCATAAAGTAAAAGGTAACCAGCACCCATCGCACCCTGCCCGCATCATTCGGGAATGCCGCCAATTACCTTATCTTTTCAAACGATCTTCAGTATATTGAATACCATGATAACGTGGATTATCCTTGGCGTCATCGCCCTTGTCCTTGTCGTGCTGATCCTCTGGGCAGTCAGCGTCTACAATCGCTTTGTCAGCCTGAAGAACGCATCGGAGGCATCACTTGGCCAGATCCGGGTAGCTATGAAGAAGCGTCTTGACATGATTGACCAGCTCCTCGGCTCGGTCAAGAGCTATGCAAAGTTCGAGAAGGAGACCCTTGAACGGGTCACCGCCATGCGGGCGAGCGTTGCAACCGCAGGCCCCGGCGACCTCAACAAGGTAGAAGCCGAGTCCCGGTCGATCTTCGGCCGACTCCTTGCCGTAATGGAGAACTATCCCGATCTCAAGACTGCCGGGACGGTCACGAACATGATGGACTCCATCAAGGGCCTCGAGGATGAGATCGCCCGTCAGCGGTACACTTACAACAACATCTCGCAGGAATTCAACACGATGGTGGACACCATCCCCTCGAATTTCGTTGCCAGACTGATGGGCCTCATCAAGCTCGAGTACCTCCAGTTCGAGGAAGCGATTAAGACCTCCCCGAAGATCGAGTTCTAAAGGGTCGATCCCGTGAGCGAGAAGACCCAGCTGGCATGGGTGGTTGGAGCCGGGCTCGTGCTCGGCATCCTTGCCCTTATCGGAATCGTCGCACTTGGCCCGATCTTTGCGGGGGATCTTACGGTCAGCTCCTACGAGGCGGAGTTTGGGGCTGACGGTACGCTTGTCGAGCATTACACCTACGATGTGGCGAGCAGCTATGATTACCGGATGCTCTACCGCATCTGGGAAGCGCCGGTCACCTTCGACTCCCTCCAAGAGCCCTACATCAGATTCGTCTCCATGGATCCGGCACCCGGCACGATCGGGTACGTGCGGGAGAACGATGGTACTGTAACGGTCTATAACTCCCTGTCGGCCGAAAGCGACCGGGACGCGGTGGAAAATCTTGCGTACCGCAATGAAGTGGGCCTGTATTACCCGTCCTACTTTGAGCGGGGGGAGTACGCCGCGACATACCGGTATGTTGTCCATCCCCCGCTCGAAACCGACGGCACCACCACCCATCTCAACCTTAAGCTTGCCGGGGACACCCACATCCCGTACCGTTCCGTGAAAGTCACGGTCCCTGCCACCGGCATCGACACGGTGTACGCGTATCCCCCGTCGCTTGTCACTGGGCGGAGCGGGAACGTGTATGTCATCACGGGAAGCATTGCCGCTGACGAGATCCTTGCGGTCGAGATGCTCGGATCACCCGATGCGTTTGGCAGCATTGACGGGTTCACGAGCCAGAAAGATGACATCCGGGGCCAGACCTCCTCGGGGGCATTCTGGTACAACCTCCCCTACCATGCCGCAAACCTGGCAAATCTCCTTGGAAAGATTGCGGTCATCCTCGTGCCCCTGTTCCTTATCCTCATCTACCGGCGGTATGGGGTTGAGAAGGAGTTTACTGTTCCCTCCCACCTGAGCACCCTCCCGGGAACGGCCCTCAAACCGTGGCAGGTGAACCTCCTCTTCAAGGGGGACGCCATGGACTTTGACGAGGACGGGTACTATGCAACCCTTCTCGATCTCCACCGGCGGAAAAATATCATCATCAAAGAGAAGGGCGAGGGCAAGGGGCTCCTCATCCGCGTGCTCTCAACGGACAACACCGATGCCTACGAGCAGCGGGTGATCGCGTTCATCACGATGCTCTCCAAGGACGGGGTGCTGGATACCGGCCAGATCGAGGCGCTGACTAAGAAGGCCGAGACCATCAGCAGCGCAGAGGAGACGGCGCTCCGGTACCAGCGCTCGCTGACTGATGTCACAAGCCGGGTGGATTCCACGCTCTCAACCCTGTATATTGTCGATGGACGCAGCCATCTCATGACGCTCGTGCTGCCAGCCATCGTCATGCTGGGAATAACCATCATCCTTGCCATCGTCGCACCCATGCAATCCTATATCGTCCTCCCGGCTCTTGGCCTGTGGATAATCGTCTTTATCCAGTTATCCATGGCCTTTGCTGCCCCCTCGACCCTGTTCGGGCACTGGAAGGACGACCGCTACCGGGAGAAACTCGAGTGGGACGCGTTCACCCGCTTCCTTTCGGATATGGCCATGATCCAGAAGTACGCTCCCGCCGATCTCTCGATGTGGGGCGAGTGGCTGGTGTACGGCACGGCACTGGGTGTCGGGGACAAGGTTGAAGCAGCCATGAAGGCGCTCAATGTAAAGATCCCTGAAGCCGGGGTCCCGATGGGCGTTGTCGGTATGAACTATGCCTTCCTCCCGCTCATGCACTTCACCCCCCCGAGCCACGGCAGTTCCGGCAGCGGGGGATTCGGCGGCGGCGGCTTTGGCGGCGGGGGGGGATTTGGCGGCGGCGGCGCGGGCGGGCGGTAATCCCCCCTCCCTATGCCGTTTACAATATAAACCCGCACAAACCATATGAATACCAAAAAGGGAATCTGATCATATGCAATATACGGAAGGGCAGCTGGGCAGGGTCTTTGTCGTGAGGATCGATAACGGCGAGGACATGCTCTCGACCCTCCGCACCTTCGTTGCCGAGAAGGAGATTGAGGCCGGTTCAATCCAGTTCCTTGGTGCCCTGATGAGTGGCCGGATGGTCACCGGGCCCGAAGAACCGGTCATTCCCCCGGTCCCGCATTTTGTGATGTTCGAAGGTGGCTGGGAGGTCTTTGGCATCGGCACCATCTACGCGGGCGAGGGCGGCCCCCACATCCATTACCATGCCTCGGTCGGCCGTTCCGGCCATGCCCTGACCGGCTGCCTCCGGGAGAACGCGACCACCTACCTGATTGTCGAGGCAGTCATTCACGAGTATGTCGGCCTTTCAGCCCGGCGGGAATTCGATGCCCGGATGCAGCTCCACCTCCCGGTGCTGGGCGGGAAGGATGCGGGTGCCCAGAAGACCCTTGAAGTGACCGACTCAAAGCAGGATACCCTTCAGGAAAAAGAGGAGGACGAGGTGCCCGGAAGCGAGCTCCCGGGCGGGCTTGCCGACATCATACGGGACCTGACCCGCCGGCCCCCGACATGACCCGTTCCGCTCCGGATTACCTATTCCCCCAGTCAGCGTTTTTCTTATGATCCCCCAGCCACGATTTCTCCCGCTGTCTGCAAAGGAAGGGAATAACCTGGGTATCGACCAGTTCGACATCATTCTCGTGAGCGGTGATGCGTATGTTGACCATCCCTCGTTTGGCACCGCCCTCATCGGCAGGGTTCTCTGGGATGCCGGTTTTACGGTAGGGATCATTGCCCAGCCGGACTGGAAATCCCGGGCCGATTTTATGGCGCTGGGCGCCCCGCGCCTCTTCTTTGGCATATCCTCGGGGAATGTCGATTCGATGGTGAACAACTTCACCCCGAACCTGAAGCGGCGCAGCGATGATGTCTACTCTCCCGGAAGGATCCCCAGGCGTCCTGATCGGGCAACGATCGTGTACGCGAACAAGGTCCACGAACTCTTTCCGGGCGTGCCCGTGGTCATCGGCGGCATCGAGGCCAGCCTCCGCCGGTTCGCCCACTACGATTACTGGCAGGACAAGGTCCGGCAGGCTATCCTTGCCGATGCACCCGCTGACCTGCTGGCCTTTGGCATGGCAGAACTCCAGATGGTGGAGATCGCAAAGCGGCTTTCTGCGGGAGAACCCGTCAACACGATCCGGGATATCCCCGGCACGGCATACCGTATCGATCTCGCCGAATGGCGGAGCCGGGAGAAGGAGGGGTTAGTCGAGCTCCCGGGGTTTGCCGAGGTCTCGGCAAACAAGACCGCGTATGCCCGGGCATTCGCCCTGCATTACCATGAGCAGGACCCGATCTCCGGAAGGCCGGTTGCCCAGCCGCATCCCAAGACGGTTGTCATCCAGAACCCCCCGGCCCGCCCGCTGACAACGGAGGAGCTGGATCATATCTATGAGCTCCCGTTCAGCCGTCTCGCACATCCCTCGTACCACGAACCGGTCCCCGCCCTTGAACCGGTCCAGTTCTCGGTCACCAGCCACCGGGGCTGCTTTGGCTCCTGCTCATTCTGCGCCCTGACCCATCACCAGGGCCGGATCATCCAAAGCCGGAGTATCCCCTCTATCGTCCGCGAGGTGACCCGGATGACGAGGATGAAGAGCTTCCGGGGCATTGTACAGGACGTGGGGGGACCGACGGCGAACATGTACGGGATGGTCTGCTCCCGCTGGGAGACGGCCGGCACCTGTCAGGACAAGCATTGCAGCCCGGCCTGCCCGACGCTGGATACCAGCCACCGGCAGCAGTGCGAGCTGCTGGAAGCCCTGCGGGCGATCCCTGGCGTGAAGAAGGTCTTTATCGGATCAGGCATCCGCTTCGATCTCGTGATGGCAGACGACACCGACTACCTTGCACGGATCTGCGAACACCATGTCTCCGGCCATCTCAAGGTAGCCCCTGAGCATATCTCCCGGAATGTGACGAAGATCATGAACAAGCCGGGAAAGGAGACCTTCGACCTGTTCCGGAAGAAGTTTGCTGCCCTGCAGGAGGGAAAGGAAAAAAAGCAGTACCTTCTGCCGTATTTCATGTCCGGCCACCCGGGCTGCACGGTTCCTGATATGGTGGAGCTTGCGGAGTATATCAGGACCAACCAGCTCTATACTGAACAGGTGCAGGACTTCACCCCAACGCCGATGAGCGTCTCGACCTGCATGTATTACACGGGTCTTGACCCGTTCACTCTCCGGCCGGTTCATGTCCCCCGCGATCACGAGAAGCGGATCCAGCGTGCGCTGATGCAGTACCGCGACCCGAAGAACCGTGAACTGGTGGCGGAAGGCTATCGCATCGCGGGGAAAATCCCGGCAGCCAGCCAGGGTGGCGGGCGCTCCGGACCTGCGGGAAGAACCGAGACCCCCCGGCAGTTTGCCAAATGGACCAGCCGGGCCAAACGGTAATGAAAAATCCCGAATACCTTTTTTAGAAATATCCAGAAGCCGTCAGGAAACCCTGCCGCTCCCAATCATGGGCATTATCCGTTGATCCGAAATTCCACAATGAGTTAAGGTACAAAAAAGGGAAAAATCAGGCCCGGCCGTACTGGTCATCGAAGCGGACGATATCGTCCTCCTCGAGGTACTCGCCCAGCTGCACCTCGATGACATCCAGCGGGATGACGCCGGGGTTTTTGAGCCGGTGGAGCATCCCCGCAGGGACAAAGGTACTCTCGCCTTTCCGGAGCAGCCGGGTCTCGCGGTTCAGTTCCACTTCTGCCGTTCCCCGGACCACGATCCAGTGCTCGCTGCGGTGGTGGTGGAGCTGGAGGGAGAGCCTCTCGCCGGCCTTGACGGTCACCCGCTTGATCTTATACGGACCTCCCTCCTCAAGTACGGTGTACGATCCCCACGGGCGGTGCACCTGGCGGTGGAACCGCGTCACCGGATCGCCGACAGCATTGTACCGCCCGACCAGCGCCTTCACCTGCTCGGTCTTCTGGTTATCGCAGATGAGGAGAGCGTCTGCGGTGTCCACGACCACGAGGTCGCTTACCCCGATGAGCCCTACGTGTTTGCCCGGGGCATAGACGTAGTTACCCCCCGCTTCAATGAACTCTGCACTGCCGACATTTCCCCCCTCGTCGTGCTGCTCGTGATCGTAGAGCGCCCTGAAGGTCCCGAGATCGCTCCATTCGGCAGCGAGCGGGACAACGGCGACCTTCTGTGAGTGTTCCAGCAGACCGTAATCGATGGAGATTGCCGTAAGGGAGGGGTAATCCGGTTCCCTGCCCGGGGCAAACGCAGCGGCCAGTTCCGGCTGGTAGCGTTCCAGTTCGGCAAAGAAGCAGCCGGTTGAGAGGAGGAAGATCCCGCTGTTCCAGAGATACCCCTTTTCCACGTAGTCCGCCGCGGTCTTCTCGTCCGGCTTCTCCTTAAACTCCTCTGCCAGGTTGCCGCCCGGAAGGGGTTTTCCGGGACGGATGTACCCGTATCCCGTGTGGGGCGAGGCGGGGCGAATCCCGAAGGTCACGAGATGGTCCCGTGCCAGGGATTCTGCGGCCCGGATCTGGTTTAGCGCTTCGGGGCCGAGGATGTGATCGCTCGGGAACACGACGGCGGTCTCCGATCCCGCGATGCCGCGGATCCGCTGCAGGGCCCACGCGATCGCCGGCAGGGTATTCTTTCCTGCCGGCTCGATGAGCAGGTGATCGTCAGGCAGGGTATACCCGAGTTCCTCGATCTGGTTTGTTACCAGGTAGCGGTGGATCTCGTTTGTCACCACATAGATTCCGTTCGGGCCGGAGAGGAGGATCGCCCGCTCGCAGGTCTTCTGGAAGAGGGAAGGGCCGTCGAACTGGATGAACTGCTTGGGATAATATTCGCGGGAGAGCGGCCAGAGCCGTGTCCCGACACCGCCGGCAAGGATGATGGATTTCATAACACTACCTGTCCTGGAACGATCAGGATAACGTATACTATTCTCTGTTCGGTGTCCTCATTTATAGAATTCGATCCCCGGCCACCACACGCTTATGATGGGGTCCCGACCGGTGTTTTGTCCTCGAAGAATGTCCGGAGCCAGATCTCGGTGCAGACGATCCGCCAGATCTCGGGGGAGTAGCGCAATCTGCCTTCGAGAAACGCGAGATAACTGGTAATGACCGCATCAGCGTTCCAGTACTTCCGGCCGGAAAATGCCGGGGAGGAGAGGATTTCGAGAACGAACGGCCGGAGATCTTCTTTCATCCAGACCTCTTCCGGAGTGACAAACCCCATCTTGTCCATCCGGCACCGGATGGATTCCGGCACGATCCCCCGGATTGCGTTCCGGAGGGCGAGTTTGGTCACGCCACTGCGTATCTTCTGGTTCAGCGGGAGTGCAGAAACGTACTCCACGAACCGGTAATCGAGGTAGGGCACCCGTGACTCGATCGAGAAGGCCATGGCGTTCCGGTCCTCGTAGTGGAGAAGGGCCGGGAGGTTGGTGGAGACCAGCTCCCGGTACAGGATGGCCGCAAGCCCGCCGCCATACCGGTCAACGGGCGGGACGCTCACGGTAAGGAGTTTACGGCGTTTGCGCCGGGCAAGGATCTGCCCGACTGCGGAACCGAAGAACCCTCCGTGGTGCCCGAGACTTCCAAGAACCTCCCGGGCCGCGGTGAGCCAGTGGAACGATCCAAGCAGCCCCCGCAGGTAACTTCCCTGGTACGCGATGTACCCCCCGAGGAGCTCGTCGGCACCCTGCCCATCCAGCACGACCTTGACCTGTTCGCGGGCAAGGCGCATGACGCAGTACTGGGCATAGATGGAGAGGGAGCCGAACGGCTCGTCCTGCATGTACACGAGCCGGCTGATATCGTCCCAGAGGTGTTCCGGCGACGGCTCGGTACGGTGGGCATCGACGCCGGTTGCGGCAACAATCTCATCGACATACCGGCTCTCGTCAAACCGTTTGTCGGAGAAGACAACCGAGAAGGTCTTCTGGCGTGCGCCCACACCCGATGGTGCCTCGCTCCGGATAAGGGTGTTGATGAGGGCCGTGAGCGTTGAGGAGTCGATCCCACCCGAAAGGCAGGTGCCGACTGCAACATCGCTCCGGAGATGGATGCGGGTGGCGTCGGTGAGCGTTCCGAGCAGCTCTTGTGCGACTGTCTCGTCCGAAGTGTCGGACCGGATGTGCGGGTTCACCGTCACATCCCAGTAGCGGACAGGCAGCGTTAGGCCCCCGGGAGTGACCAGCATCGCATGGGCGGGAGCGAGCTGGAGGATCCCGTCAAACATGGTCCGGTTGGAATGGTCCTGCACGCCCCACGCAAGGTACGTACCAAGCATTGCATCGTCCGGCCGGGACCCTGCGTGGGGGTGGGCGAGAAGTGCCTTGATCTCCGAGGCGAAGAGGAACGAGCCGTCAACAACCGTGTAATAGAACGGCTTGATGCCGAACCGGTCCCGGGCGCAGAAGAGCTCGTTCTTCCTCTCGTCAAGGATCGCAAATGCCCACATGCCGTTGAACCGCGAGAGGCAATCACGTCCCCACTCCTCGTACGCGTGCAGGATGACCTCGGTGTCGGAGTGCGAGTGGAACTGGTGGCCCTTTGCTGCAAGCTCTTCGCGGAGCTCAACGTAATTGTAGATCTCGCCGTTATACACGATCCAGAGCGTGCCGTCCTCGTTTGTCATCGGCTGGATGGCCTCTTCTGAGAGATCGATGATGGCAAGCCTGCGGTGGACAAGCCCCGCGTTCCCGCGGATATGGGTGCCGCTCCCGTCCGGGCCCCGGTGGGCGAGCCGGCCGGACATCTCCGCGAGCAGATCTTTGTCCGGTGCCTTCTTATCAAGACAGTACTGGCCTGCGATGCCGCACATTAGGGTAAAGGTGGGTGGCGGGGGGTAATTAAGGATAGGTGACGGATGGTATTCTTTAAGATACGCGAACGGGCAGTGGCAGGTGTTCCCTGTCAGGTGCAATGTCTCAGAAACGCATCTTCCGCTGCGGCAGCTTCAGCATCTTTTGCCTTCTTTCCCCGACCGCGACCCCATAATTCCAGGTCTTTTTCTGAGAGTTTTACAAAGACTTCTGAGATATGCCATTTGTTGTTCTCCGGTGTATCAGGATCGGGCCGGGTCTGGTACCCGATGATACCATTGATATTGCCGGTCCTCTCCCGCCTCTGCACGCATTCCTGTAATTCATTTTTATAACTCACGATCGGTTCAGCCTGACCAAATCTGTCCCTGAACAACCGTTTTACCACGGTGGTTGTTGCACCAATCCCCCCGATCTCATAGATGGCTGCGATAAATGCCTCAAACGCCCCTGCCCTGACAGAATCTTCAAGATTCACTCCCCCGCCCCGTAAGATACATTCATCAAATGAGGGAATTTTCGATGCGATCATGGAGAGGGAATTGTCATTGGTCATGCCGTGGAGCAAGTCCGTGAGAAGCTCCTCTTCTTTTCCCTCGTATTTTGGAAAACGCTGAATCACTTCTTTTGACAGTTTCGGGAATGAGGTGTACAATTCATGACCAATGACAAAATCAAGGATACAATCGCCGGAAAATTCCATTCTCTCGTAGTCTTCGCAGGGAAGGCCCTTGTCCCGCTGCTCTTTTGCATAGGAACGGTGGGTGAGTGCCTGATCAACGTGAAGAAGCAGACCGATATCGGTTATGTCGAGTTGTATCAGGGGATCGTTAAGAAGCCTCACCAACTGCTGTCTGCGACTATCATCCATTATGGATCTGCTGACCCATCGGGTAATAAAAATATCTGAAAAAAAAGGCAGCCGGGGACAGGTATCCCCGGCCGTTGTTCATCACTCGATACTTACTTCCCGCCCCCGATGTGGTCGAGGGCCCGGTCCCAGACCCCGGGGAGGCCGGGGACAATCACGCAGGCGAGCAGCCCGGCACCCCTCACGATCCCCGCAACCAATCATTACACAGATATTCCCATCCCGCCTACCAGTACTGCTATGGAACAATTACGCGTTCTCAGACTCATGATCGTCGCCCTTCTTGCGGCTGCGATCCTCGTACTGCCCGTTGCCGCGATTGACATCTCCGGACAGGGTGTCAACGTCACGGCCGCAGAAACCCCGCTTGTCGGTGGCGACAAGGACGAGCACGGCTGCATCGGCTCGGCCGGCTACACCTGGTGCGAGCCCAAACAGACGTGCCTGCGCGAATGGGAAGAGCCCTGCGGTGGGGCAGCGGCGGCAACCACGACTGAAATGATGCCCGGCTCCGACAAGGATGAGCACGGCTGTATCGGCTCTGCGGGTTACACCTGGTGCGAACCAAAACAGACGTGCCTCCGCGAATGGGAGGAGCCCTGTACCGCAGCAGCAACCGCTGAAATGACCAATGAGGCAACCGCGATCCCGACCACCAAATCGCCCCTGCCGGCGTTTCTCGTTATCGGCGCACTCGGCGCAGCATGCGTCCTTGCAGCGGTCCGGAAGGACTAAACCAACCTTTTTTCAACCAATGAAAAAGACCATTCTTTCAACGGCCTCGTGTCCGGATTCATGTGTCAGGTGCATCCGCATACCGTTTGGTTTCCGCACAACCAGACCGAAAAAATGTAAAAATGGAGCATCCAGTAATTTCACCGGACTGGTATTACGATCTTTTTTATTGAAAACAGGCATACATCTCATAACCAGCGTATAGGCAACAGACAATGTTTGAGGATACTGACGATAAAGTAACTGCCCGGTTCAAGCTGATCCTCGCCCTTATCATTATGGAATTTTTCATTCTCACCATTGTTTTCATAATCCCGGTCTGGCTCCTCAAATGGAGCGCGCTGACCATGGCTGTGCCTCTCATCGGGTGTTCGATGATGGCCGGGATTCTCTTTGGCACGAAATACCAGAGAATCACTTCATATGACGGGAGTGGCCGGGGGCATTCATCCGCACTGGTTCACGGGATATGGATCTTTTTCGTCACCGGGGCACTTCTCTTCACCATCTTCGCAAAAGTGCTCAGTCACGATATCATCGTCCTGCCATCACAGGTCATGGTCATCGTCCTGCTGGTACCGTTCATGGTAATCATCGGCCTCATGGTATACTACCAGGTGCTGACCGAAGGCTGGGAATAAAAAGGAAGAGAGAGTGTTACAAAAAGGGGGAGCAGGAGGGCTTACTTTTTGTCTGCCGCTTTCTTTCCCGCCTTCTTCTTCACCGGCGCTTTCTTTGTGCCGGCTGCGGGCGGGACGCCTTTCAGCTCGCAAGGGATGCACTTCTCCAGCTTGTCGTCAAAGATCCGGTAGGCATTGGCAAGCACCGATGAGTTGGCGATCATCCCTGACAGCAGGATGACTTCGAGAACCTCCTCGCGGCTCGCCCCCATCTTGATGGCTGCCTGCATGTGGTAGCCGGTACAGTGCGGGCACTTGAGTGCAGCGCCGACTGCCATGCTGATCAGCTCCACGTACTTGGGATCGAGCGGGCTGGTCTGCGTCACGGTGCCCTTGTACAGGAGGTGGGAGATGAGCACCTCGGGCCGTTCCCCCATCCGCTTGAAAACGAGCGGCACTTTGCCGTATTCCAGCTCGATGTCCTTTAACCATTCATCAGCAGTTACATCGGCACCCAGATCGACAATATGGGCGAGCCGTTCCTCGAACTGGTCCTTGGTTGAGATCGATGAAACCTTCTTCTTCATTATATCACCACGTTCGTTTCCGAGAACGGTTTTATTCGGATGATGATATAGTCCCGCATCCGCGAGGGGAGAACCTCAGAAACATCCCCGATGGTTATCCCGTCCTCGATCTCCACTTTCCGGATTGCGTCTGCAAAGGTGTCGTAGGGGAGCTTCACGCGAAGCCCCTTCATCTGCACCGTGAGCGGTGTCGGGGAGGTAACATCAAGAATCGCCGGTACCCGCTCCCGTATCAGGTTCATGAGCCGGGCGGGAGCCACCGAGAGGGGATCTTTTGCGATCTCCTCCCGCCGCTTCTCGAGCACCCGGGTGATCTCGGCGATGATCTCGTCGAGTTTGCCCAGCTCGTCGGCCTCCTTGGTCCGGTGCATGAACCGGCCCACATTGCCCACATACCCGTCCACCGGCGGGTCCACGATCTTCTCAAGCGCCTCTTTGTCCGGGCCCCCGCAGAGCACGATCGGAACCTCGATTCCGCGGCGGAGATTAGGCATCTTGTACTCAATGCAGTGCTCGAAGTTCCCAAGACCGAAGACCGCAATGTCGTGCTCGTTGATCACGTCCCGTTCCTCGTCGTTGATGGCAGCGATCCGTTTTCCCACGCCCCGCGCCATCCCCACCATGTTGCTCTTTGCCCCGAGCCGGCGGGTGTACTCCGCGATATCGCAGGACGGGTGGGGCAGGTGATGGATCTCAAGGCTCGGCGAAACGATAGCAATCTCGGTGCCCACGAGCGGGGAGTCGGTCACCTCGCCAAAGAGCGGCCGGGATATCTCCCGGATCAGCTCGATATCATCCTTTGGCACAAAGCACTGGAGCACCACTTCCTGGGCAAGCACATGCTTCTGGACAACATACCCCCCGAGATCCTCGATAAGGTCAGTCACGATGTCGTGCTGGTAGATGCCTCCCTTGTAGGTAACGGGAACAAGGGTCATGGCGTCTCCCCCATCAGTGCAAATTTTTCGGCAATGATTTGGTCGATATCCTCTGAAAGGAGATTCTCGCTGGCAGCAAACGAGAAACGGGTACTTGTAAACGTCTCCTTCCGGAGACGGAAGCCCTCGGGGGCAATGCACCGGAACGCGTAGATGAGATCCTTGAAGAGGTTTTTGCTCGGGTCGGCGATGACAATCTCCTCGATTGCCTTTGGATCCTCTGTCACATCGTAGAGGATGACCGTGAACCGGTCCGGCTGATCAACGTGCTCCTTGCCAAACCGCTCCCAGAAGATCTTCATCATCGGGGCAAGGTAGGTCTCTTCCGCGATGACAAGGGTGATCTTGCCTTCGAGCGGGTTGACATTGGCAATGTCCCGCACCCGGACGAGCGAAGTGATCTTTTTGAGGGTGCCGGTGGCAACGAAGAGGGGGACTTTGGGATCGATAAAGATGTGGAGCTTGTTGATGACCCGGAGAAGGTTGTGATCGAGCAGGACGTCGTTTGCAATCTGCCGGTAGTACTCGGCCCCCTTCTTCTCTTCGCACTCCACCTCAAAATACTCAACAGACGACATCTTATTCGTCCTTTATAAACCCGGAAGCAAGCAGCGCCGATCCCACGGATCCGATATACTGGGAATGGTGCGGCACCACGATCTTTGTCTGGAGGAGCTCGCCCATGGCGTGAACAAGACCTTCGATGAGCGATGTCCCGCCCACCATGATGACCGGCTCCTTGATGTCCACTTCCTGCAACTGCTGTTCAAAGACCTGCTCGGCAACCGAGTGGCAGGCGGCAGCGGCCACGTCCTCCCGCGAGCTCCCGGCAGCAAGGGCGTTGACCAGGCTCTGGGTCCCAAAGACAATACAGTAGCTGTTCATGGGGACATGGACGCCCATGCCTTTCATGGCAAGAGGCCCGAGCTCGGTGATATCGACCCCGAGACGTTTTGCGGTCATCTCCAGGAACCGTCCGCTCGCGCCGGCGCAGATGCCGCCCATGGTGAACGTGCCCGGAATGCCGTCCATGACCGCAATCGCCTTGTTGTCCATACCTCCGATATCGATCACCGTGGCCGGGCCGTGCTGCCGGTCGGCAAGGTAGACCGCTCCTTTGGAGTTCACGGTCAGTTCTTCCTGGATGAGATCGGCATTCAGTTCCTTCCCGACCAGAAACCGCCCGTACCCGGTGGTGCCGATCGCCTCGATCTCCTTCATCGTGATCCCTGCTTCGGCCAGGGCGTGTTCGATCACGCTGTTCGCGCTCTTCAGCACTTCCGTTGTGGGCTCCCAGCCGGTGCCGATGATCTGGTTATCTTTCATCACCACGGCTTTTGTGGTCGCGGAACCGGAATCGAGGCCGAGCGTGATCCCCGACTGCGTCTCGCGGGCAAGGAGTGCCCTGCGGCGGGCGATGGTGGTGAGGGCTTCCATCCGTGTCAGGAGCGTGCCGGAGGTTGTCCGTTCCGTGAACGAGTAACTGACCACGGGAAGTTTCGAGTTCTCGTGGATGTAGCGCCGGAGTTCGTTCCTTACGATCGCCGCTTCAGCGCACCGGAAACAGGTGGCGATGAAGACGGCATCGGCATCCACCCTCCCGTCGACCAGTGCCTTTGCCCGGGCGATCGCGAGTTTCAGGTCCGGGCTCTTCACGTCAAGGCCGAAGGAATCGAAGTCGCGCCGGATGTCCTTCAACGCAATGTCCGGGAAGAAGATCTCGCCGTTCACTTCCTGCGCTGCGGCATTGATCTCTGCCTGAACCCCGGCATAGTCGGGCCCGCAGGAGATCTGGGCGATACGGACGGGCGGGGTCATTTCGCACCCCCGAGATCAGTAAGGAATGTTTTGATTGCAGATACGAACTGTACCCCCTCCTCCTCGTTCTTCGGGTAATTGAGATCGAGTTTTGGGATCTTCTTTTCCCGGAGCAGGAACTTGATGAGTTCGTTGGTGCGGGCGCATCCCATGCAGCCAAAGGAGAAATCCGCATCATTGATGATGATCGCTGCCTCGGCAGCCTCAACCATCGGGCCGTACAGGGACATCCTGCCCCGGACTCCCGCGGGAACCTCGACTGCTGCCCACTTCAGCCCCTTCTTGGGTTCCTCGGGTGTGATCTGGAGCGGAGGCGATTCGAGTCCCGGGGTCTGGATGCGTTCGCGGATGGCAACTGCGGATGAGAGCGGGGTATGGCCGAAGCGTGCCACCATATCAGAGAGGATCAGGCTCGTTGCGGGATAAATGAAGACTTTTACCATAAATCAGGACTCCTGTGCTTCCATGAGTTTTTTGAGTTTTTCGATTGCGAGGACGGGTTGTTCGCGGGGGTTCTCCGGGTGAGGGATGGCTGACGCGTCCCGTTTCTTGATCTGTTCGAGGCCATACGAGACGTACGGGATGACGGTCATCTCGTGCTCGATACCGTGGTAGCCGGGCCGGGCGCCGCCAAGGTTGGCCCGGCACCGCCGTGCATCGCCGGGGGGGAAGCCCCGGTCCTTGACGAAGATATGGTCCGGATCGGCTTTCCGGAGTTCGGCAATAATCCGGTCGACCTCCTCCTCTTTCCCGTTGATGACCAGGCCAAAACAGGTCTCCTTGATCATTGCACCCTCTGCAATCTCGTAGCCCCGGACTGCAAGATCGGCCGGCGTGATCTCGAACGACTCCACGATCACGTATTTTGTCACGGTGCCGACATGCGTCGGGGTATAGGCTGTCATCGTTTCACCTCCCGGATATACACCATCTCCTTCTCTCTGAGTTTTTTGAGCTTCTCCGTATCGATCACGCGCCCGATGATGTTGGTGCCTTCGAACGGTTCGGACGTGGGGCCGAACTCGGCATGTGCCGAGAGCCTGACCCCGACAAGCCCCGCCCCTTTCCGGGAATCATTGGTGATCCCGAGGGCTGCTGCCGGGGACTCGCCCGCTGGCTGGTTCTCCGGGGTGATCTTGGTGCCCGGGGCAATTGCCGGCTTGAAGAGGACCACATCGTCGAATTTAAAGAAGACCGGCATCATGCCGGCATCGTGTTCCCGGAGGCCGGTGAACCGGCGGAAGACCTCGCAGCTCATCGGGGCATTCTCATCGTCAAGTTCGATCGCGATCACCTTCTCTGCTGGTGCTGTGGTCACGTTCACCTTCTTCTCAAAGAGGACATCGAGCGTGGTGCCCGGCTCCTGCGAGATAACGATCCGGTCCGCACCCTCCTTGTCTGTCGTCAGGGTAATCCCGTGCTCTTTTGCAATCTCCTGTGCGGTTGCAAGCGGGAAGCCGAGAAGGTCGATCCGCTGCGGCTGAAGCCGGATGGCAAGCCGGTCGTGCTCCTGTGCAAGCCGTGCGAGTTCGATGCCATGCACCACCTGCCCGACCACACTGTGGACAAGGCTGCCGGGCACATCTGCCCGGTAGATATAGATCCCGCCGGCGGCCTGGCCGGTCGTCCGGACAGTAACCGTCCCCTCGCGGCGGGGACGGCGGTATTCCTTCGGAATATCCTCTGTCCCGGCAAGGTGCAGGTCGAGAATGTGCGTGCTGGTCGCCCTCCCGACGGTAAAAGAGCCTTTCTGGAGTGCAAGGAGAAGATGCTCGACACTGCCTGCCGCTTCGGTGGTTACCCGTTCCGGGGTGTATCCCTGTGCCGTGATCCCGATGTGGGTTACGATCTGCATGCCGTCCTCAAGCAAAAGACCGGTATCCGTGGTGGTGAAGGAACGGCTGGTGTCAGCCCAGCTCATGACCGGATTAACTTTTGTCACCGTATCCCCGCTGGTCCAGCGGTCGAGAACCCCCCGGCCGCTCACCACGGTACCGATGATCCCGCCGGTTGCGTCTGCCCCGTGATCGGCAGAATGCCGGCTTTTTGAGAAGATAACATAGGACCGTGCAGGATCGTACCCCCCGCACCCGAGGATCACGTCGCCCCGTTCGTAGAGGTGGGGCTTTCTCTCTGGCTTGTGGGATGACGGGAACGGTCCGAACGCTGCCGCGTACCGGTCGCTCCAGTGAAGGGCGAGACTTTGGGCAATACCGGGCTTCTCAAAGAACCGGCCGGCGGGGCCCTGGGCTTCAACGGTCACCTCCCCGGCAGTTGTGCTTAAGGAAAAGCTCCCGGTCGATGACTGCTCCGTGGTGGCCGGGCGGATAATGCCGATGGCACAACCCCCGGGGTGGCCGGAAAGAACGGAGGAGAGGGTGCTCCCCTCACCAACCTCCCGTTTTTCCCCGTCGAGGTGGATAGTGAGCATTCCGGACCTCAGGCCGCAGGCTGGCTCATCACCTTGCGTTCTTCTTCGGTGAGGAGGGCAAGCACATCGGCAGTCTTTCCGATCTGGACGATCTTGCCGCCCCGCATGAGCGCAATCCGGTCGCAGATGTCCCGCACGAACTCCATGTCGTGGGAGACCACGATGAAGGTCTCGTCCATCTCCTCCCGGGAATGCATGATGGAGTGCTTGACATCCACCTTGGTGATCGGGTCCATGGTGCCGGTCGGTTCGTCAAGGATAACGATCCGCGGCTCGCGGATGAGCACCTGTGCAAGGGCAACGCGGTGGCGTTCCCCTTCCGAGAGCTGGGCCGGCATCCGTTCAAGGATCTCCTTACTCTTCTCTTCAGTGAACCCGGCCATACGGAGAGTGATCAGGGCTTTCCGCATGGCAAGTTCCTTGGGGAACTCTAACCCGATCGCGTCGGTCAGGTTGTCGAGCACGGTGCGGTGGGGGAAGAGATCGTATTCCTGGTGGAGAAGGCCGATGTAGCCGGTTGCCCTGCCCCGCTGTTCGATGCCGGGCTTGGTCATGTCAATCCACTCATCGCCGATCCGGACGTTCATCTCTCCGCTTGTCGGCTCAATAAGGCCCGCGATGATTCCCGAGAGGGTGGTCTTTCCCGCACCGCTCTTGCCAATGATCCCGAAGACCTCCTTGGCCGAGACCTCGAACGAGACACCGTTGACAGCCCGGACAACCCCGCGGTCTACGGAGATGTACCGCTTGATGAGGTCACGGGCGATCACGATATTGTCACCGAGTTCCGCCTCTTCGAACGTCTCGGTGTCCTCGTAGCCCTTCATGAACTCCGCGATGACCTCTTTGGGGGTGCCGATCTTTGCAATCTTTCCTTCGACCAGGAGCATCGCACGGTGAGCAACGTCCTCGATAACCTGCGAGAAGTGGGAGGTGACGACGATGCCCATATTGTTGGTCTTAGCGGCTTCGAGGATCATGGCATGGACGATCTTAGCCGTGCCCGGGTCGAGAGTGCCGGTGGGTTCGTCGGCAAAGAGCATGACCGGCTCCTTGGCCAGCTGCCGGGCGAGCACCACCCGCTGCTTCTCCCCCCCCGAGAGGTCGCGGGCGATATGCATCATACGGTGGGAGAGTCTCACCTGGTCGATGAGGTCTGCTGCCCGGTTGATGGCCTTCTCGGGCGGGTAATTGATATCGTCGAGTGCATGGATGACATTCTCGATGACCCGGTCGTCGCCGTACAGGGCAAAGGTGCGCTGGAACATGATGGCCGTCCGGCGCATGACCCGGCGCTTGAGTTCCTCGTTCTTCTCGTTCCAGAGATCCACGTCGATTTTTGCGAGCGTTGCGCCGCAATGCGGGCAGGTCTTCCCGACAGAACTGATGACATCCAGATAATCGCAGGCGCCGCAGGCTGCCATGTGATAGATGACCTTTCCGCTGGTTGGCGGCTGCTCCACGCCACGGATGAGGTGCATCAGGACGGTCTTTCCCGCGCCGCTCCTGCCGATAATCCCGAGGATCTCGCCCTCGGCTATCTCAAAAGAGATATTCCTGAGGACCTTCTCGCCACCAAAATCCATGCAGAGGTTCTCTACCGTAATCAATGGAGCCTTCATAATACCCTTGTATCTAATGTAGCAGAAGTCGCATATTACCTTTTATATGATGCACCGCAGGCGTCACGATCGCAAATGGTTTTGAGAAGCAGTGAGATCGCGCACGATCGGTACCACCTCGCTCACGTTCCGGACAACGAAATCTGCTTCCCTGTACAGCTCTTCCGGCCGTTCCCCCGGCTGCTGAATGGTGAGGATCGCGATGTCCGCATTCTGCATGGCACAGAGATCGTTGATCCCGTCCCCCACCATAAGTACCCGTTCGTACTCCTGCCGGAGATCGGTGACGATCTGTGCCTTGACCGTCGGTGTTGCCACGCCGTAAACCCGGTCGCGGGGAATACCGAGATGGTCGGCCATCTTCTCGAGTTTTGTTACCCGGTCTCCTGATGCGATATAGGTTGGCACACCCATCCGGTGGAGGGCGCTTATCGCCTCTTTTGCCCCCTCAAACGGCCAGCCCCCGGCTGTGATGGTGAACTCGATGCCGCCCTGCGCCATGTTGATGATGGCCCCGCTGTTGAGGGTGACCATCTCCTCCCCGTGGCAGACACTCCAGACGTTCCGGATGCACTCCTGCAAATCGCCCACACGGCAGCGCCGGTCGGTATACAAAAGGTCGCCGATATCTTCCGCGGTGGTGACCTTCCGCGTGCAACTGACCCCGAAGCTGATCTCGTGGCTGACCAGATACTCAGACAGGAGAGTATCGGGAGGCGTTGCCATGAGATCCTTGGAATGGACCGGAAGCACGATGAGCACCCGGTCCGGGGAACTGTAGGTGAGGGTGGTGGTCTCGATACCGGGCAGGAGTTTTTTGTGGCAGATATCCTTTGCAACCCGGTAGGTATTCAGGAGCGTTCCGGCACTGTCAAAGACTACGGCAACGGACAAGGGATCACCCGTAAGAACCTTATTTTAGGATTGGCGTTCACATTCAGTCACTGATTGCGATGATCGTATCTGAAACCGCAGAGAAGATAAAGAAAATGGAGATCCGGGGTGCCGGCCGGATTGCCCGGGCCGCCGCAGAGGCGCTCCGGGACCATGCCGGTACGCTCAAAAGCCCATCATATGCCGCATTCCGGCAGGAGATGGAGACGGCTGCTGCAACCCTTGTTGCCACCCGGCCAACCGCAGTCTCGCTCCCGAATGCCGTACACATTGTCATGGCGGGGCTTGACGGGACAACGGATACCGAAGAGGCGCGGGCGGCCGTTATCGGGCGGGCTGACCAGTTTGTCCGGTCCTCACAGCAGGCGGTTGAGCGGATAGCCGGGTTCGGCGCCAGCCATATCCGTGACGGTGATGTGATCCTCACCCACTGCAACTCGGAAGTGGCCCTCGGGTGCATCATCGAGGCTCACCGGAGCGGCAAGGAGATCGAGGTCTTTGCAACCGAAGTCCGGCCCCGGAACCAGGGGCACATCACGATAAGGACCCTCAACGATGCCGGGATCAAGACAAGTTTCATCGTTGACTCGGCGGTTCGCTCGTTCATCAATGATGTTGATCTCGTCATTGTGGGCGCAGACGCGGTCACGGTCAACGGGGCGGTGGTGAACAAGATCGGCACGTCGCAGGTCGCTCATACGGCTGCCGAGGCGCGGGTGAACGTGCTCGTTGCCGCGGAGACGTACAAGTTCGCCCCGCGGACGGTCATCGGGGAACTGATCCAGATCGAAGAACGGCCTGGAAATGAAGTGCTGCCGGATGACATTGCCCGATCGCTTCCCCATGTCACGGTGCGCAACCCGGCATTCGATGTCACGCCCGCGGAGTTCATCGATCTCATCATCACCGAGCAGGGAGCGATCCCCCCGCAGATGGCGTACATCATCATCCGCGAGTATCTCGGCTGGGATATTGCCGAGTTCCGGTGAGGCACAAAAACTTCAAACCAGTTTTTTTTAAAGAGGAAAACGGCAGTCAGGTGCCTTAAAACCCCGGTCATCTTTTGGATTACTGGCATTCCTGACCGGATGTGCCTATTATGACCGCCCCCCGGCCAGTAGGCCGGCCAGTCGGTTGCGGGCATTCTCATCGCACTCAATCAATAAATTATTGAAGAGACCACGTGTACGCATGCAGGAAGACACCGCTGAAACACTACCCGTCCCGTTTTCCAGAACCCGGATCGAGGAGCTTGAAACGAGATACCCGACGCCATTCCATATCTATGACGAAGAAGCGATTCGTGCAGGAGCACGCCGGCTTTACAAGGCTTTCTCGTGGGTTCAGGGCCCGGATGGTAAACCCGGCGGATTTAAGAATTTTTTTGCCGTCAAAGCCCTCCCGAACCCGTACATCCTTCGCCTCCTCAAAGAAGAGGGAATGGGAGCGGACTGCAGCTCGCTTCCTGAGCTCCTGCTTGCGGATGCGGTCGGGATACAGGGTGAGGACATCATGTTCACCTCCAACGACACCCCGGCGGAGGAGTTCGTAACTGCGAAAAAACTGGGGGCGGTCATCAATCTCGATGACATCACCCATATCGACTTTTTGGAAAAGACAGCAGGGATCCCCGATCTTGTCTGTTTCCGGTACAACCCCGGGGATGAATACAGTCACGGAAACCCGATTATCGGGAACCCGGGCGAAGCGAAGTACGGGCTTACGCACGACCAGATTCTCAAAGCGTACGAGATCGCCCGGCAGAAGGGCGCGAAACGGTTTGGCCTGCATGCCATGATAGTCTCCAACCAGCGCGGGGAGGAGATCCTTGCCGACGCCGCCCGGCTCCTGTTCAGCCTGGCCGTTGAGATCCATAAGAAGACCGGCATCCGGCTGGAGTTCATCAATCTCGGCGGGGGGATTGGTATCCCCTATGCACCGGCCGATCACCGGGTGAACATCGAAGACTATGCAGCCAGAGTGCACGAGGTGTACAACGAGATTATCGTAAAAAATGGTCTTGCACCGATACGCATTGTCATGGAAAGCGGCAGGGCAGTGACCGGCCCGTACGGGTACCTGGTGTCCCGCGTGCGCCATGTCACGAAAAAGCACCGGGATTACGTGGGGCTGGATGCCTGCATGGCAAACCTCATGCGCCCCGCACTCTATGGCGCCTATCACCACATTACCGTACTGGGAAAAGAGAACCTTCCCCTGGATCATGTATACGATGTGACGGGCAGTTTATGCGAGAACAACGATAAGTTTGCCGTCCAGCGGCCGCTTCCGGAAATAAAAACCAATGACATCCTGGTCATTCACAACACCGGGGCGCACGGTCACGCGATGGGGTTCAACTACAACGGCAAGCTCCGGTCAGCCGAGCTCCTGATGCAGGCCGGCGGCAAATTCAAACTGATCCGGAGAGCTGAGACGGTACAGGATTATTTTGCCACCCTGGATTTTGAAGGGTCGGACTTCTCGAATTTATCCCGGTAGAACACCCCCTCTGCCCTCCCGATCCGGTAAACAAAACACAATTCAGGTTCCGGTAAAATCCATCAGCTCTCTTTTTTGTGCACGAGTGGTACAAAACCAGACCTGCAACCCGATTCCTGCCCCCGTGGTGACACCGGCGTTCCAAAACGTCTCTCTCCCGCCTTTCGCTGTGAATGCTTCTAAAAAAACCGATGCCTTTATGGAATGGCAAAACGCTCCTGAACTGTACGCAACACTGGAGGTTTGGGCCATGGAAATCCCATTTGCAAAACTACACGAGAACGGCAATGACTTTATCGTCATCGATGAATGGGATCGTATCGTTATTCCCGATGAGATGAAGGCGCAGTTTGCCACGATCTATTGCGACAGGCGGTTCGGGATCGGTGCTGACGGGGTCATCTGCGTGATGAAATCGCAGACATGCGATCTCCGGATGCGTCTCTTCCAGCCGGACGGGAGCGAGTCCGGGGTGGACGGGAACGGGATCCGCTGTCTCGCGAAGTTCGCATTCGATGCAGGACATACAAAAGAGTCCTGCACGGTCGAGACTCCTGCCGGCGAAATCAAGGTGTCGATGGGTTACACGGGCGATGACTTCCTTGCCACCATCACCATGACTCCCCCGCAGTTCGACCGGAAGGACATATCGGCCGGAACGGGAAAATACCGGGAAAAGATTGCCGGCTACGAGGTCCATTTAGTCAATACCGGTGTCCCTCACGCGGTTATCATCGTTGATTCGGTGGATGCTGTCGATATCGAAGCCGTTGCCCCGAAGATCCTGCATCACAAATCCTTCAGAAAAGGAACGAACGTGAGCTTTGTCGAGAAGACCGGAAAGGACCGCATCCGGATCCGCACCTTCGGGCGCGGGGCGGAAGGGGAGACGCTCTCCTGCGGTACCGGTGCTCTGGCATCGGCAGTGATGGTTCATACGCTTGGGCTTACCGCAAACGTCGTCGATGTTGAGACCCGGGGCGGTCCGCTGACGATCTCGATAACTGACGGGGTGAAGATGAAAGGCCCGGCAACAACGGTCTTCCTTGGCACCATTCCGTTCTGATCCGTTATTTGCCGCCGGGATCCTGTCCCTGCCGGGCCGTGACATCCCGCGCAATTCCAACCACTGAAACGACCGTTCCGTCAGGAGAGAAGATGGGCGAGAGCTTGATATCGATCCGGAATTTCCCTACCGGCGTTATAACGTCCTCCACGTGCTCAATTGGCTCTTTTTTTGTCACCACCTTCCGGATATTGGCAAGGTGCCTGTGGGCAATCTCCGGCAAAAAGAGATCGGTCTGTTTCCGGCCGACAAGATCGGCCGGGGCGCAGCCATACATCCGTGCACAGAGGGTATTGGCATAGACGATATTCCCGGTGCAGTCCGTGATGTAGATCATGTCTGCTGCGGATTCTGCAAGGGTCCGGTACCGCTCTTCTGATTCCTTAAGGAGGGTCTCCTGTCTTGCCCGGTCGGTGATCTCCCGGAAGATGACCTGGATTGCCGGTGTTCCCTTGTCAGGGAAACTGGTTGCCATGACCTCGACCTCCACCGGTTCGCCGCTCTTCCGGCAGAATGTCTGCCGCACCAGGGGCATTGCCGTGCCCGGTTTCGCGAGCATTTTTTTCATGCGGCCAATGACAAGCCGCCGGCAGTCCGGATGGACAAAGGAGATGACCGGCTGACCGATAAGTTCGTCCCTGGACTGCACGCCCGCGACCCTGCAGGCAGCGTCGTTGGCAAGAACGATCTTCTCATTCTTATGGACGATGACGGCGGTAAACGAGCGTTCAATGAGCTGGCGGTACCGCTCTTCGCCCGCAGAGCTGGCCCGCTCGCTCTCTTTTCTCCGGGTGATATCGAGCGCCGTGAAGATAACTCCCAGAGAGTGGTTTGCCGGATCGAGCGGGGTGGAGCTGAGCAGGATATCGATGGCCCCGCCATCCTTCTTTCTCCAGCGTGTCTCGATCGACCCGGTCCCCTCCTCTGCCATACGGGCATATTTTTCCCTGCCAACCCGATCATACTCCTCCTGCGAGAAGTACAGCATCTGTGCCGACTGCCCCAGCAGTTCGCCCTCCGGATACCCGGTCATTGTGCAGAGGCGGTCGTTCACCTCCTGGATCACCCGGTCGATCACAAGACCAATACCCACCGGTGCAGCCCGGATGATGCTGCGCAACCGGGACTCGTTCTGCCTGAGACGCTCAAGCATCCTTCTCTGTTCGGTGATGTCGTGGACAACCGATCCGATCCGGATCCCCCGTGCCGTTTCAACCGGAAAGAGGGTCTGCTCGATTATCCGGTGCTCACCATCAGGCCGGACGATCCCGACATCGGTTGTTACAAAAAAATGCCGCGATCGTTTTGTCCGGAGTGCGGTCCTGAGTTCCTTTGCAGAGTTCTCAATCCGGTTGCCATCACGTTCTTCCGGTACCAGGGTGCGGCTCATGAGTTCTGCTACGGTTGCGCCGATCGCCTCGTTGCGGGGGATACCGGTGATACGGGACAGCGCATTGTTCCACTCGATCATCCGCCCCTCTTCATCGGTGACGAAGATCCCGTCGGTGGTGGCTTCCACGATGGACCGGAACCGGGCCTCACTCTCCTGCAGCTGCAACTCATCCTGTTTTTTTGCCGTGATGTCTTCGAGCAGGACCGAGACCCCTCTCTGGCCCTCGGTAAAGACCGATGGTGTGACCCGGCAGGTGAAGGTGCGGTCCCGGGCAGCAGGCGCGAGTTCTCCCCGGCGCTCAACTCCTAAAAGCCCCTCGTTGATCCAGCGGATCAGCAGCAAGTACGCTTCCTGGAAGAATATCGGAACAGGGGTGGTATCGATCTTCTTTCCGACAACGTCCCGTTCCGGGGCCTTGAGCAGTTCGAGAAACGGGGCATTGATGAAGATGATCCTGAGGTACTGGTCAACCTGCAGCACATATTCAGAAGAGAGGGACAATACCGAGGTGACCGATATCCGCTGTGACAGCGAGTAGATCTTTGCCATCCCGAAATGGCGCATCTCCACCTGGCCGGTCACGAGCAGGGTATCGAGATACTTGCTTGCGGTGTTGCGGTTGATCGGGAGGTTCTTGACAATCGAAGTGATGCTCAGGCCCTGCGGATTTTCCCGTAACAGGTCCTTGATCTTCTCCGAGATGTCCCTGCTGATGGCCATGCTCTTCTTCCGCTGGTGTAATGAAAGGATCCGTTATGTGTTCGTCCGTTCTGTCATGGCAGGCCGGTCCTTTCGGTCAGGCCCGCACACTGATGCCGTCTTCGGTGATCCCGTAATCAAAGCTCGCGCCCTCGGGCCGGGACCGGTGCTTGATGAGCCGGGCACGTCGCTGGCCGGGCATCTCGCCTTTTTCGAGCCGGATGATGACCTTGGAGATGTGTTCGAGGGCATACCCGCCAAGACCATAGCAGGTGTTCCGCGTGGTGTCCATGTACACCTGGTTGGTGATGACAACCGGGATGTCATAGCGCTTGGCATACCCGAGGAGGTGGATCATCTGTTTTGTGAGCACCTGGAGCGCGTCCCGGCCCTTGTCGAGATCTGTCCGGTATAATGCGGTGGCCGAGTCCATCACGAGAAGGCCGGGCTTGTGGGCCTTGAGAACTTTCTCGCATTCTGCGATCACCTGTCCCTGGTGCTCGAAATCGACCGGTTCGAAGAGGAAGAGCCGGTCGGCGACCGCTTCGGTGTCCGCGCCGGCGATCTGCCGGAACCGCTCGATGGAGAATCCTTCGGTATCTATGTAGGCAACGGACTGGCCGGCCCGGAGTGCGGCAACCGCGGCGATCATGCAGAACGTGCTCTTGCCACTCGCAGGCTCACCGTAGAACTGGGTGATGGTCCGGATCTCAAGACCCCCGCCGATCAGGGCATCGAGCGCCGGGCTCCCGCTGCTCCGCTTGTCGGTCTTCATGACCGCACCTCCCGGCTTCCCAAGTGTTTCCAGCCGGCGTCCTCAACTGCCCGGATCAGGTCCCGGACCGGCATGCCCAGCTCGGCTGCCCAGTCCCGGGCCGGGTCGAACTCGGCCTTGAGCGTGTAGATCCGGCCATGCATCATGCCGCACTTGACCGGCATCACCCGCTTCTGTCCCGCAACCGTCACTTCGATCTCATGGATCGCCCGCTCCGCAATGAAGCGGTGGATGGCAGGAATGCAGCGGATCCCGAGCGTGCCAAGCTCGGCTGCCATCAGTTCTGCAAGGGCGGGGCTCGTCTCCGGCAGGCTGATGACCCGGATGAGGAACCCGGGCCGCCCTTTCTTCATGATGACGGGAGTTGCGCTTGCGTCGCGGGCACCGGCTTCCATGAAGCGGCCGATGGCATGGGCGATCACCTCCCCGCTCACGTCGTCCACGTTCGTTTCGAGCAGGTCAACGGTGTCCTCCGCGAGATTCTCCGTTGCGGCTGACGATTCAACGAGCATCACCCGGATCACGTTCGGTGCGTGGTGGGGATCGCGGGTGCCTGCCCCATACCCCACACCGAGGATGGTATACGCTGCCGGTTCGGGAGCGCAGAGGGTGGCAAATTCCGCGAGCAGGGCGGCCCCGGTCGGGGTGCAGAGTTCGCCCGTGTGGTTGCCTGCGACCGATGGCAGTCCTGCATTGCGGAGGATAAGGGCAGTTGCCGGTGCCGGGATGGGGAAGGTTCCGTGCGATCCCTCGGCCGTCCCGTGGCCGGTCGTGACCGGACGGACCAGCACCCCGTCAACACTGAGCGCATAGAGCGCCGTGCAGGCCCCGACAATATCCGCGATGGCATCGTCCGCACCAACCTCGTGGAAATGGGCCTGCGCCCCGTGGACTTCCTCCTCGGCCTTCCGGATCCGGTCAAAGACTCTGGCAGCCATCGTAAGGGCCGGTGCCGGAATGTGGGGGGCTGCGCCATCGAGCCGTTCCATGACCTCTTCAAACGTCCGGTGGGTTGGGGGCGCATGGGTATCCACCTTCACCGCCCGGATCCCGGCCCGGCTTACGCGGGAGATCGAGGGCTCCGCTACCACCGACCGCATCGCCGCAAGGACAGATGCCTCGTCTGTCCCGCAGTCCAGGAGGGCGCCTGTGATCATGTCGCCCGCTGCACCGTGGAAGGGATCGAAAATGAGGAGTCGCATTTACAGTACCTATAAATCCCTGCGTATATGACCTTTAAGGTAATGCCTGAAGTGCAAACCCCCGAACTACAATTGAAAGTGGACTCTGCGTACCCGGGTGACCAGGGTGGCGGGAAGGCCCGGCTTGATCCCGAGACGATGCTCTTTTTAAAAATATCTCCCGGCGATCTGGTCATGATCGAAGGCAAGAAAAAGACGGTTGCCAAGGTCTGGCGATCGCTGGTCGAGGACTGGAACCAGCAGAAAGCCCGCATTGACAATTTCACCCGTACCAATGCCGGTGTCGGTCTGGGCGACAAGATAACGGTGAAGAAGATCACCACCGAGATCGAGGCAAAACGCGTGGTGCTGGCCCCGCCCGAAGGCCTGCCAAAGAATGTCAACCTTGCCGGAAACCCCAATTTTTCCCGGATCCTGATCGATTTCCCTGTCTCCAAAAACGATCTCATCCCCGTTCCCATGGGAATGCCCTTTGTCCACTCCCCGATTGTCGGGTTCAAGGTTGTTGAACTGGAACCCGAGGAAGCCGTCATCATCACCAAAGATACCCAGGTTGATTTCTCCGACAAACCCGAATCGGGATTTGAGGGCATCAAGCAATACTCCTACGAGGATATCGGCGGGTTGAAAGACGAGCTCCAGCGCCTGCGCGAGACGATCGAGCTCCCGCTCCGGCACCCGGAACTCTTCCAGAAACTCGGGATCGAGCCTCCCAAGGGAGTCCTCCTCTTCGGCCCGCCCGGTACCGGAAAGACCCTGATCGCCAAGGCGGTTGCAAGCGAGAGTGGTGCGCACTTCATCCACATCGCCGGCCCCGAGGTAATCTCGAAATATTACGGGGAGAGCGAGCAGCGGCTCCGGGAGATCTTTGAAGAAGCCCGCGAGAACGCACCCTCCATCGTCTTCATCGACGAACTGGACTCCATCGCCCCCCGGCGCGAGGAAGTGACGGGCGAGGTCGAGCGCCGGGTTGTTGCCCAGCTCCTGACCATGATGGACGGTCTTGAGGAACGCGGCCAGGTCATCGTCATCGGTGCAACCAACCGGGTCGATGCGATCGATGCTGCCCTGCGGCGTCCCGGCCGGTTTGACCGGGAGATCGAGATCGGGGTGCCAAGCGAACCCGACCGGATCGAGATCTTAAAGATCCACACCCGCGGCATGCCCCTTGCCGAGGACGTGAGCCTCGAACTCCTCTCCAAGCAGACCCACGGGTTTGTGGGTGCCGATCTCGAGTCCCTGTCCCGGGAAGCAGCAATCCGGGCATTGCGCCGTTACCTGCCGGACCTCAATCTGGAAGCCGATGAGATCCCGGCCGAGATACTGGACACCCTCAGGGTGTACGCAAACGATTTCCGGAGCGCCCAGCGCGATGTGGGCCCGAGCGCCATGCGGGAAGTGATGCTCGAGGTCTCGCACGTGAAGTGGGAGAATGTCGGGGGGCTTGAATCTGCCAAGACCGAGGTCCGCGAGGCAGTCGAGCTCCCGCTCACCAACCCCCAGAAACTGGAAGATATGGGAATTGATCCCCCCCGCGGCATCCTGCTCTACGGCCCGCCCGGCACGGGAAAGACGCTGATCGCCAAGGCGGTTGCATCGGAAAGCGGGGCGAACTTTATCCCGATCCGCGGCCCCGAACTTCTCTCCAAGTGGGTCGGGGAGAGCGAACGTGCTGTACGGGATATCTTCAGGAAAGCCCGGCAGGTCTCCCCCTCGATCATCTTTTTTGACGAGATCGATTCCATTGCCCCGGTGAGGGGATCTTCGGGTAACTCCCAGGCCCTTGACAATGTGCTCAACCAGATTCTTACCGAGATGGACGGGCTTGTGGAGCTCAACGATGTTGTCATCATGGGCGCAACCAACAAACCCGATCTTGTCGACCCGGCGCTCCTCCGGGCAGGCCGGTTCGACCGGCTCGTGTACATCGGGGAACCCGGACTCGAGGACCGGAAGAAGATCATTGCGATCCATATCCGCTTCATGCCGCTCGAAGGCTCGGCCCTTGCAGAGGTCGTTGACCTGATCGCAAAACTGGACGAGAACAATCTGAGTGATCTGGTCGAGAAACTGGGAACGGATAAAGCAATCACCATTGCTGATGTGAAAACTGCGTTTGTTCAGCCCGCAGAGGATGCAACGGGGCTCTCCCGCGGGACCCGGAGGAAGCGCTTTGTCGAGCTCCTCGCGGAGAAGAATCTTACCTTTGCCGATCCTGCACGCGAAGCCCTTGCCTCCGAACTCGCCGGGATGACCGAGGGCTTTGTCGGATCCGATCTTGAATCCCTCTGCCGCGAAGCAGGGATGCTCGCGCTCCGCGAGGGCACTGAGGTGGTTGCAAAACGCCACTTCGAGGCTGCACAGAAGAAGGTGCACCCGACCATGAACGACAATCTCCGGCAATACTATGACAAGATCCAGCAGCACTTCAAGGGCGGGCTGCCAAAACAGGTCCAGCCGCCGGAATACCAGTAATTTTTTCCTTTTTTTAACCTGTTCAGCCTGCACGTACCGCGTGTGGCGGGAGGAATGGATCTTCCAAAAAAAAGTCCCGGCCGTTGTAGTGGCCCCCGCCCGGCTCAAAAAAAGGGGCTCCCCGGGCACGCGATGGTAGGATCCGGTTCGGTCCGGCACAGGGGAGACCCTGCCCGGAAAATTTCAAACGCGATCACGATCGCGATCGAAAAACCGATCCGGATCGATCGAACCTTGATTTTCTTTTTTCAACCGGACCTTGATTGAAAATTTTTGAGCAGACCCTGATTGAAAAAATTCCGGCAGGGTTTGATTTTGAAATTTTGAACGCGATCGTGATCGCGATTGAAACATTGATCCGGTTCGATCAAGGTTTGATTGAATGACCGGAATGATCCCTGTTCATGAACGATGATGACGCTCTTGGGGCGAAAGCCCCGCACGCTCGTGGCGCCCCCCCACCCCCAGTTCTCCGACGATAGATCACCCACAGAAAAGGGTCGGGAGGGGCAGGAACCTGCTTCTTAAATCTGGCCCTGATTGGCAATCGGAGCCCGTATTGCAGACTTTTTTCGGGCCCCATTTTTCATGGTCCGAAAAAGTACCTTAATCGAAGAAAAACGATACAATGAGCCCGGATTTCTGCCCGCAAATCGCCCGGATGAGTTTTCATCACGCCGGAGGTTTTTAAAAACGCTAATAGAACCTAATTAGGTGGAGAAAGTCCGCCATGATCGTGGTACAGCGGGCGGTTTTGGCCGGTGATCGGGGGTCCGGGGGGGTGTTTTAGGGGACCCTGGTTCCAATCCTTAGAATCCCCGTTTCAACCACACCCTGCCCGGATAATTTCAAACGCGATCACGATCGCGATCGAAAAATTGATCCGGATCGATCGAGTTTTGATTTTCTTTTTTCAACCGGATCGTGATTGAAAATTTTTGAGCAGACTTTGATTGAAAATTCTCAGGCAACCCTTGATGGAAAAACCGGTGTCCCGTCCGCGTTGTCGTCGTGAAGCCCGGCCCGGGGCGTTTGAGGATCAGCTTTACTTTTCGCAACCAGACCCTGATTGAAATTTTTTCAGCAGACTTTGATTGAAAAATTTCCGGCAGGGTTTGATTTTGAAATTTCCAACGCGATCGTGATCGCGATTGAAAATTTGATCCGGATCGATCGAACCCTGATTGACCCGGGGCGAAAGCCCCGCACGTTCATGGAAAGCCCGGTCAGCGGGTTTGTTGGCAGCGGGGTGATTGCAGTATGCCGGTCTGCCGGGTTGATCCCGGTGGGGTGGAGCTGAACAGGTACCCTTTTTTCAGATGCGCACGATCATCGAGACCCCGATCACGACCTGCAGGCAGGCAAAGAGGATCTGGAGGGTCTTCCCTGAGCAGGCATGGGCACACCGCACCCCGAGCCGGGCGAGGGGGATGGTCGTGACGGCGAGCACCGCGAAACTCAAAATGTCGATGTACCCAATCGAGAGTGGTGGCAGGCCCGTTGCACCGAGGCCGTTGATGGCATACGCGGTCACGGCCCCTGCTGAAGAGAAGATGAGGCAGGCAGACGATGTGCCGACCGCCTTGTGGATCGGGTAGCAGAGCAGGATCACAAGAACGGGGACAAGCAACGCTCCCCCGCCAAGGCCGGTGAGGCCGGAGACGGTCCCGATGCAGAACCCCAGCGCGACAAAGATCCTGATCGAGCCTTTCGGTTCGCACACATCATGAGCCTCTGGCTTGTGCCGGATCATCTGGATTGCGGTAACAATGACAATGACGGCAAAGAAGACCCTGAGCGCGAACCCGGGCAGGTGAGCGGCAAGCGTGCCCCCGAAAAGTCCTCCGGCAACTGCGGCGATCCCCATCGGTGCGGCGGCCTTCCAGTCAACAACGCCCCGCTTGTGATGACCGAGCGCCCCGCTCAGCATGGTCGGGAGCATCACGGCAAGGGACGTGCCGAACGCCACCCGGGTGGCAAGCGTGGTGTCCATCCCGCCGGCAGTATACACCCAGAACTGGACCGGGGTCATCAGGCAGCCGCCCCCGATACCAAACATCCCCGACGCTGTCCCGGCAACGATCCCGGTCAAAAAGAGGCTTGTATATTGCAGGAACGGGTCAATCATCTTTACTCCACTCTTGCAGAGGTATTATCGTTGTGGTAAGAAATAGTCTATCCGGGGAATCACCATGGGAAAGGCAGCACTTCTTATCATCGATATGCAGAACGATTTCGTGCTTGAGGGAAAACCCGGGAGGGTGGCCGGGGCACGCACCGTCATCCCGAAGATCCAGGCGGTTCTCAATGAGTTCAGGAAGCGTTCCCTTCCCATCATCCATGTCCTGCGGGTTCACCGCCCGGACGGTTCGGACGTGGAGATCATAAGGAAGGAGCGGTTCTCCCGGCAGCCGTTTGCGGTTGCAGGCACGCACGGGGCAGCAGTCATTGACGAGTTATCACCCCAAGAAGGGGAATACGTGCTCACAAAAACACGGATGAGCGCGTTCATCGGCACCGAACTCGATCTCATGCTCCGGACGCTCGGCGTCACCACCCTGGTTGTCTGCGGCATCCAGACGCCAAACTGCATCCGGACCACCGTCTTTGACGGGATTGCGTACAACTACCCGGTCGTTCTTATTGATGACGCAACCGGGGCAGCCTCGGAAGAGGTGCACCGGGCCAATGTCCGGGACATGGCAAATATCGGCGTGAAGATCGTGAACACGGATACCATCGCTGAACTATTCGGCTAAAAAAAGAAAAAAATTACTGTTTCCGGATATAATCACGGAGCAGCCAGATGCCGACAACGATGATGATGATATAGTACAGTGCCGAGGCAACCGGCACGAACTGGTCGGAGATCCAGGTACGGATCAGTTCCTGGATCACAAAATAGAGCTGGAACGCTGCAATAAGGATGAACAGCCCGACGATGAGATATACCACATTGAGCCAGTCACTGCCCGGATCCTTCTTCTTTTCAGGTCTGGTTTCGGTAGTCATGGGTGCTGCACCTGCCGGTGGAATATAACAGGAATTGTCCGGCTCCTGCCGGGCATCCTCATTGCCGCTCATGCCCGCCTCCGCAGGACAAGCAGACCGGCTAACGAACCGAGCGCGATAATGACGAGCGGGGTGGAGAAGCCCGGCGATTTCGTCGGCATGGGCGCCGGTATCATCATCGCGGACCCGGAGGACGGGACAAACTTCGAGGTCTCGATCTCTTTGGTCACAAACTCCGTGTCCTTGTCCACCGTTGTGCCGGGCCGGAGCCGGACATTGCCTTCGCCCCGCCTGACGATCGTGTCGTTCTTCCAGACCAGCACCTCCACCACGTAATTATACTGGTCGGGGACCGAGAGCGTGACCGTCGACACCCGGGTTGCATCAGGCCGTATGCCCGCAACCGGTACCCGCTGTTTGTCGGCAAGCAACCGGGCGTCCTCCTCCTTTGCCTTGACCTCGATCTCGAACGGATCGCTCTGTGCAGCGCCATTGTTGGTGAAGTAGATATCGGTGCGGATCTCAACCCGGTCGCCCGCCACCTTCAGGACAAGGAAATCGATATCGGTGATGGCAAGACCGGTCTGCTGGCTGTCGGGTGTCAGCCGTTCGAGATTGTACACGGTCATCTCCCCCTGGCCCTTGCGCTGGCCGTTCTCAAAGACCGTGCTGACCAGTTTGTAGGATCCCTTCCTTGGAAGGACGATGGTCTGCGAGACCGATCCCGACCCCCGGATCCCAAGGAAACCTGCATCGTCTGTCACGTCCGCTGCCACAAGGCCGCTGCTGGTATCATAGGCTTTGAGCTGAACGCGGGAGATCCCCTGGGAGACCCCGTGGTAGTTCTGGAGTTCGGTGGTCACGTTCAGCGTGACTTCGCCCCCCGTCACTTTCTCTGCACCTACGGTTATCCCGGTAACGGAAACCGAGCTGTCCTTGAGGCAGCCGGCGCCGGCAGCAAGCAGACAGAGGAAGAGCAGAACGATGGCCGCAGGGACGGCACGTGGGAATTGCAGGTTCATTGGCATCAATCCATCAATTGTATGTAAATTTTTTATTATTATTGTATAAATAAGGACATGATTTGAAATTTTTCCCTCTCACCCTCCAGATCCGAATTCCGGATGGCATCAGCAATACAAAGAAATCGCTTCTCTCTCCCGATTGGGGATAAAGATGAAAGGAGATCAACGATGGCATTACACCGGTGCCAGCATCACGATCAGGAACGGTCCCGGTAGTCACCAAATCTCCAGGAGATGCGGATTGTCAGGAATTCCGACCAAAAAAAAGGGGAGCGGGAACCGCACGTTCAGGCTACCCGGAAAAAACAGCGGTAGTATGGCTGGCTCTATGCGCAGTACGGATCGTTTTCCCATTCCTCGATGATCTTTTTGGGCGGCCGGCCGCCGCGGTGGTGCCGGTTCTGCGGGGATGAGCGGTCTTGTTCGGTCTCTTCCTCGTCAGTATCGGGTTTGGCATCTTTCTGCCGGGGCGGGCGCTGCTGCGGGGGCCGGGCCGGCTGTTGATCGCGCCGCTGGGTGTCTCTTCTGCCGGTATGATGACGGGGCCGGTTCCGGTCGCGCCGGTCGTTCCGGCGCTGATTCGGGTTCTGCTGCTCCTGCGGGCTCTTCTGGCCCTCTTTGGCCTGCGGGGCGGTTGCTGCGGACTGGCCTGCCGGTGCCGGCTGCTGCTGGTTCTCTTCTGCCATAGCTGTCTGTCTGATCAATCGGGGCGGAGGATAGAAATACATTGGCATGGTCCCACCTCTCCGTCTGTCAGTGCCCGGATGCATCCGCGGGAAATGAACACTCATATACATCAACGTCCAAACGTGTAGCAATTAACAATATGCCGGTGCCACAATGTCCAATGTCACGACCCTTCTCGATGCAAAGAGTGTTCCCGAAGCAAAAGCTGCCCTTGTCTGCCCCACGAGGAACGAGACGTTCAGCTACAAACGTCTCCGGGATGAGATGAACCGTGTCGGGCTGGGCTTGAAAAAACTTGGCGTGAAACGCGGGGACCGGGTCTGTATCTACCTGGACAGTTCCCCGGAATACCTTATCAGTTATTTTGCCCTGTGGCGGATCGGTGCCGTTGCGGTGCCGACCAACATCGTGTACCGGGGTAGCGAGCTGCTCCATGTCATCCATGATGCCGGGGCAACAGCCATCATCACGGATAAGCAGGGGGTCGGGGTTATTGCCGGGATCCGTACCGAGATCCCCGGCGTTTCACACATCATTTGTGTCAGCGGATCGTGCGAGGGATCGGTGCAGTGGAGTTCCTTTCCGCCGGCCCCTGAGCCGATGCGTGCGGAGAACTGCGATGTCAATGATCTCTGCCATATCCAGTACACGGCCGGAACCACCGGTAAGCCCAAAGGGGCGATGCTCACCCACGGCAACTGGATGACCGCTCTCGATACCGAACGCGATGCCCTCCGTACCCGTCCCGAGGATGTCTACCTTGGGATCTACCCCATGGGTCACGTCGGGCTCTCGTGGGGGCTCTCGGTTATCCGGGCCGGGGGAACGTACGTCATGATGGAGCGTTTCGAGCTTGACCGGTATCTTGAACTTGCCGCCCGGTATAAGGTCACGATTCTTGCCGGCATGCCGCCGGTCATCCACTCCCTCAACCATGCCCCGCCCGGTACGGAGGAGCAGCTTGCCACCGTACGGGTGATCATTTCCGGTGGCGGGCAGCTCCTCCCGGTTGTCTGGGAGGCATTCGACCAGCGTTACCATATCCCGGTTGCCAACTCGTACGGGCTCTCCGAGACGATCGTGATTGGCTCGGGCACGACCACGCTTCCCGGGTACCCGCACCTCACCAAAGGCTACCAGAGCGTTGGCGTGGCTGTGGGGTACACGGAGATGAAGATCGTGGATGCTGCCGATCCAGCAAAGGAGATGCCCTGTGGAGAACCCGGGGAGATTGCGCTCCGTGGCCCGGCGGTTGCGCAGGGGTACTGGAACCTGCCGCAGGCAACCGGCGAGGTCTTCCGGCCGGACGGCTGGTTCCTCACCGGCGACATCGGGATTCTGGATGCGGACGGGATCCTCTGCATCACCGACCGGAAAAAGGACATGATCATCATGTCCGGCTGGAAGATCTACCCGACCGAAGTCGAGAACCTCCTCATCCAGCACCCGGCTATCGCTGACGTCGCGGTTTTCGGGGTACCCGATGAGCGCAAAGGGGAGTATCCGGTTGCCGCGGTTGTGATACACCCGGGGGCAATGCTCAACGCGGATGAGTTCAAGGCATGGTGCCGTGACCGCATGGCCGGGTACAAGATCCCGCGAAAGATGATCGTGACGGACTCGCTGCCCCGGGTCCATGGCTGGAAACTGCTCAGGCGCGATCTCCGGGAAAAATTCGGCGGATCGGCCGCATAATCCAATTTGGCGGGATATTCTGCGACAAAACTCCCAAACTGCCCGGAAACCTTTTATCCCACTGCAAAATAATATGGCAATGACACAAACTCATGGCCGATGCACGGAGTTTCATCCAGGACGTCCCGATCAGCGGGAAGACAAAGAAGCGGACCACGGGGATCGTTGGTCTCAACCTCTTACTGGATGGCGGGTTTCCCGAGGGGACCCTCGTCATGATCTACGGAACTCCTGTCTCCGGTCTTGACCTTGCTGCCATGCAGTTCTGGAAAGCTGAGGGGGGCGAGGAGGGAACCTACTTCATGAACGACGGCGATGTGGAAGTTGGCATGATCGACGCCCTTGATCTGCACCCGGGAATGTATGCCACCCAGATGGCCGGGAGCAGGATTGTTATCGACTCGCTCTCAACCATCATCGTCAAGTACGGGGTTGAGGAGGCCCTCAAGTTCCTCCGGCAGATCCGCGAGGAGATGAAGAAACGCGGGGTAAACCTCATGTTCGTGGTCTATACCGGCATCCACTCTGAGATGGAGATGACGAGGATCATGCGTATGGCCGATGTGGTCATCGAGTTCAAGACCAATGTCCAGCAGGCCGAGATCGAGCGGACCCTTGCCGTCCAGAAGATCAAGGATGCGGCAGCACCCCAGCGCCTGCTCCCGTTCATCATCACCGCAAAGGGCATCGAAGCCTCGACCACCCAGCGCGTGGTCTGATCGGGATCCCCGGTCCTACCTTTTTTTTATTGCAGATCTGCGTGATTTTTTTGTGCCAATCCAATGGAGGGGTTTTGCGAACAGTTTCTGTTTTCCCGCAATTTATGCCTCGTAAAAGAAATTCAGTGTCATATAACAGATTTTAGAATTCGATATCTTTCTATACCAGATAATTACGCTAAAAAAGTGGTGCAGAAGATTTATCAAAGCACCATTCAAACCTTCCATTACACGCATACATAAGATCAATGGAATACTTCCCGTGACAGGATATTGCGGGTGATCCCGGCCGGTGGCTGTTTCCCGGCGGCAGGGGGTACCTCCTTCCCATTGCGGGAGCGTGATCAGGCCGTCTCTGCATAAAGGACGCCAGATGCCGTTTACCACCACGACATGTATGCAGGAATTCCGGAGCTCGATACCATCATCCTTCTACTGGCGCTCATCAGTCTCTTTCTTCTCATGGAAGTGGCGGGCCTCCCGCCGGTTACCTGCGAGGTACGGAGACGGCCAACGGGAATAGTGGGCCTCAACATCCTTCTTGAAGGAGGCTTTCCTGAGGGCAGCCTCATCATGGTGCACGGCACCGCTGTTGCCGGGGTAGACCTTGCGGCCCAGCATTTCTGTCACGGGCACGATGAAGAGGGCACCTATATTATCCCGGAAGAGATGATCGAAGCGGCCGGCCCGGGCGCCCGGATGAATCCCGCCATGCTGCTTGCTCAGATGGGCGGGACGAGAATTGTGGTGGACTCGCTCTCGGCGATCCTTGAAGAGTACGGCATCGATCAGACGCTCTTCCTCTTAAGCCACATGAAGGATGAGATCCGCAGGAACAAGGCGAACCTGATGTTTATCGTCTATTCCGGCGTCCATTCTCCCATGGAGATGACCCGGATCATGCGTATGGCCGATGTGGTGATCGAGTTCAAAACCCAGGTCCAGCAGGCCGAGATCGCCCGGACGCTTGCCGTGCAGAAGATCAAGGGCGGCGCCGTTCCCCGGCGCCTGCTCCCGTTCATCATCACCGAGACCGGGATCGAAGCTTCGACCACCCAGCGGGTTGTCTGACGTTTTTGCCGGTGCCGTAGTGGGGTGGCAGGCAGGTTATCACGTAGGATCGGTGAGTCCCTACCTCTTTTCAGGATGTTTTCGCTCTGGAGAAACAGGCATGATCCTGCCCTTCGCGCCCAGACCATGAAAAATGACAAATACGAATCTCAGCCGTTTTGATCCGCCGCGGGGGCGCCCCGGCGGGGGCGGCGGCAGTGCTCATTTTTTGGGGGCATGGGGGTTTCAACCCCCATCAGTGATTCCCAAAAAGGATTTTTTACGATGAAATGTCCCAAAAATTTTTACTGCATTCTTGCAGCCTTCGGCATCATCATCGTTTTCATAGGAAAACCCATTCTGCATGACGAAGTGTCCCCTCCTGCACGAATCAGCCCCTCGCTACGATTCGGGGCCGGTTATTAGCTGTCCATCGTTATCGCAGAAGATAGGTGCAGATGACCAACGGGGAAAAAAAAAGAACCGGGGAAAAATTACTTTTTCTGGAAGCAGTCCTTGCAGGTCCACTTGCTCTTGAGCAGCCCCATCTTGCGGACGCAGCTGCTGCACCCCTGAATCCCGCATTCATCGCAGGTCTCGAGCTCTTCTGCCGGCACAATCTTCCCACACCGGGGGCATGAAACCATCTCATCGGCTGCCCCGCCGTTATACCCGGGGATCTCTTCATCCGAAAGCCACTCCTGCTCCCCGCCCCGGGCATCATTTGCGGCAGCAGGAACCGCATTTTGGGCAAAAACCATTGCAGATGTCTCGCACAGCACCCGCCAGAACAGGTTGGCAAACACCATTACGCCTATCCAGAAGAACGGGATGGCAGACAGGAAGTCACCCGAAGAGGCATCGCTTTCCGGTTCCGTTCCCGAACCGGTTCCGGTCCCTGTCTTTGCGAGATCCGCGGAGATTGCGGAGAATACCACAACGAGAATACAGAGGACGCCAAGCCAGTACATCGGTTTGATGAAATCCCGTGCAATGAGCTTTTTGAAGGGCAGGGCAGGGGACTCCGGGCTCATTGCCCGGGCCGGCACTTTTTTTGCCGGTGCCCGTACCTTCGGGCGCAGGGGGGCAGGAGCCGGTGCAGCAGGCGGTTCTGCATAGATCTGAACCGGGGGAAGCGAAGGTTCCGGGGGTGCCTGCGGGGTTTCCGCCATACGGGGCATGGTCCGTACAACCACCTTCTTTGGCTGGTCATCCGGAAACGGGGTTCCGCATTTGTTACAGAACTGCGACTGCTCGTCAATCGCCGGGCGACCGCAGTTGGGACAGATTCGTGCCATAACTTCTCATAAAATATTGGTTCGGTAATGAAACAATAAGTTGTTGATCCGGCTTTTTGGAATGTATTACCGTAATGCCATCCAGGAAATGGAGAAAAAAAGGGAATAATTGATCTTACAGTGCGAGCCGGACCTCTTTTGCCGCATCGCACATGTTCTTGAGCTTCCAGTAAGCCGATTCCCGGCTCCGCATCCGCATACCGCAGTCGGGGTCGATTAGGAGGATCTTGGGATCGAACAGCTCCACACCTTTCTGGATCCGTCGTTTGATCTCCTGCACGGTCTCGACCTCTTCAGAACTCGAATCCACGCAGCCGTACCCGAGCATCTTGCCTTCGAGGTCCCGCCGGGAGAGAATGTCGAGATTGCCCGGATTTTTGGAGAACTCGAAGTCTAAAACATTGACGTTGAACTTGAGGATCTCGTCGAGCACGTTCCCGAGGCTGCCGCAGACATGCATGCAGATCGGGATCCGGACGGAGGAGCCGATCAGTTCCACCGCCTGCTTTGCGATGGCGAGATCCGCGATGCCGGTCGAGAGGATTGGCTCGTCGATCTGGAGGAGCGCAACACCGGCGGCCTCCAGCGCCCGGGCCTCCACAACAAGGGCCGCGGCAAGATCGAGTGCCAGCTCCTCCTTGTTGCGGTACATCGGCGTGCTGATGTGCAGGCCGTGGGCAAGCGTGGTCGGGCCGGTGATGATCCCCTTCACCTTGGGAAACTTCGAACGGGCATACTTTGTGTCCGCGACCGTGATAGCCCCGGAAGCCGGCTGGATCTTGCCGATCACGTCCTGTTCCCGGATACCCGGGAGTTTGGACGTGAACGCGCCGATCATATCCCCCCGGACCTGCCCGTCCGAGATGATATCGATACCGGCATTCATCTGGTCGGTTACCGCGGTCTCGACAGCCCCCGCGAGCGGGTCAAAAAAACTCTTTAATCCGCCGGTCTTTACCACGGGATAACTGCCAACAACGGTCGTGGCCAGGACTTTATTGATGAAATATCCTTTTGACATAAAAAATTCAAAGCCCCGTTTAGTACTGATTCTTGTTTTTAATAACAAAAAAGGTTCGTGGTCAGGGGACCAGCCGGTGCAGGTCCCGCGGGAAGAGGACGGCTTCCCGGACGTTTGAAAGACCGAGCATAGTCATGACAAGACGGTCTGCGCCAAGACCCCAGCCGGCGTGCGGCGGCATGCCGTACCGGAACGGGCGGAGGTAGAAGTCGAAGCTCTCGGGGTTGAGCCCTTTCTGCGCAATCTGTTTAACGAGGATGTCGTGCCGGTGCTCCCGCTGGGCGCCGCTCGAGAGCTCCATTCTCGGGTGCATCATGTCGAACGCCTTGCAGATCGAGGGGTCGTCCTCATACTGCATGGCATAGTAAGGCCGGATCTCGGAGGGCCAGTCCACGATAAAGTAGTGGCCGCCCATCTCGGCACCGATTGCCCGCTCTGCCGCGGGGCTGACATCGTCGCCGTACTTGATCGGGTCCTCGATCTTCTTTGCCGCGATCTCGATCGCCTCGGCATACGGGAGCCGGGGGAATGGGGCCTTTGGAACCGCGAAGTCTTCAACGCCGATGTTGGCGAGCTGGACGCTGCAGGTCTTGTCCACGTACTCGTAGGTCTTGACGATGAGGTTCTCCAGGATGCGCATGACCTCGAGGTGATCGGCAAACGAGACCTCGATATCGATGCTGGTCGCCTCGTTGAGGTGCTTGGTGGTGTTGTGTTCCTCGGCGCGGAAGATCGGGCCGATCTCGTACACCTTCTCGCAGCCGGCAGCCATCATCATCTGCTTGTAGAGCTGCGGGCTCTGGTTGAGGAACGCCTCCTTGTCGAAGTACGCGATCGGGAAGAGCTCGGTACCGCCCTCGGTTGCAGCGGCAACGATCTTGGGGGTGGTGATTGCCGTGAAGCCTTCGTTGTGGAGGAACTCATTGATGGCAAAGGTTGCCGCGCTCCGGATCTCGAAGACCGCGGCGACCCGGGGGCGCCTGACATCGAGGAACCGGGCGTCGAGCCGGGTGTCGAGTTCTGCTGAGACCTTCTCGGAGACATCGAGCGGAAGGGGCGTCTCGGCAAGGCTGATGATCTCGATCGATTCGGGAACGAGTTCGCGGCCACCGGGAGCCTTCTCGATCGCTTTGACCGGTCCGGTGACCCGGACAACGGATTCGCGGGAGACGGCCTTGACCGCGGCAAGGACGGCTTCTGATACTTTCTTTTTCGGGATGGTCACCTGGATGATGCCGGTCCGGTCACGGATGAGCATGAAGGCGAGGCCGCCGAGGTCCCGGACCTCGTGGACCCAGCCGCAGATTTCCGCCTGGCCGGACTCCGGTGTGACATTCTGTATTGGGATGCGCATAAAATCCTATAACAATGGGGCGGGGGGGATAATGGACTTTATGGGGAATACAAAAAAAAGTGTCCGGCCGCAGGAAAAACCCGCCACATTTATATTTCGTCCCCTCGTTTGTTGAATAGGAGAATAGTATGACAGATACCCCTACTGAAAAGACCGAGAAAAAGGAACAATCCGGCGGCCTGGGCTTCAAAACGAAGATCCTTCTCGGGATCATTGCGCTCATCGTCGTTGTTGCACTCCTCGCAGTCGTGACCCTGACCGTTGCCGTCATCGACTCGCAGACCGGCACCTCCTTTCCCTACAGCACCACCTACCGGGTCAGTATCCCGGACGGTGAACCCGTCACCATGGGAACCACCAAGATCCTTGTCCTGACCTTCGAGAACGAAGCGGTAACGGAAGTCGATGGCGTCAAGGAGAAGCTGGTCGTCGGCCAGGAGCGGGTCATCAGCCCGCGGTATGCCCGGGTCTCCTCGCTCGGCGTCCCGCTGATGGACACGGACTTCCAGATCACCCTCAAGTACCTGGGCACCTCAGGGAACAATGCCCTGTTCGACATGACCGTAAAGACCTCAAAGCAGGTCCCGGAACTGGTCATCAGCAAGCTCATCCCGTCTGGCATGAACGCTGTGCCCGTGTAACAAATCAGGGTAATAAAAAAAGAATACTTTTTTCTTATTCCATTGCCCGCATCACATCAGGGTAGAGCACGTCCTCCCGCGAGTCCAGCGTGATCGTAACAACGGTTCTGCTGATATCGTCAAGCGGGTTTGCAAGGATCTTTGCCGTCGAGAGCGTGTAGAGCGTATCTCCGATGTAGAGCGAGCGCTTCACCTCGTTTTTAGAGTTTCCGTACCAGTAATAACTCTCGCCCTGCGTCCCGTGCTCAACAGTGCCCCGCAGGACAAAGCCGCTTGCCGGGTCGACACCAAAGACGTACGCCCCGTACCAGACCCGGGGCAGATCGTCTTCGGTCTTCTCAACGGAGGGGTACTCCTGCCGGACAACCCGGGCCGGAATAACGAGAAGGTTCTTTTCCTTATCAAAGAGGAATGCCTTGTGGTCCGAGAGGACTGCGGAGTCCGACCCTGAATCGCCGATCTCGACCTTTCCCACCTGCTTTGGATTCTCAACGTCCCTCACGTCAAAGAGGGCGAGCTTGATACCCTGCGTTGAGACACCGCCCCATTCGTTGGTCCCCGTCTCCTTGCCGACGCCGATGATGTAGTCCTTGTCATACGGGTGGAGGTAATCGGAGTAGCCCGGGATCTTGAGTTTTCCGAGGATCTTCGGCTTTGTCGGTGTCGAGAGATCGATGACAAAGAACGGGTCGATCCGCTTGAAGGTGACCATGTAGAGCCGGTCGCCCATGAACCGGGTCGAGTAGATCGTCTCCTGCTCAGCGATGTGGGTCAGTTCGCCAATCGTCTTCATGCCGGAATCGAGGACGAAGACATTGTTGTACTCGTACGAACCCCGGGTCGTGTACACGTTCGAGGTGGTTGCCACGCGGAGATTGTTGGTGTACTCGTCCATCGCGAACTGGTTTTTAAGGTAGCCCGGCACCTCTCCACGGGCAATATAGGTGATGGCGCCGTTGTCGATGGCGATCTTGTGGATCGCTGTCGTGCTCTGGTCGATCTCCTTTTTGATGATCCTCTCCTCTTCCTGCGCCTTCATATCGGCGATCACCCGCTGCTTCTCCGCATCGCTCATCCGGTTGAAGTCCTCCCAGAGTACGGATGAGGTGACCCCTGTTGACGAACCTGAAGATCCGGTCCCGTCTACGCTGATGGGAATTGCCGGTTCCACCATGCCCCGGCGGTAGATGGAGTGATACTTCTGGTAACTGATGTACATCGCGTCCTGCGAGACGTACAGGATGTTGCCGGTGCCGACAAGGTACGTCTTTGCATCCTTCTCGTCTGCGCTCGCTGTATCAAACGAGGTGATGGTGGTGAACGCATAACTCCGCTCGGGGTTGTCGAAGTAGTACACGTCCGGCGTGACAACGCATTTTGCATTCTCCCTCAGGCACGGGACGCGGATCTCCTCGTCGCGGTAGCTGTACACCTGCTCGCGGGTGACAAGGTAGAGGTTGCTTCCGATGAGCCGGGCATCGATATACTCACCATCGATCTCAAAGTCCTTTACAATCTTCGGGTTCTTCCGGTCGCTGATATCGTAGAAGACTGCGTGGGTTGCGGATGAGTACCCGCCATAGTAGGGCATGGATTTCATCAGGGGGGCAGAGTCCGGGCCATCCCCGCTGTCCCGCGATGGGGATCCGGTCGTGAGGAGCACGAGCCGGTTGCCGGAAATAAAGATGTCCCGGGGGGTGTCGTCAAGCACCGTCTTTGAGATGATCGCAGCCGATGCGGCAGGGTACGCCTCCACGATCGTCAGGGTGTCGCCCGAGATGAGGTAGATATATTTCCCATCGTTCTTGACAAAGTCCGGTTCATCGACACCGGCAACCTGGACATTCGTGGTGGAGTAATCCGTGCTCCCGATAATGGCTGCTGGTGCGGCGGTTCCAAGACCCTTTGCCGTTGATTGTGCAACACCTCGGTCGACAGAAACTTCGTTTACGACCACATCACCCCCCCAGTACATCTCGCCCTCCGCTTCAGCGGCAAGCTTCGTGTTCTCTTCGAGATACTGGCGGATCTCATCCGCGGAACTGAACTTTTTTATCTCCCCGGCAGGGGGAGTTGCCTCAGACCCGGTACATGCGGCTGCCAGTATGGCAGCGATGACCAGCGCGGCGCATGCAATTGCAATAAGCATCCTGCGTGACATAATCGATCAGGATTCTGGTCTGTAATGGGAGATGATGAATCTGGCGTTGACTTCCAAAAAAATGGCAGTTATCAAAAAAGGTGGTCTGTAGAACTCATTCCCACAGTGTCCTTTTTGGGGAATTGCCAGGGTGACCCCCTCACTCCCCCAGAGGGGGAGGCACCCCAAGGGGGCAAGCCCCCCTGACCCCCACTATCATCCAGTTTCAGGCGCCCATTTACAGCCAGCTCCACAGGGCGAGGGGCGAGAGATCCCGAGCGCCCGTGGCTCTATCGTAACCCAATACTATCCATCGCAGGTTTTCCCATGAAAATTGGCTTCTTCGGAATAGATGATGGGGGTTGAGACCCCCATACCCCCGGAAATGATGAACCCCGCCGCCCCCGACGGGGCACCCCCGCGGCGGATCAAGACTGTTGAGATAATTATTTGCCGATTTTCATTATTTGGGTGTGAACCCCTCCAGGTTCATGTCCGTTTCTACAGAGCAAAAAAAACTTCCCCGTGGCCCATAAGCCCCCCGGACGGGGTCTTCCGGACGCGGGGTACCAGGGGCCTGTCCACCGGACAATCCCGTGATTGCCGCATGGATCCCATATCTTCAAGCAGCCCTGTACCGAATAGTTATGGAGAATCTCATGAGTCCGAACCCTGACAAAGCCTCGCTCGATCAGCTCAAAGAGAAGACGGCACGTCTCTCGGTGATCTCCAATGCCGGGCTCGTCATCATGAAATTCATTATCGGTTTTTCCATCGGCTCGGTCAGTATCATCTCCGAAGCAATCCACTCCTCGATGGACCTCATCGCTGCGGTCATCGCCTTCTTCTCGGTGCGGAAATCGGCAGAGCCCCCCGATGAAGGCCATGAGTTCGGGCACGGGAAGTTCGAGGACATCTCCGGCCTCATCGAGGCCCTGCTCATCTTTTTGGCCGCGTTCCTGATCATCATCGAGGCGGTCTCCAAGCTGATGGGCGAGCCTTCTGAACATTTCACCCCGGATCTGCTGTATCTCGGAATTGCGGTCATGGGGGTATCGGCCCTCGTGAACTGGTATGTTTCAGGCCGGCTCATGTCGGTGGCAAAACAGACCGAGTCCATTGCGCTCGAGAGCGATGCATGGCACCTGCGGACGGATGTGTATACCTCTCTTGGAGTTCTGGGAGGCCTCGTCCTGATCCGGCTGACCGGCCTTGCCATCCTCGATTCGCTTGTCGCCCTCGGTGTTGCCGTTGTGATTATGAAGGCAGCGTATGATCTTACGGTCCGTTCCCTCTCCGACCTGATCGATCACAGCATCCCGGACGAAGATCAAAACCGGATCAGGGAGGTCATCTGCGAACACGCAAGTGATTATGCAGGGTTCCACGACCTGAAGACCCGTCGGTCCGGCCCGGAAGTCTTCATCGAGTTCCATCTCGTGATGCCCGGGCAGATCACGGTTCTCCAGTCTCACGACTTAGCCGATCACCTGGAAGCCGATCTCCGGCTCGAATACCCGCGGTCGCATGTCACGATCCATATCGAACCGTGCAACGAGGGGTGCACCCGGTGCGGATCGTTCTGCACGTTTTACCAGAAGAAAGCCAAATCTGAAAGTGCAGGAAAATAACTGCACATCACTCTTCATCATCATCTCAGTTTTTCGACTCTGTCGCTGTAATGCTCCAGTGTTTGTAGCACTCAAACCAGACCACGCTCCCGGCACCAACGATGGTGCATACCAGGAGATCCGCAAGTGGCACGCTGCCGAACCTGAAGAGGTTGTGGAGTGCCGGGACGAAAAGGACGAGTGCCAGGCAGATAATCGTGCCGGAAAATACCCAGACCATCGCCCTGTTGGGGGTACGTAACGTAGTGATTACGGACTGCGACCAGGACCTGTTTGTCAGGATAAGGCAGAGATTGGCAACGACGATGGTGACAAAAGTCAGGGTCCGGACCTCCGGCTCCCCCAACCCCCGCGAGAGGGCGCTTGAGTAGATAGCGAGCACCACACCGAGCACAACCGCTCCCTGGAGAAAACTCAGTGCCAGGTTTTTTCCGGTGAACAGCCCCTCATCGGGTGCACGAGGGGGCCGCCTCATGACATTCTCTTCCTCTTTTTCCGATTCAAAAACGATCGAGCAGGCCGGGTCGATAATAAGTTCAAGAAATACGATGTGGACGGGCAGGAGAACAAGAGGCAGGTTCAGGAGCACGGGGATGAGAGACATCCCGGCAATGGGAACATGGACGGAGATGATGTATGCCATCGCCTTTTTTAAATTGTCAAAGATCCGCCGGCCAAGGCGCACTGCCGCCACGATGGACGTGAAGTTGTCATCGAGCAGCACGAGCGAGGAGGCCTCCCGGGCAACATCCGTGCCCCTCCCGCCCATGGCAATCCCGATATCTGCGGATTTGAGGGCGGGGGCATCATTGACGCCGTCACCGGTCATCGCGACCACTTCACCAGCCGTTTTGAGGGCATTGACGATCCGGAGTTTCTGCTCGGGCACAACGCGGGCAAAGATGCCAACCGATCGGATCCGTCCCGGGAGTTCTTCTGCGCTCATTGCATCAAGTTCGGATCCGGTGATACAGGTGTCGGGACTCTCAAGACCTATCTGCCGTGCGATGTTCGTTGCGGTCAGCGGGTAATCCCCGGTTATCATGACCACCCGGATGCCGGCTGATCGGCACTCGGCAACCGCCTCCCTGACCTGCGGGCGGACCGGGTCGGCAAATCCGACAAGGCCGAGGAATGTAAAGGTAAACTCGTGCTGTTCTCCGGGCAGGTCGGAGCGGACAAACGATGCCTTTGCGATACCCAGCAACCGGAGCCCTTCCGATGCCATGGCATCGATGGGGCCGGAAAGTTCCTCCATCTGGTTTTTTGACAGATGACAGAGGTCAAAGATTGCTTCCGGTGCACCCTTTGCGGCGATGACGAACTCGCTGCCACCCTGCGACTTCCAGACATTGGACATGGCAAGGAGGCCCGGGGAGAGCGGGTACTCCTGCACGAGCGACCAGCCGGTATGGATGTGTTCGGTCTTCCCGAACTCTCCCGCCCCGAGCTGGAGGAGCGCTTTTTCCATGGGATCGAAGGGGTCTTTCTTGCAGGCAAGGATGGCAAATTCTGCCAGCTCGTGGCAGACATCAGGCACGGTATTTGCGACAGCAGGGTTGTAGTCGCACATTGCACCGTCTGCATAGAACCGTTTTATGGACATCCTGTTCTCGGTAAGGGTGCCGGTCTTGTCCACGCAGAGGACGGTTGCCGAACCAAGGGTCTCGATAGCCGGCACCTGACGGGTGAGGACATTGCGCAGGGAGATCCTCCATGCCCCAAGAGCGAGGAAGACGGTGAGGACGACCGGGAACTCTTCGGGCAGGATCGCCATGGCAAGCGTAATTCCGGCAAGGAACCCCTCGATCCAGTTCCCGCGGGTGAGGCCGTAAACGATGACAATGATGATACAGAGTGCAAGGCCGGTGGTTGCGATGACCCGCACGATCTTTGAGATCTCTTTTTTCAGCCGGGTCTCGCCCCGTTCGAGGGTTCCAAGCACGGTACCGATCTTTCCCATTTCGGTGTGCGGGCCTGTTGACCCGACCTTTGCAACACCCTGTCCGGCAACAACAAGGGTCCCTGAGAAGACCCACGGCTGGTCATCCCCGCCGGGCCGCGTGACAGCCATCCCCTCCCGGAACGCAATCTTCCGCACCGGGACCGACTCCCCCGTGAGGAGAGACTCATCGGCTGATATATTAGTTGCCGCGAGCAGGACCCCGTCTGCCGGGACGCGGTCACCTTCTGCAAGGATGAGAAGGTCTCCCGTAACCACCTCGCGGCCCGGTATCCGCTGGTGGGTGCCGTTGCGAATAACCAGCGCCCGGGGGCTTGCGAGGTTCCGGAGGGCCTCCAGTGCCCGCTCGGTTTTCTGCTCCTGGTAGACGGTGATGGCGATGATGAATACGACAAAGCTCATCAGCATCAGCCCTTCGGATACATCTCCGAGTAAAAAGTAGATGAGGCCGCCGGCAACGAGCAGGATGAACATCGGTTCGTGGACAACGTCGAAGATGATCCACGCCACGCTGCGCTTCTTTGCTTCCGGGAGCTCGTTGAACCCCTCATTTTTCAGCTTTTCCGCCACTTCCCGGCTGGTGAGGCCATTAAAGGAATCAATGTCTGGGATGGGCATGGTCTGTTCCGTGCAAAGCCTGCCTGCTATAAGGTAAATGGTAGTTTTAGTACAGCATTAAGGATATGCCGGGATTATGCCGGTGTTCTGGCGATTCCCCGAATCCCTGCCGCGTACGGGGCCGGATGACCCATACAAGCGGAAAAAACGCTATCTATGTGTACATACCATATACCGGTAAGGTGATGATATGAGAAAAGCCCGTGAACCCACCTACTCCTTTGTGATCCTTACCTTCGTCCTCATCCTCGTCAATACGGTCCTTGCCTACGCCTGTACCACGTTTATCCCCTCGAATACCAGCGGAATCGCCTATCTCTTCCCGGCGGTTGCGTTCATGATCCTCTTTACGCTCTGGTACGGGGCGTATGGTGCAATCGCCGCCTACGTTGGCACGCTTTTCGGATCCGGCCTGCTTGCAACACAAGTCCTTGCACAGAATCCCGCAATCGCCGTGATCTGGGCACTGGCCGGGCTCATCCAGGTGCTCATCCCGCTCTTTGCAGCCCGGAAGTTCGGAATCGATCTCACTCTCGAATCCCGGCGGGACATCGCGCTCGTCATCCTCTTTGCGGTGGTCGTCAACAACCTTGTCGGAGCTGCCTGGGGTGCGTTTTCCCTCTCGCTCGTGCTCGACACTCCCGGGGCAATGGGAAGCGTCTTCTCCGCGTGGCTGATTGGAAATATCATCGTCACCCTGCTCATCGTACCGCTCGCGCTCCGGCTCCTTACATCGAAGATCGAGACGTCCCGGCTCTTTGTGAAAGCCTACTGGGATTAAGAGATCCCCCTCCCTTTTTTTTATCCTGATGTGCCCTGATGGGACGTGATTTGCAGCCCGCTGATGCGTGACCGGGCACACGCAAAACCAGAAAAAATGATCCGGGTTTTACAGGATCGAGTGCTCAGCCTCTGATTCCAGCACGTTCATGAGGAACGGCACCCCCACGGCGACAATGAAGAGGAAGAGGCTTACCCAGAGGTGGACGCCAAGATACCTGAGGAATGCCGCCCAGAGGAGTGCAACGAGGATGATGAGGTAGAAGAAGAAGAGGGTCCTTGTTTTTTTCTCGTCTTTCATCTCCACAAAGGCGACCACCGGGTTGATGGCGGCAAGCGAAGCGAACATGAAGGCGAATGAGAGCATCTCCCCCCGCTGCAGCAGGAATATTGCCCAGAGTGCCGCAACAGCAAGGATCAGGAAGAACATGATCCGCGTCCTCTCCCGGGGAGTCTCGGCAAGGATCTCCATAGTGGATGGATAGTAACCCCCCCTATTAAAAACAATCGCCTTTTCGCCTTTGCGGGGATTTTTAAGAAAAACAGGGATCAGGCCAGTCTCTCGTCATCCGCCTGCCATTTCGGGGCAACGATGGCAAGGAAGACGAGATCAAAGGTGCCGGTATTCCGGATATACTGACGGGCACCGGGCGGGATGAGGACAATCTGCCCTTCCCGGACGGGAGCGTGTTCCTCGTCGATGTGCATCTCGCCGCTGCCCTGCAGGATATAGTAGAGTTCCGTTGACGTTTCCAGCACATGGGGAAGGGACTCTTCTCCCGCAGGCACGATCGCGTGGGCAATGCTGCACCCGAGTCCCTCTGCTCCCGCCACTTTATCCGGGTGCAGGAGCTCGCAGAGGATTGTCCGGTCGACAACGCGTTCGTGGGGGCAGTCGGCAGTATCGCGGATGAGCATGGGAAATCTCCTGCCATGCGGCAGTTGTATCCTATCATCTGTCCGGGATGGGAAAAAAGGGTTAGTGTTCGGTCTCGCAGAAGAGGAAAGAGAAGATGCAGGTTCCCCAGGAGACAATGATGAGGAGGGCGCTCACCCGGATCATTGCCCCCTGCATCAGGTGGAAGGATGCCCGGAGCAGTGCCACCAGCAGGATCAAAATGAAGAAGATCCAGGTCCGCTTTTCCGGAACCGTGCAACACGATTCCCTCCACACCAGACTCACGCTCATACCGGATACCGTATGGGACAGGACCGGGCAGGATGCATGAGGCCACATGTACATAAATGAAAACGTCCCGGGCACTTTCATCCGACACGGGATGCCGTGACGGTGATCCGGCCACGGGCGGATTCTCAGCGAGTCCGGGTATACACACTTTTATCATTCCCTGAACCTACCACTCCATGGTGAAACCTGATATGAAGATCATTGGCATCAATGCAAGCCCGAAGGGCGACAAGAGCCAGACCCGCCGGCTCGTGACGGGGGTGCTCGAAGGGGCACGGCAGGCGGGGGCGGACGTGACGTTCATCGACATCTGCGCTCTCGACATCCATTACTGTACAGCCTGCGGCACCTGTTACGCAAAGGGCGAGTGCGTCTTTGACGACGACTTCCCGATGCTCCTTGCAAAGATGATGGACGCGGACGGGATCGTGCTCGGCTCCCCGAATTACATCAATGCTGTTACCGCCCAGCTCAAGACGATGCTCGACCGGATGGCGGACATTGTCCACTGCCAGTCGTTTGCCGGCAAGTACGGCTGCTCGGTCTGCACGGCCGGAGGCTCGTATGCGGACGAGGTGGCGGACTACATGAACATGGCGCTTTTGAACTTCGGGGCTACTACCGTTGGAAAAGTCGGGGTGCACGTGGGTGCCGATCCGAACGCAATCGTCGGCGCCGAGAAGGATGCAAAGGAGCTGGGCCGGAAACTGGCCGATGCGATCAAAACGAAGAAGGTGGACGAGGCACAGGCAAAGATCCACAACGAGAGGAAGGAGTACTTCAAGCAGATGATCTTGTTCAACAAGGATCTCTGGGTGCACGAGTACGAGTACTGGAAGGAGAAGGGGGAGATCTGAAGATTTTTTCATTTTTTCTCTCCTCCGTTATGTGGGATCCGGCCCGGCATATCTATGAAAAAAGGTGATTCCTTCCCCTACCCCATTCCCGTGATCATCTCCACAATCTGCTGAGCGGTCACCGGGTCAACAACCTGTGCCAGCACGAGGCCGGCAATGATCGCGAAGAGCGACCAGAACACTTTCTTCACCTGCTCGTTCTTCCCGAACGCCTCGATCGCGGCGTCCGTATCCGCAGTCATTGCCCGCCGGATAAGTTTTGGCAGGAACACAAAGAGCGGCAGGAAGAGGATCGCTGCCCCGATGAACGCAAGCGTGATCTCCGCCCGTCCTGCAAGGAAGATTCCAACCGGGACCGCGAAGATCCCTGCCAGGGTTGCTGCGAGCCCGACCTCGCCGAACCAGAAGTAATGCCGCTTCTCTGCGTAGTTCAATCGTTCTGCATCGGTCAGCGCCGCGATATCGAAGATGCCGAGTGTGGAGAGCATCCCGTACCAGATCGCGTGCGTCTCATACGGATCGGCTACGATGCCGATGAAAAGGACCGCGACCGGAACGATGAGCAGGAGCAGGGGGAGGTGGGCGAAGAGAAAAATGATCGCGAGCAGGACCCCGGAGCCGCAGATGGCGGCCCGGGTCTGAAGCTCGTTTTCAAACATCATCGCCCTCCGAAGGATCGGTCGAAGAACTTCGTACTTTTCCTGTCCCGGGGTTGATAAACCCCGACATTCTCAAACATCGGCTCCCCCCGCGGTGATCGTGAACTCAAACACCGGGCTCGTGGACCCGCCATTTTTCGGGCTGAAGTCCCTCGCCCTTCCCATCTGCTCGCGTTTTCTCCTTGCAGTCCGGATCCGGACCGTGTGGATACCCGGTGCCCGCGGGTAGACCCTGCGGCCATCGAAGTCTCTCATCTCCCGGTAGGGCGGGACATCGAACCAGTCCGGCCAGAACCGGACACCCCGCGGGATATCCGTTCCCCGCATGAGATCCTGGAGCCGCATCGGCGCCATGTTGTCGTAGATGACATCGATGATCAGGTTCTCGTCTTCCTGTTCCGGGTGCAGTTCGAGCTCGTAGAAGATCGGATTTCTCCGGACCTCTTCGAGCGTGAGCGGGGTGTCCTTTGTTAACGGTTCAAGACCGCCAAAAGTCCCGCGGTACAGGCCGGTGACGGTTGCAACCGGCCGGATTTCAGCTTCCATGATATGCCTCCTTACAATGTTCATGCTCGGCTTGGTGCCGTTTGAACTCCTCCACGATCTCATCGTACCTGCCGATCCGCTGGTGGATCACGAACAGGACCGGGTAGATCGGAAGGACGGCCCCGAGGATTATTCCCAGAATTTCTGTTTCCATGATTGTTGTGTCTCCGTTTACAGATGGAATATCGAAGGGATCTGGCGCTCTAGGGGGAATGCCTGCATTCCCCCGCCGCGCGGGCACCCCCCGCAGTGCGATGACGATGGATTTCCGGTTTTGCTGTACTCACCGAAATTTCCGGGTAACCGGATTGCATCCCATCACCAACGCCCCCGCCCCCGACGGGGGCAGGGCTGGCGTAAGGGGGGCGGTTATTTTCCCTCCGTGTTTTCCCCTGAAAAAATTTTATGAGGTATCACCTCAGGCCAGTGCCGGAATGGTGTCGGCCCAGGTCTCCACCTTCGTCCGGATTCCGTCATCCGAGTACGAGGTGAGGCTCACGCGGGTGCGGCTGAACGTGACCATGAATATCTCGCCGTTCGGGTCGCGGCACTTGAGCGTTGCCGAGTAGGTCTCGCTGCCGGGATCCCGTACGGGTGTGCCCCCGTAGGCTGCCGAGACTGGTGCGCTTGCAAGGAGTGCTGCGGCGCCGGCATTGAACCCGGCGATGCTGTTGTACTTCCCCGAGTTGGTACCCACGGTCTTTGCAAGAGCGTCCTGGTACACGATCTTTGCCACGTAGGCTTCCCTGCTCTTCTCCACCGGCTGGTGGGTGACGCCGCCTTCCGTCCAGGCAACGCAGCCGAACGGGTTGTCGGTGATGACTTCCTGAACAATTGAGTCGAATGTCGCTACATCTGCGATCGGGCTCGCGAGTTCGCGAACCGCGGTCTTTACATTGGTTTTCTCTACAAAGTCTGCCATGCTGGTTTCCTCTTGTGTGGTTTGGTTTAGGGGGGAATCCGGGCGTCGAAGGTCGGCTCCGCCTCCCTTCTCTTTCGTGAGGTTTTTTAGCCTCCCGAACCCCGTGGAACTCCCCTGCTATTTTCCCGGCGGGACATGCGCATGCCCCGCAGGCCGGTTGGAGAACTCTTCTCTCCTTTCCGGGTCTCCAGGTCCCTTTGACATACCAGCATGGCACCCGCTTGTTCATGGCCTTGGCTGAATAAATTCTGAAACGGGAAAACGGAGGATTCTGGTGAGGATTGGGGATTATCCGGGCGCGGATGTTGGCCGGATGGTTTGGCCAAAACGGGATTGATGAGTTTTTATCAGGGATTATTCCAGCAGTTTCTGCCGTTGTCTCCAATGCGCAAGAAGAGCTTTGCATTCATTTTTTGGAGGATATCTCGGTTTCTTCACGATCACCTGATATGCGACAATCGCTTCGGTATACGTGATGAGTCCCTCGTTCGCAAGATAATCGATCAACCAGCACGTACCGTGACAATCCACACCGTTATCTGCTGCGGCGTTTCGCAATGCATCATCGCCGGTGATAAGAATCGTATGCTTCGATCGGGCAAGAACCAGAACGGAGAGATCGTAATACGATGGTTTGGGATATCTCTCCATCAGCGCAGAGATCGCGCGGTTCTCTTCAGAATTAAGAGATTCAAAACGTAGCCCCAAGCCTGCCAATACGCGAAAAGGGGGATTGAGAAATTCATCAGCTAATGAATCGGTTACGGAAAATTTACAGGGCAACCGGAATACGTGAGGGAGCAGTTTTGCACAATGCAGGTCGATTATCGTATTTGTATCAAGTACATAACACGGCTGAGCACTCAATATCAGATTCCCCGTCTATTGAACAGAAGGTACTGAGGCTCTGGTTTAATAACTCAGCAGCCTTCGATGTGGAAATGATTCCTTCCGCATGAGCCCGCAAAACCATGGTCTCCATCTGGGTGGGTTTCTCTCCTTTTGCTATAGTATCGCCAGGTTCCTCCCGGTTCCAGCCTTTTGAGATGAAGAACTTCCGGATCCCAAGATAATCTTCTGATGTGATGATGCCAAGATCCATTGCACGATACAACCATGCTCCCATCGAGAGGCCGTATTTTTCCTTGAGGATGAGCAGTTCCTTAACGGAGATCTTGTGCCGGGTCTCTTCCAGTTCAAAGATGACTTTTTCCCGGGGAACCAGGAACGCGCCGGCAAACCGGTGCATTGCTTTCTCCTCTTTGAGGTCTCCTTCAACATTAAGAAGGCAGTGACCGAGTTCGTGGGCGAGGGAAAACCGCTGTCGGGCACGCGGAAGGTTCTCCTTCACCACGATAACCCGGTGGCCGGCATATTCGGTAAACAATGCGTCGAACTGGGTAATGCCGCTGATGATACCGATCTTGATCCCTTTGTCTTCAAGCACGGACGTGAGGTTCTCAATCGGGTCGGTCCCGAGGTCCCATGCGGCCCGGAGATCCCGTGCTGCTTCCTCCGCGTCTTCGAATGACATTATGGTCCTTGGGAATCCGGCAGGCATCTCAAAAACCCTTGGCCGTCCTGCCAGGTCCTCGATCTGGAGATATCGTTCAAGCCATTCTTTTGTCTCGGCATTGATCTGCATCTCGTCCCGTTTCCGCATCTTCCGGGTCCGGAATGCAATACGGCTCAGCTGGATCTGCTGGTTCTCCGGCCTCAGCAGCGATGCGATGGGAATCTGGAGTGCTTTACTTAATTTGATCAGGGACGCCGAATCCGGGACCAGTTTATTTCTTTCATACTTGTCGACCGTTGCGTGCGAAACCCCGATCTGTTCCGCAAGGCCTCTCAACGTTATCTTGAGAACCTGTCTTCGTAGCTTGATGTTCTCGCCAATGCCCATTCCTTCACCAGGTAGTTTACAAATCAACTGTCTACCTACCTATTTGTAACCTGATATTTATAATGGTGGGGTTTGGACAAGAGCCTCTTTGAGAGATTTGAAAAAACGCAAAAACGGAGAGAAATTTCCATTCGCAAGTTTAGATTACTTGGAATACCTGGCTCCAGAATTTTTCTATCTTGTAAGAAATGATATTGACGATATACTCTCCCGGTTTTGTATCGACAAGTTCGATATCGAAAGAAAAATTATTCATTCCTGCATCGCCTTTGGTAATTTTCGTCACTCCGCGAATTCCAAAATATGGTTCAGCTGTATGAGGTACCATTCTCGACATCACCTCAACAAGAATTTCATCGTCAACCGCGAGGTTTGTTATTCCAGTGATTGAGAATTTATCACTGGTTCTTTTTGGAGTGATCGGATCAATCCGGATTACCGGTTCTTCGATCAGAAATTGAAGCTTGGTGTAGGTATCGTCTATGCCGGATTTGTTGAGAAATTCAATGAGGTTGACCGCGGCTTCCACACTACTGAGGCTGCCCTTTCCCGTCACAACGAATTTTTCATTATTAAACGAATTTTTTACGATCATAGAATCCTGCGATACAACCGGCATGACATCATACGTGTGGTTGTCCATGGGGTGCTGAATCACGACAGAATAAAGTCCCGCTCGCATCGTTTTAGAGAGATGTGAAGGAAGAGTCAACCGATAACTGTCATCATCGTTAACATCGACGTACCAGTGGTTGAAAGAGTTCGGCCCGAAAATCCAGATCGCAATACCGGAATAGGTTGTTTCTGTTGCAGTTCCGGTTATGTGAATCTCATCCCCCTTGGCAATTGTGGCTGAACTTACCGTTGCGGAAACAAATGCCTTTGACTGTGATGGCTCCCTTATTTTCTTTGCGAAAAATTTCTCCAGATTCCCTTTGATTCTCAATGCAAGATCATCCACCGAAACGTAGGGAGAATACGTGTGATCGGTTTTCAGCCGTTTCTTAAAATCTTTCAATTTATCGGCATTTTCGCAATCAACAAATTTCGGTGGGATCCCGGCATTTTCCTCATCGATGAGAAAAATCCAGATCTCAAGGCCACTTCTTATTGCAGTTTCATACTCACGTTCAACGAATGATTTTCCTGTTGCGTCATCAATAGATCCGTAGCGCATACCGATGATGCCGATAAAAACTTCTGACGTGAGGACTTCTGCAAGGCAGGTATCAAGCGGTTTTTGGGTCCGGGCACCGAAGACCTCCATACCGTGGATGTCCACGGAGTATTGTGACAACATCTGTCTGACAGCATTCCGATATGGGATCAGATCAGTATATGTTGAGCTTACGAAAATCGAGGTCTTGGGGGATGGGGGCATTTATTCACCGAGTTTCTCACTGTCGCTCTTCAATCCGGAATCAGGATCATTATTATTTTTCAATTCTTCCTGAATTTCTTTTAGCTTATCGAGAATTTGATCCATCTTTTTTTCAGATTTTTTCGAATTTCCAATTGAGACTGCAAAAACAAAACAAGCAAATCCTATTGCAGTTGTCGGATAACCAATCTGATAATTCGGTGGATTTATGTTGACAAGGATACCCCCGAGAAAGATGAATATCACCCCGATTCCTCCGAAAAGCCACACAATCCCATCGATTTGTGTAATTGATAGAATTATTCTGTTGAATGTTTCCATAATGCTCTCAGTTTTTTTTTAAGATTTTCGATTGTCAGTGACCGGATCCCTGTGTTCATATCCCGATAGATCAGCACAGATGATCTAAAAATTAAGTAAGAAATAAGAATTATGAAAAAAATTGTCACCGTGAGTGAGAACCAGTGATCATTTTTTTGTGTTGAAAAATACTGGACCGTGAAAAATAGGAGCCCCACGAGAAGGAAATTCATAATGAATCTAAGGGTATTCTTACTGGTTTCAATCATGGACCTGTATGGATAATAGATGGTCGTGATGATGATCATGAGGAATAAGGCCAGGACTATTGAATACAATAATGGTTTTGCAATATCGACGTTTGAGAGAATATAAATTGATATTAACAGTATCATGGATGCAAAGAGGCCTACAAACAAAACGATTATTGCAAAACGGAATGCCCTTTCAAGCCACAATGTATAATGGTTTTCTCCATCATAGGGGAATTCCAATATTGTGAAGGAATATCGAACGAGTCCCCAGCCCCAGATTAGTGATAATAAAATGACAATAGCAAGGCTGAGGTAGCTCCCGTATTGAAGAAATGGATTTCCTCCTTGTGTTGAAGATGTGGTGGAGAGGTAAACTGATAGCGCTCCAAATATTCCGATGATTGTGAGAAGTTTATATTTACTTAAGAGGTAGTTCTCAAGATTTATTGTAGCAAAAACGTTACATCGATAACAGAAGGTAGAATTCTCTTCCAATTCAAAGCCACAATTTTGACAGAATTTTTTTGGATCGGTCATTACTAGATTTTATATTATTATCATCAGGCCATTAATTTATTGCAGTCATTCCTGATAAATGGACGCCAATGAATTTACTATTCGCGATTTCTGAGAAAGAGTCACACGTGGTTAATTCATCAGACTACTGGAGAATTCATACTCAAATTAAAATCATCTTTGTAAAACACAACGGCAGTTAGAATATAATCGGAAATTATATCCCACATATTCGTTCAATATCATTGTGGACAGTCGTGAAAGTTAAGGAAGTAATGACTCCAAATCCTATTGTAATATCTGGTACTACGTCCATTACCCACATTGAGAATATTTTCAAGAAGAACAAAATTTGGAGTATCTTGGTTGGTGACTCCCGAAAATATATTGGCATTATTACACGAAATGATCTTAAAAATCGACGTAAATTCCACCCACCATCGGCGCCTGCATATGCGATAATGTCAAATGGTGTGTACTCTATCGAACAAGAAGAGGACATCAATAAAGCGATCGCATTCATCCGGGAAAAAAACATCAATTCTCTAGCGGTTACGAAAAATGGTGTACCTTGTGGCATTATCACCCGATATGATATCCGAAAACGATACAACCAAAAAATCTTCGATGATGATTATTTTTCAACAACAAATGATAGTGACCATATTATTCTAGAGAAAGATTCTTTCCCGTATCGTGAGGATGAGAAAAAACAGAGGTCTTTTTCCCAAGAACAAAAATTTTTCAATCGATTAACAAATGCGTTAAAGGATTCTCTTCTCCAAAATTTTATTGATCCTCTAAAGGGTAGTTACCACAATGATCCTATTTTGTTTATTGGATTGTGTCTTTTATTCTTAGGGATGCTCGGGATAACATTAATTGGCATCCTTTTTATCATAATCATCCTCTTTTTCCAGCAGCAATTTAATCCCACACAAACCTCCCAATCGATAGAGGTAATTATTTTCCTTATATTCGGGGGATTCGTGATTTTAACGGCCGTTGGATCGATGATAATTAAAGGAAAACATGAGCATCAATCTTCATTGAAACCGATTATTAAACAATCGGATCATCCGATACCAGATTCTGAAGACTATCACTCAATTCATTCACATCAATTTGAAATTGCGCTTTCTTTTTCCGGTTATCATCGAGATCTCGTAGAACAAGTCGCGAATGGATTAGCTGTAAAAATTGGGAAAATCAATATATTTTATGACTTTTTTTATCGAGCACATCTTTCCCGACTTGATTTAGATTTGTTGTTGCAGAAAATTTATAAAAATAATAGTAAATTAAATGTAATTTTTTTAACTTCCGACTATGACAGCAAAGAATGGTGCGGTATTGAGTTCAGGGCCATTCGTGAATTAATCAAAACGAAACAAACTGAAAAAATAATGCTACTCAAACTTGATGACGTTGATATCGAAGGCATATTTTCACATGATGGCTATCTTGATATCAGAGGAATGAATCCCGAAGAAATTGTAAATAATATTATCGAAAGATTAAGAGGAATTCCCGTTGGGCGAGATAATTTAGGTATCGAAACATTCGTTGGAACATCTAACCAAAGTGATTCTACACCGAAAAACACACTCGCAGATAGCCGTGAAGAGACAAAAAAGACTAGATCTGGACCAACAAGATCGATTAGAGATATTACCCGAGATACAAGGAGATTGAGATAATGGATTTCCGAAAAAATCAGGATGCAATCACAAGTGAACTCTACAATTTTGCTGTTTCGGGTAACGGTATTCTAACAGGAAATCCTGGTGCTGGTAAATCTTATGAAATTGATAAACTTGTGAGATATCTGGAAGAGAATGAATATACGGTATTGTTTCTTCCGATCGACAAATTAGTTGCAGAATCAGATCTTGATCTTCAAAGTGAATTAGATTTAACAGATAATCTTATTGAATATCTTGCCAACGAACCTAATGTCTCTCCCACAAAAAAGGGAGTCGTAATAATTGACGCTTTTGATGCAGCACGATCGGGAAATAAAAGAAATTTTTACCTAAAATTGATCAGGAAGATTGTTTCGAAATTAAGTGATGAGTGGAATGTCCTTGTTGTTGTTCGAATATATGATGCAAAAAAATCTGGAGACCTGTTGAATATTTTCTCAGGTAAGCCCGACACAGATAAACAACTTCAGTTCAAAGCATTAGAGACTTCAAACGAAATGCCTTGCAGGCATGTGATATTGCCCGAGCTCAGTCCGGAAGATTTGAGCAATGTCGTTAGTTCACACCCGGTACTGTCTCAAGTCTCCCAAAGTTTTAATCCGAGACTAAAAAAACTGCTTTTCAACCCATTCTACATCTCATTAATCATATCCCTCATACAAGTTGAGAAGGATACAATAGACTTCAATTCAGTCTATTCCGAAGTGCAACTTCTTGATTTATTCTGGGATTATCGGATTGAGAGGACACAACCGAGTATTAATTATGATATTTTACTGACCGAACTTACCCGGAAGATGATAGACAATCATTCGCTCTCAGTTCCACTTTCCGCCGTACCACAAAATGACGTGAGTGAACTATCTTATCTGATGAGTTCCGGTATTCTGGCCAATGTCGGAATAAATAAAACAAAAATTTCCTATTGTCATAACATTCTCTTTGACTATGCAGTTTCAAGACTGGCAATTGATGACGATGAGAATGGACTTATTCAATTCATATCCACAGACAAATCCAGAATTGTTTTTCTCAAACCCAGTATCCGATACTATCTGACGAATGTCTGGTATAATGACCGGGAACTTTTCAAAAAGATCTGTCTGAAGATAAACAAAGCCAATGAGAGTGAAATTCCCTTACTGGCTAAGATAATGCCTACCCAGGTCTTGGTACGTGAAGCAGAGTCTGATGAGGATAATCATTTTATTCTCTCTCTTTACGAAAACAACAATAAATATCGAGACTGGCTTCATGCGACAATTTTCTCGACCCTTGAATCATACGAAGAATCTTCAGGTTCCTTAAATCTCAAGTTTTGGTTGAATTACTTCGAACAAATAATTGAAAACACAACAAATCCACGGGATTTTAATTTTATAGGCTGGCTGTTCAAAATCCAGAAGGGAGAAAAAAATCCTGATGTTCAACACCAGATTGGGAGAATAAGTCGCAAGATACTTTCAACCTGTTTGGAGTTGAGGAAAGATGATGAAAATATCGATCGTTTCGCATCGCATCTTCCTGTTAGCCTCGTTATGAAAACATTCTATACGGACCTGATCCTGTCACGACAAGTTCTCGAAAAAGTCTTCGATATCGCCCGTGAACCAGAATCCGATCTTTCGTATTTAACCTCCATTGGCTACAATATCCGAGATATATTCCAATTTGATCAGGATTTTGTCTTAAAATTCTATACCTATATTTTCTCTCGGACTGAAGAATCGACAACACAAACAGAATTGGGCAACACTGGATATTTCCGACTTACGAGCAATCGTCGCCAGGATTTTGAATCAATTCGTTTCCATCTGGGACAAGAATCAGGAGCGCTTCTTGAGGTCGATTTGAAAATGGGATTAAGAACCCTTATTCAATCGGTTAATTACGGCATCTGCAGGGAACACATTCGTTCCTATTCTGAGGGGCGTTCAATTCAAGAGAAAATCGAGGTTTTTCCTTTTTATCAAAAAGAGGCAAAATTTTTAGAAGATTATTGTTATATCTGGGCCGATTCTCATTTCCATATCAATGCAGAATTTGAAATGCTGACCCAGTTGAAGAACAAACTGGGAAAAATCGCTGAAAAACCCGGGGATAATTTCGAGTTGGAAATTCTATTAAGCGAATACAGGGATTATGCAATTGTCGCGATAGTATGGCGAGATCTCCTTAAAATAATCGCATCGAATCCTCAGCCATTTTCAAATGTCATCCCCGACTTGATCTGTGCAAAACCACTCCAGTTGCATTCAGAGACCCTCGATGAGCTAGCAGAAGTTATCGAAACATCTGTGCAATTATTGTCTGATACTCAAATTAACCAGATCATCGGGAGCATTCTGAATAATTTTGATGAAATTGAGGATACGGATTATAAAAAATATTTGCAGGTCAAACGGAATTTCCTGCTCTCAAAAATCCCCTCGAAATTTTATCCCTCTGATGAATTAAAAAAAGAGATTGATGAATATCGTGAAACTAACACGAAACCACCCCGTAAACCCATTGAATTTGGTGAAGGAGGGAGCAGGGAAATTACCGAAGAAGATATCTTGGAATTTAAAAAAATTGATCCTCTGATAGGCGAAAATAAAACATTATTACCGAGTATATCCGCAGTAAAAAAATTTAACGATAGGTGGAGTAATGAACATGTCTCTACCGAAGATGCATTGTCTATTGAAAGTCCACTTAAAACACTTCTCGATCTGGTCGAAGATTCCACTTTAAAAATTTTGGAGAATACTTCTGAATATGCTTGGGAAGAATTATCCAGATCAGCAAAAATCATCTCCCCGGTGCTTAATTCTCCGACATCCGAATTGTATGAGCATACTCGAACGATTTTACTAAAGTCCGTAACTTGTATTCCAACTCAAGAAAAAGAAAAATTTACTCCGGATTATGATCCATTATCCTGGTCACCAAATCCAGTTACAAACGCGGCCGAAGGGTTACTTCATCTGTATCTCTTGAAAGAGGATTATGAGATCTGGGAATCGATTGAAAAATTATCACGAGACCGGAATCCCGTAGTTCGATCATTAATATTATTAGATTCGGTTCTCCTTCTCGAAAAACATCCGGAGAAATATTGGAATCTCATTGAAGAATTTATCGAACACGATGATAATTTTAAGATTCATGAATTAATTTGTCATAGTCTGAATACTGCCTTCAGGAAAAAACCTGCCTGCATTTCCGAAGCTGAGAAAAAAATCGAGGCAGTATTGTGTAAAGCAAAGAAGACTGATGGTGTGGAATTAGGTTACATTAAGAACAGTTGTTTCCTTTCATCAGCGAGCTATTTTGCGTTTGTTAATGAATCGCAATGGGCAAAAGGATTTTTCGAAGATGTAATTCAAAAATCTGATCAGTATTCATCCATTCGATCAAAAATTGTATCTTTGATGATTAATCAATTCTTTAAAACACCAACAATTTTCAATAAAAAATTTGATCAGGCTCGATCTTCAATCAGCATGTGGCTGAATCGAATAATTGCTTCAGCATTTCATGAGATTCAGATCATCTTGTCCTCAGATCCTCAACTGACAGATGATCAGAAAAAACAAATTGAAAAACAGTATGGTGTGATTGAAGAATTCATTACAAGATTCTTTTTTGTCGTTGATAAAAAGTATAATAAAATCGATAATGCGGAATCACAAATTCTCGCGATTGATATCGTATATCATTCAGAAAAAGACACCTTCGAATTGTTGTTAGATTCCATGTTAAAAACTGATGCGAGGATTGTATTGCGGGGAGATGAAATGCAATACCTGATGGGGATCCTTGATTCATGTTTGATGCAAGATCCGGAGAAAGTGCTTGAGCTTACTGTGAAAACATTAAAGGTTGGACAAAGAATCGGATATTCATCAGACTATCTCGGACAGAAGGAAATACAGCAATTCATTGATCATCTGCTCGTGGATCATCGTGAAATTCTAGAAAGAAAAATGGCGATGAATAATTTCACAGAGTTATTGGATAATTATGTTCAAGGGAATAGTCCCGATGCAATAAAATTTGTTATGTCGATTGATTTAGAATACCAGTAATTTTTTTACTGCAGATAATTTAGTCCATTCCCCCCCGTATATCCATAACCCGCCTTTCCCGGCCCCCCACCCCCCAAATCCGCTATCAGGGAATACAACCCCGACCTCCCCAAAAACCAGCTCTGTACGGGCCGGTTTCTCTCCCCGATAATGCCCCCTTCCAGCCAATCCGGGCAAGAACAATAGAATCTCGGAAAACCCCCCGCAAAAACCGCAGAAACAAGCCGGTAGAAGGCCCCTCAAAAAAGGGAAACGGGGCCCGTTAAGGGCCCGGATTGGCAATTTCATCCAACCTGATCTGCTCATCCCCCCTCAACTGGAAAGCTCCTGACACCAGGGCTCCTGCCATAACCGGTAACCGGACACGGATCCCCTCCGGGCCCCCCACCCGCCTTTCCTTACCCTCCCTCCCTAAATCCGCTATCAGGGAATACGACACCAACCTCCCCAAAAACCAGCTCTGTACGGGCCGGTTTATCTCCCCGAAAATACCCCATTTCAGCCAATCCGGGCAAGAACAAAAGAATCCCGGAAAACCCCCCGCAAAAACCGCAGAAACAGGCCGGTTGCAAGCCCCCCAAAAAAGGGAAACGGGGCCCATTACGGGCCCGGATTGGTATTTTTAGGTATGAGGGGGAGGTGATCCCCTTATGGTCAGATCAGGGAATCTCAGCTCCCACCCCCTGGCCTTACGACGGAGACAGCCGGGGAGGTCCCCGACGGGCCCCCCGGTCCGGGAGCTCCTGTAACCTCCTGCAGCACCGGCGACCCGTCGGCCCGGACCTCGATGAGGCGGTCGTTGAGGACCCGGAAATACTGCCAGGTCCCCCACGGGGTGAGGAGCCAGAGCTCGCGGGCAACAACACCCGTAAGCGGGATCCTGCGCAGGATCAGGACATCAATCCTGTACTCAGCGGCACAGTCTTCCGGACTCATCAGGTGACACCGGGAACGCCGGACCCGGACAAAGACCGTGAGCATTGCGCAGAAGATGATGAAGCCGATCCGGGATCGCTGGAAGAGATCCCGGTCCATCACGTTTCCGCGTGCTGCTGCATTTTCCATCGCCTTCCGGATTGCCTTTACCGGCAATGGCCCGCGGGTCATGCGCTACACTCCTGGCGTCCTGATCGCGATCGCCTCTTAGGATCTGCGGGCGCATCCCGGGAAATTCTCGCAACTTTCTCCGGTGCGAGTTCCTTATGGATTGTCCGGGTCCGCACCGTCACGTTGTAATGGTGCCAGTGCGTCCGCACGATGCTGATGCGGTACACGACATCGCCCCATTCCCGGACCTTGCGGGCAACAGCCAGCGGGAGGAGATGCAGCGGGATCTCCCCTTCGGTCCGCGATCTGGCCCTGGTCAAGCATACCTCCGGTGCGCTTCCAGAACCTGCACGCGCCGGTTGAGCCGTTCGATCTTGTGGACCAGGCGGCCGGAGAGCCGGTCTTCCCAGTCGGCAAGCACAAGGATCAGGTTTCTCCATCGCCGGGGCATGAGATTGGGAACCGTCATCCCGTAACCTCCGCATCACCGGACGGTGTCTGCCTCATTGTTTCAAGCCGGTGTTCGAGGGCTACGACCTGCTGTTCGAGATCGGCGATATACAGGAGCATCCTCTCGTGTGCCAGGTTCTGGTGCTCCAGGATGGAGCCGATGAGGTCCCGGAACGCCGTCTCGAACTGGCGGCACGACAGGGTATCTGCGGGATCATTGAGTTTTTGCAGGATCCTTTTTCTTGTTCGCTTCTTCTCATCGGGTGTGGACGGTCGCACGGTCCCGTACAGCTCAGTCTTCCGGAACACGGATCCTGCCGGCCGTTGCACCGGTTCATTGGCCGGCGCATTCCTGCATGCCCGGTTCTGGGTGTCCTTGTCCGGCTTGGATTGGTTCGTGCCGGACAAACGGTGATCTGTCTGCGATACTTCGCAAGAAGGCCCGGCAACACCGGAACTTCTCCGCTGCCGGATCCCGGAGGATCCTGCGGTTGAAATCTCATCATCGTTTTTTGTCATCGGTTTTTTTCTCGCGTGTGTTCATCAGCGATACAGCAGAGGTGGCGGATCGTTTCCGCTTCGCTCGATCAAGGGATGTCAGGCCGGCACATGCCCGCAGGGAAAGCGGCCTCTCCGGTATCGATTTCCATATCAGTACCGGAAGGCCTTCGCTCTGCAGCGGGCCGGCGGGTTATTGCGTATGCAGAAGAGCGCGGGAAGTATCCGCCACGGTCCCGGTACCTGCCGGGAAAATCCCACAAATGCTTACCGGGCCGGTACCGCGGGCGGGAGTGGAGCCGCCGGAACCGGACATCTCGTCCGGCTCGCGATCCGGCATTCCCGCAACGCCGATCCTGCAACCGGTCATGGCACAGATCAGGACAACCCAGATGACAATCACGGCCGCGATCCGCTCCGCTTCATACAGCGGGCGGCCGAGCGCCATGATCTTTATTGTCAGCGGATTGCAGAGGTCGTGAAGCATTGTGATTATCCTAAAAATGATGGATTTTGTTATATGTTTGTTGGTCCATCTCAAAATTTATTATAAAAGAATGGAATGATTCAATCACCGGGCTGCCTGTTACGGCGAAGCGCGCCCGTTGCCGGAAAAAGGATGTTTCACCTGGTGAAGGAACCCTCACCCCATCCTCATCTCATACCCCGCCCCCGCAACCGCTTTTTTAATCGCCTCGCCGTGATCCCGGCCCCGGGTCTCCAGTTCGAGGTGCACCCGTGCCATCTGCACCGGCACACTGCTCTCTCCGAGCGTGTGGTGGATGTGGAGGATGTTGCCCCGCTTCTCCGCGATGACTGAAAGCAGCCGGGCAAGGGTACCGGGCTGGTCATCGAGGAGCACGGAGAACCGGAGGATCCGCCCCTGCCGTGCCATGGACTGCCTCACGATCCTAAAGAGCATGGCACTGTCCACGTTCCCGCCGCTGATGACCAGCACGATCGTGCTGCCGGGCGTGATCTCGATGGAGCCGTTCATGAGGGCAGCGAGCGGGGCGGCGCCCGCACCCTCTGCCACGATGTGCTTGCGTTCGAGCAGGAGCAGCATCGCATCTGCAATCTCCTCCTCGGTTACGACAACAATCGTATCCACAATGTCGCGAATAGCCGAAAACGTGAGATCCCCGGTTTCGGCAACGCGTATCCCGTCCGCGATCGTCCTCCCGGCGCGGACCGGTGCCGGCCGGCCCTGCCGCAGGCTCTCTTCTGCCGATGGACAGGCTGCGGCCTGCACACCCACGACCGATACTTCCGGCCGCAGGGCCTTTGCCGCGGTTGCGATCCCGGCGATGAGCCCGCCGCCCCCGACCGGGACCACGATGAGGTCGGTCTCCGGCAGGTCGGCGAGGATCTCAAGGCCAATCGTCCCCTGCCCGGCAATGACCTCCCCGTCATCGAAGGGATGGATGAAGAGCCGGCCCTCCGCAGCAAGACTCTCTGCCCGGTCAATGCTCTCTTCGAGCGTTCTGCCGTGGAGGATCACCTGTGCCCCGTACCCCCGGGTTGCCTCCTGCTTGGAGATCGCCGCCCACTCGGGCATCACGATGACGGCAGGGACACCGGCGGCATGAGCGGCGACGACCACGCCCTGGGCATGGTTTCCCGCCGATGCCGCAACCACCCCCATACCTTTGATCGCATCACCTGCTGCAAGGATCTTGTTTGACGCCCCCCTGACCTTGAACGAGCCGGCTTTCTGGAGCGCCTCGAGCTTGAACCAGACCTGCGCCCCGGTCATCGCGGAGAGCGTGGGGGAGAACACGACCGGCGTACGGATGATGTGCCCCGCGATCCGCCCCTCTGCTGCCCGGATATCCGCGAGCGTAACCATACTGGAGAGAGGTATGCGGGAGGATATGAAAATTGCGAAACGGTTGTTCTACAGTTCCCCGATGTCCTCGTTCCAGAGCGCCGGGTTTTTCCGGATAAAGTCCTCCATCATCAGGACACACTCCGGAAGATCGAGATCCACGACTTCGATCCCGTGCTCCTCCATGAACCCTCTGGCGCCGGCAAAGGTCCGCGACTCCCCCACAACAACCTTCGGGATCCGGAACTGGACGGCAGCGCCGGCACAGAGATAGCAGGGCATCAGCGTGGAGTAGAGGGTTGTGGCATGGAACGACCCGATCCGGCCGGCGTTCATCAGGCAGTCGATCTCCGCGTGAATTACGGGGTCGCCTTTCTGCACGCGGCGGTTATGCCCCCGGCCGATGATCGTACCGTCCCTCACCAGCACCGAGCCGATGGGGATGCCTCCCTCTGAAAGCCCCTGCCGTGCCTCTGCGATTGCCTCCTGCATGAATGGATCCATGGAGGAGGTATCCGCAGCCATCGGATTTGAAGGTTTCACGCGGGAACGCTAAGGCGCTCACCACTGCTCCGGTATGCCCTCGATCAGGGGGGTTCCAAAAACATAGAACGGCAGGAACAGGGCTGCGGCAACCTGGTTGTACCACGGCAGCTCTGCAACCGGCACCACCCCGAATGCGAAGATCCATACGACAAAGCCGAACGTGGATATCGCGAGCTGGACCCAGTCGGTAACTCCTTCGACTTTCCAGAGCCAGAGCAGGGTTGCGGCAATGCCGGCAAGGAAGATCCAGCGGGCGATCAGGGAGAAGTACGGCTGGAAACTCATAGCGGCATAGGAGCTGCCGTAGACTGCGACAAAGAAGACAAGCCCCTCAACCGGGACGTATTTTACCAGCCGTTCGCGGTACGAGTCTTTCCCGATCTCCACTCCTGCTGTGCCGGCCCTTCCGGTATTTTGGGCATCATAATTCCGCCTTGTGACGACAAGTCGCAACTGCATCCACCTCAGGAATGACTATCGCATGAACGTGAGGATATACATTGCGCCCGGCCGGCACCTGCAAGGGAAAAGAAGTGCTGCAAAAACAGGTAAAAAAGATCAGAATTGGGAATCGCCCTCATTGGCGGGATTATAGGGTCTGTCCGGAACCGCAGTCTGCACGGGCACGGTTGTCATCGCCGGCTGGAGTGTTACAACCGGCGTTATCGCGGGTGTGGGTACCTGGGTGCCGGCACTTCCGGAACCCTGCGGCAAACTGGCACCCGCGTTCGCCGGGCAACCGGAGCCGCCGATTGCATTGCAGTAATAGGTGGCAAGCCGCTGCAGGGTCTCTTTGGGTGTATGGGGTTTGATGACCGGGGTTTCCTGACCCAGGTTTGCTGTGTACTTCAGGGCATCGGGATAGCTCAGATTCCCTGCCTTCATCAGGTACCCCATCGTGACCATGCCGGTCCGGTCGGATCCGTGCGTGCAGTGATAGTAGATCAGCCGTTTCTTCCCGGAGGGATCCGTTTCGGTCATCAGGGTGTTCATCCGGGCGATCAGGTCCTGATAACTACAGGTACCGCCGTTCTCATCATCTTTGGTGAGGAGCCGGGTGCAGACCCCGTAATTGTCGGTGCAGCCCTCGACGCTCGACCAGATAAGCGTTGCCGGCTGGCCCCGGAGTGTCCCCTCCTGGACCTCTTGTGTGCACTGGCTGAATTTTCCCCCGAACTCCGCTTTCTCTATATCGAAGTAGTTTGCATTGTCGGCATGGTTCAGGAGGCTTATGACGATCACGTGGTAATCTGCAAGATCGAAGGACTGCATCTCCCCGGTAAGGAAGGTCTTTTTGGAATCCGGTAAGTAGACCGGCACAACATCCTTCTCCGCCTTGATCATGGCATTGAGGTTCTCGTACGCGAACTGCCAGTCTGCTTTGTTCCGGCAGCCATTTGCGGGATCAGACCCGTCACGGAGGATCAGCGGCAGGGGCCCCCGCACCATCAGGTTCCCGTTTGCTTCATTGATATCCACAACCGTGGGTGCTGCGATAACCTGCCGGCTCGCCTCTTCGAGATTGTACACGCCCTTGCAGTTTGTGCCGTCCGGAGACACATCCCCTTTCTGTCCCATCGGGTCCATGACGCCCTCGTTCTCCGGAGGCTGGGGGATATCCTCCTGCGGGAGCAGGATCCCGGTTGCGAATATTCCGATTCCAGCAACGATCCCTGCGATTGCGATGCATACCACGAACAGCACGAGCCGGCTGAGTGGTGATCTTTCAGATTGTATGCCCGACACTGGTATTACCTTCCTGACCAAATCGTCAACCGATCCGGTTGGCGCGAAAGGATATTTAAGAACCGCGAAGTTGGAAGAATCCGGGCGAAAAAATTCCAGCGATCGCCGGAACAAAAAAGTATCGGGAAGATTACGCCCCGGTCCGCTTCTTGATCATCTCGAGGGCTTCGAATGCCTCGCGGCGAACGGTCACGTTCTCGTCCGCAAGGAGGCCGGTTAAGTGGTCCACGGCTTTCTGGTCGCCGATCTCGCCAAGGAGGAGCGCTGCCCGTTTCCGGACATCGCTCTGGTCATCCTTTAAGACCATGATCAGGGGCGTTGTTGCCGGCTGGCCGAGCATCCAGAGGGCCTCCATTGCCGCAGTCCGCGTCCGTGCATCTCCCTGCCGGAACACCTGCATGAGCGGGGCGATCGCGGGAACCCCGAGGGCCGCGAGCGCTTTCACAACCTCGATCCGGACGATCCGTTCGGGGTCATCCAGAAGCGCGATGACGGGGGCGATCGCCCGCGTGTTGCCGATCTGCCCGAGTGCCTCGATGGCGCCCCGGCGGATCCCGGAGTTGGTCTCTCCCAGTGCCCTGATGAGAGGTTCGATGGCCGGCTCGCCAAGGGTCACCAGCGCCAGCATGCTCCTCCGGCAGACGTCCTCGTTCACATCGATCAGTGCCCTGATGAGAGGTTCGATGGCCGGCTCGCCAAGGGAGACGAGGGTAGCCATTGCTGCTGTCCGGACATGCTCCCGGGTATCGTTGAGGGTCTCGATCAAGGGGCCGACTGCCCGTGCATCCCCGATACGCCCGAATGCGACTGCGCACTCGTACCGTACGCCGGGATCTGCGTCTTTTAAGCACTCGATGAGTGTCCCGACGGTCCGCTCCTCGCCCATGATGCCCAGTGCCTGGATGGCCCCCCGGCGGATGAGCGGGTAGGTGTGTTTGGTTGCCCGCAGGAGCGGTTCTACGGCAGGCTCTCCGATGAGCTGGAGGGCACGGATGGTCTCCTGCCGTACATCGTCCCGCGGCTCGTCCAGCGCCTTGATGAGCGGCTCAACTGCCGGCTGCCCGATCTTGCCCAGCGTATCTGCCGCTCCCCGGCGGATGATCCAGTACTCGTCCTTGAGGCCCCCGATAAGGGGCTCGATGAACGGTTCCCCGAGATCCCCCACCGACCTGACGGCACTCCACCGGGCGTCGAGATCGCCCTCGGTCAGTGCCCTGAGAAAATTATCGGAGCGCTCTTTTTGTGCCCGGAGACGCGCTTCCTGGTCTTCCCCGTCCTTCCCGTCCTTGCCCGATTTGAACATGTTCAGGAACTTCTTGGTGATGCTCATATAGTACTCCGAACGATTGTTTGGATAAAATCCCTCAAATAGGTATCGGATACCCGTTTTGTCGTTTTTGTGCTGCTTCCAGCGATATCCGGGCCCTGATTGGGGATGGGGGTGTGAATCAGCGCCCCCTTCTCCAGTACCCGCAACCCGTTTTTTAGAGGATTCTGCCGGGCCGGGGAATTTTTTGTGTTTTTTGGGGCTTGCCCCGGTATACAAAAAATCCCGTGGTTACCTGCCTGAAAGGAGAAACGGGTGGATCGTGACAGCTTCCCGTTGCTGTAAAAAAAAGGAGCAGGTTCTATGCGTACCCTACGGTGAACTGGCTGGAACCGGAAGTTGTCTTGGGCACATCGCTCGCTGATGCCGTGTAGGTACCGACCGGCATGGTACTCTCGAGCCGGGTCCGGTAACTCCAGGTGTTGTCTGCCGTTACTGAGAATGTTCCGAGATCAACCCCGGTGGAGAACCGGTCCGGCCCGAACAGTACAAGTTTGACATTCCGCGCACCTGTTGTGCACCTGCCGGAGAAGGTGATAGAATCCCCGGGGCTTGCTGCATACGAGCTCGGGGTGACGGTTACGACCCCGTTGCCGATAGCCCTGAACTCTTTCCTATCGGAGACCGTGCCTGCGCTATCACTCACCACGATGGTGAAGGTTCCCGACTGGAGCTTGGTTCCCGGGTTCCAGGTATAGGTCCAGGCATTGATCGCATCGGTCTTCACCGTACCGAGAACCACCCCGTCGGTATAGAATCCCGGCCCGTACAGGGTCAGGACAATCGTTTTGCAGCCGGTGCAGGTACCGGAGAAGATGATCGAGTCCCCGATGATCATCTCTTCCCTGCTGACCCTGACCGTCAGCCCGGGCGGGATACCGGTGCTGAGGTAGCCGGTATCCGCTGTCGGTTGCGGGGTGACCGGCACTGCTGCCAGTTCAGCAAAAAAATTCGAGGTTCCCGGAGGTACCGAAACCACCGACTGCCAGCTGGTGTAGCCGCTCATGCGGTATTCGAGCGTATGGCTCCCGGGCTCAACACCGGTGATCGTGCTCGGGGTGGTCCCCCGGTACTGGCTGTCGAGATAGATCTCTGCACCCGGCGGGGAGGACGTCAGTTCGAGCGTGCCTGCAGGAGCAGGCACATCTGCAACACACCCGGCCAGCAGGATACCTGCCGCCAGGATTCCGAAAACAATCTCACGGAGCATCTTAAAATCCCGAACCTCTTACGATAATCGTTACTCCGGAGCATGATATAGATTTGCACGTCTGAAGCAAATTTTGCCCGCTCTCCTTTCGGCACCCGCTCCCGTGAGGGAGAATACGGCACCATTTCAGCAGGTGCTCAAAAGGCGCAATACTTCCTGAGCAAGGGCAATACTCTTCTCCTCGTTTACCATCAGGGTATCGAAACGGGCCGAGTGGCTCACTTCGACCGAATCCCGGATATCCTGGATGAAGATGTCAGTGAGCCCGTCGTAGCAGTTGTAGGTCCCGATCGAGCTGGGCTCGAACCCTGCTGCCGTCATCAGGGCACCGGCCGGGCCGCTGATGGGTGCGTTCCCGATGAACGGGCTCACGGTAACGACCGGCTTGTTCCGCAGCGCCTGTTTGATCCCGTCGCACATGAGGATCGGCAGGATACTCGTGATGGGGTTGGAGGGACCGATGACCACGGCCTCGCTCGCCTCGATCGCGGCAAGCGCTTCAGGAGTTGCCACCGGAGGCTCCCGGTAACTCCGGACCACCTCGGAAATCCCGATCTGCCCTTTTGCCCGGATCCAGTAGTCCTGGAAATGGATCAGGCCGAGATCGGTTCTCACCTGCGTGGTCACTTCGGTATCGGTCATCGGCAGGACCGTCTCCCGGACCCCGTACCGCTCGCAGAGCAGGGTGGTGATGTTGGTTAAGCGCATCCCGTTCCGGAGCATGTCGCCGCGGGCAATGTGCACGGCACGGTCCCGGTCGCCGATCGCGATAAATTCGTCAAGGCCGAGCCGGGCCGTCTCTTCGTGGGTGGTGAACGTGTCGTTGCGCACCCCCCACCACGTATCGGTATTGAGGATGCCCGAGAAGAGGTACATCACCGTGTCGAGATCCGGCGAGATGTGGTTTCCCGAGATCCAGATGTCTTCGGCAGTGTTGACGATGACGGAGATCTCGTGACGGTCCATCACCTTCTGCATGCCCCGCAAAAGCTTCGGGGTACCCGTGCCCCCGGAAAGGAATGTGATCATTACTAGAATACTTTTATGCGTTGTATATGAAGATTCTTAAGCAGTGAACGTGTGAAGATCATCAAGGACCCGGTCCACGGGTACGTTGAAGTGGAGGAGTTCGCCTTATCGCTGCTCGACTCCCCGGCACTCCAGCGTCTCCGCTACGTGAGGCAGCTTGGCTTCTCCTATCTTGTCTATCCCGGTGCAAACCATACGCGCTTTGAGCACTCGCTCGGGACCATGTTCCTTGCCGACGTTGCCTGCCGGCGTTTCCAGTTAGGGGACGAGGAGCGCATCCTGGTCACCGCCGCTGCTCTCCTCCACGATATCGGGCACGGCCCGTTCTCCCACGCGAGCGAGCCGTTGATGGAACTGTTGCTCAACCGCACCCACGACGACATCGGGGCGCTTGTCGAGGAGCAGGCCGGAAGCATCCTCCGGGCATGGGAGATCGATCCCGCCGAGCTCTGCGCGGTTGTCCAGGGAAAACACCGCCTCTCCGGCATCATCCACGGGGATCTCGATGTGGACCGGATGGACTACCTTCTCCGCGATGCATATTACACCGGCGCCCCGTACGGCACGGTTGATGCCCAGCGGCTCATCCGCTACCTGATCCGGACCGACACGGGCACGGTGCTGGACGAAAACGGGGTGAACGCCGCCGAGTCGCTTTTAATCGCCCGCACCCTGATGCGGCCGAGCGTCTATTACCACCACGTGAGCCGGATCGGGGAGAGTATGTTCCAACTCGCGGTGCTCGAACACTTGTCAGACAAAGGAGTGGCAGCAGCGCAGGCACTCCTCGCCATGGATGACGCAACCTGCCTCCACACGCTGCGCACTTCGGATAACCCGGTCAGCCGCGATCTCGCCGATGGGCTGTACGGGCGACGGCTCTACAAGCGCGCTCTCACTGCCGGCAGCGACCAGGTGAATATCGCGACATTCCAGGACGGGATCCCCATCCCTGCAATCCGCAACTATGCAGATCGGATCGCAGAGTCCGCCGGGATACGTCCTCACGAAGTGCTCGTGGATATCCCGTCCATCCCAAGCGAGCTCTCCCTTGGCGTGCGGGTGAAGAACCGGCACGCGATCGTCGCCTTCGAGGAGATCTCCCCCCGGATCCGCACCCTCAATGCAACACGGCGCGACCAGTGGCGGCTGGGAGTGTATACTCTTCCAGAATACTGCGAGCAGGTTGCCGAGGCCGCCTGTGCGGTGCTTCACGTGAAAAAACCGACCCGGCAGGATACCCTGTTCTGATCCCTTCGTTTTTGCGATGCATAAATAAACTCTAATATATTGCCATGCCCAAACACTCCCTTATATGAAATACAGTGTTCTTGCCCTCTTCCTGCTGGTGATTGCCGGCGCGCTCATTGCCGGATGCACGCAGAGTTCTGCTCCGGCAGCTCCGGTATCGACGGTTACAGAAAACCCGGTTGTGGAAATCGCAGAGCCCGTTGCAACCTTTGCGCTGGGCCAGGAGTACCTTCACAAGAAATACTCCTTTACCAGTCAAAAGGACGTTTTTACCGAACAGCTCCGGGTAGCCGATGACCCGTGGGCGATCGACATCACCGTTAACCCGACGAGCACCGATATCCAGAATACCTGGTTCGAGATCACGGCAGTGAATCTTGACAATTCCGCATATTCCCAGAAATTCGGGTATGGCGGTACCAACTCCTATGACCGGCACCAGCAGTTCCCCATGTATAACGGCGGACCGTACAAATTCGAGATGAAGGGGAACCTTGTCAGCGTTGACGTGATAATTGCCACCCGGAAGCCGTAAAACAGCGGGAGTGACACAACCATGATCGAAGACTGGATTGTTGTTATCGGCGGGGTGGTGGCAGTGGTAATCGTCCTTGCCTTTACCTTAATGAAACTCCGTGAGGCCGAGCGGAGAAGCCACGAGAGCACGTACAAGCTTAAGGTTTATACTGATCTGCTCAACGCGATCACCGAACTGAACCTTGCCGGGGGCGACCCGTACAAGATGGACATTGCCAAAAAGAACCTCGCAATGACCTTAAACCGGTTAAACCTGATTGGAAGCTCAGGCGTGCTGAGGAGCACAAACGACCTTTTGGATTTCCTCAACGAATACAAGGACAAGGACTACGACGCCTTACGGCTCCACAACATCCTCAACTCCATCGTCATCGAGGCGCGCCGCGATCTCAACCCCTCGCATGCAAGAAAAGTTGAAGAAGCCCATGTCCGGTACCGGTTCTTTGCCCCGCCAAAGAACCGGCAGGGTCCGTAACAACCGGCACATCTTCCGGCACAAACTCTTTTTTCCCCGCGCTCCGACATTGGTATGCGCAGGAGGGGCTGTTTTTGGCAACCATGAAAAAGGAGATCGTAATCGGGGTGACGGGCGCAAGCGGGGCAGTCTATGCCCGCCGCCTGCTCGAGGTGCTCTGCAGGGACGCAAAGGTGCATGTCATCATCTCGGATGTGGCGTTAAAGATTGCAGCCCACGAGGGCGTCTCGCTCGAGGGCTTCCGGGCCGAGTACCATGCAAACGACAAGCTCTTCGCATCCATTGCGAGCGGCTCGCACAAGTACGACGGCATGGTGGTCATCCCGTGCAGCGCCAAGACGCTTGCCGCGATCGCGAACGGGTACGCGGACAACCTGATCACCCGCACGGCGGATGTCTGCTTGAAGGAGCACCGGAAGTGCATCCTGGTCACCCGCGAGATGCCGCTCTCGAAGATCCACTTAAAAAATATGCTTGCTGCCGATGAGGCGGGTGCCACGATCATGCCCGCAAGCCCCGGGTTCTACCACAAGCCCAAGAAGATCGACGACCTCGTGGACATGGTGGTTGCCCGTGTCCTCGACCACCTCGATATCGAACACAACCTGGTGCAGCGCTGGAGTGGGTACGATGCGTGAATTTATCGAAAAGATGCGGACCGCCGGTCTTGTGGCCGATGTACAGCAGGAAGTATCGCCGGACATTGAGGCGCCGAAGATGGCAGCCACAACGGACCGGCTCCTCTTCTTCCACAACCTTAACGGGAACCGGGCCGTGATGAACATGACGGGGACCCGGTCCTCGCTTGCGCTTGCGCTCGGTATGGACGAGGCAGTGATGGTAAAAGCCCTCGCGGATGCGAAGTTTGACGGGAAGGTGATCGAGAACGGCACTCTCGCGATGGAGAAGCCGGACCTTGCAAAGATCCCGATCATGCGCCACTTCCCCAAAGATGCCGGGAAGTACCTCACCTCGGGGATCGTCTTCTCCCGGTACGATGGCGTGGAGAACGCCTCCATCCACCGGATGCAGGTGCTCGACGATCACCGCGTTGCCGCCCGGCTCGTCGAGGGCCGGCACACCCACGTGATGCTGAAGCGGGCGCTCGCCAAAGGGGAGAAGCTCCCTGTTGCCGTGACCATCGGGACGCACCCGGCGGTCACGTTTGCGAGCTGCACGCGGGTACCGACGGGAATGGAACTTCCGTTCGCCGCAGAACTGATGGGCGGGAGCCTTTCGGTGAAGCGGTGCAGCAACGGCGTGCTCGTGCCGGATGCCGAGATCGTGCTCGAAGGTTTCATCACGGCAGAATTAGTCGAGGAAGGGCCGTTTGTGGACATCACCGGCACCTACGACCCGGTCCGGATGCAGCATGTCATCGAATTCACCGGCATGTACACAAAACCGGACTTCATCTACCACGGGATCCTGCCGGGCGGCGACGAGCACAAGATGCTGATGGGCGCCCCCTATGAGCCGAAGATCTACAAGGCCGTTGCCGGGGTGACCGAGGTTTTGAACGTGGTCCTCACCAAGGGCGGCTGCGGGTATCTCCATGCGGTGGTCCAGATCAAAAAGAGTACGCAGGGCGATGCAAAGAACGCGATCATGGCAGCGTTTGCCGCCCACACCTCGCTCAAGCATGTGGTTGTTGTGGACGGGGATATCGATCCGGCCGATCCTGAGGAGGTCGAGTATGCCATCGCCACCCGGGTCCGCGGGGACCTGGACGTGATGGTGATCACCGGCGTCCGGGGCTCCTCGCTCGATCCCTGCCAGTGCGAGGACGGGACGAACGTGAAGATCGGCGTTGATGCAACCATGGTATCCGGGCGCGAGGCGGACTTTACCCGCGCGACATGGTGACCTGATGCATCTCGACCAGGACGATGAACGGATCCTTGCCGGCGAGCAGGGCGAGACGAGACAGAAGATGCTCGAACTCCTTGTTGCGCTCGGGAAGGTTTTTGGGGCCGAACGGCTCGTCCCCATTAAAAGTGCGCAGGTGAGCGGGGCGTCCTACAAGACGATCGGGGAGTATGGCCTTCAGTGGCTCAACACCCTCGATGCCAAAGCGGTTGTCCCTGCTGTCCTCAACCCCATCGGCATGCCCCGTGACCGGTGGGACGAGATGGGTGTGAGTAAGGAATTTTCCGCAAAGCAGATGGCCGTGATCGCGGCCTATGAACGGCTCGGGATTGCGCTGGAATGCACCTGCACGCCGTATTACCTGCGAAAGACCCTGTACGGCGACCATCTTGCATGGTCGGAATCGTCGGCGGTCAGCTACGCCAACTCGGTCATCGGCGCCCGGACCAACCGCGAGGGCGGGCCCGGCGCCCTTGCCGCTGCCCTTGTCGGGAAGACGCCCTGCTACGGGCTCCATCTTGCAGCGAACCGGAGGCCGCAGGTGGTTGTCGCGGTAGCGGCCGATACGGCGGGCTGGACCATTGCTGACTACGGGGCACTGGGGTATCATGCCGGGAAACTGGTGGGCAACCGGATCCCGTACTTCACGGGTATTAGCCCGGAGCGTGACCAGCTCAAGGCGCTCGGGGCGGCGATGGCAGCAACGGGGGCGGTTGCGCTCTACCATGTCGCGGACGTCACCCCCGAAGCGCAGAAGAACCGGTACGATCTGGCCGGAATCGAAACGATCCCGGTCGAAGGATCCGAGATCCGGAAGCTCTTTTGTGACGTTGAAGTCGAAGCTGTTGCCCTCGGCTGCCCGCACTGCTCACCGGAGGAACTGAAAAATATCGCCCTGCTGCTGGACGGCCGGGTTGTCAGAAAACCCCTCTACGTCTTTGCGGCGCAGGGTGTCATCGAGGCCAACCAGGAGATCGTGAACGACATCGAGAAGTGCGGCGCACGGGTCTTTGCCGACACCTGTATGGTCGTCTCGCCTGTCATGGAGGAATATTCCGGCATCATGGTCAACAGCGGCAAGGCGCTTGCGTACGTGCCGGACATGTGCGGTGCGATTGCCCGGATCGGTAGTACCAAAGAGTGCCTTGACGTGGCAACGGAGTAACGCGGGGGATCAGGCCCCGCCCCTATGCAACGCCGGCAAGCAGCACCCGCTCCAGCTGTTCCAGCACCTGCGTTTTTGGCGCCGTGTCAAGGTTGAGAAACCGCCCGGTGTCAAGGATGCGTTCCACGTCCTCCCTGTTCATCCGTCCAAACGGGATCTTCTCCCAGATTTTACTATCAAAACTGACCCAGGCCACCCCGAGCAGCTGCTCCAGCAGGCGGATGTCCGCATCCGGTACGGTCTTCCACTCTGCCCCGAGACTTTCCCGGATCTTTTCAGTTGCCTTCTCCACGCCCTTCTCCTTGTGGAGCTGGTACATCCTCCTCCCGATATCGGTCTTGGTTATGTCCGGCATCGTTTTTCCTCCGGTTTCTATGGTGAGGTATCAGTCCCGTTGGTAAGCAAATACTTTGTGCCGGGTATCTTCAAAAAGAGGAACAAATTCTTCTGGCAGGAAACTATATCAGCCGGCACCCGAATAGATCCAAAAAAACGTATGCCCGACTCCACGAAGGACAACCTGGGGAGACGGCGGTTCCTGCTCCACCGGGACAAGGCAGTCGAGAACGCGCTCGAGCGGATCCGCCGCTCACCCGCTGCCGGATGGGAGACCCTGACTCCCGATGAACGGGCAGGTCTCAAAACGGCCCTCACCGAGATCTGGGACTGCTGCGGGCGCGAGCGCTGGGAACAATACTGTTTTTCAACCCTGTCCCGGACCGATATCCTTACCCTGACTGCCATCGTGAGCGGGATACGGGAGCGTCACGGGCAGATCACGAAAGAACGAACAAAGATCGAGGCCATCCTGCTCTCCTGCACCCGCGATCCCTCCCTGCAGTGATCCTAAAGTCCGCAAAGCCAGCTTCCACCCCCGGTATTCCCCATACATTAATATACGGGTACTCCGTTAGGTTGTATCATTGGAGGGTGTGTACGAAATGGTTGGTTGGGAAGTCCCCATTGGAGCTGCCATCGCGTTTGCCGGTGGTGCAATCGGTACAGGCTGGGCCCAGTCGCGAATCGGTGCCGCAGGAGCCGGGGCAATTGCAGAACGCCCCGAGACTGCCGGAACGATCATCATTCTTGAAGCGATTCCGGAGACGCTGGTCATCTTAGGATTTGTCGTTGCAGCCATGATCCTGCTCATGGTGGAATAACCGGACTACCGGGCGCATCCGGCCCCGTTGCGGGGTCGGGATGTGCCGGTCTTACGGCATCAGGAGGTGGATTAAACCATGGCCTACGAAGACCTGCTCAATTCGGTTGCAGAGAGCGCACAGGAAAAAGAGCAGGAGCTCCGGAAGCGAGCTGCGGTTGCCATCGGGGATATAAAGAATCGGGCAAAACAGCAGGCGGAGGCAATCCGGCTTGCACAGATCGAAGAAGCGAACCGGTCTGTCACAACCGAGCGCAACAAGATGCTCTACCTGGAAAAGGCAAAGAACAAGGAAGAGCTCATCAGGACCCGGGAGGCCGCGTTTGACCGGGCTTTTCGTGAAGCTGAAGCACGGCTCAAAGACCTGCGGGCCGATGCAAAATACCCGGATATCCTTTTAAAACTCCTCCGGGAAGCCGCCAGTACAACCGGCGACGATCCGTTCATCGTCCACGTGGACCCAAAGGACGAGGCGCTCTGCAAAAAGACCCTTGCCGGCCTGAACCTCAAAGCCGAGGTGCGGGCGGACCTTGCAACTGCCGGGGGGGTTGTGATCAGCCAGCATGACGATACCGTCACCATCCACAACACGGTCGAGTCGCGTCTCGAACGGGCAAAAGAGCAGAACCGGCAGACGATCCACGCGATCCTGTCCGGAGGCTGATCATGGACTACGGGTACATCAATGCGCGGATGCGGGGGATGAAGAGCCGGCTCCTCTCCCACCGCGAGCTTGATGACCTGATACAGAAGCCGGACCTTGAATCGCTCATCGCCGATCTTGAGAACTCGCCCTACCGGGACGAGGTGATCGAGGCGCGGGGACACCTCTTAGGAATCCTCTGTATCGAGTATGCCTTAAGAGAGAACTTTACCCGGACCTTCCGGAAGATCCAGAACTTTGCAAAACAGGAGGAGGCAGAGCAGTACATCATCATCTTCCTGCACCGCTGGGATGTCCAGAATATCAAGACGATCCTCCGCGGCAAGAACATCCACGTGACAAGTGATGAGATCCTCAGCTGCCTTGTGCCGGCCGGGGAGATGGACGAGGCAACGTTAAAGGAGCTCTTAAAACAGCCGGACCTGCGGGCAGTCATCGACCTGCTCGCCACGTGGCGGATCCGGTACGCCCAGCCCCTGACCGGGGCGTATCCCGAATATCTCAAAACAAAAGACCTTGCCGTTCTCGAATGTGCCCTCGACCGGTATTACTACACCGATGCTCTCGATTCGGTCCGGGCCCCGGGCTACAACAACGGGCTCATCCGGGACTTTCTCCGGCTTGAGATCGATGTCGTGAACCTCAAGACCGTGCTCCGGATGGTACGGGACCGGGTTGATGCAGAGGATGCGAAGCGCTACCTCATCGGGGGCGGCAGGCAGTTTGACGAGCGGAAACTGGGCGAGCTGCTCACGCTCCCTTCAATCGAGGACGTGGTAAAAGCTCTCTCCTCAACCCCGTACCGCTTCCTTGCCGATATCCCCGAACCGGCACTGAGGACCCAGAAGATCTCGATCATCGAGAAGGAGCTGGAACGGTTTTTGATCAAAAAAGGCGTGGGGGCGTTCCTTCTCGACCCTTTAAGTGTCGCTTCCGTTATCGGGTACTTCTGGGCAAAGTACAACGAGATCACCAACATCCGGATCATCTCCCGGTGCAAGACCGCAGATGTTTCCCCGGACCTGCTCAAGGAGGAGCTCGTGTATGTATAAGCTCGTCGTGGTGACCGACAGCGACCGGGCTTCGGGGTTCCGGCTTGCGGGGGCCGATGTTGTTGAGGCGGCAACCCACGAAGAGGTGAGAAAGGCGATCCCGGAACTGCTGTACCGGGACGACATCGGCATTGTTGCCGTCAATGAGGAGTTCATGCTCTCGCTCGACGAGAAGCTGATGGACCGGATCGAGAAGATGCACCGCCCGCTCATCATCCCCCTCCCTTCCAAGTCAAAGGAAGTGGACCGGCGGACGTATATCGAGCGGCTCTTAAAAAAGGCGATCGGGTATAACATCGTGTTGAAGAGGTGAGGATATGATCACGGGAACAATTCTGAGAATTTCCGGCCCCGTCATCATCGCCCGGGGGATGAAAGGGTCGAAGATGTACGATGTGGTCAAGGTAGGTAAGGAAGCCCTGCGGGGAGAGATCATCCGGCTGGAGGGCGGGGAGGCGGTCATCCAGGTGTACGAGGACACCACCGGTCTTTTCATCAGTGAGCCGGTCGAGAACACGGAGCAGCCCCTCTCGGTTGAGCTCGGTCCCGGTCTCCTCTCCTCCATCTACGACGGTGTCCAGCGGCCCCTGCCGGTCCTTGCGGAGAAGAGCGGGGACTTCATCGCCCGCGGCATCTACGCCCCCGGTCTTGACCGGGAGAAGAAGTGGGAGTTTACCCCGGTCGCAAAAGCCGGCGACACGGTCATCGGCGGCGACATCCTTGGAACCGTCAAAGAGTTCCACTTCGAGCACCGGATCCTTGTCCCGAACGGCGTTTCCGGGACGGTCACGGAGATCCATGGTGGCACGTTTACAGTCGAAGAGCCGGTCTGCACCCTTGACAATACCCGGAAAATCGCCATGATGCGGTTCTGGCCCGTGCGTATCCCCCGCCCGCACAAGAAGAAACTCGACCCGGTCCTCCCCCTCATCACCGGACAACGGGTCTTTGACTGCATCTTCCCGGTCACCAAAGGCGGCACCGCCATGATCCCCGGAGGATTCGGGACGGGCAAGACAGTCTCGGAGCAGACCCTTGCCAAGTGGTCCGACACCCAGATCGTGGTCTATATCGGGTGCGGGGAACGCGGCAACGAGATGACCGATGTGCTCGCCGAGTTCCCCGAGCTCGTCGACCCCCGCACCAACCTCCCCCTGATCGAGCGGACGATCCTGATTGCCAACACCTCCAACATGCCGGTCGCCGCCCGGGAAGCATCGATCTACACCGGCATCACCATCGCCGAATACTTCCGGGACATGGGGTACGATGTTGCCCTGATGGCCGACTCCACCTCCCGGTGGGGCGAGGCGCTCCGCGAGGTATCGGGACGGCTCGAGGAGATGCCGGGCGAGGAAGGTTACCCGGCATACCTTGCCACCCGGCTCTCGGCCTTTTACGAGCGTGCGGGGAGGGTGGTCTGCATGGGGAGTGAGGAACGCAACGGGTCGGTCACGGTCGTGGGGGCGGTCTCCCCGCCCGGCGGCGACTTCTCAGAACCGATCACGCAGAACACTCTCCGCGTGGTCGGAACTTTCTGGGCGCTCGATACAAACCTTGCCTACCGCCGGCACTTCCCGTCGGTGAACTGGATCAAGAGCTACAGCCTCTACCTCGACTCCATCGGGGACTGGTACGTGGAGCACGTTGCCCGGGACTGGCGGGAGCTACGGGAGAAGGCGATGTATCTTCTCCAGAAGGAGGTTGAGCTCCAGGAGATCGTCCAGCTCGTGGGACCCGATGCCCTGCCCGAGAGCGAGAAGGCGATCCTCGACGTGACCCGGATGATCCGCGAGGACTTTCTGCAGCAGAGCGCGTACAGCGACTCCGACTCGTTCTGTCCCGTGGAGAAGCAGTACCTGATGCTGAAGGTGATCATGGAGTACTACGAGAACGTGAACGTAGCCATGGGCCGGGGCGTTGCACTCCGGCAGATCCAGGCCCTCCCGCTTAAAACCGGTATCGGGCGGATGAAGGAAGTACAGGATACCACAGAACTCCGGACCATGATCGACGATATCGGGAAGCAGCTGCAGGCGCTGGAGGTGGAGCGATGACACCGGTACCGCTCGTGACCCGGGAGTACCGGACCATCGACTATGTCTCAGGCCCCCTCATCTTTGTCAATAACGTGAAAGGTGCCTCTTACGGGGAGATCGTGAAGATCCGGCTCCACGATGGCGAGGAGCGGACCGGCCAGGTGCTGGACATCTCGGACGAGCACGCGGTCATCCAGGTATACGAGGGGACCCGGGGGATCGACACGGACGTCACCACGGTCCGGTTTTTGGGAGAGCCGGCCCGGATCAATGTCTCGCTCGACATGCTGGGCCGGGTGTTTACGGGAGTCGGGAAGGCCCGGGACGGCCGGCCCGATATCATCCCCGAGGCGGTGCTGGACATCGCAGGAATGCCCATCAACCCCACTGCCCGCGACAAGCCGGCGGATTTCATCCAGACCGGCATGTCCGCCATCGACGGCCTCGACACGCTCGTCCGGGGCCAGAAGCTGCCGATCTTCTCCGGAGCCGGGCTCCCGGCCAGCAAGCTTGCCGCCCAGATCGCGAGGCAGGCAAAGGTGCTTGGCGAGGGCGAGCAGTTCGCGGTGGTCTTTGTTGCGATGGGCATCACCCACAAGGAGGCCTCGTTCTTCATGCAGGACTTTGAGCGGACGGGGGCGCTCGATCGCGTGGTCTTCTTCATGAATCTTGCCGATGACCCTACGGTAGAACGGCTCGCCGCCCCCCGGTGCGGTCTTGCGGTTGCCGAGTTCCTCGCGTTTACGCACAACCTCCACGTGCTCGTGATCTTAACGGACATGATCAACTACTGTGAGGCGCTGCGCGAGATCTCGACGGCCCGGGAAGAGGTGCCGGGCCGGCGCGGGTATCCCGGCTACATGTACACCGATCTCTCGACCATCTACGAGCGGGCGGGGAGGCTGAAAGGCCGGAAAGGGTCGATCACCCAGATCCCGATCCTGACGATGCCCGACGACGACATCACGCACCCTGTCCCCGATCTGACGGGCTACATCACCGAGGGGCAGATCGTGCTCTCCCGGGACCTCTTCCGGAGGGGTGCCGACCCGCCGGTCGATGCCCTGCCCTGCCTCTCCCGGCTCATGAACCTCGGGATTGGCGAGGGCAAGACCCGGGAGGATCACCGGGGCGTTGCCGACCAGCTCTATGCCAGCTACGCGTACGGGCGTGACCTCAGGAGGCTCGTTGCCATCGTCGGGGAGGAAGCCTTGACCGAACTCGACAAGCAGTACCTGAAGTTTGCCGACGGCTTCGAGAAGCAGTTCATCACGCAGGGCGACGAGGACCGGTCGATTACGCGGACGCTTTCGATCGCGTGGGAGCTCTTCAGCATCCTGCCCGAGGACGAGCTGAAGCGGATAAAACGGGAGTACATCAAAAAGTACCACCCGGCCCACGCGGGAGAGCAGGACGGATAAATCATGGAGCAGGTCAAGCCAACCCGGATGGAGCTGATGAAGAAGAAGGCCCAGATCCGGCTTGCCGAGCAGGGCCGGGATCTCCTGCGGGAGAAGATGGATGCCCTCATCCAGGAGTTTTTTAAGATCCTCTCATCCGTCTCCGACTCCCGCGACGAGCTCGAACAGGTCTCGAAATCGGCAGACCTTGCGCTCCTCATCGCGCAGGCAACCGATGATCCGGTCACGTTAAAGTCCGCGGGGTTTGCCACCCGGCGCTCGATCACGGTTGGTATCACCGGTAAGAACATCATGGGCGTCCCGGTTCCGGTCATCGAGAAGAAGCGGGTGTCCAAGACCATGCTTGAGCGGGGCTACGGGATCATCTCAACCAGCGCACGGATCGATGAGACGGCCGAGCGGTACGAGGCGGAGCTCGATATCTTAATCAAGCTTGCCGAGACCGAGACTGCCATGCGCCGGCTCGGGGCCGAGATCCAGATGAACCGGAGGCGCGTGAATGCCCTCGAACAGATCCTGATCCCCGAGCTCCAGAGCCAGGCGAAGTATATCAAGAATGCCATCGAGGAGCGGGAACGGGAGGATCTGTTCCGGTTGAAGAAGGTCAAGAGCATCTTAGAGAAGAAGAAAAAGAAGGTGAAGGCGAAGAAGATGGCCGAAAAGGTGCAGGGGAAGAATTAGCGGCCCGCTGATACCGGTCAAATTCTATAGTACTGCAGTGCAATCTCTCAATATGGCACAGCAGGACTTCGGGGACGGGGGGCAGAAGCCCCTCTCCCAGGACGAGAAGAAGAGAGCCGTCCTTTTCCTGGTACTGGGGGTGCTGGCGATCGACGCCATCCTCATCGCCGCGTATTTCTACGTAGTTCTCGTGCTGGGGTATGACCCCGTACTCGCGATGATCCTCCTCGTTGGCGTCTCGATGGCGACCGGACTCTATTTTGCATGGCGGCGGCAGAGGATCGAGCGGGGATCGTGATTGTTCCGGAGAAACCGGATCCCGGTCTTCATTTTCCAACCAGACTTTGATTTTGGAATTCCAATCGCGATCACGATCGCGATCGAAAAACCGATCCGGATCAATCACGATCCGGTTTTCAAATTTCAATCAAACCCTGATTGAAAATTTTCAAGCGAACCTTGATTGAAAAAATCTTGAAAAAATCTGAACGAACCCTGATTGAAATCTTGTGTACGGAGCATCGCTTCCGGCGTTAACCGGCAAAACCAACCCATACAGATCCATTTAACTTTTTGCAGCCGGACCCTGATTGATTTTTTTTGAGCAGACTTTGATTGAAAAATTTCAGGCAGACTTTGATTTTGAGAAATCAAACGCGATCACGATCGCGATCGAAAATGCGATCCGGATCAATCACGATCCGGTTTTCAAATCTCAATCACGACCCGGCCCCACACAAAAAGAGAGCCCCTCACTCCCCCTTCCTTTCCGTCTCCGCCCCCGCCCGCGCAAACGGCCGGTACGCCACCCCTCCCCCCTCGTAGAACTTGCTGAAGAACTCCACGAGATGAAGACGGATCGAGTGGATGGACGGCGAGAACATCGCAAGAGCAATATTGAGGGTATGCAGCAGGACGGCGACGATGATACCGACAACGGCAATCCCGATTGCGCCGGCAAGCTCGTTTGCCACGATCGCGAGGATCACCGACGCCATCCCGATCGCCATCAGCCGGGCGTAGGAGAGGATGTTGCCCACCGTGCTCATCACCTCGATCGCCCCGAACGCCCCCGCCCCGTACAGGATGAGCGGGAGGCCAACGACCATCAGGGCAGCGCCCGCATAGGTCATGACCGGGGGCAGGAGCCCGGCAGTTGCGACCAGCAGCACGATGATACCCGAGATCATAAGGAGCATTCCCGAACGCTCCGCAAGATGCTTGCGGCTCTTTAAGATGATCGCGTTCCGGATCCCAAGCAAGAGACCGAGGAAGACATGGACAACGCCTATCGAGATGGCGAGGATGAGCATGGGGATGATCGCCTCGGCCCGGTTCCAGGTGATCCCAAAGAGGTGCATGGGGTGGAGCCAGCCCATGTGCTCGGCAAAGTTGCCGAAAAACTCGCCGTAAAAGTACCCGAAGACGATCGTGGGTATCGAGGAGATGATCAGGATAGCGGACATACTCTGGGCAAACGGGATATCCGTAAATTTCTTCCGGACAATCAGCCCGAGCGCGAGGATGACAAGCCCGTACCCGATGTCGCCGACCATGATCCCAAAGAAGATCGGGAAGAAGATCGCAAGGATGGGTGAGGGGTCAACCTCCTGGTACTTCGGAACAGCGGCAAGTTTCATGATGAACTCAAACGGCTTCACCCACGACGGGTTGTCGTACCACACGGGAGCGAGTTTCATGTCCCCTTCCGTCACCCCCAGCTCGCGGATCACCACCCGTCCCCCGAAGATCTCCTGCAGGGCATCCCGTGTCTTTTCAAGATGCCTGCCCGGGATCCACCCCATGATGACAAACGTGTAGGTTGAGAGCCCGAACTTGGTGTAGGAGCCCACCTCGCCGTGGATGTCTTCGAGATGCTCCCGGAGCACCTTCATCTCCTGGTACCAGACCGACGAGAGGGAGGCAAGGCGCTGGTCGATTGTTGCGATCTCTTCGATGTTTTTTGCCTTCTGCTCCCCGATGAGCGCGAACATCTCGAAAAACGGCCTGCCCGTGTACTCCTTCGGGAGCCGCACCTCGTTGACATTCACGGAGTAGATGAACGAGTGGACATCCTCATCATACTTTTTAGGGAATACCGTGATGGTGGCAAGGGTTTCATCATCGACCGACGTGGAACTCATCTCGAAATGGTTGTGGGTGATGGCCCCGATCTCTTTTCTGATGATATCAATAACCCCGGCATGCTCTTTCTGGATGAGCAGGATCGTCACCTCGAACCCTTCAAGGGTCGGCAGCTCCTTCTCCACGGGCTGGATGATGGAGAGGACTTTTGAGTACCGGTCAAGGGCAACGACAGCCAGGGCGAGCTCGCTCTTTCGTGCCGCAAGCTCCCGGGTGGTAGTCTCGAGTTTGTGGACAACGTCCTTTGCCCGCAGGATGATCTCGTCGTAACTCTTCGTTTCGAGCTCTGCCCGGATGGCTGCCTGCCGCCCCGGGTCATCGGCAATCGCCGGCAGGGTGGAGAAGATCGCCTGGATCCTGCCAAGCACATCGGCAACGGTCTGGGCAGCATCCATCTGTACCGGCACGAGATCGATCTCGCTTGCCGGAACCTCGTCGCAGGCGCTCTCGAGGTGGACGGTACCGGAATTGTACAGGAGATCGACTACCCGGGATAACTCCTGCCGTGGCCCGATAACCTGGATCCGTTTCATCCTCTGGAGCATACGCCCCTCCCGAAAAAGATTATTCCATGGTCACATAGCCGGTGATTGCCTCAACGGCGCGGGGAATGTTCCTCTCCCCTTTCGCTGCCGCGGCCGTGCGTTCCGCCAAGGCCTCCTGCCTCAGCTCACCGATTGCGGCCTCGATCTTGCCTTTTCCCTCCCAGTAGAGCCGCTCCGCCTCGGTCTTGGCCGAGCTGTCAGCGGTACAGAGCAGCGCCTCTGCCTCATCGCGTGCAGCCTCGACTTCGCGATCGGTCTCCTTCTTCACCACCGCGAGTTTTTCTGCAAATTCCTGTTCTTTCTGGCGAATCTGCTGCAACAGTGTTCTCTCCTCGTCCATCCGGTTCCCCCCTATAACCCGTGCTTGCGCTTCAGTACCGAGGTGACGCCGTACTGCGGCTTTTCGGGCGCCGGATCCCTCGTTTCTGCATCCCCGCCCCTGCCAATCAGGTTCTTTGCCCGGAGGGCGGCCTCGTCTAGCCGCTCCCGGCACCTGTTGACCGCAGTGGTCTGCAATGATTTGAGGATCTTTGTGATATCCTGCGCCATCTCTCTCACGACACCGGTTGTGATCAATTGGTCTATTCCTGTGGGTGAGCATAAATATCTTTGTACCAAAAAAGGGCTGTCTGCTCCCCTGAATCGTCCGGGCACCTCCGGCATCCCCACATGCCCGGTGATGATGGCGATCTTCTTTTGGATCCTCGTGTGTTCCCGGCTGGCCGGGTTCCTGATGACCGGGCAATAAATGGAAACAACCATCTTTCTGCACTCCCCAGATCAATGCTGACTGTTTTTTGGGAGACGGCAGAACGATGGCACCAGAAGGAGAGATCCAGGACCTGATCAGGGCATTTGGCGATGCGGCGATTGAAAAACGGCATGCGGCGATTACCGCGCTCCGGAACATTGGCGAGCCGGCCATCCGGCCGCTCATCGCGGCGATCGCGGGGGCACCGGACAATGACCGGCGCTGGTATGCGGCGATTGCGCTCTCCCGGATCGGGGAACCGGCGGCAATCCCCCTCATCATGGCGATGGAGTCGAACCCGGACCGCACGTTCAGGAAATATGCAGCCGCAGCCCTTGGCGAGATCGGGGAGGCGGCAGCCGATGACCTGATCGACGGGATGGCAAGCGACGATGCAGAGCTTCGGGGCTTCCTCTCGCAGGCCCTCTGCCGCATCGGCAAGCCGGCCGTGGAGCACCTGACCCGCAGGCTCGATGACCCGGACGCGACCGTCCGGCAGTGTGTCACCCTCACCCTCTGGCAGATGGGCGAGACCGGTATTCCGGAGATGGTTGAGAAGGTGCAGGACGGGGAGTAGGGCAGTTCTCTGTTGTTCTTCCCCCACTTCTTTTTCCCCGCTTATCCCAACCCATAAATCCCCTCCCGCAAAATCTACCGGGTATGCTTGTGCTCTCGCCCACGATGGAGGCGTATGAGAAGTCCCTTCTTGACGAGCTGCACCGCGCGATCGGGATAGCAAAAGAGGCCCGGAAAAAAGGGCTCGACCCAACACTCGATGTCGAGATCCCGATCGCAAGCGACCTTGCCGATCGTGTCGAGGTCCTTGTCGGCATCAAGGGAGTGGCAGCCCGGATCCGGGAACTCGAAGCCGAGATGTCGCGGGAGGAGGCCGCCCTCCGCATCGGTGATGACTTTGTTGCCCGGAAGTTCGGGGAAAAAGACATCATGGAGGTGCTTGACCATTCCATCCGCACGGCAATGGCGCTCCTGACCGAAGGGGTCGTGTCCGCACCCACGGAAGGGATTGCCAAGGTAGAGCTGGGCAAGAACGACGACGGCAGCCAGTACCTGATGATCTTCTATGCCGGCCCCATCCGGAGCGCCGGGGGAACGGCGCAGGCCATGTCGGTGCTGGTCGGGGATTATGTCCGGCAGAAACTGGGGATCAACCGCTACATTGCGCGGCAGGAAGAGGTGGAGCGGTATGTCGAGGAGATCCGGCAGTACAACTCGATCATGAACCTCCAGTATCTGCCAAGCGAGGCCGAGATCCGGATCATCATCGGGAACTGCCCGGTCTGTGTCGATGGCGAAGCAACCGAACAGGAGGAGGTGTCCGGCCACCGCAACCTTGAGCGGGTGGAGACGAACACCGTCCGGGGCGGGATGGCGCTGGTCATCGGGGAGGGCATTGCGGGAAAGGCCCGGAAGCTCAAAGGGCGTGTCGAGAAGATGAAGATGGAGGGCTGGGACTGGCTGGACCAGCTTATCGCCGGGGCTTCAAAGGGTGGGGACGGGGAGAAGACGGTCGGCATCAAACCGCTCGACAAATATCTCCGCGATCTCATCGGGGGCCGGCCGGTCTTTGCCTACCCGATGCGGAAAGGCGGTTTCCGGCTCCGGTACGGGCGGAGCCGCAACACCGGGTTTGCTGCGGCAGGGATGCACCCGGCGACCCTGTACATCCTTGGCGAGTTCCTTGCCACCGGCACCCAGATGAAGACCGAGCGGCCCGGAAAAGCCTGCGGGGTTGTGCCGGTCGATTCCATCGAAGGTCCCACCGTCCGGCTCCGGAACGGTGACGTGCTCCGGATCGATGACGAGGCTACCGCAAAGCGGCTGAACGCCGGCATCGAGCGGATCCTCGATGTGGGGGAGATCCTCATCTCCTACGGGGAGTTTTTGGAGAACAACCACCCGCTCGTCCCGGCCGGCTACTGCTCCGAGTGGTGGCAGCTCGATGCTGGCCCGGCAGTGAAGCCCCCAAAAGACGAGGGGGAAGCGCTGGCACTGGCAACGGAAGGGCACTATCTCCACCCGGACTACACGTGGTTCTGGGACGATATCACGAGTGAGCAGATCCGGGCCCTTGCCGAAGCCGTTGCTGACGGCGGCTCGATCGTGGACGGCATGCTCCGGATCCCGCTCGACCCGGCAACCAAGCCGCTCCTCGAACTGCTCCTCATCCCCCACCAGGTGCTTGAGGATACCGTGCAGATCAAAATTTTCGGAGCGTTCCTCGCAGGTCTCGGCCTTGATGAGAACCTGAAAAAGCGGGAGACATGGGCAACCGCACCTGCGGATGCAGCCCCGCTCGACCTCGTGATGCACCTCAGCGGCATGAAGATGCGGTCCCGGTCCGGCACCCGTATCGGGGGACGCATGGGTCGGCCCGGCAAGTCCAAGCCCCGGAAGATGAACCCGCCGCCCCATGTTCTCTTCCCGCTCGGGGACACCGGCGGGGCACGGCGCTCGTTCCAGTCTGCGTCGCTCCATACGGCAGAGACGGACCAGAACAACACCGAGCTCGACTTCCAGCAGGAAGGGGGGATCATCGAGATCGATGTCGGCCGCCGCCGGTGCTCGCAGTGCGGGGAGATGGGGTATCTCAACCGGTGCGAGAAGTGCGGCGGGCATTCGGTTGCCATCCTCACCTGCCCCAAGTGCGGCCGGGAGCTGGATGAACCAAGGTGCCCGCAATGCGATGCCGGGGGCGTATGCAGCCAGCGGATCACCCTGAATGTGAAAGCAGAGTACGCAAAGGCGATGGAGCGGCTCGGGATGAAACCTGACAGTGTCAAGCTCGTCAAGGGGGTCAAGGGGGTCATATCCCGGGAGAAGACCGTGGAGGCGATGGAGAAGGGGATCCTCCGGGCGAACCGGGGCATCTTCGTCTTCAAGGACGGCACCACCCGCTTCGACATGATCGATCTCCCGCTCACTCATATCCGCCCGGACGAGGTGCGGGTCTCTGTTGAGCAGCTCCGCTCGCTCGGGTACACAAAAGACACTCATGGCTATGACCTCCAGAACCCCACGCAGGTGATCGAACTCCACCCGCAGGATATCCTGGTCTCGGACTCCTGCGCCGCGTACCTGGTGAGCGTTGCGCAGTTCATGGACGACCTTCTGGTCAAGTGCTATGGCCTCGAACCGTTCTACAACATCAACCGGCCCGAGGATCTTGTCGGGCACCTCGTGATCGGGCTTGCCCCGCACACGAGCGCCGGCGTTCTTGCCCGGATCGTCGGGTTCACGCGGGCAAACGTAGGCTATGCCCACCCCTTCTTCCATGCCGCCAAGCGCCGGAACTGCTTTTATGGCGACACCGAGATCGAGGTGCTGGACGGGAGGAGATGGGAGAAGGTCCCGATCCGGAAGTTTGTCCTGGAGAACTTCGATATCTCCCGGCCGGGCATTGACCGGCTCGGCACCTATTACTCGGACCCGGCCCGCCCGTTTGCCACCCGCACCGTTGACCCGAACGGGCAGATTCACATCCGGAAGATCACCTCGGTCTCGATCCATCGCGCTCCCGCAGCCCTCATCCGCTTCACCACGAGCCGGGGCCGCGAGCTTGTCGTGACCCCGGACCATGCCATGCTCGTCTGGGACACCAGTTACCTCCGCAAACTCAAAGCCGTTGAGCTGAAAGTCGGGGATGCCGTCCCGGTCTTTGAGGGCACCTGCCTGATGACCGACCGGATCACCGCTGCCGACCCGGTCCCTGCCCCTGAGGAGCGGGTCTACTGCCTGACCGTGGACACCGACCATACGCTTGTGGCAAACGGTATCTTCACCGGCCAGTGCGATGGCGATGAGGACTGCATCATGCTCCTCCTCGACGGGCTCATCAACTTCTCCCGCTCGTTCCTGCCCGAGAACCGGGGCGGGACCATGGACGCTCCGCTGGTGCTGACCAGCCGGATCGATCCCGCGGAGATCGACAAGGAAGCCCTCAACGTCGATGTCTGCGACCATTACCCCCTCGAAGTCTACACGGGAGCCCTCAATTACATCGAGCCCAAGACAATCGTCAAACTCATCGACCGGGTCGAGAACCGGGTGGGAAGGCCCGAGCAGGTCGAGGGCTTCCAGTTCACGCACGACACGTCGGATATCTCCTCCGGCCCGATCGAGTCGATGTACACCCAGATGAAGAGTATGACCGACAAGCTGGGAGCGGAGCTCGACCTTGCCGAGAAGATCCGTGCCGTGGACGCCGATGACGTGGCAGAACGGGTGCTCAACACGCACTTCATCCGCGACCTCATGGGCAACCTCTCGGCCTTCTCCAAGCAGAAGCACCGGTGCACGAAGTGCAACACGAGTTACCGGCGGATGCCCCTCTCGGGCAAGTGCACGAAGTTCAAGGGCCGGGGGATCTGCAACGGCCCGATCATCCCGACCGTGCACGAGGGATCGGTGAAGAAGTACCTCGAGATGTCAAGGGAGATCTGCCGGAAATACAAGGTCTCGGAATATACCAAGCAGCGGGTCGAGGTGATCGACCTTGCTATCGAGTCAACCTTTGGCGAGGAGAAGCAGGAACAGCTCGGCCTTGCCGATTTCATGTAACCTGTTTTCAGAGTGTGGTTATCCCCGCGATGATGAGGGCAAAGAGAACGAGATCATACACTCCGTGAGAGATTGCGCTTGTCGATGTGTTGGTATACTTCCGGAGGATCCCAAAACAGATCCCGACGAGCAGGACACTCAACAGGCCGTCCCAGGCATACTGGTAGGCATGGAGCGAGGTGAAGACCAGGGCAGAGACGAGGATGCCAAAGCGTGGCTGGATGACCCCCCGTACTGAGAGTTCCTCGCCAAGCCCTGCCGAGATGGAAGCAATGACCGCGGCAAGCGGTGTGAACGAGACCATGAAGAGGTTGTTGACCATGGTCTCGTCGGTTGTCGGGATGCCCCACGCGGTAAAGAGCATGACCACGGCCTCATCGAAGAACCAGAAGACAGTGACGAGCAGGATGCCGGACGCGATCCCGATGGCAACCTGCTGGAGGGTAGGCCGGACGAGCCCGAGGCGTTCGAGCGTGCCACGGATGTCCCGCCTCACGAAGAGCCCGACTAAGAAGAACGATCCGATCACGGTCCAGATGAGGGAGAAGGTGTCGAGTTTCACTGTTGAGCCCGGCTCCTCAAGGCCGATCCCGAGGACTGCCTGGAGTTCCGGGTTGAGGAACGGGGCATTGCCGGTGAGGAGGAGCGGGACGAGCGGCATTGCGATGAGGGCAAGCACGCAACAGAGGGCGACCGAATGGATGTGCGAGTCCGGGTTGAACGGCAGGACGCGGGAGAGCTGCCCCCGTATCCTGCGGGAGAATCCGATGAGGCCGGCTGCCGCGGCAAGGAGCGAGACGAGGAAGGCCCAGCCCACCGTTGCCGGAGGAAGCGAGTCAAGATAGGTTTCAAGTGCCCCCTCGTCTTCGGCAAGGGTGACAACAGGGGCGATGGTGAGCATGACCGTGATTGCAAAGAGCACGAAGAGGATGCCCATAAGCCAGAGGGTTGCGAGGTGACGCACCCACGGGTGCGTTTCGCCGGTATAGGCGAGGAGAGCGAGGATGACAAACGGGGCGACCATTCCCCCGGCGAGAACGAACTCGCCGAGATCCCTGGTCAGAATGGTGGTGCCCGAGAGGAAGAGCACGCAGAGGAAGAACGCGATGACCGGCAGAACGATGAGGAGGTCCCGGTACCTGCTCTTGTGCAATTGATCGAACATTCTCACAAGATTGGCAGTCCAGCTATAATGACTTCACGGATATGCCGGAATCTTTAGGGCGCACCTTGACCGTGAAAGCCTTTTTACTATCCCGCTCTCCAATAGTACAGTCAAGCGAGAATATCTAAGTGGCCAACAGAGGCGGACTCAAGATCCGTTCCCGCAGGGGTTCGCAGGTTCAACTCCTGCTTCTCGCATATTATTAATCTGTTCTCTCTTTTACAGATCGGCTGGCTTCCCCGAACCGGAGAATGGGATGACCTGTGGGATCCCCTAGCAGGGTTTGTTCCCGGATTACCGGAAACGAGGGGTTTTTGCCGGTAAAAGCGTTTTTGTGGTGAAAAAGGGACGATCACCGGTCACGGGTTCAGGATAAAGATCGTGTAATTCAGAAAAGAGGCAAAGCTGACCCACAGGATATAGGGGATGAGGAGGAATGCAGCAGTCTTCTGCACCTGGAAAAAGCATACGATGGTTGCAAGGATCAGGATCCACAGGATGAGGATATCAACCAGGCCGAGGAATGGCGACTGCATGCCGAAGAAGAGGAACGACCATGCGATATTGAAGATGAACTGCACGGCAAAGACCCCGAGGGCGATCCGGACATCGCGCTTTTCGATCCCCTCGTTCCAGATCATCCAGAGGGAGATTCCCATGAGGATGAAGAGCAGGGTCCAGACCGGGCCAAAGAGCCAGCCCGGCGGCGAGAAGGCGGGCTTCTCCAGCAGGGCATACCAGGTGTCGGGGCCGGTACGGGTCACGATCCCGCCCAGGCTGCCGAGGATGAGACAGGATAGTACGGCTGCAACCAGCGCTACCGGGTTCTGCACGCTCATTTTGTCAAATGCGCCCATGCACTTCTGGTATTCGTTGCCCGGTGATAATCCTATGGTTTGCGCCGGGTCATGAGCGTGGTTACGAAACGGTATGCCGAACGATGGGGTGTGCCAGATTCCGGTCAACCCCCGGCAATTGCCGGCAGGGTTTTTATCAGGATGCGAAAAAAAATACCGCCATTCATAAGGACAATCCCGTTATACCGGAACGATAGATAGTTAATCAAAGGTGCAGTTTCGTGGAACTCAGCCCATTCATCCAGGGACTCATCATCGGTCTCACTCTCGCCGTACCGGTGGGTCCCATCTCCCTGCTCTGTATCCGGAGGGCGGTGGCGGACGGCCGGTTGCACGGCATCGTCTCCGGGCTCGGGGTTGCAACCGCGGACTCCTTCTATGCGGCAGTTGCCGTTCTTGGCCTGACCGTGGTGTCGGGGTTCATCCTCACCCAGCAGGTCTTCTTCCGCGTGATGGCCGGCCTTGTGCTCATCGGTGTCGGGGCAAAGGTCTTCCTCTCGATGCCAAAAGAACCCACAGAAAACGGGGCGCACGAACCTTACTTTCGGAATTACCTCTCAATGCTCGCCATCACGCTTGCAAATCCCTTAACCATCCTCTTCTTCATCGTCGTCCTCCCGGGCTTTGGTATCGTGATCGGCGGGACCTCGCTTTTTACTTCTGCTGAATTTATCCTTGGGATCTTCTCCGGGTCGGTTCTCTGGTGGGTCATCCTCTGCGGTGCCGTTGCCTCCGTCAGGACCCGCCTCACGGCAAAGAACCTCCGGCTAATCAACCGCATCTCCGGTGTCCTGATCGTCCTGTTTGGGATCGGTACCCTGCTCCTGCTGCTGGCAGGTAAGTAACCCCGTTTTTGGGCGCCGTGGTCTGAACGAGGGGTGATATCGGCTTCGTTTTCCCGCGCAATAATTATATTTCAAATAACACCAACAATTAAGCACCTGATACAAGAAACGGAGTGAAAGGAGCGGTTGCACTGACAGACAAGAAACCGGGATCAGCACCCCCGGGCGATGAGGTCATCCGGGTCAAACTCCCCCAGAAGAGGAACCGGGAGATGTTCGGTTGTGCTGAACTGATGATGGGGGCAAATCATATCCGCGTGCGCTGTTTTGACGGCGTTACCCGGATGGGCAGGATCAAGGGAAAGATCAAAAAGAAAGTCTGGATCCGGGAAGGGGACATCCTCATTGTGATCCCGTGGAACTTCCAGGACGAGAAATGTGACATCATGTACCGGTACACCGGCCCGCAGGTTGAATGGCTGCGGCGGAATAAGTACCTGTAACTTTTTTTACCCGCTCAACGTGTCATACAACAAGCAAGATTTCACCTTTAATTCTGCTGCTGGCACTGGACCGAGGTGATATCGCTTTCGCATTTTTTGTCCTCCCGGCGGACACCAGAAAACCCTGGAGATGTCAGTGCAGCAAGGAGAATACGATGACCGCGTTTCAGTCAGATTCCGAATAAAAAAAAAGATCAAAGGGAACGGATATTCACTTCGAATTGTTTGACAACAAGGGTGGTGGTATCAGGAAACTGGTATTGCAGCTCTAACCCATTTCCCGGAGTCCCACTCGTGAGCGACATCCCAAGCGACCTCCGGAAATAATTGTCCCATGCAATCGAATAATCCTGATTCTTATTGGGAGTATATTTTAGATATACTGGAGGGTGCAGGGTTGAGGGAACATCATCAACACTGAATTTCTGGAACTGCATGTCTCCAAGGCTCATCTGGACGGTTCCAACCCCTGCCCGCGAGAGCATCTCATCGCTGGTAATATTGATGAGATTGATGACCATGGTTTTCGTCATACCGTCGTAGAACCACCGGGGCTCGGCAAGCATCACGGATCCCGGCTCGACGCGGTGACGTTTGACCACAGCACCGTTCTGGAGGGAGACATCGGTTCCCGCCGAATCCGAGAGATACATCAGGTCTCCCGATTGGAATGAATCGATAAGGTCACCGTTGTTGTCAAGGATAGTGATCGCTGCGGGAACTCCTGAGGGAGGCGTATAACTCGAATTGAATACCGATAATGTGCCTCCTCCTATCTTCAATGAGGTCTCTTTGTACGGGATTGTCTTGTATGCAAGACTCTTCACATCGTTCTGGAGCACAATCATGTTCTTCTCCATGATCTGCTCATCGGCACTGACCTGTTGCTGGAGGAGCATCGGGTACCCGTACAGGGTAACGAGCCCGATACCGACGATCACTAACGTGAAAATGAGGAGAAATCCGATTGATTCGGAAACCCCGTCTTCGTATGCTATCCTGTTCAATCTGCCCGTCATCATCATACTCCGCCAAATCCTTCCGATCTGTAACTGATCCTGTTCATGCCAGTACCGGTTGTATTTCCCCCGGCCCTCCGGGTCGAACCAATCCCTGCAATCGCGACGTCGGTGACAATCGTCCCCCTCCAGACACTGACCGTCTGGGTGGAGAGATCATTGCCTTTCATATTGCCCACCTCTACAAAGTACCCGCGTCCCGCGATCTCGTCCGGAATGTCGAACTTCGAGGTGATATTCCCGGCAACAGGTGCAATGGCATAGGTATCGACAATACGGGTGGAAACCCCGTTGCTTACGTCAGTGAATGCATAATAGGTCAGCGTGTCAGCAGGCCCTTCCATAAAGTACGTATTCACGAGGAGAAGCATCACAATGAACAGGGTCATGAGGACACCGGTGATCATGATGTATTCGATTAGGGTTGCAACACCCGAATCATTGTTCTCCATGGTGTGCTTAGTTCGATCTCCATGTCTCATTGTACGCGGTCACCCCGTTGCTGTAATGGATCTCAATATAGGTGTGCGGATCGCTTCCCGTGGGATTGCGTGATGAGAACGATACCACGGAATTCTGCCGATGCAACGACAGGGTTTTGATGTCATTCTGGACATTTGTCTTGTTGTTAAACACTCCTTCGTCTACAAGGAACTCCGACTGGATGATCATGTCCCGCATTCCCCGGATATCATTTTTCGGAAACTCGATCACTGCCTCTGCGGTTGTCTGTCCAACAACGGTTGACTGGTTAATGACAATCGCGACGAAGAACAGGCTGAAACTCACGATGAAGCCCATGAGCACGATCCACTGTGCGTCATCTCTCAATCCCGCCATAAAAGCACCTCCACGAGGACGGCATGTTTCCCTGAACAGGAACCTGCGGAACAGTCAGGGAAACGTTTCTCGACTATAACCCACTGGGATACCCGCACGGCATGTTCCCCTCCGACAAACGGGTGGGGGGAATCACTCAGCGGCAGGGTGCTGACAAAACCATCTTTATCCACGTAGGTCACGTTTGCCTTGTACTGGATGCGGTCCCCCCCGGGACCCGTGGTATTATTGATGGTATTAAGGAACAATGTCCGGAACAACGCGGAGTCGTCCGTCTCCACGATTGTCTGGAGTGGACTTTTCCCAAAGCTGCTGTTGGGGGCGGTGTTGAGCATGCTCAGAGCATCGCTCCCCAGCAACTCCAGCTGCATATCGTTGATGTGCGTGTCACCCTGCGTGTAAACGGATGTGCTGTTGACCACGATGAATGCGGTTACCAGCAGGATGAGGGCAGCAGCGATACCTTCGATAGTATAGAGTTGCCCGTTCTCCGACATTACCATACTGCCACCTCCATGACAGCGTCGGTCAGGGCCGGCTGGGTGACGTTCGCGGGATGATAATTATAGTCAAAAGGACGGGTATGGGTATTATTCAGGTACTGCTGGGGGGGATCCAGTTCGAAGGTGAGGTTGAGGTATATTGCCCCGTATTTATCTGTACCTGCAAAGAAACCGGAGTCGAAGATCAACGAGAGATTGCCGTCAACGATATCGACCGGTGGTTTCGTCGCCTCGTTTATTCCGGTGACATAGGTGTAATTCTCAAATACCAGTGGTGGCGTGAATCCTACCAATCCCGTGCCGAGGATTTCAGAGAATTTAACCTGGGTCAGCCGTATGCTGGTTGGCGGAGTGGGGTGGGCTATTTTGTTCCGCGTCTCATCAAGATCGGTAAAATTGATCATGATCTTGTCCCAGGAGGGGTTGATCCGGTAGACAGCACCCCCGCCATGAGCCGGGTACTGGCCGACCGGGCCGGTGAGGAGACTGGATGAATTGATGACGATGGAGAACTCGTTGAAGGTCACATTCTCGGTATTGTTGAAATTATGCTGCCGTATAATGGTCTCTCCGATTGTAGCGTTACTTGGTCTTTTGATCTTCACGTCCCTGCGGATATACCCGTACGGGTAATAGGAGGGAACGACATCGCCAATGGTCCGGGTCTCATTCTCTCCCTCAATTTTTAAGGAGATATTAAAGGTGTACGGGTAATCGCTGAAAAACAGGCGACTCCGGTAATCCTCCGGGTATGAGAACGATGTCTGGCAGAAGAACCGGTTAACCTTATTCTGGTCCAGGACCCTGGGGGTATCCTTTGATACGGCGAGGCCCAGCCGGACGATGTCCTGCGTATCCTTCAGGGACTCCCAAGGGTAGTTTGAGACGATTGTTGCCGATGCACCGGGGTCTTCAACAAGTATAACGCTTGTCCTGTACGCTACGGCATCGTAGTCGATTGATCGTGTCTGGAGTCCGATAAAGAGGCCGGGAACCATCGTTGCCACCCAGATGAACGCAATGAGGAAGATGGTGAACCCTGTCATGAAGTCCACGGACATTAAGCCGGAATCGTCAGTCATTGGATTGTATCAACGTCCCTGTATATGCATCGAACATCATATTTTTTGTCTCTGTCCTGCCGGTGATCGTGAGGTAGTACGTGCCTTCAGCCAGGGCGAGATCCCGTTTTTCCGTCACGATCTCTTCTGATGTTGGGAATATGGTCTGGTAATTTTTCGCAAAAAGGGCCCCGGGAGCCATGATCTCGCTTATATTTATTGTCGTGTTCGGATATTGTGCATCCCACCGGCCAATCTTCTCGCCAAACCTGTCGTAGGACACCAGGGATACCTGTTCGGGCTGGCGGACTACGAAGTTCCAGCTGGTTGCGTTGCCGGTTTCATCCAGATCGTGCCCGCGGATCATATGGATGAAGGTTGTCTCTGCAACCTCTTCTGCGGTTCTTGCCGGGTTTGGTGCCTCCCCATCGAATCCTGTAAGTTGAATATTGGTGGTTGCCGCATCAAAACTGACCCGGTCCGATCCTTCCGGCTGGTCGAGAAGAACGAATCCGACATCGACTTTTGAAGGTGAATTCTGGTTCTGACCATCGAGTATTGAGAGCGGGTTTCCAATAACCATGAAGACTGCCGCTGCTACAAGGACAAGAAAAAAAAATACAAACGCCGCTTTCCGCATGGGGTTGCCTCATGGTTTATTGGATGGAGATGGAATATAAACATTCGTTTTTTTATATCGGGCATTCTCCCCCCCGATATCCCGATTTTGACAAAAAGGATGGAGTTATAGGTTTTTTTGATTGGAGGCGTTAATGGTTGTACAGGAACCGGCTGCGATCCGGTAGGGGGAAGTCCTGTTGGTGACACATTCCTGCGTCCAGCACCTATGTATTCTTTGAAAAATCCATGGAAGAATCCGGTTCATTCCATGAGTTCGTTTGACAATTCAATGGGGGCACCCGGTGCACATCATCTCCGGTTACGATCACTCACTTCAAGGATTTTGAATATGATAGTTCTATTGAATCATTATCCTCTCTGAGAGAACGATACTATGCTGGTGTTTGCACAAACTCGTATCCGGTTCGCTCCCGGATTCGTAAGTGTGATAGCGCATACGATACGCAAATTTCGTTATGAATCATCCCCCGAAGTGCTCCCTATCAGCACGTTCCCGCAGAATGAAAATCACTCAAAATGCCAATTATTAACTGTTTTTTAGCAATACAAGCGATTTAAGGCCGATTTTAAAAAACGAAATATTTATACTGTGAAAGTGACTATATCTCAATTCAATGTGATGGGTATGAGAGTGAAACAGACGATTATTGGATTCTTTTGCCTTCTGCTGCTGATGTGTTCAGCCACGGCATATGATCTTTCTCCTTCAACGATCAGCAGCAGTGTTCCCGGATGGCTTATCGCCAATGACGGTGCAGACCAGGCAGTTATCACGGTAGAAGTACTGGATGCGGGTTCTCCTCCCACCCCAGTCCCCACTCCAATATCCAATGCGAATGTGACGTTCTATATTCACCCCGCTTCTGCCGATCTCGGGACGATCACACCTGCATTACCCGTAAGTGTCATGACCGGCCCTGACGGGAAAGCCACTGCTGTGTTCAAGACTGCAACAAAGAGCGGTACCGCGGTAATCAATGCAACAATATCCGTTCTTGATGGCGGTATGCCAAATATCATTTCGGTGTCCACATTGCAGCGAATTGATCACTACACCCCGCAGTTCGCAACATTCACTCACCCAGAAACCCTGCCGGTGGGTTCCGTAACGCAGGCAACGGTTACGATAACCGACCGGTATGGCAATCTCATTGATAATAAGAACGTGGCCGAGACGGTCCGGCTCACCATGTCCGATGAAGGGGGCGCCGGGCTGTGGGACGGATCCGACTACATCACCCAGCGGACATACACAACCGATGCTTACGGGAATGTGACTGCTGACCTGAGAATCTCCTCATCCATCCAGAGCAACCTTATCCAGATGGACCCGATCGGGAACATGGTCATCGGGCCACATACCTACATCCAGGGTGTCTCCGAGAGCGAACCGCACTTTATCGAGCAGACCCCGGCAAGCCCCGGCTCCTTGCTGCCCGCTGACGGTGAACCGGAGAACGCCGTGGAGATCTACTACACCGTCACCGACCGGTTCAACAACCCGATCCTCGGCGCAACCGTTGATTTCATCTCAACGGATGGGATGAGCTTAAGCACCCCGACGAACAAGTGGGGGAAGATCCGGGTCTCCTTTGGCCCGAAAGACACGATCGGTCTGTACACGCTCACGGCATCCACGCCCGGGAATGCAAGTGTACTCTGCAAGAATGACGGGTCCACCGGTTCGTGCAGCCAGACCATCGAATACTATAACACCGATCCGGTCGACCTGACATTCACGGCAAACCCGCAGTCCATGACAAGTCTCGATGTGAACCCGTCCACCCGATCGATTCTCCAGGCACGGGTCATCGATATGAAGGGTAACCCGGTTATTGGGGAAGTCGTGACATTCTCCCTTGACCCCACGACCTATCCGGGCGGACCCTATGATGAGACCACTGCACCAAGCCTGTCTGCGTTATCGGCACCTGTTGGTGCCGGGGGGTATGCAACCGTGCAGTTCAGTCCCGGAGCCTTTTCTACTTCGGGTGCCGGATACAATGCAACCGCAACCGGGCAGGTTAAAGCAATTGCAAGCTGGACGGACCGCGACGGCAACCCGGTCAACCGCGATGTCACGCTGGTCTGGAAGAACTATCCCTACATCAGTACTTCATCTCTCGGAGACTGCGGCAACTCCCAGGTAGGAGACAAGGTCAACATCACCATCCAGCTCTATGGGGATGGTGCTGCCCTCCGGCCAAAGCCTATTGATGCCTCGCTGGTGATCGACCGTTCGGGCAGTATGAATACCGCAATGGATGGATACACACGTCTGTATTGGGCAAAATATGCAGCGAAGACTTTCGTGGATAAGATGAATCCCGGAGACAAGGTGGGGCTGGTCTCGTACGGTGGAGATTCCACGGTAGACTCGCCCCTCACGACCGATTTTAATTCGGTAAGAACCAAAATTGACGCCATCAGCCAGGGGGGCTATACCCCAACGCGCCTTGCGCTGAAGACCGCGATTGACGATGTAAACACCAACCGCAACCCGAACCCGCAGACAATCCAGGCGGTTATCCTGATGTCCGACGGGGAATTTAACTATCACGGCGATCCCCTGGCGAGGGGAGAGGGCCGTACCAGTGATTATCTCTGGACTTGGACCAGAACGGATCGTCATTTCTGGTTTTCGGGACTTGGCGGAGTAACCAATAATTATGATGCCAATTTGTTCACCCAGCAGAACATGTCCCTCTACGCCTTGGATAAAAATATCCGGATCTACACGATCTCCTTCGGATCCGGGATTACCGAGGGATCGACCACGTGGAACACGATGGTTATCCTCGCGAATTCTACCGGTGGCAAAAAGTTCCATGCCTCGACCGGGGCACAACTCGTGGATGTCTATACTGCCATCGCCGGTGACCTCCAGGAGACTGCTGGTGGCGAAACAGAAGTTGCCCTGGATTTTGGAACCGTAAAGATCAACGATGATCCCTCCCTCGATCTCACGCAGTATATGGATTATGTGTATGTCCCTGGCACATCCACGCTCATCAACAAATCCCACATGAGCAGTCTTGGGGTTTACACCCAGCAGCTCTTTGAGACACGGAACGATGAGGCTGCCTGGGCTGCCAAAACCATGGCATTCGATGTCGGCACCATCAAACTGAACGAGACCTGGCGTGCCACCTTCCAGCTGGAACTTATCCAGGCCGGCAAGATCGACCTGTTCGGCCCCGACAGTTCGGCCATCTCGTTCACGGATGCTGCCACCGGGACAACCCAGACGGGATTCATACCGGCCATGCAGTGCCGGGTCCGGGACAGCATCGTCGATACCGGTTTTGGCACAAAGTCCCTCTTTGTGGACAACCTCTCCTTTGCGGCGAGCCCCTCGACAGACGTCTGGACCATTACGTGGAACACCACCTACGATGGCGACAAGACCGTTGAGGAAGTCGTCTTCTACCGTATTGCCGGCGATCCCCAGTGGAAGACGATCCCCGGCGGGATGGTCTTCAAGACCGGCCAGAGGTTCGAGGAAGAGACGCCCTTCACCTTCTCAACCTCTGACACATCGCTGTGGCCTGATGGGAAATGCTTCCAGATCCAGGTTGTAGCCGGGGCAGAGGATGCAAATGCGGCAAGGACGGATACGATCACCAAATGCAAGGATCTCCCCGCCGACACCGTCTTCATCAAACTCGAGTAGTCACCCCCAACCCCTTTTTTCTGGTGGGGCACTGGCTGTACCCGTCGCGCCGTGAAACATTGCCGCATTGCAGGCTTCCAGAAACCTCCTTTTCATTCCCCATTGTTCGAAACGGAAAATCTCTCTGCCCTCCCCGCTGCCATTTCCCCCCCAATCAATACATGGGGTTACAAGGTTTGCCCGAAATCCCGCAGGCTTACCGAACGATCATGTGGAAAAAAGAGAGAAAATTGGGAAAATTTGCAGGTGGTAGCCACGACAATGTGTTCCCTCATGTGGCCCACCGACAGAATGAGGGTTTCTCCCCCTGAAGAGGGAGCAACACCCCCCTCTCACGGCACAATCTTCGTGATCGGGATCTCGAGGATATCTTCCGCACCACAGGCCTTCAGCTTCGGGATGAGCCCGTTGACTGCGCTCTTCTGGACAACCGTCTGGATACTGTAATAGTCGATCCCGTGGAGCCGGCCCACGGTCGGCTTCTTCATGGCAGGAAGCGCGGCAACGAGCCGTTCCATGGATGCCGTGGGCACGTTCATGGTCAGGAGCACCTTGTGCCGGGCATCGATGACCCCGAACAGCAGGGTACGGATCTCCTCGATCTCCTTTCGCTTCTGCGGGTCCGCCCATGCCTGTTTGTTGGCAATGATCGCGGTGTGGGACTCCATGATCTGCCCGATGATCTTCAGGCCGTTTTTCCGAAGTGTCGTTCCCGTCTCGGTCAGATCAACGACCACGTCCATTAAGTCAGGAACCTTGGCCTCCGATGCGCCGAACGAGTGGAACATCTGGACGGGGATTTTCAGATCCTCAAAGAACTTTTTTGTGAGCTCGGGGTATTCGGTCGTGACCCGGCTGTCCGGCCGGATCTGGGTGACATTCTCGATGGGCTCGTCGCGGTGGACGGCAATCACGATTTTCACGTTACCCTCACCGGTCTTGCTGTACGAGAGGTTGGCCACCTCCACGACATCCGATCCGGTCTCGGTGATCCAGTCAAGACCGGAGATACCGAGGTCGAAGTATCCCTTGTCCACGTAGGTCGGGATCTCCTGCGGGCGAAGGATCTTCACTTTGCCGATCCGGGGATCGTTGATCCGGGGGTTGTAGTCGCGGTCGGTGCGCTTGACTTCGAGATCAGCTTCCTTGAAGAGCTGGAGCGTCTGCGCCTCAAGGCTGCCTTTCGGGAGGGCGATGGTGATCATACCCTCAACCATTGCCGCGCAAAAACAATAAAGGAGAAGGGTTGGGATCAGTCAAACGTGTGGACCACAAGCCCGCTTAAGAGCTTTGGCTCAAACCACGTGGACTTCGGGGGCATGACGCCGCCGCTGTCCGCAATGGAAAGGACGGTTTCGACTTTCACCGGCTGCATGGCAAACGCGAGCTGGTACTGGCCCATGTCCACGAGTTTCTCGAGATCGGCAACCGGCCGGGCGCCGCCAAGGTACTGGAGCCTTGCATCGCCCCTTGGATCCGTTATCCCGAGCAGCCCTTCGAGCACGTACGTCTGGAGCACCGCAACATCGAGAGCTTCTAAGGGTTTTGCCTTCTTGTCAATCAGGCGGGTGCACTCGTACCACTGGCCCCCGAGATACATGTGGACGATGTGGTTGTTCTCCGGTTTTGGACACTTCGGCCGGATATTAAACTCGCGGCCGTTGACCCTCCCATACGGCCTCACTTCGAAATACTTCTCCAGGTTCTCGATGAATGCATCGTGGGTGAAGTTCCCGAGGTTGACCAGGAGCCGGCTGTACCCGTGGATCTTCACCTTGTTGTGGGCGAACATGACCCCAAGGAAGCGGGAAACCTCGCCATCCGCGGGCTGTCCTGCAACGATCCTGCGGTCGGCAACATTGACTGCTGATTTTGCCCGGTGGTGACCGTCTGCGATGTAGAGTGCCGGAATGGACGCGAAGGTCTTTTCGAGCCGGTCGAGATGTGCCGGGTCCGCGATCCGGAAGATCTGGTGGACGCCCCCGTCCGGGGTCTTCACTTCGGCATCCGGCACAGATTCCGGCGTGATGAGTGATTTGATGAAGGTGAAGATCTCCCCGGCGTCCCGGTACAGGAGGACCACGGGGCCGTTGTGGGTTTTTGTGCTCTCGATGTGCCGGGTCCGGTCCTCTTCCTTGTCATAGCGGGTCAGTTCGTGGCGGCGGATGCTGGTGTTCCGGTAATCGTCCACGTCAAGACAGCAGCCGATTCCAAGGAATGTGTCCCCGTCCTGCCGGACGCGGTACACGTACATAGCCGGTTCCGAATCACGGAGCATCTGCCCGGAGTTCATGAGCGCAGCAAAGTTCTCGCGTGCCCGGTCATAGATCCGCGGGTCGTCTGCCGGAATGTCCGGAAGCTCGGCATCAGGGCGGCTCACGCGCAGGAAACTTTTGCTGTTCTTGGCAATAATTGCCCGTGCCTCATCCGCAGTCACAACATCATACGGGACAGCGGCAATTGCCTGAGCCTCAGAACGCTCCGGCCGCACTCCAGAAAAACGACAAATCCTGACCATACACCTACATCCAGCCACAAATTTTTTTTAAAGACTTGCCCTGAATAGTTGGGCGTGCTCCCATATATTTTTCCGCACCAGACTCTTGCAGCGTAACAATATTGATGTGAATGTACGGTGGATCCTATTGTCGAGAATAAACCGGTAACCTTCCCATGATCCGACCCCGCGAAATTGTACAGCCCTCCCAGCCGCAGATCCGGCGTGCCGTCCCAACCGATATCGGGGCTATCGTTGCCATCGAGAAGGAGTCGTTCATCGACCCGTGGGAGCAGGGAGTTTTCTTAGAAGCTCTTACCTATTATCCCACAACGTATTTTGTGGCCATCTGCGATGGCGAGATGGCCGGGTTCCTGGTGGGTGCGCTTGAGGATACCGGGGAGAATATCTACGGGCACATCTGCAACCTTGCCGTAAGCCCCCGCTTCCGGCACCGGGGGATCGGCCGCCTGCTCGTCACCCGGGCAGAGCACCAGTTTGCCCTTGAGCTTGCAACCGCCGTCCAGCTGGAAGTGCGCGTGACGAACGCGGCCGCACAGAAGTTCTACCGGAAGATGAGTTACCAGAACGTATTCGGTATCGAGAGCTATTATGCGAACGGTGAGGATGCCCTGGTCATGATGAAGTGGTTCCGGTTTTAAAAAAAAAAGTTATTTTTTCAGGGCATCGGAAAGCCGTGCGTTCACAACATCCCAGTTTACGATATTCCAGAAGTTCTCCACAAACTTTGCCCGGTCATTCCGGTAATCCACGTAATAGGCGTGTTCCCAGACATCGAGGACCATGAGGATCCGGAACGGGTACGTGTTGACACCGTGCTTCTCCACCTGCATGATCAGGGGGCGCATGGTGCCAAGGCAGATCGTGAGCGCAGCCCACCCGGACCCCTCGACGCTGTTGGCGGCCTGGGTAAACTCCTTTTTGAACCGGTCAAAGGATCCGAACTCTGCGGTGATCATCTCGCCGAGTTTTCCTGATGGTGCTCCACCCCCGCCCTTGCCGGCAGGTGCCATGTTCTCCCAGAACATCGTATGCATCCGGTTTCCTCCAAGATGGAAGGCGAGCTCCTTTAAGGTCGCTTTCATGTCGAGATCGAGGTTCTCCTTTCGTGCCTTGTCCAGTTTTTCAAGAACTGCGTTTGCGCCGTTCACGTACGCCTGGTGGTGCTTGCTGTGGTGCAGGCGGAGTTGTTCTTCGGAGATGGCAGGTGCCAGCGCTGCATAGTCATAGGGCAGGGCAGGCAGGGAATACAACTTTTGGGTCATGTGCATTTTCCTCCGTGATAATGAGGGAGTGGGCGTCCGGGCTCATAAGGATTGGGGAGGAGGCAGGACCACTGGTGATCTTCCCTTCACCTGCGATGACACAATCCACTAAGCGGGCACGTCCGGTTCCCCATGGTGCCTGTCCTGTAATCAGGAAACACTGGTGCGCGGGAAGAGCTGCTTCAGGAGCACATGTGCAGGGGTTATCCCCCGGCAAAAAGAAGGAAATTATCCCCGGCCCAGCTGCTGGTGGGCACGGGCAAGGTGCTGGGCGGCAAGGGCGCCGAGAAGCGAGAGTTCGCCGGCCAGGACCCCGGCTCCGATGATCTCGGCAAGTTTCTTTGCATTGGTTCCCGGCGGGGTGCCGCCTCCGGCTACCCCGAGCAGACGGAGGCATTCCGCCTGGGTCTCGACACTCGTCCCTCCGCCAACGGTTCCGACCGGGAGGGAGGGGAGGGTGACAGCGACATAAACTCCGGTCTCCGTCAGATCGACGGTCGTGATGCAGGTGCTCCCGTCAATGGCATGCGCAGCATCCTGCCCGCAGGCAATGAACATCGCGGCAACGACATTGGTGGCATGGGCGTTGAATCCCAATGCGCCGGCCCGGGCTGACCCGAGAAGGTTCTTCCGGTAATTGACCTCCACAAGGGCACGGGCATCGGTCTTTAAGATCGTGCTGACCTGCTCGTGGGTCAGCGCGATACCGGCAACGACACTCCTGCCCCGGCCCATGATAGCGTTGATGGCCGCGGGTTTCTTGTCGGTACACATGTTGCCCGAGAGGGCGATGAGCCGGGCACCGGTACTCTGCGCGATCAGTTCTGCCACCTTGGCGCTCGCGATGGTGACCATGTTCATCCCCATCGCGTCCTTGGTGTCGAACTCAAGCCGGACATAGACGCTGGTACCGGCAACGAAGGTGACAAGATCGGTAAGTTTTCCGTGCGAGGTCGTGCTCTCGGCAAGGGTTTTGAGATCGGCACGGTGCGCCTTCACCCAGTCGCAAACCTCGCTCGCGTGGGCAACGCTTTCGGTGGCAAAGACGGGTGCGCGGGTCATCCCGTCATGAAGGACACGGACATCCGCCCCGCCGGCTTTGGTGATCGCGCTGCACCCCCGGTTCACGGATGCAACAAGCGCGCCTTCGGTTGTTGCGAGCGGGAGCCAGTAACTCCCCTGTGCATAACCGCCGTTAATCCGGATCGGGCCGGCAACCCCGACCGGAACCTGCACGGTGCCGATCATGTTCTCGCAGTTCCGCTTCACCACCCGCTCGATATCGATCGAGAAGATCCCGATATTGTCAAGCCTAGTATCGGTCTCATCCTCGATGTACTCGCGCCGGATCCGGATCGCGTCGATGGGCGCAAGTTCCTTCTCTATCTCGTAGAGTTTGATCGAGCCGTCCCTGAGTTTGTTCTTGATTATCATGTCCTTCTCGCTGTCCCGGCCTTGCGCTGCACCGATCCTCCTGTCTTCCTGCTGCCCGGTATCATCAGCCATGATTATTGGTTAGGACGTAGAGTCTTATGATATACGTGGTCGAAATGACGGTTGAACAGTGGGGTGTACGGGTCCCGGCACGGCAGGGGGAGGTAGTGCGGCAGGCACTCATCCGGGAGGGCGCGCTCGATGCCAGCCTCCGCGTGCTGCGCGAGGGATCAGATCTCATCCTGCCGGTTCTGACAAAACGGGAGGGTGCCGCCCGTTACGGGTTTGAAGTGCACCCGGGCCGCGAGCAGCTCCCCCGGCACGAACTGGTCGGGGGGATTGCCATCATGCAGGAGGATGACCCTTCGGGGGCAGAGAAGATCTTAACATCGCGCCCCTCGCTCCACACCGTTGTCTGTGCAAAGGGCGAGGTGAGCGGGGAGTACCGCACCCGTGAGTTCTCGGTCCTTTGTGGGGAACCCACAACCCGGACTGAGGTGACCGAACACGGGCACCGGTTCATCGTTGACCTTGCCGGCGCGTACTTCTCCGCCCGACTATCGACCGAGCGCCAGCGGATCCTTGACCAGGTGGGGGAGGGCGAGTTCATCCTCGACATGTTCGCCGGTGTCGGGCCGTTCGCGATCATCCTTGCAGACCGGGCGGCGTTCATTGTCGCGGTCGATCTCAATCCCTGCGCGGTTGCCCTTATGCAGGAGAATATCACGAAGAACCGAATCAGAAATGTGCTCCCGGTGCTCGCGGATGCCCGCAGGCTCGCAGACATCCTGCCGTGGAAGTTCGACCGGATCGTGATGAACCTGCCCCTTGCCGGCACGGAGTTTTTGTCCGAAGCGTTCCGGCTCTGCCGGCCGGGTGGCACGATCCACTTCTACTCGCTGGTCTCTGCCACGGGGGAACACACTGCCCGGATACAGGAACTGGGCGGGATAGTTCTCGCTGAGCGGGAAGTGCGGTCGTACTCGCCCGGGCAGTGGCACGCGGTGTATGACATCAGGGTCTGCTGAAAAAGTCGTAATCCGGATGGGTGCCCGGGTAACCCCCCCTTATCTGATGGTGGGGGGTTCGATCGTTTTTGAAAAATACTGGTGGGGGGGTAGGGGAATTCCCACATCCGGCCCCGCGCCCCGATCGGCTGTCAGGAAAATAAAAAACCATGGCAATCCAATGGTCTTTTGAGAACCCCATGACGCCAAACACCGAATGGAAACACGTGACGATCTCCCTGATCGCAGCAGCAGTCTTTTTCCTCGTCTGTGTCCTTTCGTTTACCTTTATCGATGGCATGAACGGTGGCTATGCCCTCGCGTTCGTCTCGTTCTTCCTTGCAGTGAGTGGCATCTGTGTTGCGCTGCTCTTCGTCACCCGCGCACGGGCGATGGATGCGATCCTTGCCGATCCCTCCCCGCTCGCGCACTGGCAGTATCCTGAAGCGATGATGCAGGAGACAAGAGAACGGGAGTACCAGGAGTTCCGGGGGCGGAACTATGCGATGTTCATTCTTATCGGGGGAATGCTTGGTGTTGTTGCCCTCTTCTTCATCCTCTTTATGGGGGAAGGCGGGCTGGAAACCGGCCTCGTTCTGCTGGTCATCGCGGCCTTGCTCTTCGCAGTCTCGCGGGTGACCCCGTGGCTTGAACGCCGGCGGGCAGAATCGGCACCCCGTGAGGCAATCTTCACGCATCGGGGATTTATCTACCAGGGAAGGGTCTATCCCTTCCGGTCATTTTTGCAATACTATCATGGTGCCTCGTTCCATGATGCCCGAAGAAACCGGCCGGCGGTGATCGTCTTTTCCTTTACCCAGCTGGTCGGTCAGTTCATCATCCGGCCGTTCGCTATCACCGTTCCGGTTCCTCCCGTGGAAGAAGATGCCGCACGGCAGGTTGTGCGGGAACTCGGCGAAACGGGACCCGACTGAGGAAAACACAATCTAAAAAAAAAGAAAAAAATTACTCCACCGGCACGAACTTTGTGCCATAGTGGATGATGCCGCTCTCGCCATCGGTGGCGATCTTGCGGAAGACGCCCCGTACCCGCATGCCGATCTTCGCGTCTTTCGGATCGCAGATGATCTGGCTGGTCATCTGCGGGCCTTCATCGAGTTTGATGATGGCAAGCACGTAGGGCCCGGGGGAGGCGAACTGGTCGGGGGCGGTCTGGATGACCGTGTAGGTGACAATCGTTCCCGTGCCGGCGAACTTGTGGTCCACGATCTTGCCGGTCCTGCGGCAGTCGGGACAGAATGTCCGCGGGGGGAAGAAGTGCTGCCCACAGGTCTCACACTTTGTTCCGATCAGGTTATACCGCTGGGGGATCTTTCTCCAGAATCGTGCAACGGACATCTTACACCCTCCCGAGGATATGGACTGCCACGGTCGCTCCCGTTCCGCCAACATTGTGGGTCATGCCGATCTTTGCGCCTTCGATCTGGCGCTTTCCGGCCTCGTTCCTGAGCTGCTGGACGATCTCGTACACCTGCTTGATACCGGTCGCCCCGACCGGGTGACCGCAGGCTTTGAGCCCGCCGCTCGTGTTGACCGGGATCCTTCCGCCAAGGGCAGTCTCGCCGTCAGCGGTCAGCGTGCCGGCAGTACCCTTTTTGCAGAACCCGAGGTCCTCGATGGCGCAGATCTCGGCTATCGAGAAACAGTCGTGGACTTCCACCATGTTGATGTCCTTGTGCGTCAGTTTTGCCATCGCAAACGCCCGCTGCCCTGCGGCAACGGATGCGTCCAGCGTCGAGATGTCGCGCCGGTCATGGAGCGTGATGGTGTCGCTTGCCTGTGCGGTTGCCATAACCTTGATCGGGGTGTCCGTGAACTCGCGTGCCCGTTCGAGCGGCGCAACGATCACAGCGGCTGCCCCGTCCGTGATGGGCGAGCAGTCGAAGAGCCGGAGGGGCTCTGCAACCATCGTCGATTTCAGGACAGTCTGGAGCGTGATCTCCTGCGGGAACTGGGCGATCGGGTTCCGTGCCCCGTTGTAGTGGTTCTTCACTGCCACGTGGGCGAGCTGCTCACGGGTCATCCCGTACTTGTGCATGTAGTCGGTTGCGATCATCGCGTACAGGCCGGGGAATGTCGCGCCCACGAATCCTTCCCACTCGCGGTCTGCTGCGCCGGTGAGGGCATCGGTGCTTGCGCCGGGTTCGACATCGGTCATCTTCTCGACGCCCGCGGCGACCACGATATCTTCCATACCGCTTGCAACAGCAATTACTGCCTGCCGGAACGCAAGGCCGCCGGAGGCACAGGCCGCTTCGACCCGGGTCGAGGGAATGTGCCGGGTTGCCATGCCCGCGTAATCCGCGATCAGGGCACCGATATGCTCCTGCTCGATGAACCGTCCGGCACTCATGTTGCCGACATACATTGCATCGATCTTCTCGCCCGAGAGCTGGGCATCTTCAAGAGCAAGGGCTCCCGCCTCTACAAAGAGGTCGCGGAACGACCGGTTCCAGTGCTCCCCGAACTTCGTGCATCCGACACCAATGACTGCTACGTCTCTCATGCCTGCATCACCAGTTTTCCCTTGTGTTTTGCATACTTTGCATAGTCCAGATAGATGGGGTTTTGCAGCAGTTTTTCAACCGATGGCGCTGCCCCGCGCCGGAACGTGTCTGACAGGATTGCATCGGTCACCGTGATGTCGAACGCGTCGCTTCCTGCGCCGGAACCAAACGAGCAGACGAAGATGGTGTCGCCCGGTTTTGCAATATCGAGCGTTGCCGCAAGGCCGACCGGCGATGCGCCGGAGTAGGTGTTCCCGAGACGCGGGACAACCAGGCCCGGCTTGATCTGATCAGCCGTAAATCCAAGATCCTTTGCAACTTTCTGCGGGAACTTGGCGTTGGGCTGGTGGAAGACTGCATACGTGTAGTCCTTTGGCGTCTTCTTCATCTGTTCGAGCATCAGGTTGCTGGCGCCCTTGACGTGCTTGAAGTACCCCGGGTCGCCCGTGAACCGGCCGCCATGGCGGGGATAGTCCTGCCCCTCGCGGCGCCAGAAGTCGGGCGTGTCGGTCGTGAACGAGCAGGTGTGGTTGAGGGTCGCGATCGGGTCGTCGTTCCCTATGATGTAGGCTGCCCCTCCTGCCGCTGCGGTGTACTCGAGCGCATCGCTCGGGGCACCCTGCGAGACATCGGAGCCGATGGCAAGGCCGTATTTCACCATGTTGCTCTTGACAAGACCCATGCAGGTCTGGATTGCCGCGGTTCCTGCCTTGCAGGCGAATTCATAATCCGCAGCGGTCATGTTCGGTGTCGCGCCAATCGCTTCACCAACCGTACAGGCGGTCGGCTTCACGGCGTACGGGTGCGATTCACTTCCCACGTACACGGCCCCGATCTGTTCGGGGTCGATGGTTCTGCGGAGCAGTGCATTGCGTGCCGCTTCCACTGCAATGGTTGCAGCGTCTTCATCGAGGTCAGGCACGGACTTTTCAAAAACGCCAAGGCCAGCGGATATCTCCGATCCGTTTGCGCCCCAGACCCGTGCAATCTCTTCGACTTTGATGCGGTATCTCGGTATATACACACCGTAGGTAATGATGCCTACCATTCTTGTTCCCTCAAAGTACTCACGATTTTGTCGATTTCCATGCCCGTACACAACACGGTGATCCGGTCCCGCTCGGCCATCTTTTCCACAATCGGGTGGACATCTGCGGCCTCGATACCCTGCAAAATCACGCAGCGTGGCTTGAAGGGTGTGACGCGGATGGCAACCATCGGGGATTTCCCGGTCGAGACATTGGTGAACACCAGCGCCCGCTCCGTGCTCCAGCCGTAAATACGGTTGAACTCATCGGAGGAGAGCTGCATGATCGCGTTGAGGCTGTTGACCACCGTGTAGCCGAAGATGACCTTGTCCATGGATCCCCAGAGCAGCGTGCAGCCGATAGCGTCTGCGAATTTCTGGAGCGTGACCGCCGCATCGTACTCGTGGAGATCATAGATGACGTCATCCTTGACATTGGTAAAAAGCAGGTTAGTAAATTTCTGGATGTGTTTTGCACCGTCCTCCTCGTCAATGGCAAGGAGGGTATCGACAATCTTGCCGACAACCGCGGTGCCGGGACTCTTCCTTCTGCCACTCTCGTAATCGCTGATGACAGAAGGAGAGACGCCAAGGCGTTCTGAAAGGACGCCCGGGGCGATCTCGAAGTTCATGCGCCACTTTTTTAGGGCGTGTCCCGGTGAGTCCGACAGCGTAATTTCGCCCGCCATCTTCTCGGCGAGCTGGTTCCGCAACCCGGATTTCATGCTCATGATCAAAGACCCGTGATATTAAATAACTAACGAACGGGGTTTCGACAAGGAACGAAACCCGGCGGCGAATGCGCCGAAAGGCAACTCATAAATAAGAAGCAACTCAATTTTGATAAGCATGACTCCCGCTGAAGATCTCCAGTGTCTCAAGGCCATTGCCCTCCGTGGCGGATGCAAGGGCCCGGTCTTTGTCTCTACGCAGAGCATCGGAACAATGCTTGCGATCAGCCAGCAGACGGCATCGCGCCGGCTCAAAGGGCTGGAGACACAAGGGTTCATCACCCGCACGATGACGGCGGACGGCCAGCACGTCACCGTGACAAAGCAGGGCGAGGACGAGCTCAGGCGGGAGTACCAGGAATACACGCGGATCTTTGCTGAAGGGGGCAAGACCTATGCGCTGCATGGTGCGGTTGTCTCCGGCATCGGCGAGGGCAAGTATTACATGAGCCTGCCCGCGTACAAGGAGCAGTTTTTAACCCATCTCGGGTTCGAGCCGTACCCCGGCACGCTCAATATCCGGCTCACCCATTCCAGCATTCCGGTCCGGAAGAAGATCGATGCGCTGGAATGGATCCGGATCAAGGGTTTCTCAACCGACGGGCGGACCTTCGGCGATGCCAAGTGCATCCCGTGCCGGATCGGCACCATCTCCTGCGGCATCGTGGTGCCCGGCAGGACGCACTATCCCGAGGACATCATCGAGGTTATCGCCCCGATAGCCCTGCGCCGGAAACTCGGTGTCGAGGACTCCGACAGCGTGAGCGTTGAGGTGGGGCCGTGATGGACAAGGCGCTTGCAGCGCTGCGGGACGGAAAGTTCATCCTCCTCTACGATTTCGATGACCGCGAGGGCGAGACGGATTTTGCAATCCGTTCCGATGCGGTCACCCCGAAGCACATCCTCCAGATGCGAAAAGACGGCGGCGGGCTCATCTGCACGGCCGTCCACCCCATTGCCGCACAACGCCTCGGTCTCCCGTTCGCAAGCGACGCCCTGCGGGCGATCGCGGTTGCCGAGCGCGAAGGCGACATCCCGTACGACCGGAAGAACCACTCCTCCTTCTCGCTCTGGGTGAACCACCGGAACACCTTCACCGGGATCACCGACCGCGACCGGTCCCTGACCGTGAACGCGATTGCCGAGCAGGTGAAACAGGCCCTCAATGGCGGGAGTGTCAACTTCCACGAGACCTTCCGCACCCCGGGCCACATGGCCCTCCTCCGCGCAGCGGACGGTCTCCTCGATGTCAGGAAAGGCCAGACCGAACTCTCGGTTGCCATGGCCGATATGGCGGGTATAACGCCCTCCGTTACCATCTGCGAGATGCTGGATGACGAGAGCGGCTATGCGCTCACCAAAGCCGATGCGAAACTGTATGCAAAGAAGCACGGGCTTGTCTTTATCGAAGGCCGGGAAGTGCTTGAGCGGTGGGACGCGGAGAAGAAGAACCGGAAACCTGCTCCCCTCACTCACTGATATCCCCCGCGGGACTCTTTTCTCTCTCAAGCTTTTTTACCCACAAGGCGCAGAGTATCTTTCATCCATGACGGAGGTACAGCATCCGCCGGAATACCGGAAATCCGAACATGGCGGGGAACTCTGGAGCGCGATCGAGATCTCTGCTGCTCCCGAAAAGGTATGGGAGATCCTCACCGCGTTTGCAGCATACCCGGACTGGAACCCGTTTATCCGGAATATCCGGGGCGATCTCGCTGAAGGCGGGCGGATAACCGCAGACATCCGCCCGTCCGGATCGGCCGCAATGACGATACGCCCGGTTCTTTTGACCGTGAACCCGCCCCGGGAACTTCGGTGGAGGGGCCATCTCCTCGTGCGGGGATTGTTTGACGGCGAACATGTCTTTGAGATCCGGCCCCTTGAGGGGCACCGCTCCCTTTTCATCCAGCACGAATACTTCTCCGGGATCCTCCTCCCGCTCCTTGAGGCGATGCTGAAACGCGATACGGCCCGGGGATTTTTTGAGATGAACGAGGCGCTGAAAGAACGGGCAGAACGCGGCTCCGGGTGAGATCGTCACTCCGCTCCCAGGACCGCCCGGGTGACCTCCTCACGGATTTTCAGGAACGCCGGATCCGCCGGGTTGCGCGGGAACGGGAGGCGAACGGGAATTTCCGCAGCAACCCTGGCCGGCCGCGGGGAGAGGACGATGATCCGGTCCGCAAGGTACACGGCCTCCTCGGGGTTGTGCGATACGATGAGGAAGGTCGTCTTCAGGTCACTTCGGATCCGGAGGACCTCGTCTTCGAGTTCCCGGCGGGTGAACGGATCGAGCGCCGAGAACGGCTCGTCCATCAGGACGACCGGGGGCTCCCCCGCAAGTGCCCGGGCAACCGCTGCCCGCTGCTTCATCCCGCCGGACAGCTGGTGGGGCAGGGAACGGGAGAAACCACTGAGCCGGGTGAGAGCGAGGAGGGCTTCGGCCCGGCGCGCCACCTCGTCCTCCGGCACCCGCTGTGCAGAGAGCCGGAGGCCGTACACGATGTTGTCGTACACCGAAAGCCACGGGAAGAGGGCATGCTCCTGGAAGACCATCGCCGTCCTGGCGGTTCCGCCGTTGTTGTCAGTGGCCATGTGGAGGGACCCGCGATCCGCGTAGTCGAGCCCGGCGATGATCCGCAGCAGGGTCGATTTCCCGCATCCCGAGGGGCCCATGAGGCAGACAATTTCCCGGGGGGCAATGTCAAACGAGATCCCGGCAAGGGCCGGGCAGGCCCCGTCAGCACCGGAGAACGTCTTCTCGATCGCCCTGACACAGAGAACCGGTTCCATGGTCAGTCCCTCCCCTGCCAGGAGAAGAACCGCTCCTGCCCGGCCCGGAAGAGCGTGTCGGCAAAAAGGCCGATCAGCCCGATGACGATCATGCCGGCGCCGATGACCTGCAGCTGGCCGAGGTTGTAGGCGTACATGATGAGGAAGCCGAGGCCGGCTGTGGTACCGGGGAGCATCTCGGCAGCCACCACGCACATCCATGCAACCCCGAAGGAGACCCGCAGCCCGGTCCAGATCATGGGAAGGGCGCCGGGCAGGATCACGGTCCGGAACCGCTCGAAGGTTGTTGCATGGAACATCCCGGCAACTTCAACCCAGCTGCGGCGGACGCCCTGCACCCCGTCCACGGTATTGATCAGGATGGGGAAGAACGCACCCATGGCGATGATGAAGAGGATGGAGTGGAACCCGATGCCGAACCATGCAATGGCAAACGGCATCCAGGCGATCGGGGGCACCGGGCGAAGGATCTGGATCGCGGGGTTCAGGTAGGTTCCGACTTCCCGTGATGAGCCGATGACAAGGCCCAGCGGGATGGCAAGGAGTGCTGCACAGCCAAAGCCGGTCAGCACCTCGCGGAGGCTGACCGTAGCGTTCTCGATCATCGAAGGCCCGCCAAGCACCGGTGCAGCCGGCTGGAAGAGCACGGCAAAGATGTCGCCAATCTGCGGGAGGATGTAGTTGTTCTGGATGACGAGCGCGGCTGCCTCCCACACCGCAAGGAGGAGGACAATGAGAAAAAGTCCTTTCCCGCAGTCACGCAGCGCCGGCCGTGATATCAGTACCATAGAATGTCACCGTGATGTTCTCGTATGCGAATGCTTCCCGGACCATGTCCTCCTGGATGGAGCTCTGGACCGTTGCAATGACCAGAGGGCGTCCTGCTGCCGACCGCACCTCTGCCCAGCGGACGAAACCGTGCCAGTCGGTGCAGGGTGCGTCGGGTCCGACGACCAGCCCCGATCCGCCGGTGTTGATGGACTGGATGACGGACGAGGGGTTGCCGAGGCCAATCTGCAGCTCGGCCGGGACCGATCCTACGAAAGCTCCGTCGAGCGCGTTCTGCCCGATCGTGGTCATGATGCCGCCGCCAGACTGTCCCGGCACAAGCCTGATATGGGCCGCGGGAGTCCCGTTCACCATGAGCGTGCACGCGACCGGCCGGGACTCGGCCGGATTGTCCGGCACAAGGCAGAACCCGTACCGGTTGCAGAAATACGGCGCATCTTTGACCATAACATAGAGCGGGGCATAGTTGTCCGTTGACGGGATATATCCGATCCCGATCGTCGGCATGCTCCCCCCGGGCCGGGGGGGGCGGGATCCGTTCAGGATAAGCCTGCCCTGTTCTGCAACGGAGGTATCCACCATCGCTGTCGGATCGTACGTCCTTTTCTGTGCCTCCACCGCGCTCTGCACGATCCCGGACTCCGGGAGGGTGGCATCTGCGGTGAAGACCATGTTGGCAAAGGAATGCCGCTCCACCTCCAGCGGATTTAAGGAACCGACCGGGGTAAGGATCGGCTTGTTGCCGAACACCCACGCGGCCGTTATGTTTTCTGCAAGCGCAGGTTCCTCTTCCGTTCTTTCAATTGCCGCGGTTGTGAGGGCCGAGAGGAGTGATGCGATCTCCGGCTCGTCCCTGATGATGTTCCTCCTTAAGACGAGCACGTTGATTGCTGCATTGTCCCATTTACCGGGCGGGGGGAGATCGGCCGGCACGGCAATCCGTTTCCCGATGCCGGAGAGTTCGGCGTTCGAGACCACCGGTTCCCAGATGAGGAACGCATCGATCTGGTGGGTGTTGAGCAGCTGGGGCATGGTGCCGGCCGAAGCATACAGGAGGCTGACGCCCGGATTGCTGCCTGCGGTGCCGGAGAACACGGGCACGGATCCACAGAGGGAGAGCAGGATGAGAAGGATGAGGCTGCCGCCTCCAATGAGCAGTCCCCGGAACGGAATGAGTTTCTGCATGGCCGGATCGTTATCGGATGTTTGCGAGTCCCGTGTATAAATGCTGTCATGGTTTTATCCGGCACGGGGAGACGCAATTGCCGCACACTTCCTATCCACAATTCATCACGATTATGTATCCTCCGGTTCAATAGTTCCGTTATGAAGGTCCCGCTTACCGAACTGAATGACCGCCTGAACCGTTTCCGGGAACGAATGGACACGACCGAGCCTTCCTGGGAGATGGCCGGCATCACGGCCAAGGTTCCCCTGTACTACTTCACCGGCACCATGCAGGACGGCCTCCTCCTCATTCCCCGGAATGGCGATGCAACGTTCTGGGTACGGATGAGTTACGAGCGGGCACTGGAGGAGTCGTTCTTCCCCGATATCCGGAAGATGCGGAGCTACCGGGACATTGCCGCGGTGATGCAGACTCTTCCCACCACAATCCACCTGGAAACCGAGCACGTGTCATTTGCCCAGTTCCAGCGGATGCAGAAGCATCTCCGGTTTACCTCTGTGCGCCCGGTCGACGACCAGATCGGGGCGGTCCGTGCCCGGAAGAGCCCGTACGAACTTGCGCTCATGGAGCGGGCCGGAGAGATCCACCGGCACGTGCTCGAGGACCTCGTGCCCGGCATGCTCATCGAAAGCATGGACGAGGTCACCCTTGCCTGCGACCTCTACTCGGTGATGGTGAAGGAGGGGCACCAGGGGATCATCCGCTTCGGGATGTTCAACGAGATGGTCATGGGCCAGATCGGGTTTGGTACCAGTTCGCTCTCGCCCATCTGCGTGGATACCCCCGGCGGCGTTGCCGGCATGCACCCGTCGGTCCCCCAGATGGGCTGCCGGGAACGCAAGCTGAAACCCGGCGACCTGGTCATCATCGACATCGGGTGCGGGGTTAACGGGTACCAGACCGACAAGACCCTCTCGTATATGTTCAAACGGCCTATCCCCGATACAGCGATCCGGGACCACCAGCGCTGCGTGGAGATCCAGGATATGGCGGCTTCGATGCTCAAACCGGGCACGGCCCCGTCCGCCATTTACCGGTCGGTCATGGAAAGCCTTGACGCGGAGTTCCGCGAGAACTTCATGGGGTATGGCGGGAAGCAGGTGAAGTTCCTCGGCCACGGGATCGGGCTCTGGATCGACGAGCTGCCGGTCATCGCGGAAGGCTTTGACGAACCGCTCGAGGAGGGGATGGTCATTGCGCTCGAACCCAAGAAAGGGGTGGCGGATGTGGGCCTTGTCGGGATCGAGAACACGTTTGTCGTGACCCCGCAGGGTGGCCGGTCGCTGACCGGGAAGAGCAGGGGTTTAATCGAAGTGTTCTGAACCGGCATTCGGGGTAACGGACGGCTGGTGCGGCCCGCGAAAAACCGGCATTATTCGTTCACTTTTTTTTACCAGTCTCTTCAGGCTTGCTTCGGGCAGCATCTTTTCAATGCTCGTTTTTGTCGGGCACCGCCCGGGTTTGAGTCCCGGTTTTTGGGCCTCTTCCTTGAGCGTCTTCGTATCGATATCCTGAATGAATTCACCCGGTTCCTTTTGTTCCATACGGGATCCGTGAGTGATTGGAAAGGGGGACGATAAGGATTTCCGTGCCGGTTATTCCGGTTTTTTTCCCCGGACGAGGAACCCGGTATAGGTGAGGCGGAACCTGCCTTCACGTGCCCGCCGGGTGAATTCGTCCCGGATTCCGGCGACCTGATCCGTGGTCAGCTCCCCGCCCTTCTGCATCCGCTCCAGCAGGTGGGGCAGGTCAAAGACCGGTTCTGCCACCGCGAGATCATCAAGGACGAGGGTCCGGGGCTCTGCCTTGACCTCAGCAAGCCCGCTCTCACGGAATATCCGGGGGAGGTCGTGCCCGATACGGCCGGATGCAAAACTGTCGCGCCATGAATGGCGGATCAGTTCTGCAAGTTTTTGGTCATCGAGGCTGATTCCGAAGGTGTCCCAGTCGTTGTCGAACGCAACCAAAACTCCTCCCTGCGCCAGAGTCCGGGCAAGTTCCTCTATCGCCCGCCCCGGCTCATGGATGTGCTGGAGCACCCGGTCGATCCGGCAGGCACCGAATGCGCCATCGCGAAAGGGCGTGTGCAGGATGTCGCCCTTCACGAGCCGGCACCGGGTGCTGCAATCCGCGATCCGATCTCCCGCCCGTGCAAGGAGGGATGCACTCGCGTCGAACCCGACGATCTCCGAAGGAGGGGGGAGTGCAGACGCCAGATTCGGGAGGTCGACTCCTGCTCCACAGCCGGCATCCAGCACCCGGTGCGGCGAAGCGTCTGCAATAATCCGGATGCTGTCGCGCTTGACCTCGTTAAAGAACGGAACGCCCGCGATGAGGTCAAGGCAGCGGTGGCACGCATCCGTGTCGCCGGAGGTGTCCACGTTGCGGAAACCGGTGGCAAGGAACTGGCGGGAAGGTGTGGGGGGCGGGGTCATGATCGCTGGTGTTGGATGCCTCTCTTTTCAACGGCGCAGAATGTAATTGTTTTTCTCCGGGGCAGGAAACCCGGAGCGGGGGTATTGGGGGGGTCGGACGGTGTACCTTTCTTTTTTAAATCCCGGAAATGGTGGAAGGTTATCCCGGGAAATCCTGAATGTTGTTACACAAGCGCGGGCAAAAACCCAAAGTACACCGCCCGACCCCCCCATCCACGCCCGGCATTTTGTGAGAAAAAATGCATTTTTTGCGTCTGCGCAAGAAAGAAACCGTAAGCGGATCTGGTGCAGGGGTCGGGCGGTGTACTTTGAAAAGTTGGGATATTTTGCTGAAGTATTGAAGGATGAAAAGGTGATGAAAGCATGATCGCCCCCCCGCGCCAGCCCCGCCCCCGGGGGGCGGGGGCGCATGCGATGCCCCGGTATTGCGTGACAGGGCTTTGACCGGGAATCCGGAGGAATCGTTTTCGGGAGATGCCCCGTGGAAGGGGCGGAGTCCCCGGGTGCATCAAAAAAAAATGAATTGCAGATTATACGCAATTTGTCGGGCTTGATACCTCTTCCAAATCTCACATCGTAATCTGCGCCAGCGCATCGTAGGCCATGCGGTGGAAGACTGCCGGGTCCAGCGTGGGGTGCTGCTCTTTTGCCTTGGTAATATCCGGCGAGTCGCCGGTGCGCAGGGCATTAATCCGGTCGAGCGTGCGCTCTGCCGCATCCAGCACCCAGAGATCGCGGGTGTCCTTGTCCACAACGGTGATCGACTCGACCCGGACCGAGACCATCGGTGCACTTGCCTCGTCTTTCCGGTACAGGTTCGGCTTGCCAACAACGGCGACAAAGGCAGGTGTCTCAATCTTTGCCAGCTGCTGCATCGCCTCGGGCTGGTAACTGCCGGCCATCACAAAGAAGGTGCCCGTGGGGTCAACGACCCGGCCCCGGTAGAAGATGTTCTGCTCACCCTGCCGGGTCTTCTCGGTTAAGGTACCGACAATGAAGATCCGGTTGCAGCGCTCACCGGTCGGGAGGAGGACAAAGGTCGGGCTCTTCTCATCCTCGCCGTCCTTGAACTGGTAGTGGCATTCCCGGAGTTCACCGGCAAAGACACGCCGCGCCGGTTCGCGCTCGAACGAGCCTTCGCGCCGGGTCATGTCGCGTGCGGGCATGCTCATGCTGCACCCCCGGCCGTGTTGAGCAGTCTCGTGTGATCGGCGCTGTCGAACTTCTTTGTCTCGCAGGTATTCACGAGCAGGCGGTTGTCGATCTCGCGTCCTTTGCAGGTCACGTACCGCCCGAGAACCTTCTCCCGCATCTGGAGGAAGACCTCGTCCATTCCCAGCGGGTTGTTCTCGGCTATCTCCTTTGCCGCTTCAAGGTTGATTCCGGTCAGGGCTTCCACGGCATCGCGCTGGATGAGGATACTGTGGGTCTTCACCCCGTCATCAAGCCAGCCTTTAAGCCGGAGGTCATACACAAAATTCGGCTGGATCTCGTGGACCGGGCAGTAGTTCTGCCGCGAGAGTGCGCGGTTGCACCCCTCCACCGGGCAGCGCTTGATGATCCCTGAGCCGGGCGCGATGTGAACGATGGCCCCGGTGAAGGATGCTTCGCCCCCGCTGACCGGGATGTCGCCTTCTTCCTGCAGGATGGTTGCGCCGTTCAGGTTCAGCGAGAGCCGTCCGTTGAACTCGTCCACCTGGGCGTAGAAGATATTGTACACGCCGCCGACTTCGAGACTCTCCCGGCCGGGCTCCTTCCAGATCACGAACTTGATGGTCCCGGTCTCATCGCCCACGAGCCCGGACTGGAGCATGCGCTCATGACTTGCGTCCCATTCCTGCACCACCTTGGCGCGGACGCTGCCAATGCCCGGGCGAAGATCTTTGATCGGCTGCGGTGTCGGGATGAGGGTCCGGTCTTCACTGATCTCTTTGATGGTAGTACCGGAATGGATCTTCAGGTTTGCCACACCTTTGTACTCGTCCACCACGCCGGACTCTATCCGGTACCATGCTCCCTCGCTCATGGCCGGGGCATTCGCCTTTGCCCATGCCACGAACCGGATCGCGCCGGATTCGTCGGCAAGGATCCCGCTCTGGGCAATCGAGGGGGAGGCCGGGGCGGAGAGGGCGACGACCTTTCCTTCAAAGGTCACCCACTCGCCCGGTACTCCATCGGCGATCTTCTTCTCTTCGGTCCCGCCCCCGCTCTTTGGCGTGCCGGGGTTTGAACCCGGCAGGGGCATGTTGTGTTCCCTTGCAAGTTCGTTGGTCACGCTGCGCTCCGCCTCGGATGGCTGGACGCCGAATTCCTGGACAAGCCGTTTGAGTTTGCCCTCGATCTTTGTCTTGTCTGCAAGGGCTGCTCCGTCTTTTGTGAACTTTCGGGAGATTCTTTCTGCTGCTTCGGAAAAATCCATTTCATACATCTCCAGTTAATGGTGCGGTTTTAACCGGACTATATAGTGTAGGCATGCGTAGTGAAAGTGTCGGATCGCATCCCAAACGGCCCGGCTCCCTCCTGCATAATCAGGTTTATCTCCCTCAGAGCAGACTTAGAACGGTATGGCAGAAATTACCGCTGACAGTACAATCTACGAACTCCTCCAGGCAAAACCGGAGGCAACCGAGGCACTCTTCAAGTTCGGCATGGGCTGTGTCGGCTGCGCGATCGCCCGCGGCGAGACCATCCGCGAGGCTGCACAGGCACATGGCATCCCTCTCTCCGAACTCGTTGCAGCGCTCGGGATCAAGGAATAAAACTCTTTTTCAAACCGTTTTTGTGGCTCCCGGTATCGGGGAGGCTATCAGGACTTCAGCTGCCGTTTCGTTTTGTGGCACGTTGCATCAGTTCCTGCCGGGAAGCTTTCGGGAACTTTTTCAGATATGCTGCAACCTCCGGTTCGTGGAGGAGCAGGCACCGTGCACAGTTCCAGACCCGGCTACCCCCACTACTCTCCGTCCACTCCCCCAGTGACTCGTCATGGCAGGGATAGAACGGGCAGTAACAGTAGTCGCAGGACTGCCCTTCGAAATGACACGGATAATAGGGGCAGTTCTCCGGATTCCACTCAACCCAGTGCTCCCCCCTGAACCGGCTGAAGACGAAGAATGCAGTGCGGTCACCGGAAACATCGGCATTGGAGAGTAGCAGCGCTTCCGAAATCCCGTGGAGCACGGCCTCGCGAATCCTCCGGCCGGCCTCCGTGGTCCGCCCGGCTGAACCGTGGCACACATCCCCCTCCCCTTCGCATGCGGCGATTACCCCATCGGCCGGTGTGCCGGTCAGCGCGAGACCTGCTGCATGGAGCGCTTCGGCCTTTGCTTCGGCTGCAACCATGATCGTTTCCAGCAGCGCGGCATCCTCCATACCCTGCGAGCTGACGATAAGGATATTGATGCCTGTGCCTGGTACTGTGGCCCCTCCCCCGATCCCGGCAGAGATGAAGACCGTCATAAAATCGTACTGGAGCACACACGTCCGGCTCGTGGTAACTGCGGTGGTCAGGCCAAAATAATTCCGCTCAAGTCCGCCTGCGGCAATAACCCGGTCGAGCATCTTCTCAGGATCTGCCGGATCTTCCCCTTCAGGGATTGTGTGGTTAATGAGAGTTGAGACCGAGCGGATTCCGCCTGAGATGCCGGTACTGGCAGCGCGGAACGACCCGCGGATGAAAAGAGTATTGTTGCTGGTATAATATCTCATGCAACCGAGTAGCGCATCCGGTCCTTGAGTTCCTGCTGTTTGCCGGCGTTCCAGCCGGAAACATCCTGCAGGTACCCGGTCACGCGGCTGACCTGGACCACATCATGAGAGCCGCATTCAGGGCAGACTGCCTGGCCGCAGAGCGGGCAGTACTCGATGCCGCTGATGATTTCGTGGGTGCAGTGGCAGTGATCGAGCGGGCACATGACGATAAGGTGAGTCTCGCCGCAGTTCGGGCAGGGGTTCTGCTCAACGATATGGTGGCAGGTGTGGCACTTGTACTTCCGTTCGTTCACCGGTATATCATCCAGTGATTTGTATTTATCTGCTGTTTTCTTTTGTTCTGCCGTCCAATCCATAGTATAACATCGCACAAGTCCTTAATAAATATTTAGAACCTTCTGGTTGGATGGAAGGCGAATTCACCCACTATTAATCGCGCATACGCGGATCTGGCCCCAAATAGCCCGTCATTTATATACCACTATACAATCAGGGGCATTTTCATGCCCGGTTATCCCAACCGGGCGAAAATTCGCCGCTGAATAAATCAGCGAGATTCTGCCCCGGTTTTCAAATCGCCGTCCCTTGTCCGTTTTTATTCATAGAAAAGCGCAATCGTTACCTTCCAAGCCGGACGTGCGCGAACGATCTGGCGGCTGCGGCCGGATCGTCCGATTCGTAGATCGCGCGACCGACAATGATCCCGTCAACGATCTCTGCAACCGCTGCCGCATCTCCTCCCTGCGCCCCGACGCCCGGGGAGAGGATCTTCCGCGTGCCCACGATCTTCCGCAGGGCTTTGACGCGCTCCGGCCTTGTGGCGGGAGCAATGATCCCGTCTGCACCGCACTCCCTGGCGAGTTCTGCGATCTTCTCCGCCGCTCCCCCGTGGAAGAACGCGGTGGCGCCCGGGTGGCTCATCTCCGCCACAACAAAGCACGCCCCGCCATAATCTTCGGCAACGCTTACACAGGCCTCCACCGAATCTTTCCCGCAAAACCCGTGGCAGATGATGGAGGCAAAACCGGCATCGAAGACCTGCTCGGCAATCAGCCGGTTGGTGTTGGGGATGTCCGCGACCTTGAAGTCCGCGATGAGGGGTACGTCGAACTCCTCGAACTCCGCGGCAAACGCAAGACCGCAGGAGAGGATAAGGGGGTACCCGAGCTTGATGGCATCGAGATGCGGGGCAGCGGCCCGGGCAATCTTCAGCGCCAGCTTCTTCTCGGTCGCGTCAAGCGCGAGGATCAGGTCAGCCATGGTGGAGCCGCTCCGTCACTGCCGCCGCAAGCACCGGCAGGGTGATCGTTGCATCGCCGTACACGGTGACTGCCTGCGCGTCCTCCGTGATCTTCCCCCAGGACCGGGCCTCGTCCAGTGTTGCGCCCGAGAGCCCGCCAAGGTCCGGGCGATCCCCGGTCAGCTGGATAGCATAGGTGAACCCGTTCGGGGTCATGAGCATACTCTGGAGGATGAAGTTCTTGGGAACGCCGCCGCCAACAAGCATGGCTCCGGCTTTCTTTGCCGTGAAGCACCGGTCCATCAGCGCCGGCATGTCGGCAAAGGCATCGACCGTCACCTTGTTGGTCTGGGAGAAGAGCCAGTACTGGAGCCCGATCATCGAGTCCTGCACTGCCGGGTTGTAGACCGGGACATTGTTCCGGGCTGCGGTATGCAGGATGCCGGACTTTGCGTGCTTTCCGATATGCTCAAGAAGGCCCGAGATGGAGATGGTCGAGCCCGGTTCGAGTTCGCCAAAGACCTTCTGCATGAACTCCTCGAAGTGTTCGAAGGCATCGTTGGGGAGGTACACATCGTAGATCCGGTTGATCTCGTCATGCCGGAGCTCGATGTCATCGCAGAACGCGGTGCCGTGGAAGTGCCGGCACCCGATCGCTTCGATGATGTCATGCGTCAGGTTCGCGCCGGTCGAGACGAGGATATCGATGTGGCCGGCTTTGATGAGATCGGAGACGATCCCGCCCATCCCCGCCGGCACCATCGCGCCGGCAAGGCCGAAGAACTTTGTTGTCTCCTCATCTTTGAGCATCTGCTCCCAGATATCTGCGGCGCGGGCAAGTGATCCCCCGTTGTAGGCACCGGCCTCCCCCATTGCAACGACCAGCTCGTTCACCGACATCTTCGGCTTCACGTGGAGCTGGTGTACGGGCATCTCGCATGGCTGTGTCATCTTATCTCCCCCGTTTTGTTGCAAGGGTATTGGCGTTCCAACGTGATAACAGTGTTTGGAAGATCCCTCCCGCAGGTCGCGGGCACGCAAAAGGCACGCATCAGATCCACATCGCCCGGAATTCCCCGATGACGATTCCGGTATTCCTCCAATCGCGCAATGGAAATACCAAATCAGGAAATTATTTACCTTTACAGGGTCGTCTTTCCTCTATGCAGGAACTCCGGTTAATCATACGAAAGCGGGCATTTCCGAGCGAAGGCCGGGTCAGGCTCAATGTCGCCCACCTGCCCGAACTCGGGATCAAAGACGGGGATCATGTGGATCTCGTCAATGATGCCACGCAGCAGACTGTCACCACCGTGGTTGTTGCTGACACCATGGTGCAGGAAGGGCAGATCCGGGTCAGCGCCGAAGATCTTGAAGTGCTGGGTCTCCTTGACGGCGGCGAAGTCCTGGTTAAGAAAACCCCGCCTCTTGAGGAGAAGGTCCGGAAGGCAGCCGCTGAGGCCAACATTGCCTTTACCAAAGGTGTTGACAAACTCGACGATGCTGTCAGGAAAACCGCAGGAGAAGTGAAGACCGGCGCGGAAAAGACGGCGGATTCGTTGAAAAAAGAGGCGAAGAAAGCATCGGACAGTATCGGAAAGGCTGCAACAAGCACGGCCGATACCGTGAAAAAAACGGTGAAGAAGGCAACCGGCCCAAAGGACGACCTCTGATCGTGCCCCGGTGCCCCAACCCATGATAAACAAGAGATGAATCAATGGCAACAGAAGCAATAATCAGCGACACGGTCATTACGGGAATCCTGATCCTTCTTGGCATGGTGATAGTCTACCTTGTCATCCGCGAGATCCGGATCATGAAGACTGCCAACCGCTCGGTCGAGCTGGAACTGGAGCGCGACAAGCTCAAACTTCTCCAGCAGCACGAGGCGCAGAAGGGGTTCCCGTTCACCCGGCTCTCCGCGGAACAGACCTCGGCGATTCTCCAGGTGGAAGAGGAGAACGAAGTCCTTGCAACCTCGGTCTTTGCCAAGGAAAAACTCCTTGAGACCCGCTTAGCCCGGCTCGAAAACCGGGTCAGGGAGCGCAAACTGGACAACCTCCTTGCAAACGAAGAGGTGCAGGAGCGGAAGGTGAAGTAGATCATGTACCCGGCAATCAGCCAGAACCCGGAAGAGCATGGTACCGCAGGGTCGTTCTGGGACTCGTTCTCCCAAATCCAGGGAACCATCGAATCCCGAGTCCCGACCCTTGACCGGTCGCTTGACCGCTATTTCGATGAGCACTTTGCGGCCATCATCGAGGAATGGGACCTTGTGACCGAGCCCGATCTGGATACGCTGGAGATCCGTCTTCTCCGGGTAACGGACGAGATCAGCAGCCTGTACGCGGGAAAGATGGCTATCGAGTCACGGGCAAAAGCGCTTGACCGCCTGATAAGTTCGCTGGAGGAGAAACCATGATCGGCATGAACTCGTATCTCAACGCGTACGTGGACCGGCGGATGCAGGCCATTGTCGAGGAATGGGACCTCGCCAACCGGGCAGATCTGTCAGATCTCACGCTGCGACTGGATGCACTGGAGCGGGAGATTCCCGGGCTCAAAACCTTCGAAAAGTCCGCTGCTGACAAGCTGACCGAGCTTGAGACCCGTGCAGGAAAACTCAAAAAGAGGGCCTGATTATGGAACCGTTGGAATTCATCCTCCTCGCGTTTGTCCTGCTTGTCACCCTCTTCCTCGTCTATTACTTCTTCCGTGGCCAGAAAGGGAACATCTCGCTCTCCCGCCCGGTGGAGAGCCGGGTGGACGAGTACCTTGACCGGAGGTTCCAGAGCCTGGTGGACGAGTGGCAGCTGGTCACCCGGCCCCGGCTCCGCACTTTTAAGGAGCAGAAGCTCCGCGGGATCGAGCAGGACGAAGCCCGTCTTGCCGAACTGAAAACCTACGAGTCTGCAATGCAGGACACGCTCGTCTCACTGGAGGCACGCCTTGACGCTCTGGAAACAGAACTGGCTCAGAAAGGAAGCGCCAAAAAGTAAGGATGCACCGGATCGTCTCCGCGAGCTGAAAAAGGAGATCGCGGTTATCCGCAAGCAGGGGGAACCTCCGTTCAAGGATCCCCACACCTTCTCGCAGTACCTGTGCGATCTCTGTTCCACGCCGCACCCGGTCTCTGAACTCCGCCAGTGCGTGCTCTGCGGGCGCTGGGGGTGCGGGGACTGCTGGAAGGACGAGTTCTATACCTGCAAGTCCTGTGCCGGTCTTATCCGGATCCACCAGATGAAGGGGACATAGATCCCGTCACTTTTTCCCCCCAGCGTTCCGGGAGAGTTTTTGGTGTATCATAAACGAAAGACAGATAGTAAAACGACGGCTACGTATCATACATGAGGCGTTGTCTGTAATGCCGGCACCAGGAGCGGTTCAGGTTCTTGTCCAGCGGTACGAGGCCAACCGCCGGGATTACCACAAGGGGCAGAAGAACGAGACGGAGCTCCGACGCGAGTATCTTGACCAGTTCTTCCGGGCGCTTGGCTGGGATGTTGACAATAACCGGGGCTGGTCGGAAGCATACAAGGAGGTTGCCCACGAAGACCCGATCCGGATCCGTGGCCAGACCAAACGCATCGACTACTCGTTCCGGGTCGGCGGGGCACGCAAGTTCATCTGCGAGGCCAAGAAACCTGCCGTGCCGATCAAAGACGACGTGGACTCCGCGATCCAGCTGCGCCGGTATGCATGGAATGCCGGCCTGAAACTCTCGATCCTGACGAATTTTGAGGAGTTTGCGGTCTATGACTGCAATGTCCCGATCCGGAAGGAAGACACGGCAGCAACGGCCCGGATCGCGTTCTTCCCGTACACCGAGTACGAGAAACGGTGGGACCGGATCGCTGCGGTTTTTTCTCCGGAGGGTATCCAGAAGGGATCGTTCGACCGGTATGTTGCAACGAACGGCGAGAAGCACGGGACTGCCGGTGTTGATGAGAAGTTTTTAGAGGATATCGAGAACTGGCGGCTTCTTCTGGCACGAAATATTGCGCTGCGCAATATCGGCCTCTCCCAGGAAGAGGTCAACACTGCCGTCCAGTTGATCATCGACCGGATCATCTTCCTGCGGATCTGCGAGGACCGGGGGATCGAGAAGTACGAGTCCCTGCATGCGCTCTCCCGTGACGAGGCGGTTTACTCGCGGCTCTGCGAGCAGTTCCAGAGCGCGGACGACAAGTACAATTCCGGGCTTTTCCATTTCACCGCGGAACCGGATCGTGACGAGATGCCGGACGCGCTCACGCCCACGCTGGTCATTGACAATGCAGTCTTAAAGACGATCATCAACCGGCTCTATTATCCCGAGAGCCCGTACGAGTTTTCGGTGATCCCGGCCGAGATCCTCGGGCAGGTGTACGAGCAGTTCCTGGGGAAGGTGATCAAACTCACGGCAGCGCACCGGGCCGATGTGGAGGATAAGCCGGAGGTCCGAAAAGCCGGCGGGGTTTTCTACACGCCCCCGTACATCGTCCATTACATCGTGAAGAAGACGGTGGGCGAACAGGTACGGGGTAAAACACCCCGCGAGGTTTCGAAGCTTTCGATCGTTGATCCCGCCTGCGGTTCCGGCTCGTTCCTTTTAGGGGCATACCAGTTCCTGCTGGACTGGCACCGCGACTGGTACATCGAGAAGCTGGTGCCGGTACTGAAGGATAAGTCCGCCTCGGCACCGGAAGTCCGAACGCTCCTGCCGGACCCGGCTGCCTCCGGCAGGGCGGCGAAGAAGGAGGGTACGTACGAGCTGCCGATCTACAAGGCTGCGGTAGGCGATCCCTCGAAGATGCGCAGCGACTGGAAGCTGACCACCGCCGAGCGTAAGCGGATCCTCTTAAACAATATCTATGGTGTGGACATCGACACGCAGGCTGTCGAGGTGACGAAACTCTCGCTGCTCTTAAAGGTACTTGAAGAGGAGAGCGAGGAGCATGTCTCAAAGCAGCTGAAGATCTCTGCGGAACGGGCGCTGCCTTCGCTGCACCGGAACATCCGGTGCGGGAACTCGCTTGTTGCGCCGGACTATTTTGACCTGAAGCAGGAGCACCCGTTCAATATGCGGGAGCGGAAGCGGACGAACGCGTTCGACTGGCAGGCCGAATTTTCCGATGTGATGAAGGCGGGCGGGTTCGATGTGGTGATCGGCAACCCGCCGTACGTCCGGCAGGAGTCCTTAAAGGACCAGAAGAATTACTACCAGTCGCACTACGCGGTGTACCAGGGGACTGCCGACCTGTACGCGTATTTCATTGAGAAGGGCATCTCGCTGTTGCGTCCCGGCGGGATCTTCTCGTACATTGTGGCGAACAAGTGGATGCGGGCGAACTATGGCAAGCCGCTCCGGAAGTTCCTGCTGACAAAACAGATCGAGGAGATCGTGGACTTCGGTGATCTCCCGGTTTTCAAGAGTGCGACCACGTACCCGTGCATCCTCCGGGTCCGGAACGCGAAGCCGGCCAAAGAGATCTGCATCTCAAAGGTTGAGACGCTCGACTTCCCGGACCTGGCGGATTATGTGCAAACGCACCGGCACCCCATCGAGCAGGCCACGCTCACGGACGGCGGCTGGACGCTCGGCGACAAGCGGACGGAGCTGCTGCTGAAGAAACTGAAGAGCGTGGGACGATCTTTGGACGATTACATAATGGGAGACGATTTTCGAGGTATTATCACTGGTCTTACCGAAGCATTTGTTATTGATGTAAAAATTAAAAATAAAATTATCGAGGAAGATTCAAAAAGTGCTGATTTGATTAAACCGTTCCTACTTGGGAAAAACATCAAGAGATATAATTATCCTCAAAGTGAAAAGTTCCTGATCTTCATCCCGAAAGGATGGACAAACTCACAATCCGGTGAAACAAAAAATAAATGGAAATGGTTCAGAGAAAACTATCCGGTTGTGGCACAGCATCTAGCCTCCTTCCAAGAAGCCGCTGACATTCGGTGTGATAAAGGAGATTATTGGTGGGAACTTCGGGCTTGTGAGTATTATGATGAATTTGAAAAACCAAAAATAATCTATCCAGAAATTTGCTCAGGTCCTCAATTTACATTTGATGACTCACAGTGTTTTGCTAACAATAAATGTTTCATCATGCCCAGAGCAGACAAATATTTGCTTGGGATTTTAAACAGTAAATTAACTAATTTCTTATTCGAAACAAATTTGCCAAAACTTCGTGGCGGATTTTTTATGCCCGCATATGTTGTGTTGAAAAATTTCCCCATCTACGTCCCCGACTTCGACAAGCTCGCGGACAAGACCCGGCACGACAAGATGGTCTCGCTCGTAACGCACATCCTGGAACTGAACCGCTACCTCCCGCTGGCGAAGACCGACCAGGAGCGCCGGCTCGTGCAGCAGGAGATCGATGCAACGGACGTGCGGATCGATGCGCTGGTGTACGAGCTCTACGGGCTGACACCGGAGGAGATCGCGGTGGTGGAGGGTGTTAGGTTTGGAAAATAAAAGTTGTGAAAGTGCGAAAATTGTGGTTTTTCGGATTTACGCAACGAATACCTATTATCATGATCCTGAAAGCTCAAATGAAATCATCCCTATTGAACCATTGTGTATCAATGCTTTTCCTGAAGATGGATACAAATTAAAGTGCTATTTTGGAAAAGTCCCTGAAGACATTATTTCTGCTAAAGAAACTGTCGATGGAATTGATTTGATACGTTTCAAGGCAACCTTCGGAAACTCTGTGGATATGAGTAAATCAAGTGAAGAGCTCCTTAGAGATTCCATTGCTGAAATAAGATTACATACTGATCGTTTTACAAAATTTAAGTGGTACACCACAATTGTAATTGAGGAAAAAATTGACGTTCACGAATATGAAAATTTCAATCTAGATACCACCGCCCAATATCAGAAATTTTTGAATCATTTCAAAAAAGGTCTTAAAGAATTACCGTATACTGAAATCTTTGACAAAGTTGCATTTTGTCTCTTGAAAGAATTCGATAATTCTTTTTTCTCGAAGCAGTTAGTTGAAAATTATTTTTTTGTTGTCAATGAAACTATTTTTTTCAGAAATCCCGGAATTTTCTCTGGTATTGGTGATTTAAGTGTAGGTAAAAAATACGAATCAGTTGATCATGAACAATTGATTTCAGTAATGAGGAGTGCACTTCAAAATGAATTACTAAGCAAAATCGTTCATTGGCGTATGGCAATGCTTAATGAAAAAGACAAATGGAAAAAATTTCTCTTTGGATTTTTTTGCATGGAAATTCTAACCAATGAAACGTTTAAAATATTCGAAAAAAGCCAGTCTGAAACTTACTTGAAGGAAAGCGAAGGGTATGATGAATCGAAAGTAACTCCTCTTTTCGATAGTAATTTTGAAGATACGAATAGAATGACACTCGCTATAAAGTTTTGTTTTATCGCTGGCACCTTAAACCCTGAACACTATTCCGATGATGTGAATGATTTTATTAAATGTAAGAAGACGAGAGATGATATGAGTCACGGCAACATTTTAAAAGTAAATGAGCTCCCATTCAATGAACTAAATCGCATTTTGGATTTTTATACAACGGAAATACTAAAACACATCTAATTGGCGTTTCAAAAATTTTTTTCGTTTAGGGTAATCTTAGAATAATCCCCGTTTCCGTATGATGCAATTTGGCACGAGAAGATGGTCCTGCTTGTCACGCACATCCCCAAACTCAGCCGCTCCCTCCGGCAGGCAAAGACCGACCAGGAGTGCCGGCTCGTGCAGCAGGCTTTGGGTAATTACCAAAAGCTGGCCCCCTCTCCGACGTAAGCGGGGGTAAATTTCCACTCGAACCCCGTTTAAACGGTCATAACGGCCATCCGGCAGCCCCTTTTTTGGGCTGTCCTGAAATAGGTCCGGAAAAAGGGGGTGTTTACGGCCCGCTATTTTGC
>PGYK01000006.1 GCA_002839605.1 Methanomicrobiales archaeon HGW-Methanomicrobiales-3 | reverse complement strand
GGACGAAGGCACGCACCCGCTGATGAAGGACTCGGACGACGATGCGTGGACCGATGGCGAAGAGGTCAACCACGTAATCTGGCCGCTGCGGACCGAGCCGCTGATGCCGGATACGGATATGGACACACATGATCCGGCTGAGTGGGCTAACCGTCCCTCCTGCACCACACAATGCCCCTGCCCGACCCCCCTCATCCGTTTTTGCATTGGTATGACGTGAAATTGCTCACATTTTGGTAACAACAAGGGGGGGTCGGACGGTGTACTTTGTGTGGGACGCTGTTTTCCGGAACAGCAAAAAAGGGAGTTCACGGTAAGGATCGATCACAGGTCCGGGTTTCCTGAGGGCCAAAAGTACACCGCCTGACCCCCCCATGGGGGCGCTCCCCCCGACAACCGGGTCACTGTCTGTTGTCTCCAACCCGACAGGTGCCGCGATATTCATCGATGGGGTTGCGAAAGGTACGACCCCTGTTACAATCCCCAATCTTGCCATTGGCAGCCATACTCTTACAGCCACGCTCAACGGATATCGTACAATCACCCAGCCGGTTACCGTAACCGCCGGTACGACCACGGTCCCGCTCAACCTGGTGCCGGCTACCGGGTCGCTGTATGTCACCTCGGTTCCGGCCGGTGCGGACCTGCAGCTATTTCTGCAAAAACGACGCGAGATCCACAACCTGCGGGAGGTCCTCGTTCTTCTGCCCGGCTTCCTCAAGCACGCTCTCCTCAACAAAGATCGGCACATCCCCCCGGATGGCAAGGGCTATCCCGTCGCTCGGGCGGCAGTCCAGATATTCATCACGGCCGGCAGTCGAGAGGACGAGCTGGGCATAATACACCCCGTCCACGATGCTGTCGATCTGGAGGAACCGGATCCTGATGGCACATTTCTGGCACAGGTCGATAAAAAGATCGTGGGTGAACGGCCGGGGAAGCAGCTCGTGATTCATGGCGCTGTTGATCGAGACCGCCTCCCAGATCCCGATGAAGATGGGGAGCACGCGGTCGCTGCCGTCGGATAACACCACGAGCGGCACCGTTGCCGAATCATTGATGGCGACAAAGACCCCTTTCACCCCGCATTTCACCTGTGCCATACCGTGCACAGTGATTGCCGTTCTTATTGATAAGGGTTCAGGTGGATTTTCCCTGTTCCTCTTCGCACCGGCGGGCTTCCCGGCGCACGATGATGATGCTTGAGAGAATGCCAAGAGCGATGTTGAAGTAATAGAGGACAATGCGCCAGATGACAACAAAGATCCCGACAATGGAGGCCGGGATGAAGAGGGCGTACATCGATGTGGCCCCCACCTCGGCAATACCGGAGCTTCCCGGGGTTAAGGGCATCATCATCAGGATGGCGAGGATGAGCTGGATCACGAAGGATTCAAGGATGAGCGGCGGCTGGCCGAGCCCGACCAGGATCAGGGACGCGGTGATGATCTCGGAGACCCAGTAGAGCAGGGTGAAGACCATCCCCCAGGCAAGGCCTCCCTTGGCAGTCCGGACAAACCGGATGGTTGCGCCCTGGAAGTTGTCGATCTCCTTGTCGGCCCGGGTCACGAGCGCCTCAACCCGCCCGCTCTCCCACTTCCGGGTAAGCCAGACCGTGCAGCGTCTCACCACCTGTTTTACCACGTCAGGCCGCCTGATGGCAAGGTAGAAGAGGAAGAGGCAGCCGACAACAAAGATCCAGGTGACAAAGACCATTGCTTCGGACACCGCGCCAAGGCTCTTCCACTGGTCGGTTAAGACGATCATGGAGAATGCGGCAAGCCCTGCAAGGGCGATCCCGTCCAGCACCCGCTCCATGATGACGATGGCCGTAGCGTCCCCGAGCGGCACATCCGCCTTGTAGAGTTCGTGGATCCGGACTGGTTCACCGCCGGCCTGTGCCGGGGTGATAGCCGATGCAAGCAGGTTGGCAAAGACCAGGTTGAGGCTGTACCAGAACCCGATCCGGTACCCGAGCGAGCCGGACATCAGCTTGACCCGCATTGCCCAGAAGACCATGGTAAGGACGTGGGTGAGGAATGCGAGGAGAAGGAATACCGGGTTGATCTCCTGGAGGTAGGTGACCGTATTTTCGTTGATGGTCAGGGCAAGGATGATGACAAGGACAACTAACGAGAACCCCACCGAGATATAGATCCATTTCACCTGGGATTTGTCCATGTCCGATCCTTCCAATTATTCTCCTTTCAGGTTATGGTCAATAGTATAACCGTTTTATCCTTGCCCTGTAACGATACGGGCACCATTCACCGCCCCCCGTTCTCCCCTTCCCCTCAATCGACCGTGAAGATCTCCCGGTTGGCATGGATGGCAAAAAGTCCTGCCCGGACACCGGCATCCAGCCACCCGTGCCCATAACTGAAATGTGCCAGGGCATCCTCCTCCCGCTTCACCTCACGATACCATCTCCCCTGCCGGGCACTGGTTGTTGCAACCTGGATGGTGCGGGTTGCGAGCAGGTATGCCGGTGTTGACGGGTCCGGTGCGCAGGTGACAGAAGCGCTCGCGGTCGTAAGCAGCCGCTCATACCGCGAGGACTTCTCGTGGAGTTTATCGCTCGCTGTTAAGGGAAGCCGCCCGCAGGGGCGGATGAACGGGCAGGGAGGAACCGGCATTTCGGTAACGAGCGTGCCATACGCACACCCGAAGTGGAGCCACCCGAAGGCATAAAAAAAACCCGCATGGGCATTGACCGGGTCGCCCGATCCAAAAAAGGTCGTGCCATCGCTCTCGTACGCCCGGGCCATTTCAAGCTGGTCTTGTGCGACCGCATGGAGGGCCGTTCCGGGCGGTACCGGGATCCGGGTCGCCTTCAGGGCAGCCGAGAGGAGGAGGTGCACCTCTTCGATCTTCATAGCCCGGCAAACCTCTCCAGGTACTCCTGTTCCATGTCGTGCAGTCCGGCAGGCACGATGAGGATGTGGAGGGGGGCTCCGAACTCTGCGGTGAGCATCCGGTCTGCCGGCCCTGCCCGGACCACGGGAGTATCGGACCCTGCCCGGGCAATGCCGACATAGAGCGGGATATTGGTCTTTTTGTCCCTTGCAATCTGTTCGATGATTTCCACCGCTTCAGGGATAGTCATGTACCGCTCGTTCTGGATGTCGAGATAGACCAGCGTATGAAGGCGCTGGGCGAGGTTGGCGGTGATGACATCGAACGGTGTGGTGGGGAACCAGTTCTTCTGCGGGAACGGGAGCGAGCAGGACTTCCCGAACCGGTAGTTCTGGAGCCCCGAGAGGCCGCAGATAGCGCTTGAGATGGATGCGGCGTGGATGATGGCAGTCGGAATGCCGCGTTCATCTGCCCGTATCCGGAGGTCTGCATGGGTGGTGGAGACCATTGGGTCGCCGGCACAGAGAAAGACAACCTCCTTCTCCTGCGCAAGGGTCAGGATCTCGTCCGGGTGCTGCTCCACATCTTCCCGGTAGAGCGGGCGGACGGGCTTGTGGTAAAACTCTTCAAGTTCCTCGATCGAGGTCCCCATGAGCCGGGAGGTATAGCATTCGAGAAAGACGGCATCCGCCCGTTCGATGCACCGGAGCCCTTTTACTGAGATGTCGGTCTTGTCAAAGAGGCCGAGCCCGACAAAGGTCAGCATGAGAGCCCCCAAAAAAAGAAACGATTCTGCATACGCTCATCCTCACGGAGAATACTGGGTGATGTAATCCACCAGCGCTTCAAGGACTTTATGGACATCGTCAGGTCTCGTTGCGGCAACCGGGCAGATGGGTATCACCTTATTGAGGTCCAGTTCCTTACGGATCGTTCCTGCTGCCATGCTGCCGGCCAGATCGCTCTTGTTGGCAGCAACGATGAACGGGATCTTTCTTTTTGAGATCATGCCGATAAGCTGGCGGGCCCGGGGGAAGGTATCCGGTTTTGTGGCATCGATGATGAGAACCACGCCCATCGCATGCTTGAGGGCCGGGGGGATGAGCGGGTCGAACTCCCCCTGGCCGGGGGTGCCGTGCAGGCTGATCTCAAAATCCCGCCACCGGAGCCACCCATAGTCCATGACCTCGGGGACCGGCTCGCGCTCCTGGCTGGTCCGGTCTTGTGGCCGGTTGCCCTCGGTAGCCGTGGCAACAAACGTTGATTTTCCGGACTGTGCCGGCCCGGTCACGACAATCTTCGGGATGTAGGGAACGATCCGGTTTTCGGATATAATGAACGGGACCGAGCGGGAGACCGACGCGTTCCAGGAACTGTGGACGATGGTGAAGTAGGTGAAGTGGGGAACCGGGCGGTCGGAGGACCGGACTGCCATGACAAGGTCAAAGTGGAATTCCCTGATGAACCGGTCGATGAGTTTCTTTCCCTCAAGATTGAGGTGCTCGATGAAGAGGGTGGTCTTTTCACCACTCTTTCCGGCTTCTAAGATCTGAAGAGCGGTACTGAGCCCGAAATCCTCGTTGAGCAGGTCAAGGTAGGCAAAGATGACATCGACTCTGTTCTCCGAGCAGATCTTCTCAATCCGAGCCTGCCACTCCCGCGCCTGTGCCTCCGGGGTCTTTGCGCTCTTCTGGATACGCTCCCGGTCAATGGCATCAAGGAAGATGACCTGCCCGGTCTTTTCTAAGTCGAGCCGTGCCCCGCACCGGGTAACGGCATCGTTCCGGAACGCACCCACGGTTGCGTTCGGGTGGATCACCAGGCACGAGAGCCCCTTTTTGAGCGAGCACGAGAGGGACGTGATCATGAAGAGCTGGCCGTCAACACCCGGTTCGAGACTGTACAGCACCCGGCTTCCCCGCGGGACACCTTTTCCGAGCAGTTCATCCAGACCTGCAACACCTGTCGATATCATGGGAGGATCACCACCTGTCCCTTGGTGACGGTAAACTTCAGCCATTCGCCCGTCACTCCCCGGATCCCCTGGATCCGGAACGAACTTATGTTTGCATCCACTTTCACTTCGATAACACAGTTCATCAGCTGCTTGATCAAGGAGAGGGTCTTGTCATCGAACGACTCGTTGTTCAGCACGTAGATCCCGATCCCCTCGGTTTTTTTGAGTTTTGCGGTCAGGACATGAAGGAACTGGTACAAAACTTCAAGCCGGCGGTACATCAGGAGGGTTGAGATGGAGTTGACACAGAACCTGATTGGCGGGGGAAAGAGCCCGGTCTCCCCTTCGGAAAAATCCCCCTCGAAGATCGACTCGATCATGTTCGAGAACTTGATCCCGATGCCGGTTAAGTCGGTCGGGCTTGAGACGAACATCAGCCGCGTGGTGTCGGTGAGGCCGGGGGTTGAGCTCTTGGTGATGGCATCTATCACCCCGGTAAATCGTTTGTCGGCACCGGCAAGTTTGAAAAAGTCGATGACTTCAGAAGCCCGTTCATTGGTGGAGAGGACAATGGAATATTCGCCCTGCAGGGGTTTGGTGAGGGCATATGCCAGTTGTTCGGCATAACTCATCGGGGGTGCAAGGATCAGGATGTTGGTTCCCGCTTCGAGCCCGCCGCTGATATCATCGATCTGGGCGATGCCGGTCTTGTACAGGTACATTGATAGTGAGATCATTTCATCAGAAGGTTAATAATCTCTCCTGTCACCTCCCAAACAAAACCGGTTGGCATCTCCTTGCCTTGCCAAAACATCTCCCGTGCCGCCCCTTGGTATGGTCCGGCACTCCCTGTCCGGCAGATTTTTCGGACAACCGAAATCTTATTAATTTCGGGAGTCCTAAATATTTTCACATGGCCTCAGAACAGTTGGAAGAGTACCTGGAGAGCATCCTTGACATCGAGGAGAGAGAGGGGATAGCCAAGACCTCCTCAATCGCACGGTGCATGAAAGTGGCCCCGGCAAGCGTCACCGAAGCGCTCCAGACCCTGGCAGACAAGGGCCTTGTCAGCTACGTGCCGTACAAGGGTGCGAACCTCACCGAGACCGGCAGGGAGATGGCGTCCAAGGTGAAACGCCGCCACCGGCTCCTCGAGGTCTTCTTATCCGATGTGCTGCATATCGGCGAAGGGAATATCCACGACGAGGCATGTAAGATGGAGCACACGCTCTCGGACGAGACCGAGTATGCCCTCTGCAAGATGCTCAACGCGCCCGCCCGGTGCCCCCACGGGAGCCTGATCGGGCCCTGCGACCGGCAGGTGGGCAGCTGTACTGAATGCCAGGACAATCCAAAACTTGCCGCTGCCTATCCCCTCCGGCAGGAATCTCTTGTGCCCGTCACCTCCCTCACTCCCGGCCAGAAAGGGATCATCGCCTTTATCCGCGGCGACAGCGGCGTGGTCCAGCGCCTCACCGATCTCGGCCTCACGCTCCGGACCGAGATTAAGCTCGTCCGGAAAGCCCCCCTCCAGGGACCGGTAGAGATCGGCGTGCGCAAAACACGGCTCGCCATCGACCATGCCATTGCCGATCACATCTTTGTTTCCGCAGGTAGGGAGACTTCCTAAATGCCGGGGGGTCACGGGCACAACGGGCACGGTCACGGCCACCAGTTCAGGCATCATGGCCAAATCAGGGAATACATGGTCGCCCTTGCCGGCAACGCCAATGTCGGCAAGAGCGCGACCTTCAACCAGCTCACGGGTGTCGACCAGGATATCGGCAACTGGCCGGGAAAGACCGTAGAGCGGGCAGAGGGGATCCTCCAGCACCAGGGCCACCGGATCCGGATCATCGATCTCCCGGGCATCTACTCCATCACCGCCCTCTCGACCGAGGAACAGGTCTCCCGGGAGTTCATTGCCCACGACCATCCCGACATTGTGGTGAATATCATCGATGCATCGGCGCTTGAGCGGAACCTCTTTTTTACCCTCCAGCTTGCCGAACTCGAGAGCCCCATGATCCTTGCCGTGAACCAGATGGACCTTGCGGCGCAGAAAGGGATCAGTATTGATTTTCTCAAACTCTCCACCCTGCTGGGAGTCCCCGTCATTCCCACGGTAGCAATCCAGGGAAAGGGAATGGCTGAGCTCTCGGATGCCATCGTTACTGCAATCCGGACCCGCCCCAAACCCCATGTCATCCTGTATGGGAGGGAAGTGGAGGATCGGATCCAGAAGATCACCGCCCTGCTCCCGGTAAAAGCCGGTGACTACCCGGCCCGCTGGACGGCGATCAAGCTGCTCGAGGGGGACCCGGATACCGTCTGGGAGGTAAAAAAGGAGTCCCCGGATGCGGTCACCGCTGCACGGACATTCGGAGCCGAACTCGAAACCATGCATGGCGAACCGGTCGGCACCATCCTGAGCGGCGAACGGTACCATGCAGCCGAGCAGATGGTTGCCGATGTGGTGACGATCCAGACTGCCGGGCAGCAGGAGATGAACGTAACCGAAAAGATCGACCGTCTTGCCCTCCACCCGTTCCTCGGGTACCTCCTGCTCATCGCAACGATTGGCGGGCTTTTGGTCTGGACTTTCATCATCGGTGCAGCGATCTCTGAAATTATGCTCCATTACCTCTCCCTCTTAGCTCCCGTCGAACCGCTCATCTCCGGATCGGTTACGGATATCGTCTTCAACGGGGCATGGACCGGGTTTGTGGCAGCGCTGACCCTCATCATCCCGTATGTCATCCCGTTCTACCTCTTCCTTGCGCTCATCGAGGACTCCGGGTTTTTGACCCGGTTCTCCTTAATGCTCGACCGGGGCATGCACAAGATGGGCCTCCACGGCAAAGCCATCATCCCGCTCGTGCTCGGGTTTGGCTGCACGGTACCTGCCTGCCTCTCGTGCCGGATCATCGAGTCCCCCAAGCAGAAGTTCCTTGCAGCATTTCTTGTCACGCTCGTTCCCTGCTCAGCCCGGACCATCGTCATCCTTGGCGTGGTTGCCGCGTTTGTGAACATCTGGTGGGCACTGGCCCTCTACCTCTTCGATTTCATTCTCATCGTTGTTCTCGGCAGGATCGCATTCAGGGTCCTGCCGGGCGAGTCTGTCGGCATGATCATGGAGATGCCCGACTACCATGTCCCGTCCGTCCCTGTCGTGGTCGGGCAGACGTGGCAGCGGACAAAATCGCTCATCTGGATCGTCCTTCCCTCGTACATCGTGGGAAGTATCGTTATCACCGCATTGTATGCCCTCGGCTTTTTGGAACCGATCAACACGCTCCTGTCCCCGGTAACCGTGCTTCTGCTGGGTCTTCCGGTCATGACCGGGGTTGTGTTTGTCTTTGGTATCATACGAAAGGAGATGACGCTCCTTGCCCTTGCCGCCATCTTCGGGACAACCGTCTTCTCCACCATCATGACCCCGGTCCAGCTCATCGTCTTTGCGCTCGTGACCATGCTCTATGTTCCCTGTATCTCCACGATCCTTGCGCTGGCAAAAGAGTTCGGCTGGAAGAAAACACTCGGGATTACTGCGCTGGAGACCGGGCTTGCCATCGTGTGCGGCGCCATTGCCTTCCGGCTGCTCAGCCTCGTCATGTGACGGGGCACGGATCCTGCCTTTTGGATCCTCAAGGATATTTACCTATAAAATGACAATACTGGAAGAGCATGATCTACTGGCTCCTTGAACACCTGCTCCTGCGGCAGATCACCGTACTTCCCGGGCAGGTCTGTTTCATGATCAGCGGCCGGGACATGATGGATGAACCGGAGAACCTCTATCGCGTTACCGCATGGTGCAGGGATGTCTCCGCGTCCGTCTCTTTAAAGAACGCAAAAGAAGGCGGGGCGATCAAAGGGTTGACCTTCCATATCGCAACGCAACACCCGGACGAGATGGCCCGCTGCCTGCCGGCAATCCGGACGATCGGGTTGATTGCCCGGCTGCATCTCCATACCGGCGAAACGATCGAGGAGACCGGCTCGGGGATGGATGTTGTGGTTGCCATCGGCAAAAGCGGCCGGGAAGAGGTCACTTCCTGTATCCGCCGGATGGCCGAGGATCATATTGCACCCGAGCAGGTGGACGAGGGACTGCTCGATTCGTACCTGACATTCCAGTATACTCCCGACGTGGTGATCAAGAGCGGGGGCGACCACCTGACCGATTTCCTCATCTGGCAGTCGGTCTATTCCGAGCTCTTCTTCTCCGATGTCAACTGGAAGTTTTTCCGGAAAGTCGATCTTCTCCGGATCCTCCGGGACTACCAGAGCCGGATGCGGCGCTTCGGGAAGTGAAGGGTTTGAGGGCTACTCCCCTGTCATTTCGTGGGCTGGGAAAAGTGCTCTGTAGAAACGTGCATGAACGCGAGTTCACACCCGAACTATGAAAAACTGTAACTCATTTTTGGGGGAATATTACCCCGCCTCAAAGTCTCTTGCGAGGCACGGCGGGGCGGATTACCGGGTATGATATGAACCCGAATTGAGGCCGCCGCGGGGGTGCCCCTTCGGGGGCGGCGGGGTTCATCATCTCCGGGGGCATGGGGGTCTCAACCCCCATCATCCATTCCAGAATGCGCCATTTTTCATGGGTAACCTGTCAGAAATCATAAAATGGATCTGCGATCGAGCCACGGGCGCCCGGGGTCTCATCGACCCTCGCCTTTGTGGAGCAGGCCGCAAATGGGCGCCAGAAACTGAATCATAGATCCGGGGGTTGTAAGGGCTTGCCCCCGCAGGCTGCCTCCCTCCTCTTCAGGTAGAGAGAGGGTCACCCTCGCAATTCCACAAAATGACACTGTGGGCGTGATTTCACCAGAACTAAAAAAAAAAGGAGAACGGTTTTTTCCCGCTCCCGAAAATTATCGGGTAAACCGGACGTTGGTCCAGCAGGGTTTCCCACCGGCATTCTTCTCGGTGAACGCAAACCGTGTCTTCAGGGCAACGGTTACGGCTTTCTGGTCCGGCACCATGCTCACCTTCTGCTCCCGGCACCACCGGGAGAAGATCTGGTAGAGCTCTTCCTTGGCGATGACGGCGGACGAATCGTCCTCCCGGACGATCATGGCCGCGATGAATTTCTTGATCGGATCGCCTTTCTCTGCTTTTTTTGGTGCCGTTCGCTTTCCCTTTGGAGCAGGGGCAGGAGCCGCCGCTTTGGTGGCTTCGGCAGGTCGTTTTTCCGGGGCGGGAGCCGGCGGTTCCTGCGGGGGCGGGGCGGCAGTTTTCTTTGCCGGCTGGCGTCTGGTCGTGGCGATCGTTCCTGCCGCCTTCGGGTCATCCGCGTTGATGACCGGCGGCCGGGGGGACGTCTGCGGGGCACGCGCGACGCTATCCTGGACTCCCCCGTCCTTTGCAATGATGACCGGTGGCGGAACAGGTACCGAATCGAGCTGCTGCTGCCGGTAATCAACACCCAGAAGGTCTGCAAGCGCCTGGTTGCAGGTGTCGCTGATATCAATGCCCCGCTCCTGTGCCTGCGCAAAAATGTCTGCCCGTACCAGCACGGAGGTAGTGCGCCACGCACGTCCCGGCTCCTTTTTTGCTGCCATGATGTACCAGGATGTGTTCTGTGTGTTCCACGGCATTAAGCCAGCGATCCGTTCGCGCTTCTGACGGTATCAGGGCTGGGATGAAACCCGCTGGTCGTAGATGCGTATCGCCCGCAACAGATCGATCTTCCGGAAGAGCGGCCAGTAGGGGGCACAGAAGTAGACGGCCGATTCGTGGCCGCTTGCAAGCCAGGGCAGGAAATTTGAGGTCCGGCAGTCGTTGCCGGTCCGGATGATGAGATCGACCGGGGGAATGCCCCTGCTCCCGTGGAGGTGCCGTGCGACCGTGCCGGCATCGATGGCGGCCGGATCGATGGTCCCTTTCGCTACCCCGGAAAGGATCTCCTTTGCGGCAAGCACGATCTCGTTCCGGCCGCCGTAGGCAAGGGCGATGTTGAGGCAGAAGCCGGTGTGATCCCTTGTCGCGCTCTCGGCAGCATCAATCGCTTCAAGAAGGTCGGCAGGAAGGCGGGACCGGTCCCCGACCATCTGGACGCGGATTTTGTACTTCTTCACCCGCTCATCGGTAAGGATGCTTCTGAACTTCTCACGGAAGAGGACGAACAGGTGGTCGACCTCGTTCTTGTCCCGCGAGAAGTTCTCGGTCGAGAAGGTGTAGAGGGTGATGTGCCGGACCCCGAGGTCGTGCGCCCAGTCAAGCATCTCCTCGGTCTTGTCTGCACCGGCCCGGTGACCGTCTGCGGTATCCATGCCAAAGAGCCGGGCATACCGCCGGTTGCCGTCCTGGATGATGGCGATGTGGTTGGGCACGTGCCGGCACTGGACGCGCAGGTACCGCTCGTAGAGAGGATCGATCAGGTTCCGGAAGATCATAAGGGCGTCCTCTCCACCACCATTCCCCCGTTCGGGTACCGTTCGATGACGTACTTTGTCCCGTCAAGCTCATCGCTGTGCTTTTCGAGAAGCCACCAGGCCATCTCGATCCGGTCCGGGAAGATGGCATAGCTGTCCGGCTCGAACCGCTCCGCGATGAATGAAGCACACGCCCCGGTGCTGCCGGATACCGGTTCAAAGACCCCGTATACGATGGTGCCGTCTCCCGTGATCTCATCGAACGGCCGTGCGGTGTTCTGTGCGATCCGTTTCAGCCGTTCCCGGAGCTGGACCGAGTCCTTGAATGCCGAGGAGCACCAGTGCACCTTGTCGTGTTTGCACAACTCCTCCGCCCAGCCCTTTGCCCCGTCAATGGCGTTATGCAGGTCGTCGGCGAGTTCATAGCCCCGCTCCCGCATCTGGTACGCGTTCGTGTCGCCCCATTCGAGTTCGTTGATGTTCAGAAAGTCGAGGTACGGGAGAGCAGGGATTAAGAGTTCAAGGCCGGGAAGGGCGGGGACTTCGATCCCGATATCGAATCCCATGGCCTTTGCCTGCTGCGCGGACGTAAGGTAGGCCGAATCAAGGATCTGGTCCCAGCACTCGCGGGGCGGGTGGAGCCGGATCTCGTCCACGAGCCCCTGCATTGCGACAAGGTCTTCGACGGTCGGGGCTTTTGCGGTGTAGAGGTGGATCTGGTGTTCCGCCCCGAAGTGCTCTTTGAGCATCCGGCAGTATTCCGTTACCTTGTCAAGGACCAGCAGCGGTTCGCCGCCCGTGACCCCGGTTCCAAGGGCGCTCATGCTCTCTGCCACTTCGATGATCTGGGCAGGGATATCGACCGGGTGCTCGTTGGCGTACACGGTGTCGGTACCTTTCCGTTCGGACGAGAGCGGGCAGTACCAGCAGCTGCGGTGGCACCGTCCCGTAACAAAGAGGACCATCTTTGCGCCCTGGTGGCAGAGGATACAGCCTTTGGAGAGTGTCATGGTGGGGGGAAATCCCGGGCCCTGTTGGGAGGCCCGATCTGTGATCATGATATTTGGCGTGCGGGATAAGAAAACTCTTCTTAGCGGCAGGTGATGGGGTGAGTTAATCCCGGTCACGCAATTCCGATTATCCATGGATGTTGCCCGTACGGATCCCGCACACCGGGCAGGGTGCGGGGAGAGGGGGTCGCGTGGGTACAAAGGGCCGGTCCGCGACCGCCCCGGATTGCGTGGTATGATCGTCTTTTCCTGTCAGTTCACACCGGTGATTTCATGGAATGGTCCTGCATGGGGCAGCCGGGTTTCCGGCCCGGAAATATTTTTGTACCCATGCGACCCCCCCACGCCCCTTTGGTTTTCCGGGTCTTCTGGACCAGAATTCTCACCGGTGATTTGTGTTTTGCAGGGATCATGGGTGAGGGGGGGTCGCGTGGGTACACAATTCTTCAGCGCCGGCTCGCGGGCTCCGGTTGTATCCGGCCGTGGCTCAGCAATGATCAGGCCCATTGATTTCCCCGCTGCCGGTATTCCGAAGTATATCTTTATTAGCCAGGCCACATACGAATTAATAGATCATGAGAGACGGTGCAGCGGCGGAGCGGAATGAGTACGGCTTATCGGAGGTCGTGGGTTTTGTCCTGTTGTTGGGCGTGATCATCGCTGCCATGGCGCTGTGGATGATGTACGCTGTTCCTGCTGAGGGTAGGGAAGATGAGATCTCCCACATGAACGATGTCAGGGACCGGTTCACGGATTACAAAATCACTCTCGATTCCCTCTGGCTGAATGATGAGAAGGGTATTTCCGTTTCTTCCTCGATGAACCTCGGGACTGGTGGGGGGAACACCCAGGCATCGGGAGTCTTTCTCCAGTTATTGAAACCCATTGGTTCATCGGCAGTCATTTCGGTCAAAGATCCCGGGGATCGTATGTGGATCAATACCAGCAATAGCGGGGACTACTCGTTCATCCTCTCCATCCTTGAATACCAGTCCCAGAATAATTACTGGATACAACAACGGTATTACTACCAGACCGGGGGAGTATTTCTTGCCCAGGACATCGGATCGGATTCCGGCAAGACCTGCCGGGTCTCCCCCCCAATCTCCTTCATTAAAGCAAAAAACGAGTCTGACTACGATCTTGCCATGGTGAACCTCGTCCCTATCCAGCTGGTTGGCGGTAGTTCTTTTGGTGGAAACGGCCCTGTCCGGGTGGATACCTGGATGCGTCCTCCTGAGATCGTTGTCGATAACCGCCCGAACAATTGGGTCCAGGTTTCTGTTAACGTATCGGATATGCAGAGTGCCAACATGTGGCTGAGTGTTTTCAATGAGACGCGGAAACGGGGTCTTATCGCGGACTCGGATACCGATTGGTACTCATCGGGTATCAACACGATTGCTCCCGACAGTTATACCGCATACATGCGGATAACCTCCCCCCCTGCGAGCGGCAGCGGAGGCGTTATTCTAACCATTCGCCGGGTTGATTATTACGTGTCTCTCAACAACATCATGTCGGGGCTGACCTGAGCTGCAGGGAGGGGTTTATATCATGAAAACACAGGATTCACGGGACCGGATGTTCGATACCTCACGTGGTGTGTCTGAAGTCATCAGTTCGATTCTCCTGATCTCGCTTGTGGTGGTTGCTGTTTCGCTGGTTGCAGTACTGATGTTCTCCCAGACCCCTCCTGAAAAGATCCCAAACCTGAATTTCATGGTCGGGACTGATAATACTGAGAACCTGTATCTCTATCACAATGGGGGGGACGCGCTCAAAGAGGGTCAGTTCTCTGTTGTTGTTGACGGGAACATCCTGCCTCACGAGATTATTGGCGGTGGTGATTTCTGGTCCCTCGGGAAAACTCTCGTTATTAACGGGGTATCGGCGGAGTCCCACGATGTTTTTATCGTGTATGATCCTACCGGGTCAGGTTCAAAAGCCATTCGTTCCGGATCGGCAGAGCTCTCGGTCACCCCGGCCGTTATTCCTGAGTATAAACTGTCAGGCTCCTCACTTGACGCATGTGCTAAAGCCGGGTTTATCGAGCCCTCCTGTTACAACTATGTATCCCCGTCTGCAGTTGTCGGAATGTACCGGGATAATCTTTCCCGGCACAGTGTAAGCCTCTATAAACAGAATCTGGATCCCTCGTATGTCCCCTTCTCCACCGGGCAGGTTTTCTCCTTTACCGTGACAGACACATCGGGTGGGTCATCAATAATCTTCAACAATACCGCGACTCCCGGCTCCCGACAAAAAGTGGACCTCCAGAACGGGGACGAGGTCCAAATTACAATCGCCTCAACGGATACCGACTATTTTACTGCATTCGGTGTAACAGCATCAATTTGGGAATTGTCAGGAAATCCAGTTTACCTGAAAATCAACGGGGTGAGCGTTCCAGGACCGGCAACGGCTGTGGAGCTTCTCCATACCCGGGTCATGTCCTATGATCCCGCCACCCTGCAATCAACGCTCCAGCTTACTACCCCCTCTCGTAAGACAGAAACCGTGCTTGTTGTCAATAATACTCCAATCATCAGTGGCAGGAACACCCAGTCGATCCAACTGACCAACATCAAGCCATCACCGGCAGGTTTGTTCCTGATCGATACGAAGAAGAGGAACCCGGGCTCAGTCCATATCGTTGGCAGGGCCGATCATATCGTTGTGGGCGGCACTGAATTGAACGCTGCTGCACCCTATTGTCCGTGGTGCATCGCCGATTCTCCCTAACTATCGAGCCTGCCCATGCGAGTGCCGGGTGAAAAGGAATAAATAACGCAGGTTGTGAATATCCACACAGGAAGACGATACAATTCAATAGTCCGGCAGGTTCTATGGCACGAAGTTCTCATGGTGAAGATGCAGCGGCAGAGATGGTAGGGACCGTTATTCTGATTGCGATTCTTGTTACTGCTATTGGTCTTGTTGCCCTCGCCCTCTTCTCACAACCCGCGCCTGAGAAACTTCCGGCTATCGCGGTCTCCATCTCCAATGAAACAAAAATCATCGAGATCCGCCATGAAGGCGGCAACATGCTCGCGTTTGAGGAGATGGAGGTCCGTATCGACAATGACCTCCTTCCTTCAGGAGATCTGATCTGTACAGATTGTGGCAGCGACTGGTCAGTTGGTGATTTGATCCGGATCGATCTCTCATCTGACCCACGGTATGAATTCACCATGCCGAACAAGGTAGATATCATTTACAAGAAAGGCGACCAGTTCCAGCAGATCCTGACAACCCGGTACCTCGGGACAATGACCCCTACATTGACCCCGGTAACAATCACGGGCACGTCCACAGTGACTCCCACAGCAACACCGGTCCCGGCACCGGTTGCCGGGTTTAATGGCGCACCATTATCCGGCATACGGCCGTTAAGCGTTAGTTTTGCGGATACGTCAACGAACTTCCCGGAATTTTGGTTATGGGATTTCGGGGACGGCAACACGACCGGCAACACACTCCAGCACCCGGAGCACCTGTACACAACTGCCGGTAATTATACGGTCACGCTGACGGCGACAAACAGTGGTGGCAGCAACACGCTGGTCCGGGCTGACTATATCAGGGTAAAGCAATCATTTTCTGATTTCATCACCAATGAAAATGTTGGTGTTTTCGGGACGAAATTTTATTTTGAAGGTTCCCGTGTTATCGGGCCGGACGCTACGATATTCATTGCCGGGCCCCTTGTTACATCAGACCTCAACGGGGGTTCCGAACTCCTGGTCCATAGGATCTACGTAGATGGCGATCTGACCCTTGATGGCGGGAGTGCAGGACTTGGATCCCCCACCAATCCCGGGAATATCTATGTCAACGGGAACCTGAAGTTGTGGAGCGGGGGGCGTGACATCTACGGCGATGTGTATGTTGCGGGGAATTTCGAATTAAAAGATGCCAAGATCCATAATATTGTATATGTTGACGGGGATCTTACCCTGGGCTGGACCCCCACCCTTGACGCCAACGCACGCATTTACTACACTGGGAATTTCATCTATCCGAACGGCATGAGTACGGCCATCACAGACAAATGCATCAAACAGGCAAGTGTCCCGGGATTTCTCATTCCCGACCCGGTTATCCCCCAGGCAAAACCCGCTGCCTGGTATGCTGATCGGGGCTATGTGGCCGGAGGACCGTTGACCAACAACAAAAAAATAATTGCAGAAAGTTATTCTTCTACCGGTGGACCGAGTGCAAGCAATGTGATCGTTGTCGCCCGCACCGGGGATATCTCCCTCACCGGATATGGCGGCAGCACGATTACCGGCGTACTATTTGCCCCCAACGGGCGGGTGACCTTTGCCGGAAAGGCCTTTGAGGGTGTCGTGGTTGCCAAAGACGGGTTCTACGTCACGAGTGGCGGGACAACGGTAACGTTTAAGAAACTGAATGACTATTTCAGCAGCGCCGACGATTATCCATTTTAACGGGAATGGTGAATTTTTCGAAACGGCGAGGGAACAATGCCCGGGGCCGAATCTCCCCTGACATACTCCCCTCGCTCCTCCCACCGTTTCATTATCAGCTCACAGGCAATCCCGGATCGGGAATGGGTTTTCTCTCTACACAAGTGTCTGGAACTCGACGATTCCCTGCGGCTTAGACGTATTTGCAAGAGCGATGAGGGTATTTTCCCGGTATATCTGGACGACCAGGTTCTTAGCAGATCCGTCTTCTTTTTTAAATATTCCCTGGACATTGCCGACGGTAAGCGCCACCTGGTAATCACGGACGCCGGAACCGTTCACGTCCCGCTCGATCCCGTTTGTCCTGATCGTGCCGGTATAGTTCCCCGGGTAAGCCACCCGTACCCATACCCCTGTTGCAGGGATGGGCGGCAGAACCAGCGAGGTGTCTGGGGTCGGGGCAGCTGCAATCTCTGTGGGTGCAGGGGCTGGGGGCGGCATGCTGATCACAGCAGTACCTACCGGGACACGGATCTCAATTGTCCCATAGGGTTTTGTTGTTGATCCCTTCCAGATGCCAGTGCCACCATTCAAGACTACAACCTCCATGGCATCTCCCGTTCCATCAGCCTTCCCGACCGATCCTTCGATAAGGGCATTCTCGACTGGTAACTGGACAAGGTACGTGCCGCTACTCCCAATCGCAGTTTCCCACCCCTTTGCTTTGACCGTTCCGGTAAAGTTTCCGGGATACGTGACCGAAAACCAGATGCCATTGGGTGGAACTGTCATCTGCGACGGGGTCACGGTAAGTGCCGGGGCAACGGGGGTTGTCGTTGTCACCACGACCGTAGGTGCCGCAGTTTCCGTCGGGACCGGGTACGATGAATTCCGGTTTGTTGAGGGGATGATCTCATCCGGCCCCTGCCCGGCAATGAACACACCCGCGGCAATGACGGCGAGTATCACCACGATCCCCACAATGGCGATAAGATACGGTGTTTTTTGGGATTCCTCAGGAGGGAGTTCCCTGCCTGACCGGAGTGTACTCATCAGCCCCATGTCGGGAACCGCGGGACGACTCTCGCCCTCCACCCCGGCCTGCATCCCGGGCGTGAGTGCCTGAATCCGGTTCATTGGCCCGGCGCTGTACGGGCTCTTTATTCTCTGTACCGTTACCTGGTGGTCTTGCAGGATATCTGCGCAGGACTCGATGTTCTGGACATTCATGCCGCCGGGCTGATAGACAAAGATGAGTTCAAGCGATCGCTCTTCTCCGGCAGGAGGGTTGATGCTGAGCAGAAGTGTTGGTTCGCGAATGGAATTGACACCAGAAACGGCTCGCGTGATAGCGGAGTACAAAATATCTTTAAAAATTTTTCCGGTCTCGCGTTCCGTAAGAACGATACGCCGGTTGGTGAGAACCGCCTCATACCTGACGCCATTGACAATGATTTTTGGGAATTTTTTCAGGATTGGTTCATCGCTGCCAGGGTTCAGGTCGTCCATAACACATTACTCTACAGTATCTCTCAAATATTAATAATTCGGGGGAGATCAATTTTCGGCGTGTTTATATTGTTTTCCATAGAAATGTAGATATACTATCTCCCATGTCCCCCGATCGCGCCCTTTCAGACTCCGTCTCCATCACCCTCATCATCTGCCTTGTTGTCATCCTGGCAATCATAGCCTGGGGCTTCTTCTTCGGGTACGAGAGCCTGCTCAGGACGAACATCAACATCGCGGAGTCTGCCGAAGACATCCCGACGCACCTGAATGCCCATGCCATCCGGCTCTTCCACCAGAACGGCGATGTCGGATCCCTCAATGCGACCGGGTCGGCACACTATCCTGAAGTGAGGTTCACCCTCATCTCGCCCTCGGGTCTGGTGCATTCGCCACGGCCCTCCCCCCTCATCACCGATTATGCCTGGAACCCGGGCGACTCCGTGTACTTCTACCGCGACGCCACCGGGTATCACGTGGTTGACAGCCTCACTGAGCGCATCAACGCTATCCCAACCTACGGGCCTCTTGTTGATCTCGAAGGAGGCATCTGGACGATCAAGACCATCGACAATACCATACCTGTCACGATCAATTCCGTGGATGTCCTCGTCGGGGGTTCCGGCACCGCGTCCGCATCGCCGTACACCCCGGGTCTTGTTGCCACCTATTACAGCGACCAGGCCTGGACGGTCCCGGTCACGACCACGATCGTGAACCGGGTCCATTTCGCCGACTCCGCCAGCGGCCGGGCATCGGATGTCAGCAACTGGCCAAACGCGTACCTGGGAAAAACAGACTCTTTCTCGGCAAAGTATGACGGGCTCATCAGGATCGACACCGAAGACGACTACACCTTCACCCTCTCATCCGATGACGGCTCCTTCATGGACCTTGGCGGGACCTCAAACTTCATCAGCAACGGGGGGCTCCACGGGTACACTTCGGTGAGTGGAACCCGGCACATGACTCCCGGGTATTACCCGATCACGGTCTGGATGTTCGAAAACACCGGCGCGGCAGTCATCGACCTCCAGTACCAGACCCCGGGGATGGCCTCCCCCCAGCTGGTCTCCAACCTCTGGCATATCCCGAGCACCGCACCGACCGCTGATTTCACCGGCGTGCCCCGGGCCGGTCCTGCCCCGCTCGCGGTCCAGTTCACCGACGCATCCGTCGATGCGACCGCATGGGCCTGGAATTTCGGCGATGGCTCACCTGTTATAACCGTCCAGAACCCGGCCCACACGTACACCGGTGCCGGGACGTACCCGGTCACCCTGACAAGTTCCAACTCCTTTGGCGTTGCAACCGAGACCAAGGCCGGGTATATCACCGTGGGATCCTTCACCCCCGGCTTCCTTGCCTCTTACTATCGCGGCCAGAGCTGGAGTGATCTTGCAGCAACACGGGTCGATAACGGCATCCACTTCTCAGACGGCAGCGGCTCGACTTGGCCGGTGAGCCTGGTCGGGCGGCAGAACGACTTCTCGGTCACGTGGGACGGGTACCTGCTCGTCCCTGCTGATGCCGACTACACCTTCACGCTGACATCAGACGACGGTTCATGGCTCTGGGTGGACGAGGTGCAACTCATCGACAACGGCGGGCTGCACGGTTCCACCGCGGTAACCGGGACCACGCACCTCACTGCCGGGTACCATCATGTCGTGGTGAAGATGTACGAGAACACCGGTGCAGCGGTTGCGGACCTTACCTTCTCACCGGCCGGCAGCATCTGGCATATCCCCAGTAGCGCTCCCACGGCCGGTTTCACCGGTGTGCCCCGGGCCGGCATGGCACCGCTTGCGGTCCAGTTTACCGACACCTCCCTTGATGCAACCGCATGGTTATGGGACTTCGGGGACGGGGCTACTTCAACGGAACAGAACCCATCCCATACCTACCTGGCTGCCGGGTCCTACCCTGTCACCCTGACCGCCTCCAACGATTTCGGCGCTTCAACGGCAACAGAGCCCGCGTATGTCACCGTCGGGGCGTTTGTTCCAGGCTTTTCTGCCTCCTATTACACGGGCCAGACCTGGACTGCGCTTGCCGGGACCCGGATCGAGAACCCGATCCATTTCACGGACGGTGGAGGTTCGACATGGCCAGCGGATATTGTTGGCAGCCAGAACGACTTCTCCGTCACGTGGGACGGGTATCTCAATGTGCCCGCAGATGCGGATTACTCATTCAGGCTGACCTCTGATGACGGGTCATGGCTCTGGGTGGATGAGGTGCAGCTCATCGACAACGGCGGGCTGCACGGTTCCACCGCGGTCACACAGACCACGCACCTCACCGCAGGATACCATCATATCGTGGTGAAGATGTTCGAGAATACGGGAAGTGCTGTGGCCAATCTCGACTACGCAATCCTGCCCTCGGCAACCTACACCCCGGTCACCGATGTGTGGCATGTGCCCTGATCTTCTCACGCGGGGAACTCCCCAAATCAGGTATTTTTCTCCAGAATACCTAAAACTGCGCCGGAATTTTCCCCGGACCAAAACGAAAAAACCCTCATGCATATATACCGCAAAACGCGAATGTAAAAATATAGCCCGACTATGCACAACGATCGCGCCCTCTCTGAATCCGTATCAGTCACGCTCATCGTGTGCCTTGTCGTCATCCTCTTCATCGTCATTGCCGCGCTCTTCCTCGGTGAGATCCACCTTGAGCAGAAGACCGCCTATATCATGGCAAATATCAGCAGCCAGACCCTTGCTGACAAGAACGTCCTCACGGTCTTCCACCGGGCAGGCGATGCTGCTGAACTGAACCAGACCGGCAGGGCGTACCACACCCTCGCCGTCTATGTCGACACGCTCTCCGGCAGCAACCGGACCCAGCCGGTCGGCCCGATCGTCTTCCAGCCCGGAACAACCCTCTACATCTACAACTCCACCGATGGTTACCGGGCGACCACGAACGCTGCCGACCTCTCAGCGCCAACAGCCCTCAGTGTCGATGCCTGCCCGGTCCGGGTCCGGCTTGTTGACGAGACTTCCTCAACCCACCTGCTCATCATGCAGATGGATTACCCCTGCACGCCCACCGGCCCGGCGCCGACGGTCACCAGCATCAACGTCACCTACGGGTACCGGGGCTGGCCGATTGCCCGGCTCATCACCGGCACAAACTTCCTGCCCGGCGCACGGGCGATGTTCAACCTCACCGCAGGAATCCCTCCCGAGATCCATGCAACGTCCTGCACGGCGCTCAACTCAACCCGGATGGTCTGTACCTTCACGCTCCCCACCAGCCCGCTTGCCCCGCCAAGCCAGCGGTACAACCTTGTCGTCACGAACCCGGACGGCAAACAGGGGATGCGGCGCAACTACCCGTACGTGTACAGCGCCGCCCCGAGCATCTCGAGCAGCACGCCATCGAGCGGGCTGCAGGGGGCGACCATTGCGATCACCTATCTGCGGGGCAATTACTTCCAGCCGGGGGCGACCGTCACCTACCACCAGGGTTCAACCATCATTCCGCTGACCGGTGTCACCGTCCATAACGCGACCCGGATCACGGGCACTCTTGCCATCCCCGCTGATGCTCCCCCGGGATACTACAATGTGACGGTCACCAACGTGGACAACCGGAACTATACGCGGGCGAACCGGTTCCGGGTCATCTCCAATGCCCCGACCGTGACCGGCCTCACGAACCGCACCGGGTACCGGGGCTGGCCGGTCATCGAGCGTATCACGGGCACGAACTTTGTGGATGGCGCCACCGCCCGCTTCGAAGCACCGGGCCTTGCTACCATCCCCTCGGACAGCTGTACGTGGGTAGCTTCAACGCAGCTCATCTGCACCTTCAACCTGCTCGGGTACCCGAACAGCACAACGTACCAGTACAACATCTCGGTGACGAACCCCGACGGCCGGTCCGGCTGGCGTGCGAACTACTTCACGCTCGCAAGCCCGGCCCCGACCATCTCCGGCAGCACGCCATCGAGCGGACGGCAGGGCGAAACGGTCGCGATCACCAACCTCCGCGGCAACTACTTCCAGCCGGACGCTGTTGTGACCTACTGGTATGGCGACCCGGCCGCCCCGTCAACATCGCTTGCGCTGGCCTCTGTTACTGTGCCAACCCGTACCCAGATCACCGGCTCGCTGGTCATTCCGGACGATGCCCCTGCCGGGTACTATAACGTCACGGTGCTGAACACGGACGGTAAATCGTATGCCCTCCGGAACGCCTTCCGGGTCATCTCCACGTTCCCGACCGTGACCGGCCTCACGAACCGCACCGGGTACTCTGGCTGGCCACTCATAGAGCGGATCACGGGAACGAACCTTATGGATGGCGCCACCGCCCGCTTCGAGGGCCCCGGCCTTGGGGCCATCACCGCGGACACCTGCACCTGGGTATCAGCAACGCAGATGATCTGCACCTTTAACCTGCTCGGTCGTTCTGCAAGCCCTGCCAACGGCTACAATATCACGGTCGTCAACCCGGACGGCAAGACCGGCTGGCGTGCGAACTATTTCACTCTCTCAAGCCCGGCCCCGTACATCTCCAGCAGCACGCCATCGAGCGGCATTGCCGGCAACGCGGTCCCGATCACAAACCTGCGGGGTAACTACTTCCAGCCGGGTGCCGTGGTGACCTACTGGCGCGGAGACCCGTCGGTACCGCTGACCTCCATGCCCCTGAGCGTTGAATCGATCCCCGCACGGACGCAGATCACCGGCACGCTCAACATTCCGGCCGGTGCCTCCATCGGGTATTACAACATCACCGTGCAGAACCCGGACGGGCAGTCATATACCCGCCGGAACGCGTTCCGCGTCTGGGCCGTCCCGGCCCCGACGATCAACGGTATCTCGCCCGGCACCGGTGCCCGTGGTATTGCCGTGCCAGTCACCGTGACCGGGACAAATATCGTTGCCGGTGCCCGCGTCCGGCTCTATGAAGGGACGACCTACCGGTATACCGCCCCGCTCGGGATCGTCACCCCGCCAAATACCATCTCCACCACGTTCACCGTCCCGCTGACCGTTGCGCCGGGCACAATGAACGTCCGGGTCACGAACCCGGACGGGCAGTACGCCATCCTGACCGGCGGATACGTACTGACATAGTTGGCAGGATCACAAAAGAGGTGAAACCGCGGTGACTTCCATGGTCGGTCGCCCGGCATGCTTGTGGCACCCTCATGTACGGTAACAATGCAGGAAAACCGGTTTTTTCCTCATTGATACGCAATGGTAACCCCGGCACAGACGCCCACCGTGGCAGCAGCAGGTATCCTCACTGATGTTTGGGGGATTATATCCCCCGTAGCGAGGAAGTTTTTTTACAGCATGAAAAGGATGACGGGGATCACTCTTCCCGGTTTTGCTCTTCTGCCAGCGTGATGCGGGTATTCCGGCTCACGAGCAGGTTGTAGGCATTGTGCGCCTTGTTGAACCGGACGAGAACACCGTCAAGTTCAAGGATCGTCCCGTACGGTGCGGTCTTCAGCACCTCATTTTCCGGTGTCACATGGTACACGGGGACCACGGCAAAGACCGGTTTGTCCGCGGTGCCGTCGCAGAGCCGGAACATCAGGTTCTTGCCATCGCCGAGGTTCTCCGACATCTTTGCGGCAATGAAGTTGACCCGTTTGTCGACATGACGGTGGACCTGCGCTATCCGCAGGACGCGGGACTTGGCCGGCACCCGGTAGGAATGCCTTGTCTTTTCGTCTTTACGGAGCACCACGTAACTGTACTTGATGTCGATGTTGATGTACCGGAACGGCTCATCGCATTCCGAGAGCCTGCCCATCATCCGGGTGGGCTGGATGTTCCGGCCCGTGGCAAAGCTCCAGCACCGGTCCGGTGTGCAGTTCGTGCCCCAGATGAATGAACACGGGCTGTGGATCGTAAGCCCCCGTTTTTTAAGGGCAAGCGAGAGGATCCGGAGGGTGACCGACGCGGTCTCCTCGGCAGGTTCCACGATCAGGATCGAGCCGTCCGGCGCAAGCCGTTCTGCCAGTTTCAGGACACGATCTGCCCGCTGGTCGATAGAGCGATCTGAGAGTTCGTTGAGGACATTGGAGAAGATCATGAGATCGATCTGCTGCGGGATCTTCTGCAAATCAAACGTCACGAGATCGGCCCTGATCGGGGGCTTGATGCTGACGCGCTCCCCCTTCTGTGTGCACTGCTCCCGGAGGTGCAGGAACGCCTCGATGTGCTCCTCCGATCGCTCAATGGAATACACGGTTGCCGTTGCGGTATCGAGCCGTGACCAGAAATCGGCTATCGCGAGCGGGACCACGCCCGGGCCGGTGCCAGCATCGAGGATCGTCATCTTCTCTTTTAAGAGCCCGTCGCGGGCAAGCATGGCGAGCAGGTGTTCGGCCTGGACAAAATAGACCGGGAAGTGGTACGCAAGGTACCCGAGCACGCTGTAGGCTTTGGTGTACTTCAGGGCCCGCTGGTGGGTGGGCTTCCAGTAATCCGATTTCTGGAATACGATGGCCTTACGGAGCCGGTCGAGCATGACGGGATCGGAAAGATCCTTGCCGGTCTTTTTAACTATGTACTGCTCAATGGCAGCCTCAAGAACCGGCGGCATCCGCTGGGAAGCAAAGAATGCATCCTGCCGCATGGATTCTTCTGAAGTTATTACCAGGGACTCGTGAGCCGGCTTTCGCGAGATGGTATAATCGTTGCCGGTCTTTTTTGCAAGAAGCCCAAGGCCCGGAAGGGACGGTCTCATCCGGGTGATGAGCTCTTCGATGGTGAGATCATCGTCAGGGTTTGAGATGATCTCCGATAGAAGAAAGACCGGTCTTTTCTGTGCCGTTTTTTTGAGCACCGCGAGGAGATCGTTTCTGGCCATAGCCTGCCGGATACTTGGCGGGATGCGATATTACATCTTTGCACAAAAGGGGTGCACTTTTGAGTGCATTTCCAGAATTCATATCCTGGAGCTTCCCGTCCGTAGCTGTTCCAGTACTGGCTCATTCCGGTTTCTGATTGCCCCCATATCCTGGCAGACCAACACCCCTCCGCAGATAAGCCCCTCATCTGGATTTGCCAAACAATCGGGAATTTCCCTGAAAATGCAGGGTGATATGCCCAAAAACGTCAAAGCTGCACATTTCGGCGGGATCCGGTCTGCGATCATCACTTGGAATGACAGTTTCGCCCCTCACACCCGGCAGGTTCATAACCCGGCCCGGCAATTAACCGGATTGGAAAATATGTGCGGCCGGTACTCGCTCATCTGCATCGATGATCTCGGCAACCGGTTCCGGGTCCATAACCCGATGATCGGCGCCCGCTCGAAGTTCAACGTAGCCCCGGCAAGCGAGATGCCGGTCATTGTCCAAAAGAAGATGCCCGAAATTGCCCTGATGCGCTGGGGGCTCGTCCCGCACTGGACCAAAGATAGCAAAACCGCACCTAAACCGGTCAATGCCCGGGCCGAGAGCCTTGCAGAAAAACCGATGTTTGCCCCGCTCCTCCAATCCGGCCGCTGCCTTGTCCCCGCATCCGGTTTCTATGAATGGAAAAAGGAGGGGACGCACAAGGCCCCGTTCTACTTCCATCTCCCAAACGAGCCGCTCTTTGCGTTTGCCGGGCTGTACGACACGTGGCACGACCCGGACGGCGCACCGCTCATGACGTACACCATCATCACGTGCAATGCAAACCCGCTCCTTGCTGAGGTGCACGACCGGATGCCGGTCATCCTGACGCGGGAGAACGAGGAACGCTGGCTCTCGTATGACCCCCCGTCCGTTCAGGACCTTGCTCGAATACTCGTCCCGTATCCAGCGTCTGCGATGGCCAGGGTTGCGGTCTCCGATCTCGTGAACAGCCCGGCTGTGGATGATGAGCGTGTTATCCGTCCCCTTTTTGGGCTTACGTGACGAACAATTCACTATCCCATGTGCCGTCCTGCTTCCAGTCCCGTCAGTTCCGACACGCTTGCGGATTTCTTTTCCGATCATCATGTCCCGGCCTATTGTGTTGCCGATGTTGCCTCCATCCGGGCGCCGGCCGGCCGTCACCCCCGCGATATCCTCCACTCCTGCCGGACGATCATCATCTTCGGGGTTGTGATGCCTGACCGCCTCTTCTCTGGCACGGAAAGTGAGCAGTCCGAAGAGACGAACAACCTCAAGCAAACCCTTGAATCCACCGCGTCTGCCCTTCGTGATCATCTCAAACGCGAGGGATTTGATTCCATTTCGGTCGTCCCGTTCCTCCAGCTTGTTGTGGAAGACGGGATCCTCCGGGGCCGGCTCTCGCTCAAGCACTGTGCTGCGGATGCCGGCTTTGGTACCCTTGGTGATAACGGGCTCCTCATTCATCCCCGCTACGGCAACCGGCTGGCACTCGCGGCAGTAGTCACGGAAGGGGTTATCGGACCCGGCCCGGTCACGGACGGCACTGCGGCCTGCACCCACTGCAACCGGTGCGCCAGGGCCTGTACACCAGGAGCCATCCATGACGGGGTTGTAACGCAGACCTTGTGCCGGAATCTCACCGATTACGTCCCCTCCCTGTTTCGCCCTCTTGCATGGCGGTTGATGCGGGGGAGGTACAGCGCCCGGCTCGTGACAGTTCTCCTGAACGCGGCGGCCACCTGCGTTGAGATCCGGGGAACCTGCACGGCCTGTATGACCGCATGCCCGCACTTCAAAATACCGGAACAGTGATTATTGTATATGCTCGACCACTGCCCGGGCGCCGCAAACCTGCGCACCCCCACGCTTGCTATCAAAAAATGCCCGCAGTGCGGCGCGGAAGTAGAGCTCTTCTCCAATGACATCTCGGTGAAGTGCAGCGAGTGCGGTTTTGAGGTCTTCAACGATATCATCTCCTGCGTCCAGTGGTGCAAGTATGCAAAGGAGTGCGTGGGGGAGGAGACGTATCACCGGATCATGGCGCAGGTGAAGAAGCCGGAAGAGCGGCATTCGTGATTAGTTTTTCAAGAAATGGGGTTTGGTTATTCACAGGGGAAACTTGCGATACCTGCCGCCACCCCCGCGGGGCGCCCCCGTGGCGGCCTCACTTCGGTTTTCATTTTCACAGTAACGGGAATCCAGATCGCCATGAACTATACGAGCTCCTGATGCGTGAACCATTCCTCATCTTTGGGCACTCCAGTGATTTTTATGCCTCCCAGTGTGATCATACGTTCATGCCCGATTCTCCAGAGCCAATGTTTCATCGTCAGGGGTTCCACTATCGTTTCTGACCGTTTCCGGGGGAGGAAGATTACGGCAGTGCAAGCATGCGCTCGATCGCACACCGGGCCCGTGCAGCGATCTCGTCCGGCACGACAATTCGGGGGGTGAGCGTTACCAGTGAATCGCGGACCATCGCAAGGCTGGTCTTCTTCATATCCCGGCAGAATGCTGATTCAGCAAGGGGATAACACTGTTTTTTGGGGCAGTCTTTTTTGAGCCGGTACAGGATGCCGGTCTCAGTGCCGATGATGAAATCATCAGTCTTGGATGAACAGACCTCTTGTATCATTCCTGACGTGCTGACAGCATAATCAGCCAGATCGATGACCTCGGGCCGGCACTCGGGGTGCACGAGCACGATTGCATTTGGGTGGGCACGTTTTGCCGCGAGCACCTGGGCCGGGGTAATCCGGTCGTGCACGTAACAGTACCCGTCCCACGGGATGACCTTCTTTTTCGTGAACCGCTGGCAGTACCGGCCAAGGTTCCGGTCCGGGACAAAGAGGATCTCATCCTCGTCAAGCGCATTGACCACCTTCACGGCATTGGACGAGGTGCAGCAGATGTCGCTCTCCGCCTTGACCTCCGCAGAAGAGTTCACGTAGCAGACCACAGCAGCCCCCGGGTGATCCTTCTTTGCCTTTTGCAGGTTTTCAGCCGTGATCATATCCGCCATCGGGCAGCAGGAATCCCCGGCGGGAAGGAGGACCGGCTTCCGGGGCGAGAGAATGGCTGCCGTTTCAGCCATAAAGTCCACACCGCAGAAGACGATGACCTCGCCGTCCATTGTGGCTGCTGCCCGGGCAAGTTCGAGTGAATCCCCCAAAATGTCTGCGATGTCCTGGATTTCCGCGGGCTGGTAGTTGTGCACCAGAATGATGGCATTGCGCTCCGCTTTGAGCCTCTTGATCTCCTCAATAATCTCCTGCTGGTCAGTGGGCATAATCCTGTATCCTTTTCTTCCGGGGGTATAATTAAAGCGTTGGTGCCGGAATCGCATGGCGGACTTTGCTGGCACCGGAACATGGATATTTATCCCCTTCCCCTTCCCAGTACCTCAACAATCGTGAAGATCATCCTGCCGGACAAGTCCTGCCGCACCAGAGACGTCGGGCCGGTCACCGTAGAATCACTCCTCCGCGAGCTCGGGCTTAACCCGGTTGAAGTTCTTGTTTCGAAGAACGGGACACTTGTGGTGGAAGATGCGATCGTACAGGACACTGATGAAGTCCGGATCTTCCGGATCACTCACGGGGGGTAAACCGTTGACTGCGAGTCCTGTTCCGGAAACGACCCCGCACTGCTCGCTCTGCTCCGGGCATGCCGTGTACCATGACCGTATCAGTGGCCGTTACCTCTGCCGGGATCATTTCATTGCCAATATTGAATCACGCGTGACGGAGACGATCCGGTCCCGGAAGATGATCCAGCCGGGCGACCATGTCGGCATTGGCCTGAGCGGGGGAAAGGACAGCACCGCACTCCTGATGATCCTCTCCCGGCTCCTGCCATCCCTTGACGGGGTCCGGCTCACCGCAATAACCATTGATGAAGGAATTGCCGGATACCGGGAAGATACCATCCGCTCGGCAGATGAACTTGTTAAGAAATATAAGATCCCCCAGGTCAGCGTCTCCTTCACGGTGCTCTTTGGCAACACGCTCGATGCGTTCCTGAAAGGCAGGGAACCCGAAGCATGCACCGTCTGCGGGATCCTGCGGAGGAAAGCGCTCATCGCGGGAGCTGAACAGGCGGGCATTACAAAGCTCGCCACCGGGCACAACCTTGACGATGAAGCCCAGTCGGTCTTTATGAATGTGCTCCGGGGCGACCTGCCCCGTCTCGTGCGGGACTCCGCCAGCGACTCGCAGGGATGGTTCATCCCCCGCATCAAACCCCTCATGCACGTATCTGAAAAGGAACTTGCCGTCTATCTCATGCTGCACGGTGCATGGCCGGATCTTCCCGAGTGCCCGTATGCCGTTCACGCCCTCCGGATGGAGGTGCGCACGATGCTTGCCACTCTTGAAGTAAAGCACCCCGGCACGATGCTGCACTTGCTGGAGAGCAAGGCACAGATCGAGGCGCACTGCGCCGGGGCACTGGTGGTTGAACCGGTCCGGCACTGCCGGGAGTGCGGGGACGCGTGCAGCGGGGAGATCTGCCAGCTCTGTATGCTGAAGAGAAGGCTCGGGATAGGGGGGTCATGAGGGCAGGGGGTGCCTTGCTACAGTTGAATCTGGAGAAAACCTCTGTCGCAAAGATGGGGGCAAACTGCCCCCATACCCCCAATATGAGCACCGCCCCCGACCAAAAAGGGCGCCCCGCGGGGGCATCAATGACTGGACTAAAATCCGATACAATGCATTTCTTAAGCGCTCAACTCACTCCCCCGCCCGCATGACTGCCAGCCCGTGGCGGCAGTCAGAAGGGGAGGGGGCTCGGGGGGCGCATCATCGCATATCAGCACTCTTCACAAACGATCTGATAATTTCAGGTTTGATCGGTGATTTTCACTCCCCGCCTGCATCCACACCTGTGATCCGCTCCGGGTGGGTGTAGATGACCATCTTCGTGCTCCGGGCAAAACCCACAACCGTAAGGCCATTCCTTTTTCCGATATCCACTGCGAGCGTAGTCGTGGCCCCCCGCGAGACGATGATGGGAATATTTGCAATAAGGCACTTCCTCACCATCTCAGATGAGATCCGTCCCGAGACGACCACCCAGGTCTTTGCGAGATCGATTTTATTCCGGAGCGCAAACCCGATGACCCGGTCAAGCGCATTGTGCCGCCCGATATCCTCCGAAACCGCGATGACGTTCTCCCCATCCAGCAGGGCAACGATATGGATGCCCCCCGTCGTGATATGGAGTTCGGAGTTCAGGACGGCTTTTACCGATACCAGGATGTTGGCCGTGGTTATGGAATAACCGGACTGGATCTTCGGGAGTTTTTCCGTATCGATGAACGACGTGCTCCCGCCACAGCCGGAGAGGATCGTCTTTTTCGGCCCCAGCACCTTGAAGAGGTTTTTTGTAATAACACTCATCCGGTTCTTCTCGATCCTGATCGATTCGATCTCATCCACGTTTTTGATGATCTGCTCGGTGTAGAGATAGCCGGTTACAAAGTCTTCGAGCTGCACCGGGCTCATCATCGCCGTCATTGCGTGCCGGCCGTTGATGAAGAGCGCAAAGGGGACTTCCTCAATGACTTCATGCAGGTCGCGCTTCGCGTTATCAGCGTCGATCTTGATACAGGGAAGTTTCTTGAACATGGGATCTCTCATGGGTCTTTCTGTTTCTGCGTATCGTCCAGCACCTCATCCATGCTGCCGCTGCGGTACCCGTCAAGATCGAGCGTGACATAGGCAAATCCGAGGGAACGGAATCTTTCGGTTATGGCTGGTTGCTGATCCAGTATCTTCTCCCAATCCTCTTTATGGACTTCGATGCGGGCAAGGTTGCCATGCAGGCGTACCCGTACCTGTCCGATGCCGAAGTCTGCCAAGAACGCCTCGGCCTCCTCGATCATGCGGAGTTTCTCCCCCGTGATGGGATCCCCGTACGGGATCCGGGAGGCAAGACAGGCTGCTGAGGGCTTCTGCCAGACGGGAAGACCGAGTTCGCGGGCCATGGTGCGGATATCCTGCTTTGTCATCCCCGCTTCGATGAACGGGTGGCGGATCCCGGCTTCGGTAGCTGCCAGAAGCCCGGGGCGGTGCTCGGCCGTGTCCGAGATGTTTGCCCCGTCCACAACAATGCCAATTCCCTGTTCGCGAGCCCGCTCTTTAAGACGTTCAGCCATCATCTTCTTACAATGGAAGCAACGGTCTGGGGGATTGCGGCAGAACGTTTCATAGTCCAGCAGGGGAATGGGGATGATTTCCAGCGAGAGGCCAAGCTCGCCTGCAATCGTTTCTGCCTGCCTAACTGCTGCCCGTGGTACAACCGGACTGTCGAGCAGGACACAGGCAGCCTTCGCTCCCCACACGTCGCGGGCGATGGCTGCAAGGAGCGTGCTGTCAACCCCTCCGGAAAATGCCACCAGCACCGGCCCCATTTCGGCAAGGATTTTTTTGAGTCTGCGTATCGTTGTCGTGCGGGTCATATGAGTATCCTTGTATCTTCTTTGCTTATCAGGTCGAAATCAATCATTTCCCGCTGCATTCATCCGGCAGGCGTTCACAGACGCTGTCACTTCCCTGCATCAGCCGGCAGATATCGCAGGTGCGCGTAACAAGACTGACTGGCTTTTTATCGATAAGATCGCGGGCAAGGAGTTCAATCGAGATCTTCACTTCATCCTCAAACGTCATTCGGTACCCGCGCTTGCCGGAAAGGTACTGGGATACTGCGGACGGGGCCATCGAGAGCATTCGCGCAGCTTCTGCCTGGGTGATCCCTGAACGGACGAGTTCGGCAGCGATTGCCGCTTTTATAGCGGGCAGAACTTCCCAGACAATCTTCTGGCAGGGCGCTTCCATCACAACACATCCGTTCCAATCCGGTTTTTTAAAAAAAACTACCGTGCTTTCACGATTGTGATTAGGCCCCCCATTGCAAAAACCTTGCGGGTGACACGTCCGTTGCTGGAATTTTTTTGGTAAGGGAGCACTCCAAACGGAAAGAATAATCTGACGATCCGTGTACATATTCAGGTTACACGGAACCTTTGCATGGGAGCTACACGCATCATCTACCTGGACCACTCGGCAACCACGTACGTCAAACCGGAGGTTGCAAACGCGATGGCACCGTACCATACCGAACACTTCGGCAACCCCTCGTCCATCTACCGCATCGCCCGCGATTCGAAGAAGGCGATTGATGCTGCCCGGGCGCAGGTAGCAGCGGCTCTCGGGGCAGAACCGGACGAGATCTATTTCACGAGCGGGGGCAGCGAATCCGACAACTGGGCGATCAAGGGCATTGCCTTTGCCAACCGGAAGAAAGGCAACCACATCATCACCACAGCAATCGAGCACCATGCGGTGATTCATACCTGCCAGTACCTGGAGAAGCAGGGCTTTGCGGTTACCTACCTCCCGGTCGACGAGTTCGGGCTGGTCAGCCCGGCAGCCCTTGAAGCGGCGATCACGGAGCAGACGATCCTCGTTTCGATCATGTATGCCAACAACGAGATCGGGACGATCGAGCCCATCGCTGAGCTGGGGGCGATTGCACGGAAGCACAAGATCCCGTTCCATACCGATGCCGTACAGGCAGTCGGTAATGTGGCCATCGATGTGAAGGCCCAGAACATCGATCTCCTCTCCCTTTCTGCCCACAAGTTCTACGGCCCCAAGGGGGTCGGGGCCCTCTATATCCGGAAAGGCACGAAGATCGACACCCTCATCCACGGCGGCGGCCAGGAACGCCGTCGCCGGGCCGGGACGGAGAATATTGCCGGAATTGTCGGGCTTGGGAAGGCGATCGCGCTTGCAACAGCGGATATCGAAGGCCACAACGCCCGCATCCGGGCGCTGCGGGACCGGCTCATGCAGGGAATTCTTGCAAAGATTCCCCATGCCCGGCTCAACGGCCATCCCGAAAAGCGCCTGCCGGGCAACATCAACATCAGTTTCGAGTTCATCGAGGGCGAATCGATCCTGCTCTGGCTGGATGACGAGGGGATTTGTGCATCCACGGGAAGTGCGTGCACCTCCGGCTCGCTTGAACCCTCCCACGTCCTGCTGGCAACAGGCCTGCCGGTCGAGATCTCGCATGGCTCGCTCCGGCTCACGCTTGGTGATGTGAACACGGATGCGGACGTTGACTTCGTGCTCGAAGTGCTCCCAAAAGTCGTGACCCGGCTGCGGGAGATGTCCCCGCTCTACAAGGGGAAAGATGGAGGCTGCAATGTACAGTGACAAGGTCATGGACCATTTCAAGAACCCGCGGAACGTGGGCGAGATCGAGAACGCGAGCGGTGTCGGCGAGGTCGGGAACCCGGTCTGCGGCGACATCATGAACATCTATCTCAAGATCGAGAACAACGTCATCACGGACGCGAAGTTCAAGACCTTTGGCTGCGGGGCTGCCATTGCATCGAGCAGCATGGCAACCGAACTTGTCCGGGGCAAGACGCTTGAAGAAGCGTGGGATGTCTCGAACAAGGCGGTTGCAGAAGCGCTCGAAGGACTCCCTCCTGTCAAGATGCACTGCTCGGTGCTTGCGGAAGAGGGGATCCACAAGGCCATCAACGATTACCGCAAAAAGCAGGGCCTTGAACCTTGGGTGGAGAAGAACCCGCATTCTCACGATGATACAGAGATGAGCTGCGGGACCTGAATTCTGGTGAACAATGCTGTCTGAACGCGAACGGGAACGGTACAAACGGCAGATCCCCCTCTTTGGCGACGAGGGGCAGGAGCGGTTGAAATCTGCGCATATCTTCATTGCCGGTGCGGGCGGTCTTGGTTCTCCCGCCGCCATCTACCTCGCGGTCGCCGGTGTCGGAACGATCACCATTGTCGATATGGACACCGTTGAGCAGAGCAATCTAAACCGCCAGGTTCTTCATGCCGACCGGGACATCGGGAAGAAGAAGACGGTCTCTGCCATTGCAAAACTCCAGGATTACAACCCGGACATCACGGTCAATGCTATCGATACCACCATCAGTGAAGAGAATATCCACGATCTCGTGGGCAGGGTCGACGGGATCGTCGATGCCATGGATAACTATCCTGTCCGCTACCTGTTAAACCGGGTTGCGCTGGAGAAGAAGGTCCCGTTCTTCCACGGCGCAATCCGCGGCTTTTACGGGCAGGCAACCACGATCATTCCGGGCCAGACCCCCTGTCTTGCATGTATCTTCAAAAAAGCCCCCCCAAAGGAGACCTCCCCGGTCATTGGTGCAACGGCCGGGGTGATTGGTACGGTGCAGGCAACCGAGGTTGTCAAGTATCTTGTCGGGCAGGGCGACCTGTTGGCCGGCCGGCTCTTCATCTGGGATGGGCTTTGTGCAAAAGCCGAGGAGATAACGATTGTTCAGGATCCGTCGTGCCCTGCCTGCGGTTCCCCCACGCCAACAACCCTTTATAAGGAGAAATCATGAGCGTAAAAGTACGATTTTTTGCCCGGTTCCGGGAGCTGCTGGGGACGGAAATAATTGCCGAACCCGCAAACGGTTCCTCCATAGCTTTGCTCGTTGACGGCATCGCCCAAAAGAACCGGGAAGGGTATAATGCGATCTTCGATGAACACGGCACGTTCCGGGAGTTTGTCATTGTCATGCAGAACGGCAAACGCATCGAGACTGCCGACGCCGGCACGGTGATTGTCGCGGATGGTGACGAGATTGCGATATTTCCGCCGGTTGCGGGGGGATGAGGGAAGTATGATGATTCGTATCCAGACAGACGATGTGGATGTCGCGGCAATGATCGCGGCAGCAAAGGTGCCCGGGACGGGCGCGGTCGTTGTCTTTGACGGGATCGTGCGGGATGACGGGATCACCGAGATGGAACTCGAAGCGTATGAGGATGTTGCGGTTGCCGGACTGGAAAAGATCGCAGTGGAGGCAACGGAGCGGTTCGGTCTGTTACATGTCTCAATCGTCCACCGGATCGGGAGGCTTGCGATCGGGGAAAATATTGTCGTCATCGTGGTGAGCGCCGGCCACCGGCACGAGGCATATGACGGCTCGCGGTTCATCATCGATGAGCTCAAGCACACCGTCCCGATCTGGAAGAAGGAGCTCACCCGAGATGGCGGGCGATGGGTTGACGGCGAGCACGGGCATGGTGCGGGGAAACCGCAGGAATGACCGCTAACCCCCTTTTTAAGCATGCTTTCCGTGTACCGGTGCCGTTGTTGTGATCCAGGGATGATTTTTAAGAAAACGGCTCTGTCGAAATCCTTTCAGAAACGCTCAGTGGAATTTGTGAAGGTGACCCCCTCTCTCCCCCAAAGGGGGAGGCAGCCCAAGGGGGTAATCCCCCTTGACCCCCAATTTCTAGCAATTTTCACTCACAAAATCCACTACCTCTTTGATGCTCCACGGGGCGAGGGTCGACGAGACCCCGAGCGCCCGTGGCTCTATCGCAATCGAATTCTGGAGAGTGGTAAGGATTTCTACAGAGCAGAGAAAACAGAATAATCGCACGATTTTAATGGATTTGTTGTTGAACGAATGCCGTTGTCGGTGTGATGTTCAGCAGACCCGGCCAATCATGCACCCTCCAATTTTCTTCGGCAATCCCTATTTTTTGCCATCCTTTTCCGGCACCCGCGTGTACGTTCATCCCGGGATTGGAGAGAATTTTTGAGCGATACCGAAAAGATAGTAGAGTACAGCGATTATGACCATCAGCTATCCTGAAATTGCCATCTGCGGTCTCTCCTGCCGGCTCTGCCCCCATTACCACACGGAAGGGAGAAGCCGGTGCGGCGGCTGCAAGACCGAATCCCGGATCTCTGCCGGCTGCCCGTTCATCACCTGCGCTTTAAAGAAAAAAGGAGTGGAATTCTGCTGGGACTGCAAAGAGCAGGAGATGTGTGAAAAATGGGCCAGACACCGAAAGGCCGGGAAAACCGCCGATTCATTCAAGTGTTACCAGACCCTTGAGGACGATATTGCCTTTATCCAAAAGGACGGCGTGGAGGCGTTTGAAAACCTGCAGAAGAAGAGAGAAAGCCTCCTGAATGAGATGCTTGCCGAGTTCAACGAAGGTCGTTCAAAGAGCTACTACTGCATTGCCGCTACCGTTCTTGCGATCGCTGAACTGGAACGAATTCTGGCTGAAGCGAAAAAGAACTCCGCCGGGCTGGCAATCAAAGAGAAAGCCGGGGTGCTTCATGCACTCCTGGATGACGTAGCCCGGCAACGGAACTATCATCTGAAGTTGAGGAAATGAGGGATAAATCTCCGGCTGCCGGATGTTTCCCTTACTGGCCGCAACCCCCGTCCGGCTTCTGGCTGCACCCGCCCGCTGAACAGCCGGATCCCTCGTCCGGGGTGCCACAACCCCCGGATTTTTTCCCGAAATTGTGGACAACCTGCTCCGCAACCTGGCAGGCATAGACCGTGAACATATCGTCCGGCACCTCATCGATCCCAAACGGCAGATCGAGGTTGTAGATAAGGTCCGCCCGGACGATCTCAGGTTTCACCTCCGGCAAAACCCCTTCCATCATCCGCGAGGAGCAGTTGATGAAACAGCCCTCGATGGCGATCACCTTCTCTGCCCGGCGCACAAGGTTCCGCTGGCCGGTATCTTTGGTGAATGCACCGCCAAGGCAGATCCGGACGGTCTCGTCCCTTGCCAGCCGGTGGGCTATAAGGTTTGCAGCCCTTCGTGCAACTTCGCCCCGGGCGCATGCACCCTCGCAGGCCATCACCGCGATCTTTGGCGGGGTCGTGGAATTCTTCGCTGCATAATCTTCACAGGCCGGGCACTTCCCGGTCACCTTTGCAATTCTTACGGTTTCGTACTCCATAATTCTCACAGCACATAGGAACTGTCTCTATATAGAAGCCGGAACCGGATTTCAAATAAAATTGTACTGGACGGATCTCCTTTATCCGATCATGACTATTTTTTAAAAAGCGGGAATCTATTAGTCTTCCCCCATCAATCTTTTCTCATGGCAACTGCCCGCTGCTGTCCGGCCGACTGCGCCCTCCGGAGCGACTGGGAAGACGAACTGCGTATTGAAAAGGAGATGCTCGGTTCCGTGTCGGTCACGGACCTGGACCGGCTCATAAAACTCCTTGCCCACCCGCTCCGTCTCCGGATCATCCTGATGCTGCTCAACCGGGATCACTGTGTCTGCGAGTTTTTTTATGTTTTTGAGGAGCCCCGGAACCTCATCTCGTACAATTTAAAGAAACTCCGGGATGGCGGGCTCATTGAATCGTATTATCGATCAAACCACAAGATCTACCGGCTCCGGGAACAGGACTCCCCCGCGATCCGGAGGATCTGTGGCGACGTGAAACGAATGTGACCGGATTGTGCTATTGAACGTGTCCGGGAATATGCCTGATGCTCGTCCGGTTTGTATAATGGGGTGGCGATGGATGGCCTGGCTGCCCCGTTCACAACCGGATGAAAAGAAACGAGAAACCCCGGTTTTATCGTGAGATCGGGCAGATCCGGCGATCCCCGTCTCGTTATCCCTCCTCCTTCCGAAACAGTGGCGCCGCGAGCGCGATATACGAGGGTGTCCCGTACACGATAGCCACATCGCCGGCCTCAAGCCGGGTCTCCCCGCCAAGTCCCGTGATGGTCGCGTCACCCCGCTGGAGAGCAAGGATGGTGATATTGTGCCGTTTGCGCAGGTTGAACTCGGCAAGCGTCTTTCCCGCAAGGGGCGATCTGTCCTCGATGGTGAACGCAGAGATGGTGATGTTCGGGATGTTCTTTACGAGATCGGGGAGGCCGGATACCGGCTCGCTCCTCTTGCGGAGCATCTGGTACCCGCCGGCCCGCACCTCGCCAATGAACGCCTCGATCTGGTCCCAGGGGATAAAGTACCTGTGGAGCACGACCGTGAAGATCTCGACCGAGGTCTCGAACTCCTCCGCTATCACCTCATCAGCCCCCATCAGGTAGAGTGCTTCCATCTCGCTGACATACCGGGTCCTCACAATGATGGTGATCCCTTCGTTCAGCCGCCGGACCTGTGAAGTGATCTTCCGGGTCGCTACCGGATCATTGATAGCGATAACCGCGATCCGGGCCAGATGAATGCCGGCATGGTTCAGCACACCCTCGCTCGTGGCATCACCGAAGATGACCGGTTCGCCTTCGAGACGCGCCTCGGTCACGAGGTCGGGGTTCAGTTCAATGATGGCATACGGGATCTTTCCCTGCCGTGCGGCCCTTCCAAGGTTCCTTCCCGTGATCCCGTACCCGATGATGACGAGGTGGTCTTTGCGCTCCTTGTGGGGCTTTCCGTCATCAACGCCGCAGGTCCCCTGCGCGATCCGGGAGAGGGCCGAAATCCGGCAGATGCGGCTGGTGAACGGATGCCCGAAGTCAAGAACAAAGGGAGTTGCCGCCATGGTCACGAGCGCGATTGCGAGGAACATCTGGTAGGTGTCGACCGGCAATATGCCGGCGGTCACCCCGCTCTGGGCGATGATAAACGAGAATTCTCCGACCTGAGCAAGAGCAAGGCCGCTCAGGGCCGCGGTCCTCAATGGGTATCCGAGGGCAAGCGGAGCCGCTGTTGAGAGAAGGGCTTTTGCACCGAGCACAATAAGGATGAGGAAGATGACCAGCCAGAGGTTGGCTGCAACAAAATGGATGTTGACGAGCATCCCGACCGAGATGAAGAAGAAACTCGTGAAGATGTCCCGGAAGGGCAGCACGATACTGACCACCTGGTGGCTGTATTCCGATCCTGAGATGATGAGGCCGGCAAGGAGCGCCCCGATGGCAAAGGAGACGCCGGCAAACGAGACGAGCCATGCCACGCCAAAGCAGATAAGGATGACAAAGAGGAGGAACATCTCCTGGTTTTTCGTTCTCGCGATCTCGTAGAGCATACGGGGAACGAACCATTTGGCGCTGACAATGAGCGTGACGACAATGGCTATGTCCTGGAATACCAGCCAGAGCAGGTCGGTTCCTGTGAGGAGCGGTTCGATACTAAAAAGGGTGGTGCTGGCAAGAAACGGGATTGCCATGATCATCGGGATGGCAGCAAGGTCCTGGAAGATGAGGATCCCCAGTGCGATGCTGCCGTGCGGGGAGTCGATCTCCCCGCGCTCGTGAAGGATCTTCAGCACGATTGCGGTGCTTGAGAGGGAGAGTAAAAAACCCATCAGGATTGCCTCGCCGGTCGGCCAGCCGACGAGAAGCGCAAGGCCGCAGAAGAAGATAAACGAGAGGCCAACCTGCAGGGCTCCGCCAACGAGCGCGATGAGCCGGATCTTCCAGAGGTCTTTGAAGGAGAACTCGATGCCGATGGTGAAGAGCAGAAGGATGATGCCGATCTCGGCAAGAGCATTGACCTGCTCCTCGCTCTGGATTAACGAGAAGCCGTACGGGCCGACGATGATGCCGGTCAGGATGAATGCGACGAGCGGGGGGACTTTGAGACGGTTGAAGATGAGGCCGACTATGAGCGCTATCGAGAAGACGATCAGGATGTCGGTAAAGAGGGCGAATACCACAGGTAAGCCTCCTGTGGATGAGGTATTATGCTCTTCTTAATTAAGGGTTGGGAGGATATGATGCCCGGGGAAACACACCCCTCCCCCTGTTGCGCTCTGTCGGATCTCTCTGTCTTGACAGGGTGGAAAGCACGATCACTTTTGTTTTAATCCTCGATCGAGATGGTTGTCAGCTTGACGGATTCAACACCTTTGTGCGACATGAGTTTTTCAGCGAGTTCCTTGAGCTGTGTGCCTTCACCGTGGACAAGGATCACTTCAAGGCACCGGTCGTGCGTGACATGGGAGTGGAGCGATGCCTTGATAATATCGTGGTATTCATGCTCGATCTCCGTGATCGATGAGAGAAGATTGCGCTGCTCGTGGTCGTAGACCATCGTGATGACACCCTCACGTTCACCCTTGACATCCGACATCCACTTATAATACGTGATGTAGGTGCGGATAGCATCGCGGATGCCTTCCGATCGCGAGGAATAACCGCGGTGATTGAGGATTTCATCGAAGCGGTCGAGCAGGTTTTTCGGGAGTGAGATCCCAATACGGGAAAGGTCGTCGTCCATGGGCATTAATTCACCAGTGTTGAGAATATCTTCATTGCAGGTTTTTTAAGGTTTTGAAAAAGTTCCCGTTCGGTACCACGCGGTATGATTTTTCCCAATCACTCCTGCAGGCTTTTTCCCTGCTGTCAGATCGTCACTTTACGGAAAACGGTGATGCTGCATACGAGGACCAGAAGGGCCATGATGGTAAGCAGGCTGACAGATCCAAGCGGAAGGCCCCCGCTCCCGACATCGCGCACAGCGTCGATAGCGTAGCTTAGCGGATTGAGCCGGGCAATCGTGGCAAGCCAGGGTGGCATAACATCGTAGGGCATCAGCGCGCTTGACGTGAAGAAGAGCGGCATCGAGATCATGGTGTTGAACGCTGAATAGGAGTCGTGGTCGTCAAGGTAGAGAGCGATGGTGGTCGAGAACGCGGCAATGAGCACCCCGAACAGGAAGAGGACAATGTAGATCAGCCCGTACTGGAGGGGGGAGAGGAGCGTTGCCCCGATCAGGACCGCGATGACGAGAATGATGCTGGTCTGGATCAGCCCGCGGCCGGTGATGAAGAGGATCTTGCCAATCAGGATATCCTCCCGCGGGGTGGGAAGTGCGAGGAACTTGTTGAGGAACCCGAGGATCTTGTCGAACATAAGGAGCGTTCCGCCCGAGAGCCCGGCCGTGAGCATCGTCATCACGAGGATGCCGGGCGTGATGAAGTCCAGATAATTTCCCGTGAACCGGACCGGCAGGGCAAGCCCGACAAAGATGAGCCAGGCTGCCGGCATGATGAGGGCCGAGATCACCGCAACCCTGCCCCGGCTCCACTTCAAAAAGTCCCGCTCAATGTAGGTGACAATACCGCTCATTTCCGCCTCCGCAGCATGATCCGGAATTTAGCATCGGAAAACCCGTGCGGTTCCTCCTGGGGTCCGACAGCCTGAAGGAAGACGTCGTCAAGGGTAGGTTCGTGGAGATCGATGGCATGGACCCGGACACCGCGCGATTCCAGCGTCTTTGCGAGATGCGGGAGGGCCTCGCTTCCATTCTCTGCTGTGAAGGTGACCTCGTCTCCCGACTGCCCGACATAGCTCACCGCGTCAACCGGATGGTCCGGGTACTGGCCTTCGATCCGGACGGTTATCACGTCTTTCATCAGCCGGGCTTTGAGTTCCTCTGGCGATCCCAGGGCTGCGATCTTCCCGTTGCTGATGATCCCGACCCGGTCGCAGAACTGGTCCGCCTCGTCCATGTAGTGGGTGGTGACAAAGATGGTCATGCCCTTCTGTCTCAATCCCCGGATATGCTCCCAGATCTTTTTCCTGGCTGCCACATCGAGCCCGAGGGTGGGTTCGTCAAGGAAGAGGACCTCTGGTTCGTGGACGAGCGCCTGCGCCAGTTCGAGCCTCCGGCGCATACCCCCGGAGTACGTTTTGATCAGGTCATCGGCACGGTCGGTGAGTTCCATGACCGCAAGCACCTCGTCTGTCCGGTCTTTGGGGTTTTTTACCCCGTACAGTTTCGCAAAGAGGTGGACGTTCTCCCGGCCGGTAAGCCGGATGTCCACGGCCATATCCTGCGGTACATAACTGATGCAGTTCCGGACCTGCCCGGCTTCTGTTGTGATATTATGGCCGCAGACCGTTGCCGTGCCGGTTGTGGGGTGGAGGAGCGTGGTGAGCATCAGGACGGTGGTGGTCTTGCCGGAGCCGTTCGGGCCAAGGAGGGCAAAGATCTCGTTATTCACCGAAAGCGAAAGGTGGTCAACAGCACACAGGTCATCATAATACCGGGTCAATGCGGTGGTCTCTATTGCAAGGGTCATCTCGGGAACGCTCCATCACCGTGGTTAGGTGAGTGGTTGGCGGGAGGGGGTATTTCTTGCTTGTGCCCGTGACAAGGGTTCCGGCGTGCCGGCATCTGCACCGGGTGGATGTTAAAAAAGGGTTGTCATTTCCTCTTTGCAGGATGTGTGCCTTCAGCGCAGGGAATACAGAGGCACTTCCCGCCAACAACCCGTGTCTTTGAGTCTGCAACCGACTCGCCGCACTCCTCGCAGGTGACCGATTTGAAGATACGGGCCTTCTTTGGGGCATCCATGCAAATCTCCTCGATCTTCATGATCTTCTCCGCTGGCGCGTGCAGAATCCTGACCGTTGCCTTGTGCATCAGTTCGTGGAACCTGGCCTCTTCCTCCTTTGTCGCGGTTCCTGAGAAGACCTTTGGCCTGATAGTATTCATCTCGTTCGTGCTCTCATCTTCGCCACGGTTGAAGGTGATCCGGACCGCCTTTTCGTCTTTCCTGTTGTAGAACGTGAACGCGTGCTTGCCGTAATCGTGGACGATGAGGTTGCCCTTGCCGGCCGTTGTCCCGGCAATGACCTGGATTGCGTCAACGCCGCAGGCATCGGTCTCGCAGATGGCGACAAGATCCTCATCCTCCGGCCGGGTCACGCCCAGCGCCTCCATGGCGGCTACAGCCGCCCGGTACCCTGAAGCAAGGCCCGGGCAGGAGTGGCCGTGGAACCGGATGCAGTCGTCGAACGTTACGATCAGGGGGGCAGGGTGGTGGTGTTTTTGGTCGTGATTGTGCTCGTGCATGGTTTTACTCTCCTGTTGCAAGGTTAGCGGCGCCGGGGATGACACACCGGATTCCGCCGAATTCTCCGATCATGACGGGAAGGCCGTACACATCCTCGATTACCGCGGGGGTGACGATATCGTGGTTTCCGTGAATATGTACGGTTCCGTTTTTTATGAAAATGAACGTATCCGCAAACCGCAGGGCCTGATTCAGGTCATGCATGGTCATGATAGCCGCGATCTTGTGATCGCGGACAATGTCACGGATGGTGGTTAAGATCTCCACCTGATTCTTCAAATCAAGGTTGCTGGTCGGCTCATCGAGGAGCAGGATCTTCGGCTCCTGTACAATGGCCCGGGCAATGGCAACCTTCTGGAGTTCGCCGCCGCTCATCTCGTCGATATACGAGAGGCGCAGGGATTCCATGCCGAGCCGTGTGAAGATGGCGTCGACCATGGTAATATCACGGGTTGAGATGTCCCACCCGATATACGGCCTGCGGCCGAGCAGGACTGCATCAAACGCGGTAAGCCGCCCGGTCTCGACCCGCTGCGGCACGTAGCCGACCCGCCGGGCAATGTCCATGGTGCTGAGGTCGAGCAGGTTCTCCCCGTACAGCATCACGGTTCCCTTTCGGGGCTTTAAGATCCGGTTTAAGCATTTTAAAAGCGTGGTCTTCCCGACCCCGTTGGGGCCGAGTACCGCGATAACTTTTCCCTCCTCAATCGAGAAACCGATCTGTTTGAGGACATCCTTGTTCCGGTACATGAATCTGAGTTCGTTTACGGTCAACATCATCGCTTATACCCCCTGAAGAGAAGATAGATGAAAACGGGCGCTCCCATGAATGCCGTAAGCACGGAGACCGGGAGGACGTACGGTGCCACGATCACCCGGGCCACGGTATCGGATGCCAAAAGCAGGACTGCCCCCGCTATTGCCGATCCCGGGATCAGGAACCGCTGGTCGTCCCCGACAATACGGCGGACCATGTGCGGGCAGACAAGGCCGACAAACCCGATAACGCCCAGCAGTGCAACAACAACGGCAGATATGCATGCGGCAACGGTCATGCCGATCAGCCGTACCCGCATGACATTCACCCCGAGCCCCTGCGCCGTCTCATCCCCGGCATCAATCGCATTGTAGTTCCAGCGGTTTGCCACAAAATACAAAGTCCCGGCCCCCACAACGAGTGCCATCAGCGGAAGCATCTCCCAGGTTGCCCTCCCCACGTCCCCGAACGTCCAGAAGACCACTGCAGCGAGCTGCGCGTCGTTTGAGAAGTACTGGAGGAACATGACCCCTGCCGAGAAGAGTGAGGAGAGAGCAACCCCGGTCAGTACCATCACTTCCGGTGAAGCTCCCTTGACATGGGAGATCAGAAGAATGATTCCGGTCGCCAGCATGCAGAAGATGAACGCGACAAGGGTGGTGAGGTAGGGGTTCGAGACCGCTACCGGGCTTGCCACGGTGGACTGCATAGTGCCGGTACCGAAAAAGATGATAGCAACGGCAGCGCCAAAAGCACCAGCACTGGAGATCCCAAGTGTAAACGGTGATGCCAGCGGGTTTCGTAGTATTGACTGCATAGCGACACCGGCAACGGCAAGGCCGACACCGGCGATCACAGCAGCGAGTGCCTGCGGCAGCCGGATGTTCCAGACGATCATGTCCCATTTCATGGATGTTGAGATCCCTGCAAGGCTCTCTATGACCTCACGCGGCGGGATGGCAACGGCACCAACGGAAATGGCGGCAATAAAGAGGATGAAGGTCAGAATGATCCCGGCGATGATCCAGCGAACCTTCCGGTTAAGGTATTCCTGATAATCGTTTGGGACTTTTCCCTGGTTTAAGTGCATGGCAGTGTTCTCAATCTGTTGTCGCTATCTGAGTAAATCCAAGATTCCTGTAATTTTTGTTGATCTCGCCAAAAGCAGGTTTCCCGACGAATTTTATGGAGATCTCATCGGCTTTCATCTGGGGATCGATATCGAAAAACCGGTCGGGATACAGGATCTTTCCGATAAAATAGGCGTCGGCAAGAACGGTCTCGTAGTTGACGCTGTAGAAATTGTAGGGCAGAACGCCATACACCTTCCCGTTCTTCACTGCGGCCAGGCCCGCGTAGGCGGGGTTGGATTTCAGTTCGCCGATTGCCCCGTCATTGTCCATCTGGATGGTACCCACATCGATGAACAGGAATTCGGGATCGCCCTCCACAATGATCTCTTTAGAGATATCGGCATGCTGGGTGTCGGATCCGGCTGCGATGTTCTTTGCATGCACCCAGAGGAAGGGCGGATACGCGGGTTCGGTCGAGATGATCCCGTGGGCCCCTGCCGAACTGACTCCCCCGATGTACACGGTCTTCTGCTGATCGGCCGGAATATCCATTGTCCTGCGTTCAAGATCTGCGGTAACTTCGTCAACATACGCAATCAGTTCCCCGGCGCGGGCATCCTTTCCAAGCGTCTTGCCCATAAGTCGTAAGGCAGCAGTGAATTCAGCTCGTTCTGCGGGCGTCCGGAGAGAGCCATACGGGAAGGCAATTACGGGTATGCCGGTCTTGGCCTGGAGGGTATCGGCTTCCGGCCCACTGGTTCCATAGGTGGTTCCCGATGAGCCTGTTTTAAAGATGATCTGGGGACCAATGCCGATGATTTTTTCTGGATCGTCCTTACCCCGCATCTCTCCGATCAGGGGAAGATCGGAAAATTGCGGGTTCGTGACGGCGTACGCCCGCCCCTCTCGTGGCTGTACTTTCTTTTCCTGACTGTCCACGCCCACTACCCTGTCCTGCGCCCCAAGGTATACCACATACCGCAGGCAGCCGGACCCGGAACAGACAATGCGGGCAGGGTCTGCCGGAACAGTCACGGTTCTTCCGAAACCATCCGTGATCGTCTTGGTTGATGAAGATCCCGCTACAGTGGCTGGTGCGTCCTGCGGGGATGCAGCGGTGCTGGTACATCCCGTGCACGCGGCAAGAACAAGGAGAATGATTGCTACTCCTATGAAATGAATCCATTGTTTTTTCATACGAATCTAAAATTTGTTAAGATCAAATGCTATTAAAATATGTTCATATGATCTTTCCGGATGCTAAAATTTTGAATTCTTTAAAATGGAATTCGAAATTTTTTAGCATTCATCAAAAAGGTCGGGTGACCAGGATCTCCCAAAAGAGGGCATTTCTTTGAAAGACGAAAAAGAACGTGGAAAAAAAAGGAAGAATCTGGTTATTCAGCCTGCTCCTGGCTCTCGTATACCCGGGTCATGTAGCGTGCCTGGAAGACCCCGATGATCGGCGAGAGAATGAGCATTGCCAGGATGAGGAGACCGGCGATGGCAAACAACAATTCAACCCCCCCGCCCACCACAAGATAAATGCCCCCTCCCCCGACGATGATAATCCCGAACATCAGGATAAAGATCGGGATGCCGATCACGAGCGTGAGAATGATGAGCGCGAGCAGGTAATTGATCCAGCCGATCTTCCCTATTGTCCCGAAGATGGCACCAAAATTGAACGCCTCGCCAAAGCTTCCCGTCCGGGCAAAGCGGATGGATGCGATGGGCATAATGATCCCAACGGCAATCTCAACTGCATACATCAGCAGCAGGAGGGCGAGGTTTGGTTCAAAATTTCCCGCGGCTTCCAGGTTCCCCTGGCCAAGGGTAAGGATCATACTCCCGTAGATGAATGCCCAGACAACCAGGATAGGGATTGAATAGACAAGGCCGACAATGACCAGTTTGATCCCGTCAATAAAGAGCGTGCCCCAGCGGTCAACGTCCGGTGCCGTGTCCGTGCCCCGGTAGATCCGCATCGCATACCCGTTCATGGGGATGCCAAGACAGATGACGGCAAGGATGAGTGCTGCCCAGCGGCTGATGTTACAGAGAATGCCCTCTTTTGTATAGGAGAAGGCATCGTCAAGAAGTGCGCCAAATTCCATAGTTCACCAGTATATCTGTTCATTTTCTGTGAGGCAGGATAGATGCCCGCTCACCAGAAAGACGGGATGTAGATTACTGCTGCCAGAAGAAAAAAGTATTTACCCCTCCCGCAGGGAAATCGATCAACCGGTGACTGATCTCTTTTTTTCCACCCGGTATCATACGAGGTTTTATTTCGTGCCCGTCCTATGGTGTATCTGAGAAGTCCCCGTATGCCGGACTCCCAGAGGTCAGATTATGGCAGCAGATGTGAAGATCCCGATTGACTATGCAGCGGCAGCAGAGACCTTAAAGACTGTTCTTAAACTGTCCGGTTCTCCGGTTGCGTTCCGGTTTGTGACAAAGAAAGAAGATATCCCCGAAGGAATGCAGAAATTCGACAAGACCGTCCGGCACTGCACCATGGTTGATACCGCAAGAAAGGAGGGAAAGGCCTTTTTTGCAACCTCCGAGAACCACGAATGCAACGGTGGCGCATGGTCGCTTGGCCTTCGTGAACTTACCGAGACCTTAAAGACCGGCGAATTCTATTTCAAACTGGGCAAGTTCGACAGTTCTGCGTCCTGCAAGCGGACCATCGACCGGGTCCCCCACCTGAATTCGGGTTTCATTCATGCAACCCTGTATGCCCCTCTCGAAAAGACCCCGTTCGACCCGCAGGTTGTCATCATCGTTGCCAACCCGTGGGCAATGCTCAAGATCGCGCAGAGCACCCTGTTTTTAACCGGTGGCCGGATCAGTGCAGAATTTGCCGGTATCCAGTCGGTCTGTGCCGATGCCTGTGCCCAGACATACTTAAACGGCCACATCAACTTCTCGCTCGGGTGCGATGGTTCCAGGAAGTTCTCCGGTATCGCCGATGGCGAGATGGTCATGGGCATTCCGGCCGAGTTACTCCCTGAACTTATCGAATCTTTGAAAATTGTGACCGCGGCGCCCGGCTCCAAGCCCGGGGCGAAATAATTACCATCTTTTTCCCGCGATGCGTTTCCTCCATAGATCGATGCAACATCACTCCTTTCTTTTCCCCCTCCATTACCAGACGCCGGGCACCAGCCGGTAGCGGACAGTCCGGGAATACTCCTGGTAGCCGGGCAGTTCTTCCATAAGAGCCGCGTCTTCCATGGACGTGCGAAGGATGCTGATCACGAGCAGGAAACCTGCCGACAGGAGTGCGACAGGTGCGTTCAGGAAGAACGGCAACGCGATAAAGGAGAGCAGCGTTGCCGAATAGCCGGGGTGTCGCACCCACGTATACGGACCGGCTGTTACGACCGTGTGGCCACGCTCCGTCTGGATCCGCACGACACCGGAGAAGAAACAGTTCTTCATCATTGCCCATGTACCGATGACGAGCCCGAAGAGGATGAGGAGAAATGCCATGGCCTGGACCGGAGGGGAGAAGGGGGCTTCTGCCCCGAACCGGACCCCGAGCCCGGCACTGGCTGCAATCAGCGTACCGCCCAGTGCCATGACCGGTGCAAGGATCCTGTCCCACGGTTTGACCCCGGTATGGGCCAGGGAGCGGCTGCGTTCGAGTGCAAGGTCCGGATTATACCGGATGAGGAGAGCCCTGCTTGCGATAAAGTGGAGGAGGATCAGCAGGGCATATGCCCACCCCTCCCACCAGTCCCGGCGCCCGGAAACGAGCAGCGGCAGGAAGGAGAAGAGGAGTATGACAAAAAGCATCCGGATAATACCTGACAACGGGATTTTGGGGGGTGGTGCATCCATCTGGTTCCCTCAGGATTTTTTTATGGTACCGGATAATAAAAATGCCTGTTTTTGTGCTGGCGGATCTGTGAGAAAAAAACCAATTCCATATCCGGATATTGAAACAGGTAATGCTGAGACGTCGCATGCGCCATAAGTCCCCGTGGGGGCAGGGATGGCATAAATGGGGGAACCAATTATCCGGAACGAGGATTTCTCCAGAGCCAAAAAAAAGAAAATCAGAGAAGTTTCGCCCCGGCCGTCGGGCCCGGCTTGCACTCGAAGACCTCCGTGATCTTCACCGACACGAGCGACCGTGCGGGGAGTTCGGGCCGCTTCTTGTTGATGTCGGCCTTCATCTCCTCGTACTCCGGCCCGCTGTTCCTGATCGCGGCCACGCCCTTGATCTGGTAGCAGCCCTTGATCTCCGGCCCCCAGAGGTAGATTGCAACCTTCGGGTTTGTACGGAGGTTGGTCATGCTCTTGTTCATGAAGTTGTCCGTGATCCAGATGGTCTCGTCGTCATGGAGGCTGACCATCGCCAGTGGGACGACGTTCGGTGTCCCGTCCTTTGATGCGGTTGCGACCGGAAATACCTTCATCTTGGAGAATGCTTCCTTCATTTCTGCAGTCAGTTTTACCATGGTACCTTCACCATTCAACCCCAATGATTTTGGATCCCATATACTTTTTGCCTGTATGAATCAGCCGGCAGCGGTGGAAGGTCTTTCCTGTCACTTTCACTTCCCGCCCGGCCCATGTATACATCGATCATATCACCAGTACTGGTAAGGGAATCCCATGCAGTCAAACCCGATGGAAGTGTTCCAGCGTGAAGCGCCCGAAGTGGCAGCAGCGTTTAACGGCCTCATCATGTCGCTCGTGGCAACAAAAGGTATCGACCAGAAGACAAAACAGCTCATCTACATCGCGATGAAGGCATCGATGGGCGACCAGATGGCCGTGAAGGCTCACGTCCCGATGGCAAAGGCAGCAGGGGCAACAAAAGAAGAGGCCGTCGATGCCATCCTCATGACCCTGACCGTCTCCGGGATCCGGGGCGTCGTCACCTGCCTGCCGGATGCCGTGGCGTAGTTTGAGTGAGGCCCTGATGAGGTGGGCGATCTACCCGTGCGATCGAGATCAGGCGCACTGCCCGAGCGAGCATTTCGTCCCTGACGGACACTTGGTTCCGCAGGACCCGCAGTTGTTGTCATCGAACCGGAGATCCACCTCGCACCCGTCTTCACCATTCCCGTTGCAGTCGCCATAATTTGTCGTGCACCCGGAGACGATACACTCGCCGTTCGCGCAGAGCGATCCGAGCGAGTTTGGCGGGGAGGACCGGCAGACCGTCCCGCAGGCCCCGCAGTTCTCCATGTCCGTGTCAAGGTTTACGCAGGTCTCGTCGCACAGGGTCTCGTCTCCATCGCAGGCCGGCCCACACCGCCCCTGCATGCAGATCTCCTGGTCCCCGCATGTGCGGCCGCAGACCCCGCAGTTTTTCTTGTCGGTGAAGACATTGACGCAGGTGCTGCCGCAGGCGATCTCGCCCCCGGTGCATGACACTGCCATGGTGACCGTGACTCCCGCTGCAGCGGTAGAAACCGGAGTCAGATCCGGCGGGAGGCACTGGCCGCTCTGGCAGATCTGCCCTTTCGGGCAGTCCCACCCGCATTTCCCGCAGTGGTCGTTGTCAGTCAGGAGGTTGGTGCATTTTCCGTCACAGAGTTTCTCGCCGGACGGGCATGGTCCCGTTGTGGGGATAGGCGTTGGGATTTCCGTTGGCGTGGGAGGAGTTGTTGGCGTTGCCGCGGGATCCACAAACACACCGTCCCTGCATATCATACCGTACGGGACAGAGAAGCCGCATTTCCCGCAGTTGTTGCTGTCGGTCTGGAGGTCCGCACACGCCCCATTGCAGAGCGTCAGGTCACCGGCACAGGATGTGACGGCCTCCGGGTTGTCCCCACTCCCCGGTGCGGTACTGTTGGCAGCTGCCCCGAAGGGGAGCGTGAACCCGGAGAGGACAACAAACGCCCCGGCACCGGCAACGAGAAGGACAAGGGCGATAACTCCCACAATCACGAGAGGCGGGAAGGCGCCGGACCGCGAGGGGCCGGGCAAATCGGTGACAGGTTCCGGTTCAGGAGCCGGGGATGCTGTGGCAGCCGCCGGGCGGGACGCAGCCTGCCCGGTCGTTCCTTCCTGTTGCATCCGTGCGCCGCAGGCATTGCAGAATTCCCAGCCCTCATCAACCGTGTTCCCGCAGTTCGTGCAAAATGGCATTGCTCCTGATCCTCCCAATCGTTTCTGGTATACACCGGTTGTGAAAACGAGAGGATAAAATTTTGGAAAAGTTCCGTGGCCGGGAGGATTGACACTGTCACTTGTGTTAATGGAAGTCAGATACTGTCATACTAAAAAACGGTTTCGGGGCCTTTTTACGATGATTGTGATGCCTGCCGCCACCCCCGCGGGGCGCCCCCGTGGCGGTCTAAAATCCGGTTGCATTCTCGTGTATCTGATAATCCCTGCCCCGCGGAGTGATCATCCCTCGTTACGATGGTTACACCAGATCCATTCCTGTTTTCAGATTCAAGCCGTCGCCCCCGGAAAGGCATCCCCCCATGCGGCAGTACTGGAAAACTCTGAATCAGATATGAGGCAGATCCCTCACGTTGTGAACCTCCCTCCCCCGCCCGTACGACTGCCTGCCCGTGGCGGCAGTCGGGCGGGGAGGGGGCCGGGGGGCACTCACTCTAATCACTGGCATGTTTTTTTTCTGCCATTTTTTATTCTCTTCTTAAACAAAAATCTGAATATTCCAGAAGGGAACAGAGTGGGGATCACCATCGTATACTCCGCTGAGCGCGCAAAAAGACGATTTCAAAGATCGCCAATTTCCATTGTTCCGGTCAGAACAGGATCAGTTCATGCAGGTTTCTGGCGAGTAAAAACCTCATCTCTTGCCGGAAATCTCCAGGCCTTCCAGCCGCCGGCATGCCTCATCAAGCGTCTCGTCTTTTTTCGAGAAGGTGAAGCGGAGCCGGTCCTCACCGCCATGGCTGTAGAAGGAGCTGCCGGGGACTGCCGCGACACCGGCCTGCTCAATGAGAGTTTTTGCAAAGTCCATGTCGTTCATGCCAAATCCCGAGATGTCCGTAAAGATATAGTAGGCCCCTTCGGGAAGTTCGCAGGCAAACCCCGATTTTTTCAGGCCGGCAAACAGGATCTTCCGCTTCCGGTCATATTCCGCTGCAAGATTCCGGTAATATGATTCCGGCAGGTTCAGGGCGGCAACGCAGGCCTGCTGGAGCGGTGCCGGTGCGCCGACCGTTAAAAAGTCGTGGATCTTCCGGATCCGGGAACTGATGGCCTCATCGGCAAGAGCGTACCCGACCCGCCAGCCGGTAACACTGTAGGTCTTTGAAAAACTGCCGATGGTGATGGTCCGGTCGTGCATGCCGTCGAGCGACCCGATCGAGACGTGCTTGTGACCGTCGTACACGATATGCTCGTAAATCTCGTCCGTGATCGCAACAACATTGTGATCGATGCAGAGGTCGGCGATGAACGCGAGTTCCTTTTTGGTGAAGACCTTGCCCGTCGGGTTGTTGGGAGTGTTGAGGATAACCGCCCGGGTCTTTTTCGTGAAGGCTCTCTTCATCTTCTCCTCATCGATGGAGAAGTCTGCTGCCAGCGGGACATACCGGGGAACTGCACCGGAGATCTGGGTATCCGGGCCATAGTTCTCATAGAAGGGTTCCGGCACGATCACCTCGTCCCCCGGCTGGATGAGGGCAAGCATGGAGGCCATCATCGCTTCGGTTGACCCGCAGGTGACCGTGATGTCGGTCTCGGGGTTGAGGTCCATCCGGTTAAACGTCTTTATCCGGGCAGCAAGGGCATCGCGCAGCTCCTTTGCCCCCCACGTGATCGCGTACTGGTTGTGATCGCAGGTGACCGATGCACAGGCAGCTTCCTTAAGCTCGGGCGGGCAGGGGAAGTCCGGAAACCCCTGCGCAAGGTTGATAGCCTTATGCTTTATGGAGAGCCGGGTCATCTCCCGGATCACCGATTCGGTGAACGAATCCGCCCGGGACGGGTGGACGGAGAAGAATGTCTTTTTTCCATGTGCCGCAACAGGCCTCCCGATCCCGGACTTTGCATGCTTCATACAAATAGCGGTTGGCGTTGTTAAAAATAAATGCGTGGTATATGGACCGGTTATGGCGGTTCCGGGAACCGGTACTTGCCCTGGGGAATGTGAATCTCGAACCGGACTCCTTTTCCATACGTCCCGCGTTCCCTGATTGTAATGCCGGTGATGGCCAGGATCTCACGGATTAAAAAGAGCCCGAGACCGGTATTCTTCCCAAAGCCCTTCTCAAATATTCTCTCTTTATCCTCCCCGTGAATGCCGACACCATCATCTTCATACACCAGTGCGATGGCATTGTTGGAATAGGGCAGCCAGGAAACGGTGATGTTCTTTGCCCGCTCACCATGACGGATCGAGTTGTCGATGAGGTTCTCGTTGACCTTCAAAAAGAGAGGATCGGCATACACCTCAAGCCCGTCGAGTTTTGTCGTGATGTTCACGATGCCCGGCGGACGGGCTGATTTGAGGGCGTTGATACTCATCGCAACATCCTGCCAGATGGGTGCACTGACCCCGAGTTCCTCGTAATTTTTGGTAAATTCGATCTGCCGTACAATATGACCGGCAACCCGCTCCTCCTTCTCGACCAGTGCCAGAAGATCCGGATCGCTCACCTGCTCTTTCATCAGCCCGATATATCCCAAAAGCCCGGTCAGCTGGTTGCGGATATCGTGACGGGTTATGCCGGAGAGGAGGTTGAGCTTCCGGTTCGCCGTCTCAAAAGATCCCCGTGCCATCTCCAGCTGCGTGTTTGCGTCCTTCAGGTTCTCATTGAGCACCTGGAGCTCACGGTTCTGCCGGATGAGTTGTGCCTGGTAGCAGCGGAGCTGTTCTGCAACGGTGCCGACAACAAACGCAACGATTGCGAACATCAGGGCCCGGACAAGTGCCTCATGCGAGATGCCTCCCGTGATGAGATCCGTGACCGCAATGTGGAGGCTGCCCAAGAAGAGGGCGATCCAGATGGCACGCTTGCCGTACCAGAGCCCGGCAATAACGATGATGAGGTAATAGAAATGGGTGTACACCACGGAAATACCCAGGGTATAGTGGACATAGAACTCAAGGAACATTCCCGCGATGACCAGAAGGGCAAGTTTGACCGGGTGGGGCTCGGTGAGCAGCCGCCACCAGGTACCCGTCACCTCGCAGTTTTTCCGGATTTCACTATCGTTCATAGCCGGTCTCAATGCACTGGTATGGGATACCGTTCCTATTTAATGCCAACGATACTCCCCTGCAACTTCCCCGCAATCGCTTCTCTTATCTCCCCTGCCGCCCCAACTGTTCTTTAGTGTTCCGCGAACCTCCGGTAAAAAAGGTCCTCTACTGGTGCGAGGACTGCAATGTTCCCCTGATTGCGAAGAGCTGTGCGTGTGGAAAGGACGGGAAGAAGATCGATCTTTTGCAACCGTTCGATCTCCGGCCCGCGCTGTCAGCGGATCGCAGGCTTATCCGGGAACTCCTTGTGGAGCGGTACGGGGATGTCCCGGTTGCACAGATCCTGCTCCTCAACAAGAGCGGTGGCGTTGACCGGGCAGAACTGGTGATCATGAACGGCGAACGGCTGGGGTGGCTCACGTTCGACCCGGTACACCGGAAGTTCCAGCTTGATCTCGCCCCGGAAGCCCTTCCCTTCCTGATCAGCCATGTGACAAAAGGGATCGTTGACCTTGAGATCCACACCGATGCACGAAAAGAGCAGGGCCGGATCGGCGGCAAGCGGATCCCGTTAAAAACCCCGTTCCCGGACGGGACGGTGATCGTGAAGTACCGCGGAAAATACGGTACCGGCATGGTCAGGGACAACGCGATCAAGGTTAAAGAACTCAGGCCTGTTGTTCCAAAGACCCTTCCGGATCCCGGCTGGGACGTGGCAATCGAAAAGAACCGGTTTCATTTAAAGAACCTGGAACGGAACGCGGTCCGGACGATTAAGCACCATATGACGGACCGCCCGACCGCAAACGTCTCGTTCTCCGGTGGCAAGGACAGCACGGCAATACTCCATCTGGCCCGGAAGGCGGGGGTAACCAAAGCCTTCTTTATCGATACGAACCTTGAATTTCCCGAGACCTACGAATTTGTCCGGTCGCAGGGTGTCGAGGTTGTGAGCGGGGCAGGGGACTTCTGGCAGGCGGTGGAGAAGGCCGGGCCCCCGGGAAAGGACAACCGCTGGTGCTGCAAGTTCCAGAAACTCCGGCCGCTCAAACTCTATCTTGCAAAGACCGGCCCCTGCGTTACGATCCAGGGGAACCGCTGGTACGAGTCGTGGAACCGTGCAACGCTTGAGGAGACGAGCCAGAATCCCGATAACCCGCTCCAGCTCAATGTTTCACCCATCCGGAACTGGCGGGCGCTGGAAGTCTTTCTGTATCTCTGGTGGCAGGAGGTGCCGATGAACCCCCTGTACGAGGAGGGGATCGAGCGGATCGGCTGTTACCTGTGCCCCGCCATGCTCGAGAGCGAGTACGAGATGATCAAAAAGACGCACCCGGATCTTGCCAGGCGGTGGGACGAGTTTATCGAGCGCTGGGCTGAGAAGAAGGGGCTCCCTGACGCATATTGCGACTGGGGGCTCTGGCGGTGGCGTGCGCTGCCGCCCAAGATGCGGGAGCTCTGCCGGGAGAAGGGTGTTCAGTTCAACCCGGATTATACGCTCCGTCCGGTGAAAACGCCGGTTGTCCGAAAGGATCGTGGCGATACACGGGAAGTGCCAGAAGTGAAAGCAGCAATGAAACCGGATATGGCAGGGGGGTATGATGTGGGGGAGATCCGCAGGGATTTCCCGCTCCTGTCCGAGATCGTCTATTTTGACAATGCGGCAACGAGCCTCTCGCCGGAGCCGGTCGTACAGTCCATGGCCGTGTTCGAGCATAATTACCGGGCCAATGTTGGGAGGGGCATCCACCGTCTCACCCGGATTGCCAGCCAGCGGTACTGGCACGCCCACGAGAAGGTGGCTAAATTTATCGGAGCAAAGGAGGGTGTGACCGTCTTTACGAAGAGCTCCACCGAGTCCATCAACATGGTGGCGCGGGGCTTTTCGTTTGGGAAGGGCGACCGTATTGTCACGACCATCCTCGAGCACCACTCCAATCTCCTGCCATGGTTTGCCCTCCGGAAAAATGGCGTTGCCGTGGATGTTGTCGGGATCTCGGATGATTACACGCTCGACCTTTCCGCGCTCGAAGCGGCAGTCACGGACACGACCCGGCTTGTTGCAGTCACTCACGCGTCGAATGTGCTCGGGGTGATCACCCCCATCCGGGAGATTGCGAAGATCTGCCACGAGAAGGGGGCGCTCCTGCTCGTGGACATGGCCCAGAGCGTTCCCCATATGCCGGTCGACGTTGCCGCGCTGGGGTGCGACTTTGCCGCGTTCTCGGGCCACAAGATGCTCGGCTCCACGGGGACCGGTGTCCTGTGGATGAAGGATCCGGTCATCGAGCCGCTCCTGCTGGGTGGCGGGGCGGTTGAATCAGTTTCGGGTTTTGAGTACACTCTTGCCGAAGGGTACCAAAAATACGAGGCCGGGACCGGCAACATTGCCGGTGGCATCGGCCTTGGGGTTGCGGTGGATTACCTGCAGGCAATGGGGATGGATGCAATCCGTTGCCATGAGGAAGTGCTCACGAACCGGATTATCGCTGGCCTCCGGGCGCTTCCCGGTGTCCGGGTCTATGCCCCGGAGAAGCCGGAGAACCGTGTCGGTGTCATCTCGTTCACGGTTGACAATCTCCATCCCCACGAGATCGCCCAGCGTCTCGATGAGACGGCGGACATCATGATCCGTTCCGGCCACCACTGCTGCATGCCGCTGATGGAACGGCTGGGACTCCCCGATGGGACAGCGCGGGTGAGCATCGGGCCGTATAACACGGTTGAGGAAGCAGACCTCTTCCTTGCTGCGATCGAAGAACTGATCCGCTGATGCTCAGGTCATAAGGAAAATCCTGCCGGAATTATCAGCCTTTAATAATCCCTGCGTCCAATATAGCCGTAGATTTACCCGGCAACTCTCGTGGTTGCCACAAGGCAGGATCTGCTATGCGACAAAAAGAGCTCACTGACCTTTTTAAGAGCGTGCGGGAGAGACGCCCGCTCGTCCACCACATCACCAACTATGTCACGGTCAACGACTGTGCGAACATCACGATCTGTGCCGGTGGAGCGCCGGTCATGGCAGATGCTCCCGAGGAAGTTGCGGAGATGACCTCCTTTGCCGGGGCCCTCGTCCTCAACATCGGGACGCTGAATGCTGCGCAGGTTGAGTCCATGATCCTTGCCGGGGGAATGGCAAACGACCGGAAGATCCCGGTAATCCTCGATCCCGTGGGAGCGGGGGCGACAAGGTTCCGGACTGCGACGGTACAGCGCCTCATGGACGAGCTGAAAATAAGTGTGCTCAAGGGAAATGCCGGCGAGATTGGTGTCCTTGCCGGTGCCGGGGGAAAGGTGCGCGGGGTTGACTCCCACGGCCTTGCGGGGGATGTTGCAGCCATTGCCAAGGATTTTGCAAAGTCCGCCCGGCTCATTGTGTCGGTCAGCGGCGAGACGGATATTGTCACGGACGGCAAACGCACGCTCCTTGTAACAAACGGTCACCCCCTGATGGGCAGCATCTCCGGCACCGGCTGCATGGCAGCATCTGTGACCGGGGTATTCTGTGCGGTATCCGATGACCTGCTCAATGCATCGGCAGCAGCGCTCGCGGCGTTCGGTATTGCCGGGGAGCGGGCAGCAGGGGAGGCAAAGGGCCCCTTCACCTTCAAGACCGCCCTCTTCGATGAACTGGCAGGACTCACTCCGGCGATGCTTGCACGGGGAGCAAAGATAAAAAAAGCCTGATCTTTTTTTTATGCCCTACGATCTCTACGTCATTACCGATGAGACGCTTGCGGGAGGGCTTTCGCATGCAGAGATTGCACGGCGTGCTGTTGCCGGAGGGGCTGACGCGATCCAGCTCCGGGATAAAACCCTGGATTGCCGGGAGCTTGCCAGGGTCGGCAAAAAGATCCGGGCAGTAACGAACCCTGCCGGTGCACTTTTTATTGTCAATGACCGGCTGGATGTTGCCCTCTCCTGCGGGGCGGACGGGGTCCATCTCGGGCAGGGGGATCTCTCTTTGGACGTTGCCCGGCAACTCGCCCCGCCGGGATTCATCATCGGCGTCTCGGTGGGAAACGCGGATGAGGCGCTTGCGGCAGAATCTGCGGGGGCGGATTATGTGGCGCTCAGCCCGGTGTTTGGTACAACCTCAAAAGCCGATGCCGGGCCGGGGCAGGGTCTTGGCCAGCTCCGGAAGATCCGGATGGCAATCCGTATTCCGGTCATCGCTATTGGCGGGATCGGGCCCGGCAATGTCCAGGACGTGATCCGGGCCGGGGCGGCGGGGGCGGCTGTCATCTCCGCAGTCGTATCCGCGCCGGATATCACCGTCGCAGCCCGCACCCTCAAAACGTTGATCAGGCAGGCAAGAGAGGAGGCAAAAGATTGAGCCAGACGCCAGCCCTGCGGTTCGTGCTCCATGACCATGCCGCAAAGCACCATCATTTCGACCTCCGGCTGGAACGCGACGGGGTGCTGAAGAGCTGGGCTGTGCCAAAGGGGCTGCCGGAAGTTCCGGGTGAACGCCGGCTTGCGATTGCGGTTGAGGACCACGAACTTTCCTATATCACGTTCGAGGGCACGATCCCGGAAGGAGAGTACGGGGCGGGGACGGTTTCCATTGCCGACCACGGAACGTACGAGGCGCTCGTGTGGGGCGATGATCGGATCGAAGTGGTCTTCCATGGCAGCCGGTTCACCGGGAAATACGTGCTGGTCCGGTTTAAAAAGGCCGGCGAGAAGGAGTGGCTCGTGATGAAGGCAAAGGAGTGACCGGGTGATCTGGAAATTCACTCGTGAACTGCGATTATTTTCCCTTTTGCCTGGAACGGTGTAGCTATCTTCCGGATCACAGGTAATGCTCCTCACAACCGAAAAAGATAATCCGAAAGGGGAATTCTTTGTTCATCTTTCCGAGTTCTGTTGAAAACCTGCCAGAAATCATAGATTGATCTGCGATGGAGCCACGGGCGCTCGGGGTCTCATCGACCCTCGCCCCGTGGAGCAGGCCGTACATGGGCGCTTGAAACTGAATGACAGACCCGGGGGTCAAGGGGGCTAGCCCCCGCAGGTTGCCTCCCCTTTTGGGGGAGAGAGGGTTTCATCCTCGTAATTCCACAAAAGGACACTATGGGAATGATTTCTAAAGAGCATCTTTCCACAATGGATCAGGTGACAATCTCCATTGCACCAAGCGATGCCCCGAGCACGATGAATACTGCCAGCATCCAGCCGGCAAGGATGATGCTGATGCCTTTGAGGTCCCGCCAGCCAAAGATCCACGAGAGGAGCACGCAGCCGTACAGTCCCACGCCCGGCACCCAGATGAATGGGATGAGGGTGATGATCCCGTACTTCTGGAACAGGGCGGACCGTTGTGCGATTGCATCAACCTTGTCAAGCTGGCTCCGGAGCCACGCGGACTTTTCAGCAAAAAGATCGCAGATGCCAAAGAAGATGAAGATGACCGAGATCCCAATCGAGAGCATGATCAAAAGGACCGGGACCGGCGGGATGCCGAGCAAAATCCCGGCCGCTGTCGCAACCGGCTGGAGGATCAGGATGGATCCGATGAATCCGAGCGTTACGTGCAGGGTGCTGCCGGCAGATATGCCGATTGCAAGCGGGATGGCGAGGATGCCGCCAAGGAAAAATCCGGCTACCTGCACCACCTGCAGCCAGCCGGATTGGGGTTTCTTATTCTCCATACGATTCTCGTTGTGCCCTTTGTCCTGAATGGTATTAATAGTCCCTTGATTCAGAACGGACTAAAGCAGGTGCAACCGGCCAGCAGAACCCGCCGGTCTCCCCTGCCCGGTATGTTTCGGTTCAGACAATACACAGAATTATCCGGATACGGATCCGTTTCCGTTCCCGAACCGGTACATCCCAGGGGGCACCCTGAGGGTAAACTCTGCCCCTTTCCCGAACGTTCCGGTCTCATCAATGGTGATTCCGGTGATCGAGAGTATCTCACGGGAGAGGAAGAGGCCAAAGCCGGTATTTTTTCCAAAGCCTCGTTCAAAGAGATGTTTTTTGTCCCCGTCTGGAACTCCCACCCCGTCATCCGTGTAGGTGATTACCAGACCATCATCGGATCTTTGCGATTCTACCCGGATCTTCTGGAGCCCCTCCCCGGCATACCGGAGGGAATTGTCGATCAGGTTGTAGAAGACTTTTAAAAAGAGGGGATCGGCAAGGATCTCAAGATCCGGCCGGTCCACCTCCACGATGACACTGCCCATCGGCAATGCAGCCAAGGCATCGAGGATGGTTGTTTTCACATTCTGCCATGCCGGGGCGTTCACCCCCATGTCCTGGTAGTCGCGGGTAAAGAGGATCTGGTGCTCGATATTGACGGTTGCCTTATTGGTCCGATCGATAAAATCGATGAGTTGCGGCTCTTCGGTCTTCTTCCGCAGCAGCGCGAGATATCCTTTGAGGACCAGGAGCTGGTTGATGATGTCATGGCGGGTAATGGAGGAGAGAAGGTTCAGTTTCCGGTTTACCTGCGCCAATGCCTCCTCGGATCGTTTCTGCTCGCTGATGTCAACATAGGAAGCGATGGATTTTTTTGTTCCCGGTATCAGGGCAACTACGGCATGCAGGGTTTTGGTGACGCCACTCCTGTCAATGATCCTGACCGTATATGCAGCGGGGGCAGAAGCGGGATCCTTCCGCCGCTCATGGTGAAACTTTTTCACCATATCGAGGTCATCCGGGTGGGAAATCAGGGTCCAGCTCATCGTACCCTCGATCTCTTCCCGGGGGACACCGACCAGCTGAACGAACTCAGAATTCGCCTGATCGATCGTCCCGTCATCGTTTATGATGATGGTGGCAGCGCCCGTATGCTCGAAGAGGATACGATACCACGCCTCGTTTTGTGCAAGTTCCACCTGCATCTTCTTGCGCTCCGTGATATCCTGGATGACCCCCACCATGAATTCCTGCCCGGATGCATCCGTATACATGGCAGACGTGGAGATGATCGTGCAGGACTGTCCGTCCGCTGGCCGAATGATCGTCACTTCTTCTTCGCGCGGCGCATGGGTTGAAAATCCATCCTCGACCCGGTCCCAGTGCCGTTCTGCATCTGACTGGTTGAAGAGTTCGCGGTGGGTTTTTCCCAAAATCTCTTCCCTTGGCCGTCCGATAAACCGGCAGTAACTATCATTCACAAGGATCAGCAGATGGTCACGGTCAAGGACATAGACCGGATAGGCGATCGTGTTGATGATGGTATTGAGGTTCCTCTTGGACTCCACCTCGAGTTCGAGTTGCAGTTTCTCTGCTGCTGTCTTTCGCTCGTGTATCTGGTTGTGGAGGATGTAACAGAACACTCCGACGGCAATGGTGGTCATGATGATCATCGGGAATGCGACATTGACCGTCACCGTCATCCATTTCTCGTATGACTCGCCTCCAAGAATCCGGATGATGATGGCAAACGCGGAGATGAGGGTTTCCACGACAAACGTGATAATTACCGCACGTGTCACCGGGACCAGTTCACGTTTGCTGTAAGAGTAGACCAGTCCGCCAATGATACCTGCCACGAGGGGCCCGAGAGCGACTGCATAGACATTGGTACCCCCAAGTGAGATGCGGTACAGGAGTCCGATAATTCCTGCTCCGAGTCCGACATAGGGTCCGCAGGCAAGGCCGGCTGCCATAGGCCCGAAATCACGGATATTGACATTCGCAGTATAAAATGAGACCCCGCTGCTCATGCCGTATATGGAGAGCAGCCCGAAGATGATGGCAAGCAATACCTGAGTGGCGATGGTTGCGCGATGTTCGAGCACCTGGGTATAAAACCGGCTTTTTGAGAAGAGGTAGGCGAAGAGGAAGACGACGCATGCCATCTGGAACAGAAGGACGAACTCCTCAAAAAGGGCAAATGCCATGAATGGAATTATCCGGATAATTTAATAAAGATATGGCGGGCCTTTGAATAGGCCAGTCAGGAAAAATTCAGATACGTTCGTTGTGGAAAATTTAAAAAAAATCCAATTCCCTCAGGAATGTCTGTTTGCAAGCCGGAGGGGGTAGCTCTGTCGTGTTCCCGCGTATTGTCCACGTTCAAATGCCGGGCGTTCGATTATGCCCGGACTGGCAGGACTATCCCCTAGGTTCTTACCGCCTGCGAAGCCCACCGCGAGATCTTCCACGAGGATGGTGCAAAAGCGAAATGGGAATGTCCAAAATTATTCATATTTGTCATGTGTATCATATGATCATGTCGGCAGTAAAGCGGATACCGGTAGCTGAATCGGTCTGGAAAGAGCTTTCCGAGATGCGTTCTGCGGGACAGACCTACACCGAGCTTCTGGAAGAGATGATGGAGGCTCGTAAAAAGGAGCGCCTTGTTACTGATATGAAACGGATCGAGGAAGAGGGCAATTTTGTTTCACTCTCGGAGATCAAAGATTGATGTTTCACCTTCTCATCGAACAGGAACAGGTCGATAAGATCAACAGCTTTGATGAGAAAAGCCGGAGAATCACGAAAGAAAAACTCTTGTCCCTCAGAGAGAATCCGTATCCGGGCAAACGAGGGGATAAGGAGAAATTATGCTTAAAGGACGGCTATGTCCTGTACCGGTTGCACATCGGCAGGACATGGACCGCATTCTACCGGATTTACGATGAGGATAAGGCGGTTAAGATCCTCGATGTTATGCCCATCGAACAGGCTCATAAAAAATATGGGCATTTCAGATCATTCTCTGAATAAACGTATCGAAAAATCACACCAGATTTCCTCTTTTCCCTACCGAAGAGGGATGCGTCAGGATTTTTAAGATAATCGCTGCTTGTTAAGATATGGACAATTTTGTTGAATCTCTTCCATGGAGAGATTTACATTTTTTTTTAAAACAGTAAGGCTTTGAACCTTTTGTTTGCAAGCCGCCGGGGGGAATTGAACCCCCGACCTGCTGATTACGAATCAGCCGCTATGCCGCTAAGCCACGGCGGCGCAATACCTCATACTATCCGCTTTGTGCGTTAATAAAAATATGTGTGCGCCCGGATCAGGAATAGCCGGACAGCGTGGTAACGTTCTTGGGCCCGGGCTGCTCTTTTGGGGCAATGGTGCCGAACTTGGACTCGTAGTCGGCAACGGTCTTCGTCAGCACCGAAAGGAGATTCTTGGCATGTGCCGGGGTGATCGAGACGATCGCCTTTGCCCGCGCCTGGTTCACCTGCGGGAGCTGGTGGAGGAACATGAACGTGAACTCGTCGTCCTTGTAGGCGATCTGGATCATGTTGCTGTACACGGGGTCGAGCGTGGGCGGGATATTGACTGAGATTTCCTGGCTGGTCATGTCATCAGTGTTGCCCCTGCCGGAATATCCGTCTTTTCCTGTTTTTTGATACGGAGTTCAGGCCCGGTGATGCCTCACCACCCCGGAACTATTATCTGGGAGAAAAAGAGAGTGGGAGAATAACGCTACCGGCCCCAAAACCCGTCAGCCGGAGGACTTAGGGTAACCATGAGCCGCTATGTCTGCATTCACGGTCACTTTTACCAGCCACCCCGCGAGAACCCGTGGCTTGAAGAGGTGGAGGTAGAGGATTCGGCCTACCCATACCATGACTGGAATGCCCGGATCACTGCTGAATGCTACGCCCCCAATGCAGCGTCCCGGATCCTGGATTCCGATAAGCGGATCATCGATATTGTCAACAACTATGCCCGGATCAGCTTCAATTTCGGGCCTACCCTTCTTGCGTGGTTAGAGGAGCACAAGCCTGAGGTATATGCCGCGATCCTTGCTGCGGATGCCGAGAGCAGGGAGCGGTTCTCCGGTCACGGCGCTGCGCTGGCACAGGTGTATAACCATATCATCATGCCGCTTGCAAACCGCCGCGACAAGCACACCGAGATCCTCTGGGGCATCCGGGATTTCGAGCACCGGTTCATGCGAAAACCCGAGGGGATGTGGCTTGCAGAAACTGCGGTAGATATAACAACGCTCGAGATGCTTGCCCAGGAAGGCATCCTGTTCACCATCCTCTCGCCAAACCAGGCCTGCCGCGTCCGGAAGACCGGGGAGACCCGCTGGACCGAGGTGAATGGGAAAACGCTTGACACCTCCATGCCCTACCTCTGTCACCTTCCCTCGGGCCGGTCGATTGCGCTCTTCTTCTATGACGATGCCCTTGCCCAGGAAGTGGCATTCTCGAACCTGCTCGACAACGGGGAGGTCTTTGCCAGCCGGATGATGCAGTACTTCACCCGGAACCAGAAGCAGTTCGGGCTCCTGACCGTTGCATCGGATGGCGAGACCTATGGCCACCACCACCGGTTCGGCGACATGGCGCTCTCCTATGCCCTCTGGCTTATCGAACAGAAACACCCGGCCCAGATCACCATCTTCGGGGAGTACCTCGCGCTCTTTCCCCCTACCTATGAGGTTACAATCATCGAGAACACCTCCTGGAGCTGCCCCCACGGGATAGAGCGGTGGCGCAGTGACTGTGGCTGCTGCACGCACGGAGCGATTGTGAGGGCTGCGCTGCCGATCCCGCATGGCCCGCCAGGCCCCCCTCCGCCAGCGGTTCTTCCACAGGCCTGCGAGATCTCGTGGCGCCAGGGCTGGCGAACCCCGCTCCGCACGGCAATGGACTGGCTCCGGGATACCATCGTTCCGGTCTACCTGGACCGGATGAACTCGTATGTATCGGACCCGTGGCAGGTCCGGGATGATTATATCGGGGTTATCCTTGACCGGTCACCGGCTAATACAGCTGCTTTCTTTGCCTCGCATGCCCTCCGCCCGCTCTCATATGAGGATAGGGTACAGGCGCTCAAACTTCTGGAGATGCAGCGGAACGCGCTCCTGATGTACACGAGCTGCGGCTGGTTCTTTGACGATATCTCCGGCATCGAGCCCGTGCAGGTCATGCAGTACGCCTGTCGTGCCATGCAGCTCTTCCGGGAGATCACCGGCCTTGACCTTGAACCGGAGTTTACCGAGATCCTCCATAATGCGAAGAGCAACCTGAAGGAATACGAAAACGGGGCCGCCGTGTACCGGAACTTTGTACGGACCGCGGTTGTCGATCTCTCCCGCGTGGGATTCCATGTCGCCCTCTCGTCGCTGGTTGCCGAATCGCCCGACAAGATCCTTATCCGGAACTACACGATCCGGACCGAGGCCTACGAACGATTAATCTCCGGGGATCTCCGGCTTGCCATGGGGAAAGTCTTTCTCCACTCCCAGATCACCGGGGAGGAAAATACTCTTGATTTTGCGGTCGTGTACCTGGGGGGTCACAACTTCTTAGGTGGTGCACGGGAGTCTTTTGATGACGCGGCGTTCCGGCACATGCAGGCCGAGCTTAAAAGTGCCTTTGCCCTGAGCGATTCCCCGCAGCTCATTCTTGCCATTGAACGGCACTTTGGTTCACGGTCGTATACGCTCTTTGACCTGTTCAGGGATGGGCAGCGGCAGGTTCTCTATTATATTCTAAAATCCACGCTTCCTGATATCGAATCGGAATACCGGCAGATCTACCGCCAGCATTTCCCGCTCCTCAAGGTGATGCGGGAGATGCAGATCCCGGTACCAAAAGCGCTTGAGGATCCCGTCTGGTATATCCTGAATGCGGACATTAAAAAGGCCTTGAAATCCCCCGTCATCGACATAGCTGACCTCTACATCCTGGTCCACGAGATGGTCAATGGCAGGTTTGCGCCCGATACCGCGGCGCTCGAATTTGCGGCAACAAAGGCTATCCTCACCCGCATGCAGCAGATCCTTGGAAGTGCTGAGGATACTGCAATCCTGGAGACGGTGAATGCCATCTTCAAAACCCTTGAACCCCTGTCCCTGACGTACGATCTCTGGGAATGCCAGAACCTGTACTTCCGGATCGGGTGTGCACGGCATGCGGACATGATTGCGAAGAAGTCCTGTGGCGTGGACGAAGCCTGCCGCTGGCTTCTGGCCTTCGAGGAACTGGGAACGAACCTCGGGGTCCGCTGCCCGCACTGAACGGGAGGTTGATAGTGCGGGCCGGAACTCAACTGGTGCGAGATGACGATGCAGTCTTTTTTTGGTCTGGGGAAACGTGCATGAACGGGAGTTCGCACCCGTATGAGGAAAATTTGAAGAATATTTGAAAATTACCGTCCTCGCCCGTATCCTTGCGCTCCTTATGGGGGCAACAAGGCCCCCATCGTCACGCAATGGTCGGGCTGCTGTTGCGATAGTTCCCCCTATGGTCACCATGCGGGACTTTTAAACAGATGATTTCTCCTGGAGATCTTTATGAAAAAACCGAATTGAGGCCGCCACGGGGGCGCCCCGCGGGGGTGGCGGCAGCAATCCCCAAGGGGGAATGGGGGTCTCAACCCCCATACTCTATTCTTCTGGAAATCCATTTTTCATGGCAAATCTTTACAGAAACGCTCAGTGGAATTTTTGAAGGTGACCCGCCTCTCTCCCCCAATGGGGGATCCGGGGCCTCAGGCCAAAAGTGCGCCAGAGCATAGTGATGATTCCTGCAAAAGCAGTTCTTCCTCCAAACCAGCGGATAATAACGCTAATCTCTTTGTGATTCCCACGGTATCATGAGGAGTTATCCTGGCCGAGCAGCAACGAAGTATTCCGATCTCCGATCTTGTGCGGGTGCATGCCTGTCCGGTCCGGTTTTATTACGAGAAGAGTGAGACGGTTGCCGAATCGGACCGGTACGCCATCTGCAAGCAGCTCTCGTACCACCTTGGAAATCTGCTTGATTCCGAAGACATCTGGAACGAGATTTCCACGGTCCGGCCGGCCATTGATCCCGGTCAAAAAGATTTTCTCGCGCTCTGCATCACCGCGTGTAACAAGCACGAGTGGATACCGGCAAAGGAGACCGATGTCCGGGTAGTCTCGAAGAAGCACGGGCTTTCCGGGATGATCGACCGCATCACGGATGACGGGGCATTTTTTATCATCCGGGCTTCCGGCGCCATGCCGATGGGAACCTATGCTGCCGACCGGCTCCGGATTGCTGCCCTCGCCCTTTGCCTTGAGGAGATGACAGGAAGCGAGGTAGCCGGCGGGAACGTTGTTTATATCCCGGACGGGGTCGTACGATACCATGAGGTCCAGCCCCGCGACCGGCGGCAGGTGATCGCCACCCTGCACAAGTACCGGTCCATCATGGACGGAACGGTGCCCGAACCGCCGCTCAATGCCCCCTGCAACCGGTGCAAGTACCAGGAGAAGTGTGCAGGGAGTGTCGGCCGTCGCCTCTCCGAGCTGCTCTGATCGGGGGGTTCAACCGAACTTTTTAAAACCCGATGCCCGGGCCCGCACGATCTCGTGTACCCGCGTGACCCCCCTTCACCCCCATTACCCTTTCCGGAGGGTTTTTCCGTCGATAAATCTCTTAAAAAATCCGGAGAAAACCAGAACCCTGAGGGGGGGTCGCGTGGGTACACCATTCTTTGCAACCGCGCTCGTGGTCGTGTCCTTTTTTGCAATCATGTACGATGTGTCGTCGTATCTGTGATGCATGCACCCGGTTCTGATGCATCCCGGAAAGGAAAAATGCGGGCTGTCGGTATCGCTCGTGTACCCATGCGACCCCCCTCAGTGTTCTCCTCCGAGATGGATAGCGCAACTCCTTAGAAAGGATAAAACAATCCCGGTTCAGGATTCCCGATCTTTTCCGCAGTCTGCGCACTTTTTGTGGTGCACATCGATCGTCCCCCCGCATGAGGTACAGGTCCAGCGCTCCCGTTCGCGCTTCACGAACGCACGGATGCCCTCGTTTTTGATCGCTTCAAGGTTCCCGAGCATGCTCATACCGTACTTTGTCCGGTAGCGCGTGTCCAGCTGCTTCAGCCGCTTGCACGGGAAATCATCGCAGGTGTGATGGTGCCTGCCCTGGATCTTCTCGCAGGCTGATATGGTGCAGTTGATGCTGCACAGCCGGTCCGGTGCATAACACCCTCCGCACCGGTTCTTCTCCCGGAGGAAGGCCGAGCAGATGGCGCAGTTCATGCCGCATGGTGCGATCAGGGTTGTCCTGAACGGGTTCTTCGGGGCCATTGATTGAGAATTATCCCGTATCCTGCAAAAACCTGCTGGATTGCGGGCAGCAGGGCCGAAGGTTATCCCCCTCACTTTCACGCCCCGCGTCCCGTCGCCTTATAGCAGGGTCCGGAAAAATGGTGGAGAAGTGCATAACGAAAGGAAGTGACCATACTGGCTGCATACCGTATCGAGACCGGGACCCCCGAGGGCGACGCACTGGGATTTACTGAAAGCCTCTTCTCCGGCTGGCTGGAGATGGCTGAAAACAACCGGCTCTATCTCCACTACATCATCTCGCGGGACAAGAACGAGGGAAACACACAGGCACTGATCCGTTCATGGCTGGAACAGGGCTACGATGTCCGGGTGGTGATGCCCCGGCCGATCATGCAGCACATCTTAACAAAATTCCGGTTCGAACCGTCCCGGGAATTTTTGCCGGACCAGTACGAGGACCAGGTCGAGGTCTGGCAGTCCCCGGGAAGGAATGCCCCCCGTTCCGCTGCATGAAGGGAGGGGGAAGAAAATGCGAGGCGCCCCTGCGTTTCAGGCACCCTGTTCCAGCAGGGTTTTTGAGATAATATACTCGCCCCGGGCCTCCCGGGTGGTGCCGACAATGAGCCAGCGCTCATTCCCGTGCTGCTCGCAGACGCCGCACGCCTCGATGGTCTCCCCGGCAAGTGCCTGGCCGCTGTAGGTGTGGGTGAAGGAGAGGACTTTTGTAATGCTCTCATGCTCCACATGATATCCCGCCGGGTTGTCATAGGCAAGCGATGCATCCGTGACCGGCGCCTCGATGGTCATCTTCCCGATAACCGTACCCTTTCCGGTCGGAGCGGAACCGATCTCGTCATACGAGCGGGTATAGAGAATATCGAAATAGGTCCCTTCGATCTGCCCGCGGTTGAATTTCCGCATCTCGTGGAGCACGAACGCATCATACGGGATCTCGGGTTTGCGCTTCTCGTACACCTTCCGCCACATCTCTTCCGAGAGCCCCTCGACCTTTCCGTCACGGATCCCCTGCTTCACGAGCGCCTGGGCAGTGAACCAGTGCTTTCCGTACACCACCATATCGATATCGGATGTGCCGTCATCGAGCTGGATGAGGAGGGAGCCCGTGCACCCCACCGTCCCGGGCGGGAGATTGAAGAGGTCGACGAGCTTCTTCACGCGGGGGTGCGTTGCAGCGATCCGGTCGATCTCCTCGTCGGGCTTATACACCCGTTTCACATCCTCGTGCGGGATACGGTGGAGGAGACCGGCATACTGCGGCTTGTGCTCTTTGATGAATGCAAATGCCTCCTCAAAATCGTACTTGGTGTACCGGCGCCCGGATGGGTGAAGCCGTTTACCGTCCGGCTCCGGCACATACCGGAGAACCCCTCCGACAGCGGACGTGTTGTCGTACGTGGATACCGCGTAGAGCCAGCCATCAGCATCCTCGATAAAATCGCGCAGCCGGATAACGGGCACCATGCTGTCCACCTACAAGAGTTTCCTGAGGAACTGCCCGACTTTTTCCACATCCGCGCCCGGCCGGAGGATCGTCTTTGCCACGAGATCAACGACCGTGCTCGGGGTGCCGGGGAGATGCCCGCCATCGATCAAAAACTCATGCGGCACGGTGCACTGGTCCGGTGTCTGCGGATCTTTTGCACCATGAAGGTTTGCACTCGTTGCGGTGATCGGGGCATCGAATCTCTCAATGAGGCGCCTTGCCATCTCATGGGCCGGCATCCGGATGCCGATCATCCCCGTCCCGCCGGTCAGGATCTCCGGAACCGTGTTCCGGGCGGGAATGACAACGGTGATCGGGCCGGGGAGGAACTCGTGAAGGAATCCCTCCATTTCGGGCTTTACATGGGCGACTGCGGCCAGCATATCGAAATCCGAGACAGCAATGGAGATCGGCATTCCGAGCGGGCGTTTCTTGGCCTCGTACACTCTGATAATCGCTTCATCGGAGAATGCATCGGCTCCAAGACCATAGAGGGTCTCGGTCGGGTAAATGACGAGCCCGTCATGCATCAGGACGGTGACCGCCTTCTCAATGATATCCATACTTAAAACTCACGCCCGCGGACCCGGTTGATATCAAAGACTGCCTTGCTGCTCACATGCATGACGGCAAATACGCCTGCCTGGATGGGATCGGAGACCACAAGATCGGCATGCTCCGGGACCGTGCCTGCCATCTTCAGGGAGATGACCGGTATGCCGGCCTCCCTCACCCGGTCCACGGCTTTTGCGATCTCGCCGCCCATGATCGATCCGGCCAGTACAAGGATGGAGGCGCGGGGGAGGCGGGCGACTGCGTCTACGGCAAGCGCCAGGGTATGCTCCCCTACAAGCGGGATGGTGTCCACCGAGATCCGCTCGCCCCGGATATTGTGCCGGTCCGCCTCGTTCACCGCACCCATTGCCACCTGTGCCACCTGTGCTCCGCCGCCAATGATGATAACCCGGGACCCGAAGATGTGTCCAAACGGCTGGTAGCACTTCACTTCCCGGACCTGCGGGATGTTCTTTAAGTCAGCGATGAGCCTGTCATGGTCCCGTACCTCGTCACTGTCATACTCGAAGTAGAGTTCCGCAAGACCCAAAAAAGGCCCGGAATCGAACACTTCCTGGCTGATCATCACGATGTTGGCATCATGATCCGCTACTACCGTTGCGATGTCCCGCAGTGCGCCCCTGCGGTTCTCCGCGATGATCCTGATTGCCGAGCGTTCGGGAACGTGTTCCATATACCAGATGCGATAACCGGGGATCGAACCCGGGTTAGAAGCTTGGGAAGCTCCTGTCCTACCGCTAGACTATTATCGCACGAACGTATGCTGTTCTGCTCTCTAAATTTGCGTGAATTTTAGATAAACCTAGTGCTCCCGGAACGCCCTCTTCGAACCTTCTAGTATCCCGTACCCGGTTTTTGCTTCCGGTTCCCGGTTGTTGGGGATGGCAGGTATCCGGTTCTTCGACCAAGGTCTCGCGACCTCCGCATCATTTTCCTCTATAAGGTCAATATTTTTAAGCGCACCGGGACAGAGTACGTACAGGAACCTGCCGTGCACGCGCGGTATTCGAGGGATCCCATGCAGCATCACGGGAGCGGTTTTTTGCCCCCGCTGTTGCCGAACCGAGCAAAAGGAGTATCACCATGAACTTCCGATCCGCAATCTGTTATCTTATCCTTGTAACCTTCCTGCTGGCGCTGGCACCCCCGGCACTTGCAGACGATACGCAGTCCCCGACCGTGATCTACCAGACCACGTTCTCGACCGATCCCCGCTGGGTGACCAACAATCCGTCATCCGATTACTGGGATTCCAAACTCGGCATGTATCACTTCGGTATCGAGCCGAGCACCGGCAATTATGCCTATTACCCCGATCCCAAATTTGACACCCTTGACTACGAGCGCGGCCCCTTCAGGCTCGAGTACGATGTCATCCTCAACCGGGTAGATGCGTTTGCAAACGATGGTGCAACGTTCCGACTCGGCTTCTCGGGTGCAGAGATGGACCCGAACAAAGGCCCCATGGTCCTGACCCAGTTCACCAACGCCAAGTTCGGCCGGATCATGTGGCTGCGCATGGTGACGAATGGCAACAAGATGACCCAGGTAAACAGCCAGCACGGCGACACCCTGACCAGCGGTTCGCGTGCCTATGACGGACCCACGGTGAAGTACGAGCTGAACAAGACGTACCATGTCACCGTTGACTATGATTCGGAGAATGCGCTCCTGAGCATGAAGGTGAACGAGAAGACCAGCGGCAACGAGATCTGGAGCTATTTTGTCAATGTTGCCCAGGAACTTCACGGCATGAACCGCATCTTTATCGGATCCGTTGGGGATTACGGTCCCACGGGAATTTATGCGACCGGCTATATCGATAATGTCCGGCTGACCGTGCCGGCCCAGGCATCAGCAACCCCGGTCGTGACCGTGCAGGACACCGCAATTACGACCCGGCCAACACCCATCCCCACCACTGCCATACCCATCGGTACTGTGCCGACTGCATATGTTGAACAAACCCCGCAATCCCCGCCATCTGCGGTGCTGCCATTTGCAGCAGTTGCCCTCGCTGCGCTCGGCATACTGAGTCTCCGGCGAAAGGAATAACCCTTTTTTTACCCGGCCCAACCGGGCAAAATCGTGACCGATCCCTCATCCGGTTTTTGGGGGATCATGGCAAAAAATGTATGGATAGTGGCTTGTATGTATGATTCCGGGAGGCTTTGTTCCTCCTGATCTCTGGAGAGAGAGTTGTTCTTGGTCTTCCCCGCGTGATCCGGGGCGTTTTTGCTGTTGCAGGGTTACGTGTCCCGAATATCCTGTGCGGTGAGGACCGGGGATGTGCATGGATGTTCATCGTTCGTACGGGTATGTGGCATCGGTACGGGGATCGTGTACAATGAACCCTTCAGCCTGATCGTGGTGCATAACGGCCGGGCATCCGGTCTCTCCAAAGGATACGGCGATTGGGTATCCCGCTTCACAGCAGTCCTGCGGTGTGGCTGCCGCTGACGGGGATACCATCATGGCAATGGAGAGCAGGACCAGTGAGAAACCGATTATGATCTTTCCGGTGTTCATCGTAATTTTCCTCGTACGGTTCTTTCATGGGTCGGTGACACGCCGAATCATGCTCGTGTATCACCTGATCACTATGTCCTTTCCCGGTGCAGATAAATACCCCAAATCGCCCCGGTTGTGCTGTTGAACTCCGAAGTTACACGGCATAACCGCAGGGATGACCGAATGAGGAGGAAATATAAACCGTCATGCCCTTATCTTCCAGTGACCAAAGAGTACAGGTACACAAAAAAAAGCACCTGTTCCGGTGGAAGAGCAATGGACCCCGACGATAAATCTCCCACGCTTATTGTTCCCGCAGAATCCGATTCCTTAGAGGAACTGTCGGACTATCTTGATGTCCTTTCCAGCAGCGCACGGCTGAGGATCTTAAAATTTTTGGAAAAGAAGCCGCGCGATGCCCGTTCGATCTCAAAGGAGATCGAGACCAGCTATGAGAACACAAAAAAGCACCTCGACAAACTCTTAAGCATCGGGGTCATCAAAAAGGAGGCCGGTCTTGGCGCACCGACATCCAAGGGTATTCACCCGGTCTGGCAGTACTCGCTTGTGCCGGGCGGCCTTGAGGCCATTATCCGGAACCTCAGTCTCTTCTCCAACACGCGGGTCAGTGTTGTCGGAAGCGAGATCTCGCAAAGGCTCGACGCGGTCAAAGGTACCATATCCCGGGAAGTTCTGGGGAACGTTCCGGCAGTCATTGTCCTTGGCGGCCCGGACGACACAAAGGTATTCCTGATCCGTGAAGAGTCCGTCAACATCGGCAGGTGCGATCCCGAGAACCTGAAAGCCTACCATCCGGGGTCGGATGTGGTCTTCTCCGAAGGGTACACGGCAGTCACCCGCGTCTCAAAACCCCACGGGCGGTTCCTGCACAAGAACGATGGCTGGTTTATCGAGGACTGCGGGAGCACGGGCGGGACACAGGTCAACAACAAGCGGCTTGAGAAGGCTGTTCCGGTTGCCCTGCGGGATGGCGATCTCATCGAGCTGGCAAAAGGGGTATCGGGAATAAAACTCCTCATGGTCCTTCCTGCAAAAGGCTGAAAAGATGGCCGGGCACCCGCCTGAATAATCCCCCTTATGTATTTAAAAGAACAAACTCTGGAATAACAACCGGACTTCATGATGCCTTCCTCCCGCACTTCCGCCGTATGGATACTCCTTGCCGGTATCCTGTGCCTCCTCCTCCTTCCCATGGGTGCAGCAGCGGAGCGTATCGTCTCCCCGTCCGGTGCCGAGTTTGTCAGCATCCAGGACGCGGTTGACTGGTCGTCATCCGGAGAGACGATCATCGTCCGGAGCGGGATTTACCTGGAAAATGTCCGGCTCACCAAGACGATAACCCTCATCGGAGTGGATACCGGGGCGGGAGCGCCGGTGATCAGCCCTGACAACCGGGATCCGGCGGTAGTGGTCCTTGCCGATGGATGCACGGTTGAGGGTTTCTCAGTCCAGAACAGCGTCCAGTCAAGCGGGATCCGGATCACGTCCAATAACAACACCATCCAGAAGAACACAATTAAAAGAAACGGGATCGGTATCATCCTGGTCTCTTCGGGTAAAAATGTGATCCGGGAGAACGAGATCTCGGAAAACGAGAAGACCGGGCTTGTTCTTGAACAATCGACCGGCAACCGTATTGAGAACAATGTGGTGAAAAAAAACCCGACCGGGATCTCACAAGACGAGTATTCCCTCTCCAACACCATCTCCCGGAATAATTTCCAGAATGCCCAGAACGTCTTCTCCCGGAGCGCAACGTCGGTTTTTTCCTCGCCGCTCCCCTTCACGTATACCTATCTGGGCAAGAGCCAGAAGAGTCAGATGGGTAATTACTGGAGCGATTACCGGGGACTGGATGTCAATGGGGACGGTATCGGGGATACCCCGTATTCCATCAGCATCGGGGCCAACCTGAAGGCAACGCTGGAATCGAACCAGAACCGTGTGGATGCGTTCCCCCTCATGGATCCAAAAGAGTACTACGCCAAAGTGACCCCGGTGGGTTCCGGCTCCGTGAATTCGTCTCTCACAGAACCGGTGCCAACCACTCTGCCCAGTGGTGTGCAGACCCCGGGCCTGCAACCCACGGTAGCTTCGTCACCCATCCAGCTCCCCCTTTCCGACAGCGCATTGCTGATGGCCGGGCTCATCATTCTCGTTGCAGCCGTTGTGCTCGGGGGCGGGGCTTATTATATCAGGAAACGGCGCGGGGCCCCGGTAAATGAGGATGAACCGGCCACCCCTGCACCAGATGCCCCCGAACCGGGACCGCATGTCATGACCAAGGCAGCATCGGCACTCAAAAGTGCCGTTTTAAAGACCCGGTCGCTTGTTACGATCCCGAGCCTGAAGACCGTGCTTTCCGATACGCAGGATGCCGAACCGAAACCCTCGGTTACGGACCAGAAGAACTACTTCCCGCGCGAACTGGAGAACAAATACACGGAGATTACCTTTGTCGGGCGCGGGGGGATCGCGTGGGTCTTCTCGGCAATCCGCAAGACCGACGGTACGAAAGTTGCCGTCAAGATCCCGATAAGTTTCGATGAGGTCACGGGCAAGTGCTTCCTCAATGAGATCGCGGCGTGGGAGACGCTCCGGCACGAGAATATAGTCGAGGTCACGGCGGTCAATATCCTTCCTGTCCCGTATGTGGAGATGGAGTTTGTGCCCGGCTCGCTCGAGGCCCTCGATAAACCCCTGCCGGTCTGGAAGGCGGTCCATCTCATCACCCTCGTGGTTGACGGGCTCCGGTATGCCCACGAGCACGGGTTCATCCACCGGGATATCAAGCCCCACAATATCCTCCTGACCGCGGAAATGGTGCCGAAGATCACCGACTGGGGGATGAGCAAAGTGCTTGCTGCCGAAGTGAAAAAGTCAAGCGTAGCCGGCTTCTCGCTCTCCTATGCAGCGCCCGAGCAGGTATCCCCCTCGGAGTTTGGCCGGACTGACGAACGTACCGATATCTACCAGCTCGGCGTGGTCTTCTACGAACTGGTGACCGGGTCGATCCCGTTCGGTGGCGAGAGTATTGTTGAGGTGGGAAATGCCATCCTGCGGGACACGCCCACCGCGCCATTCGAATACAATCCTGATGCCCAGGCTGTTGAGAAGATCATCCTCAAGTGCCTTGAGAAGGACCCGGCAAGGCGGTACCAGTCGTCAGCAGAACTCCTCGACGCCCTGCACGGGTACCTTGATGAGGATGATGAATGACAAAAAATAGCGATCGTTTCACCTGCTGTCAGGAGGCTGTACCATGAGCGATGAGGAGAAGGTTTGGGAACCTGCACCCTGCGGGCATTGCGAGGGGTACGGGTGCACCTATTGCAACAGGACGGGAATCGTTCTGGTGGCAGCACCAAAAACCCCCTGCCGCCACTGCGATGGCGTGGGGTGTTTCTACTGCGGGTTTACCGGCTGGACGCACCCGAAAGGGAAGTACGATTGACGCCGGTGTTATGCTCTGGAGAAATTATTCCCACAGCGTCTTTTTGTAGAATTGCGAGGGTGATACCCTCTCTACCTAAAGATGAGGGAGGCAGCCTGCGGGGGCAAGCCCCCAAAACCCCCCAATTTCTGCCATCCATTTTCAGGCACCCATTAACGGCCTGTTCCACAAAGGCGGGGGTCAAAAGACCCCAAGCGGCCGTGGCCCCATCGTAACCCAAAATAATCTATCGCAGGTTTTCTAAATGAAAAACGGATTCCCGGAAAAATAGATTATGGGGGTTGAGACCCCCATACCCCTTGGGGATTACTGCCGCCGCCCCGTAGGGCGCCCCGCGGCGGCTTCAATTACTGGTTTTCCGAACCGGAAAATGCCCGGCCATACCGCACGAGGGGGACAGAATCGGGGGTGCTCAAAGAAATCCCCCGTGTGGCGTTTTTCATTCTTTGGGTGTGAACCTTGCCAATTCATGCTCGTTTCTACCGAGCACGAAGTTAAAATCTCCCTTCAATACGCCGCGGGATGACGCACTCTTCAAAGCGCCGGGCAAAGTACCGGTCGGTCATACCGGCGATAAAGTCCCGCACGAGCTCAGCAGGTGTTGCAGAACCAAGGTACGTCCTACTGACATACCCTGATTGTATGAAATCCGTAGAGATCCGGGCATTCTGCCGTTCCTGTACAAGGTCGTCAAGGCATGCCGAAAAGAGCGTGGCGTACATTGCCCTGACTTTCTCCCGTTCGGAACAGAGAGCCGGGTTGTCGTAAATGTTCCGGCGCGAGAATGAGCGCAGGGAGATGAGTGCCTCCTCGACGGGACGGCTGTACGAGATGCACCCTTCCTCTTCCGTATCGCTGTTCTGTAAGAGATCGAAGATGAGCGTATTGATGATCTCCCGGTTATTCTCGCCGAGAACCTCCCGGCAGATGTCGGGTATTTTCGTATCATCCGCAATGAGCCCTACCTCCCGTGCGTCCTGCAGGTCCCTGCCGATGTACGCGATGGTATCGGCGAACTTGACCACGCAGCCTTCAAGGGTCATGGGCGAACCGGGACTTCTCCCTTCTGTTGCGTCCTGCACCTTCTTGTCAAACTCCGCCCAGCTACCACAGGGTGTGGGAACGATCTTCACATCGTCAGCCTCCCCGTTGTGACAGAGAATGCCGTCGAGCACCTGCATGGTGAGATCGCAGTCCTCGATCTGGTCGAGGAACCGTACACTCTGGACATTGTGGCAGAACTTCCCGATACAATGCCGCTCGCAGAGTTCCGAGAGGCAGGTCTCGCCAAAATGCCCATAAGGGGTATGACCGATGTCGTGACCGAGTGCTATTGCCTCGATTAAGTCCTCGTTGAGCCGGAGGCAGCGGCCAATGGTCCGGGCAATCTTTGAGACGAGCTGGACATGGATAACCCGGTGGGTGATGTGGTCGTTCTCGACAAGGTAAAACACCTGCGTCTTGTCGATATACCGGGTGTATGCCCGGGTGTGGATGATCCGGTCTGCATCGCGGGAATAGGGGGTGCGGATATCTTCGGTTTTCCGGTTGTGCCGGCGGATGGCATCGGCACTGATGGTGGCACGCGGGGACTGGAGGGCTTCGCGTTTTGCCGTCATTGCCCGGATAGCAGAGTCGATCCCAAGACTGGGCGGGCGCCGGATCGTATCGGAACGGGGCATCGTACCGGTGAATCTGTATCCACAGGCTATTAAGCGTGATGGAACCGGCTTCCTGCATCACGGATCGCAAAAACCAAAGTGTAATCTTTTTCTTTTCTCCTGACCTCTGGTATTACATCGAATCCTATGCTCCTGCGCAACCTGAGAATTGCCGGAAAATACATTCATTCCCATCTGGTCACGCACCGCCCGTTTATCCTGACCCATGCGGTAACCGGCCGGTGCAACTGTACCTGTGCGATCTGCGATACCTGGCGCAGGCCAGCCAGTCCTCATGAAATGGGTACTGCCGAGATCCTCCCTATGCTGGACCAGGCCGCAGACGCAGGTTTTGTCGCCTATGTTGCATTTGGCGGCGAACCCCTCCTGCATGAGGATATCACCAAAATCCTCACGCATGCCCGCCGTCGAGGGCTTTATACGATCCTGATAACGAACGGGTATCTCCTTGAAGAGAAATCTGCGGATCTTGCTGCCTGTACAGATCTGACCATTGTTTCGCTGGATGATGTCGGCACTGCTCATGACCGCCTTCGGGGCCGTGAGAACCTTTTCATTCGGGCCTGTGCCGGTATTTCTGCAATGAAACAGCACAAAGCCCGTGTTGCGCTCAACGGTGTTACCAGTTGCTTTTCGCCCGGTGCTGAACAGAGACTCCTTTCCTATGCAAAGGAGCATGGCCTGAAGATTGCGTTTGATCCCATGGAGCCGTTCCCCGGCATCAATGATGACGGTGTGATGGCAGAGGCCGATCGTCGTCGGGTGTTCTCGATGCTTCTTGGTGCAAAAGAGCAGGGAGCCCCCATCCTTAACTCAGAATCGTTCCTGAAACATCAGATTGCCCCTGTTACCTATTCCTGCGCCCAGCCCCGGATCTTTCTCCGGGTAGCAGAAGATGGGATCATCCACCCGTTCTGGTGCCGGAAAACAGATCAGATACTTGGCGATGTGAAAAAACAGTCAATTATGGAGATCCTCGATTCTCCTGCATGGAAAGCGTTTGATGAAACTGCGTCTGACTGTCACCAGTGCATGAACTCATCAACGGTGGAGAGTTCCCTTTTCTATTCTGCCGGGTTCTGGGCATCCCGGCGCTACCTCAAATTTGCCGCCGATTACGCCTTCTGATCACCGGAGTGCCGCAACAAGGCGAACACATGGATCACGATCCCTGACCTGTGATCCCATGATCCCCTCCTGGAAAATTCACATTTAAAAAAGAGTGATGAAAGGATTAAAAAATCATTCTGGAGTCCCACTCTGCGGGAACGCACCGTTGAACTGGAGCTGCCCCTCGCTGATATCGAGGGTATCAATCTTCAGTCCCGGCATCTGCGCAAGCTGGCTGTTGACCGCGTCCTCAAGGCCCATTTCCCCCTGGTCAAGGATGTTTTCCGGTATCGGAACAAGGCCCGATGCGCCCTCCTGGATATCAATCCGGATCCGGTTGCCGCTGCCTTTTTTCAAGGTACCTTTGGTATAGACGGGAACATTGATGGGGTACCCGAATTCATTCAAGTCAATCTGTGCCGACATCTCGACTAGGTTGTTGTCTCCCATCTTTAACTGGACCTCTTTTAACGGCCCCTTCTCATTATTGGTTGCCTGCATCATGGAGCTGAGTTCCTCATTCGTCATGGTCACATCCATGGGAACCGCAGTACTCCAGCGGACATCTGAGCCAAGGTAGAAATCGGATACATCTCCGTTCAGTTTCACGTTCTCACGGCTAAGGACTGCATCGAACTTTGCGGGATCTGCTTTTACTCCGAGATCGCGGGGTTTGTTCGTGCCGAGTGCCTCAGAGAAACCGGGAACATAGAAGACGCCTGTTGCTGCGATAACGGCAAGGATGACGCAGAGTGAAAGGACGATTGCGACTATCTTTTTGGTAGTTGAGCTCATTTCTGCCATAGAAACCTCAGGGATACCACTACAGGGCATTCATGACGTATAAATTCTGCTTTGTGCTGTTTTTATACTAATCATACCAGGAAAACCGGTCGGGGAAAAAGGTCCTTTAGCCATCTGAAACACGGTTGCATCCTGCAGTACAACCTCTCCTGATAGTTACTGCTTCACGGTATCAGGCAACCTTCCGGGTTGCCACCGCCTCTGTCTCCCCGTACTGGACGATGTGGTCGTGCATGGCCGCCTTGAGCTGGTTCTTGTCCGCCCCGGCAGAGATCTCCAGAAAGTCGTCAAGGCCGCAGATCCGGAAGAGGTACCGGTGGGTTTCTCCGGGCAGGGGGCAGGGGCCGGTATACCCGATCTCGCCTGCGTCATTGAGCCCCTGCACCGCAGAGATCGGGCTCGTCACGATCTTGCCATGCGGGATCCCGGCCGGGATGACCCCGATGGCCGGCATGTCCCAGATAAGCCAGGCGCAGTAGGAGAAGACACCCCGTTTTGACGGGTTGAAGACCATGATGGCGACCGAGCTTGCTTCGAGTCCCCTGATGGTTATCTTCGGCGAGATATTCCCGCCCTCGCACGTATGCTCCGGGGGAAAGTCCAGAAAGTCGATCTTCACGTCAAGGTTATCCATGCGGTTTTCCCTTTAGTGCAGGGATAATGTATCATATCCTTAAAATAATTATGCCTGCTCACAGGCCCTTACCGGGAACAGATCGCTGCCGTCTCACCATACTGGAGGACATGGTCTTTCATGGCCCGGATAAGTTCATGTTTGTCTGAGCCCGGGGCAAGATCCAGCATGGTATCCAGCCCGTATACCCTGAACTGGTACCGTATCATCCCGCCCGGGGGCGGGCAGGGTCCGGTATACCCGATGGTCCCGTAGTCCGTGATTCCCTGGACCGCGGTGACCGGTGCTGTCGTGGTTGGCTCTTTCGGGATACCCGCCGGAATGACCGGCAACGGGGGCAGGTTCCAGCAGATCCAGGGAGTAAATGAACAGCAGGACTTCTCGAACGGGTTGAATACCATCACGACGATTGACGTAGCGATGAGTCCTTTGAACCGGATTCGCGGGGATATGTTTTCACCGTCGCAGGTATGGGTTGGCGGGAACTCGAGGAAATCCAGCGAGACGATGAGCTTTTCCATACTACCTCCCTTGTGATGGAAGAATAATAAGATGATGCCTTTCTGGTGCAGGATTCGTTCTTTTAGAAAACTGCGGGGGGAATGTCCGTTCGCTGTAACATTTACTGCAGAATTTCCCTTATTTCGGAACCTGCCGCAGATAGTAAAGCCCTCGTTTGTCACGGGGTGCCTTAATGGCGCCAGGGCAACGGCACTTGCAGGAACACTCATGGTCACGTAGCGCGGGAAGGGTCGTATTTCCACATCTTTATTGTCTTGCGGGGATAACCGGTATGAGTACACGATCAGTAATTATCAAAGGGATACTATGGCAATGAGCAATACACCATCCAAAAAGCCGGAAGAGGAGTGCAACAGCAACTGTTCCAGCTGTGCAACCGCATCCAGCTGTTCATCGGCAAAGAAAGAGCAGGCCGGCCTGCCGCCCAAGGCAGACATTGACGTGAAACATGTCATCATGGTCCTCTCCGGAAAAGGCGGGGTAGGCAAGTCCACCGTTTCAGTCAACCTTGCGTATGCACTCTCGGCCCACGGGAAGAAGGTCGGGCTCCTTGACCTTGATATGCACGGCCCCAATGTGCCCAAGATGCTCGGGATCGAGGATCACAAACTCGGCGTGATGGACAACCATATCGAACCTGTCCGCATTACCGGGAATCTCTCGGTTATATCGATGGCATTTCTGCTGCCGGACACGAGCACCCCTATCATCTGGCGCGGACCCATGAAGATGGCAGCGATCCAGCAGTTCCTTGGCGAAGTGAACTGGGGCCCCCTCGACTACCTTGTTGTCGATCTCCCGCCCGGAACCGGTGACGAAGCACTCACCATCGCCCAGCTCGCTCCGAATGTCCGCGGAGCGGTCATTGTCACCACGCCGCAGGATGTGGCAACCCTTGATGCCGTCAAATCCGCCAAATTCATCGAGAAGCTTGGCCTGCCGGTCATTGGGATTGTCGAGAACATGAGCGGCATGATCTGTCCCCACTGCGGTGAGGAAGTCGATCTCTTCGGAAAAGGCGGCGGAAAGAAGATTGCCGAAGATCTCAAGGTTCCCTTCCTTGGCGCGATCCCGCTCGATATCGAGATGCGCAAGGCAGGCGACGAAGGCCGGCCGTTCATCATCCGGCGCGGTGACAGCCCCACGTGGAAGAGCGTGGATGCGGTCATGACCGAACTGACCCGGGTTGTCGAGGGATAATACGATGGACTACGAGCGGATCCTTACCGGAAGGGAAAAGCCCCTCCCCATCTACAAGGGTATCATACCAGCCCTTGAGAACCCGCTCTCCTTTCCCGATCTTCTGGAGCCAATCTACCGGGAAGCAATGAACATGGACGATGATTCCCTTGACCGGTTCCGCTTCTCCTTGATGCGGCTCCAGCTCTGGGCCGACATTCACCGGAACGAGGATCTCGAGAAAGCCATGCACATCAGGTACGTTGCGCAGGTGCTTGAGAAAGTGGTCTTCGGCACGCTCGTGATGGAGCAGGGCGAACCTTCCGCTGACTGATCCCCCCTTTCCACAACCCTTTTATCGGGGAAGATTGCGTGCACTGATACGCTTATCTGCCGTCCCGATCAATACTAGGAACAAACATTTTCGTTATACCACAAACTGTTTGTGCCAGTGCAGATATGAATACACAATAACCCAGTCAATACCGGAGCAACAATGACATCACGCATGCAATCCCCGCACACAACCTGCCCGGGGTGCCAGGAAGAGGTTTTTCTCGACGAACTCGTTGGCGGCAAGTGCCCGCTGTGCGGCTGCACGCTCGAGGACTTCGAAGAGACGTTCGGGGAGTATGAAGGACTCCTCGACCGCTCGGATCTCTCGTGGCTCATCTTCAATTATTTCGTATTCAAGAAATTCGTGGACCTGGGCGTGCCCCCCCACCAGATAATGGAGTTTGTCAATATCTACGAGCAGAACGCGGAGAAGCCCCCCGAGGAGTGGACGCGGACCGAGTTCACGCTCGAGATCCCGATGAACCATCTCGACCGGATCCGGCCCAAGCAGTGCAGCCGGTGCAAAAAATGGTTCTTCCGCGGCGGCAAAAAACAGATCTCGGGTGACATGCGCCAGACGGCGCTTGCCACCGGGTTCGTGTGCAGCCGGTGCTGACGTTCCAATCTCCTTTTTTATAAAATCAAATAGTAACTCATTTATTGGATTAAAATTTTACTCTCTCTATGAAATGGAGCGGGTGGGTTTTTGTCTTCCTTGTGATGCTTGCCGTGCTTTCGTGTCCAGTTCATGCGGATGAACTCTACCCTACCATCACCGATGTTTTCTTTGAAAGAGATGGTCTCCCGTGGAATGAATCCGTCCAGTTCACCGTGAACTGCTACGGCTATCTCTGCAAATCCTGGGACTGCCAGAGAGACGAGGCGGATCTTCTTGCGCGGCGGTATTCCAATTTCACTCCACAACTTGTCTTTTCCTATCACGCGACCTGCCCCTCCTACGGCTGCCGGATTTATGAGCCGTATTACCATGCAGAGCGGAATTTCGGCACAACCTGCAATGTTGATGGGGTTACAGGAGGAAAACCATTCACGATCACAAATTTCTCGCAGACGGCAGTCCCGCAGGGCTGCAGCGATCTCCGCCAGTTCTCGAAGGGTGGCGGGGGGGGGATGTATTACAATGGTACTCCGGAATATGATGAGTGCATTGCGGAGAGCCGCAGGCACCGTGACCGGTGTTATCAGTACATCGCCGTATGCGACCCGGCAGAGGATCCCGAATGCCGGAACTGGATTCTTGACGGGAAGAATGTGAAAGCGACTCCTTCCTATCGTGCCTGCATGGACACCGTTGACCGTGAAAGGAAGGACTGTGATCAGTACCTGAAAAAGATCAACATGGCCGACATGATCCTCTGGAAGTATGGGAACTACAATGAACAGCCTGCCATGCGTGCATGTGAGCTTCGGCTTGTGATTCCTTCGGACGATGAATACAAGTTGTCGTATGTTCCTCCAATGCAGATCGCCCGCATGGAAAAGGAGTTTATCCCTCAGGCGGTCTGGTGTCGGCTCGTTGAGCTCCTTGGCGGGTGGTGCGAATGATTCGATTCCGATCCGTGAGGAGTGTCCCGTTTTTTCTGTTCATCCTTATGCTCATCCTTTGTGTCATCCTTCCAGTTTCGGCAGATGTCTCCATGCCAACGATTACCCACATCTATTTTGAAAAGGACGGTGCTCCGGTAAATGAGAACATCCGCTATACTGTAACCTGTTATGGCCACTATGAATACCCCCTGATACAACCGGAAACGGCATCGGGGCTGAACGGAACCCCCGTAAAGGAAGTCATCTATACCTACACTGCGACATGCGCAGATTACGGATGTACCGTTTACGAACCTTATTATCTCAATTACCGGGTAATCGATTCCTGCGATCTTGAAGGTGAAGCGGGCGGGGAACATTTCTCGATAAAGGATTTTTCCAACACGCCACTTCCCCCGGATTGTACCAATCTCCAACCGTTCCACATTATGACCGGGCCCCGCACCCAGAACCCGGAATACGAGCGGTGCACCGATGCATCGGAGCCGAAGTATGATAGTTGTACTGCACTTATGGCTGAATGCCGGCCTGGTGTGGATTTGGATTGTATCGAATATGGCGGCCGTATGATAAAAGATACTCCGGCATCCATTGCATGCTATCGGGAATCTGCTAACGCCACCCGGACCTGCGACTCCCTCCGAAACCCGGATGAGTACTATAATACAACACCTGAATACGAGGAATGCGTACACGCAACCTATGCCGATTCCGATCTCTGCAGCCGGTTTATGGAAGAGTGCAACCCGGTTTCGGACAGTGACTGCGGGAACTGGATCATTGACGGAACATACGTGAGGAACACACCCGAAGCGATTGCCTGCAGGGATGCCGCCGATAAAAAACGGAGAGACTGCGCTGTATTCCTAAAACGGGTCGATCCGTCAACCATGATAATGTGGATAGACCCGCATACCAAGCGCGAAGCAGGACCGGCACTGCGTGAGTGCACGGTCCGGTTTGAGATTCCCAAAAATGACGCCCCTCCCAGTGTTTTTAGCGGAGACTCCGGGCTCCCTCTTCCTGAGAAAAGCCCAGTCACCTCCCTCTACTGCTCCCTCCTCTCCCTCTTCGGAGTTAAGTGCTGACATGCTCTACGAGACGTATTTCCTGCTCGCTCTCGTCACGACATGGATAATCGAGATCTGCGTTCTTGTCGTGCTCATCCGCTTCGCCTTCCGAAACAAGACACTCCCATTACTAAAAATCATCGGCATAGGGGCGCTCTGCACCGCCATTACCCTCCCGTACCTCTGGTTCGTGCTGCCGCCGTTTGTTGACGCAGCGTATTACGTGCAGATCGGGGAGGCACTGGTATTCCTTGTCGAAGCGGTTATCCTCAACCGGCTGCTGGGGCTGGATCTGAAGCGTGCGCTCATCTGTTCGTTTGTGATGAACGCAGCATCATTCCTGCTCGGGCTCGTGCTGCTCTAAAAACAGGAAGTGCCGGCACTTCACATCAGTGCCGGTACTCGAACGAGATCACTTCACCGGTGTGCGCATCAACCCATGCGACCGCGGGATCTGCTGATGACTGGCGGATGGTCTCGTCATTGAAGAGCACTTTCCATGCAGCCGGTATGGATCCGGGCCGGGGAACCGTTCCCGAAGAGACGTCGTTCATCCACCGGAGCTCGGCTGAAATAATCCGGAGACTGTCAGCCTGGTCCGGGTAGAACTCCCGTGCTCTCTGTAACACGGCAAAGGTTGCTTCGTGCCGGACAATGTCCACCTGCGTTGCCGAGAGGAAGGCATGTTCCGGCGTGGTCCACTGGTGCGTGTAATCGACAACTTCGCCGGTTCCTGCGTCCACGACGACCGTGAACCCGTCAACGTCCGTGGGGATGTCCTGGTACGTTCGCTCGTAGACGAAAGTATACTGCCCTGAACCGCTGCCTTTCGATGAAGTGGCCGGTCCCAGCCATGACCGGCTCATGTTGAGCGGCAGGGAACCATGGTTCTGTTCGATGACATACGCATCGGCAATCTCCCGTGCCCGTTCTGCACTGACCAGAGGAGTTAGCGGGCTCCCCCCCTGCGGGATGGTGGTGCTGCCGGTAATCGGAGTAACCATGGGCGCGGTTGTTGCCGGAATGGGCGTGGCTGGTGCGGAAGGGGATGGTACCGCGGGGGCCTGCCCTGCAGGAGACTGGCTCCCCATGCTGGAAAGGAGACCCCCGGCAGCCCAGCTTATCAGGGAGTAGAGTACCACAATAACGATGATTGCAGCAACCGCCATCAGGATCCGCTTTTTTAAGCGCTGTTGTTTCTTGGCTCTCACGGTCTGGTGATACCGCTCCGGAAGGTGCGGGGTATTGAAGTCATCGTTATCGTCCTCAAAATTTTCTTCCGCCATTTCACTACCCTTGTATACCTATTCCCCGCAGGAATTTAAAAAAAGGGTGGATATTCTGCAGGATTCCCGTGCGGGCCGGTGCGTGTGCGGGAATCATCAACCGGGAAAAACCGGATGGAATTTTCCGGTTATTTCTTCCCGTTCCTGCCCCACCGGCCAATGGCCCGGATGCACACTGCTGCAAGACCAAAGGAGAGGAGGACGAACAGGGCACCCAGAACATCGGGACTCATCGAGATGCCGATGACGCTCGGGCCGAATGCCATGTATCGTGGTCCGGGAAGCGAAGTCTCGCTCACCCCGACTTCGAATACGGTAATGGGTTCTGGAGTCTTCTTGTACTTCACGAGCGCCGTCTCGTTGATCTCCGACTGGTTAATCTCAAAAATTTCCGTGGCGAGGGTGGCAGGCTGGTACCGCTGATCCTGTTCAATCCCGTCTGCCGATAAAGCCGGCACGATGACTGCGATAACAAACAGGAATCCCAGAATCCGGATGCCCCTGCCGGTAGCCCGATGCTGCATGTATGCACATCTCCGGAAGGTCTGTTGGAACAGGAGGCTCAACAGGTTTGTGGTCAACCACAAGGGTTAAGGGAAGTACTCCAGCCGTTGATGGACCGGTCCGGGTCCGGTTATTGAAAAAAAGGGTGGTTCAATAGGTCCGGCCGACCAGCGTCGCCTTGCCCGGCTTTCCGCAGACGATACAGGTGCCGTCGCCATCCGAAACGTACGGCGACCGGACTTCCGTTCCGAGGATGCTCGAGTTCGCCTTCTCCTCGATACTATCCCCGCAGGCACGTTCGCGGCACCAGTGGACCACGGCAACTTTCCCGTCATTGAGTGCCGCTTCAAGGGCCGGGATCGTATCCACGCTGATGAGATGGGACTTCGTGTGCTCCTCGGCTTTTTGCCGGATAGCATCCGTGATCTCGCCAAGCACGCGGCCAACTCCCTCCGTAACGGTCAGAAGATCGAGCGATACCTTCTCGCCCGTCCGCTTCACGGCCATGACTTTCCCGCCATCAAGGTCTCTCGGGCCCAGTTCGAGCCGGAGCGGGACGCCGCGGAGTTCCCACCAGTAGTACTTCGCGCCGGGACGCATGTCGCGGGTGTCCGTCTTTACCCGGAACCCGGCACTTTTGAGATCCGCTTCGAGTTTCTGTGCAGCAGCGAGCACGTCGTCATGGCGCTTGCCGATGGTGATGGGGACGATGACTGCCTGCACGGGGGCTGCCGCGGGCGGCAGGATGAGGCCCTTGTCGTCGCCATGCATGCTGATGAGCGCCGCGATGGAGCGCTCCGATATGCCGTAACAGGTCTGGTGCGCGAACTGCTGTGCCCCGTCCTTGTCCTCGTAGGTGATGGAGAAGGTCTTTGAGAAATGGGTGCCGAGGTGGTGAACCGTGCCGATCTGGAGGGTCTTGCCGTTCGGCATGATCGCGTCCACCGCGATCGTGTAATCCGCGCCGGGGAACTTGTCCCAGTCGGGGCGTTTCGAGATGGTGATCGGGATGCAGAAGGTGTCGTAGAACTCTTTTGTCAGGCCGAGTTCGTACTCGCACTGCGCCTCCGCTTCGTCCCAGGTTGCATGCACCGTGTGGGACTCCATGAACGAGGTGATCTCCCGGAGCCTGATGAGTGGCCGGGTCTGCTTGGTCTCGTATCGGAACGTGTTGACGATCTGGTAGTACTTCATCGGGAGATCGGCATGCGACCGGAGCCAGAGCGCGTAAATCGGGTAGATTGCCGTCTCGCTGGTTGGCCGGAGGGCGAGTTTCACATCAAGCGGGGTTGTGCCGCCGTGGGTGACCCAGTAGACTTCCTCCTCGAACCCCTTGATGTGCTCTGCTTCCTTCATGAACTCATGTTCGGGAATCAGGAGGGGAAAGAGCGTTTCTTCGTGATCGCGGTCAAGGAGGCTGCGGAGTCGGTTGTACACAAACTTCCGGATCGCAAATCCGTACGGGTACCAGACATAGAGCCCCTTGACCGGATAGCGGACATCCATGATCTCTGCGCGCCACAGGATATCGTTGAACCATCCGGAAAAGTCAGTTTTCGGTGGCAGGGTGCCGGTGTCATCATCCATTTTTTAAAAAACCCTCTTACGCTACTAAATGTATGACTACCGGCGTAATAAAAGCCTCGACCAGCGCCGCAACAATAACGAGAGGAAGGACCGTTGCGAGGAACAACTTAGCATACGCGTGTGCGGCAACCGCGGTATCGCCGCTGCCATACCACTCCGCGATGAGCGACTGGGCAAGAAGGATCCCGAGCGCTCCTGCGATGATGAACGCCGGGATCTCGAAGATCCCGTGGGGGACGAGAGCTGCTGCAACAAACAGGGCTGAATGGTCCTTGCTGATGATCTCCATGATGGCCCCGATGACAATCCCGTTCAGGCTCATGATGAAGATCGTGAGGATCCCAAACGATGCCCCGCCTAAGAAGAGAAGGAAGCATGCCTGGAGGTTGTTGACAAAGAGCTTGACTGCCATGTCGAACGGATTCTGGCTGTCTATCTCACCTGCAACCTCTTTTTCAAAGAGTTGCAGGAGATCCTGCCCGATCTGCGGGTTCTGGGCTGAGCCCACCCAGCCGACCGTGAGGCAGGAAAAAAAGAGGAGAAGGGTGATGATGATGGCGTTTGTTAAGGGCGCGTTAGACATAGAGGACCATCCGCACCATGTCCCGGATACCGGGGGCAAACCCGACAACGATCATCGCGAGCAGGACCAGGTGCCAGAACGCAGTGTTCGCTTCCTTCCGGTAGAGTTCCATGATATAGATGGCCGGGAAGAGCACGACGAGTTTTAAGGGAAACATCACAAAGGCGGTGCCGGTGGCGTCGATGAGGGCGGAACCCACCACGTGCTGCTCCACGTACTGGACGGACGGGTGGAGTTCGATGCCGAAACTGGTTGCGCTGGCATCCAGCAGCTGGCCGAAGAGGAGGGTGATGTAGAGCGGATCGGCAACATAGGTCCACGAGAGAATGTAGCGCATGAATGCCCAGACGATTGTTGTTGCACACAGCGCCATGAAAGGGATGATGCAGAGGATGAAGAGGTCGATCCCGTGGTGCGTTGTGCTCCATGCCACAAGAACAAGACACGCGACAAAGAGCGCAAAGGTTCCAGCGCCTGCGTAGAACGCGTTGAAACTTGTAAGAATCCCCCGTTTTACCAAAAACAGGGAGAGGAACATCATGCTGACCGTGAAGGCAAACAGCACAAAGTAAATGAGCGGCGTGATGAGCAGGAATTTTAAGGGGCCGGTGATCATGCCGGTGTCTTCGATGACCCGCATCACCCCGCCAAGGATAACATACGGGAGGGTGGCAAGGATGAATCCCTGGTCGATCGTAAAGCCGATATCGGTTAACCATGTCGATGTCGTGAGCCAGCGGTACAGCAGATAGACCCCGGCAACAAGAATAATTGCGTAGGTGAGCGTGTCTACAATATTGTACGCTTCACCCTGCGTGATGGGACCGATGTAATATTTGTATATGAAATCACTAACCATCCATGATCTAGAATGAGTGCAGATGCAATAAAATTACTCAAGCAGAAGGGTATCGACACGTCCTCATGGATGCAGCTGCCCCGCGATGTGGTGATCGGCCATGATGTGTACGGGCAGATCCCCGCGGTCTGTGCCGACCTGAAGCTCGGATCCTCTGCACTCCTGATCTCGGGCAGCGGGACGATGGGCTATGCCGGCGAGCGCGTGCGGGAGATCCTTGCAGCGCACCATACGGTCAAAACGTTCACTGCGGCAACCATCAGTCCCGCGATCATTGCGGATGCAGCGGGCGCGGCAGAGGGTGCCGATTTCCTTATCGGGGTCGGGGGCGGCCGGGTGATCGACACGGCGAAGATCGTGGCCTACAACCTCGATCTCCCGTTCATCTCGGTTCCTACGGCAGCGTCCCATGACGGTATCGCTTCTGCCCGCGCTTCCGTTCCCCTGGAGAGCGGGCATTCCTCGCTCGAAGCACAGCCGCCGATGGCAATCGTTGCCGATACCGGGGTCATTGCCTCGGCGCCGCACCGCCTTCTTGCGGCCGGCTGTGCAGACGTGATCTCGAATTACACCGCGATCCTTGACTGGGAGCTCGCGCACCGCGTGAAAGGCGAGCCGGTGAGCGAGTACGCGATTGCGCTCTCGAAGATGACCGCCGAGATCCTTATGAAGAATGCCGCGATCATCAAACCGCACCAGGAGCAGTCCGCCCGGTTCGTCATCAAGGCACTCGTTTCGAGCGGGGTTGCGATGAGTATCGCCGGGTCCTCGCGTCCTGCAAGTGGCGGGGAGCATAAGTTTTCCCACGCGCTGGACCGGCTCGCGCCGGGGAAGGCCCTGCATGGCGAGAGCTGCGGGATCGGCACTATCATCTCGATGTACCTGCACGGCGGCGACTGGCGGGGGATCCGCTCGTCCTTGAAGATCATCGGCGCCCCGACAACGCCGGCCGATCTCGGGATTGATGATGCGACGGCAGTTGAAGCCCTCCTGATGGCAAAGACTATTCGTCCGGAACGCTTCACCATATTTGATATGGGCGTAACAAAGGATTCTGCCGAGAATCTTGTGGCAATGCTCTACCGGGAGTGAGGTGGACACAATGGCAGAAGCAAAGACGAAAGTGACGCTGGTTGGAACCGTGCTTGCAAAGACGGGTGTGGAGTTCATCTACGAGAACGAGGCTCCGGAGTGCGATACCTGTAAAGTCAAAAAGGCCTGCAATAATCTCCAGAAGGGACACAAGTACCGGATTGTGACCGTCCGAACCACCCACCACGAATGCCCGGTGCACCTCAACGGGGCAACCGCAGTCGAGGTGATGGAGGCTCCCATCAGTGCTCTCATCAGCCCCGAGATGGCGATCGTCAATTCGAAGATCAAGATCGAGTTCACGTGCAACAAGGCGGACTGCCGGAGTTACTCCCTCTGCCGCCCGGATGGTGTTGTTGATGGTGAGAAGTACATCGTCACCGATGTGCTCGGGAATGCGCCGGACATCTGCGACAAGGGCCGGGCCCTGAAGCTGGTGGAGATTCGGCCGGCGTAATATCTCTTTTAACGAAGCATTTTGCAGGGAATCCGAAGGATTCAAAAAAGGGTTTTTTGATTTTACTCATATGCCGGCCACGACTGGTTCAAAGGCGCGGGACAAGGTTCCGGTGATATCTTCAGAATGCACCCCCCAGATTGGTCCACCCTCCCCACCCATACCCGCTCCGCGAATTGCACCAGCCGGTCGTACCATTTGAGCCCGGTCTTCCACCGTTCAGGCACCGCAAAGAGCCCCCAGTATGCCCCCGCGGCGGTCTCAATTACCGGATCATCTAAATGATTCAGGTTTTTTGTTTCCCGGGATCGGTAATACTATGTTATCCAAATCGGGGGCGCCACAGCGGGGGGGGGCTTTCGCCTCCCGCACCTTCTTATGCAGTTGTCATCCGATCGCTGGATATGTGGGTATACCTAAATATCATCTGGAAAAAATAATTTATCAGGCTCTTCATGAATGTCTCCGAAGAAATGCAGGTGAATGGTGTAATCATCCGTTTTACGATCTGCATGCTCCTCATCATCTCCCTTATCATGAGTGCATTCATAAAGGGCGAGCGACTCGCATTTGTCGGGCCTGTAATTATGGTGGCCTTCACACTTGTTATCCTTGGCCTGCATCTGATTTACAAATGGACAATAAATCCTGACCCTGATGACCCGATGTTCACACACCGGGGGAATTATCGGGATGCAATCATCTGGAGTCTGGTTTTTTTCTGCTACCTTGAAGGGCTTGCACTCACCCAGTATCTCATCCTGCCGCGGGTGTTCCCCTCATTTTCTGTTTCACCTCTCGTCTTCCAGGCCCTGGTCCTCGTCCCCCTTGCAGTCTCCGCGACAGCGTACGTCCTGTTGGCTCTCCTCAGGGAGATAACCATAATCCGTGACTCGTTTTTTGCATGGTATCACCGGGACCCAAAAGGGGCCCGGAATTCGATATATGTCTTTTCTGCGGGTTTCGCATTCCTTGCTGGTATCATCGTCTTCCTGCAGGCGAACTCCATTGCACTAAGAGACGGCAGAATTGACTGGGCACAGTATTATGAGAATTTCAGTTGCCTGTTATGGGTCAGTATCGTGATAAGTCTCATTATGATAGTCTATATCTTCGTGATACTGCAGAAAACGGATACTGCCTGAAATGGAAGAACTGGTCAATGCGGGCTCCATATTTTCGGGGTGACGGCAGCGGTTGTATCGACCGGGAAATTCGATCACGACCTGTCCACCCTCCTCTCCCACACCCGCCCCGCGAGCTGCACCAGCCGGTCGTAACCCTCCAGCCCCTCCTTCCAACGCGAGGGAATAGCATCAAGCCCCCAGTACGCCCCCGCCAGCGCACCACAGCATGCACCAACCGTATCCGCATCGCCCCCGAGGTTCACCGCAGAGAGGATGGCCATCTCCAGGGACCGTGCGTTCATAAAAGAATGAAGTGCAGCATGTGCGCACAATACACTATCTAAGGATGGTTCCGGGTTATACTCATCATAACTGCCAAGCATTGCATGCACTTCCGGCCCGGTGCAGAGCGACCGGGCATGCCGGAACGCCCGCTGGCGGGAAGATCCCCGCACCATGTCGCTCACCATCACGTTGAGGAACGCGGAAGCATGGCCGGCAACCGGATCGAAGTGGGTGATTGCCGAACAACGGAGGCTGATCTCATAGACCTGCGGTGCCGGAAAGAATATTCCCAGAGGAAAACCCCGCATGACACTCCCGTTCGTCCGGCTGCCATGGTTCCTTTTGTGCACAAGCCATGCAGCCTGGTGCGGCACGGTCCCGGATCTGACAAGATCAAAGAAGAAAGTTGATGTAGGACCAAACCATTCCGGCCGTACTATATAGGCTCCGGATAGTTTTTTCACAAGCTCGGTTTCGCAAAAAGCCCTGCGATCAGCCAGCGATTCTGCGACCGCAATGGCCTGCAATGTGTCATCGGTCCATTCACCCTTCTTCCGGAAATGGCGCCCACCGGGACGGAATTCTGCCAGCCACGCTTCAGGTTTTCGAGATCCTTCCAAAGGCGCACCCAACGCGTCCCCAATTGCGAGCGCAATTATGGATCCTACGTGCCGCATTTTGCCTCTTATAAATCTCACCAATAAGGTATATGTGTCCCACAAAAAAAGGATCGTATTAGAGAAGGCGATAGTGTGCAAAAGGAAGAGTTACTCCATCTCCACATGTTGATGATCCACATCAAAAAGTACTACGAAGGCATCTCCAACGACGAAATCCGCACGGATCGGTACAGTTCCCTTGAAATTTCTCCTGTTCATATTCACAAAGATAAAAAAGCCCATAAAGACGCTCTCCTCACACTCGGGGATGAGATCGTATCCCATATCCACGGCCACTCGCTTCCCGTGGTGAACTATTCTCATGAATCTGCAACGCAGAAAGTTGCAGCCGAACATTAACTTCTCATGGACGAGGCACTGGTATACCGGGAGATCATCTCCCGCATCCTCGGCCTCACGCCCGGTGACGACATAACCATCGTTGCGGCCAAGATCGAGATCTGCCGCAAGTACGGGCTGCCTGCGGTGCCGAAGAATTCGGCTCTCTTAGCCATGGCCCTTCCTGAAGAGCGGGAGATCCTCCGGAAGATCCTGCTCGTCAAACCCTCCCGAACCCTCTCCGGTGTCGCCCCCGTTGCGGTGATGACCTCGCCGTATCCCTGCCCGCACGGCAAATGCCTGCCCTGCCCGGGGGGGCCCGACCACCCGTTCCATTCCCCGCAGAGTTACACCGGCGAGGAGCCGGCCGCAAAAAGGGGGAGAGAGCATGAGTTCGACCCGTTCCGGCAGGTGCACGCCCGGCTCGAACAGTTCGAGATCCTTGGCCACCGGGTGGACAAGGTGGAACTGATCGTGATGGGCGGGACCATCACTGCCCGGCCGGTGGAATACCAGGAAGAATTTGTCTCCCGCTGCATCGAGGCGATGAACGTGTACCCGGGTGGCTCACCCGCTCTGCAACCCCATGGCATCCGCGAGGTTGAAGATGCCAACGAGAGTGCCCATATCCGCTGCATTGCCATAACTTTCGAGACCCGGCCGGACTGGTGTCGCCGGGAGCACATCGACCGGATGCTGGAGTATGGTGTGACGAAAGTGGAACTGGGCGTCCAGCACGTGGACGACGCGATCCTTGCCTATAACCGGCGGGGGTGCACGGTTGCCGACACGGTTTTGGCAAACACGCTCCTCCGCGACGCGGGACTGAAAGTCGGGTTCCACATGATGCCCAACCTGCCCGGTTCCAGCATCGAGTCTGACAAAAAGATGTTCGAGACGCTCTTTTCTGACCCCCGGTTCCGGCCGGACTTCCTCAAGATCTACCCCACGCTCGTCACCCCCGGCTCCGAGATCGAGGACCACTGGCAGCGGGGACTCTTCTCGCCATACGATGAAGACGAACTCATCGACCTCGTTGCGTACGGCAAGTCCCTCATCCCCGAATATACCCGGCTCCAGCGGATCCAGCGCGACATCCCCGCAAAGCTGATCGTGGCCGGATCCAAGCATTCCAATTTCCGGCAGCTGGCCCAGAACCGGCTCAAAGCCCAGGGCAAACGCTGCCGGTGCATCCGCTGCCGCGAGATCGGCCGGCTCCCCTCGGTGGTTGAATCGGAGATCCGGGTGCTGGAATACGATGCCTGCGACGGAAAGGAGCATTTCATCTCGGCGGTCTCGGACGATTCGCTCATCGGCTTTGCCCGGCTCCGCTTCCCCTCCGCAGTCTATCGCCCGGAACTTGACGGGGCGGCGCTCCTCCGCGAGCTCCACGTGTATGGCAGCCTCGTGCCGGTGGGGATGGATGCCGAATCTGCCGAATGGCAGCACCGGAATTTCGGGCGGGAACTGATCGCAAAGGCCGAGGAGATCGCCCGCGGGGCCGGTTTCGTGCGGCTTGCCATCATGAGCGGGATCGGTGTCCGGCCCTATTATCGCAAGCTTGGTTATGAACGGAGAGGACCTTATATGGTACGGGAGTTGTCATGAACCCGGCCACCACCGAATTTCTCCGGCAGCGGTTTACGGAATATTACCGGAAAGCCGTGCTCGTTGCGCCGTCATCGCTTGAGCAGCGCGAATGGGGTTTTGTCCTCTTTAACCCGGGCGCTGCCGATATGCGGATGCGGCGGCACATCGGCTTTTCCGGCCGCGATGAGATGACCGGGTATATCCAGAACCTCATCCCGCAGCACACCTACTACTCGACCGCGTATTACGAGAAACCCGACGCGGGAACCATGGCAGACAAAGGATGGTGCGGGGCGGATCTCATCTTCGATCTCGATGCCGACCATATCGTGCGGGGACCGTACGACCAGATGCTTGCGAGGGTCAAGGAAGAGACGCAGAAACTCCTCGACATGCTCCTCATCGAGTTCGGCATGGACAAAAAGAAGATCGAGCTCGTCTTCTCGGGGGGCCGGGGCTACCACGTCCATGTCAAGGATCTCGCGTTTCGGAGCTGGGGGAGCCAGGAGCGCCGGGAACTGATCGATTACATCTGCGGGATCGGGATCGATCCTGCCGCCATGCTTGCAGGAAAAGCCCCCTCAACGCCCGGCTGGCAGAACCGGTACCGCGAGACGCTCACCGAATACCTGCGCTGGCTTCTTGCAATCCCTCCTGAAGATGCGATGGCCCACCTGACCGCGATCGACGGGATCGGAAAGGATTCGGCGACCACGTTTCTGAAAAACTGCGGGGAGCTCATCACCATGATCGAGACGCGCCCCTCATCGATGATTGCCAAAAACCGCGTCCTTGGCATCATTGTCAGCCAGCAGGACGGGGAATTCAAGAAACGTCTCCTCACGCGGGCCGCCCTTGCCGATGAACCGGTCACGACCGATACCAAACGACTGATCCGGATGCCCACCTCCCTCCACGGGGGCAGCGGCATGCGGGTACAGTCGCTCGAACTCCGCGATCTTGAAAAATTCGATCCGCTCGTGGATGCCGTGGTATTCGGGACGCGGGATGTGAAGGTGAACCTGAACTTCAACCTGAAGATGCCGATGCTCGGAAGTACTTATGAGCTCCAAAAGGGCATCACTACAGTACCGGAAGCGGTGGCAGTCTTCCTCTGCGCCCGCGGGGCAGCAGAGATTGCCTGAGGAAAGACATGAAGCTCGATGACCTGCGCAGTATCCTGTTGTCCGAACGCGAGACCGGCAGGCTTACCCCGGTTGCCCCGGATATCTTCGAGAAAGGGCACGCCGAGCTTGCGGCGATCACAAAAAAGGTCTATGCCATCGACGACCCGTTCTCGGACGATGCCCGCGCACTCATCGATGAGACGCTGGCTATCCGGGAGACCCTCCAGGACATCTTTGCCATGCGTTCGCGCAAGATCCTTGCGCTTACCATGATGCACGCGGAGGGGAACTATTACGACCGGGACGAGGTCAAACGGATGATCCCGCCCGAGAAGGCAATGTTCGACCAGATCACGGCAGCAATCGAGCAGTGCCAGGAAGTCCTGCTGCACAATGCTCCCCACGTTACCCATGCCGCCACCGCCCCGCTGGCGCTCTATGGTGAGGATGAAGCAGCAGAGGATCTGCCCGCGGAAGAACCCTATGATGAGGATATCGGGGGCGATCTTCCGGTTCCAGCGGCAGCGCCGGCGGTCCAGAAAAGCCCGATCGTCCATCCCTGCGCCCTTGTCCGGGTGCTCCAGGACATGGAATCGTTCATGGGAGTGGATGGGAGAATTTATACCCTCTCAAAAGGAGATATAGTGACGCTTCCCGAGCGGAATGCTGCGGTCCTGTACGAGCGCAACATAGTCTTAAATATCAATCTCTGCAAATAATATAGGTATTCGACATCAGGATTATCGGAGACATTTAATATGAAAATGCCAGCAAAATTTACAACCTACTGCCCCTTTTGCAGGAGTCACCAGGTGCACGAGGTTGAGAAGGTAAAGAAAGGCAAGACGACCGGCCTCCACTGGATTGACCGCCAGAAAGCCCGCAGGGGCAGGGTGGGCAACATGGGCAAGTTCTCAAAAGTGCCCGGTGGCGACAAGCCGACCAAGAAGATCAACGTCCGGTACCGCTGTGTAACCTGCAAGAAGGCACACCTGCGCAAGGGCTACCGTGTCGCGAAATTCGAACTTACGGAGTGAAGCGTTATGGTAAGCACAATAAGGGAAAACCGGAGCAAATTCTATAAAGTAAAGTGTCCCGACTGCGAGAACGAGCAGACCATCTTTGAGAAGGCCAGCACGGTCGTCAAGTGCGTTGTCTGCGGACGCGACCTTGCCACCCCCACCGGCGGAAAGGCAAGTCTTAAGGCTGATATCGTCCAAGAGCTCCAGTGAGCCCGGCTATGCAGGACAGAGAGTGGCCACAGGAAGCAGAACTTGTCGTCTGCACAGTAGAAAACGTCAAGGACTTTGTCGCGTTCGTTTCACTGGATGAGTACGGTGGCCGCCAGGGGCTCATCCCCATCTCTGAAGTTGCACGGGGCTGGATCAAGTACATCCGCGATCATATCCGCGAAGGCCAGAAGGTTGTCTGCAAGGTTCTCAATGTTGACCGGACCCGCGGACACATCGACCTTTCGTTGAAAGACGTCAACGATCACCAGCGGCGCGAGAAGATCCGCGAGTGGAAGAGCGAGAGCAAGGCCCACAAGTGGCTCGGGTTTGTTGCCGAACAGACCGGCACTCCTCCCGCCGAACTCGAGGATGCGATCTACGCGAAGTACGGGGCGTTCTACCCGGTCTTTGAGGATCTGGTCATCGACCCCGAACCCACGCTCAAGAAACTGGGCCTCTCAAAGAAAGTCTCCGAGATTCTCGTAAAAGTGGCAGGGGAGAATGTCAAGGTTCCCCATGTCGAAGTGACGGGTCACCTCCACCTCACCTGCACCTCCCCCGACGGAATTACGGTCATCAGGAACGCGCTCAAGAAAGCAGGGGCCGAGCAGAAGACCGGCGGGGTCGATGTCGAGCTCCTCTATCTTGGCGCACCGATCTACCGCATCAAGGTTATCGCCCCCGATTACAAGAAGGCCGAGAAGGCTATCGAGAAGGCGGGCAATGCCGCAATCGCGGTGGTGGAAAAGGCCGGTGGCGAGGGCAGACTCGTCAAGAAACCCAAGTCCGGGAAGAGTCAATGAGCGGCCGCATCCGGTGCTGCCCGGCAGATCATATCTATACTCTTTCTTTAACCTGCCCGGTGTGCGGGAAGCCTACTGCCGTTGCCCATCCGGCCCGTTTCTCTCCTGAAGACAAGTATGGTAAATACCGCAGGCTGGCACACCATGATTGAGGACATCTCCGTCCGTTACCTTGACAGTTTCAAGGACAAAACCGTCAGGGATCCCATCTTTATCGAGGGGCTGCCCGGGATCGGCCAGGTGGGAAAACTGGTTGCCGAGTACATGATCCATGAGCTGGGTGCAGAGAAGATCGCCGAGATCACCTCCCTTTACTTCCCCCCGCAGGTCATCCTTGACGAGAACGGCACAGCCCGCCTTGCCCGGAACGAGTTGTACCTGTACCAGTCAGAAACCTGCGACCTTGTCTTCCTGGTCGGCGACCACCAGAGCACCTCGGGCGAGGGGCACTACATTCTTGCCGACTGCTACTGCGACATTGCTGCAGAGATCAGGGCCCGGCGTATCTACACGCTCGGCGGATTCGGGGTCGGTCACCTGGTGGAGGAACCCCGGGTGCTCGGGGCGGTGAACCGTCCTGAACTCCGTGAGGAGGTCGAGGCGGCGGGTGTTGCATTCGAGCGGGCTGAGCCCGGCGGCGGGATTGTCGGGGCAGCCGGTCTGATGCTTGCCCTCTCTGCTCCGCGGGGAATCGATGCGATCTGCCTTATGGGCGAGACGAGCGGGTATATCGTCGACCCGATGGCGGCTTCAAGCGTGCTTGCGATCCTCTCGAAACTGATCGAGGTTCCGGTCGACCTGACCCGGCTCAATGACCGGGCTGCGGAGATGGAAAAGGCCATCGAGAACCTGGTCGAGGGCGAGCAGGCAAAGGACGAGGAACTGAGTTATATCGGGTAACGATAGTAGGTAGTGTCGGAATATTCTTGGGACCAATATTGTATCGTATCTTCACTCCTTTTTTATTACCTCACTATATTGATTGTAAAAAAGAAAAAATACTGAAACTTCCACTGTATACTTCGTCTTAATTTACTTAATTTTACAGTCAAATGTTTCAATTCCTGAATTATCGTTATACCACGTTTCGTTAATTTCTTGTTCAAAAATTGTCTTCGAATGTTTTCTAAAATCACATTCAATTTCTGTTTGAAAGGATACTTTATTCCCTTCAATAAAATCAAATGTAATCTCTTTTACAAGGGGGAAAACTCTTGGGAACATGTTTTTTTGTTCATCGAAATCCGGTAAATTTTCAATTTTTCCTTTCATGACACTATATGGGAAATTTTGCCATTTTTTAATGTCCCGTTTAAGTATTTTATTTGTAATTTTATCGGAAATTTTTAGAGATTTGCAAATGCAGGCAATCAAACATTTTCTTAGTAATGGTGAAAATTCTTGGACATCGTGAATAAATTTATTATCGAGTTCTTGAAATCCATGGACAATTCCATTTCGATAATCACCCTTTACTTTTTCGAATCGTGTTTCATTTACATTTAGAAAATCATTAAAGATCTTTTTTAGTCCTCCCCATTCATCTCCCTTTTTTACTATCCCAATGTACTTTTTACGAATAATTTTACTCAATATTTCCAATCCTATCCAGTTGGATATAAATTCATCAAGGTTGTCTTCATTCAATCCTTTTCTTAACCACGTAATTGCTCTTAAAATTCGCCTTTGCTCATCAATGTCACACGATTGAAAATTTTTCCAAATATGTGAGAAAAAAACGAGATCAATAATACATAACTGATTAACTCGTTTTCCTGTCATGGGATAGACATAGAACGATGCTTCGTGTGTTTTCAATGAATTATTAATTTTGATTACTGAGTTTAAGGATGATTTATCTGCATAACAGAGTGTTGAAAAGCAAAGTAAATTTAATATGTTTTCGACATCATTCTTTAAGATAATTAACGTTTGTTCTAAATTATCAGTTTCAGTTTTTATAATAAATTCTAACCCATAATCTAAAATTTTACTTTCTTTAACAAATTTGTAATCTCTTACAAAAATCGAATGGTCTTTAAGATTAAATGTGAATATTGGGTTCGGGCAACCATCTTTTTGATTACAAATCGAAATTCCCGTACTGACCGAATATAAAATTGTATATTGTGCTTTCGTATTTATCTCGTCCATAGATCTCTCAAGATCATCTACATAGAAAGATTTTTTTATACATTCGAAAGAGGAATACATTTCACCGTGTTTAATCACCACTACTCTGGGGTAATAATTATGGGTAATGTCCTGTTCTAACCCCCCCTAGATCCGGAAAAGAATTGCGAGGGGAAAAAACGAAAGATTGCTATCCTAAAATGCAATACAAAAAAGTAATTCTGCTCAGGACAGGAAACCGCTAACGCTCCAGGGGCTTCGCCCCGCCGCTATGGCGCCCGATTGCGATAGTCTTGTATTACTTGGATCTGGATTTCAGGTAATACAGAGGAATCGCATGCGCCCTCGCCCCCTTTGGGGGCTGGGTTGGTGCAAGGTGGGCGAATGATTGTCAGATTCATAAGTTTGGGGCTGGATTGGTACTTTACCCTAAATATTAAATAAGGATCACAATTTCGAGTACCTTCAATCTATACCTGTTGAAAAATTAAATGCAATTTTAAAATCAAATTATTTCTGCAAAAACGTCAGGACCTCCCCGATTTCCGGCACCGAATGGACCGGGTAGACCTTCACGAACACGACCCGCTGCCTCTCGTCCACGATGATGTTTGCCCGCTCCGAGAACCCGTTCTCGTCGCGGAAGATCCCGTACTTCATCGCCACCGTGCCGTGCGGCCAGAAGTCGCAGAGGAGTCTTGTCTTTGTAATGCCGAGACTCTTTGCCCATTCCTTCTTGCACGGTTTGCTGTCCACGCTGATGCCTACCGCCACGCAGTTGAGTTCCCCAAACCGGGCCTGGTGCTCCTCAAGCGACGTCATCTGCCGGGCACAGTATTCCGTCCAGGCGAGCGGGTGGAAGGAGAGGAGCACTCTCCTCCCGCTGTTCTCCAGCAGGCTGAACGTGGTGTCGTTCTGGTCCTTGATCGAGAAGTTCTTTGCCACATCGCCCGGCTGTACCATTGCATCATGAGTCATGGATCTCCCGGATGTCTTGTTGGGGCGGGAGGTGATGAGGATTTGGATTGGGGCTGCAGGGGTGATTCCAAATCTGTACCCACACGACCCCCCCTCACCCGTTTTTACACGTTTATGACGTGAAAATGCTCACGTTTTTGGAACGACAAGGGGGGGTCGCGTGGGTACACAAATTCTTTTAGGGCCGGCCCATGCCCGGTTCCCGGAAGGATAATGGTGCGAACATACCTGCATTTCCCGTCATAAACATCCTGCAATTCAGGCGGATTGGGATTGGGTGGGGTGGTGGAGGGGCATGCCTCTCTGTACCCACGCGACCCCCCGGCCCCCCCTTTGGCCCGCAGTGTACCAGGGTATCCTGCTGCTCCCTGATCCTGATTATTAAATCTCCCGGAATACAACCGGATCCTACCCATGCTCGCCACGGCCGACCTCCACATCCACTCCCCGTACTCGATAGCCGTCTCCCGGTTCATGCAGCCGGAGCAGCTCCTCAAAGGGTGCGTCACGAAGGGGATCACGGTCCTTGGCACCGGCGATGCCCTCCAGCCGGACTGGCTGGCCTTGTGGAAACCATTCCTTGAAAACGATGCCGGGATCGTGATTGTTCCGCAGGGCGAGATCGAGGATATCCGGCGCGTCCATCACGTTATTCTTGCAGAAGAACCGGCCCAGTTCGACCAGCTCCGCGACCTGCTCGAAGGCACCTGCAAAAGTTTTGTCACCGCCGGGAGGCCGCACGTCTACCTCAGCGGCGAGGAGATTGCGAATGCCGCCCATGAAGTGGGGGCACTTGTCGGCCCGGCCCATGCCTTCACCCCGTGGACCTCGATGTACGCCTACTTCGATTCCGTGCCCGCCTGCTACGGTGATGCGAAGATCGACTTCCTTGAACTCGGCCTCTCGGCAGACAGCTCGTACGGGGCAGCGATCCCCGATCTCTACGATGTCCCGTTCCTGACCAACTCCGATGCCCACAGCCCGTATCCCGACAAGCTCGGACGGGAGTTCAACCGCCTTCGCATCGGGAGCCCCTCAGCAAAGGATGTGCTCTTTGCAATCCGGGAAGGGGCCGTTGAGATGAACGCCGGGTTCTTCCCGGAGGAGGGCAAGTACAACCGCACGGCCTGCACCCGGTGCTACGAGCAGTACTCTCTTCAGGATGCCATCCGGCACCAGTGGCGCTGCCCTGCCGATGGCGGGATCATCAAAAAAGGCGTGGCCGACCGGGCAAAGGAACTGGCGCACGGCAGCGCGGCACGCCCCCGGCCCCCCTACCTCCGCGTCATCCCGCTCGCCCAGATCATCCAGACCATGGAAGGAACCTCATCCCCCAACACGAAGAAGTGCAAAGCGATCTATGCGAAATTCATCGAAACCTTCGGAAACGAGATCGCCGTCCTCATCGATGTGCCCGTGTCGGAAATACGGGCCGTTCACCCAAAAGTCGCAGATGCCATTGCTGCCCTGCGCACTGAGACGGTCGTCCTCCACCCGGGCGGAGGCGGGAAGTATGGCACGTTCTCGCTTGGGGCTGACCCGTTGTCAATGCAATCGTAACAATTAATGAAGGAAAAAGCCAACATAATGCGCAATGCTCAAAGTACATCGGGATATCTGTGGATACTGCGGATGCTGCGTATCGGTCTGCCCGGAAGGTGCCCTCGAACTGATCGACGCGTATTTATCCGTCGAGAAGACCTGCACCAGCTGCGGTGTCTGTGCAAAGGTCTGCCCCCTTGGTGCCCTGGAGGTAACCAATGAATAATAAGTATGACGTTCTCGTCATCGGCGGCGGGCCTGCCGGGGCGATTGCGGCAAAGACTGCTGTTGAGAAGGGACTCTCGGCCCTTATCGTCGAGAAGCGCCCGGCCATCGGCGCCCCTGTCCGGTGTGCGGAAGGGATCGGCAAAGAAGCCCTCCAGGAGTTCATCGACCCGGACCCGCGCTGGATCTCGGCCGAGATGACCGGTGCCGGAATCGTTGCTCCGGACGGTTTTTTCATGAAACTCGAATCGGCAATGGCCGGCGGAAAAGTCGGCTATGTCCTTGACCGCAAGTTCTTCGACCGTGAGCTGGTCTGGAAAGCGGCTGAGGCCGGTGCCGATGTGGCGGTCAAGTCGAGAGCCTGTGCCCCGATCCTGGAAGACGGGGTGGTCAAAGGCGCAAAGATCGATTACTGCGGCAAAGTATCGAGCGTGAAGGCGCAGGTGGTCATTGCCGCTGACGGCGTTGAGTCCAAGTTCTCGAAATGGTGCGGGATCGATACCACCGTTCCCGTCCGCGAGATCATGAGTTCGGTCCAGTACGTGATGGCCGACATCGACATCGACCCGGGTGCAACCATCTTTTATCTCGGCAACGATGTTGCTCCCGAGGGGTACCTCTGGGTCTTCCCCAAGGGGAAACGCACCGCAAACGTGGGTATCGGCATATCGGGGAGAAAGAGCGGCGAGGGTCACCGGGCAAAGGACTATCTCGACAAGTTTGTCAAGAAGACCTTCCCGAACGGCAAGACCATCGAGTACATCCCCGGCGGTGTCTCGGTCTGCCGCCCGCTCGAATGCACGGTTGCCGACGGTCTTGTCATCGCGGGTGACGCGGCACGGGTGGTTGACCCGCTTACTGGTGGCGGCATCTACAACGCGATGTACACCGGCAAACTTGCCGCAGAGACAGCAGCGGACTGTATCGGCAAGGGCGATGTATCGAAAAAGGCGCTCATGAGCTATGACCGGGAATGGCGGGCGTCGAAGATGGGCAAATCCATCGAGCGCAATTACCACATCAAGGAGTACCTCATCAGGCAGTCCGATGAGAAACTCAACGAGATCATCCACTCGGTCTCGAAACTGAACCTTGCAGAGTTCTCGACCATGAACCTGATAAAAGAGATAATCAAAGCCAACCCGAAACTGGTGCTCGAGTTGGGCGCGCTTGCGGCATCACTCCGCTGATTTTTTGAGCTGCTTGTTGAGGAGATGCAGGCAGTCGTCCTCTCCTTCTTTTTTGGTGAACACGGTAAAGATATCCCCGGCTTCGATCTTCACGTTCCCGCTCGGGATGATGAGTGTGCCGCCGGCTCTGCGGATGGCAATAAAGACAAAATCCTTGACCTTGAGCTCGCGGATCTCGTGGTCAACGATCGGGGCCCCTTCCTCGGCGACGATCTCGAAGATGGTGCCACCCGGGATCGAGGCGAGCTGCTGGAGCTGGGGGTTCTGGGTCCAGTAATAGAGGCGGGATGCAACGAGCTCGTCGGGGTTCTCGCTGATCCGGACGCCCACTTCTTTAAAAAAGTCCGAGTGGGACGGCTGGTTCACGATGGAGACCACGTTTGGCACCTGGAACTTCTTTGCCAGCCAGCAGGTCATCAGGTTCACGGAATCGTCGCTGGTTGTGGCGATCAGTGCGTCCGCCCGCTCGATGCCGGCCTCCTCAAGGGTGGTCTTGTCGGTGGAGTTGCCGGTAACTGCCAGTACATCGTAGTGCTCTAAAAGCTCGCTGCACCGGGCCTCTTCCTGGTCGATGACGACCACATTGTGGGCGTGTTCCACGCCCAGTCTTGCGAGATTCCTGCCAATTCCGCCGAGCCCAACGATGATGATGTACATTACTACCGGTTTCCATCACCCGGATTGAAATATTTTGCGCATCAACCTATCTTTTGTGATCTGCGGAGTGGATGAGGCGGGGAAAGGTTCCGTGCTGGGCCCCATGGTCGTTGCCGCCGTGGGGGTGCGGGACGAAGAACGCCTTGCCGGTCTTGGTCTGAAAGACTCAAAACTCCTCTCCGAAAAAGAGCGCGAGCGCCTCTATCCCATCATCAGAAAACAGTGCCGGGTAGCGGTTGTGAAGCTCGAAGCGCAGGAGATCGATGCAATCCGGACGGAGATGACCTTAAACCAGGCTGTTGCCCGGGCTCACGCGAAGGTGATCTCGAAACTGTCTCCCTCATGCGCGTACGTTGACGCCTGCGACGTCAACATCTTCCGCTATGCCGAGATGGTCCGGTGCAACCTTGAGCATGCCTGCGAGATCGTATCCGAGCACCATGCCGATGAGAAGTTTGCGGTGGTCTCGGCGGCAAGTATTGTGGCAAAGGTTACCCGGGACCGGGCAATCCGCACCCTTGCAAAAAAACACGGGGTGATCGGCAGCGGGTACCCGTCGGATCCGGTCACGATCCGGTACCTGAGCGAATATATCGACGATCACCGCGTTCCCCCGCCCATTGCCCGGAAGAGCTGGAAGACGGTGAGTGCGCTCCTTGCAAAGAAAACCCAGAGCAGCCTTGGCGATTTTTAACGCCTGCCAGGGATCCCCATCCCAATAATTTTTGGCACCAGCCATTCCTTTATGTGACCCGAAATGCCATAATTCTATAATGGACTGGATCCTCCTTATCGCTCTTCTCGTAATCGCGTACGCCCTTGCTGCTTTCATCATTCATAAGAAGAGTCTCTGGCAGGACCACATCACCTTTTACGGTCCGCTGATGGCAGTCAAGACGGACCGGATCGGTTTCTTTGACCGGGCAATCCCGTTTTCCCGGTTCCTCCGGGTGTACGGCACGATCGGCGTGGTCATGGTGGTGCTGGTCTCTGTCTTAATGACCCTGATGCTCATCATCTCCATTCTGCATATCATGGTCCAGCAACCGGAACTGACGATGGCAAACGATCCCAAGAACGTGCTTGCCATACCGGGAGTCAACGATTTCATCCCGTTCACCTTTGCGGTCTGGTTCGGGCTCCTTGTCACCATGGTTGTCCACGAGTTCGGTCACGCCATCCTCTGCCGGGTGGAAGGCATCCGGGTAAAATCGATGGGGATCCTTCTTGCGGTCATTCCCATCGGCGCTTTTGTCGAGCCGGACGAAGAGGACCAGGAACGCTCAACAGGCCTTCCCAAGATGCGGATGTTCGGGGCCGGTATCACCAACAACATCCTAGCCGGGATCCTCTGTTTTGCCCTGATGATCGCCCTGCTCGGGTTTGCGGTCCCCATCAATACCCCGCTGGTCAAGGCCGTGTATGTGGACAATCCGGCACACCTTGCCGGGATACCGCCCAATTCGATCATTAAGGAAGTCAACGGGGTCCTGATCAGTGACCGTGCGGATGTAACCGCTGTCCTTGACAAAACGGTGCCCGGCGACCGTATCCCCGTCATTGTCGAGCACAAGGGGGTTGCAACCGAATACCAGCTGACGCTTGCCGCATGGCCGGCGGAGATGAGCGACAAGACGAGCGGGTTCATGGGCGTGAGTTATTACGATGCGCCGCTTGTCAAGGAGCAGTTTGGCCTGCTCTCTACTCCGCTCGGGGTCATCATCCTGCTCGCAACGCCCATCTACACGATCATGGAACCGGTCAGCTGGGGCCATTTCGGGCTGCTGACGATCGATTCTGTTGACAGCACGATGTGGGAAGTGCCGTTTGCCGGGTTCTGGTTTGTTATCCAGATCCTCTTCTGGTGCGGGTGGTTCAACTTTGTTGTCGGAACCTTCAATGCCCTCCCGCTCATCCCGCTGGACGGGGGATATATTCTCAAGGAAGGAATCGAGCGGCTCATGGACCGGCGGGGCTGGCTCCAGTACGCCGGTTCGGTGGTCAGCGCCATCTCGTACGGCATGCTCGCTATCCTTCTTGCCGTGGTCATCCTGCCGATCCTGCTGAACTGGAAATGGTAACTGAGGGTCTTTGGTATCCCTGTATCAGGGATGCCGGAGATCGGGGACTCTTTTGTAATACTGTAGAAACGGGCATGAACGGGTAAGGTTCACACTTGAAGAATGAAAATGCCCGGCAAGTAAACAGACGTCCTCGCCCGTATCCTTGCGCGTCTTATGGGGGCGGCAAGGCCCAAGAGCGTCGCACAATGGTCGGGCTGCGGAAGCGATTGTGCCCCATATGGTGTGCATGGGGGGCCCTCGGACAGATCAACTCGGCGAGGTATTTCATGGGAAACCGAATTGAGGCCGCCGCGGGGCGCCCATCGGGGCGGCGGCAAGCATCGCAATAAACTTACAAAATTTCTGGTAATGCTTTTTGATTATATTTTTTCATGGGAAGACCTCCTTCCGGAAAAACGTATTTAAAAAAAAAGCCCTGTAAAATCGCACATGAACGGGAGTTCACACCCGAAGCATGAAAAATAACCGGAACGTCATTCGTTTTAGAGAGATTTTTAACCATATTCAGTTATTTTCATGGGAAATCATTCCCACAGTGTCATTTGTGGAATTGCGAGGGTGACCCCCTCTCTACCTAAAGAGGAGGGAGGCTCCCCAAGGGGGCAAGCCCCCTTGACCCACGGTTCTATCATTTAGTAGCAGGCGCCCATTTACGGTCTGCTCCACGGGGCGAGGGTCGATGAGACCCCGAGCGCCCGTGGTTTCATCGCAATCGAATCCAGAAGGGTGGTTAGTATTTCCCATGAAAAATGGATTTCCAGAAGAATAGATTATGGGGGTTGAGACCCCCATACCCCCGGAAATGATGAACCCCGCCGCCCCCGACGGGGCACCCCCGCGGCGGATCAAGACAGTTGAAATAATTATTTGCCGGTTTCCATCAACTGCGTGTGAACCGGATCAATTCATGCTCACCTGTCCAGAGCAACGGAGAATTTCTCCGGATGATTCAGAAACTCAAGCACGGGATCGCGCCTTGCAATGAGCCGGTAGAGCGGGGATGTCAGCCCGGTAATGCCCGTCCTCACACGACCGGCTTCAACGCGCCGGAGCGGCGCACCTTTTTTGTAGGCACGGTTCTTCACCCACGAGCCGTCCGCCATCTCGTAGTACGCGGCCCCTTTTTTGTTTACGTATTTTGAATAATCGCTGGCGAAACGGGACGAGACGATGTTAGCCATGTGAAGCGCCTGGTCGGTTGTCGGGTTGATGGTGACATGCCCGTACCCCGGCGGGACAACCACCACGTCACCTGAGGTTGCCACAACCAGCACGACATCGGTTGTGTCCTCCCGCTGGAGAAGGTAATGGGCAGTTCCTTTGAGAACCTCATACACCTCCGGAAATCCTCTTCCAGCCTCGTTTTTCGGGTGGTAATGACCCTTGGTCTTGACAAACTCACCACAGATGATACGGGGCGGGATAACCGTAATGTCGTACCGGAGGTCGTTCTGTTCCAGCCACCAGCGGTCTGCTGCTGACTTTGCAAGATCGCGGAACATGGCATAGAGCGGGCCGGATGCGGAACAGTCCATCCTCGCAAAGATCCCTTTGAGGTCATCGGCCATCCGTAATTCCGGCTCCTGGATTGGCCCGTCCCAGTACACCCGGGGATGGGCAGGATCGAACCGGCCGAATATCTCCTCAACCTTTGTGATCATTGCATGCCCCCAATCACGGTCTTTGCCATCCGGTAAAAGGCAGGGTCCACGGTCTTCAAGTGCGCCACCGCGTCCTCAAGCGGGATGTCGATGATCTCGTTACCCCGGAGCGCAACCATCCTGCCGAATCTTTCTGTGCTGATGAGATCCACTGCGGCAACCCCGTACCGGGTGGCAAGGACCCGGTCATACGCGGTAGGGGAACCGCCCCGCTGGACGTGGCCAAGGATGGTGACCCGGGTCTCGATCCCGATCCGGCTCTCGATCTCTTTTCCGAGCATGTTTGCTATGCCCACGAACTTCTCATGACCGCACTCGTCCCGCAGGTCCTCCGGCACCGGTGGGAGCCCGAGCGTCTCCCGGTTCACCCCTTCTGCAACCACAACGATCGAGAACTTCTTGCCGGACCGGTACCTGGCCATCAGGTTGTTACAGACCTCGTCCATGGTGGTATGGATCTCGGGGATCAGGATCTCGTCTGCTCCCCCGGCAAGGCCGGCAGTGACGGCAATCCATCCAACGTTGCGGCCCATCACTTCCACGACAATAATCCGGTGGTGGGATTCGGCAGTGGTATGGAGCCGGTCGATGGCTTCGGTGACGGTGGCAACCGCGGTATCGAACCCGAAGGTGACATCGGTGCCGGAGATGTCGTTGTCGATGGTCTTGGGAACCCCGACGAGGCTGATGCCTTCGCCTGCCACATCGCGGGCTGCCGAGAGGGTGCCGTCACCACCAATGACGACGAGCGCGTGGATACCGAATTTTTTCATGTTGGCTTTAATCTTCTGGAAATCGGCGGTCTTCTCAAGCGGGTTAATCCGTGATGTGCCAAGGATGGTCCCGCCTTTTGGGAGGATGCCCGAGACCGAGAAGTCAGTCAGCGGCTCAACATCCCCGTCAATGAGCCCCTGCCACCCGTTCCGTATCCCGATCGTCTCAAAACCATGCGGCAGCCCCGAGCGGACAACGGCACGGATCACCGCATTGAGTCCGGGACAGTCACCCCCTCCTGTCAGCACTCCGATTCGCTTCATGCTCTCTTTTACTCCTGTGTTCATGATATTCTGCACTGCTATATGCGCATTGCGGTTGCCGGATAACGATTCTTTGAAAAATCCCGCAGGAGATACATCTCATCACCGGCAGGACTCCATGAAGATGCGCCGGTGGATGATTCGCCAGCAGACGATCAGCTGGGCAAGGTCTCCGGCAGTTACGTATTCCCGGTTGCGGAAGATGGCAATCGGGTGGACCCGGGTCTGGCGTTCGATGCTGTGCTCGAGTCGCTCGACCACGTGCCCGCTCAGTTCCCCGTCTATGACGAGTTCCCCCATCTGGTGACCGTCATGCTCGCTGGTTAAGAATTTGAGCGAGAAGTTCCGTTCCGATAAGGAGAGGATGGAGTAAAGGTCAAGCGAGAGGTCGATATCCTCGATGCTCTGGCGCAGCTTCTTCTGGGCAAGGGTGATGCGGTACACGTTGCGTTCCTGCCCGAGGCTCCTTCCGTACTCCGAGTAGCCGATGGTGATGACCGCATCTGCAAACGATTTCTGGGGGAGCACGTACTGGGCATAGTCCGGCTCCCGCTCGCGGATTTCGGCCATGACCTCGTCGCGCGTATATCCCCGCTTCTCCACATCCCGCCGTATCTTCCAGTCATATTTCACCTCCCGCTCCGGGTTGACAAAGAGGCAGAAATCCAGGTACTTCCGGAGGGTTGGCGTGGAGAACGTGTGCAGGCCTTCTAAGATGAGGATCTTCTTTGGCCGGAATATCACCGGGGGATCGAAGGTGCCGGTGGCATGGTTGTACACCGGTTTCTCGATGGGGACACCCAGGCGCAGCTGGATAAGGTCCTGTTCGAGCACGTCGATCCGGTTGGCTTTCGGGTGCAAAGCCGTGATTCCCTGCTCTTCCCGTGCTTTCCGGTCAAGCGCGTGGTAATCGTCAAGCGTGATGGTCGAGACAAGGTCACTGCCGAAGATCTTCCGGATCCCCTGCGTGAAGGTTGTCTTACCGGATCCGCTGTCCCCGGCCACGCCGATCGTGAAGATACAGGGCGAAGATGCAATCGTGTCCTTGAAGTTCGGGGGGTGCATGCAGGCTCACTTCCATGATCTCTTACCGGATCATCCTTTCCTGTACCGGTATTGTGAATGCACCATTCGGCAGATGAAAAAAACAGGTGCCGTCAGCAGCCGGCCCCACTGCCGGTTCATGCCACGACCCGGGCATAGGTGTCGGTCAGCTGCTCAACGATGGGGCCCCAGAGGAAGACCCGGTCAACTTTCCGGCGTCCCCGCATCCCGAGTGCCCCGGCGTTCCACGGCTCATCAATCATGGTTCTGATCCCCCACGCGAGGGATTCGGGCGATACGTCAGTCTTGATCCCGTTGACGAACGCGTCAATATTCTCCCCCAGACCCCCGACATCGGAAGCCACCACGCACTTCTCCGCGCTCCAGGCTTCAAGCAGGACAAGGCCGAACGGCTCGTTCCTGCTCGGGATGACCACGAGATCACAGGCATTGAGGAGCCGGATATACTCCGAGTCAGGGATGTACCCGACAAAGTTCACCGGCAGGTCCGCTGCCCGGGATTCGAGATACTGGCGCATATCGCCACCCCCGGCAACGATGACCTGTGCGTCCCACCGGTGCCGGCAGACCTCCCGGATCGCTTCGATGAACAGGTCAGGGCCTTTCTGGTACACGAGCCTCCCGATGAAGAGGATGAGCGGGGCGAACGGGTGGATGCCGTAGGCTTTCTTCACCTCGCCCGGATCGATCCCTTCCGCACGGTACTGCTGGGGCACCACGCCGTTTGGGATCACGCGGCACTTCCAGTCGGGGATGTTGTACAAGTGTTCCACCTCGTTCTTCATGGTCGAAGAGACCGCGGTCACCTGTTTTGCAATAAGGCCGCCATACCATTCCTTTCCGGAGATCTCCTTGAACTCCCACCAGTCCCCGAACTGGTTGCCGTTCCTGCCAAATTCGGTGGAGTGGAAGGTGAGGATGGTGTTCCGGTCCTTAAGCTGGTGGAGGGCCTGGACCGGGTGCCAGTCATGGAAATGGAGAAAGTCGAACTTGTGCCGGGCATCGAACGTCTCGAACTGCTCCACCATCTGGTTGCTCATGATATCGCAGTAGGTTACAATATTATCCCCGGCCGGGCGGCAGTAGTGGTACTCCACGCCGTTGATGGTCTGGTCGGGGATGTTCCCCCGCGTGAAGAAGTGGACCTCGTGGTTCTGCTTAACCAGGGTCTCGGCAAGGTTGGTGGCTGCGCTTGCAAGCCCGCCGACACGTTCGGCATACATGGATTCCCAGCAGAAGAAGGCTACCTTATATGACTCCATAACAGTTCCCTCCGTTCCCCCACGGCTTTGATGATCTCGTGGCGTTCGGTAAGCGCTCCGATGGCATCTGCGAGCTTCTGGTCTTCGAGGACATGTGCGATCCAGCTGACAAAGTCCCCGCGGCCGACATGGTGCTGGATCACGTCCTTGGGCACGACATGGAGGAGTTCCTCGAACTGGTCAAGGCTGTACGCCGTATGACCGATGAACCCGGCCGGGCCGGCAAAGTGGAACGCATCTTCCGGCGCCAGTACCCGCAGGGTTCTTGCCGACCGCCGGTTTTTCATCACGCGGATATTGCGCTCCTCCATATGGGCAAGCACCCGCATGTAGGTCTTGAACGCATCATCGGCATCATGGTGACTGAAGTACGCGTGGACTTCCCCGCACGTACCGTACTTCGAGGCCATGTAGTAGAAGTGATCGCTCGTCTGGAGATACCGCCACAGCGGCTTGTCCACCGCGTACGGGCGGGCATTTTGTACCGCATGAAACGCGGTCTTCTGCCGGTCATTGCCCATCCATGCCGAGGTGTCTTTCTCAAGATCCGCCCACGAGATGCTCTCATACACTTCGATATCCCCTGCGGGCGCGTGTGCTGCTACGACATCGCTCGGGAGGACGCTTTTTACCTCCCGCTTTGCAAGTTCGCCGGGAAGTGCCCGCAGGAAATCGAAGATCCCGGTCTCTTTCCAGAAATGCTCTCCGAAGGTCTCGTAGTCGAGGAAGACGTTGATGACATCGCCGGTTGATCCGGCAACCCAGTCTGCATAGGTGTCGGCTGTCAGCGGGTAGCGCTCCCACGAGCGGTTGGCAAAGCGGAAGGCGATGTCGTCCGAGAGGGTGACGTTGCGCAGGAGGACGGGAATGCCCCTGCAGGCATAGAGATAATTCGGGCTCCTGCCGCCAAGGATGCGGTCAACTCCTTCGGTATAGATTCCGGCAAAGTCCATCTCTTTAACGGTCTCTGCAATCTGGCTGTTGAAGGTGAACTCGGTGTTCTCGAAGATGGTCGGGCGCACGCGGAAGTGGTCGTACATCAGGTCTGAGTGAAGCCGCACCTGCTCGCAGAACTCTGTCTTGTCAGTAAAACAACCGGCAATGCTGTGGTAGTATGTCTGGCCGATGACCTCGCAGTTCCGGTGCTGTGCCGCCTGGCAAAAGAGTGCAAGCGTGTCGGGGCTCCACTTCTCCATTTGCTCGATAAGGATGCCGGAGATCGAGAACGAGCAGGAGAACCCCTCGTCAAGTTTCTCCAAAATAATCTGCGTTGCCGGGTTGTAGCACTTATCGGCAACCCGGAGGAGAACCTCCTTGTTGAGCGAGTCAAAGTACTGGTCGAAGAGATCTTTTTTCTTTAATTTTTTCTCAGGTGCAAAATGCCGGTTGAGCCGGTACGGCTGGTGCACCTCAAATCCCAGACAAATTTTGCACATATGTGGCACTTCCCGCCTGGCATTCCGGCTTTCCGCATCGTGCCCGTACTCGTTATTTACGACATTGATCTTTCCCGCATAGTTGCAGACCGCTGATACCTGGCATTGTTACATAATGCAGACCTTGTTTTTAAATGTATTGGAGGGAATAATAAAAAAATAATGAAAAATATATATAGATTTCTTCCCCCTTGAGCGATTATTGGTATGGCCACCCGGATTCGTCACTATCCGCTGCGTCGGGCGTCGTTTCCAATTGTATGCGCTTTTTAATGGATCAGCAATGGTCTGCAACAAAGGCAGTGGAGGAGAGGATATCGCCAAGCCCCACGGTCCGCTGTATGCCCTGTGCGATCAGGGTAGGCACAGCAAGGACATGGAAGTCTTTAGCACTGAAGATACCTGGCAACGGACCCGGTGCAAACGATCCGGCAATTTCATGGACTGCTGCAATTCCCTGAGCCGATAGGCCGGTTCCCGTTCCCCCGGCAGCTTTGGCAACAACCTGTGCGGCACAGAGCAGGGCTGCCTGCGACAGGGCCGGTACAGCCCGATCCTTGCGTATAATGAGCAGGTAGTACCCGAAGGTGTGGAGGTGGATGCGGGAAAGCCCGGTCTCCTTTGCAAGGTTGAGCATGCACTGCACCATCCCGGCGGGGGAGGAACTACTGCCAATACCCGGTATCTGCGAGAGTTCGTGTTCGTTCATGCCGGCACTGTCAGCAGCCGGCAGGATGTGGTGCATGAGCCCGCGAAGGATAGGGGCATCGGTAGCAGAAACACATTCGATATGGACCCGCATGGCGTTGTTTGCGCTTTTGAGTGCCCGGATCTGGCGGGCAGCCCGGACAAATTCTGCCTCATCGCGGAGATACTGGTAACCGGAGAGGAACGCCCGGGTGCACGAGGATAGTTCAGGAAGGAGCAACCGAAGGGACTCCTCATCCATGAGGGTACTATTCGCGGTCTTTTTGGGAGATACAATAAACCGGTTGTTCCGCGGCGTAGCCCCAACCGCAAGGGGAACCATGCCGGGCCGGTACTCAAAGACGAGGTGGATGGTGTCCGGTTTTGCCGTATCCTCCGGTTTTCTGCCGGGCATACGGATACCCTGCCGGGCAAGGATCTTTTCTGCCTCAGTTCCAATTTCCGGTGCAAGGCAGGTAACCTCCGGCACACCCAGCGTCTTGAGGTGAAGGGCAGCTATCCCTGCCTGCCCGCCCGGAGCAAGGGATCCGGTGTGGGAAAAAAACTGTATGAACCGGTCATACCGGTCATGGTCGCTGACAAACCACTCCTCTGCGGTGCAGTGCTCCATGGAATGGATGAGACGGGACCGGAGCTCAAAAAGATCGCCACTCCCAAAACCCGGCATATCCAGCAGTTCCGGATTTACGGGAATGATGCGGTCAAGATTGACATTGAACCCGACAAGGGTGGGATTGAGGGCAGGGATGCTCACCTTCCTGTATTCTTCTGCCCAGTACTCTTCATCCATTTCGCAGTACCTGATTTCCTTCTGCTTTCAGCTGAATTAAGAATTTTGGCATCCCCGCGGGTTCGGGTAAAAATATCCCCGATCGAAAAACGGGAGGTTGCACTGGATCCGGCGTCATGCAATAGTATTTATGGAAGGTTGTGCGACTACACATCTACTGAGGCGGATATATGGCAGATTTGGGCAGGAAAGGGTTCTCGCATGTCCCGGAACGGATCTCCGGTCTCGTTGACCTTGCCTACAACCTCTGGTGGAGCTGGAATCCTGCGGTAAAGCTGGTCTTCAAGCAGCTCAACCCCACGGCATGGAGCGAGAGTGTCCATAACCCGGTGCGGATGCTGCATGAACTTCCCGAAGAGACCCTGCTTGCCGCTGCCCACAACCCCCAGTACCTCCGGCATTACGATATCGTGATGAGCCGGTTCCGGCACGAGCTGGATGCCAAGAACAGCTGGTTTGCCTCCCGGTACACGCATGACCGCGATCTCACGATCGCCTACTTCTCGGCCGAGTACGGGCTCCAGCACTCTCTTCCGTTCTATGCCGGGGGTCTTGGTTTCCTTGCCGGCGATCACCTCAAGGAGTCAAGCGATCTCGGGCTGCCTCTTGTTGCCGTGGGGTTTATGTACTCCGAGGGATACCTGCACCAGCATATCGGACCTGACGGCTGGCAGGAGAATATCCGGGAGCTCTTAAACCGGGACGCGGCACCGATCAAACGGGTGATGTACAACCACGACAACCAGCTCGTGGTAAAGATCCCGTTCATCGACCCTCCGATTTATGTTGCCGTCTGGCGGGTGGATGTGGGGAACATCCCCTTAATCCTGCTGGATACGGATATCCAGAACAATGATCCGCAGAACCGGCTCATCTCGTACCGGCTCTATACCGGGGACAACGAGCTGCGCCTCCGGCAGGAGATCGTGCTCGGCATTGGCGGCAGTTACGTGCTCGATGTCCTTGGGATCCGGCCCTCCATCGTCCACCTCAATGAAGGCCACCCCGCGTTTGCCGTGCTCGAACGCATTCGCGAGCAGGTTGCCGACAAGCTCACGTTTACCGAAGCTGCCCGGCGGGTGCGGGAGACCACGCTCTTTACTACGCATACGCCGGTACCTGCCGGCCATGACAAGTTCTCCCATGCGCACATGGACAAGTACTTCAGCAGTTACTATCCCCTCCTTGGGATCGATCGTGCCACGTTCCTTAAGATGGGCGATTCACCCACCGATCCCCCCGGGCTCTTCAACATGACGGCGTTTGCCCTGAAAATGAGTTCGTTCCGGAACGGGGTGAGCCGGAAGCACGGGGAGGTTGCCCGGGACATGTGGAAACCGCTCTGGCCGGATCTTGCTGAAGATGACATCCCCATTACTCATATCACCAACGGGGTGCATGTACCCACCTGGCTCGACCCCAAGATGGAGACGCTCCTTAACCGGTATTTCTCCCCCTCCTGCCCGCAGTGGCTTGACCAGCATGACAGCCCGCTCATCTGGGAGATGATCTCCGAGATCCCGGACGAGGAGTTGTGGCTGGTCCATACCCAGCTCAAGAGAAAACTGGTCAACCGCATCCGGGAGTTCAAGCGGCGGAAATGGGTGGGGGAAGGAACGGATCCGGTCAACGTCATCACCGGCGGCGCCCTGCTTGACCCCAATGCCTTAACCATCGGGTTTGCCCGGCGTTTCTCCACCTACAAGCGGGCCGACCTGATCTTTTCCGACCTCGAACGGCTCAAGAAGATGGTGAACAACCGCTGGCAGCCGGTGCAGATTGTCTTTGCCGGAAAAGCCCATCCGGCGGACGATGACGGGAAACGCCTCATCCAGCGGATCTACCAGTACGCCCACCAGCAGGATCTTGGCGGCAGGATCGCCTTTGTCGAAGATTACGGGGAACAGATGGCCCAGTACCTTGTCCATGGCGTGGATGTCTGGCTGAATAACCCGGTTCCCCCCATGGAAGCCTGCGGGACGAGCGGGATGAAGGCATCCTTGAACGGTGTCCCGCACCTGAGTATCCCCGACGGCTGGTGGATTGAGGCATTCAATGGCATGAACGGGTGGTCGTTTGGAAACAACAACCATGGTCCTGACCGGGACCGGCATGATGCCGGGCAGCTCTACGAACTGCTCGAGCGCGAGGTGATCCCCCTCTACTATACTGTGGAGGATGATGGTATCCCGCACATGTGGGTAAAGAAGATGAAGGAAGCGATCCGCACCACTGCCCACCAGTTCTCGGCCCGGAGGATGCTCAAGGACTATGTCCGTATGGGGTATGACCCGGCGCTGAGGAACGCAGCGCAATACCGGAAATAGAGGACCGGTTTTTTGGGGTTATTGTTTCTGGAGAATCAAGCTTGAAGCGATTCAGTTCACACCCGATCCATGAAAACCGGTAATGATTATTTTTACCGGTTGAACTGCTGCATGGCAGGTCCTTTGCCGTCACCAGGTATCATTTTTTGGAAAAATGGCGGTCGATAGCCCCATATGAAATTTTTGCTCTGTAGAAAACCTGCCAGAAATCACAGATTAATCTGCGATGAGGCCACGGGCGCTCGGGGTCTCATCGACCCTCGCCCCGTGGAGCAGGCCGTAAATGGGTGCTTGAAACTAAATGATAAAACCGGGGGTCAAGGGGGCTTGCCCCCTTGGGATGCCTCCCCCTCAGGGGGAGAGAGGGGGTCACCCTCGCAATTCCACAAAATGACACTGTGGGAATGATTTCTACAGAGCAGAAATTTTGGGAGAGACCGGTTTTCCTCATGAACTCTAAAAAAACACTCATCTTCGGATATAAGAATGCGGAATCATCTTAAAAACGGGGTGTTTTAAAGAATTCTTAAACACGTTATTTGTATGTGAATGGAGCATGTGCCCCTCACCCTCCTCCCCAACGGACTGCCGCCACGGGCTGGAAGTCGTGCGGGCGGGGGAGGATAGTTATCGTTTTAAACGGGAAATCCTCTTTTCAGGGTATAATTTCCCTTCCCTGCCCTTCCCTTCTCGCCACCCCAGTTTCCAATGGGGGTGGGGGCACATGCGATTCATCCATATTACCTGTCCGGGATATTCCAGCAAAATAGATTTCACAAAACAGAAAATGATACTGCCGCGGGGCAGAGGTAGGAATCTTAAAGGGTGTATGGGGGTATAGCCCCCGTCTTTGAAAAAGAGCATTTCTCACGGAGCAAAAGGAACTGATATTTCAGTTGGACGAGACCGGTAATCCGTCATCATCACGAACCCTGCGCTCATCCAAGGGTGGAACGGCATTTTCCCGGATGACGTCTTCAGAACAGAGCAAAAAAAGAATTGACCGGAATTACCCGCTGAAGGGATTATTCCCCGGCATCCGGTTCAACAACAAGCTTGCGCTTGCTGGTATCCTTGAGTTCATCGACAGATACAGTCGGGACTGCGTCCTTGATCTCTTTGAGGATGGCATTGACTTCTTCGCGCTGGGGAAGATCGCCAAGGATGCCTTCGTCCATAACGGGCCGTCCGGCAATATTCTCGGTAGTCTCTTCGGTTGCGCCAAGGAATTTTGCCCCCTGCCGGATCAACTGCGAGAGCTCGAACGGGAAGATGATCTTGGTTGCCTGCCCGTCTGCCATGTTCTTTAAGGCGTTTAACGTGAGTACCGTCATTGCCCGGTTGTCGAGCGGTGCAGCACCCACAGAGAGGATCCGGAGTCCCTGTGCCTCACCCTGCGACTGGAGGATCCGTGAGAGACGCTCTCCTTCTGCCCGGAGCACCTTGCTCTGCCGCTCTCCTTCGGCTTCCAGGATCATAGACTGCCGTAACCCTTCTGCCTTGAGGATGGCCGAACGCTTCTCCCCGTCAGCCCGGAGGATTGCTGCACGCCTTGCACGTTCTGCTGCGGTCTGCTCGGTCATCGCGTTCTTGACGGTTGCGACCGGATCGACTTCCTTGATCTCCACGCGCTCGACCTTGACACCCCACTGGTCAGTCTCGCGGTCAAGGATATCCCGGAGCTTGGTGTTGATCACGTCACGGTTGTACAGCACCTCGTCGAGCTCCATGTCGCCGATGATGCCACGAAGGCTTGTCTGGGCGAGCACCACGGTTGCCAGCCGGTAATTGGAGACTTCGAAGAATGCCTTCTCGGGGTCGATGACCCGGACATAAACGATCGCATCCACGTTCGTCGGCGAGTTGTCCTTGGTGATCACTTCCTGGCTTGGGACATCCATGACCAGCGTCCGCAGATCGAGCTTGATGACCTCGCTGATGAACGGGACGATCCAGCGGAACCCGGGGTTCATCCGGCCCACGTACTGGCCGAGACGGATATGCAGTCCCTGCTCGTATGGCTGGATGATGACTACGCCTTTTGCGAAAATGGCGACGATAACAAAGATTAAGAATATGACGATGAGTGTTTCAATGAATGCCATGTTATTGTACCTCCTCAACTACGATATGAACTCCTTCGGAGCTCACAACCCGCACGTTCTTTCCCGCGGGGATTGTTGCTCCGGTTGACTTTGCACTCCATTCAGTCTGGCTGATGGCGACCTTGCCGGAGATGGTTGAGCCATCCACCGCAACCTTCACCTGCCCCGTCTTTCCCACCAGCGAATCGCGGCTGATGGTCGTCGGGCTCTCATCGGTCGTGATCCTCCCGTACATCCAGACGGTGAGTCCCGCAGCACAGATGGCTGTCACGATGCCGATGATTCCCCCCATCCACGGGTTGGAGATGTCCACGCCCAGGAGCTGGAGGGTGCCAAGGATGATCATCACGGTCGCAGGGACCGTGGCAAAGAACCCGGGGCTGTACACTTCAAAGAGTAACAGCAGGGCGCCGCCGATGATCAGAAGCCAGCCAAAGGATACGCCAATATCCTCAAGTACCATAGTCAATTGTTCTGGTTTTTGTTCTTAAAATTCTATGGGATTTTTGGGAACCCTGTTTATAAAACAACGCAGTTACGTTGCCGGTATGCGCACCGGAACAACGATCCCGTCAGGATGGATTATTCCCGCAACCAGTATTTTTCCCGGAGCGGAAAGTATGGTCCCCCTCCTGCCCCGCAACCCGGTTATGCCTGGTTCCGTTCACGCAGCAGAGCGATCTTTGAGCCGCGCTTGATGCCGGTTATTTCGGCGATCACCTCGCACTTGACACACATCAGGTACGCGATCGGAGGCATATTGGAGTATTCGTGGAGCGACTCGAAGTTTGCCATCCCCTTTGCGATGATGATCGTGCACTCGTCAATTGCATGTGCCAGGTCAGCGGGCATCTTTGCCAGGTCAAGCCCGATCTCTGACCCGCCTCCGGTGGTGGTGAGGCAGTCGGCTACCGTGTCGAAACCGAGCGCGAGAGCGTCTTTTATGGTGGCATCGTTAAGGATCGGGCCGTCCCGGACTGCAACGGTGACATGCGAGCCGCGTGCTTTTAAGAACCCGACAAGAAGGCGGTCAAAGACGATCTCGCCGCAGTTGTCCGTGAGATAAACAACCCTTGAGCAGCGTTCCAGGATCCGGTCCGTGTCATCGACATCGAGCCCTTTTCCAAATTCCCGGGCGAAAAAGCGGGAGAAGTCCGTGGTCACCTCATGGTCTTTGACCGCATAATCGAACGTATTCCCGATGACACTGGCCAGGACAAAGTCCCGAAACGTATCCAGGCTGCCCCGGACATCATGGCAGACGTCCATGGCCTGAGCGTTCCCGGCAGCTTTGAGGTCGCGGAAAGGATCCGGATTCCCGATCATTTCGCTGGCCTTCCGGTGCACGGCGCTTGCGATCTGCGGGTGCAGGAGTGACGAGCCTTTTAACGATTCGAGCAGGTCCCGGCACGATGCGACCGTCCTTGCGGTACAGGCGTTATCAGCAGAAACGAGCTCGCATTCCATGGCAACCCGCGATAACAGGCAGTCGATACAGGTGTCGGTAAGTTTCATGATACTGCCAGAACTATTGGCTGGCAACAACAAAAATGATGGGGCCACTGAGATTTGAACTCAGGTCAGAAGACCCCCAGTCTCCTAGGATGGCCAGGCTACCCTATGGCCCCGCTCTCCTACTATAGGATCAGATCACTTATGTAGCTTATGTTACGCGTTACGGGGATTCATGAAAAAACAGGGGAATAGATTTCGATCAGATATTGCCGCGCTTGAACTCTTCTACCCGGGAGATCAGGTTCTCGAGTTCCGTATCCGTGATCCGGATCTTGCCTTCAATGGAATCGACCTCATCCAGCAACTGCCGTATCCTCACGTACATCAGATAAATAATAAACTGCTGGACAACAATGACGCCGCCGAACAAGACCAGCATGTATCCTTCGTATGCCATAAGAGCTCCAAGAATGGTATCACCTGAACACTGCACGGGCAAGACGGTCTACGAAACTTTCGTTCTTTGCCTTGTCCGCTTCTTCCTCATATTCAACCCCGCACATCTGGGCCGCGATCCGCTTGAACGCCCGTGTTGCATCCGTGCTGGGGTACTTCAGCACGCAGGGCGTCTTGTATGCTGCTGCCCTGCGGACGCTTGCATCTTCCGGCACGACATCGATAACCCTGACACCGAGCACGTCCTCCACGCTCTGCGAACGGAGCTCGGTATGCTCAAGACCGGCCCGGTTCAGGATGGCGCCGTACACGCTGCCCCCCATCACCTCGCAGAGGATCTTGGTCTTGAGGGCATCGGCCATGGATGCCAGCTCGGGGTTCACCACGAGGATAACCTGATCGGCAACCGAGAGGGGTACAACGCCCTCTTTTGATATCCCGCTGGGCGCATCGATGAGGAGGTACTCGCAGCGGTCCACGAGCGTGTGCATCACATCGCGCAGCTTGTCCGGGTCAGCCTGCTGGAATCCCTGCAACGAGATCCCGCTCGGGACCACTTTGACCCCGGCCGGCCCCTCGTACACGGCATCCTCAATGTCTGCCTTGCCCGCGAGCACCTCGTGGAGCGTGACCGGGACATCGTCCATCCCGAGGATGAGCGCCATGTTGGCCATCCCGATATCGGCATCGAGGATGTAGGTTTCCCGGTCGAGTTGGGCCAAGGATATACCAAGGTTCACGGTAAGCGTGGTCTTGCCGACGCCGCCTTTGCCTGAAGTGATGGTATATGCCCGGATCATCTGAATTCTTATTTCAACTGGTTGGGGAAAAAGGTATTTATAAATTGTCAAGAGTGGACCGTTACGAAATCTGCCGTCTGGAGAGAACGGGATCCGGCAGGTTGCCAGGCCAGTATCAAAAAACCAAAAATCAAAACCATGCCCTCTGTAAGGAAATATTCTGGCGGATCATCGGGTACCCGGGCCAATCCGGAACGGGGCACAGCAACCGGGCCGGAAAATTGGGGTAATACTCAACAATCATGGGATTTTTTCTTTGATTGGTCTTGCGTACAAAGACAGGAAAAACAATATGTATATATGCTCCCATCAGGTATTATCAATTACACAGGGTAGTGCAGCAGGAGCATTTGAGCATGTTAAAAGAGAAGATCTCTGCGTTCATCGAACAGGTACAATCTATCGAGGGAGTTGCGGCATGTGCCCTTGTATCCCGTGATGGAATCATTGCCGGAAAGCATTTTGACCGGGACCTCAATGAACCCTGGTTCGGTGCCCTGTCCGCTACCATCCTCGCATCAGCAGAATCGGTGGGGAGCATCATCCATGCAAAGTCGCTTGGTTCGGTGACGATCCGGGCCGAGAACTCATCGATCATCATCATGGGGGCGGGGGAAAACTTTCTTATTGCTGCCATCATCAGTGATAGTGCAGATCCGACCCGGATCCATGCACTCATGCTCGAAGTTGCTCATAAAATCAGGGAGGCGATGTAATGTATACCATTCTGGTTGTTGACGACAGCCCTTTTATTGTCGACGTGTTCGTCACCATGCTCGAACGGGGCGGATATCGCACCGTTGCTGCATACGGGGGGGAGGAATGCTTAGAGATCCTGAAGACCGTGACCCCCGATCTCATTCTTCTCGACATCATGATGGAACCCGTGGACGGATGGGAAACGCTCGAGCGGATCAAGGAGAACGCTGAAACCAAGGAGATTCCGGTCCTGATGCTCACGGCAAAACAGCTTACTCCGGCTGAGGCGCAGGAATACGGGATCTACATCGAGGACTATGTCTTAAAGCCCATCACCCACCGCGAGCTCTATGATGCGATCGAGCACGTGCTCACCCGCCGCCAGTCCATCAAGTCGGACATGGACATGGCAAAACAGTCCGGGTTTGACACCGAGATCATCTCCGAGTATGCCCGTCTCTCCAAGAGCATTGATGTGAACCGCCGCCTCATGAAGATCCTTGAGACCACCTATAACTTTAATGACTCGAAAGTCCGCGTCAGCGACGAGATCTCCCGTGCCATCAAGAGCATGGAGATGAATATCAAGTTCCAGGAGAACCGCCTTCAGCAGATCAAGGGGGAGCTTTCGGGCACTCCCTCATCCCAATAACCTATGGTGGGGACGACCGGTGACCGGTCCCGGCACCTGATTGAAATACGATTGCACATGAGCAATAACCGGCATTTGAATGGCAGGGTCTTTTTCCTCTGCCATCCTGCCGGCACCGGTACAGAACCGGGAGGAAGATAGCGTGGACGAGACGATCCTGATTGTAGACGACAGCCCCTATATTGTTGATGGTCTTGTCGCACTCTTAAAGCGCAAAGGGTTCAAACCCATTGCCTCCCATGGTGGCGACGAAGCGCTCTCCCTTCTCAAGACAACCGCACCGGATCTTATCCTTCTCGACATCATGATGGAACCCATGGACGGGTGGGAGACGCTTGAGAAGATAAAGGCAAATCCCCAGATTAATGGTATACCGGTTCTCATGTTCTCTGCCAAGAAGATCTCTCCTGAAGAAGCGCAGGAGCACAGCCTCAATATCGAGGATTTCGTCTCAAAGCCGGTCAATCCTGCCCAGCTCCTCGATACGATCAACCGGGTCTTTGAACGCCGCAGGGATGTGAGCCTGGAGGCAGTTATTGCAAAGGACGCGGGACTTGAACCCGCGCTTGTCGAGGAATACTCGCGGCTCCGGAAGAGTATTGAGGTGGATGCCAGTCTCCTGGCCGTCCTGAAACGTTCGAGTGCGATCAACCGGCCCGGCAGCGAAGTACCTGCCGAGGACCTGGAAGCCATCAGCCGGCTTGAGGAGAAGATTCAGGCCGATGAGCTGCGGCTTAAGGAAATAAACGGCAGGATCTCCCGGGGAACGTGAGTGGCCTGAAAGATCCCAAAACACACGGAAAAATCAATGTATGGCAGGAACATTTATATTGTCCCCCCGCATTGTTATAACGCTGTACATCTAAGACTACAAGGGTTCGTAGCTCAGTTCGGTAGAGCGCCTGGCTTTTAACCAGGTGGTCGGGGGTTCAAATCCCTCCGGGCCCGTTGCCACGAGTAATCGTGGGTTTTTTGCGGTGATGCATCTGAGAGGAAATTTGTTCATCTGTGAGGGGGTTTTTCATTGAGCACCAAACTTAATGTGTTGGACCACGTGATGGTGCCAGACCATAAAATTATGAGTGACGAGGAGGTATCTGAGCTCCTGTCGCGCTACAACATTACTACGGATCACTTACCCAAAATTTACAACGACGATCCTGCAGTGAAGACAATCGGCGCAGAAGTCGACAATGTGATAAAAGTAATCCGGGCGAGTCATACGGCTGGCAGAGCCGAGGCATACCGTCTCGTGATCAAGAGACCAAAGAAGTAAAAATCCGGGGTTGGTCAGTCTGATTGACAGAAGTATTTTATCGAGGGCATATTTTTCACGGGAGCATGTTGCGCGCCACCAGCTTGACTCCTTCAACTATTTCTTAAAATACAATCTCCAGAAAGTGGTAAACGAGCAGCGGGTTATCGAGACCGACATCGAAAACCGGGGCAAGAACAACGAGCCGGTCTGGGTGGAACTCGGGAACATCGAAGTCAAAAAGCCGCTGGTGCGGGAAGCGGACGGTTCGCAGGGGGAACTGTATCCCTGCGAGGCACGGCTGCGCAACCTCACCTACGCGGCACCCATCCAGCTGAGTCTTACTCTTGTGCATGGCGAAGACCGGCAGGATCCCATCATCACCACGATCGGGCAGCTCCCGATCATGGTCGGATCAACGGCCTGTAACCTGTACGGGATGGACGACGCGCAGCGCGTCTCCCACGGGGAAGATGCGTTCGATGCCGGCGGGTATTTCATTGTGAACGGCACGGAGCGCGTGCTCATGACCCTGGAGGACTTAGCGTCCAACAAGATCATGACCGAGTTCACCGAGCGTTACAATGAGCGCATCTACGTGGCCAAGGTATTCTCCCAGTTCCGCGGGTACCGCGCACTGGTGGTTGTCGAACGGAACAAGAAGAACCTGCTTGAGGTTTCCTTCCCGTCCGTTGCCGGCCACTTAAAGTTCGTGGACCTGATGCGGGCACTGGGCATGACCAACGACCAGGAGGTCGTCAACGCGGTCTCGACCGATGAGGACATCTTAACCTTCATGATGCAGAACCTCGAAGAGAGCGAATGCGACTCTGTCGAGGGTGGCGTCATGTATGTGGGGAAGAAGCTGGCACCCAACCAGACGAGGGACTACCAGCGCAAGCGCGCCGAGTTCGTGCTTGATAACTACCTCCTGCCGCACCTCAACTACGCGATGCCGGCCAATCTCAAGGAAGGCGACGAGGGCTACCAGGAAGCGGTCCTCTCGGTCCGGCTTGCCAAGGCACACTTCCTCGGCCGCATGGCTGAAGCCTGTTTTGACCTGGTGCTGAACAAGCGCAGGATCGATGACAAGGACCACTACTCGAACAAGCGGCTGAAACTTGCAGGCGATCTTATGGAAGACCTCTTCCGTATCTCGCTCAACCGGTTAACGCGGGATATCAAGTACCAGCTCGAACGCGCAAGCATGCGTCACCGTGACCTGTCAATCGGGACCGCTGTCCGTGCCGATGTCTTAACCGAGCGCCTCCTCCACCCGCTTGCCACCGGTAACTGGGTGGGCGGCCGGACCGGTGTCTCCCAGCTCCTTGACCGCATCGACCACATGGCCGTGCTCTCGCACCTGCGCCGTGTGATCTCGCCGCTCTCCCGGTCACAGCCCCATTTCGAGGCCCGTGACCTGCACCCGACCCAGTGGGGCCGGATCTGCCCGAGCGAGACCCCTGAAGGGCCGAATTGTGGTCTTGTCAAGAACTTTGCCCAGATGGTCGAGATCAGCAAGGGTGTTGAAGATGAAGAAGAGATCCTGCGGATCCTGCATAACCTCGGGGTCGAGAAGATCGGAGGCGAATCATGAGCAAGAAATCACGCGTCTTTGCTGACGGAGCGCTCATCGGCCTTGTCGATGACCCAAAAGAACTGGTTGAGACGATCCGGTCCATGCGCCGGCAGGGCGCCATCTCCTATGAAGTGAATGTCTCCCACAAGGAGTACAACGGGGATGTCGTCATCCTGACCGACCGTGGCCGGGCCCGCCGCCCGCTCATCGTCTTAAAGAACGGCGAGCCGCTCATCACCGAAGAGGATCTTGCCCGCCTCGCGAGGAAGGAAGTGGACATGAACTCGTTTGTCCAGCGCGGTCTCATCGAGTTCATCGATGCCGAAGAGGAAGAAGACCTCTTGATCGCTATGGACTTCTCGAAGCTGACGCCCGAGCACACCCACCTTGAGATCGACCCCTCACTGATCCTCGGTATCGGTGCAGCTCACGTCCCGTTCCCCGAGCACAATGCAAGTCCCCGTGTCACGATGGGGGCAGGAATGGTCAAGCAGGCACTCGGCTTCGGCTCTGCCAACATGAAGCTCCGCCCCGACACCCGGGGTCATATGCTCCACTATTGCCAGAAACCGCTCACCCACACCCAGACCTCGGAACTGATCGGTTCGGACGACCGTCCGGCCGGCCAGAACTTCGTGGTCGCCATCCTCTCCTACGAAGGCTACAATATTGAAGATGCGCTCATCTTCAACAAGGCCTCGATCGATCGCGGCCTTGGCCGGTCCCATTTCTTCAGGACCTACGAAGGCGAAGAGCGCCGGTATCCCGGTGGCCAGATCGACCGCATCGAGGTTCCTGAAGAGGATGTTGCCGGTGCCCATGGTGCTGAGTCCTACAAGAGCCTTGACGAAGACGGGGTCATCAACCCCGAGACCGTTGTCCTGGAAAAAGACGTGCTCATCGGGAAGACCTCCCCGCCCCGGTTCCTCGAAGAGCCAAGCGGCGAACTCATCGCAGTCGAGAAGCGCCGCGACACTTCCGTTACCATGCGTTCCAACGAGCATGGGATTGTCGACACGGTCATCATCACGGAAGGCGAGAACAGTTCGCGCCTTGTCAAGGTCCGCACCCGCGACCTCCGTGTCCCGGAAGTCGGCGACAAGTTTGCATCCCGGCACGGGCAGAAAGGGATCGTGGGTCTGATCACGCCCCAGGAAGATATGCCCTTCACCGAGAGCGGCCTCTCCCCCGACCTGGTCATCAACCCGCATGCCATCCCCAGTCGTATGACCGTCGGGCACATGCTCGAGATGATTGGGGGGAAAGTCGGCTCGCTTGAAGGCCGGCGCATCAACGCAACTGCTTTCAGTGAAGATGCTGACAACGAAGCAAAGATCCGCGGTTCGTTAAAGGCCCTTGGGTTCTCCCACAATGGTCGCGAGATCATGTGCGACGGTATCACCGGCAAGGTCTTCAAGGCCGACATTTACATCGGTGTCATCTACTACCAGAAACTCTACCACATGGTCTCGTCCAAGATGCATGCCCGGTCCCGCGGGCCGGTGCAGGTTTTAACCCGCCAGCCAACGGAAGGACGTGCCCGTGAGGGTGGTCTCCGGTTCGGTGAGATGGAGCGTGATGTCATGATCGGCCACGGCGCCGCCATGGCCCTCAAGGAGCGTCTCCTTGACGAGTCGGACAAGGTGCAGGAATATGTCTGCGCACACTGCGGCATGGTTGCAATGCTCGACCGCAAGCGCAACATGACCCGGTGTCTTGCCTGCGGTAACGAGACCGACATCTACTCGGTCGAGATGAGTTACGCGTTCAAGCTCCTGCTTGATGAGATGAAGAGTATGGGCATAGCCCCAAGACTGAAGTTACAGGACGTGGTGTAAGATGCCCTCACCAAAACGTATTGGACGTATCCAGTTCGGCCTCCTCTCCCCAAAAGAGATCCGCGAGATGAGCGTCCGGAAGATCATCTGGGCCGACACCTACGATGACGACGGGTTCCCCTACCCGCAGGGTCTCATGGACTTAAATCTCGGGGTCATCGACCCCGGTCTCCGGTGCAAGACCTGCGACCAGAAAGCAAGCGAATGCCCCGGCCACTTCGGCCACATCGAACTGGCCAAGCCGGTTATTCACGTCGGCTACACGCGGCTTATCCGGAAACTGCTCCGTGTCACCTGCCGCGCCTGCGGCCGGGTTCTCCTCTCACCCGAAGAGATCGAGAAGGTTGTCGGTACCGAAGATGACCAGACCGGTGACATCCTCTCGGAAAAGGATGTCAAGAAAGAGCGTGTCTGCCCGCACTGCGGCGAACAGCAGCTCAAGATCAACTTCGAGAAGCCCACAACATTTTCAGAAGTCGTGGTGGAAGACGGCAAGAAAGTCGAGCACAAGCTCACTCCCGCCGACATCCGTGCACGGATGGAGAAGATCCCAAACGAGGACTTGATCCCGCTCGGCATTAACCCGGACGTTGCCCGGCCCGAGTGGACAATTCTTACCGTACTCCCGGTTCCGCCGGTCACGATGCGCCCTTCGATCATCCTCGAGAACGGCCAGAGGTCGGAAGACGACCTGACCCACAAGCTCGTGGATATCATCCGTATCAACCAGCGGTTCAAGGAGAACCAGGACGCAGGAGCGCCCCAGCTGATCATTGAAGATCTCTGGGAACTCCTCCAGTATCACGTCACCACCTACCTTGACAACGAAGTGGCCGGCTGTCCCCCCGCCCGCCACCGCAGCGGCAGACCGCTCAAGACCCTCTCCCAGCGGCTCAAGGGAAAAGATGGCCGGTTCCGTGGTTCCCTCTCCGGAAAACGTGTCAACTTCTCGAGCCGTACCGTTATCTCCCCGGACCCGAACCTTTCCGTGTCCCAGGTCGGTGTCCCGCGGGCGGTAGCAAACGAGATGACGATCCCAGTCCGGGTCACCCCCTACAATATCGAAGAACTCCGGCAGATCGTCCGGACCGGCCCCGTCCGCCCCGATGTCAATGCACCCTGTGGTGCCAACTATGTTATCCGCCCGGACAACCGCCGGCTTCGTCTCGGTGCCGACAACCTTGATACCGTTGCCGACATGATCGAGCCCGGTTACACCGTGGAACGCCAGCTCCGGGACAATGACGTTGTTCTCTTCAACCGTCAGCCCTCGCTGCACCGGATGAGCATCATGGCCCACCGCGTCAAAGTCATGGAAGGCCGGACCTTCCGCCTCAACCCCGCGGTATGTCCGCCTTACAACGCCGACTTCGATGGCGATGAGATGAACATGCACGTGCCGCAGACCGAAGAGGCACGGGCCGAGGCATTCATCCTCATCTCCGTACAGGAGAACATCTTGTCGCCGCGTTTCGGCGGCCCCATCATTGGCGGTATCCACGACCACGTCTCGGGTATCTTCATGCTCACGCACGATCTCCGCTGGTTTACCAAGGACGATGCCCTCTACCTCCTCCGCTACTCCGGAATCGAGCACATGCCCAAGCCCGGCAAGGTTGAGGACGGTGTCGAGTACTGGAGCAACAAACAGGTCTTCTCCCAGATCCTGCCCGAGCACCTCAACATGGTCTTCCATGCAAGCTCGTGCCAGAACTGCGATACCTGTAAAAAGGAGATGTGCGAGCGTGACGCCTACGTCCGTATCATTGACGGGCAGCTGGAAGTCGGGACCATCGACAAGAAGGCCATCGGCGCATTCGACGGACAGATCGTGAACCGTATCATCCGGCAGCAGGGAATGCACCGTGCAACAAACTTCATCGATGACTTGACCAAGCTCTCGATCCGGGCCATCATGCTGGACGGGTTCTCGTTCGGTATCGATGATGAAGACCTCAGCAAGACCGAGTACGGCCAGATCGACGAAGTGCTCCGGAACGCGGCAACTGACGTGGACCGGCGTATCCGTATCTACGAGGACGGCCAGCTCGAACCCATGCCGGGCAGAACGGTTGAAGAAACCCTCGAGATGCAGATCATGCAGGTGCTCGGAAAGGCTCGTGACCTGACCGGTCAGATCGCCGGCCGTCACCTTGGTCTTGGCAACAGCGCTGTCGTGATGGCAGTCTCCGGTGCCCGTGGTTCCATGCTCAACCTGACACAGATGGCCGGTTGTATCGGCCAGCAGTCCGTTCGTGGTGAGCGTATCGTTCGTGGGTACGATGACCGTACCCTCCCGCACTTCAAGAAGGGCGACCGGGGCTCCGATGCCCACGGGTTCATCCAGCACAGCTACAAGGGCGGGCTCAACCCGACCGAGTTCTTCTTCCACGCCATCGGTGGCCGTGAAGGTCTCGTCGATACCGCAGTCCGTACTTCCCAGAGCGGGTACCTCCAGCGGCGTATGATCAACGCACTGCAGGATCTCAAGGTGGCATATGATGGCACCGTGCGGTCGACCGGCGGGAAGATCATCCAGTTCCAGTACGGCGAGGACAATACCGATCCGACCAGGAGCGCGTTCGGTGACCCGGTGGATGTCAAAGGCATTGTTGAGAGTATCTTAAAGGAGGAGTGCTGAGATGACCCTTGCAGAAAAGTTTGACAAGAAGGTCGAGGCAGCAGAACTCCCCCAGAAGACCAAGGACCAGCTCAGAAAATTCCTTGCAGAAAAGGACATCTCCGATGCCCAGTTCAAGCAGATCCTCGACAAGGTCTATGCCGAGTACAAGAGCACCCGGATCGAGGCCTGCGAGGCAGTCGGTGTTATTGCTGCCCAGTCCATTGGTGAGCCGGGCACGCAGATGACGATGCGTACCTTCCACTACGCGGGTGTGGCCGAGATCAACGTTACCCTTGGTCTCCCGCGTCTCATCGAGATCGTGGATGCACGAAAGGAGCCCAGCACTCCTACGATGACCGTCTATCTCGAACCCGATTACGGCATTGACCGTGACAAGGCACGGGAGGTCAGCTGGCAGATCGAGGCTGCCCCCCTCCATGAGTTTGGCGATATCACGACCGACATGGAGAACATGCACGTGGTCGTCCACCTCAACACCAAGGTCTGCGACAAGCGGAAGATCGGTGCAATGGACATCATGGAAGCGGCTCCCAAGAAGATCCGTGACCGCCGGCACTACCGTGACTTCGAGCACGAGATCGATGAAGCGAACGCGACGTTAATCTTCAGCCCCAAGAACAAGGAAAGTTACCAGAACCTCTTCCAGCTCGCCGAGCACGTCAGGAACGTGATTGTGCAGGGCATCGATGACATCAACCGTGTTGTCGTAAGAAAAGAAGCCGGGGAATACATCCTTTATACCGAAGGATCCAACCTGAAGGACGTCTTTGATGTCATTGGCGTGGACACCACGCGGACGCGCACCAACAACATCAGCGAGATTGCTGGGGTGCTCGGTATCGAGGCTGCACGCAATGCCATCATCCACGAAGCGGTATCCACGCTCAACGAGCAGGGTATCGCGGTGGATGTCCGCCATCTCATGCTCGTCTCGGATATGATGTGCATGGAAGGCGAGATCAAACAGATTGGCCGTCACGGTATCGCCGGCGAGAAGGAGAGCGTCCTCTCCCGTGCAGCGTTCGAAGTGACTGTCAATCACCTGCTCGACGCAGCCGTCGCAAATGAAGTTGATGAACTGAGCGGCGTAACAGAGAATGTCATTGTCGGCCAGCCGATCCAGCTCGGTACCGGTGATGTGAAACTGATAGCAGTCAGGCAGAAAGACAATTAAACAAATTCAGCAAACTACTACGAGGAATTGTACATGGATTTTAATGCTTCACTCAGAAGGGCCATCAAGACAGGAAATGTAATTCTTGGCCAGAACAACACGGAAAAATGCATTCAGGAAGGCAAAGCCCAGATGGTTGTCGTTGCCGGCAACTGTCCTGCCGCCTTCAAAACAAAACTTGCAGGATTCGAGAACCTCTTCATCCACACGTTTGAAGGGTCCAGCGTAGCACTCGGTAAAGCATGCGGTAAGCCGTTCATGGTCAGCACCCTTGCCATCGTGACTCCCGGCGAGTCAGACATCCTCTCCTTAAAGAGGGCTTGAACCGGGGTAATCCTATGGTCGAAGTAAAACTGACCGAAGACTGCATGCGCCTCATCTCCCAGTTCGAGAGCCTGACCGGCGCAGGAAGCCGAGACTGTGTGGTCGATGACCGCAACGGCCGGCTCATCTTTGTCATCAACCCCGGCGATATGGGGCTTGCCATCGGCAAGAAGGGCGCCTCCATCAAGAAGGCATCCGAAGTGATGGGAAAGAAGATCGAGGTCGTGGAGTACAACAGCAACATGGAACAGTTCATCAAGAACTGCTTCCTCCCTGCCCAGGTCACTTCGATCCTCTTTGAGGGCGAGGACGACCAGCAGACCGCAACAGTCGAAGTCCGCGACGAGGACCGGGGCATCGCTATCGGAAAGGAAGGCAAGAACATCTTCAAGGCAAAGAAGCTCGCCCTCCGCCAGTACAATATTGCCGATGTCCAGATCCTCCAGAAACCCCTGGATGACGGGCCTTCCGATGACGGTCCGGCCTACCAGGATCGTATGGACAACCAGCCCGCCGATGAAGACGGCCCTGGTTTCCAGTAACGTTTTTTTTTTGTTTCCCGTGCTGATGCACAAAGGCACCCGGGTTTTTTGCTGTACTTCGGGATCCCCGGATTCTGCGGTGTGCCCGTTACTCTGACCGCTATGCAGGATGAACCCTCATACTGCTGCCGGAAATCTGTTGTGCAGGCTGGGAGTGCCAGGATGGTATCCGATAACGGTTTTTTTAAAAAATCCGGTGAAAAAGGAAAAGCGGGCCTGGGGGGATTCGAACCCCCGACATCCGGGTTAGAAGCCCGGCGCTCTATCCAGGCTAAGCCACAGGCCCCCGCGGTTGTGGTGCCATTACATTGGGTGCTTGAGGATAATTAATCTGCCCTTAAAAAAAAGGAACAGGGTTATTCTTTTTCCATCCGTTCGATGATCTTGTCGAGTTTGCTCGTTATCCGTTCCAGTTTCTCCTCAGTGGACTGGATCTCGACATGGGAGAGCCCGAACCAGATGGCCGTGCAGCCCACGCCGAACATGGCAATGGCGAACATGAACAGGTTGGGCTCGTTGTGTACGGTCATCATGTACACGCTGTAGATGATGAGGTAGCCGCCGGCAAGGCAGATCAGGATCATGAAGATGATCTGTGCCCAGTCCTTGGGATTGTATGATCTGCACGATTCTATGAAACTGGTCTTTTCCATTGCTAATCAGTATGTCAGGTATACGCCCGGGATATTAATAATGTCTGCCCTGTGAAAATGCGGGCTTCCGGACCGGTATTTCCACCCGCACACCTTCCTGCGGCCCGGTTTTTGTGAAAACCGTAATACCTGATCATGGAATACACTCTATCATGAGTCCGCCATCATCCCGCACTACCGGGTATTCCGTTATTACGGGTTTTGTTATCCTTGCCATCCTTGTCCTGATCCCCATGGTGATCTCCGGGCCTGCCCCCATGCCCGGGACGGTTCCGGGCACCGGTGCTGCCAGCGGGGTTGACCTTTGTTCCCCGTTCATCCCGATCTTTACCGACCCGGCGGTAAAACTTGCAGAAACGTCCCGTCCCGAATTTGTGCTGCAACTGTTCGATGAAGCCGTGGCGTACGAACCGCTCCTTGCAACAAATGGAACGCAGGTGCACATGGGGTTCTGGTCGGGGAAGGGCAACCACGGGAGTCTTGTCGTCCTGCTCGATGCCATCAACAGCGCCCCGGTTTCAGCGGCCGGGACCATCCACAAGGCCATCTGGGACGAGGGTGTGACCTCATCGTACCAGTACCCCTCCTACGTGACGATGCAGAACGAACGCTGGTACGAGCGCGGATACCCGGTAAACGGCACGGCGCTTATCATGGGCAGGGCATACGTGGATCCCTATCCGGTCTCCCCGGAGCAGGCTGATATTATCTGGGGACAGTATTCCGAGCGCTATGCCATGATGGCCGTACCACTCTCCGAAGCAACCGGAAATCCCGTCACGGTCTGGTGTTATGTCGAGGGTGCGCGGGCGAACCGGGTCTTTTACACGTACGAGCTTCCCATCCTTGAGGAACTTGAGAAGGAGGGGGTTGTGACGGTCCGTTTTGCAAAGGAACAGACTGCGGACTGGACCGTGCCGGGTGACTGGATTTACGGGACTGCGAACGCGCCGGAGCCGATCCCTGCATCCTGAGCCGGCATCATGGGAATCGTGACGGGCAGCGATGGGACCACGGCGCAGGAGGCAGCGTTTGCACTGGCGTTTACCACCAGCCGGTCACCGCTGCCCTACGAGATGCATACGGACCGGGAACTCCTGCCTGCAATCCGCAAACGGGCTCCTGCCGCGTCAGAGAAGGAATGCTTCGAATCTCTTGCCCGGATCCGGTGGCTGTGCGATGCGGTGTATGATGTCTGTGGGGCATTCCGCGACGGAGAGTTCGGTTCAGGGCCGGGCTCTGCACCGGCAGCTCTTGCAGCGCTTGCACGCACCCGGCCCGGCTTTTCTGATGAGGAATACCGGGAGGCATTTGCCGCCGGTCTTCTCTGGACGGGGTTTTGATCTACCTCTCCTAAAAAAAAAACGAGCACTGCCGCCGCCCCGAAGGGCGCCCCGCGGCGGCTTCAATTACCGTACCTCTTGACACTCTCCGGGTGTCTCCCTTAGAATGTCAGGTAATAAGTCGTCATCGCATTATTGGCATGCTACGCATGTGCGACTACTCGTACATCCCTGTTTCAGCCGATCATAAAAACTGAATAAATTTCAAAAAATATATCTTGTGTGAGTTCCAAGTTTCTGTTACGGAATCTTTCAATCTCTTTACTCAATGGTGGTTTACATGGTGAAACGTAATTCAATGATTCTTGCGGGGGCACTGGTCCTCGCTTTGGCATTTCTTGTAGTTCCGGCTGCTGCTGTCGTGGCAATTGGGAGTATCGCCCCTGCATCTGGCCCGATAGCTGGTGGGACAACGGTAATCATTACCGGGACAGAATTTACCGGTGCCACATCCGTAACCTTTGACAGCACACCGGCAAGTTCTTTCACTGTCAACTCTGATACCCAGATAACCGCAACCACCCCCGCTCATGGTGCGGGTGTGATTACTGTCGTTGTGACGGCACCCGGTGGTACCGGTTCGTTCACCTATTCCTATGTGTCACCGCCAACAATTACTTCGCTCTCTCAAACTGATGGGTACAACACCAGCATTGTTTCCAACGTAAACATTCTGGGATCCGGGTTCTCTTCATCCGTCTACCCAACGGTTGTGTTAAGGAGATCCGGTTCATCGAATATTTCAGCTGGAAGTATTTCAGTAAATTCCGCCGGGGATACCATTGTATGCACCTTTGATATCATCAACAAGCCCGCGGGTGCATGGGATGTCATCGTTACCAACCCGGACGGGCAGTATGCGATCCGGACCAGTGGTTTTGAGATTAAGAGTTCGAGTGCAGATGTCACGCTCACCAGCATATATCCGGTAAATGGCGTAGCCAATTCCACTGTCTCGATTACAAATCTTGCAGGTACCGGCTTTACCGGCACACCGCAGGTTTACCTGAAGCGGACGAATTACAACAACATCTACGGAACGTTCAGTACGGTGAGTGCAACAAAACTGACCGGGACATTCAACCTCAACAACCAAATACCCGGACCCTACTCGGTCTGTGTACAAAACAGCGGAACCGACGCGGTATGCGGGCTTACTTTTACCATTCTCTCATCAACAACTGCCAACGGCTCCATCTACTTCACCTCCAGCCCGTCCGGCGCCACGGTCTATGTTGACAACGTGAACAAGGGCACCACCCCCTTCACGCTGGAAAATGTCATTCCGGATTACTACAATATCAAGATGCAGCGGACATCGTATCTCGACTGGGCCCAGCGAATCCAGGTCACGGCCGGCAACGAGACCAACGTGAACGCAGCGCTCAACTACCAGTATGCAACAACAACCGCCCCCACGGCAACCACTATCATCGTGACTACGGCAACGCTTCCCCCGACCACCGTCAAGTCCACCGCGGTTGTCCCGACACCCTGGCCAAGCGACACCCCTGCACCAGAGTCGCCGGTCGGGATCTTCGTACTTATCGGAGCACTGGCATCAGTGATGGTCCTGCTCCGGAAAAAACAATAAAAAAAGATCTTTTTTTATCCCGCGTGGAAACACGCGGACTTGAGCACTTCGACCGCAAGAGGCTTGCAGAGCCCCTCGAAATAGACTTCCTTGATGACCGAGGTTGCGCAGTACTTCACCTGCACGCGGGCGCTCATCCGTTCCCGCTCCTCGTAATGCGACCCGTGCGAGAACTCCACGATCCGCTTCATCGTGATACTGGTTGCAAGGACAAAGACACAGATCCCGGTATCGCCGGGCCCAAGATCCTCGAGATCGATGGAGGTCATGAAGATGTGGGTATCGGGGCCCGGTGTCACCCCTTCGATGGTGATGATGTTATGCGTGCTCTGGAGCTCGATGGTCCGCGGGCGTCCCGATCTCAGATCCTTGATAACGTCTGGCGAAATTCCGGTTAAAGCTGCGCATTTCATACCAGGATCACCCGTACATGATGAGATCTTTTTTCGGACTCGTATCAGATTCGGCAGACTGCTGGACTTCCTCGGCAAGCTTGCCCATACTCTGCTCGATCTCGACCGCCTGCTCGATCAATGGCTGGGTGTCGAGGCCAAGATTGTAGAGCTTGTTGAGCACCTCGATGGTGGCAGCGGAAGCCCGGGGGTCCGGGGCATTGACCGTCTCCCCCAAAAGTCCAAGGCCTGTGATGCCCCGGATCTTACACTCGGTGAGGATGCTCGACGCAATTCCCGAGATGCTCCCGATGGGGAGGAGGAGCGTGTGCTCCTGGATCCGCGGGAGCGCGTCGGGGGTCGTGGCAACGCCAAACACCCGTTTCTCCGGCTCGTTGGTGATGATGCCGGCGATGGTGAGCACCTCGCGGGGTTTGGTTTTTGCAATCCACTCGATCATCGAGTTCGAGATCTCGTAGCAGATGGTCGGGTGGATGGGGATGTCGGCAACAACGGCAGCGATATCGTTCTTCTGGTAAATCCGCACCGGATCGTTGATGATGCCCTTGTTCATCATCGCGAGCGGGGGAAAATAGCGCGAGGTTATGGACCCGACCTGCTCAAACTCCAGCTGGTCGACCATGTACTGGAGCGCGATGGTGCCGACAAGACCGCTCCCCGGGAAACCAAGGAGAACAGCGCCGTTCTCCGGCAGCGGTTTTGAGGTGATTGTCAAATCCTTCCTGGGTTTCATATCGCCAAGATCTTCATGCACCGATTCGAGCCGGTGTAAGATCCTGTCGCAGCATTCGGGGGAGTCTGCCGTCATTAGATTAACATACACCCACTACTAAAAAAGTATTATGCAAGAATATCCCATCAAACGCGGGCTCACCAAGGACCTTGAAGTGCGCGTGATTGCCGAGATGAAGAACTGTTTTGGCCGGGAAGCCCAGAAGTCCGGCAAAGCGTACCGGGTGTCGTTTGGCGCCTTAAAACGGCTGGACGCGACCATTGGCGAAGGCGCAAAATCGGTCATCATCGACACCGAGTCGGACATGACGGTGAGCGACGAGATCATCATGGATACGAACAAGCGGTTCCGGAAGTTCCTTGACGCAGTGACCGGCTTCTCAACCAAGGAGCGGGTCAAGCGGGCAAAGAGTGTGGGCGAGTAATCTCCCTCCCCTCCCCTGCCGGCCGGAGGATTGAGGCGGCTGGCATTACTCCCGGTATCTCCCGCAGGTGTGGGACCGTACGGGCCGGATGCAGTCTGCGCATTCACAGCGAACCGGGCCAAGGGGCAATACCCGCGATACACTGGCTCCTTTTCCCGGGTTACCAGAAATGCGGTCCCCCCTTTTTTTGGTTTTTGTGCTATTCGGAAAAGCAACCCTTTTTTTCCCGCGGGTGTAATCACTGTTGCGTGATCACCTATGGCGTTCTGTCATGAATGCGGAAAACTAGTAGCAGACAAGGCAAAGTTCTGCCGGAACTGTGGCGCCTCGCAGGCAGAGGCACTTCCCGATACCGTTGCTGCGGCACCCGTTGCCGCGCCGGCGCCCGAACCGGTTGCTGTCATTTGGCCTGCACCCGCTCCCGAACCGGTTGCTGTCATTTGGCCTGCACCCGCTCCCGAACCTGTTGCTGCCCCGGCAGCAGCTCCCCCTGCAGCTCCCCCGGCCCCCACTCCTGCCCGGGCAATCGTTCCGGAACCGGCCGGTTCCGTGTGTTTGTCCTGCGGGGGCCCGCTTGGTGATGATGAGAAGTTCTGCGGGGTCTGCGGGGCAAAAGCCGGAGCGGCACCTTCACCGGCCCCGGCAGCCGCGACCGTTCCGGCTTCGCTCGCCTGCCCCTCATGTGGCGCGTCCAATGATTTCGGGACAAAGTTCTGTGGTGCATGCGGTCGCCCGATGGGGAATGCACCCGCTGCGCCAAAAGCAGCCCCCGCTCCTGCACCCGCCGGTGGCGTTCGTCTCTGTACCTCGTGCGGCAACCCGATCCAGCCCGGTGAGAAGTACTGCAGCAAGTGCCTGGTGATGGTGAAGGACAGCGCTCCCCCGGCCCCGGCAGCGGCTCCTTTTGTTGCCCCGCCTGCTCCCCCCGCTCCTACTCCTGCACCAGTCGGCGGCGTTCGTCTCTGCACCGCGTGCGGCAACCCGATCCAGCCCGGCGAGAAGTACTGCAGCAAGTGCCTGGTGATGGTTAAGGACGGCGCTTCCCCGGCCCCGGCAGCGGCTCCTTTTGTTGCCCCGCCACCACCTCCAGCTCCCGCACCCGTGCCTGTGCCTTCGGGTGGAACACGGGTTTGCAAGGCATGTGGCAATCCTATCCAGCCTGGCGAGAAGTTCTGCAGCAAGTGCCTGGTAACCGTGAACTCTGCCGAACCTGCCATGCCTGCCCCGGTGCCGGTCTCGGCCCCGCCCACCGAATCCACCGGCAGTTACGTCTGCGCTTCGTGTGGCAGCCCGCTCAGCGGCAACGAGAAGTTCTGCGGGATCTGCGGCGGCCCGGCAGTGGCTGCCCGCACCAGTGCGCCGGCACCGGCCGGGAATGTCTGTCCGTCCTGTGGTGCACCGGTATCTGCTACCACAAAGTTCTGCGGGGGGTGTGGTGCGCCGGTAGGCACCTCCTTTCCCGCCGGAACCGTAACCCCCCCTGCATCCGGTGAGGAGGTCCTCGGGATCATCCCCAATGCCCGGAAGATGAAGATGATGGGCATGGCATACGATACCTTTACCCTTGTCGTCACGGGACGGCGTATGATCCACGCGCAGCTCACGCAGGCGATGCTCAATTCTGCGATTGTGGAGGCACAGGAGAAAGCAAAAGCCGAGGGAAAGGGATTCTTTGGTGTCTGGGGCGACCAGCTGGCAGCCTCATTTGGGTTTGCAAAGCGGTACGAGACAATGCCCCCCGATGTGGCGCTCGCGGAGACGCCCGGCAATGTTGCGATTGAGAACTCCCGGATCACTTCGATTGCGGTCAGCGAGATCCGGTCGAATGATGACGATGGCAGTTCAAACCAGTTGCGGCTGAAGATTACATCCGCAGACGGGAGCTTCGAATACGTGATAGCCGAGGACGACCGTTTCACCACCATGCTCAAAAATGTATATGGCGACCGGGTGAAACTGCCGTTCGGGCTCTTCAAGGCTGGTCCGATACGGATCAAATTCTTTTAAATAATCCCTCCATTTTTGCCATTATCTTCGCATCACGCCATTTATCAATCAGCAAATCCCATCGTTTCTCTATCCGGATCTCCGCTATGGCTGCGAGGATCACAACACTAATTCGGTGACTCACATGGACCGCTCATCCAATCCTGCCCTCCGGGACCAGCTCTTCTACGACAACCTGGTCCATGGCACTGCAAAGCTCATGACCCTCCAGGGGACGATCAACAAGACGCTCTTCCTCCTCTTCCTCGTGATTGCGTCGGCTGCCCTTGTCTGGGAGAATTTTACCCTCCTCATGCCGCTCATCCTGCCTGCGGTGATCCTCGGGTTCATTGTCGCCATCGCCACCATCTTCAAGCCCGAATGGTCGCCGTTCACTTCCCCGGTGTACGCGGTGCTGGAAGGCGTCATCCTCGGCGCGATCTCGGCGTTGATGAACACCATGTATCCCGGGATTGTCGGGCAGGCAGTCATCCTGACTTTCGGCGTCTTTGTCCTGCTCCTGGTTGTCTTCAGTACCCGGCTCATCCGCGTTACCGAGAAATTCAAACTCGTGGTGATCGGGGCAACCGGGGCGATTGCGCTTCTCTATATCGCCAACATCGTCCTCTCGTTCTTCGGGATGCCCATCGGGTTCATCAACGAGGGGGGCTGGCTGGGCATCGGGTTCTCGCTGGTCGTGGTCGTGGTTGCGTCGCTCAACCTGATCCTTGACTTTGATTATATTGAGAAGGGTGTGGAGCACGGGCTCCCAAAACACATGGAATGGTATGCAGCCTTTGCCCTGCTCGTAACGCTGGTCTGGCTGTATCTTGAAATCCTCCGGCTGCTTGCAAAGATGCGGAGGTAGCGGGGCTCCCGGTGCCCGCGCAATGGTCGGGTTGCGGGTGCGATAGTGCATCATATGAGATCTCTGCGAACCCATTTGATGGGTGAATCCGGTTGGAGCGTCTTCAAGGGAAAAGAAAGAAAAACCGAATTGAGACCGCCACGGGGGCGCCCCGCGGGGGTGGCGGCAGTGCTCGTTTTTGGGGGTATGGGGGCATCAGCCCCCATAATCTATTCTTTTGGAAATTGTGTTTTTCATGGGAAAACCTGCGTATGGATTGTATTGGATTGAGATAGGGCCACGGGTGCTCGGGATCTCATCGACCCTCGCCTTTGTGGAGCAGGCCGTTAATGGGCACCTGAAATGGTTGATTGAAACCGGGTGGTGCGTTGCCCCCGCACCGAGTGTTGCGGTTATCGCCGCCGCGTTGCGAGCACGATCCCTGCTCCGGCCAGCGCCCCGAGTACCGGCACGATGCCGGCCGGCGACTGCTGCGTTGTGGGCTCCGGGACCGGGGTTTCGATAACCGGCTCTGTTGTCTGCGGAACCGTGGTTATCGGCAGCGTCGTTGCCGTGGTCCGGACCGGATCGAGCGGCGGCGGGTTGAAGGTCTCCATAATGCCGGGCTCCGCTTCGCCCAGCACCGAGAGCCCGTACAGGTTGATCTGGTCGGCAACCGCGATCCGTTTCCCGTCCGGGCTGATGGCAACCGACCGGGCCCGGATCCCGGAATCCATCTTCTTTTTGGTGATGATGTCCCCGGACCGGTCGATGAGGGTGACGGTTCCGTCAAGCCCGCCCGCAACGATGAGGGTTGCGTCCCTGGTGATATCGACTGCGTTCACCCACTGGCCGGCCTTGTAGGTCCAGCGGGTTGTGCCGTACCGGTCAAGGGCAAGGACCGTGCCGTCCTGGGTCCCGAGGATGATGGCCGAGCAGTCGTAACTGCAGGCCATGTCAATGATGTCGCCGGTATTTGATGGCCGCTCCGCCCAGTTGGTGCTGCCGGTGCTGGTCCGTGACGTGATCCGGTTGCCTCCCGCGGTGATGACGGTCTTGCCGTCCTGCGAGATCAGGACCATCGTGTCGATGCTGCCTGACTTGTTGTCCGACCAGACCGGGTTGAAGGCTGGCGTGAAGATCCGGACGCCTTTTTCAGTTGTTGCGGCGATGATGTTCTCTGCTGGCGAGAGCGCGAGCTGTTTTACCGGGTCATCGGTGGTGCGGCCCAGAAACTCCCCGTTCTTTGCCCACGTGTTGTAGTTCCCGGCGCTGTCAGCGGAGACGACAAACGTGGCGTTTCTTGAAATGGCGACGGCCCTGACCTGCCCGTTCATGTTCCGGGTCCAGTTGTCCACCATGGTCTTGTCGAGCAGGACGAGTGCCTGCCCGATGCCGGTGGCAACAAACTCGCCGTTCCCGCTCAGCGCGGCAACCGTGCCGGCCCGTCCGCCCCACTTTTTGCTGCCGTCCCATGACCGCAGGAGCATCTGGTCTCCCGTGGCAAAGACAAAGGTGCCGTCCTGTGAGAACTCCACTCCAGAGAACGGGTTGTCGGTGTACGGGCGTTCTTTCCATTCGATGCCGAGGCTCGTTGCACCGGTCGGCAGTACAAGGCACGCGAGGAGGAGCAGGCAGAGGAGTACGGGGGCGAGGCGGAGTCCGGCAGTCATAAAAATCTGATTGATTGTTTCCTGTAACGGGTTATCATATTTGTGTAACCCCGGGGTTACATGCATGAAAACCCTGGCAGAGCAAAGGGAGCCGGGAGTCCCTTCCGGAATCTGGTGAGCCGGGCAGGGCCGTTGCGGCTTTCGCATGGCCGCTCCCTTCCACCATCGCGAGTTGTTAGAATTTTCCAAACAGGAATCGTTATGGACGGGTATCCTCAAGGATATCTGCGATCTTCCCCTTTGTCTCCGGGATATTTTTGTTGCAATCTGCCAGATGACCTCAGTATCGACAGCAAAATAGTGATGGATGACCTTGTTCCTCAATCCTACGATAGTTTTCCAAGGGACATTGGGATACTTCTGCCGGATCTCCTCTGGCACGCCCGCCGCTGCTTCGCCAATCTTCTCGATATTCCGCTCTACAGCATCGATCAGCTGCTCCTTTTCGATAAATTCATCGTAGGTGACCCCGTCAGTATAGCGCCCGATCTTCTCCATGGAAGCAAGCATCTCGGAAAGATACAGGAGCGGGGATCGTGCGGTCATGCATACCGTGCCTCGGCAAGGATCGTGTCGCGGAGGAGAGGGTGAAGGGACCGCCGAAGGACAAGATCGACCCGCTGCCCGAGACGGCTCTCAAGGAGATCGGTAAGATCCACCAGTTCCCAGCCGATGGGACGATCGAACTCCACGATAAGGTCGATATCGCTTCCCGAATCAGCTTCCCCGCGGGCGTACGACCCGAAAACGCCGATTGATGTAACGCCGTATTTTTCCCGGATCTCCGGCAGGCACTCACGCAGAATTGCCCGGATCTCGTCCGCAGTCTTCATGGTACTGATACAAGATGATGGAAGTGCACGGTAAAAAAAGCATGGTTGCAAAAAAAGAGAATTACTCAATCACAATCGCCGGCTTGAACGGCAGCGCCGTTGCCGCCTTGGTGTGCCCGCTCTCTTCAGCCATCGCGATGTGCACCGCAACGCCGAACTCGGCTTCCAGGAAGTTCTTTGCCGCCTCGAAGACCGCCTTCTCGTCGATCGGATCGCGGGCGAGCGGTTCGACAACATAGGGCGGGAGCCGGTGGATGAGGGTCGTTACCTGCTTTGCCGCATCGGTTGCCGCCTTGCCGCGTTTGCGCATCGCCTCGTCCTTCATGATCTCCTTCACGACGGTGTTCTTGTCGGCAGCCGTTGCCGTCATGCGGAAGATGTCGTGCTTCCATGCCGGTGCAAGGGCGATCGTGATCGCTGTCGGCTTCATCTGGATGAGCTTTAAGATCGACTCGATATCCTCGACTGTCCGGAGCAGGAGCTCCTCGGCAAGCTCAGCCTTCTCGTCCATGAGCTGCGGGTTGGCAACCGGCCAGTCCGCAAACGAGACCAGCCCTTCGCCGCCTATCTCCTTCCAGAGGGTCTCTGCCGTGAACGGGATGAACGGGGCAAGCAGCCGGGTCCAGACCGAACAGAGCGTGTGGAGCTCGCGGCTGCCGGCCGCGTCCTTCCCGAGCCGGCGGCGGTACCACTTCAGGTCGCTCTCGATCCCGAAGTAGGACTCCTGCAATGCCTGCCGGGTCTGGAAGTGGTCGAGGGCATCGGTGGTCCGGGCGATATGCGCCTGGAGCCGGCTCATCAGCCAGCGGTCGATGTCGCCCGGCTCGCCATTGGCATTTCGGATATCAGAGACCGTGTTGTAGAACCGCTCGATCTGCTTCTTTGTGGAGAGAACGAGCTCGTTTCGCCAGTCAAAGTCCTGCCACGGCTCGGCGCTGCCCATCAGAAACATCCGGACGGTGTCGGCCCCGAACTCCGTGACCGCATCTTCGAGCAGGAAGACGTTGCCCTTCGAGCTCGACATCTTGGCGCCGTTCAACAGGCCCATGCCGAAGACGACCATGCCCTTCGGGAGCTTGTCCTTCTGGCCTTCAAAGACCGTACAGTGGTGGAAGATCTGGAACGTCAGGTGGTTTGAGATCAGATCCTTGGCCGAGAACCGGAAGTCGTAGGGGTACCAGTACAGGAACTCCTTCCTCATCGCATCGAGTTTCTTCTTCTCGGGCAGTTCCCTGTTCTCCTTCCCGAGGAAGATGTAATCGAAGACTTCGGGGGTTAAGAGTTTTGAATCGATCTCGTGGATCCGGTGGGCGATGGTGTAATACGCCATGTAGACCGTTGAGTCCGAGAGCGGCTCGATGAGCTGCTCCTTATCCCACGGGAACCGGGTGCCGAGACCCACACGCCGGGTGCAGGCCCAGTCCTTGAGCCAGTCAACCGTCCGGTCGAACTCGACGCGGACCTCGGGGGGAACAAGGTCCATGTCCTTTAAGTGGTCCGAGACCTCCTGCTTCCAGGCCGGGTCGCTGTACTTTAAGAACCACTGGTCGTGGAGGATCTTGACCCTGACCCGGTTGCCGCACCGGCAGACCACGGGTCGCTGGTCGAACTCGTACATCACGACCGAGTCATACTTCTCGGTCATGAGCTCGGCAACTTCGTCGCGGGCAACCCGGACCGGTTTGCCGCCGTACTTCTCGAAGAGTTTGCCCTTTGAAAACTCGGCCGAGTAGATCTCCTGCGTGAGTGCGTCCATCCGCGGGTCGAGCTGGTCTTTGATGCCGGCCTTCTCGACCGCGTGCTGTGCCGGGATCTCGCCATAGCCCTCGACTTTGATGAGCGGGACGGGCTTAATATCCGTGTACTTCCCCTGCTGCTGGAGATCGCGGAGCGCGATGTAATCGAACGGGGCATGGGCGGGAACGCTCATGACCATGCCGCTTGCCATGTCGGGGTCCACGAATCCGGCGGGGAGGATCCGGACGTCGCCGCAGAGCGGGTGGCTGACGGTCTTGTCAACCAGATCGGAACCCTTGATCTCTTCCCGGATCCCGACCGTGTGGTCCTGGAGGGCAAGTTTCTCTGCTGCTTCCTTACTGACAATCCAGGCCTTACCGTCCACGATTGCCTTCACGTACGTGACCGTCGGGTTTGCCCAGAGGTTCGTGACCCCGTGGATGGTCTCGGGCCGGAGGGTTGCGCACGGGATGAACGCGTCGCCGTACCGGAACATGATCATCGTGAACTTGATCACTTCGGCCTTGTCGCCTTCGAGCAGGTCGTGGTCGCCGACCGGGTTGTCGTCAACCGTGCAGTACCTGACCGGGTGGGCACCCTTGATGACATGGCCGGCATCGTAGAGATGCTGCCACTGCCACTCGATGAACTTTGAGTAGCTCGGGTCAACGGTAATGAACCGGCGGCGCCAGTCGATCGAGAGGCCGCAGTCGGTCATCACGCGCTGGTACTCGTTAGCAAAGTGCTTCACGATGACGAGCGGGTCGACAAACCCGTCGAGCACGTTCTGCGGCACGCGGTACAGGTCGCGGTAGAGCCGGATGGTCTTCTCGTCCTTGTTGGCGATCCGTTTCGAGATCCCAACCACCGGTGCCCCGGTGACGTGGAACCCCATGGGGAAGAGGACCTGCCGGCCCTTCATCCGCCAGAACCGGGCAACCACGTCCGGCACGATGTAGGTGCGGCCGTGGCCCACGTGCATGGCCCCGCTCGGGTAGGGGAAGGCTACGTTGATGTAGAACTTCTCCTTGTTCCCCGGGTCGGGTTCAAAGGCGTGCAGCCAGCGTTCGTGTGCCTCTTCTTCAAATTTCGAAAGATTGAATTCTCCCACGTTAATCCCCCGTAAAGTATCGTGTTATACCGGCCGTAATTTGATGTTCTCGTTGTTGGTGAAGCGCCGGATCATCTCCTGCGCAATGCTCGAGTTCTTGGCTAAGTGGATCTCGCCCTGCTCGTTCACGGTTGCCGTGAAGAGGTACTCTTTGCCGGCAAAGACATCCACGATCCTGCCGCTCTCGGAGGGTGCAAGGATGGTGAGCTGCTTCTTGTCGGTCTGGATCTTTATCCCGCCGCCAAGGTTGATCTCCTCTTCGGCAGCCGGCTTGACGGTCTGCTGCCGGTCGAACTCGGACCGGGGCTTGATGTCGATACCGACACCGAGCTTGTTGACGATGGCGGAGATGTTCTTGCCGCCTTTGCCGATTGCAGCGGGAACGTCCTTGTCATCGATGTACACGATGGCTTTGGTGTCGGAGACCATCTGGACGTCTACGAACCCTTCAGTGTACCGCCCGATCTCGCGCTGGATCTCTTTCTCGGTGAGTCTCCAGCCGGGCCGGTCGTCGTTCTCGTTCTTTGGCTCGGCAGCGGGTGAACGCGGTGCCTGCGGGGTGGTGACCGGCTGGCCGATCTGCTGGACCGGCGGGAGGGGTTTGGCTGCGCTGGCAGGCCCGGGGGCTGCTGCAATGCCCGGAATGACCGGCATCACGATGGTCTCGCCATCGTACCGGAAGACATCGATGACCAGTTCGCCGGTCTCGTGGTCGGAGATGGTGGTGACGGGCCGGAGGTGAACTTCGCCTGCCATGCCTTCGGGCACCTTGATGGTGAAGTTGACATCGTAGATCCTGGTGATGATCCCCTGCTGGAGGAAGATGATGGTGTTGATGATCTGGGGGATGACGGAGAAGTCCACGCGGTCGCTGAACCGCTGGAGGGCGTCCCGGACGCCGTTTGCGTGGGTGACGCCGATCATGCCGATGCCGGCAAGGCGCATGTCTGAGAAGACACTGAAGTCCTCGGTCTTCCGGAGCTCGTCGAAGATGACGAAGTCGGGCCGGACGAGCATGAGCACCTCGGCGGTGTTGGACATGCTGCCGTCAAGGGTGGTGTACTGGGTGATGTTGTCGGGCACCTGGAGTTCGCGGGGGGCTTCCATGGTCTTGACCACGTGGCCTGCGTCCGAGAGGAAGGTTGCGATGCTCTGGGCGAGCGTGGTCTTGCCGCAGCCGGGAGCGCCGACGATGAGGAGGCCCTGCTTCTCGGAGAGGATCCGCTTCGAGATGAGCTCGGACTTCCGGTAGTCTTTCAAGGTCACGTCCACGATGGGCCGGACTGCGGTTATCTCCATGCCGTCCGAGAACGGGCGGCGGGTGATGGCGATCCGCATGGATCCGATCTGGACAACGGTGACGCCGCGCTTCTCGATCTCGATGAAGCCGTCGGGGTCGCGCTTGGCCCGCTCAAGGATCTCCTGCGCCATCATGCGGAGTTCGTACTCGCTTGTGGGCGCGTCGCGGATCTTGGCGAGCTTCATGTCGTTGATGGAGCCTTTCTTGGCAGTCGGGCTGACGCGTTCCTTTAAGTACACCGCGATGGTGTGCTCGTCAAAGAACTGGTCGATGGCGAGCGGGACAAAATCGGATACCTGGGGTTTTAAGTAGATGACATCGAGCCCCTTGGCCCGGGCCACCTCGGCCTGCACGTTGTCGCTTGTGATGAAGCGTGCAGAGTTCTCGATGGCGATACTCCGAATCATCGCGTCGATCTCGCCGCCACTGGCGAGTTTTACCTGTTCGAGCGATGGCCGGATACCGGAGAATTTGAGTTCAATGGTTTTTTCTTCGGCCATTCTGCACAGCGACTGGAGCTCGTTGAGCCCGCTGAACCCGATCTCGCGCCCGTTGTTGGCCTGGGCCTCGAGTTCTGCGATCACTGCTTCCGGGACGATTATTGTTGCACCCTGGTATTCACCGGCTTTTATCATTGAGGTTATGCGCCCGTCGATAAGGACGCTGGTATCTGGTACGAGTATCATGAAAATTATCACCGTATGGTCTTCTATGGTATGGTCTCATATGCTATTCACTATCTGGAGTTTTTGTATCGGGAAGGTTACGGGGATCGTACTCTCCCCTTTTCCTGTACCCGCGTCTTGCAAGACCGCGATGTACCGGATATTCTATTCAACGATGCTTTGGATCGTTGATGAATTGATATTAGACCACAGGGTTTATAAGCGTGAGGGGAAGTGGGGGTGGTGCAATCGATCTCAAAACGATGCTGAAAAAAATAATCCCGGGCCATTCCATTGTCGCATCCTCCGATTATCGTGTCCCCTCCGGATCACCCCCCCGGTCCCATCCCCCCACTCCCCCCGCGTAGGCCGGCCAGATATCCTCATCATCAAATCCCGGACCTCCCTCACCATTCCGGATTCCTAAGTGAAAACCGGGAAGGTTTACGGTGGCTGTTTTTGCGTGGGGGCTGGCAATTGCGTGAGAGGGGGTTCCCCACACCTTTTTTGCCGGCTCCCTCTCCCCCATTTATCTTTTTCAAAGGGGAACCCCCCGCCACTGCGAAGGTCAATTCCCCTGCGATTCATATCCCCGCCGGAGAATTATCGCCACGAATGTGGCCCCGGCCCTAAACTCGTTTCAGTTTCGTGAAAAAGCGTGTTAGTTGCCGTGTCCAATCCATGTGATTTCCCCGGATTCTTTGTCGGGAAATGGTTGTGTGGGATACCGTGTTAATATGGGTCTTTTGGGAAGATCAAACGCTCGATAATTTGGGCTGCCGTACTGAGAATGAAAGGAAACACCTGTTTTTAGGCTGTCATTCCAAATCATCCGGGTCCAGACCGGCTTCCGAATACTACAAGTTCAAACATTGTCCGCTTTTTCCGGTCATATCTTTTTCCAACAGAAAATAATTATCGCACACAGCAACAGCGCTGCGATCACGAAAAATACTGATAGCGGAGATGATGCTGGTGTTGAATGAGACGAGACATCACTCAGTTCCTTTGTTGAGATTGTGGTATTCAGGATAACTTCATCAATAATTACCGTCGCATTTCCCCACTCGTTAAAATAATTCAGGTACCCGCCTTCATTTACCGCAACAAACCTCCCGTTATCTGATAACACAACATTTGAGCGGGCAGGTGGTGTTTTTGATAACTGGTAATCCCAGAATTTTTTTCCTTCGTGGTTATAAAGCCGCAGATTTCCCGGGACAAACACAGCGGCAACATTGCTCCCGTTGGCAGAGATAGAAACATCCTGCACATAGCCGGAATGTTCCTTTTGCCACAGAAGTTCTCCAAGATTATTGTAATACAAAAGCCGGTACTGGGATGACGCAGTGACATACTCTCCGTCCCCTGATATGTCAATTTCCGTAAACCGGTATTTCCAAGGCTTCTGCCAGATAACCTCCCCATCCCTGGTAAAAAAATAGAGGTGATCATCACTGGTTGCTGCACCGCGGCTCCCGTCCAAAGAAAGGCTAATCCCTGTTATCCTTCCACTTACCGGGTAACTCCATACGAGTGACCCGTTGCTTGAATAATAGTATAGGGAATTTGTGCCGGATGATACAATCCATCTTCCGTTTGCGACTGCAGGTGGCGACCAGGTATGCGGAATGGAAATTTTCTCCCACCTCTCACCATTTTCACTCAGTATTTCCATCATTTGCCCGGCTGTAACAAAAACTGACGATCCATCTGGTGAAATTGCGACACTACTGGCTCCCTGGTTCAGTGTTTTTTTCCAAAAGATTGTTCCGTTCCGGCCGGCAAGGAGGATTTCCCCTTGTGACTCTTCAACAGTCCATGCATCTTTCCGGCTGGCTATGGCACAAAAATCCCCGTTTTCGCTGACAGCAACAAGCAGGGTTTTTCCATAATCATGATATGACCAGAGGACATTCCCTTGCGAAGAGAACATCCTTGCAATACCGGTATCAGTTGTGCCAATCGCACCATATTCTCCGGTTTTTGAGACCGAGATGTCCAGATTTGATGCATCAAATTGATTGATCCAGAGTGGACCGGGAACTGATCTCTGCTCTCTTTTGCGTGGAGGCTCATCAGGATACATATGGGGTGAAGACCAGAAGAGATAATAGTCGGTCACACCTCCGACTTCGGGAATGATATTTATTGAGAATGTTTGTACCACATTCTTATCGGGATATCTTAATGAAATTGTCTTTGGATATTCAGGGTGCCCGGGAATATTCTGGCCGGGAATCTCTATCCTGCAAAGTCCATTAAAGATCGTCCCTTGGTATACCCCGTTAATTTCTACTAACACGCCATCATCCGGCCAATAAACCTGATATGTTCTTACGGACGCATTTGCGTCAGGCCGTGGCTGATTGGTCTGGATCCACCTGGGGAAAACCTCGATATATTCTCCAGAAACCGGTGCTTCTGGTAATGTGTCGGTAAAGAGTGTGCGGTTGCCGGATATAACTGAATATCTGGAATATTTTTGCATGCCTGTTGCTACGGGGACAATAAGGGAGTTACCATCAATCCTGCCCATAAATTGGTCGTGAAAGAAAACCTCTGCATTTTTTCCCGGCCAGTGTATGACATAATACCCCCCGACAGGGGACGGTTCTACCGTTCTTATATCCGTTGTGGGTGATGCTGCAATCGCAGAGATATTGAGTAAAAGAAATCCCATTACAAGGAAAAAAGTAAAAATAACCTGGTTATTTATGCAAGCCTTCATAAAATCCTCAATAAATTATGGGTGGAGATCATTTCTATCACAACTAATTAAAAATGTTGAAATTATTGGATAACAGCATAGCTTTCATACCCTGTTGCATCGCTATAAAGTGTTGGTGAAGGCAGCCATTTTATCCGTGCATCTCCGGTATCAGAGAACTTGAAATATTTATCCCCATCGGGGTTTTTGCTAAATCCGATACAAGCCCTCGCATGACCGTTTTGCCCGATCTTCATGGGCCTTCCTGCACTAATCTCCTGCTTCACTTTGGTATAGGTTAGCGGCGGCTGGGTCATTGACCACCATGAATAGAATTTGTCCAGTCCGCCATTAGCTGCGCCACCAGCATATGAGGCTTTATAATAATTTATCTCATCCGTATAATCGGCGCCAGACTGCTCATTGGGAATATTCATTTTTAGTCGGATATCGTTGATGGTTCTTAGGCAGTCCGGTTTGTAGAATTTGGTGATTACCAGAGCAGTTCCTGCCTGGCACCACTGTGTATACCCCTGATATGCAGTTGGAAACGAACCGGGGATTTCTCCGACTTCGAACACTCCCTTTTGAGCTGCGGTAATTGCGTTTTGAATGATCTGGTCCTGCTCAATCGTCCGCGGACGATTAATGTCAATCCCCTTTCCTGATGCAGTTTCAACAACAGTGTTTACGTAAGCATCAGAATTCAGCCATTTATCTCTCCTTTCGTTATAAGCTGAAACTGGAATTTCATTGAGATATGACCATGCTCCGGACTCACCCTCTTTTGTTGGTTTTTTGAATGCAACATCAGAGTAATCGTACGCATCATAAATCACCGTTTTATGTTCTCTGGTGTTGGAATTGACGAGATAAATCTTGACTCCGATGCTTGGATAATTATAACAGACAATTTCTGAAGACGAAACGGTAAATTCCGGATAGTCTTTTGTTGCTATGCTTATTGCTTTCAAGGTAATCTGTTGGGGATCAAAAGTACTTGGATCTCCAATTTCCTGAAGCGATATGCCAAGAATCTTGTTTGCAGAAATTTTAATGAGCCCGATTGGTTTGGAATCCTTTTCAACCGAGAACTGATAGAAGAGCGCTTTTCCGTTGATATCATTAATCACCAGTGGTTCGGAATTTATTATTGCACCGTGCCAGTCATCATTAACGCGTCCGTTCACGAGTGATTCTGCCATCATCACGGTTGCGTGTTTGTGGGCAGTGTCGGTCGTAATTGTGTTTTTGTCAATAATGTCATTTGTGTCAATGAGTTTTTCAAGGACTTCTGTATCTCCCCTTTCTTCATTTCCTTCTTCCGCACTCACGTACGGTACTATCGCCATCCCTGCCAGTAGTAGTAGCAGCAGGACGACGCTGGTTGTTTTCAGTTGGGTCATGTATGTTTTAACACCTCTTCGTGTTTTTGTCGAAATGCTACGCTCGAAAAGGCACGGGAAAATCTTCATAAGAACAGAAGATAATAATCTCATGCCTACGGGCGGGCCGGGTTCATTTGGTCTGTAAACTTGGGTGAACCCGTCCTTTCTTTTTCGTGAGAGCCAATTGTTGGTTGCTCACAATGAGCGGTTGAATATCGCATTATTAATAATTTCTGTCCTAAAATTCGAACTGGTGATATGTTTGAAAAGACGTGACGAATTTTGGCCGACAACACTTTTATACAATTTATTTCATGTAACCCCACGGAAATATTTATCGTCGGAATAATGATCTGCGCGGTATTATCTTTCGACTTATCCCCCGTAATGTCATCCACTCTGGATCCTGATTGCGGTCAAACGGAGGGGGTCGCACGGGTACAAACCCCAATCCCCCGGCCCTTCTAGCCCCGCGTTTTCCCCCCGCTTCCAACACGCCCGACCGCTCGTTTTCACGCCGGCACGTTTGCCCGGAACGGGCGGCATACGCAAAATAATTCCAGGCCCCTTTGCGGTGCGAAAAATATTTTGTACCCACGCGACCCCCCCACCCCATGCCGGATTCCGGTGCGAAAACCGGGACGTTTTACGTCGGCGGATCGAGCGTGGGGGCTGATAATTATGTGAGGGGGGTCGCATGGGTACAGCGTGTTTGCCGGTGACCCCTCACGCACCGGCCGGTTGCGGGCCTTGCTCTGGTACTGACCGGCTGGGCCGGTCCTCTCGTCCCGGCACTTCCGGCACATTGTACCCATTTTCCTGTAAACTCCCACGAGAAAATTGTACAGAAAAAAGATCCCGGAAATCCCTGGCAAAGTGCCGGATGTGCCGGGGATGCCCCCATCTCCCCCTCTCGCCACCCGGCAGCAGTTCGCCCAAATCGTTCAGGATGTGAAGCGGATTCACGATCAGCAGGTGGCATCGGGCCGTGAGATCGAGGGGTTGTGCGAGGGGCTGATGGCGCGAGCGTTTGCTGGGGGAATTGGTTGCATGAAAAACGTTCAGAATGATCCCTATTGATATGCCTCATCGTGATGAAGGAATTTTAAGAAAACAATTGCATTTTCCTTTACATCAATCACGTAAAACAGAACAAAATGTCCGATATGGACCCGCCACTGGCCCTTGAGCGGGGGATGAAGCGGCTTACCCGATTCCGGGTTTTCAACAAGGAACCGTATTTTTTTCTTGAGTTGCTCGTACCGTGCAGGACTCTTCATTCGGAGCTTCCTGCAGGTCGAGGCCAGATCGGGATCGATGACAACCCGGTAGCTCATGCTTCAATTTCCTTAAAAAAATCATCAATGGAATTATACGTTTTTCCCTTGCCTTTTTTGATATCAGCGTGGGCTTTTTTCAGCTGCCTGACAAGTTCCGGTTTGATCGCCGATTCCGCAGGATAGACATTCTCATCGATCTTCTCTTCAATGCGGTCAAGCCGGCTGACAATATCGGTGAGTAACGATTCAATTTTTTCATTTTTTGCAAGACCTCCGGCAGACTCATGGACCCCGGCAGGTTTTTTTCCGGCTGCAGTGATCCGTTGCGGATCGTACGCAAAGCCTTTCCTGCTCCGGGATCCGGATTGCCCTGCTGCTCTGGAAGTCATAGTAATGATGTAATTAGTATTCTTGTATTCAATAGCCTTTTCGTCTTATTTGCCCCCTCCGGATCACCCCCTCCCCAGCACCATCCCCCCTTCCAGTGCATGATCGCCCCTGCCATCGGCCCCTGTAACGTTGCTCCATATTGCCTCACCAATTCCCGTCGTAAAATGATGATAAATTCCGGGAGAATTACCGTGTTTTTCCGAATCATTGCCTCTGCAAAAAAGGGGGGTGAGGCAAAACTCGTACAACCGGGCCCGTATCGGGCTCCGTTGGTCCAAGGGTGCTATCAAGCCCACCTACCCCCAACCCCCTCGGATTAGAGTAACGCCCGCATTTCTGCGAGAGGTACGGCCCGCTCCCCGCGTGGAGTTGCCGGCGTGAGCGCGAAAAACCGCAGCCTGCCCGCTATTGAGTAGGGGGGGTCCCCCTACCATCAGCAAAATTACCGGACCCCCTGCCCCCTATGCCCCGGCCGGCGGTTGCCTTCGCTCTGGAACTGACCAGCTCACGCCTGGCCCCATCCGACCGCCACTGGTAATTCACTAAGCGATGAGGATGTTGTTGTCGCGTTCATCTCATCGCGGGTAACACCAGATATACCTTGGAGATTTCATTGTATCAGCTAATAACGAATCAGCAATCCGCACGATCATAATGACCAATTACAATCAGGTAGTAATTCCCGTTAAATGAGAACACCGAATTATGGGAAAGATCTGATATTGTTTTCACATCCGCGCTGTCAATAAAAACCTGGCTGTCCGGATCACTGAATGCCTTGCGGAGGGATGGAATGAGATTGAACACGGATTCGTTCATCTCGCGTATCTGGTAACCATCGCGGGGAAAATTCTCTCTCACAACCTCCCGCGAATCGTAGTGGTATTCACCACTGCTTACATTTTCAAGCTGAAGAAAATACTGGGGTGAAGAATTGCATTGAGGCGTATCTTTTATTGAAACCGGAATGAGTACCAAAAGAGCAACCATCACCAGGCATCCAATCACGCAGGCGAGTCCGATTATCTTTCGCTCCATATCATCACCAAAAAAATGGTTTAGGTTTCCCGCCGTGCATCAACCAGATACGGGAACGGCTGACCCCCCGGTTTATACCCATAGAAAATCCAGACCGGTGAATACATTTTCTGATCATGTTCCCTGTCCTCAGCATAATAACCGAGTTTTACCTCAGAAATTCTCACGCCTTCAAGGGAGGATTGGGGAATAACAAGAAGATCCCGTTTCTGTAGTTTTTCATATGCTTCCGTTGCAGAAATAACCGGTATTTCGCCAGCAGATTCAACATGACGCCATGCCTTCTCAATCGAGAGCAGTTCTCCATCTGTGCCAAGGCAGATAGTAATCTCTGCACCCGGCCCGATTACCGGAGCTCCGTTAATCTGCTGTTCATAGATTACCTGAGTAAACTGCGGGTACCGTTCTCACCACACCAACCGCATAAGTCGAATCCCCCCACCCCCATGCCCAGAGGGTCCGGCCGGGTTAGGAAAATATGGTAGGGAGGGTCACCTGCAATGACCTGCACTTGCTCTAAAAAATCCCGTCCCTCACATCGGGCGGTCCATGCGCAGCGGACTACACTCCTCATCCTTATCGATCAGGTAATTGTAGGACAAATTCTTGCTGAAGGCTTCCCGTGCCAGCCGGATTCTCGTGTTCATCCTCGCGTATCCCGCCGAGGTATCGTCATCTTTTATGTACTTGAGAATATTATCCTTGTAACTCAATGCGCACATCCCTTTCGGGTCCGGCGTATCCTGCATACAGGAAGTGAACGCCAGTCTGGTTGCAATATCAGAGATGACGGGGTTCTTGGCATAACACGCCCTGGCAGCGTCAGCAAACGTCTTATCCGCAATTGCCACCTTGTCAGGTTCCGCAGCAGGTGCGGTTGTCTGCATGGCGGTAACCACGGGTGTCGGTGCAGGAGTATACGTTACCACAGGAGTGGTGGCAACCGGCTGGGTGCTGGTACTCGTACATCCGCTCAACGCAGCCATCAGGATGACGACTGCCATAATCAGAACGAAAACCGATGAACGTTTCATGTTCTAAAAGACCCTCTTGAGAAATGATATAGGTTTGGATGGCGTGACTTTGGTCGTCCTCTGGCCGGGTTTTTCTGCCCATCGTTCCGCCTCACAAGTACAGGCCCCCGGCCATTCCCCCCTGCGAATTCCTGCACGACAGGTTTAACACGAACAACTCCCAAGCCTCATTTATGGTATCGAATATCTCGGTTCTGTTAAACTTCATCGTCGCCCTCATCATCTCGACAGTCATCATCTACTATGTTGCCCGGTTCTTCGGGGCAAAGGACAGCCTTACCACCGCAGTCATTGCAGCCCTTATCGGTTCCGCAGTGTACACGCTCTTCTACTATGTACTCGGATATGGCCTGCTTCCCGCCCTCATCGCCGGCATCGTATGGCTGCTTGTGCTCCAGAAACTCTACACCATCGGCTGGCTCCGTGCGCTTGCAATCGCGGTCTTCATCTGGATTGTCACCTCCGTTATCGGGTGGTTCCTGCCGGTGTTGTAAGCGAGAGCGGGGCATAAGCCGGGGAGCAGGAACGGGCAGTCTCTGCAAGGGAGATTCCCGTCTGCCGGGACATGGCGCCCCCCTGCACCACCAGCACCCGGGGGAATCCGGGCCATAAAATGAGCAATCACCTTTTATTATTTTGCACATTATATGCATACTTGTGTCAGAAACCCTGATCTTTCCGCTGGTCATCCTCCTGTTTCTCGTCTTCATCTTCATCATGCCATCCGTACTGTACGCGGCGGTCCGGAAGATTGCCGATCCGGTCCCCTGGTGGCTCCCGCTCCTTCTTGCAGCAGGAGTGTTTTTTGTGAGTGGTGGAATTCTCTTAAGCAACCTGATAGAGAAGGAGAACGTGCTTGCGGGAACCCTTGTCATGTTCTCGCTCATCCTCCTGCTCACCACCCTTGCCGTCATCACTCCGTACCTCTGGCTCGGGAAAAAAACCGGCATTGCGCGACCATGGCTTTCTTTTACCTGCCTGTCATTCTTCGCAGTCGCTCTCCTCTTCTATTCGACCATGGGTCACGCGTATGAAGGAATGCCGCTTCCCCTCTTTGGCCATGCCCTGCCCCTGACCGGGTGGATCCTTGATGGCCTCAGTATGATTTTCAATCTCCAGGAGATCGTGTACTCCCCGGCCAACTCCATCGTTCATTCATTGCTTCTCATCTTCGGACATTACCTTCAGGCTCTCATCATGGCCGCAGCGTATTTCGGATTCATGAGCATGCAGCCCGCACTGGACAATGAATAACGTCACCCACAATAGCTGGCCACTTTCCCGCATCTTTCGCCCTCTTGCGGGATTTGCCGGAATTTTTTAATGAAGGACCGAAAGTCCCGTTCCGGATCCCAGACCTCCGATCCCGGACCGGTTCCCTGAGATATTCTTATCCACCCCTTCATCCAATCACTCATCAAAAGAAACGATTCCATGTCACGCTACCGGCATAAACTCACGAACCGTGTGGGCCTTCCGCCCGGGACCCTGCATGTCAGGGGCGAACCCGCCGACCTCCCGGTCCCGGTCACGATCCTGGACTACAATGCTCTCGGGTTTAGCGAGAAACCGGTAACCGATATCAGCGAATGCATAAGGTTTCGGGACACCGACACCGTGACCTGGATAAATGTCGACGGCCTCGGCAACCCGAAACTCATCGAAGATCTTGGGAAATGCTTTGGCATCCACCCGCTCATCCTCGAAGACATCTTCAACACAAGCCAGCGCCCGAAGATGGAGGACCTTGACCAGTACATCTACCTGAACCTGAAGGTTCTCACGTACCTGGATTCGCACCAGTCCATCAAGATCGAGCATATCAGCATGGTCCTCGGGTCAAACTTTCTCCTCTCGTTCCAGGAAGATATCGGGGATGTGTTCAATCCCGTCCGCGAACGGATAAGGAAAGATGGCCGGATCCGGAAAGCCGGCCCGGACTACCTTGCCTACTCACTCATCGACTGCATTGTTGACAATTATTTCATGGTCATGGAGAAGCTCGAAGAACAGGTCGAGAACCTTGAGGAGGAACTGGTCACAAACCCCACCCGTGAATCGCTCCAGAAGATAAACCGGCTCAAAAAGGACATGATCTTTTTACGAAAATCGGTCTGGCCGCTCCGCGAACTGATCAACAATCTCGAACGATCCGAATCTCCCGTTATGCAGGAATCGACCCGGATCTACCTCCGCGACGTGTACGACCACACGGTCCAGGTCATTGATACGCTCGAGACCTTCCGCGACATGGTCTCGGGCATGATCGACATCTACCTCTCGGGCCTGAGCTACAAGATGAACGAGATCATGAAGGTGCTCACCCTGATTGCCACCATCTTCATCCCGCTCACCTTCGTTGTCGGCCTGTACGGGATGAACTTCAAAAACATGCCGGAGATCGAGTGGGAGTACGGGTATTACTCGGTCCTGGTCGTGATGGTCGTCATGGTGGTGGGGATGCTTGCCTATTACCGGAAAAAGAAGTGGATCTGAGCCCGTAAACAGCGATCCATGGCAGCCCGCCTGCCCGTTGGGAAATTTTCCCCCGACTGCGACGAAACGGCCAGATCATGGCAGGAACGAGCGAACCGGGAGCATCCCAATGTTTAAGATAGGGAACAGCGAGAATGGGATCGTATATGCAGGATTCTCCTATCCTCCTGTTCGTCTACAACCTCGACAGCGGGGTATTGCAGTCGATCCATGATTATTCCACCATGAAAACGGAATCGGCCGGTGGTGAAATCTCCCCGCTGAGCCGGTTGACCCACAGCCCGCTCGGGATGAAGAAGGAGTGGAAGCGGTTCATCAAAGAACTCAAAATCCCGTCCCGATCCCTTGACCGGAACGAGTTTTTCCACGAGTTCGGCCGCCGGCCCATCACCTTCCCGATCGTGCTCTTGAAGAAGGGTACGGAACTCTCGATCCTGATCACAACCGATGAGATCAAAGCGTGCGGGGAATTACACGATCTGATCCAGCTGGTGGAGAGGCGGATCGAAAACCGGTAATCGTTACATTATCCCTCTGCCCGGTGACAGGAGATCTCCCGCTCTATTCTTTTTTCTCGCTCACTCTCGTCTCGCAAACACCAGATCGATCGTGTCGAACAGGTCCGTCTCGTCAAGCCGGAGCGGCACGTATCCTGCAATGATGACCGGCCGGTCGATCTCAAACGAGCGGTTCAGCCGGAGCTGTTCGATGACAATTCCCCGCGACCTGATGTTGATCCCGATCTCGTACTCGCCCGGCCGGGCATTCCGGGGTATAAGGGTTGCATTGATCCGGACAAAATTCCACTTCGGGCTCCCTGAGGCGCCACCACTGCATGCGGTCCCCGCGATACTGGCGGGATCGACATGGAGGTGAACATCGGGATCGTTCGCGTACTCCCCGGCATGCGCCCGGAGGAAGGTGCCCATCTCATCTCCCGAAATCATGACGAGTTTTGGCACCGGCTGCCGGATCCCGTACGCCGGGTCGCCGGCAGCCTCCGGGAACACCTCCCGCATGGCGCAATCGGGGATGTCGAAGATGAAGCACTCCTTTCTAAAGGTGAGGAGCACAATCTGCGGGTTATCCAGGGCATCCCGGCCATAGGTTTTTGGGATCCATGTCGGGGTCGCAATGACCGGTATTACCTCATGTGTAGTGGCAGGGGCTACCGTGCCCGTTGTTGCCGGGACCTGTATCGCCGTGGTCAGGACCGGAGAAATTTGCGCTGCGGGTGGTGGAGAGACCGGAATCCGGGTTGCAGGCGCATCCGCCGGCTCCTGCGGAGTGGTGCACCCGGCACAGAAGAGCAGGATGATCATGGCAGCCAGAATACGGATCCATGTGCCGGGGGCGTTCATGGATCCCGTATTGTTCCGGTGAATAGTAAAAGCAATCGGTTGCAATGATCAGGAACCGGCGGGGTACCTCATTTTTTGCAGGTCGGTTTATCGGAACATCTCACGCTAAAGACGGTGATTGGGTGTAGTCAACAACGAACCCATGGAGGGTATTGAGTGAATTTTTGCTCTGTAGAAATCCTATCAAAAGCGGATTGTATCGAGGACCGAAAGATCTAAGGTACAATGTCTCCTTTTCTTGATTGTGAAGTCAAATAGAAAGGA
>PGYK01000013.1 GCA_002839605.1 Methanomicrobiales archaeon HGW-Methanomicrobiales-3 | reverse complement strand
CGAACGGCATGGATTATTTACCGATTGTACGTACTAAGATATATAATTATGTACCGGATAATATCAGAGAGGTTTGATTTTTACTGCCGACTGTCGGATGAAAAATAACTGGATGGGTTTACAATCTCTTTTAAGCGAATGAGGTTCGGGTTATTTTTCATGATTCGGGAGTGAACTCCCGTTCATGTGCGTTTCTACAGAGTAAATAATTAAAAAAAATTGGAGTAAAACCAGAAATACAGCTGATAAAAAAGAAACTATCAGATGATGTGGCTCGTGAGATCTTTTGTGATCATCCAGTCGCAGTAGCAGCAGTGCAATCCTTTCAGGTGCACTTCAAACCGGCTCCGGATCGGTTCGTTGGTGTTCGAGATGCAGCCGGGATTCGGGCAGCGCACAATCCCTTCGATGAGGTGAGGGATCTCCACTCCTTTCTTTTCGACAACCTTGAAATTCCGGATAATGTTGATGGTTGCCTTTGGGGAGATGAGGGCGATCCGGTTCACCTCCTCTTTTGAGAGCTCGCGGTTGGTGAGTTTGACGATGTCCTTTTTATCCATGTTTTTGCTCTGGACATTGGTTGCTATGGAGAGGGCCTCCTGGGTTGTGCCGGTGATGCCAAGGATCTTGACGACATTGAGCGCTTCGCCCCCGTCAATATGGTCGATGACGGTCCCGTTTTTAATCCTGCGGACCAGGAGTCCTTCATTGTCGCCAGCCTCTGCATTTTTCATTGCATAACCTCCCTGAGCATCGCCATCCGTACCGGTACACCGTTCCGGGACTGCTCAAAGTACCGGGCATGGGGGGAGTCGTCCACCCGGGGATCGATCTCGTCAACCCGTGGCAGGGGGTGAAGGATGATGAGATGCTCTTTTGCGCCGGTGAGGATCTCCGGGGTGACCCGGTAACTGGAGGAGACATTGAAGTACGATGCAGAGTCCGGGAACCGTTCCCGCTGGACGCGGGTGACATACAGGACATCAACCTCACCAATGAGGTCATCGATCGCATCGTGCGCAATGATCTCCATTCCCGATTCACGAAGATCGGCAGAGAGGGTTTCGGGGAGTTCAAGCCCGTTGGGGGAGAGGGTATGCAGCCGGACCCCGTAGAGCGAGAGGGCGAAGGCAAGGGAATGCGCGGTCCTGCCGTACCGCAAATCGCCGACCAGGGCAACATCGATACCTTCGATGGGCATCGACTGGCGGATGGTGTAAAGGTCGAGCAGGGTCTGGGAAGGGTGCTGACCGGCGCCATCACCGGCATTGATGACCGGAACGGATGAGAACTCAGCGGCAAGGCGGGCGGCGCCTTCCCGGGGGTGCCGGATAACGATGGCATCGGCATACCCGCTCACGACCCGGATCGTATCGGCAAGGGTCTCGCCTTTTGCCATGGAGCAGGCATCCACGCTCCCGACCGAGAGCGTTGTGCCGCCAAGACGGGCAATTGCCGATTCAAAGGACATCCGTGTCCGCGTGCTGGGTTCAAAAAAGAGGGTGGCAAGGATCTTTCCGTTCAGGGCATCCGACCTGCCCTTTTGCCTGTCAATCAATGCTGCCTTGTCAAGAAGACTGTCGATCCCCTCCCGGTCAAAATCCTTAATGGAAATGATGTGTTGCGTCCTCATCCCTCCCCGCTTCGTTGTACGAGTATATTTCTTTCCTGCCGTAATTACCTATCTTTTCCCCGCCCCCGTGCCTGAATCCGGTGGCTGGAATGTTCCGGTTACGTTCCTTTTCTGACAGGAATGATATTATTGGATGATTACGCATTTTTTAAGAGCACTGTCTGGCTAAAAAAAAGGGGAACACTCCGTGGAACACATACCAATCGCGCGGCCGGCAATCGGCCAGGACGAGATATCGGCCGTGACAGCAGTCCTTGAATCCGGCATGCTTGCGGCCGGTGAACGGGTTGCTGAATTTGAACAGGCATTTGCCGATTATTGCGGCAGTTCCTATGCGGTTGCGATCAACAACGGGACGGCAGCTCTTCACGCAGCTCTCCTTGCAGCGGAGGTAGGGCCGGGGGACGAGGTCATTGTCCCGTCTTTCTCATTTATTGCCACTGCCTCGGCAGTCTCCATGTGCGGGGCAAAACCCGTCTTTGCCGATGTGGATGAGAACACGTTCACGATCAGCCCGGGACAGGTTGCTGAGCGGATCACGTCAAAAACCAAAGCAGTTCTTGGTGTCCACCTCTTCGGCCAGCCGTTCGATGTCCGTGCAGTCCAGGAGATCTGTGAAAGTAAAAACCTGGTTCTCATCGAGGATGCGGCACAGGCACACGGGGCAGCCTGCAATGGGGAAAAGACGGGGAGTTTTGGGAGGATGGGATGCTTCTCGTTTTATGCAACCAAGAACATGACAACCGGCGAAGGGGGTATGGTTACGACCCGTGACCGCCAATCAGCCGAACGCCTGCGGCTGATCATCAGCCATGGCCAGAGCGAGAAGTACCATCACACAAGGCTGGGGTACAACTACCGCATGACCGATATGGCAGCAGCACTGGGTCTCGTGCAACTCAAAAAACTGGATAAGTTCAACATGCGCCGCCGGAAAAATGCCGGGTATTATGACACCCATCTCTCGGTCAAAGGTCTCATTACCCCCTTTGTTGCACCCGGTATGCAGCACGTGTACCACCAGTATGTCATCCGCCTCACTGACGAGTTCCCCTTAAACCGTATGGGGCTCATGAAGTACCTTTCGTCAAAGGGAATCGGGTCTGCCGTGCACTACCCCACGCCCATCCATCGCCAGCCCCTGTATTTCCAGGAGTATGACCCGGATCCCTGCCCGGTCTCAACACGGCTTGCCTCATCGGTGCTCAGCCTCCCGGTACACCCCCTGCTCGACCAGAAGGAAGTCGCCTATATCTGCGATACGATCAATACGGTGAGCTAAATCCCGAATGGCGTTGTTGACTAAATATGACGTGTTTTGCATTTTTTCGAAAGTAGATCACTCATTCGAAATAGTACCGCAATCTGGGTTTACCGACCCTACAAAAATGATTGATGGTTATCTCAGTAGTGAACACGAAAGCACCTCATCATTGACTCATTCAGGTCGGTTGGCTGGTTTGATCTTGTTGATTATCTCTCCCATTTACAGATCGGATACTGGGGGATGTATCTCATCATCGTTGTGCTTCTCATCTTCTGCCTTGCACCAAGCCGGAGTTCGGAATTCATCTACTTCCAGTTCTGATTTTTTTTAATTATGGGTAAAGATAGATTTTGAATATTTGGGACCAGAGGCGTTGTCCTTTTCAGAATGGCAGTTAAAACGTACTTAAATGAAGAGAGCATATACTCCAATACACAAAACATAATCGTCTTCTTGAATTTTTCATATCAATGAGGAGACATTTCCATGGAACCGTTGCCAGTTACCAGTAAAACCGTATGTGTTGTCGGGTTGGGATATGTCGGGCTTCCCTTGGCTGAAGCCTTCTCTCATCACGTAAAAACCATCGGTTTTGACATCGATACAAATAAGATCGACAATATCAGAAAAACACCGACAAAAATTCACGTTACCTCAGATCCTACGCGGATTCACGATGCAGATTTTGTCATGATCTGTGTTCCGACTCTCCTTACAAACAACAATGAACCGGATCTGTCGTATGTAAAATCAGCTGCAGCCACAGTTGGAAAACAATTAAAAAAAGGTGCCGTTGTAATCCTGGAATCTACCGTCTATCCTGGTGTCACGGAAGATGTCCTGCAACCGATTCTGGAGAAAGAATCCGGCTCCACGTGCGGGATTGGTTTTAAGATCGGATACTCTCCCGAACGCATCAATCCCGGTGACGATGTCCACGTCCTTTCAAAAACAACCAAGATAATTGCAGGCATGGACAAGGAGACCACTGAGGATATGGCAGCGTTGTACAGCCTGATCACAACGGTTTATCCTGCCAAGGACATCCGCACGGCTGAGGCGGCAAAAGTTGTAGAGAATATCCAGCGGGATGTTAATATTGCTCTGATAAACGAGTTGTCCTATATCTTCAGTAAAATCGGAATAAATACAAAAGATGTTCTTGAAGCAGCTGAAACAAAGTGGAATTTCCACCATTATACTCCCGGCATTGTGGGCGGGCACTGCATACCGACCGTGCCCTATTTCCTTGCATATACAGCTAAAAAAAATGGGTATAATCCTCAGATAATCCTCACCGGCAGGTCAACCAATGATCACATGATCCCGTTTATTTCGGGAATGATCCTCGATGATCTTACCGTCCGTAAGAAAAAACCGTCTGTGGCCGAAGTCACGATACTTGGATTGACCTATAAAGAGAATGTTGCAGATACCCGTGATAATCCGGTGTCTGTGCTTATCAAAACACTGAAAGGGCATGCCATAACCGTATACGGGTATGATCCCCTGCTGACTCCAGATGAAATCAGCGATCTTGGGGTTATTCCCTTGAGTGAACTGGAAAAACACGTTGATTGCCTGGTCCTTGCCGTTCCCCATAAACAGTTCCTTGATGGGTTAAACGGGGAGTTACGGCACCTTGCAAGCCCGGACACACTCTTCATCGACATAAAAGGGGTATTTTACAAAGATTCCGAATTCAGGAATCTCTTCAATTATAGAACATTGTAAAAAAAGGTACCGTTTTTACCTTTTTTTCAGGGTTTTTTTGTTACAACGAGATTATCCATTACCAGAACGTCCAGATCACTGTTTTTGAGGGTATCAAGTGCCTCTTTCGGGTGATAGACCATGGGGGACCCGTGAAGGTTGAACGAGGTATTCAGTACACAGCAGGTGCCGGTGAGTTTTGAGAAGTTCTCGATGAGTGAATAATAGTCCCGGTTCTGTTCACGTATGAGGATCTGAGGCCTGATTGTCTTATCCTTAGGATGGGTTGCCGCCCGTATCGACCTGCGTTTATCCGTTGTATCGAATGCAAGCATCATGTAGGGTGAAGGAATCTTCTTTGGATTTTTCAGATAGGTGTCCATTGCATGTTCGGGGACCGTCCCGGCAAATGGCATCCAGAAGTCCCGCATCTTGATAGCATCGTTGATCTTCGACACCGTCTCAAATGATTCTGGATTTGCGAGAATCGACCGGTTCCCGAGCGCCCGTGCACCCCATTCCGAGCGGCCCGAGCAGCGTGCTATGATCCGGTTTTCGGCAAGCATCTCGGCAACATACTGATTGATATTGGCTTCAGTCTGGTACTGGAAGCCCGCTTTCTGGATTTCGTTTCTGATCACCGATGTATCGAAGGACTCGCCAAGATAGAGATCAGACAGTGGTGTTGTTTTCATTTCCTGCCCATGTGATGAGCAATAATCGTTATAGGCAAGGAAAGAAGCCCCGATTGCGTTGCTCTCGTCACCGCAGGATGGCATTACGAATAGGTTCTCTATTTCGGGAAGTTCAGCAATGAGTTTATTCAGCTTTACATTCATGAAAACCCCCCCGGCAAGGCAGACCCGGTGAATGCCGGTTTCGTGAATGGCATTTTTCACCCACTGCACAACAAGGCGTTCCGTGAAGTCCTGCAGGCCCCCGCAAACAGCATCGAACCGCTGGTTGCGATAAATCTTCTCAAGACTGCTGAGAGAATTTACTGTGGTAGCAAGTGTTGAGCGCTTGAATCGTGTCCCATCAACAGTAAGAAGCCCCTGGAGGGACCGGGTAATGCCGGAAAAATACTTTTCCTGGGAGTATGGGGCCATCCCCATGAGTTTGTATTCATGCTCAAGGGGTGTCATACCCATGTAAAAGGTAGAAACTGCATAGATATTCCCGATGGAATTCCCTTCAGGCGTTCGTGCAACCTGTGTAATGTTCCCATTCTCGCTGATAAATACCCCGGAACAGGCATCATCGCCCCCCCCATCTAGCGTAAGGATAAGCGTCCTTCCGGAAAACCCGCTGCAATGGAGCGCAGCTGCAGCATGTGCTGTATGGTGATCGTATGAACGGATCGTATCTTTACGGATCCCCTGCCCCGCGAGATATTTCTCCCTGCTCTTTGCTTTATATGATTTGTAAATGCCAAAGAACGGGGATGCCTTGAAAAAATCTGCACAATACTTCTTCCAGACCGGTGAGGCATACTGATCCTTTGTTGCTCTGCTGTCTTTCCATGCCGGGTTATGGCGCGTCCCGAATGCGAAAAAATCGATATCCTCAAGACCGATCCTGTGCAGTTCCAGTGCCCGCAGCAGGGCATTCTTCGGGAACCCGTTAAAATTTTTTATGCCATTCAGGCGCTCTTCCTGAAGACTGAAGAGGATCTTCCCATCTTCAAGTAAGCAGACCGATGCATTGTGATTATCGTGGATTCCCAGCACGCGGATAGGATCACTCATGTTGTTCCACATGTTGCGGTTAAAGATCAATAAATATTGGCTTTAGGGAACATCCATATTTCATCGATGAATCGTGATTGAATATCAGAATTCACTGGCGGATAGTAAAAAGCGAGCCCTTTTGGTTTTTTTGCTAATGTATAAATTCGTCCCCGAAATACACTTAAGAGAATGTTTTTGGTAATTGGCATTGCCCTTCTCATCATCGCACTCAGTCCTTATGGGGTCTACCTGCTTGGCATCTCATTTGGGAAAAAGTCAACTGAAACCAGTTTTCCTGATATATACCCTCAAATCACGATGATCATGTCAGCTTTTAACGAGGAGTCGGTAGTTGAGGCACGGGTTGCAAACCTGATGCAATGCCATTACCCAAAGGATGCCTGCGAGATCATCTTCATCGATGATTTTTCCTCCGATCAAACACTTCCCCGGGCAAAGGCTTGCCTTGAGAAATCTGGATTTGAATTTACCTTGATCGCAAATCCGGAGAGACTGGGGACAAACCGTTCATACAATCATGCCATGAAACGGGCCCGATACCCGATCATCGTGACCACCGATGCTGATGTTTTCTTCGAACCCGATTCCCTGAACTACCTTACCGGGAGACTCATGAGCGATCCGGCAATTGCCGCGGTTACCGGGGAACTCAGCCCTCGTAAAAATGAGAATAATACCACGAAACTCGAAGGTGCCTATCGGTCTTATTACGGGCGCATGTGCGACTGGGAAAGCGCGGTTGATTCTACCTATAATTTTAATGGGGCCCTTGTTGCGTTCCGCACGGATCTGATCCGGCGGATCGATGATAAGCGGGGTTCGGATGATGCTAATACTGCATTCGAAGCGATCCGGAAAGGGTATCGGGCAGTATACGAACGGCGGGCCATGGTATTTGAGGATATTCCCTCAAGTTTCTCTGTCCAGTACCGCCAGAAGATCCGGCGAGCCAAGCGGCTGATCGAGGCAACCCTTGCAAATCTTGACCTTCTTGGTATGAACCGGCCGTTCACGCGCTTGTTCTATCCCCTGCGTCTGTTCATGTGTATCTGTACGCCAACCCTGTTCTTTACATCGTTGCTGTTTATTGCAGCAGGATTGTATTCCGCATATCCCCTTGTCCCACTGGTACTGGCGTGTTTAGTGGTCATCGTGGGGATTATCTGGCGGGAGAACCTCTTGAACGCTTTTGTCGTGAACCAATTCTACCTTTTCGTGGGCCTGCTGAACATGGGAAAAGATACCCGAATCTGGGACAGTACTTCGAAAAAAGAGAACTCCTGATTTCTTTTGCAATCAATCTCCGGGTTTTACATGATCCTGTGATTTTTACTACCTGTAATTACGAATTTTCTCGTGATTGTCGGCTGGATGGGGAGATCGCGGCAGGGTATGCGATGTGGATATTCTTATTAGCGCTGATAATGTGGGTGAGTTAACCTGCAGGTATCAATAGAGTCGGAAGTGCCAGAATTATATCTTATCAGTTGGCCGGTCCCGGTGACCGGCAGGTTGTGTCTCTCCACTACCTATAAATCTAAAGAAATAATCACTGCCATACATGGACATCTCACTCCGCGACAGGTTCACGGCCCTGTGGCAGCAGTACTTCCCGGGCGCAGACCTCCCGCTTGCCCTTGAATACCGGAACAGCCCCGGCGCCGCTCTGCCCGTTCCCCCGCCCGGGGGCTGGCGCTGCATCGTCTGCCAGCTCGGCCGGGCCAGGAACGGCACCCCGCTTGCGTTCGATTCGGGTTCGGTGACCTGCGGCGGGGGGAGGATGTATACCGGCTACGCGCAGGAGCGCCCGCCCAACTTTTACCATTTTCTCTCTTCCGGCAAGGAGGGCGTTGTTGAGGGGGAACGGTACAAGCAGACCCCGGAGATCGTGGCTGCATGGGAGAAGCAGATTCTCCCGTTCGATGCAGCCGGAAAACGACTCGTCTTCACCCGCTGGGACCAGCTCACGGAGGAAGACTGCCCGGAGGTTGTGATCTTCTTTGCCCGGCCCGAGGTCATGAGCGGTCTCTTCACGCTGGCGAATTTTGACCGGGCCGACCCGGGCGCGGTCATCTGCCCGATGGGTTCCGGGTGCAGCTCGATTGTCTATTACCCGTGGCTTGAGCAGCAGAAGGATGACCCGAAAGTGGTCATGGGGATGTTCGACCCTTCTGCCCGTAAGTGCGTGCCGCTGGACGTGATGACGATTGCGTTTCCGATGAAGCGGTTTGTGAAGATGGTCAGGTATATGGAGGAGAGTTTCCTCATTACGCCGACATGGGAGACAGTGAAAAAGAAGATTGTGCGGAGCGGGGCGTTATACCGGAAGGATTGAGAAACCCGGTTGGGGAATGGTAAAAAGGGCTCAACCTCCGCTCCGCGTTTTTATAAAAATCCTTATTGTAATTCCGGCACGCTCTCAGCCCAGACCTCCACGCGTCTGCGGATTGCATCGTCCGTGTACGATGAGACCGTGATCCTGTCACGGGCAAGACTCAGGAAATAGAGTTCCCCGGAAGGATCGTGGCATTTCAGCGTGACAGAAAAGAGATCGGCCTCTTTTTTGTGTTTTGCTTTCCCGCGGTGGGCGGCAATGTTTGCCATGTTGGTGATCATGGAGGCGATGCCGGTCTCGTAACCGTCGATGGAATCGTACACCTCCGAGCTGGTTCCCACCTGCTTTCCGGTTCCGTCAAGGTAGACAAATTTTGCCGTGTACCGTTCGCGTACCGGCATGATCGGCGGGAAGTTCTTCCGTATGGCATAGTATGACGTGCAGCCGAGCGGGTTTTTTGCAACAAGCGCCCGGATCACTCGGGAGAATGTCGCGCTGTCCGTAAACGGGTGTTTGAGTTTTCGCGTTATACTCTTTGATCCGGGTTGTAAGCGGAAATGGGTCATGCTTTGATCTGCCTTCATATGTTCTGTAATGAATTACGTTGTCTGCAGGGTGTTTTCCTGTACGGGAATGAGAGGGATCGATAAATCTTTGGTGGTCTTGTGTATGGGTGATGAGGGGGGTCGCATGGGTACAAACCGGTGTGTGGCTCATGATCCGAAGACTGGCAGGTTTGGGCTGTGGTGTTCGTTGTTTCTGTCGTAATTTTACCACAAATAGTGAGTACCTGCGAGTCCCCAGACCCTGCGGTTCCTGGCCCAAATTTTTTTTTGTACCCACGCGACCCCCCCATGTCGCTTATGAAAAATGTGCGAAAAAGATGGGATTTTACGTCGTTTGTTTGTGAAAATTTGTAGATGTATGGTGTTGGGGGGTCGCGTGGGTACAGAAAAGAGAATTTGGCTAAGCGCTATGCTTTAGTGAAAAAGCCCTCACAAATCCTCAACCGTCAAGATGGGGGCGGATGCCCCCATGCCCCCGAAAAGAAAGCTGCCGCCGCCCTCGCGGGGGCCTATGGAAAGAAAACCTAATCTTCTCATTTATTCCATAAGAAAATTAACATGGTGAATAAAGGGATAATTTTGATTGGTGGATTTCTCTTGATTTTTTTAGGGATATTGGCAATCATTAATCCACTTGTCCTTATCGCGTCGTCAATAATTAGTGGATTTATTTTCATTATCATTGCCGCATTCCTCATTGTATCAGTTGCGATTTTTTTGATATTCTATGGATTGATCCCGGGAATTTCCAAAGCAGTTTCGATATTATGCACTTATCATAAATTGAAAACGGATTCTAAAGATGAAGGCGAAACATTTTGGAAAAAAATCATTCTGGTTTTCATATACAATTTTCTCTTGACATTACCGATGTTATTGACAATACTTTACTTACTAAATCCCTCAACATTGAAAATCAATGGACAATTTGCAGATATTGATATCGGATTCATTATTGCATTATCAATAATTCCGGGTCTTTTCATTACATTAAGATTGATTGGGAATCCAACACGCTACGGCATATCTTATTTAAAAGGATATTTCGTGGTTATGAAACCATTTTATGGTAAACCCCAGGAAATTCAAAAAATCAAAGATGATGTATCATCCTTTTTCTCCACATTGATTATTGGGACAGTTCTCTTTTTACTCCTGCTGTATTGTTCAGATTACTTTTCGAGTCAATCTTATCTCACATTTTTTTCCAGGTACATCCCTTCGATAACGCCCATGGAATTTTCATGGTATATTATTGGATATCTTGGCACCCTGTTTATCGTTACGATTATCGGTGAAATCATTCTATTACGATGCATTCCGTTAGATCAAAAATGAAGTGCGACACCGCGATCAAATTTTTTCTGCTGATATCCTCGCCCCGTGGAGCTGGCCAAATATGGGCACCTGAAACTGAATGATAGAACTTGGGGTCAAGGGGGCTTGCCCCCTTGGGGTGCCTCCCCCTCTGGGGGAGAGAGGGGGTCACCCTCGCAATTCCACAAAAGGACACTTTGGGAATGATTTTTTCAGACCAAAAAATATTCTCTCTATTTCCTTGCGATCGTCACATACCCCGAGTGACTCACGCTGGTTGAAGGCCGGGTCCCCCGCTTGGACCTGGTCATCTCCCGCTCGATGAGCTCGTGGGTGTGCACCTCGCGGAAGAGCGGGGTGGCGGCATCGACCACGATTGCCATCTGTTCGAGGAACGGGGTGTACACGGCAAGATACCCGCCGGACCGGAGCAGGGAAAACGCATGGGTCACATGCTCCGGCTGGATCTGGAGATCGAGGTGGACCACATCGTAGGATCCCTCTGCATCAAGGAAGTCCTTTGCAACCGCTTCCACGTTTGGCAGTTTTGCCTCGGTGATGTTCTTTACCGCGAGCGCGGAGAACTCCGGGCGTATCTCGTAGGTCTTGACGGTCTTTGCCACGCCGCCAAAGTAGATGGCGGCAATCCCGCTGCCGGTGCCAGCGTCGAGGACATCATCGTTGTGGTTCATGCCGGTATAGGCAATGACAAGCCCGATATCCTTGGGCAGCATCGGCGCACCCGATCGCTTGCCAAACGCAAAAAAGTCGGTTGGCCGCGGGATCCGGATCGTGAACTCCGCACCGCTGTGGCTGGTGATGATGTCCCCCCCACATTTCCCGACAATGGACTCCAGGTCAAGCTGGCCCTTGTCGGTGCCGAGTTTTCCCGGACCCGCTTTGACCCAGAATTCCCTGCCTTCTCCTGCGAGAAGGACCCGGTCGCCTGCGTCGATCATCACTGGGCCAGCTTCATGATGGCTTCGGCAATGTCGCCCCTGCATGCAACCAGGGCTTCCCGTGCCTTCTCTTCCGGCACGTTTGCCTGTGCAGCAACCATGGTGACATCCTCTGCCGGGATCTCCGGTGCCGCTTCCTCGAACCGCGGGTTGCCGGTGACCTGGTACGTGGTCTGGCCCTGCATGGTCATTGCGGAAACTTCCGCGGAGTCGAAGATCCAGTTGCCCTTCGGCGTCTTGATCACGATACTCTGTACGTCTTCAATCTGCTCGACATTCATGCCGAGCTTCTTCATCATCGCCTTCATCTGGCGCGGGTTGATATTTCCCGGAAGCATCTTTCTCACTCCCCTGCCGTACTCTTACCGCTACTCCGTAATTAAATGCAAGCATTTCCGGGCCCGAAACAACCGCAGCGCCGCAGGCAATCAGCCTGTCGTCCGCGGCTACCACCAGCACGTCGTCACCCGCGCGGATTTTGGGATCCGCAGCAACAACATGTTTGGCAAACGCGTTCTTCCCTTTTGCAACGAACTCCGCCACATCTTCCCGGATAACGACCCGGTATGCCGGGGCTGGAAGGGCTGCCTGCACCCGCTTCGCCCCTTCAATCCCGAGGGTCAGCCGCCCGTCCGATGCACGGATCGTGGCAAGCCGGGTTCCGGCAAACCCGATCTGGCGGATCCGCCCGGTAGTCGAGAGGATGAACTCGCATCCTTCGGGGAAGAGCCCGGTTCCCACGCCGCTGCCGAACTGGAAATCAGCGATTGTCTGAACCCGCCGCAGTGAACTGTTCTCCGAGTATCCTGTTGACACGTATAACAAACTCCTGTTCTGCTGTTTTCGGGATGTACGCGCCCGCCGCGATCTTGTGGCCCCCGCCGCCCCCGCCGTATTCGGTAGAAGCCTCGTTCAGCGCCTGCTGGAGATCGATACCCCGCCCCACGACACGCTCGTTCGTCCGCATGGAGCACTTGGTCAGGTTTGTGTCCTCCGGCACCTCGCACATGATGAGGATCGGTTTGTCCGGGTTCAGTTTCGAGAGGGCCATGCCCGCCCCGATCCCGACAATGGTGTCGGGGTACCTTCCCCCGACATGGAGCCACTGGAGATGCTCCAGTTCCTTAACTCCTGTGTCGATGATGAACTGGAGAAGGCTCCGGATGATGGCCCGGTGGTTGGTGAGCATGTGCTCGGCGTCACGGTACGCCTGCCCGCGATCGCCCCGGAGGATTGCCCCGCCAATGGCAGGTTTCGCCCACCGCCCGCAGGCATTGAGCAGGGTGGCATACTCCTGTGCGTTCCGCAGGGGGGTACGGGGGAGCTCGTCCGGAAAACCGTAGGTCTCGGCAAAGAGCCGGTCAACCTTCTCCCCGTGGGCGATGAGCTGCTCGGCAAGGGCGGAGATGATCGTCCGCTTCTCGGGAGCATCGAGTTCTTCCCACACGCGATACCGGCCATCCGGGGTTTTCTCCTTTATTCCCAGCTTCCTGAGGAACTGGCGGGCTCCCTCGGGATTGTTGCTGATCCCTCGCACGAACGGGTCATCATTGTACGCAAGCGAGAGGTGGATCGGGCGGGTTGCCGTGCCATAGCAGTTGAGATCCTTTTTTCGGACCTCCACGGACTGGTGCCGCACCCCGTCCTCGACAATGATATCCCGTGCCGGGCCGACAAGCCCGCACTTCTCCCGTGCCATCATATCCCCGACATTGCCGACAATCGCGAGTTTCGCAAGGTCGATATTGGAACTGTCCAGCTGCTTTGCGATCAGGTACGAGACCCCGGCAGCGCTCATTCGCGTGTGGCCGTACGGGAGACAGTTAACCTGGGGATACTCCCGTTCGCAGGGCTGGCTGATGTGGTGGTCGACGATCAGGACCTCCTTTTCAGAGAGCCCCCGGTCCATCATCAGGTTCTGCTGGCCGGCCCCGAGATCGGCAAAGATCTTGAAGGAATCATCCTGCGGTACCTGCGGCATGGTGAGTGGTTCAAGCTGCCGGACAAACACCGATTTGACCGATATCTCCTGTCTGGAGATGGCCTGCGACAGGATGGCTTCGCAGGCGATCCCGTCCGCATCGATGTGGGAGATGATGGTAATTTTTTTGGCTGCTGCAATCTGTTCTGCAGCTGCTTTCACATCATCACAAAAACCCATTGCATATTATTAGGGAGTTCCAACAGATGAATTGTACGAATAATGCAGCCCGAACTGTATGGGGAGTTCGTGGAGACCGGGCTTATCACTCCCGCCCGGATGCGTGCTGTCGATGCTAACGCGATAGCGCTGGGCGTTACCGAGTTGCAGCTGATGGAGAGCGCCGGCCGGGCACTTGCCGACCAGGTCCTCTCCTTTGACCCGGCACGAGTGCTTATCCTCTGCGGGAAGGGTAACAACGGGGGCGATGGCATGGTTGCTGCCCGCCACCTCCAGCGGGGGGTCGAGACTTCGGTTATCTGCCTTGAGAGCGGGAAGCGGAGCAGATCCTGCGAGCACCAGCTGGCAGCCCTCCGGCACGTGGCGGTCACGCTCCGCTCGTTCTCCTGTCGCGATGATCTCGTCCTGCTTGCGTCGCTCTTTGATCGTGCGGAGGTTATTGTGGATGCGCTTCTTGGCACGGGCACGACAGGAGCGATCCGTGAACCTCTGGCCACCTGCATTGCGATGGCGAACGTGTCCCCTGCGAAGATCATTGCTGCGGATGTCCCGACACCGGGCCTTCGGGCGGACCGGATCTGTGCATTCCACCGCGCCAAGATGGCAGGGTCGACGGTCATTGACATCGGGATACCGGCCGAAGCGGAATGGGGTGTCGGTCCGGGGGATCTCACCCTTATTCCTGCAAGGAACCCGAAGGCACACAAGGGAGCGGGTGGCACCGTGCTCGTCATTGGCGGGGGACCCTACCAGGGCGCACCCTACCTGGCCGGGCTCGGGGCGCTCCGGGCCGGCGCGGACATTGTCCGGATAGCATCCCCGGCATTCGAGCCGATCCCCGATCTCATCTACGAACGGCTCCGTGGGGAGCGTATCGGCGAGGAACACACCGAACGGCTCATCGCGCTCGCTGAAGCGGCCGATGTGGGGGTCTGCGGGAACGGGCTGGGGACAGAGAGTCATGCGGTTATTGAAGCGGTTGCCCCGTACTGCAAAAAGGCGGTCTTCGACGCCGACGCCCTCCGGCTCCCCCTGCCGTGTGCGCAGGGAGAGTCGATCTATACGCCCCATGCCGGGGAGTTTGCCCGGATCACCGGTATCCCGGTGCCGGAGGATACGCTCGGCCGGGCACGGGCAGCACGAGATGCCGGGATTAAAGGAACCGTTCTCCTCAAAGGGAGGACCGATATCATAACCGATGGCGAACGGGTGCGGTTCAACCGTACGGGTCATCCGGCCATGACGGTCGGGGGAACCGGGGACGTTCTGGCCGGAGTTGCCGGCGCGCTCCTTCACCGCATGCCGGCGTTCGAGGCTGCCTGTATCGCGGCATACGTGAACGGGAAGGCCGGGCAGCAGGTGGCAGCAGAGCGGGGCGAGGGGATGCTGGCATCCGATCTCGTGGACCGGATTCCCGGAATAGTGTTTGAGAGAGGTGGATGAATGGCAGAATTTTCCCATATTCAGGACGATAAGGCACAGATGGTGGACATCAGCGCAAAGAGCGACGTGACCCGCGAGGCAATTGCGGCTGGGAAGATCTATCTCCGGCCCGAGACGCTTGCTGCCATATGGGGTGGGACGGTTGTCAAGGGCAATGTCCTTGCAACGGCCCGGGTTGCGGCTACGATGGCAGTCAAGAACACATCGAACCTGATCCCGATGTGTCACCCGATCCCAATCAGTTCGGTTGCCGTGGATTTTGCGGAAGGCGACGGTTTCATTGAAGCAAGGGTGACCGTCAAGATGACCGGCAAGACCGGAGTCGAGATGGAGGCACTGACCGGCATTTCGCTTGCCCTGCTGACGATCTGGGATATGGTCAAGTCGGCCGAGAAAGATTCTTCCGGTCAATATCCTGTTACTGCGATTACGGATATACGGGTTGTGGAGAAGAAGAAGGGGAAGTAACCGGATTCGCTCTTTCAATTTTCAATGATGGGGTTTGATCCCCCCATGCCCCCGGTTGCGATTCCCTTACGCGCAAAACGCCTGTCGGGTTTTGCGCTACTCATCCCATGTATAAAAAACATGATGAACGATTGGGATCCTCACGGGAGTTTATCAAGTCGGCTGCCGGAATTGCTATTCGATCCAGGCACAGATTAATTTCCTGAAAAGGACAAATGGTACAAAAAGACCAAAAGGAGACTATCGCATGGCAAAGAACTCCACTCCCCTTACCGAGAAAGTACTGGTTTCGGAGGATACCAAGCATATCCTGATGTCCATCAGGGAACCCGGGGAACGCTATGGGGACGTTATCGGCCGGGTGCTGCAGGAACGGAAGCGTCATGATTTCATCGCGCATCTTGACAAGATCGCTAAGGAAGGGGAATTCATCCCTCTCGACAGCGATCCCGAATACACATGCCTGAAAAAAGAGATGCACCGTGAGAGTGAACATCGACAAGCGGGCGCTACAGTACGTTAACGGTCTTCCGGAGAAGGATCGCAGGATCGTAAAGCAGCACCTTCTGACACTGGAAGATCCCTACACTGCTCCTGATGTGGAGTTGTTGCAGAACGGTCACTGCCGGATGCATATCGCGCACTCCTATACAGCATTCTTTGATGTCCTGCCAGGGGCTGTCGTTAATATTCTGGATGTGATGACTATCGAGGAAGCGCACAAGCGGTACAAGCGGTTCGGGAAGTAACCAACTCCTTGTCGTGTTTTGCGCTATTCATTAATGGGTAATAAAACGTGAAACCGGATTGTAGTCGCTGTGGGGCGCCCCGCGGGGGTGGCGGCAGGCATCGCAAATTCTTAAATTTGTAACACTGGACGATGGATCAAAAAGAATATTCCACACTGTATTTCCCAGCCCTGCACGGACGTTTCCTAACGCATGATCACCCGCCATTTTTTCCAGGCAGGTCGACGGGGGCTGTTCACATAACAGGTGCATTGGGCTGATGGCGTTCTGTTTCATCCCCCCACTCCTTTATTACCCCCTCCGTCCTATGTATAAAGGCACACGGGATGCGTCCCGTCTGGAAGAAAGGAATGTAGCCCGACTTTGGGCCGAACCTTAGGTGATTACCATGGTAAAATCAATGTACGCATTCGTCAGGGATGCATGGAAAGTACCAGCAAACAGCGGAGTCAAGGAACTCCTCTGGAACCGCATGCAGGTATGGCGCCGCGAAGGCAGCGTTGTCCGCGTCGAGCACCCGACCCGTATCGACCGGGCACGCACGCTCGGTTACAAGGCAAAACAGGGCATTGCCGTTGCACGGGTCCAGGTTCGTCGCGGTGGCCGCCGGGCATCCCGGTACGTCCGCGCACGCCGGTCCGCACGGATGGGCAAGCGGCACCTCACCGCAGGCAAGAGCATCCAGCGCATTGCCGAGGAACGCGCATCCAAAAAGTTCCCCAACATGGAAGTCCTCAACTCCTATTGGGTAGGACAGGATGGGAAACTCAAATACTACGAGGTCATTCTCGTTGACGGTCACCACCCCTCCATCCGGGCAGACAAGAACCTGAAGTGGCTTGCAAACGCAACCCACCGCGGACGTGCCGAGCGTGGCAAGACCTCTGCCGGCCGCAAGGGCCGGGGTATGATGACCCGGGGCAAGGGTACCGAGAAGACCCGCCCGAGCATCCGCTCCAATGCCAACCAGGGCAAATAACCTTATTCTTTTTTAACACCAGTTACTCTCATGAAGATCACCGATGCCGCTGTCTTTCCGTACCCGAACGGGGACACGTCGGTGCGGAGGTTTGCGCTGGAAGCCGCAGCCCTTGGTTTTGACAGCCTTGTTGCGATCGACACTCCTTCCGCAACCTATGGGGATGTCGAGGTCCGATCCGGTGTTCTCTTTTTCGATCTCCCGGTCCGGGATATCGTCAACCGGGTGAAACGGTACCGGGAGACCGATGCCGTAATCTCGGTAAAAGCAGGGGATGCAGGGTTCAACCGTGCGGTCATCGGCATGAAAGGCATCCATGTTCTTCGCGCTCTCCATGATGCCGACAAGAAAGGGTTCGATCACGTATCAGCCCGGATGGCAGCGGACAACAATGTGGCAGTCGATATCGATCTCTCGGTCATAACAAAGACCCGGGGGATTGCCCGGCAGCGGGCGATTGCCCGGTACCGCGACATCCTTGTCCTGGAACAGCGGTTTGAGTTCCCGCTGACGCTCTCGACCTATGCCCGGTCGGTCCTCGACCTGCGCGCAGTCCGGGAGTTCACCGGCCTCTGTTCGCTGCTCGATATGGACATATCCCTGGTGGAAAAAGCGCTTGGGGGTGTCGGGACCGTAACCACGCCCCCGACACCGGCAGTCCGGGTGGTTGCATGACCGTCCGCCCGCCAACCCTCCGCGACAAGCGCCGGTACGTGCTGGTCAGGGTTGAACCTGCCGGAACACCGCTCGAACAGAAGGATCTCTACTACGCGATCGCTGATGCCATCACCTCGCTCTACGGCGATGCGGCTGCCGCAATCATGATCCAGGCCGTTGTTGCCGCTGAAGGAGACTATGTCTTTATCCGCTGCCGCCGGGGAGTCGAGCGCGAGCTGGCAACCGCCCTCTCAACAATCACAGCCTGCCGCGACACCCGGATTGCCCTGCGGATCATTGCCGCGTCCGGAACAATGGAAGGCCTGCGCAAGCGCATCCGCACGAAAACAGCAACGGAACCGGGAGCAGAGAGCGCGGATGCCTGTACCTTTGATTCTAAAACCTTCACGCCCGTATATTGTACTGGTCAGAAGGTTGATGTGATTGAAAAGGGATTTAAAAATACACACCGATTCTTTTTAACAACTGAAGATTTGGAGACAAAATAATGCAACCACAATACCAGATGGGATATGACCGAGCCATCACCGTCTTTTCACCCGACGGAAGGCTTTACCAGGTCGAGTACGCCCGCGAAGCCGTCAAACGGGGAACGACCGCAGTCGGTATCAAGGCAAAGGACGGCGTTGTCCTGATCGTTGACAAACGCGTGAGCTCAAAGCTTCTCGAGGCCTCATCCATCGAGAAGATCTTCAAGATCGATGAGCACATCGGCGTTGCATCGTCCGGCCTTGTCGGGGATGCCCGCGCACTGGTGGACCGGGCACGGGTCGAGTGCCAGATCAACCGCGTATCCTACGACGAACCAATCGAGGTCGAAGCCCTCTCAAAGAAACTCTGTGACCACATGCAGACCCTCACCCAGTACGGCGGTATCCGCCCGTACGGTACCGCGCTCCTCATCGCAGGGGTCAGTGACGGGGAATATCGGCTTTTTGAGACCGATCCCTCCGGAACGCTCCTCGAGTACAAGGCTACCGGTATCGGTATCGGGCGCCCCGCTGTGATGAAGGTGTTCGAAGAGGAGTATAATCCTGATGCTGAGATCAAGGATGTCATCATGCTCGGTCTCAAGGCGCTCCATTCCGCAACCGAGGGCAAGTTCGATGTCGACCAGGTTGAGATTGGCGTTATCGGCAACGCGAACCCGGTCTTTGTCAAGATGAGCCGCGAAGAAGTGGCATCGTTCGTCGGGCAGTTCAAGCCGTGATGGCCCATGATCCCGCTTGACCAGGCAACGGTAGCGCGTCTCGAGAGTCACGGGGAACGCTTTGAGATCCTCGTAGACCCGGATATGGCAGCCCTCGTCCGGCAGGGCCAGAAGGTTGAGATTGAGGACGTGGTAGCGGCGCTCAATGTTTTTGGGAATGCCTCGAAGGCAACCCGCGCATCCGACGAAGCCCTCACCAAAGTCTTCGGGACCACGGATTTCGAGGCTGTTGCGCGCCGGATCATCGAGAAGGGCGAGATCCACTTAACCTCCGACCAGCGCAAGCATATGGTCGAGGAGAAACGCCGGCAGGTCATCACGTTCATCGCGCGCAACGCGGTGAACCCCCAGACCGGTCACCCGCACCCGCCAACGCGGATTGAGATGGCGATGGAGGAAGCGCGGGTGAACATCGACCCGTTCAAACATGTCGAGGAGCAGGTCAAAGAAGTTGTCAAGGCCCTGCGCCCGCTCCTCCCCATCCGGTTCGAGGAACTCCGGCTGGCAATCAAGATCCCGCCGGACTTTGCTGCCCGCGCATTTGGGGATATTGCCGCTGCTTCGACGATGGAGAAGGATGAATGGTTAAAGGATGGGTCGTGGGTCTGCGTGGTCCGTATTCCGGCCGGCATCCAGGGCGAGTTCTATGATCTCATCAACAAGCTCTCCAAGGGCGAAGGACAGGTAAAGATCCTCAATCAAGTATATTAGTTCAGAGGACAAATAAAAGAAGACAGATCAGTAGGGTATCCATCATGGCAAAATCAACGCACAAAGCAAAAGGGAAAGTCACCGGAAGTTCCGGACGTTTCGGCTGCCGGTACGGAAGATTTGTTCGTAAGCGCGTCAACGAAATCGAGAAGATCTCCCGGGCGCTTCACCGCTGCCCCAAGTGTGACATGGAGTCCGTGGCACGCAAAGGCACCGGTATCTGGGAATGCCGCAAGTGCGGGTATAAGTTCGCCGGCGGCACGTACCAGCCGGTTACCCCGACAATGAAGATCGCCCAGCGTGCGATCGACCGCACAGTTGATGAGATCAGGAAATAATCGATCAATATGGCAAGTACCTACAAGTGTGCCCGGTGCAAGCAGAAAGTCGAGATCGACGTCAACGTCCGGTGTCCCTACTGCGGTCACCGCATCCTCTTCAAGGAACGCGGCGCGGCGATCAAGGAACTCAAGGCCCGGTAACCCCCTGTTCCGGGGCGCGAACCCGGGCAAAATACCTTTATTATCTCTTTTTCGTATACGTGCATGGGAGGGTATCCGTTGGCACTCCACGAAGCCGTTTTCCGGTTCAAATCCGATCATGCAAAAAAGATCTTTGATGCGCTCCAGCCGGAGATGCCCGACGAGGTGAACCCCCGCTCAACAACCCGGTGCTCTCTTGAGGGGGAGGATACCCTTGTTCTCGCAATTGAAGCACAGGATACCGCATCGCTGCGCGCAGCGCTCAACATGTACCTCCGGCTGGTGAATGTGGCTGATGAGGTTGCCAGTCTCGTTGATACAACCTGATCCCGTACCTTTTCCAGGACGTTTCCCTGCACGGGTACCGGCAATAACCCTTTTTATTTGCGGCACCGATATTCTCTACAGGAGTTTAGCATGAACAATATCTCACCCAAAGTCCAGAACCAGATTGGAATGCTCCAGCAGATCCAGCAGCAGCTCCAGACCATTCTCCAGCAGAAAGCCCAGTACGAGATGGCCATCCGCGAGGCGAACCGTGCAAAGGAAGAGATCAGCGATTCTCCCGAAGATGCCGTCATGTACTTAAGTGTCGGCACGGTCATGATGCAGAAGAAAAAAGAAGTCATCGATGCAAAACTCAACGAGAAGGTCGAGACTCTTGAACTCCGCGTCAAGTCCTTAGAAAAACAGGAGAAGATGCTCCAGGGCAAGTTCGAGCAGCTCCAGGGCCAGATCAAGGCGGCAATCGAGGGCAAGGGCGGCCCTTCCGCTGCATAATCTCCATTTTTTCCCAAATAAAAAAATCCAAACGCTCTTCGTTTCCCGGATACCAGATCTGGTATGAACCGGCTGGCAGATTTCTTAACCATCGATCCTGCCCACCGGCTCCTCGTCATCAAGACTGCCGCAGACCATGCTTCCCGCGCCCATAAAGGGCAGTTCCGGAAAGACCGGAGACTCCCTACATCACCCACCCGGCCCGGGTTGCGGGGCTTGTCGGTACCTTCAACGGCTCGCATGTTGCCATCATCGCCGCATGGCTCCACGATGTGTACGAGGACTGTTCCCCGGAGTGGCTTGTCAGGACAGACAAGATCATCGAAGGACTCCCGCTCCCGCCTGATGACCGCTCGGATATTGCGGCGATTGTCGATGCCCTGACCAAGAAGAATACGATAGCCCGGAAATCTGCACGGCTCACTGACAGCATCGATCGTATTCTGGATGCCCCGCCCGAAGCCACGCTGGTAAAAATCTGTGACCGGATCGACAACCTGCTTGACTCGGCAGACCGGAACGGGGGTTTTACCAAACGCTACCTTGCCTCAACGGATGAGATCATCGACAAGCTCTCGGTCCGGGCATCGCTGTACGGCTACGATACCGCGCTCGGGATTCTTGTGCAGATCCGGAATTCGAACCTGAAAAATTGGTGATTTTCTTTACACCCGGTTGATGGTGTTCACGGCATTGATCATTGCCTCAACAGAGGAGAGGACGATGTCGTCCCCGCTTGCGCTGGCATCGAAGATCTTGCCGTGCTCATCCTCGACAGCAATGGTCACGTGGCACATCGCGTCCGAGCCACCTGAGATGGCCTCGATGTTGAACTCCTTGAGCAGGAGTTTTTTGGGCGTGATCCCGAGGATTGCGTTCAGGGCTGCGTCGACCGGGCCGTTGCCCACGGCCGAGAAGACGTGCTCTTTTCCGTTCACCATCGCCTTGACGCTTGCTGTCGGGATTACATGGTTGCCGGTCATGATGGCGATATCTTCCAGGTGGAAGATCTTGTTGTTCAGCTCAATGCCCATCACGCTCTCGGCAATCTCGTAGAGATCAGCGTCCGTTACCCGCTTGCCGCGGTTGGCGATCGCTTTGACCTTCTCAATGATTGCATCGAGCTGCGGATCCGCTGGGTTGATGTGGACATCAGAAAGCATCTGGCGGACGGCGTGACGTCCCACGTGCTTCCCGAGGGTCAGCCGGCGGCGATGCCCCACCATCTCGGGTGTCATGATGCCCGGCTCGAACGTGGCCGCATTTTTCATGACCCCGTGCGAGTGGATCCCGCTCTCGTGGGAGAAGACGTTCTCGCCCACGACCGGCTGGATTGGGGGGATCCCGAGGCCGGAGAACCGGGAGATGAGGCGCGATGTCTCGACGAGCCGCGCCTTCACGATCCCGGTTTTGATCTGGTACATCGACTCCATGATCATCACGGTCTGGGCAAGGTCGGCATTGCCGGCCCGTTCCCCAAGACCATTGACCGTCACCTGCACCTGTGATGCGCCTGCTTCCACGGCAGCAATCGTGTTGGCGACTGCGAGCCCGAAGTCGTTGTGGCAGTGGACATCGATGGGGCATTTCACCTCGCGGTTGATCCGGGCGATCAGGGTCTTCATCGCCGAGGGCGAGATGACCCCCACGGTGTCCGGCACGTTGATGATCGTGGCCCCGGCATCGGCTGCTGTCCGGAACACCTCGAGGAGGTAGTCCCAGTCCGTCCGTGTTGCGTCCATTGCCGAGAACATGCACCGGTCGGAGCGTTTCCGGATGTAGCCGATGATATCGGCCGTGATCTCAAGAACCTCCTTGCGGCTCTTGTTGATGGTGTTTTCCCGCTGGACGTCCGAAGTCGGGATGAAGACGTGGACCATATCGACATTACAGTCAAGGCAGGTGTCAACATCTCCTTTCGTGGAGCGGGCGAGCCCGCAGATCTTCGATTCCAGGCCGAGATTTTTGATGGCTGTTACCGTCTCTTTCTCGGCTTTTGAAGATGCAGGGAACCCTGCCTCAATGGCGTGGACACCGATGGCTGAGAGCTGACGGGCAATCTCAATTTTCTGTTCAAAGGTGAATGCTACCCCCGGGGTCTGTTCTCCGTCCCGGAGCGTGGTATCAAAAACAGTCACATTTTCACGGGCGTCGCTATCGGTGAAGAAAGCGATCCCCCGCAATATCCTTGCGAGTAACCATACTATCATAATGCGAAGGCGGATTATTTAAACAATCGCTGCACCACACCGGAAAATACAAACGAATTCAGAATCAGCCTTCAAAGGAAGCAGTCATTTCCTCGCATGGGCGGGAACCTTGAGCCAGGAAGCACCCGGTTCGGTTTTTCCTTAATGCGAATCTGCGCATTTTTTAAAAAAACCCAAAACACGGTCTCATTATGGGTTTTTTTCCCCAAAAACCGGGTCGTGTTACGATACGTTTAATACAGAATTATCCCTACATTATTAGGCAGTGCCCCGCCTTAACTCAGCCTGGTAGAGTGCGCGGCTGTAGATTGGTTTACCGTCAAAGGTAACTGCGCGGCTACCGCGATGTCCCCGGTTCGAATCTGGGAGGCGGGATTAACTGTACCAACAAAGTGCCCAGGTAGTGTAGTGGCCTATCATGATTGCCTGTCACGCAATCGACTCGGATTCGAATTCCGACCTGGGCGTTGCCTTGTTTTTTGTTTTTTCTCTAATTCTCCTGTCCGTTAGCCAGTCCTGAAAATACGGTTTCTCCTGCCAGGAAAGCGGTTGGAAAGGTGAGACACTCCCCGCAAATCCCTGCGTTACCATTCCCACCATTGAGATTCCGGGTGCAGGTTTTATCTTTTTTCACGGCAACGTTATCCCATGCATAGTAATCTGTTTCGGGGGACGCTTGTCTGCAGCCTTCTCGTCATTCTCCTGCTCGCTGCCGGCTGTACCCAGCCATCCGGCCCCACACAAATTCCCGTCACTCCATCGGTTGCCCCCTCGCTCACGGCAGAACCGTTTCCGCAGGGTTCCTCAAAGGAAGCGATGGTTGCCTTTGTGAAAGAAGCCTCGGCATATGCAAAAGCAAACGGCAGGGAAAAAGCCCTTGCAGAGTTCTCCGATCCCAAGGGATCGTTCTTCCGGGGCGATCTCTACATCTACGCGTATGATTACAGTGGCCTGACCATTGCTCATCCGGTGAACCCGGAGAAGATCGGGGTCAACCGTCTTGAAGAACGGGATGCTGACGGCAAACTCTTCATCAGGGAGCTGATGGACGCAAGCACTGACGGCACCGGTTTTGTCGAATACACCTATATCAACCCCACGCAGAACAACCGGGTCGAGAAGAAACTCGGATACGTGGAGCAGGTTGATGAGGACTGGTGGCTCGGGTCCGGAATTTACTATAGGCCGGTTGATCAGTCAGTACCGGATCCCGATGCGACACCGGACGAATAACCGGGCCCTGGCCCCCCCAATCTTTTTTTTTTAAAATCTTTTGCCTTGTTGAAAACCTTTGAAGTGATTATGGGGGCTGATGCCCCCATACCCCCATAAAGATGCTTGCCGCTGCCCCGGAGGGCGCCCCGCGGCGGCCTCAATTTCTGTTTTGTGTGCTCTGGTGAAACGCCCATGAACGGGAGTTCGCACCCGAAGCATGAAAAAAATGGAACGTCATTCGTTTGAAAGAGATTGTTAACCCCATTCAGGTATTTTTCAATGGAAAAACTGCCGGAAATCATCAATTGATCTGCGATGGAGCCACGGGCGCTCGGGGTCTTATCGACCCTCGCCTTTGTGGAGCAGGCCGAAAATGGGCACCTGAATCTGAATGCTAGAATCGGGGGTCAAGGGGGCTTGCCCCCTTGGGGAGCCTCCCTCCTCTTTAGGTAGAGAGGGGGTCACCCTCACAATTCCACAAAAGGACCGTGGGGGGATTATTTCTACAGAGCAAATTCTTTAAAAAAAATCACAAAACCCGGTACCCTTTTTTTGCGAGATATTCTGCAATCCACGGTTCGGCCTCTTCATCGGATTTTGGCCGTTTCTTTGTGATCTCAGTGTCCCAGATTGCCCGTAAATCCGGATCATCGGAATGGAGGTCAAGAGTCCCCCGTACTGTTCCCAGCGACCGGCCAGCCGGATCCGCGATCTGCATCACAACGCACCGGTAGAACTTGCACTGCGCCGGGCTGTCCCGGTGAATGGTGCAGCGGAGGTGTTCGCCATCCGGGCGCAGGAAGCGACATGCGGACGGGTGGGCATCGGAAAATGAATGATCTGCGAAGATCCGGCGCTTGTCATCGTCAACTTCGGCCGTGAACGCGGTCCCGGTTGAGACCGATTCGCACTCAAAGGTAAATTCCCCGGTCTGGCGTTCAATCTCGATATAGTCGCCAAGATGCATGCAGCAGGTTCCGCATTCCCGGCAGTTGAAGACCATCGGATTCACCCTCAATGTTTTATTATCATGAAAAAACGGGTTCGTGCGCGCTCAGAGGCCCGTATCAGCGGATCCTGGCCGCAGCCTTCTCAGCAATATCCTTTAAGGTCTCGTAATCTGTGCTCGTCCCGGCCATCGTTATCCGCTCGAATGCGTTCTTCTTTGTGAAGATGACCGTATAGGTGACCTGCCCTTCTTCCGGTGTGTTGGTCATGCGGTAGGCGATGCTCCGGTCGCCGATGGGGGGGAAGGGGATCTCGTACGGGGAGGAGAACGGTGTCGTTCCCTCAGACAATGCAACTTTTTCGAGCAGGAAGACCTTGTTCATGTTCTCGGCCGGGAAGATATTGATGGACTGCCGGATCCTGGTCTGGTCGTTTCTGGTCCGGCCTGTGCGGTCGAACGTGACAAAATAGCCCTGTCTCCAGCCAAGATCGCGGGTGAGCTGGCTGACTTCGGGCGAGGTCATGACCGAACGGTCCCGCAGGATATAATCGGGGGGAAGATCGCTAAGCTGGAGTGCCATATCTGCAACCTCCACGGTTGCCTGCGTACTCTCCGGTGTCGGACTGGTCGTGGGTTCCGGGGAGGGTGCCGCAGGTGTGACGGGGGGTTCGGCAGCAGGGCTTGTCGTACACCCTGCTGCGGCGGCAAGGATGAGGAGAAGCAGGAAGAGAGCACCAGGAACGTACTGCATATCGTACACCATGGCAAACCCGGGATAAATTGTTGGTGGTTCTCCCAAGAGCAGGAATAAAAAGACAACAGGAATATGTGACCGCAAACAGAATATGCAGGAGATCCGGCATCCTGCCAGATGCAGTCCCTGTTCCGGCAACCCGGTTTTTCCCATTTCCACGGTTTGTTGTGAACAACACGAACATGCAAAATCCGAATGTATCTCCGTCACCTGTTGCCGAACGTATCCCAATTATTCGTTGGTTCAACAAGGGGAATAACGGAAATCATTGATAAATATCTTTTTCCATTGAAAGATACAACCACTACCGAATACAAAATATGACGTGGTAGCATGGGAGATCCAGAAATTCACAATGATGAAAAAGTGCTCCTGAGGACGCCGGGCGTTTACGTCAAGTCGATCCCATTCGAGGGTATCCTTACCAACAAACGGGTGATCCTGGTGGACAGGGCAAAAAACCTCCTGCCCCCAAAAGAGATCCCCTTTGCAACGATCAAGAATGTCGAGAGCGGGGAAAACGCGATACGGGACCAGATTCTCACCCTTTCCGTCATGGCCAAGACGGGTGGTACCCGCCAGATGATCCTTACCTTCTCGCGGCAGGAAGGGGGTAAACGCATCAAGGAGCGCGATGAATGGGCCCGGATCATCAGGGAGAATATCGGGTCATCGTTCGACAACGTTATCCGGAGGGTCATCCCCGGTAACGAACCGCAGGCACCAGCGGCTCCGCCAGCTCCTTCGCGGATTCGTGTGATAACGCCCATCCAGCCGGCTGCTGAGCCGGTCCCATCTGCTCCCGTACGGAGTGAACCGGCAACGGTCCACCCCCTCAGGAAGATCATCGAGGCAGGGACGATTGCTTCGTCACCGGCATCCCCCGCTCCCACTCGCTCTGAAGCACCCGCACCGGCCCAGTATGTCTTCTGCACGCGCTGTGGCAACAAGGTACCTCATGACTCCGCGTTCTGCAACCGCTGCGGTTCGGCTATCGTTGCCCCTTCAGCGCCAGGCTCTCCACCCCCGCAACCGGCAGCAGCGTCGGCTCCGCAGTCCCAGCGCCCCATTGACCAGGACATCACAACGATCGAACCACTCATCGAACGATCTACGGTACGAATTCCCGCAGATCCGCTGCGCAAACCGATCCCGGATGTTTCCGTCAACGAATCGCTTGCATGGGATGATGATGAATCCTCTTCACCCGCACCCGAACCCGTTGCAGCCCCGGCACGGATTCCCGCGGAACGTGACACTACCCCCGCCCCGGCCGCACCCGGTCCTGCCGCTGCACCTCCGGTTCCAAAAAAGCCAAAGCGAAGTTTTGGGTTCACACCCAGCCGGAATATGCTTCTTGGGGTCGGTGCTGTGGTTCTCCTCCTCGTCATCGTGGCGGTTGGTGCCCTGGTAGTCCTTCCCATGCTCTCGTCAGGTGGGCTCAGCCTTCCCTCGGTCCCGGGCGATGCAGGACCGACCCCGACCTCTTCATCATCAACAACCCTGACGATGGGGACCATCCAGATTCGTGAGACACCGGCGCCGGTCATACCGGTTACCGGGGTCCAGGTTCACGTGCAATACCTGGGCGGGTTCAAAGGGAGCTATGGTATGCCGGACGCCCTCACCACCGTTCCCGGAAATTCCGGTGACCGGGTCTGGGAAGTTGAGAATGCCAATGGTACGGTTATCGCAGAATTCGAGAAGCTCGATGGATCCAACCACGAGCTGCTTGTTGAGATCTTTAAGGACGGTTCTGTCCTGACCCGGGATACCACGACCATCGGGCACGGCTCGGTAAAGTTGTCAGCAGACGTGTCTTCGGGTGTAGCAGCAACCCCGGTAAGCAGCAACGGTGCTGCAACCGAGGCAACAACCGTCCCCCTCCCCACCACAGCATAACCCGGGTTATTCACCCGATCCTTTTTTCGATGATAACGATCGATAATTCTCTGGATATATCATGACCGATCCTGTGAATTTTCCCCGTAATGTACCGTTCAGGCCATCCCCGGCGTTCATCCCGTGGTTTATCATCAATTTCCTGTTCTTTGCCCTTCTCATTGCTGCCTTTGCAGTACTTCCCCTGATACTTGCAACGGAACCCGACCTGTTCATTTCCCTTATCATTCTTGGGGGACTTGTTCTCATCACCATCCTGTTTGTAATCTGGGTCCGGCTGTATTACGACACCATGTCCTACGAGCTCCATGATGACGAGCTCCGCTGGCGCCGTGGCGTCTGGTTCAGGACAACCGGCATCGTGCCGTATAACCGGATCACCAATCTGGATCTTAAACAGGGCCCGGTCATGCGCTGGCTGCGAATCTCGACAATTGCCATCCAGACCGCAGGATACTCAGGGCAGGCGGTACCCGAGATCCGGATAGAGGCGATTGAGCATGCCGACGAACTCCGGGAACTGCTCCGTAACGCTGTGCGCTCCTGCAGTGGTGGTGGCGATGGCACCGGTACTGGTGTCCCGGCACGGGCTCAGGAAGAACCAGTTGCGTCAACCGGAACCAGTATGCTCATCCTGAATGAACTCAAAAAGATCCGCATACTGCTCGAGCAGCAACAGAAAAAATAATTTTTTTATTCCTTCTTCTCTGTTTTTGGCAATTCAGCCGGTTTCCTGCCTTTGTACCAGCGGTGGGTGTAATACCCGATTACGCCGAGGATGAAGAGTGGCAGGAGCGTGAAGAAGAGGATGATGATCGCGTCGATCATGCCAAGGAATCCGCTGATGCCTTCGTTGATGGTCGAGACAAAGTTATGGCCTGTCTGGCCTCCAACGGGTTCGGGTTCCTGAAGGTTGACGGTAATGGTCGAGAGATCAACCCGGCTGTTGAGATATTTCAGGCGTCCTTCGAGCCGGTTCAGTTCCGTCTGGACACGGTCAATCTGCTCCTGGACTTTGATGATATCCTCGACTTTGGTACTCTGCTTCATGATGGCATTGTACTGGGCGAGCTGGTTCTGGTAGGAGGTCTTCTGGGCAAGGAGGTCAACGTACTCCTCGGTCACATCCTCTCCCTGCGTGGACGCGGACTTGACGGTGCCGATTGCCTTGACTCCGACAAGCGTGTTCTCGAACTCTGCCTGCGGGATGCGCATGACAACTGTGCCTGAAAGCCGGTCATTGTAACTCTTCTGGACATTGGTAGTGGACAGGTACCCGCCTTTTTCCGCCGCCATTGCCTTGAGCAGTTCAACCGATCCGGTAACATCTTTCACTTCGATGGTGAGATGAGCAGTCTTGATAATTTTGGTCTCGATCTCGCCCGTGCCGGATCCCTGGGTGAGGGGGCGGACTGCGGCAGGTACGGGGGCTGAATCCGGCGCATAGGCTACTTTCATATCAGCCCGGTATCCGCTGCTGTCGCCGGTGTACATACCTTCCTGCATGGAGCCGGCATTGTCAAAAGACGATGACGAAAGGCCCGTGCACCCGGCAGCAGCGACCACCGCGATGCACAGGATAAGCAGTGCGATGCTATGTTCTTTCATACACAATTCCTTCATTGCGGGATATATAAAAATCAACCGTTAACTGCGAATGGATTGGGAGTAATGTCTCGCAGTCCGGTGCACAGTGAGGCTGAACCTGCAGGTTCTATCATCGAACTGGTGCAGTTTTACACATTTATCAGACTCCCCGTTGACGTCAGATGCAGCGTTCCGTTTCATTGGATGAAAAACCTAAAAAACGGGAACCGGCTTCCGAACCTGCCGTTTTCGCGAAAACATTCCGCGAGAAAAAGGTCATGTAAGCAGATTTCTGCCCGGGTGTTCCGGGCGGTACTCTGCGCCGATACGGGGGCGAAAAAACCGTACCCGGTCAAGGAACTGATAGCATGAAATTACCCCGCCACAGGAAGACCGGCAGGAGAGAACTACCATGCCCGCAAACCTCCAATCAGCCCTGCGGAACCGGAACAACACCGGTATCCCACAAGCACGCACGACGATTTATCAGGGATCTTCAAAATCCTACCGCACATTTCCCATGATCATGAATCCCTGTACAAATGACGATACGCTCCGGGATGTCCTGTTGCGCAGCGAAGGCGTGATGACCCGGGTCCGGATGATCAATGCCAGTCTTCGGCTTCTTGGGATCAACTGTTCGGAACTGGACACCCTTGCCGGTGCAGGCAGCGTCCAGCTCGCTTCGGTCCAGGAGATGGCACACGTAAAAAACCATTCCGGGCTCCGCACGTCCCTCACCCGGTTCCGGATGACGGTCATCACCATGCGCGATGCATACCGTGATATCCTGGTCCGCGAAGACCTGCCCGGTGAAACGGCCCAGGGAGTCCTCTCGGTTGCGCAATCGCTTGACGTGACCGCAGTAAAGGCTGCTATTGCATAACAGGAATTCAGAGGATGAGCGGGGAGTAAAAAACATTGGGAGGTTATCGCGAGCCCGTGAGCGAGGGACAGGAATATAGTGTGTCGGACCGGCACTATCGCAATCCTCATCCACACGCACATCAGTCCACCTGTGCACAACAACAGGAAAATATCTTCATATAACGGGGTTCTCCAGCACCTCCCGGTATCCCCGATCTTTTTTTACTGAATCTCAGTATCCCCCTTTCGTGATCTTCCTTATATAAGAATACGGGCGATAATTCATGGAGTGACAATGACTGATACCAATATTCCACAAAAACCGGAATGCTCCGAAGAACTCGAGAAGCAGGACGTGGAAGGCCTCATCAAGGCTCTTATCTACAATACCGACCCGCAGGTCCGGCAGTACGCGGCCTACCTCCTCGGAAAAGCCAAAAATCCCCGGGCCATCCAACCCCTTGTGGAATCCCTTGCCGATTTCGACAAGTCGGTACGGGAACAGGCAACCCTTGCACTTTCGGCAATCGGTAAGGCGGCAATCGAACCGCTCGCAGATGCAATGAAAGAGCCCAAGTGGGAGACCCGGTACCGGGCTGCCGAGGCTCTCGGGAAGATTGCTGACGAGAAAGCCGTGAAGCCGCTCATCCAGGGCTTAAAAGACAACCGGGATCATGTCCGCTACATGGCAGCCAAAGGCCTGCGCGGTCTTGGTGATTCCGATGCAATCGAGCCGATGATCATTCTCTTAAAAGACGAGAACTATTACGTGCGCATGATGGCGATTCGGGCCCTCGGGGCGATCGGCGGGAAGAATGCAACCGATGCGCTGACTGCGGCCCTCGAGACGGAAACGGACGAGAAGGTCAGGGAAGCAATTGCTGAGTCCCTGAAATAACTCTTTCCTGGATTGCGGCATCTTTGGCGTTCCTGTACAAGAACCGGGAGCCGGATCGAATAGATCTCCTTTTTAATAACCGAAAATAAATCAGAACTCATAAAAGCTGTTCGTTTGGCAGGTGGTGGATAACATGACCTCAGAGTCCCCGGATACCCGGCTGATGGAAGCCGTAGATTCCAATTCGTTTGAAGCGGTGCGGGCAGCGGTAGTTAGTGGAGCGGACATCAATGTGCGGGGGGCTCACGGTGAAACCCCGTTAATCAAAGCGATCCTCTGCGACGATCCCCGGATTTTCCGGTTCCTGCTCGAACGGGGGGCTGATGTGAACCTTGCGACCATGAACGGGTACAGCCCGCTCACGTTTGCCTGCCTCCAGAATAATTTCGAGTATGTCCGGAGTATTCTTGCCTACCCGGTAGATCTTTCCAGAAAGACCGAAGAAGGCTGGACGCCCCTGCTCGTGGCGTCAACAAACTCGTCCATCTTTTATGACAACATGGATCACGAATTTTTCAAGACTCTCATCGAGATCGTGCACAAGTATTCTAAATACCACCCGGATTACAATCCCGTCCGGATTGTTTCCCTGCTCGCGAAGTCCGGTGCAGATCCAAACGTGTCAAATATGTTCGGTACAACCCCGCTGATGGCAGCAGCCAGCATGGCAAATTTCGAGATCACAAAAGAGCTGCTTGAAAATAAAGCAGCAGTTGACCTCCGCGACACGGAGGGAAAAACCGCCCTCACCTATGCCGTGATCGCCACGATCGAGGAACTCATTGACAGTCTCATCCACCTCCGGCTGGTCAGCTCAACTATCAAGCTTACCGATTTTTTAACCCCGGCAATGCTCGTCCAGCTCAGGCCGCAGTTTGAGCCGCAGAAGGAGCTGTGCGTGAATCACCTCCTTGAGAACGGCGCAGATATCCGGAGCCGGGACAAGAAAGGGATCACGATCCTCACTCATGCCGCACGGACCGGAAACCTCAACGTCGTGAAAAATCTTGTGGGGCACAGTGCAAATATTCATGACAAATCCCCCCGGGGGATCACCGCGCTCTATGCAGCGGCAATCAACGGGCACACGGATATCGCCGCGTTCCTCCTTGATGAAGGAGCAGATGTCGATGTCCGGCTCAACGATGGTGAAACTCCGCTCATGGCCGCTGTCTGGAACGGGCAGGTGGATATGGTAGATCTCCTCTTAAAACGCGGGGCAAACGTGCATGCCAAGAAAGTGACCCCCTACAAATCCTCGGGAGAGTCAAGCCTTGTCTGGGCAGTCCACCGTCACCGCAACGAGAAGAGCGAGAATTACGATATCATCTTCCAGCTGCTGGCGGATGCCGGTGCAGAGTAATTCCGGCATCCTCACCTGTCGGTACCGTGTGGGTGTATTTCAGAGGTATGACGATGGGAAATTCCGGTAAACAGGATTTGCAGCGGCGCACGTTCTCGCAGTACATCCTGATCTGCATGGTTGTCCTGGTCCTGTGCGTCGTCGGGTTCCTGACCGCCAGTGATTACATCTATACCAAGAACAATTTCGACCGGGAGCAGCACCTGCTCCAGGTCCAGACCGAGCAGAACGCTGAGCAGGCAATACGGCTCAAGGACGCCTTATGGAACACGTACGATGCCAGCCTGAACCAGCAGATGCGCCAGGGACTCAGCCTCGTCCTGACGGAATACGAGCGCGCAGGCAGCGATCCGTCCCGGATGGATCTCGGATCGGTGAAACAGAGAATTGGGGAAGACTTTGATATATACATCATCAGTGAGGAGGGAGTCATTGTCTATACCACCTATACTCCGGAACTTGGCATGGACTTCAGGACCCTTCCGTCGTTTTACCAGTACCTGACAAAAATCCGCAATTCCGAAGGGTTCTTCCCGGACCGTGTCGTCAATGAGCTGATGGGGGAAGGCAAGTTCCGGAAATATGCGTACCAGCCGACACCGGATCATCGATATATCCTTGAACTCGGGCTCACCGGCCAGACCTTTGATGGCGTGAACGAGAAGGTTCTGGTCAATGATAATATCGATTCGATCGTTGCACTCAATCCCTATCTTGAAGAGTACCGGATCTTCAATACGCTGGGACGACAGAGCGAGGATAATGCCCTGCCGGATCCGTCGGTCCAGGAAGTAATAAAAGAAGTAATTACGACCCGGTCTACGGTCGTAATTGCCGATCCGGCCAATGCCATCAAACGCCGGTACCTGTATATTGATCTTGAGGATGAGACGTATGGATCGAATCCGAGCCGGATCGTTGAGCTGACATACAGCGAAAAATTGATTCAGGAATCTCTCAACCAGCTTCTGCTCTTCCACCTCTTGACCGGGGCTGCCGCAATCCTCATGGGGTGCATCATCGCGTTCTTCCTCACCCGCTGGATTACGCGCCCGGTTCAGGAGATTGTGTCGGATATCGAGATCATTTCCCAGGGGAACCTTGACCACCGGATCCGTCCCACCGAGAACGTTGAGTTTACTCTTCTTGAAACGAGCATCAATACGATGGTTGACTCCCTCCGGCATGCCCTCCGGAAGATGCAGGATGACGAGATCTTCAAAAAGGAGATGATCGACCAGTTACCGGTCGGTGTCTTCATCAAACGGGCCGATACCGGTGAATACATCTTCTGGAACCGGACCAGCGAGAAGATGTTTGCGATCCCTGCCGCAGCAATTATCGGAAAAACAGACCGGGATGTTTTTTCCGCGGCAGTTGCATCGGAGATTGAAGGTGAAGATCTCCAGATTATCAGAAATCCTCACGAAGTGAAAAGTAAGATTGAGGACTCGCATCTTCATGGAGGGGGGGTTCTCCACATGATCCTGGTACCAATCCTGGACTCGAATGAAAAACTCCAGTTCATCTTAGGGATCTGCGAAGATGTCAGTCACGAGAATATCAACTTAAAAATGGATCTGCTCTTCAGTCTCACGCGCCACGATATCCTCGATAACCTCTCGGTCATTATGAACCACCTGGAACGTGCGCAGCTGATCAATACGCACGATGAGATGCAGACGTTCTTTGCTAAGACTCTGGGGTCGATCTCCTCAATACGGAACCAGATCTCTGCCATGCGGGCACTCCAGGATACGGGACTGGTCTCTCCTGCCTGGCAACCGGTACAGGACGTGCTTGATGGTGCGCTGGCACTGCTGCCCCGGCACCATGTCACGATCGAACAGGATCTTGAGGGAATCGAGATATTTGCCGATCCGCTCCTGCCCCGGGTCTTCTCCATGCTTTTGGAAAACTCTTTCAAGAGCGGGGGACCATCCCTTTCGTTCATATGTGTCTCTGCACACGTGAGCGGCGACACCCTCCATATCATCTACCAGGATGACAGCATGGGTGTGCCCGAAGCCGACAAGGAGGCAATCTTTGATGTTGCGTACAATGCCACGACCCTGCGCGGGCTCTTTTTGATCCGGGAGTTGCTGGGCTATACCGGGATAACTCTCCGGGAGATGGGGGTTTATGGCAAGGGAACCATCTTTGATATCGAGGTTCCCGCAGGCAGGTTCAGGGTACTGTGACCCGGCACGGGAATAGTACCGCGACTGTACGCAGGTTTTCAGGTTCCCCGAAGTTATTGTCCGGATCTTCTCTGCATTTTTTCATTCCTGCATTTTCACGATATGACTGCCCTGCCGGTCTGTCCTTTGGACTTTTGCAAAAAAAACAGGAAAAAGTCCTAATAATTTTCAAGACTAACATTACGTTAATATGCCAGATGTGATCGAGGCTGCCCGCCTTCTCGATATTCTCGGAAACCGGAACCGGCGGCGGATCATCGAACTCCTGCGGCAGAAACCCTGTTTTGTTACCGAGATCTCTGACACCCTGATGCTCTCGCCAAAGGCAGTTATCGACCACCTCCAGATGCTGGAGCGCGAGACGATCCTCGCCTGCCAGATAGACGAGAGGCGCCGGAAATACTATTATCTTGCCCACGATATCCTCGTCGATGTCAGTCTCAGGGAGATCCGGACCATCAGCGCGGTAACCCCGGAGGACGATGAAGAGAACGAACGGCTGAAACAGTCGGTTGCCATGCTCGGCCGTATGATTAAAGCCCATGACCGAATCTTATCGAATCTTGAGCAGATCAACCACGACATCGAGATCAAGATCCACGATCTTGCCCAGAACCATAAGGATTTATTCAGGAGCGAACGAGAGGTTACTGTAGTTATCGCACTCTCGCATGATTCCCTGACCCTTCCGGAACTTATCGAGGCTACGGAGGTTCCAAAGGATGCCCTTGCCGATATCCTCCGGAAGTTCGAACGGCGGGGGATCACAAAACGTGTAAAAGACCGCTACATGCTCAGAGGTGTCCATGCAGAATAATCCCAATGGTCCCTACGATGATGTGTTTGGCAATCTTGCAAAGATTGTCGAGGAGCTCGTAAAGAACCTGCCGGAGAACCAGCAGGCCCGGGTTATTGGTTATACGATCATCACCCGGCATACTTCCGGTAGCGATCCCGAAATCTTCTCCCTCGGGCAGCCGGAAGATGACGCAGAGATCCCATACGAGGTTGTCGAGACTGAGGAGGATCTCTTCATCACGGCATCGCTTCCGCGAGATCCCAAAAATGCCCCGGTTGCGGATATTGAACCTGACCGGGTACGGATCTGTGTTGACGAGCAGGTAACAACGGTCATGCTCCCCCACCCGGTTGACCGGATCCACAGCACCTATCGCGTCCACCGCGGGGTGATGGATATCTCGTTAAAAAAGGTGCAGATCCGGTAATGCCCCGGTTTTTTGGGGCCAAATGATCTGCTTCTTATTTCCTTAACGCTTGTTTTGTGCTGTGGTTTTTGTTACGAGAGTTTCCAGACTGCCCGTTCCTCTCCATCGAACACGATCTCAACATAGGTCTCCTCTGGTTTGAGGGATGCAGGTACCTTGTAAATCAGGTACCCGTCAATGGCGTTACCCATGCCGGGAAAGACAAAATCCTGGGTAGTTCCGTGGGAGTACCCGTAATCCTCGACGTACTCCTGCCGGAAATAATCGGAGAACGTCCCGATCTCGAAGATCTCGATCGCAGTAGCATCCCTGTCTCCTGCCTTGTTGGGAAGGAAATGGGAGGTATCAACCCGGTACAGGTTGCCGCCATTGTGAACAATGATCATATTGGATTTGGGATAGGGGTACCCATCCGATCCAATGTTTTCGATGTTGACAAAGACCAGCAGATACTTGAAGTCAGGATTCGGGCGGTCTGGTTCAGTGTAATATTTATTATCCATATCATTGTGCCAATGATAGGTCTCATTCATCCAGACACGATACACCGTTGCCCGGCTGGCATATTTGCTCTCGTTGTTGAAATAGAACAATTCCCGGAGTGCAAGCGCGTCCGGGAAGAGTTCAGGCGGGGGTACCGGTTCTGCCAGTGTCTCAACCGAGACCGGCGTCGGAGCCGGTGTGGGATAGGGAGTAGGAGCCGGTGTTAACGGGCTGGACATTCCCGGCAGGGAACTGTTTTGAAACCCTGGCAACACAACGACTACCGCGACTGCTGCGATGAGGAGGAGAACGATGATGCCGGCGATGATCAGTATGGTACGTCTTCCCGCACCCTGACCTGAGGGTGCCGTGAAGGTACTGGTAACGGCACCGGAAACCGGTACTGCACCTGCTGGTACTTCAGCGGGTATTGACGGTTCAACGGCTGCACCGCAATTCTCGCAGAACCGCATGCCCTCGTTAATCTTTGCTCCGCACGCGGTACAGAACTGTTTGCCCATATACTCATACCGGTAGCGTAAAAGAATAAAAAACTGGTGAAAAAATTATGCCCTGACCGGAAGATCCGCGGGGGTCCAGTTTGCGATATCCTTCTTGTCCCGCATGTCGTGGAACTGCCGGAGCGAGACGGTAATGTCCCGGGTGAACGCAAAATACCCGATCTGGGTTGTCCGGCAGAGTTTCATGGCCATGTCCATGAGCCCGCGTGGATCCGGCCGTGCCTCGCCAAGCCAGATATGGAAGATGTTGCCCCCGTCGACAATGGGGAAGAATGTATGCTCGATCTCCATGCGTTTGGTCAGCGTTACATCTGCTCCCGGTGCAACATGGGTGCCGTTGGTGTAATAGATTGGGAGATCCCGGCTCTTGCCAAGCCGCATCAGGCTCTCCTCAAGGTCGCCCTTGATCACTTTCTTTGCAGATTCATGGTAGCGGCGGTCAAGAAGATCGGCGACAGCAAACCGCTGCCCGGTGGTTTCGGCCGGTGTGCGGGCAAGTGCGATGGTCATATTGTTCTTCGCGCTCAGTTTCTTGCCGTACTGCTCCATCTCGATCATTGCCCGGACCGCGAGCCTGAACGCAGCTTTTGATTCGTGCATCTGCTGGCCGGTGTGGTGCTGGACCATCTCGTTTACGCCAACAACGCCAATCGTGTAAACCAGTCCTTCGAGATCAACGGCAAGGGCGCCGCGCTCCCCGGTGTTGGGGTCCTTGGGGCGCTGCATGGCAAACGGCATCCGGTTGTTGGCCCGGATCAGGTCCATCCACCGGCGCTTGATCTTGAAGATCTCAACGGCGACATCCATGAGTTTCTTGAGTTCGGCAAAGAGCCGTGCATCGTCTCCTTCAGCATTGTACGCAGCCCGCGGGCAGTTCACGGAAACAACCTGCCATGAGCCCATCGAGAAGTGCCTGCCCTCTTCAAACAGGAGTTTCTGGTCGAACTCGGAGTCCTCGTCTGCCACAGCCGAGAACTGGTATGCGCAGCACTGGTAACAGGAGATGCCTTTTCCCGAACCACGGTAGGCCGGGAGCTGGTTGTCGTAATACGGCGTCCCGAACTTGGATGCCAGCTCAAAGGTCATCAGGTAGAGTTCGTTATATGTGGGAAGGTCCGGGTGTTGCGAATTGTACTCCTCGCGCTCCTGCATGAAGTCGGGTTCGATGGAGATCTCCGGCTTGGGGAAGTTGAAGGGCTTGCCCCAGTAGTCCCCCTCAAGCATGACTTCCATGATCGCCTTGAAAAGCAGACGGACTTCGCGTTCGAACTCCCCGTACGTGCGGAGGGGTGCGGATTTACCGTCCCAGATCTTCCCCTTGTACACGCAGGGCTTGTCCTGCCAGAGCGTAGGCACACCGGGACAGAGCTGGATAGACGAGAAGACCAGCTGGCCGCCGCGGGCAACCATCATCTGGGTCATCTCGTACACGAACATCTGGATCATCTGCTTGATCTCTTCGTACGGCATCCCTTCCATGAACGGAGCAAGGAAGGTAAGGAAGTTGTAATACCCCTGCCCTCCGGCAAAGTTTGTCTGGGCGGATCCGAGCGCTTTGACCGCGTGCAGGATTGCGACCTCGGCACGTTTTGCCGGGCCGGCAACGGAAGCTTTTGTCCCGTTTCCGTCCGGCATCAGGCCATAGTAGAAGAAGTACCGGAGATCCCAGTCCTGGCAGAACGGCCGGGTACCGAAGTATTCGAGGTCATGGATATGCATCTCGCCACAGAGGTGGTGGTCGGCAAGGTCCGGCGGGAGCTGGAGCAGGTACTGTTCCTTTGAGATCTTGTCTGCTTTCTTCTTGTGCGAGGTCTCGGCATTCTCCTGGAGGTTGGCATTGTCATGGGCTTCGAAGCCTCTGCCCACATCGATGAGGTGCGCATCGAAGACCGGTGTACCTACCCTTGTGGAGACGTTGCGGTACTGGACCATCCCTTTTTCAAGAAGAGTGATATTGACAATTTCCCGGATCAGGGGTCCTGAGAGGGACTTGAGTCCCATGTCCTTTATCCTGTTCTCCACGTCAAGGGCAATCTCCTGCGCAGTCTCCTCGCTCGCGCCCTTGTACCCGTAAAAGGTCTCGACAAGTTTTGTCTCTTCGACAATCTGCCGGACGATACGGCCCCGATCCCAGTCGATGATATGGCCATCAGTCGTGCGAACGACCGGGAGGGCCGGAACTTCGATTCCCTCGAAGGTCAGCTGTCTGGTTTCCGGTCGGGCCATCAGTCACCTGATATGAGCTGTGCGATGTGCGTCTCGTCCAGTTTACCCGTGGGGAAAAGGTCTGCGGATGTGAAAAAATCTTCCCCCTTCTGGAGCACCGGTGCTTCGTTGACAAATACACCGTTCACCCGAAGTTCGGTGAGCGATTCGGCACTTGAGAGATCCCGCTCGGAATAGGCAATTTTGCTCTTTTTCAAAAAACCCTTTAACAAATCGCAATTCGGGCATAACTCAAGTGTATACACAACCAGTTGTGAATTTTCCGGCACAAAAAACAACCCCTACTCTGTATCTATCCAATAGGCAGTATGTGAATAAAAAAATCTTGGTTTGTTCACACTGCTTTTCTGCCCCATGGAGCGATTATCATTAGTAGGTGAATGGAGCAATAGTACCGTAATGGTCAGGGCGTTTCTTGCACTTGAACTCAGCACAGAGATCCGCACGCGGCTTGAGGCTCCGCTCGCAGCGCTTCGCACCTCTTCTGCCCGCATGACCTTTGTACAACCCCAAAACATCCATATCACGTTGAAGTTCCTTGGGGATGTAGACGACCGTGTCCTTCCCCGCGTGATGGATGCGGTTCGAACGGTTTCATTCACGCCATTTGTCGTAACTGTTGGGAGCGTAACCGTGAACAACCCGAAACGGCCGTTCACCGTCTGGTGCACCATCGGTGATGCCGGGAAAGCCAACGAACTTTTCCGAAAAATCGAGGATGTCCTTGCACCGCTTGGTTTTCTTCGGGAGACCCGGCAGTTCACCCCGCATGCAACCCTCGCCCGCATTAAGGATCCTGATCCCTCCCTCTTTTCTGTGGTAAAGATGCTGGAAGGGAAGATCTACGGTGACTGCATGGTTTCTGGTCTCAAACTCAAGAAGAGCACGCTGACGCCCGGCGGGCCAATCTACGAGGATCTCCGGGAGGTCCCGCTTTGACCCGGTGCCCCTGTGAGGAGGAGGTGCTCAGGAAGATCCGTCCCACGCCAGAGGAGCGGACCTACGTCCGGACGATGGGGCAGCGCCTGATCGAGGCGGTCAGCGAAAAGATTGCGGTTAGGCAAGCCGGTCAGGGCATCGAAAGTAGCGAGAAACTGAATACGCTCGGCGGCCTCGTGGCGCTCCGAAAGATCGCTGAAAATACCGACATAATAGACTTCAGCGGCATCGGCATTTCTGACGCTGGAAATATTCAACCACTCAGTGAGCAGCGAACCATCCTTCCGGCGATTGGTGATCTCCCCTTGCCAGTTGCCGTGACGGTTTATTTTCTCCCACATTTCATGATAAAAAGCCACCCCGTGGATGCCCGACTTGAGCAAGCTGGGCTTGTGCCCCAAAACATCCTCCCGGGCATAGCCAGTTACCTGGCAAAAGGCCTGATTGACCAGCAGAATCAGGCCATTCGCATCGGTAATACAGACGCCATCGCTAATTCCTTGAAAAACGGCGCTAGCCAGCAAACGATCAGCTTCGGCCGATTTATGCCGGGTGATGTCAGCCATTGTACCGAGCGAAGAGATTGCCTGTCCGGCAGCATCGCTACGAATCACCTTGCCGCGGCACTCGATCCAGCGCCATTGGTCATCACCGGCCCGGGCGCGATATTCGATTTGAACGATGCCCGCGTCCGCCTGCAGGTGACTCAGGCAGGCATCAACCCGATGGAGATCGTCAGGATGAATCATCGCAAGAAAATCAGTCACCGTTTCCGGCCCGGCTTGGCAACCAAAAATCTGACAAAGCGCAGCGCTCCACGCCATTTTCCCCGCCTCATGATCAACCTCCCAAACGCCCAACCCGGTGGCGGCGAGGGCGAGCTGAAGGCGGGACTCAAGCAGGCTATTTTCGTTCACCCGCCGCTGCACCTCACTCTCCAGCCAATGCTGCTGATTGACCTGCAGGTCACGCGAATGCTTGATTTCGAGTTGCGCCCAAACGCGCGCCCGAAGCACAGCATGCTTGATCGGCTTGGTGATGTAATCCACTGCCCCCTCATTAAAGCCGCGCTCTTCATCTTCAGCCTCACCCAGTGCTGTGACAAAAATAACCGGGATATCACGGGTTTGCTCATCCTTAAGCAACTCGGCCAACACGGCGTGACCATCCATCTCTGGCATCATGATATCGAGCAAGATGAGATCCGGCTGCGGCGCCAGGCGGGCATAGCGCAAGGCCACCGGCCCGGCATTCGCCACACGTACATCCGCCCCATCTTTACTGAGCATGGCTGACAAAAGAGCAAGATTTTCTGGCCGATCATCGACCACCAGAATCAGCGGTCGCTGCTTATTGCCACTGCCGGGCAAATTATTGTTCGCGTTATCGCTCAAGCGACTCTCCCTGTCTCACCACAGCGGCTAGTTTCCACCCGGGCCGGCAGGCTGTCTAGCTGATATTGCGGGCTTTTATCGGGTGCTGCCCAGCAGCCCCTGACTTATTATGCAATTACCACGGAGGCCAAAGACGACTTACAGTCGATCAAGCCAAAATAAAGAGGTGATGGTTTTGGCATCAGTAATCGAACCATTCCAGACAGCCTCTTTTGCCGCCTTTGGCGAAAGTTCTATCACATCCAGAAACTCATTATGGTCGAGTTTTTTTTCATGGGACAAACACAGACCTCGGGCTAAAAATATTTTGATCGATTCATCCGAATAACCAATGCAAGGATGCATTTGCCCAAGACATACCCACTCCCTCGCCGTATAGCCGGTTTCCTCAAGCAACTCACGACGTGCTGCGTCGATTATTGATTCACCTGAATCAATTTTTCCTGCCGGCAACTCAAGAAAAACATCACGTAGCGGATAGCGAAACTGGCGCTCAAACAACAAATTACCATTATCAAGGATGGCGAGAATAACCGCGGCCCCAGGATGGACAATATATTCTCGAATCGACTCCTTGTTATTCGGCAACCGAACAACATCTTTTCGTACCTCAAGCAGGAGACCCTTAAATACAGTTTGTGTCGAAACTTCTGTCTCGATCAAATGCTCATCCTGAAACATTTTTGCCTCCAAAAAAACGCCCCGACTAGCAGGGCGTTTTAACCGTCAAATGGAATAAGTCAGAGCGAGCGCAGTAATGCGTAAGCGCAGAGCGACATTATGAATTGCGGAAAGATACCAAGTAACGCTACCGCTAAACCATTCGCAGAAATCAAAATACGCATATCAGCACCAGCGGTAATCGGCGAATCATCAGTCGGCGCGTCAAAATACATCAGCTTCACGACACGCAGATAGTAAAACGCGCCAATCAGCGAGAACAACACCGCCACTACTGCCAACCACATATACCCAGCTGCAACAACGGCCTGGAGAACGGAGAACTTGGCAAAGAAACCTATGAAGAACGGGATGCCGGCCATTGAAAACATAAACATCATCATGATGGCGGCAAACCAGGGGCTACGTTTATTCAAGCCTTTGAAATCGTCAATCTTGTCTGCTTCAAAACCGGAACGCGCCATCAGCAAAATCATACCGAACGAACCGAGACTCATCAGCACATACGCAATGACATAAAACATCGCCGAACTATATGCGTTTAGGGCATAACGGGCATCGCCACTGACCACTCCCGTCGTAATACCCAAGAGCATGAAGCCCATATGGGAAATCGCCGAGTAAGCCAGCATGCGTTTAAGGTTGGTCTGGGCAATAGCCGCCAGATTGCCAATTGCCATCGACAAGACCGAGAGAATGATCAGCATTACCTGCCAGTCGGCAGCCATCGTAATCAGTCCGTTAACGAGTAGGCGCATAACAATAGCGAAGGCTGCAAGTTTGGGCGCAGTGCTGATAAGAAGAGTGACTGAGGTCGGTGCGCCATGATAGACGTCTGGTATCCACATATGGAAAGGAACAACGCCCAACTTGAAGGCCAGGCCTGCGACCAGGAAAACGAGTCCAAAGACCATTAAGTTCTTGTTCGCACCACCACCATAAAGGCGCTCAGCGACCCCGGTAATTTCCAACGTGCCTGTTGCACCATAGATCATGGACATGCCGTAGAGCAAGAGACCAGAAGCCAGCGCACCAAGAACAAAATACTTCATGGCCGCTTCGGTAGAAAGCAATGAGTCTCGGTTCATCGCGACCATTGCATAGAGCGATAGAGAGAGCAGCTCCAAGCCCATGTACAAGGTCAGGAAATGATTGGCCGAAATCATCACCATCATACCCAGCGTCGCAAAAAGCGTGAGTACGTAATACTCACCCTTGTTCATTGCTTCACGGTCAATGATATAGCCACGTGAATAAAACAACACAATCACTACCGTCAGGTAAAGGAACAGTTTCAACAAATCGGACATGAGATCGTCAACAAACATATTGCTGAAGGTGTAGACGATTTCACCGGTACTGGTCGAGAACTGGATTGCGGCGCATCCTATCAATGCAAGTTGACTCAGGACGTAGGTTACCGTGCGCCGGTTATCTTTGACGAAGAGATCAACTAGAAGAATGGCCAGCGCCATCGCAGCCAAAAATAGTTCTGGTGCGGCGGGCAGGAGATCGGGGACAACGAAATTGTCAAACATGTCGGCTACCGTTTATTGAATCTTGCTTAGAGCAACGTGGCGCAGCAGGTCGTTGACCGAGGCGTGCATGACTTCGGTGAAAGGTTGTGGATACAACCCCATCCAAAGGGTACAGAGAGCGAGGACGCCAAGAATGGCAAACTCACGCTTGTTAATGTCGGAAAGCTCCGCAACATGATGATTGGAAACATCGCCAAATATCACTCGCTTATACATCCACAACGTATAGGCAGCGCCAATCACCATTGAACTGGCGGCGGCGAAAGCCACCCAGAAATTAAACTTTACTGCCGCCAGAATCACCATGAACTCTCCAACAAAACCGGAAGTTGCAGGCAAACCGGCGTTAGCCATGGAAAAGAGCATAAATAGGGCTGCAAACTTTGGCATGGTATTAACCACACCGCCGTAATCAGCAATCTGCCGACTATGCACTCTGTCGTACATCACCCCAATACAGAAGAACATCGCACCGGAAACAAAACCGTGGGAGACCATCTGAACCAGCGCACCTTCAATCCCCATCGGGCTGAACATAAAGAAGCCCAACGTAACGAAACCCATGTGTGCAATTGATGAGTAGGCAACCAGTTTTTTCATGTCCGATTGAACCAGGGCGACGAAACCAATATAAACAACTGCAATCAGCGATAGCGCAATAACCAGCCCTGACAATTCGCGCGAAGCGTCCGGCAAAATGGGCAGGGAGAATCTCAAAAACCCATAAGCACCGAGCTTGAGGGCAATTGCTGCCAGAACAATGGAACCCCCGGTTGGCGCCTCAACGTGAGCATCCGGCAACCAGGTATGAACCGGCCACATCGGCACTTTGACTGCAAAAGCCACAAGGAAGGCAATGAACAACCAAGTCTGAGAACCCAGTGCAATCGGCAACTTATGCCATTCAAGAATTGAGAAACTACCACCAGATTGAACAAACAAATACATTAACGCAAGCAGGAAGAGCAAGGATCCAAACAAGGTGTATAGGAAAAACTTGAATGCTGCATAAACACGATTGGCACCGCCCCACACGCCGATGATCAGGTAAAGCGGAATCAACGAAGCTTCAAAAAATACGTAAAAAAGCATCCCATCAAGCGACGTAAAAATACCATTCATCAAACCGGACATGATCAGAAACGCCGCGTTGTATTGCGCCACCTTTTCCTGAATGACCTCCCAACCTGCTGTGACGACAATAATCGTCACAAAAGCATTGAGCAGCACAAACAGCATCGAAATGCCATCAACACCAAGATGATAGTTAATATTAAAGCGCGGTATCCAGGTGCGCAATTCTACGAACTGCATCCCGCCATTGGCTATATCAAAACCAGTCCATAAAGGAATGGTGACGAGAAAACTGGCGATCGCACCAAAAAGGGCAAGCATCCGGGCCAACGGGGCATTCCGATCAGATCCGGTGGCGAGCACCACCAAACCTGAAAATATCGGGAGCCAAATGGCGAGAGATAGCAGCGGGTAAGTCGACATATTATTCCTTGCTTTTCTGCAAACTATTCACGTTAGGCGCGGTTGATCCACAGGGTCATTAGCACAAAGACACCTATGATCATGGTGAATGCGTAGTGATAGACATAACCAGTCTGGAACAACCGAGTTATGGCAGAGATCCAACCAACGAGTTTGACGGAGCCATTGATCATCACACCATCAATGAAACCGACATCGCC
>PGYK01000005.1 GCA_002839605.1 Methanomicrobiales archaeon HGW-Methanomicrobiales-3 | reverse complement strand
TCCTTTCTATTTGACTTCACAATCAAGAAAAGGAGACATTGTACCTTAGATCTTTCGGTCCTCGATACAATCCGCTTTTGATAGGATTTCTACAGAGCAGTTTTTTTATTACTTCTTTTGGAACTTTTAGGGGCATTGGATCTGCTGAAACAACTTTGGGAACACGGACGAGACACTTTGGGCAGAATTCCTTTCCTGGAATTAATTCGGTCCCACATGCCTTACAAAACTGCTGGGCCATGCTGAAGTGATTTTAATTGAGGTATGATAAGGGTATTTTCAAGAATATACCTATGGAGGTGATGGTGCGATGAAGACCGGTGCCGATATTCTTGTCTTTGGCCGTGCTTTGTTGCGTTAGAGGATGTCGGGCATGGTGTGTATGAGTTCATCGAGCAGCTCAATAAGGAAGAAATTGAATGCGTTCCAGATTATGACGGATTTCTGAGAAAGATCATTTTTTTGAAATATATTTTTAGAGAAGACCCTTTTCATCTAATTCTTTGAGTTTTCTCCAAACCGAGATTCGAATGAATGGATCCATTCGTGCAAAATGTGTAACATCCTGATTTTTAGGATTATTATAATCAGCTAAACTTTTTCCAAGAAATGAATTACAATGATATTGCCCAATAAAGGTCTTTTTTGGTGCACTCCTAACCTCATAATAGCATAAATTTTCCCCATTAAGACCAAGCTTATTTCTCATCCCATGACCAAAAATCCATAAATGAGTCGTATTCTCATTCAATATAATTGGAATTACCTGCTCTTTTTTTTGAACTTCATATACGCTGTAATTGATTTTCTTACCATCAATTCGAAATCGTTTGATTAGTATATCTGCTCCGGACAAATAATCCATATATGTGAATTTTCCCGATTTTGGACTCGTTTTATGTGCTATTATAATTGCATGATGCTGGTTTTTGCAATTATTTTCAGGGAATGTTTGTATTAAGCGTCTAGTATTAAATGAAACACACAGCGGATAGCATATCAATAAAATAAGGAGTGTAATGATAAGTATGATAAATAGTAGCGATGAAGTAGATGAAATAATCAAATATAACCTAATACCGATTAATGCAATAAAAAAAATAATTACAAATTCGAGGTAATGTACAATTTTTATTGTAATATCTTGACAATCACTTGATGGAAATTCATCCGGTAATTTTTTCCCACTATTTGATTCGTCCATTTTGTATAATAAGTAAAATACATTAATTCCTCTTCAGGCTTTTCTTTGAAAATTCTCCATAGTTGGTCGCTCGGCCGCCTCATCTGGACATCGCTGGGCAAGGTCCTGAATCGATAAGTAAGTACGGTAATCCGTAGCGCAAAACCCGACGAGGCGTTTTGCGCGTGAAGTATCGTATCTCCCTTATCCCAAATCCCGCTGCGATCACTTCCCCCGATTGCACAAATGACGTATTACCTGTAACCGACCTCCTCCAACCATAAAGCGCCCTGTCATCCTTGGGGGACTTGAGACGCAAGAAGAAGGTATGGTATCAAAATAAGAAGTACGAAATGCTGAATCACCAAAAAAATGGCCTGGCTCACTTCACAAATGATTATATCTCCTGCCAAAGTACCCCTGGCCAATTCATACACTTCAAATTTTCAATATTAGATGAACTGCCATCCAAATTTTCCGGTTTCATCCAGATTTCCATATTGATGAGAACTTCACCTCCTTCAACCTCTATTTGATACTCTCCGCTCTTCTTCACTTTGAGAGTATTAGAAAAACCGGTTGGAATCACAAAACCATTGTATTGGTAATCCTTATCACTAAATCCGGTTTGTGCCAGGATTTCACCAGTCTTTTTATCACGAAACGTTATCGTATAGTATGGAAGGTATTTTCCTTTGACATTCTCTTGTATATCCACAGAATAATTGATATACATCGGTGGATTTTTTAAATTAACAACGTTTGCAGTTTTATTATACTTGAAGATCTGCTCTTTTTGGTAAATTAAGCAAACATAATCTTCAACAACGGGTGTTGGCGTTGTAACATATGTAGAAAATCTACTTCCCATGCCAGGAGTTTGAGTTGGGGTTTGAAATGGCGTCACCTCATTTACAAAACTCACTGTTGTAGGGATTGTTGCAGTTTGAGTTGAAATCGAATCTGTTTGGGGGGATGGCGAAAAACAAGCTGAAATTAGACAAAAAATCAACAATCCCAAGAAGAGTGTTCCATGTATGGAATTATTCCTAAAATTTTTCATTTTACCATCTCATTGATGACATTCAAGTCTATACTTCATTGTTGGATATATCCTTTTTCAAAAGATTGAAAAATTTACCATACCCTTACCTCCCTCCGATCCCTGACGGCCCCTCTTGGCTCCACTCAGCAGCCGAACACAGGAACCATATCCCCCTGCATGGTCCCGGCAGCATAAGTTCAATTCAAAACACCGGGCAGCTCATGTATCCGTATGAGCCGGACAGAACCCGACGGACTACGCATCCTTGCCCAATACGAGCGGAGGAAATCCGGGGATACCTATGCTGAATCCCTCAGGGTTGATGGTCAGGGGATCATACCGCGGGCAGACCCGAAATACTGCGTGCAGGTAAGCATCCGGAACGATCCCAAAGAGTACCGGTTTCCCATCCCCGCAGAATTCAACAAGCGGGGATCCTTTGTTATCAAAGCAACGGAACTGCCGGTTGCCATCCCGTACGATGCGGACGTGAAAGTCTCGGTAATCGAGACCGACCGGCAAGGCGAGCGGGTCCTCGCACAGTCCCCGGTGCGGTACCGGACGGTCTGACATACCGGAGCAAAAAACCGGGTGTGAACCCACAGCCGAATCATCATTTTATGCGGTTCCCCCAACAATCCCGCCCGGCCCCGCGATTCCCTTTGCATGAGTAATTAAGGAAAAAAGAAAAACCGGTACACCCATGAGCACAGAGATCCCCTGGCCGGAATCGAGAAAAGAGTGGAAACCGGTTGACATGACCGTGACGTACAACGGCGACGGTGCGTTCACCGCCGCAACATCATCCGGGATCACGTTCCCGATGGAAGCCCCGGTCGGCATGGGCGGGCAGGGGAACACACCGAACCCGATCCAGTACCTCATCGGCTCGCTTGGGGGCTGCGTTGGTGTGAAGATCATCCTTGCGCTTGGCGACAATGGCATTGCCGTGAAGCAGATGACAATCGGGATCCACGGGACCCGGGTGAAGACCATGCCGGCATTTTTCGATCACGTCCACCTGACCATCACGCTCCGGGCCGATGCGGATGATGCAATGGTGAAAAACATCATCGACCAGACGCTTACGCGTCTCTGCCCCATAGCCGCGATGTTCGCCGAAGTCGGGGAAGTGACCGCTGAGTGCCGGATTGTCCGGTAGGTGTACGGCACAACCCCGCTTCACCTTCAAAGGACCGTCCACGCGGGAGGCGGCTTCTGTACAAACGGGGTCAATGACGCATGCAAGGCAGGATCTGATATCCCCGCAATCGTACACTTTCTGTCGGCTGAAATGATGGCAACGCCGCCATTCAGTTCACCGGGCATCGAGACAGATCAAAAAAGTGCTCTGTAGAAAACCTGCCAGAAATCATCAATTGATCTGCGATGTAGCCACGGGCGCTCGGGGTCTCATCGACCTTCGCCCCGTGGAGCAGGAGGTAAATGGGCACATGAAACTAAAATGATAGAACCGGGGGTTTTGGGGGCTTGCCCCCGCAGGCTGCCTCCCTCCTCTTCAGGTAGAGAGGGGGTCACCCTCGCAATTCCACAAAATGACACCTTGGGAATGATTTCTACAGATCAAAAAAAAAGAGTTCACTTCGGGAGAGCGATCCTGCAGGTATCGCTCATCCCATGATCTCGATGCCGCAGCTGTTCGCACACGCCACTGCGTTCTGGTAGCAGGCGTCAATGCAGCTGCGGTCGCCACTGCACCCGCCAATGCAGGCCTGGTATGCATCCGAACACCCTGCTGCGCAGGATGCAGAACCGTCATTTGTAGGCACCTGCAGCGCCTTCTGCTGCGGGAGATCCACAAAAGCATAGTGTACCCCGGCAACAATTGCACCTGCAATCGCTAAGCAGACCATGAAAAGTACCAGCCGGCCGAGTGGCGATCGTGCGGATTCTGTTTTGGCCATGATGATCAAACCTTCCTTGTATCTTTCTCTCATGCCTGTATGCGAAGAATGGTATATATGCTCTCGGAAGCTGGAAGAAAAATTGGCAGGATCTTCCAAAAAAAGGTTCTTTTCTGAATAACCGGCGTTCATTCGGATCCCAATTCCCCTGATTTTCGGGGCCAGCGTAAAAAAACTCTGCGATTGGCATCCCTGTCCATGACACGAGGCCCCTTCAGCGCTCCATGCAACCCAAATGGATAACCAATCCATCAGGTTCTCGTACGGCAGGAAATGCCGGGGAACCAAAAAAGACCAAATGGGCCGCCCCGACCATATCCCATTACCCGGTTTTAGGATATTCTGGCACTTTTCGGTACAGTTACGCAAAAACCCGTTTCCCTCTTCGGAGAGGTTGATCAGAACATTACGCGTTCTTCTTCATCTTTTTGAGTGCTTTCTCCCGCGTCTCATAAATGGTGAAGATCTTGTCAAACCCTGATATTTCAAAGATGTACATCACCTGGCGGCAGAGAGTGGAGAGGGCGATGGTACCCCCGTTCTCGCGGATGGAGCGCAGCGAACCGATGAGCAGCCGCATGCCGGCACTGGAAATATACTCGGTTCCGGAAAAATCAAAGAGGACGCGTCGTGGATCTGCGGTCCTGATCTGTCTGAGTTCGTTCTCAATGAACGGGACACTGTCGATATCGAAACGCTTCGGGAGCGTGATGATCGTGATGCCATCGATTGTCGTTGGTTCCAGACCCATGATCGTTTCCTGTCAGTCGACAGGAAACTGTGCATTCACAGAAGGAAAAAGGTTGTGATTGTGAAACCCGAAAACGAAGGCCGTTGAAGGTATTCCGTTGTGATTCCCTCTACTACCAAGTGGGTATGATGCTCGCCTGATTGGCAAACGGTAAAACGGTTCTCCGGTCGCTTACTGCCTGCCAGCCAGTGCCATTTTCAGATTGCCGATCCTTATGCAAACGTACTCCTGCACCCGTTCCTGCGGCACCAGGGGGCAGATCATAACCCCCGCGGGCCCTGCGAGTGGTGATCCCGTGTGGGGGTTTTTAACAATGCGACTCCCTGGTGCGGGCTCCGTTGCCCACCCGTTCTTTTCCGTATGGCCCGCGGGAAAAATCAGCAGATCCGGCACTCGCAGGTTTTGCGCCCGGCACAGTGCCGGCACACGGCAAGGATGATCTCGCAGGACACACAGCCGGGCTTCTTCTCAAGTTCGCACCGGTCGCAGTCCGGTTCGGGCAGGTCGTTGGATAGATCCTCCCCGTCCTCAGTTCCAAGTCCCGCCCCCCGCTTCTTGAACTCGTCAACGCACGCGGAGCAGATGGCATCGAGGCAGGACTGGCACTCCTCCCGCAATTGTTCGCAGCCCCAGTCAAGGTACGTCATAGCTCAGTCTCATAGGTATGGAGCAGGGAAGGAAAAAAAGGCTGGTGCGGCATGAAAACCCGAATATTTTCGGGGAATTCTAGCGGGATCTGCCGGGATTGCTGTTATTCTGCTGCCTGTATATCGGCCCGGATCTGATCAATGTATTTCTGCAGCTGGGCAGAGTAGACCTCCATCTGCATGGGTGTGCCCCCGGGCTTTGCACAGGAACAGGCCGGCACCCCGATCTGCCGGATCTCTTCGCTGCGATAGTCTCCGGCTTCGAAGATCGCATCAACGGTCGACCAGGTCTTTGAGCACCAGGCAAGGAGCTCGTAATACCCTCCATCGCAGCCGCGTTTTCCCATTTCGGTGATGGCATCGAGCCGCTCCTCAAGCATCCGAATGGCCTCGGGCGGGGAAATTTTTGTTCCGGTCATGATAATCATGAAGAGATTACTTTTCCGATGAGTAAAATGTTTTTAAAGCATCCGTCCCGCAACGGCCGCAGGATCGCAAAGCCCAAGACGTGACAAAAACCAGTATACGCAGATGACCCGCTACCTCATCGACATCCGCCTGATGGGCCCCGTGGAGCGGGAGGTGCGTGCCCTTGGTTCGGAGCTTGCTGCTGCGTTTTCTCTTAAAAGCCGGATTGCGGTCCCGCACATCACGCTTGCCGGGCCGTTTTTCTGCAATGATGAGGAACGGCTGGTTAAGGATTTTTTCCAGGTCTGTACCGGCCGGCCGGAGATCCCGCGATATACGGTCGGCGGCTACGGGATCTTTCCTGCGTCCCGGGCGGTATACGTTGCGATGGAGCCGGACGCGGTTCTGCGGCGGTTCCGGTATGACCTCTCCCGCACCATCGCCCCGTACTGCACCCTGCGGGAGTATGATCGTGCCCCGGCCGATACGTTTGTCTTTCATGCAACGATCGCCATGAAACTCGACTGGCTCACGTTCCAGCGGGTGCGCTGGTACATCCGCAACCGGGCACCGGTCGTCCACCGGCCCCACCCGGTCCGGGCAACCCTGCTCGCGAACGGTGCGACCGTCTGCGAATACGATTTCACCCAGGGCCGGATGCTCACTGCGGCACAGGCCCGGGGCAGGGCAACAAGGATGCGGGATACGGATATGCTCCGGGCATGGGACGACAAATCCCTCAAATGAGCCAACCGCTGGCGTGCCGGATCTCCCGGGCTCTTCTTCCTCCTGCGAGCACTTTTTTCCCTTTATGATGGCCGTATTCCTGAAGAAATCTATGATTCCAATCCGCGACATGGAAATAAACCAATGTGCTTTAATTATAATCGGTTAAATATCGTTCATGGACTGGTCTGAAGATCCGAACGGCGCTGGTCACATCGGTTACCCAACATCTGGGTGAAAGGAGAACTCCAATGAATAGTACCGACGATCAGCCATTCCGGGACGAACTCTTTGACGACCTTCACACGGCCGGCACGTGCCCGCCGATGACAATGAAAGGGACAATTGACAAGGCGCTCTTCCTCATCCTGATCGTATCAGTTTCTGCGGCGCTGACGTGGACATACATTCCGGGTTCTGTCCCTCTCATGCTCGGCGCTGTCTTTTGTGCATTTGTGGTCGGCTTTGGTACGTCATTCCGGACTTCGCTCTCGCCTGTCACGGCACCGCTCTTTGCCCTCCTTGAAGGTGTATTTATCGGGGGATTTTCCGGCTGGATGGAGATCCTGTATCCCGGCATCGTTGCTCAGGCCCTCATCCTCACGTTCTGCGTCTTCTTTTTCGTTCTGGCCCTGCTGCGGGCTCGCATCATCAGCGCAACGGAGAAGTTCCGCTCGATCGTTATCGGGGCAACGGGCGGGATCATCCTCTTCTACATCGGCGGCATCGTTCTTGCCGCCCTCGGCATCTCGTTCGGGCTTGAGGGAGTGTGGGGATGGCTCGGGCTCGTCTTCTCCATTGTCGTTGTCATCGTTGCCGCAGCAAGTCTCGTCCTTGATCTCGACTACATTGAACAGGGTGTGGGGCACGGTCTCCCAAAGCGCCACGAATGGTATGCCGCGTTCACGCTTCTCGTTACCCTGGTCTGGTTGTACCTGGAAATTCTCAAACTGCTGGTGAAACTCCGCATCCTGTTGCAGAGTATCCGGTCCTGAAAAAGGATCAGAGATCGAGCACGTTCAGCCCGACATCTGCGTCGAACACGCGATCGGCCCGGCCGTCCAGCACGGTAATTACGATCTCGCAGGTGCCGCTGACCACGGCACTGGTCAGGTGACCGCCGTATGCAAGGTACGTTGCATCGGAAAGCGTTACGTGGAGATGGAGGTACGGTTCCCCGCCCATCGTGGTGATGCTGCCGAGAAGCGACGTGATCTCGTGGTCGCCCGAGAGCGTTGTGGTGTGGTACTCCTTTGTTCTCGTCTCAAAAAGGCCAATCTCTGCGTTCCCCACAGCCCCGATGCCCTGCACCGTGCCGAGCCCGATCTCCTTGTCGGCGCAGAACTGTTTCAGCGTGCTGACGATCTCCTCCCCCCGGTCGATCCGGAGGATGAAGGCGGAACCGGTTTTTTTGTAGCGCATGTCTGCCATCTCCTTTTGTTTTGGTATTCCTCTGCCGGACCCGTGGGCCCGTCTGCGCAACTGTCCCGTCACCCGGCCCTGCCGTAATGGAGCATAAAAAGCGCCATGTGCTCATCGGCAGAGCAGACCGACTCGTCCCTGAGAGTAAATTCCGGGCAGAGCACCTCATCCAGCAGCGCGATCCACTGGCCCCGGAGCATGTGGTAATCGCTCCGCTGCCCCCGGGGCTCGGAGAGGATGGAGGAGACCTCGGTCATCAGAAACGAATCAATGCATTCGTTGACCACTTCCACGGGGGCATCGTGGGCATAGATGCAGTCAAAGATCCGGCCGTACGACTGGTACACGGCAAGGGCAAGGGCGGGCGAGAACCGCTCGGGGGTGTCGATGTCTGCGTCCATCTCGAAGAGGAGGAAGTGGTCGATCCAGGGTTTGAGCCGCATGAGGTGGACACGCTTGTCCTCGACCGGCATGTGGTGGTAGGCAAGCGAGCTCATCGCGATGTCGAATCGTGTCCTGATCGCACCCGAACAGTCCTGGATCTTATCGTTCCCGGTGCTGATGGTCACATCCGGAAACGCGTCCCGGACGGTCTTCTCTGCAAGGGCTGCCATCGCGGGCGACGGGTCAACGAGCAGGACCTCTTCGATGCCGGGGATTTTTTTTGCCTCCAGCAGGTGAGAGAGGACGGCAACGGTCAGCGCCCCGTCGCCGCAACCGATGTCCATGAACCGAATGGGATGGGAGATGTCCGGCAGCGACCGGCCGCACCCCGCAACAAAGTTCCTGCGGGCCATGTTCATTAAGGGGACGGTCGTGAAATGGATGAACGGCCGGGGATCTTTAAACACCGTGGCCGGTTTTTGGAGCTGGTTGTTGTGCCGTTTTAAAAACCCGAGCAGGTAGGCACAGCCAAAGATTCCCTCGTCTTCGATAAGGACCGCCGACTCCGCCCATGCCACGGCCTGCTCTCCCGCGCCATGTGCTGCAAGGAAGGTGGCAAGGTAAAAATGAAAGGCCGGCACCAGTTCCGGCCGGACCTTTGCATCACACCATTCCGGCCTGGCGCCGGTAGTGAGGATCTCGTCTGCGAACGCCCGCCATTCCTGCTGTTCCTGATAGGTGAGGAAGTGCATGATCTGCTGTGAGTTAGGTGAGGGGTACCGGGTAAAAAGGCTGTTTGTTCTCCCGTCAGGATTTTTTTTGGCCCGGTGAATCTCCACATGGTACCTGCTGTTCGGTCTGGAAGAAAACTTTTTTCGATCTGTTTTTATTTTGAGGGCTTCAATAAAAGATGGTGCACCGAACAATCAAAATTCCCTGCATGCCCGCACACGAAAAAACTACAGGCGTGCGCTTGCCAATAACAAACCGGAGTGTCTGACCATGGAAGAATTTCCCTCACCGGCCCGCATGCTGCAGTTGATCCTTGCTGGTATCTGCCTGTTCCTCCTCGTCTTTGGCATCTTTATCCTCGCATTCTCCGACATCATCTTTGACCTCTCCCGGGTGGAGATTGATGCGACAACGCCGGCAGGCCCCCCGATACCTGTATCCCGCTCCTTCTCCTTTCACAACACCTCCGCATCGGTCAGCATCGCGGTGAACGCGTCCGTCTACGCCGCCTCAAAGAGAACCTACCGGGGCGTCATCCTTGTCCGGAACCCGGAAGGTTATGGTAAGAAGTACTACAACGCGATCATGAACGATCCCACGCAGGAGCAGATCTACGAGGATCTTCTGGTGCAGTTCCGGGCTATCTGCGACGAGCGCAACCTCAGCGATGACGGGTACCTTGATATGATGGCGGCATTTGTCCAGACCATCCCCTACAAGGACGGCGGCAACACTCCTGCGAAGTACCCGGCTGAACTGCTGGTGGAGAACATGGGCGACTGCGACGACAAAGCCCTCCTCCTGTCCGGCCTGCTTGCCCGCGAAGGGTACACGGTCTCGCTCCTCAAGTTCGGGCCCGAGAGCCACATGGCGATGGGGATCGGTTCGGACGCGTTCCCCTACAAGTCAACGGGATATACGTACCTTGAGGCGATGACACCCGCGTATGCCGGCATCCCCACGTTCTCGATCATGACAAGAAAGCCGCTCACCTCCGATCCCATGGTCATTCCGGTCAGCACCGGCCCGAAACTGTACCGGAGCGGGCACGAATCCGCGTTCATCAACGAAACGATGGCCGGCACAAAGGATGCGGCAGCAGCGCTCACCGCCCGGCTGGAAGGGTTCCCTGCAACGGAGAAGGACAGCGCGGAGTACCTCGCGGTGCAGGACGAACGCGACCGCTCCGCTGCCATTTATAAATATATCATGAACCACCCGCTCGACCGGCCGGGGACGTACGAATACCTGCAGCGGGAGATACCGGCCTGACCCTGTATCCGGTGAGATTCAGGGTTTGTGAAGGATTTCTCTGGTTCCATTTTTTTATTCATTCATTTTTAAAATACGCTGATTGTTCCGGATTATTCTGCCGGACCCTGCCTCAATGCAGGATCCGGGCCTGATAATCCGCTCTCCCCCCCTCTCCTCGGAACACTGGTTAAAAAAATGTATCGCCCTGCTATCCGAGAACGATTCCAAAAACAATCCACAAAGCAATCGGGGCTTCAATTCCATGGATGATTACCGCCATCCAGTTGCTCCGGAACCGCCTGGATGGGTAACTCAAAAGGAACCCTGAGAACAATACCTGGGACAGGATCCCCTGTGGTTTGTGAAGATGGTACAACCCGAAAAAAACACCGTTGAAAAACCAGTCCCACTTCCCGAACACGCCATTCATCTTCGGGAGCAGTATTCCCCGGAAAAGAAATTCCTCCCCCAGGAAGTAGTTGAACGGTATGGTTATCAGTGTCAGGACCACCAACAACCAGACTCCCTGGAACTCAGAGTTCATCACCTCTCCCATGTTGTAGTGGGGCAGGCTGTTGATTACGGGAAACGTGGAGCCTAAAAAATCAGGCAACGGGACAACCATCAAAGCCAGGCCTAATGCGATGAAGGGAATAGCCCACAGGAATAAACTGGCGCGTTTCTCGCCGGTATTGGGATCGCGGGGCATGGTGTACCACATCCGTTTTTTCATCGTCTCCCATTTCAGGTTCCCGGTCTCGTTATGGATGATAATCAGGGACAGTACAAACTGCCAGACAAGGCCGAGGATCATCAGCGGCCAGAAAACGAGAAACGGCGGAACGCTTGCCGGGATCGCAAAAAAACTGATAATTGCCGGGGTTACGACAAATGCAAACAATGTCATGGGTGCTGTGGCAAGCGCCCAGATAGTAATAATTTTAATAAGACTGTACTGGCTGTCATCTGCCATCCCCCTGCCGGGCAGGGAATTTTCTGAATTGTTCTTTACCACCATGATACTGCCCCCCACGTTTCTGACCTGATGGGTGCCTTAAAAGCACAGACCTGCAATTCATGGAGTACCGCTGGTCCAATGCCCTGCGTTGCGAATGCAGCCATTGCCGCAAAACATGATCTTGCGTATAGTGTTTCCTTTTCCCACCCCATATAAGAAAAAAGTAATCCAAAGATACGTATCAGTCACCTGACTGTAAGAATCCTGATATGTATCCCGGAAAAAGGAACCGGGTGTTCATATGCAGGATGTAATCCGGGATTGCATGGATATTATCCTGCCTGGCCTGGTGCGAGGATCCAGGGTGCCATCCCGGGACAGCAGCCGAAAGTCCGGGTCAAAACCCGGGCCGGCACTGTTTTTCCAGGGAGTAAAAGGATTATTCCCCCGATTCAACCGGTTCCCCGCTGGCCACCTCTTCAGAAGGGGGGACAAAGCCGGGTGACCGGATCCCGGCTTTCATAAACTCCGCCCATGCCCGCCTTGTCACTTCTGACTTGAACTCAAACTCGTGCCGGAGGTCGGAGACATAGCCTTTTGCCCGGAGGCGCATATAGAACGGGAAATCTTCGGCAAGAACCGTGAACGGGTACCGGTCCGAGATGATGATGTACTTCGAGGTGACCAAAGCCTCTTTGAGGATTTTGAGGGCACGATCAATATCAGTCCCGGGCCGGACAAAGAGGTCGATGTCGATCATCATCGCAAGGTCGCCGGCATTGCCGCTCTGGACCGGCTGGCTGAAGATGGTCCCGTTGGGTATCGATACCATCTCGTCAGACGGGGTCTGGATCCGGGTAGCCCGGATCCCGATGTCCTTGACTTCTCCGTAATGGTTCCCGATCGTCACCTTGTCGCCGATCTGGTACGGCTTTTCAAAGATGATGACAATGCCCCCGAGAATGTCGGCAAAGAAGTCCTTGAGCCCGAACCCGACGCCGGCAGCAAAGAGCGTAAAGAACGCTATCATCTGGGGCAGCGAAGGCTCGATAACTGCTGTAAGGACCAGGTAAAATGCAATCACATAGACTGCGAGTTTTAATAAGGGAATGAGCATCGTGATGGTGGTCCGGTACCAGCCGATGCGCTCTGAAACATTGATGAGGAGGAAACTGAGCACCCGTGTCAGGACATATGCAGCGATAAGAACAAAGACGATGTACACGACAAGGTTTGTATCAATTGTCCTGATGGAGAGTTCCGCGGTTACATTGCCAAGGGAGAAGGTGTCGGCCATTGTCACCACAACCTCCGGGTCTTTTTCAGGTAATCGATCACGGGTACAAGGGCAAACGGTTCAACACTGTAATACCCGTTGCAGTCATGGACCAGTCCCTGCTGGACAAGCCGGTACACAATTTTCTTGAAATCCATCTCGGATCCGGCGATTGCGGCAAGGTCATTTTCATGCAGGGTCTCCATGGAGACGATGGTTGCGAGGATGAAGGATTCGTTGGTGTTGAGGGACATGGAATACGATTTTTCCTTAATGTTGGCAAATGAGATGGTATTGTCGTGGAGACTTTCATCCCAGAGCAGGATTGCAACTCCAGGGTTCCCCCCCGCGATCCGGTTGATCTTTTCAAAGATGATGTCCTCAACAGAGATGATGACGCGTTTGTGATGGGGGAGTTTGCGTATCATGACCGTGAAGTTCAGTTTTATCCACGGCACTGTGATCTCGTCATCCATGAACGGAAGGTTGACCTTCGGGTGGACGATCGAGAAGAACATTGAACGTTCGGCAATCCCTTCGTCCAAAAACGTTATCTCCCCGGGTTTGTACCGGGCCTTGATTACGTCCCTGAGCACCGGTGTGTCGATGCGGCCGAGGATGATCCTCTTTGGGAAGTAGGAATCGAGATGGATGACCGATGAAAGATATTGCCAGCTGAACGTATTCCAGGTGGTGATGAAGAGTTTTTTTGAGGAGATCTGCGTGCGGAGAAACGAATCGATGACGCTAAACCCCCCGATCCGGCGCGTTGAGAGGAACTGGCAGTTATCGATGAGAATGATGTCATAGGGCAGGGATGCAAAGTCGGGAAGGTCGGACTCCCGCACGACAAACTCGAGGGGGAGGTAGTAGACGCGGTCACCATACAGGCGGCGGATCTCGGCAACCATGGTGGAGCGGCCGGTCATGGGTTCGGCAACGATAGCGATATGCTCCGGTGTCCCCGTTCCGGACTGTTCAATCGTGGAGATGATCTCTGCCATCTCGGGTTCATAGCTGATGACCGTACTCCCTGGTCCTGGTTTTTCCTCTCCCGCCATCCTCATCACCCGTTTTCCTATCAGTCAGATACTCCGGCAGGATTATTAAACAATATGCACCCTGAAAGCCTTTCCCAGTGGTGTGCGGGATGGGCAGGTGCCTGTTGAATCTAAAAGAATTACAGCGGATAGGATCCGGAATGCTATTTTTACCTCATCTCCCCTGTCTCTGTTTTTTCCGGTTTTGGTACCGGTTCCCCAACGTTCGTGACCGTGACCGTTGTCGAGGCGATGGTTATCTGGTCCTCCTTTTCAATCGCTGCAAGGGCCAGTTCGTTGAGCCGGGAACGGAGCACACGGCGGGTACGTGCATCGGCAACGTACCGTATGTCCAGCGTGATCCAGTTGTCCGTGAGCGTGATGTACGCTGAAGGCTCGACCACTTTTTTGGGAAGGTAGTAGGTCTCCCCGATTCGTTCGATCTCCGCATCGGCCTGCACGGTCATGGCTGCGGTCTCCCCAACCACAATGCCAAGGATGAGATCCTTTGCCCTCCGCCAGTCGCTGTCATAGGTTAAGGGAATGGAGATCTCGTCCCAGACAAATGAATGGTCCCGGGTATAGTTGTACAGCGGGTGATTGATCACAAGACTGTTGGGTATGGTGAGGAGACGCCCGGATGGCTGGTCCCCGGAGACCCAGCCCCGGATCTCCATCAGTGTGGTGTTCAAAACCCCGATGTCCATGACGTCCCCGAAATTGTTGTCAATGGCGATCCGGTCCCCGACCCGGAACATCCCGGAGAGGATGATCAATAATCCCCCGACAAAATTCTTAAACACGTCCTGGAGGGCAAAGGCAAGGGCTGCACCGATGATACCATACGACACGATAAGCGCCGAGGTGTCCGTCACCCAGATCCGGAGACAGAGGGCGATGATGAAGATGACTGACAGGACGGAGATGGCCTTTTTCGCCGTGTACCGGGTTTTCTTGTCGGAGATCTGTCCGACCAGGAATCTGCCGAGGATTATTGAGAAGAACAGGTACGAGAGCGTCAGCACAAGGAAGGTGTAGAATGTGCTGGCAACAAGCGGGTCCGGAATAATCTGTAGTACTACGCCGAGTCCTGCAGAGACGAGGAGGAGCACAGAAAATACCATCAGTTGCCGTTTCATGATAATGTAAATCCTGTAATTACTCTGTTTTCTCATTTTGTCGTATTAATAAACTCTGCCCGCAGCCTCACATTTTTGGACTTTACAAGAGCCGTTCCGGGACCGGATTGTGAAGAGAATATGGAGCGGTCCGGGACCGGTGTTTCTGAAGGGAAATGTGTAGTCTGGATTGGGCAGGACTCCTGGTGCCGTGAATCGGGCCGGATAGAATGTTTTTTTCACTCCAAGGAACCGGACATGGACCAGTCGGGTTCAGATCCACATCATGAAAACCGGCAAATAAACCGTTGAACCGTTTTGATCCGGCGCGGGGACGTCCCTGAGGAGGGAGACGGTCGATACCATTTTCGGGAGTATGGGAGTATCAATCCCCCGTTGTAATTTATAAAAAAGGGGCAAAAATTACCCTGAAATCTTCATGGGATTTTTCTGCTCTGTGTGGACAGTGGCTGCATGCCGGTACATTCCGATGTCACGGCACGAACCGCAGGCCGCAGTAGACCGGCCCCCGCATCGTGTCGTGTGCAATATCAACAGCCATCATTCTGGTGATGATAGCGCGAAGCTCGTTTTCGAGGATAACCCGGGGGAACCTGCGGGTTGTTCTCTGGAAGAGCCGGACCCATTCGGTCCAGAGCAGCATACACTGGACATTGCGGATTGCGTCCTGCCGGACATGGAGCTTTAAAAATTCGTCAAGAAGGACCAGTTCGCGATAGTCTTCAGGCTCAATGAAACTTTTTGGCACCTGGTCCTGTTCATCAGACTGCAGCAGCGTGGAGCTGCGTGAAATCTGGCGGAACTGTTCCGGTTGTGCGGTCCTGTATTCGCTTCCGGTTCCGGGACTCTGGACGGTTGCCATGGTGTATCACAAAGAGAACATGGCGATGAGGGGTTTATATTAATATTGTTCAATGAAAGACCACGCTGTGGAACGGGATTATAAACTTTTGGAGGATTTCCCCCCTTTTTTTGGAGTGTGGAATAAAAACTGCACCAGATTCCCGAAAGGATCGGGAGCCGGTTGTTGCGTTTGCTCCGGTGCGCTCCCTGCAGGCATACCCTTAAAATCCTCTCCCGCCAACCACATCCCGGAGAATAATACTATGGAAAAGATCACGCTTGGCGCAATGCCGTACATGAGTGTCATGCCCACCCTGCTCGTGGGTGCAAACGTGAAAGGAAAGCCAAACTACATGACCGCCGCGTGGGCAACCGTTGCCTGCATGGCGCCGCCCATGGTCTGCGTTGCGATCAACAAGACCCGGTACACGGCACTGGGGATTGAGGAGAACAAGACCTTCAGCCTCAACGTCCCCTCAACCCGCGATGTAACAGCGGCCGACTACTGCGGGATCGTCTCCGGTTCAAAGGAGGACAAGTCAGCGGTTTACACGTCCTTTTACGGCAGGCTCGCGACTGCCCCGCTTGCAAAGGAGTGCCCGGTGAACATTGAATGCAGACTGTTCAAATCCGTGGATTGCGGAAGTCACCTGTTGTATATCGGCGAAGTCGTGGAGATCCATGCAGATGCATCCTGCGTTGCTGACGGGAAATTAGATACGGTAAAGACCGACCCGATCATCTATGCCCAGTCCGCGTACTGGAAGGTGGGGGAACCGGCCGGCAGGGCGTTTTCCATCGGGAAAGAATACCGAAAGGTGTAAAACCGGGATTGCACCCGGGCTCTTTTTTTGTCGGCACCGTGGGGGAGTACCTGGTCCCCTCTCAAAATCTCTTAAATGGCCGGATCAAAAATTGGTTAATCCCGACGCCGCAATGCTGCCGTCATGCAGAACAGGCCGGCCAGCACGCCAAAAACCAGCACCGGCTCAGGTCCGGGCGAATAGAGGGTTTTTGTTGTCGGGACAGTTGTGGTTTTCGGGGCAGTGGGTTCCGGGGTTATCACAATAATCTCTGAAGGAGTCAGGTCCAGCGTGATGTCAGGAACCGTGGTCGGCTCCATGGTTGGAACCGGAACGTTCACCTCCTTTTTTATCAGCGTGCCCGATACCGGGTCCGCATTCTCATCCAGTTCCTGGAGTTTCACCACCGTGATGGTGCCCGATTGTTCGGGAACGGTTCCGGTCAACCTGAGCGTGATATCGAACCGTTTCCGGGAATAACTGAGCGTCCAGCCATCCAGCCGTACCTGGATCCCCTGCTTCACGGCAACCTGCTCGACAACCGATGGCTGGTCGTCCATGGGCTCGACCTTTGTCACGGTCCAGTGGGGGTCTTTGAGGTCGGTAAACATGGTCAGCGAGTTGTCATTGTTAAATGTTGAACCGGTCATCCATGAATCAAAGTGGAGCGAGTAGTCCGCGGTTACCGTTGTGCCCGGGAGAAGTTCCGCGCCGGCGGGGCTTTGCGCCCAGCTGCTCAGTGTCCAGCCGGATACACAGGGAACGATACTGATTGCAAGCAGGAGAAGAAGTGCTCCGCGTATCCACGGCTGTGAGCTCATATACGTTTAAACAACGGGAACAGGAATAAAGATACGCATTTTTTTAGTTTTTCCTCCTCAATCGGGCGGCAGGAATGCGGAATCCGGTATAAACAACCGGGGCTGCACGGCCCGGCGCTGCCCGCGCTCCGGCTTTTTTGCGGGGGTCAGTGAGTATTCGTTTCGACCTCAAAAAAGAATAGTGCATCTATTTTATAGATAAATGGTTGTCTTTTTGTTGTGCCAACAATCGTATTCTTCGTAATATTCAGGGATGATTTTCCCCTCCGATTAACAAAATCGGAATAAAAAAACGAAGAACATATAAAGGGAATTATCACCATGTGTATAGGAGTCTTGAAAGCGGATAAAACCAGAGCGATCCCTTCGGTTTTTTTGGAGATGCGAATGTATTCAATCCTGTACGTTGACGATGAGGAGATCCTTCTTGGCTTAAACAAGATCTATCTTGAGCGGGGCGGGGAATTTTCTGTCGACACGTCCGCTTCAGCACCGGATGCCTTAAAAAAACTCTGCACGGTCTCCTACGACGCCATCATATCCGACTATGACATGCCTGACATGGACGGGATCGCATTTTTAAAGGAAGTCCGTCTCCGCCATGGCAGCCTGCCCTTCCTCCTCTTCACCGGCAAGGGGAGAGAGGAGGTAGTGATCGAGGCCGTGGACAATGGGGTGGACTACTATGTCCAGAAAGGGTCCGACATGCTGGGGATGATAGCAGAACTCCGGCACAAGATCCTGCGATCGATAGAACGCAGGAGGATCGTTGACGAACTTGAACGATCCCGGCAGCAGATGAACGATATCATCAACTTTTTGCCGGATGCAACCTTTGTCCGTGACATCCACGGCACGGTCATTGCATGGAACCACGCAATGGAGCAGATGACCGGGGTATCCCGCAACGCCATGATGGGCAAAGGCAACTTTGAATATTCCCTGCCGCTCTATCATGAACGCCGGCCGCTCCTTGCCGATCTCGTGCTCCAGGAGGACCCGGAGATCGACACACGGTACCGGTTCTTCCAGCGGGACGGGGACAAGATCAGTTCCGAAGTCTTCATCCCCCACCTGAACGGGAACCGGGGAGTTCGTCTCTGGGTGACCGCAAGCCCGCTGTATGACGCTGATGGTGCAGTCACGGGAGCCATTGAATCGTTCCGCGACATCACCGATTATTATTCTGTCAAGCGCGATCTTGATTTATCGCGGGAGATGAACCAGGGATTTGCCGATATGGTCCCGGTTGGTGTGTACGAAATGGATCTTTCCTGCACCCTGACCTTCTCAAACCGCGTCTGCCGGGAACTCTTCGGGCTCTCGGATACTGATCTTCAGGATACGATTACGATCCTTGATTTCATCGATCCGTCAGATCGTGACCGTGCCAGGGCCGACATCATGGATGTTGCCCGCGGAAAGGTGAGTAAGGGCCAGGAGTACCTGCTGAGAAGAAAGGATAACAGTACATTTCCATCGCTGATCATCGCGGGGATGGTCGTTGACCCCGAGAGCCAAAAGCCAATCGGGGTCCGGGGGATCATCATCGACCTGACCGAGCGGAAACGTGAGGCGAGGGCGCTTCATGACAGCCGCGAGCGGCTCGCCATTGCCCTTGCAGCAGGCGATAGCGGGATCTGGGATATGGATCTTTGTGCCATGAAGGTTTATGACATTCAGGAATGGGCCTGCCGGGCGCTCGGGTATCTCCCCGGGGATCTGCCGGTCATAACGCTCGATACCTGCACCACTCTCGTCCACCCGCTCGATATGCCCGGGATCATGAAATCGTATTTATTGCATCAATCGGGAATTGAGCCGCTCTTTTTATCGGAATTCCGGCTGGCGGCAAAGGACCGGAGCTGGGTCCGGGTTGCCGTCCGCGGAAAGGTGATCGAACGGAATGCCGGTAATGAACCGGTCCGGTTAACCGGGATTATCAGTGTGGTATCACGGCAGAAAGCATAACCGTCCTCTCCCCCGTGGTGCGTTCCATTCACCCGTGTTGTTAAAAAATGCGGCAACTGTTTTTTGCTTTCCGGCACACGAGCCGACCTCATCACGGACGTTGCACTCATCTCCTTTGTGATCAGTCCTGCCATCCGCGTTGTTCTCCAGATAGATGGGTGAACCTTAAGGTCTCAAATAAAAAACGGGCGAACGATTTAATTGTGCGAAACGAGAACGGTAACTACTAAAAATCATGTCCTTCTCTGCGGTCCCTCCTTCAGAAATTGCCCTGAATTTTGCACGGGAGGGAAAGGTTCACGAAGCGCTCGACTGCTACAACCAGATTCTTAAAACAAGCCCTGACAACGATATCATCCTCAACAACAAGGCCATCGCCCTCATCACGCTGGGAAAATACGAAGAGGCGCTGGCAAGTTCAAAGCGGGCTGCCTCTATCAATCCGGACTGTGCCGATATCTGGGTCAACATGGGCGTGGCGCTCGAGAAACTGAACCGGCAGGGTGAGGCCGGCGATGCGCTGGAACGGGCAGTCTCCATCAACCCGTATGACGCGTATGCCCGGGCGCTTCTTGGGATCATCTACCAGAAGACCAACCAGCAGGAGCGGGCCGAGTGCCAGAACCGGCAGTTGCAGGAACTCATGTTCCCCAATGAATATGCCGGTTTCTTCTTTGGCACCGCCGCGTTCCTTCTCGGGCTGCTTCTTGGGGGTATCCACAGCGTCGAGGGCAGGCCGTTTGAGATCGTCATCCCGTCCCAGGGAGTCATCCTGTTCTTCTTTGTTCTCATCTGTTTTTTGTACTGGAAATCCCTGCGCCGGCAACAGGAGGCGACCCGGCATGTCATTATCGTGCCCTACCCGTCACCGGTAGAAGGGGACCGGAGCACCCGGGGGATGTACGCGGTCCTGTTGTTAATGATCGTGGTCTTTGCTGTCGGGGCAGTTGCAGGTACTGATGTCTGGAACTGGATGCGCTAAAAAAAATCTCCCTTTTGTACCGGTACAACTCCTCCCGGGGTTTTTCCCTGGTACCGGCTAAAAGAGAAGTGAAGGTATTTATCATTTCTCGCATCACGTAGGATCTGTAACTACCGGTTCATCTTCCTGCATGAGAAGAAAACAGGTATCGGAAGGCTGAATACATACCATGGCTTATTCCGTCCTTATCGTTGAAGATGAGATGATCATCGCAATGGAGATCGCAGCCATCATAAAGAGGATGGGCCATGCAGTTGCCGGTAGTGTCATGACCGGCGAAGATGCAATCAGCTTGTCAGAACTCCGGCACCCGGACATCGTGCTGATGGACATCTTCTTAAAGGGTATAATGGACGGGATAACGGCAGCGGAGATCATTTACCAGACATATAAGATCCCGGTCATTTACGTGACGGCAAATTCCGATGTGAACACCCTTGATCGGGCGATGAAGACCCGGCCATTCGGGTACCTCACAAAACCGGTCAATGCCAGTGAGCTGCAAACCGCCATTGAGAAAGCCGTCATGATGTCCCGCACCCCGCCGTGAAATGTGGCAGCGCAATCCTGCAACCGGTGCCGGATGCGAGGCAAAAGCATGGAGTAGTTCCCGGAGCCCTGTATCGTGAAATCCCGCGTTTTCTTCCCGGTCCTGACAAACGTGCGGACAAAGATCCTCATCATCTTCCTCGCACTCTCTCTGATCTGCCTGCTGGTCACGGGCTTTGCGGCATTTTACACGATCAGCGGGATGGGAAGCGCCGCAAAGGAGAGCAGCACGAGGCTTGGGGCAGAAGCCGTCCGGGACAGTACCGCCGCCCTCCAGGCTGCAACCGAAGAGTACCTGATCCGGGTTGCCACAGGCCAGGCCGAACTCATCGACGAGATATTCTGGTCTTCGGAAGCAGAACTGGCAATCCTTGCCGATCATGCACGGTCCATCCAGAACAATCCTGCATACGTGTCGCAGATACGTTCCTATCCCCCGGCAAGTCCGCCGCCGGATCCGCTGATGGGGACGATTGTCGAACGTGCACCGGGGACTGTGGTTACCGAGGCCGACCCGGAGTATCGTGCCCTTGCCGGCATGGATGATATGCTTGCATCGGTCTACCGCACGGATGGGGACCTCGCCTCGGTCTACGTGGTATCGGAATCCGGTATTCTGCGGGCATACCCGTGGGAACGGAGCCACGATCCGGATTTTGATTTCCGCAAGCGGTCATGGTTCAGAGAGGCGCAACTCTCCGACGGCCCCGTCTGGACCGAGCCCTATGTGGACGCCTCGGGCAATGGCCTGATCCTCACCTGCGCACAGGCAGTCAGTACACGGTACGGTACCTGGGTGGTGGCATCCGATGTCACGATTGACCAGCTCAACCAGTATACCAACCTCACGCTCAACGGGAAGGGCTATTCTGTCCTCATTGACAGCAAAGGCACCATCCTGAGCCGCCCGGGCCTCTCGAGCGGTACTAACCGGTGGGATCAGCCGTTTTTCGAAGAGAACGCCCTTATGAGCACGGATCCCGATCTGGTTGCCGTCGGGTACAATATGACCAGCGGCCATACCGGACTCGGGAGAGTTGAGTTCAACGGCGTTGACACCATCGTTGCCTATGCCCCGGTCAGGTCTCTTGGCTGGAGCTATGCATTCTCCCTGCCCGTGAGCGAGGTGATCAAACCTGTCGTCAGGACAGAGAGCGCCATTGTTGCGGCAACGGACGAGACCGGTGCGCAGATCGAGCGGTATACCAATCTCATCCTGTACATCTTTGCCGGACTCTGTATCCTGCTCCTTGCTATTGTCATCATCCTGTCGTGGTATCTTGCCCGGGTCATCACGCGCCCGGTCGATGCCCTGCGGGAAGGGACCTCTGTCATCGGGAAGGGGGACCTCGACTTCCGGCTTGACATCCGTTCCGGTGACGAGTTTGAGGAACTTGCAGACTCGTTCAACCAGATGGCCGTGGATCTTAAGAATAATATCGACAACCTCAGGCGGACCACTGCCGAGAAGGAACGGTATGCCAAAGAGCTCGAGATCGCAAAGGAGATCCAGAACTCTTTTCTTCCGGAGTCGGTCCCGTCCGGTAACGGGTTTGAGGTGGCAGCCGCAACGATTCCCGCAATGGAGATCGGCGGGGACCTCTACGACTTCATCCCGACAGGGATGGGCCGGTGGGGTTTTGTTATTGCCGATGTCTCGGGAAAAGGGGTCAGTGCCGCCCTGTTCATGGCCCTGTCGAGGACCATCCTTCATGCCTGTGGCAGCGAGGAATCGGATCCCGGGAGTGCTGTCTGCACCTCCAACCGGCTCATCTACGGTGACGGGCGGTCAAGCATGTTCATCACCGTCTTCTACGGGGTGCTTGATCCCGAATCCATGACCTTTACATACGTCAATGCCGGGCACAACCCCCCGCTTCTCCTTCGCGAGGGTGAACCGGGGAGCTGGATGACCGGGCAAAAAGGCATTGCGCTTGGGGTTGTTCCCGATGTCAGGATCGAACCATCCCTGGAAAGGCTCCGTTCCGGGGACCTTCTTGTCCTGTATACGGATGGGGTCACGGAGGCCTTCAACGAGCGGGATGAGGAATTCGGTGAGGAACGGCTCCTTGACTGTGTCAGCCGAAACCGGTCACGTTCCGTGCAGGAGATAACCGACGCGATAATCGAAGAGATCCGCACCTTCTCGGGCAGTGCGCCCCAGTCTGACGACATTACCCTGGTGCTAATCCGGGTGAAATGATCCCTCAATGAAAGGAAAACAAAAAATGGCGGAAACGGAACCGTTACCGGCCCGCAAAATCACCCTTCAATGCCATTTCGGGAGGTTGAGGGGTGCAGCCGGTACTCGTTTTGCAGGGAGGGGTCAATGAGATCGCTGTCGGTTATGGCATCATGGGGGAACAGGTTGGCATCCAGCATGCCAAGAAGATCCCGTGCCCCGGAGAGATCGTGGTCTTTTTCCAGTTCACGGATAAGGATGACAATCCGGTCGCGGCATAAAAGGTCCTGATCGGATCCCTGCATTGTGCCGCCAAGGTTTGCATGGCATACTGCAGAAAAATACGAATCAAGGCAGGTTTTGAGTTCCCCGTGGAGAAGTTTGCGGTAGGCCGGACCCAGATCCGCTTCAAGCTGCCTGAGATCCTGCTCAAGTTTATCAAACTCCCCTTTAAGATTCCTCCACTCCCCGCTCTCATCATCCAGTGAGTTGAAGAGCTGTACTATTCCGCTCCTCTCGTAGTACGGGGCCGATGCAGGATATCTCCCAAGAGCAGAGGGATCAGATACTTGTTCGCGGGCCGCTTCAATGGCTTGGGAAAACCGTGCCAGCCGGTGGCGGAGGTATTGGGCAGATAGGGTATCCATAGTATCATCCATGGTGTCAGTCCCGGAAAACCGTAACTGGCACGAAACGGGGAATGCCCGATGCAGTAATCTATGTTGCCGGTCATTTTTTTTAAAATCATCTGCAAAAATTGCTCAGGGTTCCCTTGAGGGGGGGCGACCTCATAATAACAAACCGGTGTCATTTTTAATTTAGCAGCACAAGAACTAATTCACCACACGTATCATGTCGCACGCACCCGCAGATCCCGCTCTTTCCGGAGGATCCTACAAGGTCAAAGAGAAGGTCATCTTAACCAGCCTTGTCGTGGATTTCATCCTCTGGATACCTGATATTGTCGCCGCAATTCTCTCTGGATCAATCGTCCTCTTTGCGGATGCCGTGAAGTGTGCAAACGAGATCCTTGCCACCTTCTTTGCCTACTTAACCATCCGTAAGATGGCACGCGGCGGGATTGGAAGATACGATTACGGGATGGGTAAGTTCGAGACGGTCACCTCCATCATCACCGGAGGCGTGATGCTCGTATCGCTCGCGCTCGTCTTTTCCGTTGCCGTGTATCGCATCATCCTTCCCGAAGGACTTGTCCACGAGGGCGTTTTACTCGGTATCGTTCTGATGGTCATTGGCGTTACCATGAACTCGTGGCTCTGGCTCAAAAACTTCCGGCTCTGGAAGAAGGAGCCTTCGCCCATCATGGACTCCCAGTGGCGGCTCTTCCGCACCAAGGCTTTCTCAGACTTTGCGGTGCTGGTATCCTTAATCGCCGGCATGGTCTTCTCCCATTATTCCTGGTCGCTCTATATCGACCCGTGCGCATCGTTTATCATCGCCGGTTTCCTCCTCTTCTCCGGGTACCGGGTCATCACGTCTTCACTCCCCGATCTTTTAGACAAGACGCTTGACGAGGAACTCCAGATGGTGATCGTGCAGCACCTTGCTGAGTTCTTCACTGACTACACTGCTCTTCACGGCGTGCGCTCGCGAAGGTCAGGCAGCAACGTCTACATCGAGATATTTTTGGAATTCGACCCGGCACAATCGATGGGCGAGGTGCAGGCAACCATCAACCGGATCAGGGAAGCGTTAGAAGCGGATATCCCCAAAAGCTGGGTCAGCATCGTTCCGTCTGATAAGCCGGTTCCTGCCGACCCCTCTGCATCCACGCGTTGCGCATGAGCCGGAAAATTATATCCGGGGCTGCTGCTGGGAGGCGCAGTGGAAGGTGCCGTAGCCTTCGACCATGGCCCGTGCATTGATCCCGACAACCTTCCGGTCCGGGAAGAGTTCTTCGAGGATCCGGATCGCTTCTTCGTCATGGGGGTCATCAAAGATTGGGACGATGACGACGGTATTGCCGATGTAAAAGTTGGTATAACTGGCCGGGTACCGCTCCCCGTCCGCCTCGACCGGGGCCGGCATCGGGAGTTTGATTACCGAAAGTGGCCGGCCTTCCTGATCGCAGGACTGGCGGAGGATCTCGTAATTGTCGTGGAGTGCTGCATGGTTCTCATCGTTTACATCCGGTTCGTACGCGGCAACCACGGTTGACGGCCCGACAAAACGGGCAATATCATCAATGTGGCCGTCAGTATCGTCCCCCACGATTCCCTCGTTGAGCCAGATCACCTTCTCCACACCCAGGTACTCCCTGAGGAGCGCCTCAATCTCGTCCGCTGATAGGTGAGGGTTCCGGTTGGGGTTGAGGAGGCAGGCCCGGGTCGTGAGCACCGTGCCTTTCCCGTTCACGTCAATAGATCCTCCTTCGAACACGATGCCGGGTTCAAAGACCGGAATGTTCATCCACCGGTTCATGAGCCCGGGGATTTTTCCGTCCGCGATCTGGTTTTCGTACTTGCCGCCCCATGCATTAAAGTTCCACCGGACCATCGCGGATTCCTGCAGGGCACGGTTGAGAAGGAATGTCGGGCCATAGTCCCGGATCCAGACATCGGAATACTCGTTGGTGTGCAGGACCACCCGCTCAAGGTCCACGTTCATCTCGCGGAGGCGTGCCCGGACCTTCCGGTGAACAACCGCCGTCGGGACAAAAACCTCCACCCGTTCTGAGGTGTGGAGCGCAGCGATGAGTTCATAGTATGCGGCTTCAACGGCGGCAAGGTTGGGGAAGGTGAGCGGGTTGTGCGGCCAGGCGAGCCAGACTGCATCGTGCGGTTCCCATTCGGCAGGCATGTGGAACCCGCGGTTGAGCGGGGTGTCGCCTTCCCGCAGGTCCGGCGATATGCTGCTCTTTCCCAAAAACCGCTCCCCGATCCTCGAATAGGTGTCCGGCCGTCGGTTGCGGAAGAAGCCCCACGAATCCTGCACGGCACGGTTCATGGAAAGGTCGACCTCGGCGATGAGCGTCTCTTCGGAATCTCCGGCTCTTTTTATCACCTTTCCAAACGCATCGCAGACAAACGATCCTCCGAAGAACCGGGTTGTGCCTTCTTTTCCTGCACGGTTGACGGCAGCGACATGGACGCTGTTTGCAATGGCATGGCTCCGCTGGATGAGTTCCCAGGCGTCCTGCCAGTTCCCCTCCTCCGGGTCGGTTGCGTTCGGGTGCCCGATGGCTGTCGGGTAGAAGATGATCTCAGCCCCCTCAAGCGCCACACAGCGGGCGGCTTCAGGGAACCACTGGTCAAAGCAGATGAGGACGGCAATCTTCCCGTAGCGGGTCTCGTACACCCGGTAGCTGTCGCCCGGGTAGAAGTACCCCTTCTCGTAAAAACCGGGGTCCTGCGGGATATGCACCTTCCGGTACGGGGGCAGGATGGTGCCGTCGGCATCGATCACGACTGCCGTGTTGTAAAACCTCCCATCCTCTGCCTTCTCAAAGATCGGGACAATGATGACAATTTCGTGGTCGCGGGCGATGGCCGAGAAGATCCCTGACGATTCCCCGGGAATTGTCTCAGAACAGGAAGCAACATCGCCTGCGGGATGCCGGGGGAAATAGCGCGTGCGGTAGAGTTCCGGCAGGCAGACGATCCGTGCCCCTGCCTCGGCTGCCGCCGTGACTTTTGCCTGGGCTTTTCTCAGCATCTCCCCTTTGTCGTTCTCCACTTCCATCTGGAGGAGACCGATCTTTATGGTTCTGCCCTGCATATCCCTCGTTCTATACGGGTTCTTTCTCCTTGGATAAATAGAGTGCCGATGCCCGCGGCAGGGTACATAAAAAGATCCGCCCCATGGCTTGCTGCAGGGTGTGTGCAAAAAAGCCAGGACTCCGATCGGGAGTCCCCGACAGGCCGGGGATCCTGTTGTGTGAGCCTCCATCGTGGTGCACCAAAGCAATTTTCAGTGAGTATCTGGTGCGCAACGGTAAAATTTTCCCAGGATCGGATAAAAATCGTTTAATAGCCTGCACCACAACGTTTGATCTATGGTGCAATACCAGCGGATTTTTTCGGTCCGTAATCTTTACCTGCACCGTTTTCACGTATACTATGAGGATTATTATGCAACCGCTTGAAGAAAAGAGCCGGAACAACCTGTTCCTGATAGACAATACCGCAAACCCTGCACCACTCGGACTCTGTGCGTTCGGGATGACCACGATCCTGTTGAGCCTCCACAATGCCGGAATAACCGGGCTGACCAGCCCCATCGTTGCGATGGCAGTCTTCTATGGCGGGCTTGCCCAGCTGATCGTCGGCCTGATGGAATGGAAGAAGAACAATACCTTTGGCATGGTCACCTTCGGGAGCTTTGGTCTCTTCTGGATCTCCTTTGCGGGAATCCTGGTATTGCCGGCCCTTGGGCTTGCCACGGCACCAACCCCGGTTGACCTTGCAGCATTCCTCTCGGTCTGGGGCATCCTGATCATCGGACTCTTCGTCTGCAGCCTGAAGATGCACCGGCTCCTGCAGGTCACCCTTGCAATGGTTGTCCTGCTGGTGGTATTCCTTGTTGCGGCAAACCTGTCTGGCAGTCACCTGATCCACACGGTTGCCGGGATCACCGGTATCATTGCCGGTGGCCTTGCCCTCTACATGGGTATCGGGGCAGTCATCAACGAGATCTATGGCAGCCGGGTTCTCCCGGTATAAATCTGCCTCCTATTTTTCACGGGAACCGGACATAGAGCACCTCGTCCATGACCATTCCGTTCTTGACAATCGCATTGTGGTGCACCGCTTCCTTACAAAATCCGCACTTCTCCAACACCCGCATGGATGCCTTGTTGGCCGAGAAGACACCTGCCTGTAACCGGATGATCTCGAACCGCTCAAACGCGACCGGGACCAGTGCCCGTACAGCTTCCGTTGCGATCCCCCGACCCTGGTGATCTTCACCAAGCCAGTACCCGATCTCTGCGCTCTTCCGGTACACGTCCTCAAACAGGTGGATGCCGATGCCTCCGATGGCAACCCCGTCTGCTTCGATTGCAAGCAGCAGGTTCCGCGACGGGCCGGTTGCCAGGGTAATGAAACGTTCGGCATCCTCCCTTGTGTAGGGGTGGGGAAAACCATCCCGCATCATTGCTGCGACACGGGGATTATTGGCATGGCGCACAAGCGCGGGAGCATCGTTCTCCCTCCACGGGCGCAGGGTTGCGCCTCGGAGCGAAATGCGGAGATTTTCGTCCATCATTGCACTTAAGGGTAGACCGGGAATGGCAATAATCTGCCGGTTTTTTAAAGCAGCAAGCGTCCGGGCAACCCAAATCTTAATGAGTAATCAGTTCCTGTTCACTCATCATGAAACAGGTGCGGACGGTCGAACGCATCCTCATTGCGTACGCAACGGTTGAAGGAGCGGGGGTCCGCCTTCACCGGGCATTCGGCTATTACGAGGTTCCCCAGTTTGATCCGTTCCTGATGCTTGACGATTTCCGGGCCCAGCGGCCGGAGGATTATCTTGCCGGGTTCCCCTCCCACCCGCACCGGGGGATCGAGACGGTGACCTATATGCTTGAGGGCGCCATGGAACATGGCGACAGCATGGGTAACAAGGGATGCATCGGGGCCGGGGATGTCCAGTGGATGACTGCCGGTTCGGGAGTTATTCACCAGGAGATGCCAAAGCCGGTGGATGGCAGGATGGGCGGATTCCAGCTCTGGGTGAACCTTCCCCGAACCCACAAGATGACAAAACCCCGGTACCAGGAGATCCGGCATACAAAAATCCCTGTGGCATCTCCCCGGCAGGGGATAAATATCCGCGTTATCTGCGGGTCGGTGAATGGGGTGACCGGCCCGGTAAAAAAGATCGTAGCCGATCCCCTCTTCCTTGACATCTCCCTTGCCCCCGACAGTGTCTTCACCCATCCGGTACCCGAAGCCTATACCGCCTTTGCCTATGTCATTGGCGGTGAAGGAACCTTTGATGCCGGGGAGGGTCACCGGGTCCATAACCGCGATCTTGTCCTCTTCAGCCACGGGAACTCGATCTGGGTGCGATCGTTTGGCAAAGGCATGCGTTTCCTTCTCCTTGCCGGCAGGCCCATCGGAGAACCGGTTGCGTGGCGCGGGCCGATCGTGATGAATACCCGCGAGGAACTGCGGGAGGCATTCCACGAATTTGAAGCCGGGACATTTATCAGAAAAGCCCGGTAATTTTTATTCTGGAATCGTCATGCGTGAGCCGGCCCGTTTTGTTGCAGAAGATGGCGTGGAGTTCCTTATCCATGAAACCGCCTGCCGCCAGATATTCTCTGTGCCGGAGTACTGTTTTTCTGACATACGGGAAGATGACCGGGTCCTTGATATCGGTGCCAATGCCGGTGCGTTCTGCATCCGTGCCGCGAGGATGAGCCGGACGGTGACGGCAGTTGAACCCGTGACCCCGTCAATCCTTGCCGGAAATATCCGGGCAAACGGGGTTCGCGTGCAGGTCATCGAAGCGGGACTGGGCGACGGGAGGCCGGCCGTCTGCCGGTGGGACGATGCATCTGCGCTTGTTATGACGTATCCGCTCCGCACGCTGGTGACGATGGCCGGGGGTTGCGATTTTTTAAAGTGCGACTGCGAAGGGGCCGAATGGATGATCCGTCCATCCGATCTGGATGGGATCCGGAGGATCGAGATGGAGCTGCACCTGCCCCCGATATCGGGGCCCCCCGAGCCGGCCCTGCTCGATTATATTGACCTGCACTACCACTACACGATCGAGCGCAAACCCTGCCACGATGTCCTTGGCGTGATGGGTGTGCTCCACGCGGAACGCAAATGAGATGGGAGTTCAGCTGTCCCGCACCCGCCAGCCGGGTTACCGTGGAGGGAACATTCTTGAACCCGCTGTTCCAACACCCTTTTGGGATTTCTCATGTGCGATGACATCTTCGAACAAAAAAACCGTTTCCTCGATCAGGTCCTGGCTGAACGGCGAACCTACCGGCTCTTCTCACCGGTCTTTCCCCCCGATGAAGAGATCCGCCGCATCCTTCATGCCGGCCTTGTCGCCCCGTTTGCGGCAACCTCTGTCGGGACCCCGAAGGATTACTTCCGCCGCTTTTTTGTGATCCGGAATGGATCGGAAAGTATCAGGGCACTCCACCCGCTCCTGATGGCTGAGGTGAATGCACTGGCAGCTGAGCTCGATGCTGCAATGAAAGATGATCCGAAGCTCCGTGCCGATGCCCTGCTCTTTGTGCGGCGTCTTGAACGGATCAAAAATCTCGGCACCATCCCGGGCATTGGAACGGCCCCCCTCTATCTCATCGTGGCAGAACGCAGGGGGTATCCTCCGGCCGGCCTCCAGTCGCTTGCCCACTGTATGGAGAACATGTGGCTCAAGGCAACAGCGCTCGGGCTTGGTTTCCAGCCCGTCTCCCTCACCTCGCGCATGGCTGACAGTGAAAAGTTCTGCGGGATCCTGGGCATCAATGCGGGGGAATGGGACCTCGCGGGGTGTGCCGTGGGATACCCGCAGGAAGAACTCTCCCCCGCGATACGCCCCCCCGTGGACGACCTGATCCGCTGGCTGGAATGATTCGTTCCCGGTGTCAGGCAGCAGAAATGCAAAGGTGATGGGGAAGTATCAGTCCATCTCCTCACCTTTGGTGAACCAACAGGACATTTCTGCTGCCGTCAGAGATCCTTCCGAATCCCGTGGTGAAGGTCGGATGATAAAAAACCGGGACAGGATTTACCGGAACGCGTACCATGCGATCCCGGCAATACAGAGTGCCGAGCAGCCAAGGATGAGGAGAGCATTGATCAGTCGCTGCCTGCCGCTCATACTCTGCCAGTCCGGCGCCTGCTGGTGTGCCAGGTACCCGATGAGAAGCCCGATGATGGTCCCAAAAAACATTCCCACGGTCAGGACGATCAGGATGGATAACAGATCCGCGCTCATATGCTCACTTCTAACGTTTTTTCGTATTCAGGTAAATATTCGAAGGCTTGTTTCGGGTTTTTTTCGAAAATGGGGAGGTCAGGCCCTTCTGCCCGCAATGCCGATCGCGATGAGTCCTGCAAGGAAGACTCCGGGCAGGAGACCGTCTGCGTGTGGTGTGGGGGACGGTGTGGGCGCAGGTGTTGGCGGGGTTGTCGCCTCCGGCGTGGGTTCCGGGAGTTGCAGGAGAGTTGCTTTCACTTCCGAGACCATGCCAGCCTGGACTGCAACCGGGGTATTGAACTCATAATACCCTTCGCGGCTGAACGTCACCTGGTACGTTCCCGGCGGTAAATCCGTAACCGAGAGCGGGGCGGTTCCCCGGTACCTCCCGTTGACGGAGACCGATGCACCCGTGGGAACGGAATCGATCTCCAGAGCCCCGTTCTGCCGGCTCACCTCTGCGGAGATGGATGGTTTTCCAAGCGTTACCGGGACCGTGCGGTAATCGGCATTGGCAAGGTTCGAGCGGTCGTTTGGCCCGTTGACCACCCAGATCATGTAGGTTCCCGCATCAAGCCTGCCGCCGACATTTGCCGTGCTCCACTTATAACTCCAGAAATCATTGCCGTCAACTGCGACTTTGGTGAAGTATCCCTCATCCGCCCGCTTTGTCACATCGTTGAGCATAACCCCGTTTGTTGGCAGGTTGGGGCCGGTGAGAAAGAGGTACACCCACTGGCTTGCCGGGGAGTATCCCGAGAGGGGGATGGTCTCTCCCAGCGCAGCCTCGATGCCCGCAACGGCAGGAACACTGCCGGCGATGAGGAGGATGAGGAGGAATGCCGCGGTCGCAGTCCGGAACATGCGGGATGATTTCATGATGAGTAATCTGTGGTGTCCTCCTCCTTCATCTGCTTTTGCCTCCGGCGGAATAAAACCGCAAAGGGCGCTGTATGGAGCAGGCGAACCCCCTCATCGCCCTTTTTTGCATTTCGTGTGCCTTATTATCCCTCCCGTCCAACAACCCGGTAGTCCTATGCCCGACCCACGGAAGATCGCGCTCTTCATTGCCATCATCGCCGGTTTCCTCACCCCGTTCGACCTCTCGGCAGTCAACATCGCGCTCCCGTCCATTGGCGAAGAATTTGCCATGGATGCCGTCTCGATGGGCTGGGTGGCGACCGCCTACCTTCTTGCTTCTGCTGCCTTCCTCCTCCCCTTTGGCCGGATTGCCGATATCCGCGGCAGAAAAAAAGTCTTTGTTACGGGGCTGGCGGTCTTCACCCTCGCCTCATTTCTGATGGTATTTTCCACCTCCGCACTCATGATCATCCTCCTTCGGGTGCTACAGGGCGTGGGTTCGGCCATGATCTTTGGAACCGCAGTTGCGATCCTGACTTCTGTCACCCCCATTGCGGAACGAGGCACTGCGCTTGGTATCTACACCACTTCGGTTTACATCGGGCTTTCGTGCGGGCCGTTTGTCGGGGGGTTCCTGACACAAATGTTCGGGTGGCGAAGCATCTTTCTCATCAATATCCCGGTCGGGCTCTTTGCCATTGCGCTGGTGCTCATGTTCTTAAAAGGGGAATGGGCGGATGCGAAAGGCGAAACCTTCGATCTCGGCGGGTCCGTCCAGTACGGTCTTACGCTGGTCTGCATCATGTACGGGTTCTCCCTTCTGCCGGCAACGGAGGGTTTTGTCCTCCTTCTTGCCGGGGTCCTCATGACCGCGGTATTTCTCAACCGCGAACGGAGGATCCCGTACCCGCTGCTCGATATCAGCCTCTGGACAAAGAACCGGGCATTCGCCTTCTCCAATATCGCGGCCTTCATTAATTACAGCGCCACATTCTCGGTCACCTTCTTTTTGAGCCTCTTCCTCCAGTACAACCTGGGCTTCGACCCGTGGACTGCCGGTGCCATCCTCGTTATCCAGCCCATAACCATGGCCGTTGTCTCACCGTTTGCCGGCCGCCTGTCAGACCGTATTGCACCGGGAACGATAGCCTCCTTTGGCATGGGACTGACTGCGCTCGGGCTCATGGCTCTTGTCTTCATCGGCGATGCGACACCCCTTCCGATCATTGCCGGCATCCTCATTCTTCTCGGTGCGGGACTCGGGTTCTTCTCCTCGCCCAACACGAATGCTGTCATGAGCTCGGTAGAGAAGAAAAATTACGGCATCGCCTCGGGAACACTTGGTACTATGCGGCTTGTCGGCCAGATGATGTCTATGGGCATTGCAATGATGCTCGTGGCGCTCTTCATCGGCAGGATCCAGATCACGCCGGCCCAGCACCTTCAGCTCCTCACATCCATGCATGCGGCGTTTTTTATCTTTGCGGTGCTCTGCATTGTTGGTATCTTCCTGTCACTGGTACGGTACCGGACCGAAAATTCGCAATAAGGATTGCCGTTTATTAGTCATTGCGATCAAAACCTCTGATATGGATGGTGGGCACGACGGAATCTGCTGAAAAGCGTACAATGAACCTGGAAAAAAACCGGCTTGAGGCCCTGACTGACGGGATCTTTGCGTTTGCCATGACCCTGCTCGTAGCCAGCATGATCCTCCCCCGTTCAGCGATCGTAACCGAAACCTCCGGTGCAGCACTCATGAGCCTGGTTCCGGATTTTTTCCACTATATCATCGCGTTCTTTGTTCTTGCTGCGTTCTGGATGGCCCACCATTCCCAGTTCAGCAGGATCCGGTTCATTGACAGAAATTTTTTACTCCTGAGCATCGTTGGTCTGTTTTTTATCACGCTTGTCCCGTTCTCGACCAGTTTCATCGGTGATTACTCTGAAGATGCGCTGTCGACGATAGTGTTCGAACTCAACCTCATGATCCTTGGTCTGGTCTTTGCCCTCCAGTGGTATTATGCCTCCACAAATCACCGGTTGATATCCCCGGAATATCAGGAATCACAGGTACTGCGGACCCGGAAACACAGTCTCATCATCCCTTTCATCTCTTTCCTTGGAATCCTGATCACCCTTGCAGGGTTCAACAGCAGCACCCTTGTATACATGACATCCCCCGTTGTCACCTATCTGATCGAACGGTCTTACCGCAATGAAACCCGCAATGAATCACAGGATCCTTAAAAAAACCTCATTTTCTCACCCGTGCCCTGATGACGGGTGATCGTTACCATCCTCAAGAGCGGTTGTTTTCCTGTATGGTCGCGTTCGCTCAAGACACAGACCGCTATCGCTCTTGTTTTTCTCATCTTACTGAATGTCCATCCATTTTTTTCAGATCAATACCTTGGATCGCAGGATATGACGACCAGGCTTCGTGATTCGTTGATACTGCTATCACCTGCGTGCCCGGAAAAAAAGCGGGTGGATCGTGATATGGACGAAATCTTCCGTGAACAAATCAGATCTTTATATCCATACTCTGGCCAGGGCTGAGGATCTGAACGGATATATCGGTTGTCCGTTCGACTGCTGTTTTGAGTGCCAGCGGATCGGCAGAAACCTTGTCCCACGTGTTGTAGTGAATGGGGATGACCGTTTTTGCACCGATGAAGCTTGCAGCAACCATGGCTTCTGCCACGCCCATCGTATATCGCCCGCCAATAGGCAGGAGCGCAACATCCGGGTGGTAGAGTTCTCCAATCAGTTTCATATCGGAGAAGAGCCCGGTGTCCCCGGCATGGTACACGGTCACGCCGTCCATCCGGATAACAAACCCGGCAGCTGCACCCCCGATAAATCGCTGTCCGGCCACCTCTATTGACGATGAGTGCAGGGCAGGTGTCATCGTGAAGGACACCCCGTCAATGACCAAAGTGCCACCAATGTTCATCCCCTCGGCATCCAGCCCTTGTGCTTTGAGGTACTTTGCGATCTCCGTAATCGCAATGGTCTTTTTCTTTAAGGCACATGCCTCGCCCAGGTGGTCGGCATGCCCGTGGGTGATGGCTACGAGGTCCGGATTCGTGCCGATCACGCTTCCTCCCTCGATGAACGGGTCGATGAGAACTTTTTTTGTGCCGGTCAGGAGCACGCAGGAATGGCCGGGCCAGGTGAGTTGCATGTAAGCAGATCGGGACTGATGGCGGATGAAGGTTACGATAAAATGAGCGAGCGCACCAGCACTAAAAAAAGGATCGGTATTAGTGAGTGGACCCGGATTTGTTCAGGTCACGTCAATCATTTCAGCTTCTGTGATGTCGATCGAATCGCCCAGACTGTTGTCTGTTGCGCTCCGTGTCATCTGCTCGGTTAAGTCCCGGTCTTCCATGACATCGCGGATACGGTCGATGTACGGGTCGATGGTGGGATCCTCCTGCTCTTCGATGACATGGCGGTACTCGCGGAGGGTTGAGGGGCTTACCCCCAGTTCCTCGGAGACCTCCTTCATGGTCTTGCCGGAGTTGATGAGTTCCTCCATCTCTTCCTTTCCAAACGGCATCTTGAAGTCAAGCTCGCGGAAGAGTTTGAGTCTCACGCGTGCCCGTGCCACCGTTTTTGAGAGTTTCTCATCGCCAAGCTCGCGGGCGATCTCGGTGTCGTTCTTTCCCGCGTAGAATGAGGTGACAAGCTTTGCCAGCTGGATAGGCTTTAAGGAAGTCTTGAAGATTCCCTGTTCCGTGATCTCTCTCATGACGAGAGCGACCTCGCGTTCGATCGCGTCACTATCCCTTAAGGTTCCATGGATGTTCTTCATCGGTTCGACAATCTTTGTCTTCCCCGACATGGAACTGAAGAGTTTCAGAAGCTGTGCTTTTCGTTTGTCTTCGGTCATTGCGTACCCCGTATTGGGATTAGGATATATCATACAGCGTCAACTATTTAATGCTATCTTTATGCCTCATTTGACCAAAAGAATCATAAATTAGTGTTTAATGGTTGTGGTCGGGGGGCCGGATTTTGGGCTGATCTGATCAAAATTATCCGCATTTTTGTACTTCAGTACAGTACCTGCACCAGGTCCGTATGCTCAAGGGGGGATGCCGGCACTCTTGCCGGATATATATGAGAGTCTTTTTGTTGCTCCCTGTCCTATAGGAGTAAAGACAAATGATCCGTGATCCTTATGAGCGATGTTTTTGAGAATGTGATGGAACTGGCCAAACGACGCGGCTTCATCTGGCCGACCTCCGAGTGTTACGGGGCTGTTGCGGGTTTCATCGACTACGGGCCGCTGGGTGCGATGATGAAGCGGCGGATCGAGAATATCTGGCGCGATTTTTATGTTATCCGGGAGGGGTACTACGAGATCGAGTGTCCCACGATTGCGCAGGAGGCAGTTTTTGTCGCCTCCGGCCATGTTGCGGGATTTGCCGACAAGATGTGCCAGTGTCCGCACTGCAAGGAGTTTCTCCGGGCAGACCATGTGGCGGAAGGCGGCGGGATCCAGAATGCCTCCACGATGAAGAACGAGGAACTTTCCGCGGCCCTTGCCTCCTGCAAGTGCCTTGCCTGCGAAGAGGTTCTTGGTAAGGTCGAGGTCTTCGGGTTCAACCTGATGTTTCGGACGAGCATCGGCCCCGGTTCCCAGCGTGTCGGCTACCTCCGGCCCGAGACAGCGCAGGGGATGTTTGTTGACTTTGCCCGGCTCCTCCGTTTCTACCGCGACAAGCTCCCGTTTGGCGCTGTGCAGATCGGTAAATCCTTCCGGAACGAGATCTCCCCCCGGCAGGGCATGATCCGGCTCAGGGAGTTCACGCAGGCCGAGGCCGAGATCTTTGTTCACCCGGCCGAGAAGAACCGCCACCCCACGTTCAGGCGCTACGCGGATTACAGGATGCCCCTTCTGACCTATGGCCAGCAGCAGAAGAACGAGGCGGCTGTCACCCTCTCGATGCGCGAAGCTGTTGATAAGGGTGTTATCGCGAATGAGTACCTCGCCTACTATGTTGCCCTGACGCACGAGATGCTGGTCACGATCGGGATCAAACCCGAGCGTCTCCGGTTCCGGCAGCACCTCCCCGATGAACGGGCGCACTATGCCACCGACTGCTGGGATGCCGAGATCCTCTCCGACCGGTTCGGGTGGGTCGAGACCGTCGGTCTTGCCGACCGCACCGATTACGACCTGAACGCCCACGCAGGGGCGAGCGGCACCCCGATGACGGTTTTCATCCAGTATGATGAGCCAAAGAAAGTGCCCCGAAGGCGCATCATCCCCAACATGGGGGTGCTCGGCAAGCAGTACCGGAACAAGGCAAAGGCGATCTTCGATGCCCTTGCCACCTCGACCCCGACCGCGGACGGCGCCGATGTGGTTGTCGATGGCGAGACGATCCATATTCCCGCAGATCTCTTCGAGGTCCGGGACGAGATCGTGGACATCCGGGGCGAGGACATCGTCCCGCACGTCATCGAGCCCTCGTATGGGATCGACCGGATGTGTTACGCGGTCCTCGAACAGGCGTATGATGTGGATGTGGCTGACGGTGAGGCCCGGACGGTCATGCGGTTCTCACCGAAGGTCGCGCCCGTGCAGGTCGCGGTCTTCCCATTGATGACCCGCGACGGGCTTGAGGAGATTGCTGATGAGATCACCCGCACCTTCCACAAGCATGGCATCATGGCGGAGTACGATGACAGCGGTGCCATTGGCCGGCGCTACCGGAGGCAGGACGAGATCGGGACGCCGTTCGCGGTGACGGTTGATTATGATACCAAGGAGAATAACACTGTGACGCTCCGCGACCGGGATTCTATGAAGCAGGTCCGGGTTGCTATCAGCGATCTGCCCGGGATTGTTGCGGGGCTGGTTGAGGGGACGCGGACGTTTGGGGAGATTAGCTGATACTCTAAAAGCGATATTTTTTTCAAATTGCCAGATAACAATAAAAAGTTGGTATCTAATTCTATTTTATGAAAAAAATTTCTGTAATTGTGTTGTGCGTGATTAGTGTTCTTATTGCATCTGGTTGTGTCACATCTGATCATACAAGCGTATCATCGACCACCACATCACAACAGGGCAATGGGCAAAGTAATGTTGCGCAATTATCATCTGAAACACCATACGGATTTGTGGCACAATCCTCTGACTATAGTTGTTTACACATGACGGGGGTATCTGAAACCGACTTTTCGAGTGGGTATTTGGGTAAAAACATTGCAGATACTCGAAGAGTCACAGGTACTATAACGAACAATTGTGGAAAGATAATGGAATTCTATGTAAGTGTTCGATGGTTTGATTCTAATGGAATCGCTGCATATTATGGGATTCCAAAGAAAGGATATTTTTTTAGATTAAAGTCTGGGGACAGTACAGAGATTCAATTTGATGGTATTCAATCAGATCCAAAATATGGGTATATTGAAGAAACAAATGGCTGGATATATAAGGTCGGTATCGGCAATAGATTATTGAATCTGGATTAGTTTTTAAGAAATACTATAATGAAATCTTAATCGTTATCATTTATAATTCGACGAAAGGAATTGATACCCCGATATTCTTTTTTATGATGCCTGCCACCACCCCCGCGGGGCGCCCCCTTGTCGGCCTCAATTTTTTATTAATCACCTACGATTTAATCAGTCTTAAAAAAATTTTAGATATAATTAAAAGTCACAATTCTCGAAGTCAAATCCTTACGGTATGCTTGAAAAATTATCGTCAAGAAAAAGAGGTTTTCTGATATACAGGAATTTCATATCCCTATTTATTCACAGATCTGGAGTTGGTTGAAACTACGATTTGCAAAGAACAGACCCACACATAAAAGTGCTGTAAAAAGCGGTGTGATAACCGCTCCTCCGATAACTGCTAGGATAAAATAGAAGGCAAACCCCACAATTAGTGCAAAGAGGATTAACAATCGTATTCCCTTCAATATTTTTCCAAAGAAGTCTCCATAAAAACTATCCATCAGTATTTTATGATTTTCAAGGAACAACGAGATTGGTAACAAAGCTAGTATAAGTACATTCAAATTTTGCGGTAAAATGACTGTTCCAATAACTCCAAACAATCCAATAACCAAACCCAGAATTGCAATAATTCCCACCGTTTTTGATTCCATGAATGAGAAAAGAGTGTTTTAAACGATTAACTTTTTTATCAATCCTTCCAACCAATCTCCAAAATGGGGGCTGATGCCCCCATACCCCCGCTTGCGAGCACCGCCGCCGCCCCGAAGGGCGCCCTGCGGCGGCCTCAATTACTGTTTTATTTTAGAGATAACGATTTTCTTCGGCATCTGTCTTTTTGAGTTTATTATACGGAAAAAGAAAATGTTATCAGGGGAGTCAAGGGGGTACACCCCTTGGGCTGCCTCCCCCTCTGGGGGAGTGAGGGGGTCACACTCGCAAATATCTCCTGCCCGCATAAGGAAGCTAATTAAATCCCCAACTCCTCTGCAAATTCTTCGAAGTCGCGGGATTTTACATCCTTCCGTTTACCTTTCCTGATCTGGGCCATAAGATCTTTATCGGCCAGGATCTCGGTCGGGGCAAGAGAAGAATTAAAAATCATTTTCAGTCAACCCGGCGATCTCGATACATTGGTGAACAATGCCCGGTTTCAGTTTATCATGCTGGGGGATTGACAGTTCATCAGGCACGTCATCTTTCTGCATGATGACATGGCTGCCCGTCTGCCGGATAGCAGTCCAGCCCTTCCGGTGAAGGACTTTAACCATCTTCCTCCCGGAGATAACGGGAAGTTTCATGCTACAACGAGGATTTCCCGGAGATTGGGCAGCGCCTTGGCGTGACGGGCATTGTGGACTTCGAGATAGACAGGAAGCACTTCCCTGATATTGTTCAACGCTTCCTCTTCTGTCTCGCCCTGGGACATGCATCCCGGAAGACCGGGTACGAATACTGAGAAACCGCCACCCTCTTCCGGTACCAGCTGAACCTTGATCTTCATTATCATGTTCTTATCCCTCCTCCATTATCTGGCTTTTGGATGTTCTTATTCTAGCCACAAATTGGATCTACCCTGCAACCGCTCCCGTTTGGGCGCCCCACGGCGGCTTCACTTACCTTTCCATCGTTCATGGGAAAAACGGATTATTTTGAATGGTTCGATTCCCGTTGACAGAAACCCCCCGCCCGAAGAACTGCCTGCCAGTGGCGGCAGTTCGAAAGGGAAGGGGGGATTGGGGGGCACTCGCTCCTCCCATCATGACAAGTTTGGTTGTGGTCTGTGAAATTCGCATTTTCACCCCACCCCCCATCCCCTTATAACCCTCAGCAACCAAACCTCTCACCAGTCATATGGATTTCATCAGTCACCCGATGATAAAGCCGGACACCATCGAGAAGCGGGAGTACCAGCTCGCCATCGCGATGAAGGCGCTGGACGCCAACACCATGGTCATCCTCCCTACCGGTCTTGGCAAGACCGCGGTTGCCCTCCTCGTTGCCGCATCCCGGCTCTACAACGAAGGCGGCAAGGTGCTGATGCTCGCCCCCACAAAACCGCTCGTGGAGCAGCACCTCCGCTACTTCGAGAAATACCTGCTCGTAAAACCAGCCGGCGAATCGATCGCATCGCCGTTTGTCATGTTCACGGGCGAAGCCCCCCCTGCTGAGCGGACTGCCGAATGGGAACGCGCAACGGTCATCCTCGCAACCCCGCAGGTCATCAAGAACGACCTCATCGCGGGGCGCTACACGCTCTCGGATGTCACGCTGATGGTGGTCGATGAGTGCCACCGTGCTGTCGGGAACTATGCGTATGTCTTCCTTGCGCAGCGATACCTCGGCTCGGCGGACAAACCGCTCCTGCTCGCGATGACCGCTTCCCCGGGCGGGGCGCAGGAGAAGGTGCAGGATGTCTGTGCCAGCCTCGGGATCGCGCATGTCGAGACCCGGACGGACAACGACCCGGATGTCAGCCCGTATGTCTTCGAGCGCGAACTGGAGTATCTCAGTATCGACCTCCCGCCGGACCTGAAATCCGCAATTGCGGTCATCAACGGCCTCATCGAAGAACGGCTCGCCCTCCTTGCCTCGCTCCATTTCACCGTGCCCAAACGCGAAAAGCTCTCGATAAAGGCCCTCAATGCCATCAACGCCCAGATCCAGCAGCGGATCGCGAGCCGCGATCCTGCCGGCTACTCCGCCGCATCGGTCTATGCCGAGTGCATGAAACTGAAGCATGCCGTGACCCTTGCGGAATCGCAGGGGAGCGAGGTGCTCAAGGGCTACCTGGCAAAACTCATCGCGGAAGGGACCGGTTCCGGCGGAAGTAAGGCCAGCCAGCGGCTCGCCGCCGACCAGTCGTTCCGCGAGCTCTTTGCCCGGTCAACGGAATGGACAAAGGAACTTCACCCGAAGACCGGTTTCGTGCTCGACCTGGTGAAAGCCCAGCTGGAAGCATTCCCAAAGAGCCGGATCATCGTCTTTGCCACCTACCGGGATACCGTGCAGCTCCTTGCCGACCACCTCACCACCCACGGTATCGCCTGCGAGCGGTTCGTGGGGCAGGCCACAAAGGATTCCGAGAAAGGGCTCTCGCAGAAGAAGCAGATCGCGGCACTCACCCGGTTCCGCGAGGGGGAGTTCAGGGTTCTTATCGCAACCTCAGTCGGGGAGGAAGGGCTCGATGTTCCCTCGACTGACATGGTCATCTTCTACGAAGCGGTTCCCTCCGAGATCCGGTCCATCCAGCGCAAGGGCCGGACCGGACGGCACGGGGCCGGCCGGGTCGTAGTCCTCGTCACCAAGGGCACATCCGATGAAGTGTTCCAGCATGTCAGTGCCTCAAAGGAGAAGATGATGCACAAGAGCATGCGCACCTTCGGCTCGGCTGCGAACCCCATCCAACGCCCCGTGGTTGCCGACCAGGTGAGCATTGAGGAATTCACCCCGCAGGGACCGAAGATTGTCATAGACGACCGCGAGACCTCCTCAAAAGTCGTGGAACTCCTCTCGGAGATGGGGGCTGCAATCCGGCTCGAACGGCTCCCCCACGGGGACTATGCCATCGGGGACCGCATCCTCGTTGAGCGCAAGACCGCCCGCGACTTCGTGGACACGCTCATCAACCGCGACCTGCTCGGGCAGGTGAAGGCGATGGCCGAAGCCGTTACCCGCCCGGTGATGATCATCGAAGGCGGCGACCTCTACGTCCAGCGGGACATCCACCCGAACGCGATCAAGGGGGTGCTCGCCGCGCTCACGGTCGATATGGGCGTATCCCTTCTGTTCACAAGGGATGAGCAGGACACGGCGCAGATGCTCATGGTGCTGGCAAAGCGCGAGGAGGGGGAGCGGGGCGAGCGCAAGGCGCACCCGCACAAGACCCACCGGTCGGTTCGCGAGGACCAGGAGTACATCGTCTCGGCGTTTCCGGAGATCGGTCTTCGAAATGCTCGTTTATTGCTGGCGCACTTTGGATCGGTTCAGGCGATTGCGAATGCTTCTCTGGAGGAGCTGGTTGCGGTGAAGGGGATAGGGGAGAAGACGGGTGCAAGGGTGTTTGAGCTGAGCCGGGCGAGGTACGGGTGAACGTTTAATTCATACGTTTGCCTTTTTGTGGAAATTTGCGATACCCTGCCGCCGCCCCGGAGGGCGCCCCGCGGCGGCCTCAATTACCGTATAAATCCCGGAGCCGGTAATCTGCCCAGCGAGGCCCCGACGAGGCCTCCGAGCGACCCCCGCAGGGGGTGGGAAGGCTCGCAACTCCACAACATCTCATTAAGGCCGGCAAATCCCCGATTGTATCTCCAATCAGCGGGCAAATCATACGGAAGTGGTAAGATGAACCTTCACTGTGCGTCATAAAAAGACCTGGAAAAATGACCGGAATGTCTCTGATCATGTCGCGACCCTGCGATACTTCCCGTTTTTATGTATATCAATACCTGCGACATCAACAAATTTAAATAACTTACTTTAATAAAACATTGTTATATTATGGGAAATTCAGTATCGTGATCGTTTGCCGGATCCGGTACCTCTAACCCATCTCACGACATGTTGGTGATGCTATTGGGTTCCGCCGCCGCACTACGAGAATTACTTTTTCATGCTGAGGTTTTTTTTGGCAGGAATGCAGATTTCAAAGGGCCATTTGCCGGAGTGATTGTCCCGGCGCTCATCGTCCTTTTGGGGGGTATCGGCACCCTTCTGGGATCATTGCTGACAGCCATTTTAATATCCCCATCATACGGGTACTCCGTAACTGACAGCCTGGGAAGGACTCTGGAGATGGCCGGGTTCTTTTCATTTGTTTATCCAGTTCTGATCTGGGTACTTGCCTCTTTTGTCATGTATGGAGTTTCCCGCCTGCTTTCCGGGTCAGGAACTCTCCCGGCAACAATCCAGAATGTCGGCTATGGCATATTCCCGGCAGGATTCGGTTTTTTTGTCATGATAATCGGCTCGGTTGTGATGGGATTAACAATTCCCAACGACGGATCAATTCCGTTCTACATCGTGGTCGCCCCATCAGTATTCCTGAGTATGCTCTTTCCGGTTCTTGTTATTTGGAGCATTATTCTGTGGGTACAGGCAATCTCGTATACTCACCGGATCTCTCTTGGGAACGCTCTTATCGCAGTAGGAGCATCGGTGATTATTATCTTCCTTGTAAATCTCGGCGGGCTCGCGTTCGGATAACTGAACGGTCGCCGTTTCACTTTTTCCTATCGTGATTTGTCCCGATGGCCCGGATGGTGGGAGAACTTATGGGATCAGTGGAGTTCGGTTGCAATTCAATGGATCGGGCGCATCTGGTTTTCAGCTACCCCCCACCCCCTCAGCAAAAAATTTTCAAGCACCCCCTCACCCCCCGCTCGCAAAGTTTCAATCGACCCCTGCCACATCGACCGGCAACCACACGCCGGAGGCCCGGAAAAATTGTCGGATATTGCGCTGTTTTGTCGGATAATTATCCGATAATCGGCAACCTTACTGACACGGTTTTTTCGCGATTGAAAAAGATTGGGTGGGGGGGGTCCCCCAAAAAATGGGCCGGATTACACCACTTCAAGCATCTGGTTGATAATCGAGTTCGCAGCCGGCCCCGCAAAGAACCTGAATGCTGTCTCCCCCTCGCTGGATATCCGGTACATCTTCTCTTTCCGGTTCCCGGAATCCTGTCCCTCTTCAATGAGCCCGGCATTGCGGAGCTGTGCCATGAATGTTGAAAATGTCTGCTGCGACAGATTATTCGCCGGTTTCCTCCCCCGTTTATACAGGGGCACCGGCTTACCCGGCTCCGGTTTTCGTTCCCTCGACCGGATATAGTACGGCCAGACCTGGCTGAACAGATACTGCCTCGCAACGAACGGGAGATCCGGAGTGTTCAGCGGCACCGGGCGGTTCCGCAAGAGCACGGCAAGGATCGTCTGGTAGTTCACGTTTGCCATCATTGCCCGGATGTCCCGGTCCGGCACCGGCACCCGCTGCGGGATCTTCCCGTCAAACGAGGTCCAGACCTCGCCGCCAAGCCATGGCGCAAGGGAGAAGAGGGCCATGCACATCTCCTTTGGCCCGCCCGAAAGGTCGAGGGTGAACCGGGCCTTTCTGTTCTCGCGCCGTATTTTGGTGAGCACGCTGCGGGCGGACGAAAAGACCGGGGTAAAGACGGTCTCGCGCGCGAACGGGATGGAGAGGGATGATGAGAGGTCTTTTACCGCTTCGACCGCGTGACGGGTTGCAGCCCGCTCTTTCTCGACCACGGGATTGGACGAGGTGCCGTAGGTCTCCCCATCGGCAATAACATACGTGCGGCTGATGCCCGGAAGCTTTCGGAGCATTGCCGGAAATGCCGTGTGGATCTTCTCCCCCGCGCTGATGATGTGGACATGGTTGCCCGGATGCATGGATCAGGGTCGCTGATAATCGGTTAAATGCTTGCAGGTCGGAAGGCCGGATTTGAAAAACTCATTGCTGGTAAAAGAAGGAATTATTCCCTGCGGGGGTCAAGGGGATCGCCCCTTGGGCTGCCTCCCCCTTTGGGGGAGAGAGGGGGTCACCCTCATAATTTCTGATCAGGGGACCCGGGAAATAAACGGATAATCTGTTTTCACCAGATAAAAAAAAGAGATCCCATTCAAAGCTTGCACAGCGTCTCAAGTGCGTCGGTCCCTTCCTTCACCGCTTCCATAAGCGTGAGGACGTGATTGGGGTCCTTCTCGTTCTGGATGCGGAGGCATAAGGAATGGATCGTGAACGCGAGTTCCTCGGTGAGGCCCCCGTCTTCATCGCAGGAGCACGATTCCTCGTCATGATCCACTCCGCAGGTGCACGTCTCTCCATGCCCGTGAACATGGTCATGGTGAGCGGTCTGCTGCATCGCGGCAGTGGTTGCTGCGGGCGCGGCGGTTTTCTCTGCAATCGCGTTCTCGGCACAGACCACGCAGAGGGTCTTGCCCTTCACCTCAAAGAGCGGGCAGCCGCAGGTCTTGCAGGACTTTTCAAGCATCTTCCCTCCTTTTAAGAGGTATTCAGCCATAATCTCCTCTTCCTTTCGTGAAGTCATATCGTAAATCACCGTCGACTCTGATATTCAACCTATATATGTCCGTCCGGCATATTAACTACAGGTACACAGGTGGTAATATCATGCCCAGCCCTGAAAAAACTATGGAAAACTGTATCCTGATGCTGCAGCACATCCAGGAAGACGGTTCAATACCCCGAAATATCCGGCGCGTAGCTGACGAGACCAAAACGCTGCTCACGAACAATTCCAAGGCAATGGGGCTCCGGGCCGCGGAAGCCATCTCCAAGATCGACGAGATATCAAACGATCCCAACATGCCCATCCATGCCCGGACCCGGATCTGGGAGCTGGTATCCCAGCTTGAGACTATTCCGCTGGACTGATCTGCTTCCTCATTTTTAGGAGAGAAAAGAGAGCGGGCGGGAACCACCCGTCCCCGTTTCGTATCCATTAGTACCCCGACAGCATCCGCTATATCGTTGCTATTCGCGGGAGTTCGGGCAAAGGCCGGGCAATCAGCTGCCCCGCTCCCGCAGGTAATGGCCGAAAAACCGGCTAATCCCCCCTGTTCCTGCCCCATCTAAAAAAAAAGTTGACGGGGATATATCTCCCCCTCATCTTTGTCACCCTTATCTACCTGCCCTGCGCCGCCCTGGTCTTTTCCGTGCCTGCAAGATCGAAGCGATCAAGGTTCATCACTCTGGCCCATGCCGCCACGAAGTCATGGACGAACTTCTCTTTTGTATCAACACTCGCGTACACCTCAGCAAGAGCCCGGAGCTGGGAGTTTGAACCAAAGATGAGGTCGACACGGGTGCCGGTCCACCGGACTTTACCGGTCTTCCGGTCACGCCCTTCGAACAGGTCGCCGGCTTCTGTTACCGGTTTCCACTCCGTGTCCATGTCAAGCAGGTGGACGAAGAAGTCGTTGGTCAAAACCCCCGGTGTATTCGTGAAAACCCCGTGCGGGGTGTGCCCGGCATTGGTGTCCAGCACGCGCATGCCGCCAACAAGCACCGTCATCTCCGGTGCGGAAAGGGTCAGGAGTTGCGCTTTGTCAACCAGCAACGCCTCGGAAGGGACCGCATAACGGGTCTTCTGGTAGTTGCGGAAACCGTCCGCTTTCGGCTCGAGCACGGCAAAGGATGCTGCATCGGTCTGCTCCTGCGAAGCGTCCATGCGCCCCGGTATGAAGGGGACCGTCACCGTGTGGCCGGCATTCTTTGCAGCCTGCCCGACACCGGCACACCCGGCAAGCACGATCAGGTCAGCTAGCGAGACCCTCTTTCCTCCCGGGGCCGCTCGGTTAAACTCACCCTGGATGCTTTCGAGTGTTTTGAGCACTTTTGCGAGTTCTGCCGGCTGGTTGACCTCCCAGTCCTTCTGGGGTGCGAGCCGGATCCGTGCGCCGTTTGCACCGCCCCGTTTGTCGGAGCCCCGGAATGTGGAGGCCGATGCCCAGGCAGTCGAGACCAGTTGGGATACGGACAGCCCCGACGAGAGGATCGTTTCCTTGAGGGCAGCTATGTCCTGCTCGTCGATCAACGGGTGATCGACTGCGGGGATGGGGTCCTGCCAGATAAGCTCCTCGGCAGGCACTTCCGGGCCAAGATAGCGCGAGCGCGGCCCCATGTCGCGATGCGTCAGCTTGAACCATGCCCGGGCAAAGGCATCGGCTAACTCGTCCGGGTGCTCGTAGAATCGTCGCGAGATCTTTTCATAGGCAGGGTCGAACCTGAGGGAAAGATCCGTGGTCAGCATGGTCGGGGCGTGACGCTTTGATGGATCGTGGGCATCCGGGATCGTGCCGGCGCCTGCGCCGCCTTTCGGCTGCCACTGGTGTGCACCGGCCGGGCTCTTTGTCAGCTCCCATTCGTACCCAAACAGGATCCGGAAGAAGTTGTTGCTCCACTTCGTCGGCGTGTTGGTCCAGGTGACCTCAAGGCCGCTCGTGATCGTGTCACCGCCCTTCCCGGTACCGAAACTGCTCTTCCAGCCAAGTCCCTGCTCCTCGATGGGGGCTGCTTCCGGCTCGGGCCCCACATGGGTCGCAGGCCCGGCACCGTGGGTCTTCCCGAACGTGTGGCCGCCGGCGATAAGGGCGACCGTCTCTTCGTCGTTCATGGCCATGCGGGCGAAGGTCTCGCGGATATCTTTTGCCGCAGCAACCGGATCGGGGACGCCGTTCGGGCCTTCGGGGTTGACGTAAATGAGCCCCATCTGCACGGCAGCGAGCGGGTTTTCCAGGTCACGGTCTCCAGAATAGCGCTTATCATCCAGCCACGTGTTCTCGGAGCCCCAGTACACCGATTCATCGGGTTCGAAGGCATCCTCCCGCCCACCGGCAAAGCCGAATGTTTTGAACCCCATCGATTCAAGGGCCACGTTCCCGGCAAGGATCATAAGATCGGCCCACGAGATCTTCCGGCCGTACTTCTGTTTGATTGGCCAGAGGAGGCGTCGTGCCTTGTCGAGATTCACGTTGTCGGGCCAGCTGTTGAGCGGGGGGAACCGCTGCTGGGCGGAACCGGCACCGCCCCGGCCGTCGCCCATGCGATACGTCCCGGCAGAATGCCATGCCATGCGGATCATGAGGCCCCCATAGTGGCCGAAGTCCGCCGGCCACCAGTCCTTTGAATCGGTCATCATCGCCTTAAGGTCCGCCTTGACCGCTGCAAGGTCGAGGCTTTTGAACTCTTTGGCATAGTTGAAGTCCCGATCCATCGGACTTGCCAGGGGAGAGTTCTGGTGGAGGACCTTCAGGTTCAGCTGGTTCGGCCACCAGTCCCGGTTCGATGTGCCCCTGCCAATTGGCTGTTGGCCCCTCATGCCCGTTACCGGGCATTTGCTTTCGTCACTCATAGGATAACCTTCATCAGTGTCTTTTTTTTTTAAATTCCATTCCAGATACTAACCATTCAGTTCCGTGTGCGCTGGCAGGCCGGGTATCCACAGGCAGCCCTGAGGCCGCGATACCCGGTCTTACGGGCGTTCTCGTTGCCGCGGATCGGTTCCCCGGGAGCGGGAGTGAGCGTCTTCTGCTCTTTTGGATGCTCCTCTGCAAATACGCAGGGGGACGGATCAGGCAATGCCCATAGTGGAGCCTTTTTCCTGTGGCTACATTAACCTTCTCCTGATGCCATATCCCGAAAACGTCCCCGGGTAAACCGGGGATGGTTACCGGTGTGGCTCTTCGGTCTGCTTTGCCGGGCAGAAGTTACAGATCGAGTAAAAGACGTCCTTCTCCTTGTCCCGGATCAGGCAGTAATAGTCACTGCCCCGCTTCTCCACGGCAAATCCGCCGGGGAACGGCATGCCGACCGGGTGCCCCGGTTCATCGAGCACGAACATGGTAAATGCTGCGATCAGGTAATAGAAGAGCCGGTTCTTCGGGTTCCTGAAGTACGGGTTGCGCTCGCTTTCGTCGTCCCACACAAAGCAGCCCTCCGGCACCATCTCCCAGTACTTCTCCACCAGTTCCGGATCCCGGAAGGGCTGATCCAATTGGTGGACCGAAATCCCTGTTCGTCCCAGTGAAAGCAACTGGTGGTGCCGGTCGAAGAGCTGGCCCCGGAAGTAAGGCCGGACCGCCTCGCGGTAGGGGGAGGGAAGTAGTTCGATCTCGCTGTTGAGCCGGCCGCCGATGATCTGGAGATCAAAGATGGTGTAATGGCGAACTTCGCAGGTGAGAAGCCCGAGGAGTTCGCCCCTGGTCCGGGCCATACGAAGCCGGCCTGCAATTTGCCGGATATCCTCCTTTGAATACCCATAACTTTCGGACACGTGGACCTCCATGCGTGGCACTCTTTTGTTCTTTTCAATCATATGGTTGGCGGATGGGATAGAAAAATCAGCGGGGTCCTGGTGCCCATGAATGACCGATACACCTATCACATGCAACGGCAGAAATACCAGTCAACGGTTGCCGGGCAATCGTTTTTTGAAGGTCCATGCTATGAGTGACACTCAGAAATATCTTGCAGAACTCATCGGGACGTTCGTCCTTGTCTTCTTTGGCTGCGGAGCAGCGGTCATTGCAGGAAAGTCCCTTGGCGTCCTTGGTATTGCGTTCGCATTCGGTCTTGCCGTTCTTGTGATGGTCTATGCCATCGGTCCAATCTCGGGCTGCCATATCAACCCGGCCATCACCATTGCGATGCTCGTGAACGGCAAGATCCCCTCAAAGGATGCCGTGATCTACATCATTGTCCAGTGTATCGGCGCCGTCATTGCCGCAGCGCTCCTTCTCGTTGTCGCGTCGGGTGTTCCGGCCTACAGCATCGCCATTGACGGTCTTGGCCAGAACGGGTATGGGGCAGCATCTCCCGGCGGGTACTCGATGATGGCTGGTTTTATTGCCGAGATTGTGCTCACCTTCGTCTTCCTGATCGTCATCTTCGGTGCTACCAGCAAAGCGGCCCCTCCCGGGTTTGCCGGCATCGCGATCGGCCTTTCGCTCACGCTCATCCATATTGTGGGCATCATGATCACCGGCACCTCGGTCAATCCCGCAAGGAGCCTCGGCCCCGCTCTTATTGTCGGGGGCACGGCGCTCGCCCAGCTCTGGATGTTCATCATCGCCCCGATCATCGGTGCGGTGATTGCTGCCCTTGTCTGGAAATACCTGTTTGAAGATGGCGCGGTTCCGGCGTGAACAGCCGGATCCTGACAGCCTCTTTTTTTCCCGTATATCAGAAATTTTCACCAGCCACGTGCATGGACCAGATGGTTTTTTTATCATCGGTTCATAGAGAGAGTGGTGAGATACACCAATTGCCGGCAGATACACTCCCTCAACCGCCCCGGATCATCTCGTGGAACATCACCCTGAAGTGCCCGCTGCACTGTTCGCACTGCTACGTTGACGCAGGGAAGGAAGCAGCCGGCGTGCTCTCAACGGAGGAAGCGTTCGGGGTTATCGATCAGATCCGTGCAACCGGGACACCGATCGTGGTGCTGAGCGGGGGCGAACCGCTTCTCCGCAGGGATGTTTTTGAGATTGCCCGGTATGGCACAGAGCAGGGACTCCGGATGGTCATGGGTACGAGTGGGTATCTCCTCGACTTTGACACTGCCGGAAGACTCCGCGATGCGGGTATCCGGGCGGTTGCCATCAGTATTGATTCTGAAGATCCGACCGTTCATGACTCGTTCCGTGGCATTGACGGGGTCTGGGAGCGGGCGGTTGCTGCCATCGGGTACTGCCGCGAGGCAGGAATGAATGTCCAGATCAACATGTCGGTGATGCGTTCTGCCATTGGCGAAGTCGAAGGCGTTATCGGCCTTGGAACTTCGCGTGGTGTCCGCGACTTTCAGCTCTTCTTTCCCATTCCCACGGGCCGGGCACGGCAGATCGAACCCCGCAGCATGGAGGAATACGAGGACCTGATCCGACAGATCCTGATCCGGTACCCGGATTCTGGCCTCAGTATCCGCCCCACCTGTGCGCCGCAGTTTCGCCGGATTGCAGATGAACTCGGGATAAAAAATCCTGCATGGGGCCGGGGCTGCCTTGCCGGCATAACCTACTGCCGGATCTATGCGAATGGGGATGTCACCCCCTGCCCGTACCTGCCGGTCCGGGCCGGCAATGTCCGGACAACGTCGTTTGGCGAGATCTGGAATAACTCCTTACTCTTTGCCGCGCTCCGCGACCCGGCCCGGCTCACGGGGAAGTGCGGCCGGTGCACCTGGAAGGAGAGCTGCGGCGGGTGCCGGGCACGGGCATATCGCCCGGAGGATGCGGCCTCCCCGCTCTGGTGCGATGGTCTTGCCGCCCCCGATGAACTGGCCGGGGAGATCTGCGGGGAAGACCCGTGGTGCCCGTACGATCCCGGGAAGGTGATTTTATGAACCCGTTGCCACCTACGGATGATATTGACCTTGCCCTGCTCGATGCACTGCAGGATGACCTGCCGGTAACGTCGCGACCATGGCAGGGGATCGCGGACCGTCTGGGAATACCCGAAGAAGAGGCTATCGTGCGGCTGAATCGCCTCACCGCTGCCGGCATTATCCGGGGTATATCCCCGGTGCTCGAATCCCGGCCTCTCGGCCTGCATGCAGCAACGCTCGTCGCCCTCCGCGTCGGAGAGGACCGGATCGAGGAGGTTGCCGGAATCATCAGCACGTACCCGTCGGTTTCTCACAATTTCCGGCGGGACCATGAATACAATCTCTGGTTCACGATTGCCGCCCCGGACCCGGAGGGCCTCCGGAAGATCCTGGATGATATCCTGCACCGGGCCGGGATCAGGGCAACGGACGCTCTCAACCTGCCAACCAGAAAGAAGATCAAGATCGATGTGCGGTTCGCTTTTTTGCCAGTACATCCCTCGGAGCGGTATGATGGACCCGACTGACATCCTCCTCCTCCGGGAACTTGAACGCGGCCTGCCGCTCGTTCCGGCCCCGTTTATGGAGATCGGAAAACGGCTTGATCTTCTGGAAGATGAGGTTCTCCAGCGTATCCGGAAGCTTAAGGAAGCCGGCATTATCCGGAAGTTCCGCGCCCGTATCGACCAGCGGAAGGTGGGGGTTGTTGCAAACGCCCTTGTTGCATGGAAACCGGTGGGTACCGGTCATGGCGATACGGGGGCACTGCTGGCTGCGTTTCCCTCCGTGACCCATTGTTATGAACGCGAGCCGGTGCCGGGCCGGTGGGAGTACACCCATTATACTGTGCACCACGGGTACAGCAGGGAATCTGTTGAGGGGGAGGTGGACAAAATCGCCCGGTCGATCCACTGCCACGACTATGTTGTCCTCTTCAGCACCCGCGAGTTCAAGCGTGTCCCGAACGTGCGGATGGGGGAGAACGGGGGCGGGTGCGAATGAACCGGATCACGCAGTGCCTGCACGGCAGGGGAACGGTCAGCAGCGTGATGCACCACCGGCATAAGCCCCAGGCCGATCAACCCGGTTCCGTTCTCGCATTCACTGGCATGTACCGGCCGGTCATCTTCTGGAATGTGACCGACCGGTGCAATCTTTCCTGCACCCACTGTTACAGCAGCTCCGGGCCCGGGCGGACAACGGAAGGAGAACTCTCAACAACGGAAGCGTTCTCTGTCATCGATGACCTCGCGGACATGGGCGTCCCGCTCATCCTCTTCACGGGCGGCGAACCGCTCCTGCGGGAGGATCTGTTTGACCTTGCACGCCATGCACGGGGTCGTGGCCTGAAGATGGCCCTGAGCACCAACGGCACGCTCATCACGCCGGAGATTGCGCGGAGGATCAAAGAATCCGGCATCGAATATGCCGGGCTCTCGCTTGACGGTGCAACCGCTGCAACCCACGACCGGTTCCGGAACCATGCCGGAGCATTTGATCGGACCGTGGCAGCATTTGCCGCATGCAGGGACGCCGGGCTCCGGTGCGGGGCACGGGTTACGCTGACAACGGAGAACTACGCCGAGCTGGAAGCGCTCATCGACCTCTCCCTCCGGATTGGTGCATCGCGGTTCTGCCTGTACTGGCTCGTGCCGTCGGGACGGGGATGTGAATCGTATGCACGGCTCCAGCTGGATCACAATGAGGTTGTTCACGCCTTATCCCTCCTGTACCGGAAAGCACAGGAGATTGATCCTTCCGCAATGGAGTTTTTGACCGTCGATGCCCCGCAGGACTGTGTCCACCTGCTGGCATCCATGGAGAAGGATCGATCCGTGGATCTTCCCGATGCCCGCGAACTGCTCGCATCATTAAAGGGCGGGTGCAGCGCCGCAACCCGGGTGGCGAACATCGATGCTTGGGGAAATGTCTGGCCCTGCCAGTTCGCACGGTCGCCGGAATTTTGTGTGGGGAATGTCCTGACCCGTCCGTTCAGCGATCTCTGGGCCGGTGCGGATAACCCTGCGCTTGCCCTGTTCCGCAAAAAGGATGCCGCGTTCTCGGGCCGGTGCGGGGCGTGCTGCTACCGGGAACTCTGCGGTGGCGGGTGCCGGGTACGGGCACATGCCGCGGGCGGGGATTTCTTTTCTGAAGACCCGTTCTGTTACGTGGATGTGCCGGGTTTTGAAAAAAACAGCCGGCTGCCGGACTGATTGCCACCCCTTGGAATGGTGAACCCCCCTCCTGCGAGAAGGATGTGGTACCGGTCCTGCTGTATCGTATTGGCCCCCGTCCCCGGCAGGGGCCCGATTGGTGCAGGAGTGGGAAAAACACTCCCTGCCGGTAAACCGCCGCAGCGATCAGCCCTTGCGGATCCACCCGTTTAATACAATTCCGTCAATGACCGGGTTGCCGTATAAGTTGCTGATGATCCCTTCCATGACACAGGTGCTGCCGTCTTTCTTTTTGAGCACCAGCCGGATCGGCCGGATCATTCCCGGGCTTTCAAGAATCCCGGCAACGATCTCCCGGGCCGCTGCCACATCGTTCTCCGGGATGATGGTATAGAGGGGTTTGTTGACGAGATCTTCTGCCGTGTAGCCCAGGGTCCGGTTGATGGAGGGGCTCTCGTGCCGTATTGTGCCGTCACTGTTGAGGATGGCGATGATATCGGAGGTGTCCTCGATTAAGGAACGGAAGAACTCCTCGTTGAGCCGTGCCTGTTCTTCTGTCCTCTTGCTGGATGAGACGTTCCTGATATAGACGGCAAACAATACCACGTCTCCTTCGGGATTGAGGACGGGGTAGACCGTGGTATCAAACCACCTGCCCCGGAACTCCTCTTCAAAGTGCTCGGGTTTTTTGTGGGTGATGTTCACGTTCCAGCCAGCCATCCGCTGGGAGAGGATACCCTGCGTGACAAGACCGGATGTGTTGGTCCCGGTGAGTTCACTGACAGATTTTCCCGACTGGTGAGCCAGGGACTCGTTCGCTGCAAGGATGCGACCATTGGTATCGGCAAGGAAGAGGATGTCATCGGTGGCATTCAGGAGGACGCGGGTGGTCGCTTCGCTGACCCGGAGCGCGTGTTCCATGGCATGCTTGTACAATGCCATCTCGATGGTGGTCTTGAGTTCCAGTTCCCGGAACGGCTTGAGGATATACCCGAAGGGCTCGGTGAGCTTGGCTTTTGCCAGGTACGAGTCATCGCTGTAGGCCGAGAGGTAGATCACCGGGATGCGGAGCTGCCGTTTGATCTCTTCTGCTGCCTCGATTCCGTTCATCTTCCCTGCAAGCATGATATCCATCAGGATCAGGTCCGGGTGCAGTTCTGATGCCTTACGGACTGCCAGTTCGCCGGTCGTTGCTACCGCTACAACCGAGTATCCCATCTCAACCAGACTTCTCTGGATATCCATACCGGTTATTGCCTCATCCTCAACCACAAGAATTTTTGTCTCACCCATGATCTTCACCTGTTCCTGCCTCTACGGTAAAAGCTATCCTGAATTCACATCCGCCATCTCCTGAAAAGTCGATGGTACCGGCCAATTGCCCCACAAGGGAGGTCACGAGCTGGAGACCCAGCGTTTCCGTCTTCTCCCACGCGAACCCGGCAGGGAGGCCCACGCCGTTGTCCCGGACTGTGAGGAGATACCGGTCACCCTCCTTTTTAAGGATAATCCCGACGGTTCCTTTCCGGTCATCAGGAAATGCATATTTTAAGGAATTGGAGAGGAGCTCGTTGATGATCAGGCTGACGGGGATTGCTTTACTAATCGGCAGGATGATCTCATCTGCCTCAACGGTCAGCTCCACCTTGTCTGCCTGGACATTGTACGAGTCGAGCAGGTTCTGCGCCACTTTCCGGATATATTCGCTGTAATTGATCTCTGCGAGACTTTTTGATTTATAGAGTTTCTCGTGGACGAGCGCAATCGACATCACGCGGTTCTGGCTCTCTTTTATCGCATCCCGGCTCTTCTCGTCTTTCACCATCTTTGCCTGCAAACTGAGCAGGCTCGATATCACCTGCATGTTGTTCTTGACCCGGTGGTGAATCTCTTTTAGGAGGATCTCCTTCTCCTTTAACGATGCGGAGATCTCGTCCTGGAGAGCCTTTTTATCGGTGATGTCGCGGGCAATTCCCGAAAAACCGATGAAGGTGCCTGATGCGTCAATGTGGGGTGTGCCGTTGATCTCAAAGAGGTGCACCTGTCCTTCGGTATCCACAAACGAGAGTTCGATGCCGGATACGGGATTCTGGAGGCTGATATTATGCTCGTGCAGACTCACAAAAGCCGGCTGGCTGGCTTTTGTCATGAACAGGGTCGGGCTTTTGTTGAGGACATCCGTGTCCAAAAAGCCAAGGATTGACCGGATGTTCGGGCTGATATACGTGATAAGCCCATCTTTATCGATATGGAAGACGAGATCGTTGGTCTGTTCCACGAGCGAACGGTACTTCTCCTCGCTTATCCTGAGGGCTTCCATGACCCGGTTCCGTTCAGCAATTTCGCTCCGGAGGTTTCCGGTGAGCCTGCTCAGTTCAGAAGTCCGCTCTTCAACCTTCTGTTCGAGCTCGAAATACGCCTTCTGCATGGCGTCCTCTGCCCGTTTGCGGTCGGTGATGTCGAGAATGTTCTCCAAAAGGTAGTGTTTTCCGGTGATCGTGACCGGAACAATGGTCTTGGTTACCGGAACTTTCGTTCCCGATGCCGTGATGATGAGCTGTTCGGTATTCTCAAACCAGAGCTTGAGATCGGTTATCGGGCACCGTCCCTCCTTTACCGGGCAGATCCCCTGCTGGCAGGGTTTCCCGATGAGTTCTTCGCGGCCAATCCCGACCAGCCTCTCTGCCGCAGGGTTGAGATCGAAGATCCGGTGAGTCTCCGGCTCGATGATGACGAGCGCGGTCTGGACGGAGTTGAAGATCGTCTTGAGATAGGTCTCGCTGCCAATGAGTTCCTCTTCGGCTTTGCGTTGTTCGGTGACATCCTCAAGGGTTTCAAGGGCGCCGATAACGTCTCCCCGGTCATCGCGGATCACGATTGCCGTGCAGTGGAGCCAGGTACCGTTTTTGCCGATTTCTTTAAAGAATTCCGTAAACTCAAAGGCACCCGGGGTGTGCTTTGACTCTGTGCATTCTCCCTTGTACCATTCATCCAGTGCAACAAGGTTGTTATCAATGACGAGATCGGCCATGACCGGGCGGGGCATGTCGTAAAAGGCTTTCCAGGTCTCTTTTGTCCCTAAGATGTCTTCTTCTGAAATTTTCGTATACCGGGCGAGCATCCGGTTCCAGTAGATGACCTCATGGTTCCGGTTGATGACAAAGAGCGGGATGGCTGCGCCATCGATGATCGCGTGCAGTCGCTGCTCGCTTGCCCGGATGGCATCCTCCATCTGCTTGCGTTCCGTGATGTCCCGGGCAATGGACAAGGACACCTGCCGGCCCTGCAGATCGAAGAGGTGGGCATTGATCTCTACGGCATATTCCGACCCGTCCTTTCTTTTGTGAACTGCATCGAAGGTTGCCTGCCCGGTTTTCCGGATCTCGCGGGAGATATCCGCCATGCTAAGGGTGTGGGCGATACTCACGATATCGAACGGCGACATTCCGAGGAGTTCCTCGCGCGAATATCCAAGACGGGTGCAGGCGATCTCGTTGACCATGATGTACTGCCCCGGCTTCCCGTCCGGCCGCATCTCGTGGAGATAGATTGCGTCGCTGGCATTGTTGAAGAGGGTACGGAACAACTCCTCGCTCTCGCGGAGTGCCTTTTCTGCCTCCTTTCGCTCGGTCAGGTCAATGATGACGCCCCGCATGCCGACCGGTGCTTTGGTCCTGTCTTCCTGGATTGCGCTGGTCGAGATCATGGCCGAAAAGGTGGTTCCGTCATGCCGGATTAACGTATATTCATTGGAACTGCGCGGGATCCCGGCATACATCTTCCTGATATTTTCCCGTGCCATCTCCCGTTCTTCGGGTACAATATAATTGAGAACATTGATATCGGACCCGATTGCCGAAGGGTCGATCCCAAAAACCGGAAGGATCAGGCGGTTGCCGAACGTGAGCATGCCGTTCAGATCGGTCTCAAAGACCATGACCGGGAGGAAGTCTGCGAGCGTCCGGAACCGGACTTCGCTGGCGTGGAGCGCGTTCTCGACCCGGATCCTTTCGGTGATATTCCTGAGGGCCCCTTCAATGGCAACGGGTTCGCCCGCTTCATTCCGAACAACATGGCTGGTGACAGAAACATTGAGGTTTTCACCTTTCTTGTTGCGCAGGATCACTTCGTAATCATGGACCTCGCCGTTCACAAACATGTGATCGAGCAGGAGTTTGCGCTGTTCCGGGTACGGGTAAAGATCGGTCACCTGCAATCCGATCAGTTCGGACGGGTCCCACCCGGTAATTTTTTTACAGGATGGCGAGAGGGTTGTGATGATTCCGTTCATATCCGTCTGGTAATAGAGGTCATCGAAGGTATTGAAGATCGAGCGGTACTTCTCCTCGCTCTTTCTGATCGCTTCTTCGGCATGTTTTCGTTCGGTGATGTCGCGGGCAGATCCGAGGACGGATTCCACACCATTGAAGGCAAGCGAGGTTATCGCGATCTCAAGGTACCGCAACTCACCGCTCCGGGTGAGGATCCGGGCTTCAAAGGTACTGGGAACTGACGTTGCCGATTCCTGTTCCCGTGCCATATCCATTAAGGGTTTCTGGTCATCCGGGTGGATGATGTCCCAGATGTTGAGCCGGAGAATATCCTCTTTTGTGTACCCGGAGATCTTCACCACCTGGTCGTTGACAAAGACCAGGTTTGACTTCTGGTAGATGAAGATGGCATCATGACTCTGCTCGACCACCTTACGGTACCGCTCCTCGCTCTCAAACAGCGCCAGCTCGGACCTTCGACGGGTGACGATCTGGGTGATCTTCTGGGTGAGATCGAGGAACATGGCTTTTGGGTTGCCGCCTTTTGGGATGTAGAAATCGGCCCCGGCATTGTACGCTTCAACCACCACGTCCTCGTGGCCTTTGCCGGTGAACAGGATGAACGGTATGGGATTGTTCTCCTCCCGCAGGAGTTTTAAGAGCTGGATCCCGTCCATCACCGGCATCTGGTAATCCGAGACGATGACGTCGAATGGTTTTTTCCGGATCAGGGACAGTGCGCTCTTTGCGCTGGTGGCGGTCTCTACCGTAAAGGTTCCTTTTCGTTCAAGATAATGGCGGACCGGATCCAGAAGTGCAGGTTCATCATCAACATAGAGAACAGTAATGGAGACCGTGTTCTTCCCGTTGGCCGGTGATGGCTGGGAAGTTACCGGAAGTGATGGTCCTCTCCAATCCCCGCCCTCAGGATCCATGCTGCACACCGCTCCATGAATATACAAAATACTGCAATCTGGTATAAAACTTTCTCTATAGATTCCGGGAAAACGGTTTGTTTTTAAGATTATTTAAGAGAAAAATTGGGTGGAAAACCGGCTTGGGGCCGGATATGGCAGTTACGCGGGCGTTGGCAGCGTTTCCGTGCGCTGGTAGACGAGAACATCCATGGTGTCTGCCGTGAGTGTCAGTTCAGTAGCACTGGCATCAAATGCTGCGGTCTTTTTTAGAATGGCAAGGTAATCCTGTTCCTGCTCTGCGTATGGTGCGCAGTACATCTTGGTCATACCAATATCACTGATGGCCATCCCCGCACCTTTGGGGGTCACTGCCCCGGTCAGGGTAAAGGATCCGAAATAATTGTTGCAGCCGGTGTAGCCGGTCAGCGAACCGTCAGGGTTGAGCGTCAGGGTAATCCCATAATCCGGGTGGATGACGGCAGTCCCGTCCTGGATGCCCATCGTGGTGAGGGTCCAGTGGCCAACAAGGGATTCGGGAACGGGCGGTGCAACCGGAACGGGGGTGGTATCCGTGGTCGGGACCGGTGTTGCAACGGGCGCCGGGGTTTGCGGGGTGGTGCAGCCGGCAGCCATTGCGGCAACAACGAGAAGGAAGACAAAGTATACGGAGATACGGTTCATACCCCGGATTTTGGGTTGTTTGTATTTAAAGGATCGGGATTCTGTGGCGCCGGGGGCTGCCGTTTTGCGCCGCCATAGGTCCGAACATGATTCCATGCCTGGTGGTAACGCCTGTATCGCATATCGTCACCATCATAGATCGCCATATCCGTCCTGCCGTACCGTTTCCGGTCCTCACCTGCCGGGCAGACCCTGATACAGAGCCCACAGGGCGATATGGATCGTTTTGCGAGCGCTTCGGAACGCAACGAACAGGCTCGCTTGTCGGTAAGCCCTTCCGGATAATCTTTTCCGGAGAGCGCCTTGACCGGGCATGCTTTCACACATCGCATGCAGCGGGTACATAGCGGTTCGGTGATGAGCGGATCGGGGGGTATCGCGGCGCTCGTGAAGATAGAAACGAACCGCACCCGGGGCCCGAACTCCCGCGTCAGGAGGGTATTGTTCACGCCAAACGTCCCGAGGCCGGCCAGGAGTGCCGCGTGCCGGTGGGAAAAGAAGGCGACCGGGTTCTCTTTGAGGATCGCTATCGAGCCGTAACCGTCGCGGGGAATCCAGAGCGAGGGATGCCCCTCGCGGGTGAGCCATTCAGAAAGCCGGTAGCCATGCATATCCAGCAGGGTGTTGACCGTGCGGTAGAGTTCGTGGTAATGGATGGACGGGGCGGTCTCGATCACCGGAAGGCTGACCGGCAGCCCGAGAACGATAACCGTAGCGGTTTCCGGAAAGATTGCACGGGGCCGGAACTCATCCGGCACCCATGGCAGGAAGATGGGCTCGTCCCAGCGGGCTGCCGGCGCAAATCCGACCAGCGGAATCTCCTGTTCAGCGCACCGTTTCCGGATCTGCTCTTTGAGTTCCATTGTCATATCCTTCCCAAGACGTATTACAGGTTCCTGCAGGGCGCCTTTGCAGATAATCTGCCCTCACCCGCCGATAACCGTACAGATGATCGTCCGCTCCCGCCCGGCATTTGCGTCCAGTTCCAGAAGCACGATCTGCTGCCATGTTCCGCACATCAGTTCTCCTGCGGCAAGCGGAACGGTAAGGTCGGGGCCGACAAGCGCAGCTTTGACATGAGAGCGCCCGTTCCCGTCCCCCCAGCGGGAATCATGGGCATAGGGGATATCATCCGGAGCCAGTACGGAGAGCGATCGTTTCAGGTCGGCGAGCACGCCATTCTCGTACTCGATGGTCGTAAGCGCAGCAGTGGAGTGCCGGACAAAGAGATGGACAAGCCCGTCGACAATCCCGCTTTCGCGAACAACTGCCTTCACCTGTGGCGTAATGTCGAAGATCTCCCCCTCGGTCTGCGATCTGATGGAAATTGTCTTCCTGAACATGCACGTATCATGAGAGAAATTGGGGGGGATGGTGATAAATGATGCGGGATCCGGAAGAGGGGGTGCCTGGAATGATTGCCGCATCAGGGAATGGTAACTTTCAGGGTATGGAGGAGCACATTCACTTTCGAATCGATGATCTGGACGGTGTAGTCTCCTGCCGGGATATCCGTCCCTGCCGTGGGTAAATCGGAATACTCGTAGATGCCAGGACTGGTGCTGGGCTCGTAGATCGCCAGGTACTGGCCGGGACCCCAGGCAGTGGATTTGATCGTTGTGCCGGGCCGGACCTGCACCGGTTGACCTGATGGGGGTGTGAGCATGATGGCGATCTCTGAAACCCCGTCAGTCTGGGAAGTGCCGTTCAGGTTGACCAGATCACCTTGCTTATGGTAGAGGTGGATGACGTGGGTTCCCGGGCCGGTATCGAACGATGATGCGGTGACTGCGATGAACGCGGATTTCTGGAGCAGTCCGGGGATAATCCCGGTCATTGCCCCGATGATGAGGAGGGCAACGAGGATGACGAGGAACGCGATCAGGATCTGGGCAACACATTCCGAAAGTCCGCGTTCGTTATACGTCATGAATATCCGTGTCTCACTTTGCATTGGGAGGTAGAGGTACAAAAATATATGCCTGCAAAAAAACGCGGGCCGAAAACCAAGAATCCTTGTTACATTTTTTCAGACCGGGTAAAAAAGGGTGGTATCAGGACCCGTCTGGTTCAGCACCATTTTCCGGGCCGGGTTCGCTTTCATTGCCATTCTCCGCAACCATATCTGCCGAGAAACAGGCGATACCAACGATCTTGTCCTTCTCGTCAAGACGCATGACCCGGACACCCTTGGTACCCCGGCCGATGACCCGGATCTCGCTGACCGGTGTGCGGATGACCACGCCGGACGCGGTCATGGCGATGATCTCATCCGTGTCGGAGACCGCCCGTGACTCGATAATGACCGCATCGCGTTCGAGCTGCATGTTCCGGACGCCCATGGTGCCCCGGCCATGCCCCCGGAACTCGTCAAAGTCGGTCCGCTTCCCAAAACCGACATCGGAGATGGTGAGGAGGTTGTCCTTATCAACAAGGGTGAGTGCGACGATCGTGTCATCGCCACGGAGCTTCATGCCCCGGACACCCTGTGCGTTCCTGCCAACGGTACGGACCGTCTCCTCGTTGAACCGGAGGCTCTGGCCAAACCGGGTGGTGAGAACGATCTCGCTGGTACCGTTTGTCAGGATAACATCAACGAGCTGGTCATTCTCACGGAGCCTGATGGCGTTGGTGCCGGTTGAGCGGGGGTTGGAGAACTCGTTGAGTTTGATCTTGATGGCCTGTCCGAGCTTTGTGGCGAACAGGAGGTTCCTGTCCTCCCGGAACTCGCGGATGGGGATGACGGTTGTCACGACCTCCTCTTTCAGGTTCAGGAGGTTGACGATCGGCTTGCCCTTGGCGATCCGTGAGCTCTCGGGTATCTGGTATACTTTCAGCCAGTACACCCGTCCCAGGTTCGTGAAGCAGAGAAGGTAATCCTTCATGCCGGCTACAAAGACGGAATCAACAAAGTCCTCCTCCTTTGTGGCCATGCCGGTGATACCGTGGCCTCCCCGGCGCTGCTTGCGGTAGGTGTCGAGATCGATGCGCTTGATGTAATTAGCGGTGGTGATGGATACAAGGACGGTCTTGTCCTCGATGAGGTCTTCAGTCGAGAGATCGCTTGTATCGTGTGCTATCTGTGTCCGGCGGGGGTTACCGAATTTTGCGGCAACCTCTTTAATCTCGCGCCGGATCTCGTCCTTGATGTTTGCCTCGCTCGAGAGAATCGTCTCAAGCCTGGTGATCTCCGCTTCGAGCCCGTTCTTCTCGTCGGTAATTTTCTGCTGTTCCAGGGCCGCGAGACGGCGCAGCTGCATCTGGAGGATGGCATTGGCCTGCGGCTCATCGAGCCCGAACCCGGAGATAAGGGCGTTTCGGGCAGTGTCGACCGTGTCCGATGCACGGATGGCCTTGATGATTGCATCGATCTTCGAGAGGGCTATGAGCAGGCCGTTGAGGATATGGACCTTGTCCTGCGCTTTTTTGAGGTCGAACTCGGACCTGCGCCGGATCACCTCTATCCGGTGCTGGACGAAGTGGCCGAGCAGTCCGTGAAGGTTGAGGATCTTCGGCTGACCGTCGACAATGGCGAGGTTCGAGACCGAGAAGCCGCTCTCAAGGGCCGTGTTCTTGTACAGGTTGTTCAAGATGACCGGCGACATCGTGCCCTTGCGGAGCTCGAAGACGACCCGTATGCCCTCCTTGTCGGACTCGTCGCGGATATCGGAGATGCCATCGATCTTCTTGTCCTTGACCATCTCGGCAATACCGGTGATCCACTGGGCCTTGTTGACCTGGTACGGGAGTTCGGTGACAATGATCCGGTCGCCCCGGTTCCCGCCTTCGGACTCCTCGATGGTTGCCACACCGCGGACAACAACGCGGCCCTGCCCGGTCGTGTAGTAATTCCTGACTCCTTCAACACCCATCAGGATGCTGCCGGTGGGAAAGTCCGGGCCCGGCATGATGCGGACCAGTTCCTCTATGGAAATCTCCGGGTTGTCAAGGTAATGCTCAACCGCATCGCAGACCTCCCGCAGGTTGTGCGGTGGCATCTTGGTTGCCATACCGACGGCGATACCGTCCGTGCCGTTGACGAGCAGGTTGGGGATCTTTGCGGGAAGTACGGTTGGTTCCTCAAGCGACTCATCGTAGTTCGGGATGAACTTCACGGTATCCTTTTCGAGATCCTCAAGGAGCGCTTCAGCATACGGGAAGAGCCGGACTTCGGTGTAACGACTTGCTGCCGCAGAGTCGCCATCCACTGAACCGAAGTTCCCCTGCCCCTGGACGAGCATCTGGCGGTACGAAAAGGGCTGGGCCATCTTGACGATGGTGTCGTAGATGGAAGCATCACCATGGGGGTGATATTTACCCATCACTTCACCAACCACCCTTGCGCTCTTCTTGGTGGGCTTGTCGCTGGTGTTGCCCATCTCCCACATGGCGAAAAGGGAGCGGCGGTGAACCGGCTTTAACCCGTCCCGGACATCGGGAATGGCACGCTGGATAATGACCGACATCGCGTAGTTGATGAACGATGTTTTCATCTCGCTCTCGATGCTGATCGGTTCAACCCGGTGAGTCTCGGGGGTGCCGGCCGGGGGATTGTTTTCAGATGTCAAGGTTTGTCACCTCCTTTGCGTGACGGATGATGAAATTTTTGCGTATCTCCACGTCTTTTCCCATCAGCGTCTTGAAAATCTCTTCTGCTTCAAGAGCATCCTCAATGGTCACCTGACGGAAGATACGGTGGGCCGGGTCCATGGTCGTGTCCCAGAGCTGCTGGGCATTCATCTCACCAAGACCCTTGTACCGCTGGACGGAGACGCCTTTCTCCCCCATTGCAGCTGAGACCTTCTGCATCTCGTCTTCGGAGAACACGTACCGTTCCTCTTTTCCTTTGGCGATGCGGAAGAGAGGGGGCTGGGCAATATAGACATACCCTGCCTCGATCAGCTTGACCATGTAACGGTAGAAGAAGGTAAGGAGCAGGGTCCTGATATGGGCCCCGTCGACATCGGCATCGGTCATGATCACGATATGGTGGTAGCGTGCCCGTTCGGCATCGAACCTCTCCCCGATCCCGGTGCCGATAGCCGAGATGAGGGTCTGGATTTCTGCGTTCTTCAAGATCTGGTGCTCACCGGCTTTCTCCACGTTTAAGATCTTTCCGCGAAGAGGGAGGATTGCCTGGAATTTCCGGTCCCGGCCTCCCTTGGCCGAGCCGCCTGCGGAATCTCCTTCTACAATATAGATCTCGGATTTTGCCGGGTCCCGCTCGGAACAGTCCGAGAGTTTTCCCGGGAGCCCTGAACTCTCGAGCGTGCTCTTGCGCCTTGCAAGGTCACGGGCGTTCCGGGCTGCCTCGCGGGCTTTTGCTGCAGAGAGGGCTTTTTCTATGATGGTCTTGAGAACGTTCGGGTTCTCATCGAAATACTCGCTGAGTGCTGCATAGACAAGCGAGTCGACAATGCCCTTGACGCTGCTGTTGCCAAGGCGCATCTTGGTCTGGCCTTCGAACTGGGGGTTCGCCATCTTGACGGAGACAACTGATGTGAGACCCTCCCGGACATCCTCGCCCCGGAGGGTGATGGTGGCGTTCTCCTTGATAAGCCCGTTCCGCTTTGCTACGGTATTGATGGTCCGGGTGATGGCGCTGCGGAACCCCTCAAGATGGGTGCCGCCTTCGCGGGTATTGACCGAGTTGACGTAGCTGTAAATCTTTTCGTCATATGCGGTGGTATACTGCATTGCGATCTCGAGTTCGAGTTTGTTCTCGGGATCTTTCTTTCCGATAAAAATGGGGGCCGGGTGGATGCAGTCAGCACCCTCGTTTAAGTATTTCACAAACTCGGAAAGGCCGCCGGCATAGCAGTAGGTTGCGGTGTCGCCCGTCCGCTCGTCCGTGATGACGATGGTGAGCCCGGCATTGAGGAACGCGAGTTCCCGCAGGCGATGGGCGAGCACATCGTAATCGAAGCTGGTGGTCTCGAAGATGGTTGCGTCCGGGACAAAGTGGATATGCGTTCCGCTCAGTTTCTGGCCGAACTGCGCCATGAACGCCCGCCGGTTCTCCTGTTCGGTACTCTCTGCATCGATGGCAGGGGCCGCTGAAAGATCCATCTGGCCGCTGGTGTGGGAGGCTACTGGCACAAGGGTTTTTGTAAATGGTGCCGGTTCGCCATACCACTGCTCATAGCGGACAAGCATCTGGGCAAGCGTCTCCTCCCGTCGGGTCAGGGCGAGTGTCGGTTTTCCCTGGGAAAAACGCATCTCGTAGATATTGCCGTCCCGGTACACGTGGGCTGACAGCCAGTTGGAAAGGGCGTTGACGACCGAGACCCCGACGCCATGAAGGCCACCCGATACCTGGTAGGTTGCCTTGTCAAACTTGCCGCCGGCATGGAGTACGGTTAAGACCACTTCAAGAGCGCTCTTGCCGTTCTTCTCCATCGTATCGACCGGGATTCCCCGGCCATTGTCCTCAACCGAGAGCGAACCGTCCTTATGGATGATAACAGCAATGCGGTTACAAAACCCTGCAAGCGCCTCATCGATGGAGTTATCGACAACTTCATAGACAAGGTGGTGCAGTCCGCGGGTATCGGTGCTGCCGATGTACATCGCCGGGCGTTCGCGAACCGGGGTAAGCCCTTCGAGTACCGTGATATGGGATGCATCGTACGTATTAGTCAAGTAAAACCTCCGTGAGAAAAATGAATGAAATGCAAGAGAGTTTTCACATGTTATATTGGTGTCATGAGCATATAAGTGTGGCGTTTGTTTCTCCGACGTAAAAGCGCAGGTTTTTACGGCTTGGGAAAAACAGGCTGTATCAGGAAATCGGGAAATATTATAATTCAAAATTTTAGAGGGTTATTTGTCTTTGCCAATGATTTTTGCAGCCGCAAGAGTGGCCCCCCACTCTTTTTCTTGGATCGTTTCAGATTTCCCAAGGTTCGTGGAACAACCCCGCGCCCGGTTGACCGCCGGAAGGTGGCAAGTGGTGAAAGGGTTTGGCAGCATCCTCTTCCGTGGAGCCATTTTGTATCTGTATTCTCTTTCTTTTTACCGGAACTCCCCGATCTCTGCATCGGCAATCCCCAGCTCCTTGTCAATTGCGACTACGAGCCGGTTTAACACAAAGATCACGTCGCGTGCATCCTCTTTGTCCATGGTGCCCGGCGTATGCCAGATCACTTTTTTCCGGAGCAGGGTTGTTAACTCTTCGATCTCGGTTCCTTTGAACTTCTCCGGAACAACGAGCCCTTCAACGTGATCTCCAACCCCCATCCATGCGTTTTCTGGAGGGAGGCCGAAATGTTCTGCAACCAGCATGATGCTGGTGATGAACCCGCGACCGAAACGGCTAGCCATAGCGGAAGTATGGGAGAGCGATGAAAAAAAGGTTCGGGTTGGTCTGGTTACAATAACCGGAACGAGCTCAGCCAGACCGCGAGCGGGACGGCGATGATGAAGACCATTGAGATGAACAGAAATGCCCATTCTCCACCCTTCAGCGGTTTTCGTTCGACAAAGAGATAACTGTCCCTGCCGTACCCCCGGCAGAGCATGCTGGTGTATACGCGCTCACCCTGCTCGTAGGACCGGATGAACATGGTCCCAAGCGTATAGCCCAGTTGCCTCAGGCGGTACGGGTACGGGAGGCGGTGATCGAAGGCATCAAAGCACCTGGTCTGGAGGGTCTCGTTGATCTTTCGGAACATGTACCCGAAAACAAAGAGATACCGGATCATCATCCCAAGAGCCAGGGCAAACTCCGCGGGCAGTCCCATGCGGGCGGCGCCCTCAAGCATGTCGTGCATCTTGGTTGTTGACGAGAGCAGGATGATAAATGATATACAGATGATGAATTTTACGAGCAGGATGAATGCAAACTCTATTGATTGTGCGTAGATTGAGATCCCAAACGGGAGGGAGAACAGGACATCGTATTCAGTGTAATATTTGTTCTTTAAGAAGATCTGGAAGAAGATGATGACTCCCCAGAGCGGAACAATGGCAAGAACCCTGCGGAGAAACGTGCCAAACGAGAGACGGGTACAGGTCCAGAGGATGCAAAAAAAGAAAAAGAAGATCACGCCTACCGTGTAAATCATCGTCGAGTAGGGCACGGCAACGAGCGCGATGATAGCGGCAAATGCAATAGCGATCTTCACCCGTGCATCGATACGGTGGATGATGCTGTCCTTGTACGCATCCCGTTCGATCTGGAAAAGTTCTTCAATCATGATCGCTTGCCGAATGCCCGGAGAAGTGAATCTTCAGCTTCTGCGTAGGTGTAAGCCATTGAGATGTCCACGCCGTTTTCTTTGAGGGACTTTAAGAGTCGGGGGATGACCGGCACATCGAGCCGCACCGATTTGAGCATATCGGGCTGGATAAAGATCTCATCCACTGTCCCGCTCGCAACTATCCGGCCTTTGTCCATAACGTAGATGAAATCCGCCACTTCAGGGACAAGCCCGACATCGTGTGTGGAGAAGATGACCGTCATACCGTATTTCTTTGAAAGAGAGTTGATGAAGCTGTTGAGATCGGAAACGCCCCGTGGATCGAGTCCTGCGGTGGGTTCATCCAGCACCAGGACCTCTGGTTCCATGGCGATAACCCCGGCAATCGCAACCCTTTTTTTCTCTCCCCCGCTCAAGTGGTGCGGGACCCGGTTTGCGAGGTGCTCGATCCCGACAACACTCAGCGCTTCGTGAACCCGGTGGTGGATGGTCTCCGGATCAAGACCAAGATTGTTCGGGCCGAATGCCACGTCCTGCTCAACCGTTGGCGAGAAGATCTGGTCGTCGGGGTTCTGGAAGACGATCCCGACAAACTTGCGGATCTCTTTGATATTCTGTTTTGTTATGGGCTCTCCCCGCACCAGGATTGAACCGGTGGTTGGCCTGAAGATGCCGTTGAAGTGCTTGAACAGGGTGCTCTTCCCGGCACCATTCGACCCGATAACCGCGATGCGTGCGTTGCGGGGGGCGATGAAGTTGATATGGTCCAGCGCGGTGACCTTATTGGGGTACGCATAACAGAGATCGCGGGTCTCAATGAGGTGCATGAGTACAGGAAATGGGGTGAAAAAAGGTAATAGTCTATTGGTTTTGCTTTGCTGGTTTACCGGCAACTTTGATACCGTACGCAAACCCGAGTACAACCAGGAATGCAAGGATGGTACCGATAACAATTGCAATTATGCCGCCCGTCGATCCCATGGCCTCGCCCAGGGAGTAGTCCGGCATAGGGGATTCGTACGAGAATTTGCCGGTTAAGTCTTCTTCGATCTCTGCATCTTCCGGTGTAGCCCCGGTCAGTTCTTTGTGCCCCTGCACGACAAGGGCCGTGCTCTCGAGGCCGTCCGGATCACCGGATGCCATGAACACTGCAACAGCCCCGATAAGGAGTGCAATGACAATGCCCGCGATGATGAATGTCTTGTTGTCCATCATGATGATCACGCTCCTGCCGTGGCTTTGACTCCCGTGTCAACAAGGTCCGGGCGGACGCTGGTGACAAGGTAGATCACGGCTATGGTGACGAACCCTTCAATAACGCCGATAATTGCGTGGTAGATACCCATCGCGACAAGACCTTCCGTGAGCGGGAATGTGCCGGCAAGGAACATCTCGACTGCACAGGCAAGGGCCGGGATCAGGCATGCGAGCCATGCTGCGAAGAATACAGAAACGGGCATGCTTTTTGTCGCACTTATCAGGCCCTTGAAGGTATAGAACCCGACAAAGCCGCCAATCACGCCCATGTTGATGATGTTAGCCCCGAGAACGGTAATGCCGCCGTCGCCAAACAGGACTGCCTGGACGATCAGGACGAGCGTGAGGATAAAGACTGCAGCAAAGGGCGAGCCGAGGATGATTGCCGCAAGAGCGCCGCCAACGAGGTGTCCGCTGGTCCCCATCGAGACGGGGAGGTTGAACGACTGGAGAGCAAAGATGCCCGCGGCAAGTACCGCTACCAGCGGAAGTTTCTCTTCGTTCATGTCGTTACGGGCCCAGCGGAGGGCAAGCGCGATAAAGACCAGGGCTATGATCCAGTAGATGGCGCCCTGCCAGATGGGTATGAAAGCGTCAGGGATGTGCATGGTGTCACCGAAAGTATTACGAATCTTTGTAATTGTAATATCGGGTAGTTAAAAAAGATTGTGATTTGTGATTTTCATAGATCTTTTTTGTGTTTGGTATGAAAAGACAGGCCTTGTCCTTAAGGTTCCGGCTCATAGGTGGTGCGGTAATTCTCTGCAAAAACCGTCATCTCGAACCGGGCTCCCTTCCCCGGTTCGCCACACTCCCGGATAGTAATTCCGGTGATGGAAAGGATCTCGTGGATTAAAAACAGGCCAAGACCGGAATCCCTGCCAAATCCCTTGGAAAAGATATGCTGCCTGTCCTTTTCAGCAATACCCGTTCCGTCATCTTCGCAGATGATGACCATGGCGGAGCCTTCCTTCCGGCAGGAGAACGAGATCCGCGTCACCTCTCCCCCGTGACGGAGTGCATTGTCTATCAGGTTGTAAAAGACCTTGCCAATCATCGGATCAGCAAAGACTTCGAGCTGGCTGGTGTTTACCTCCAGCCGGACCTTTGCAAGATTCAGCTGCCCCGCAGCAGAACGGATGGTCCTCTCTACCTGGTGCCATGCCGGAGCCTGTGCACCGATCTCCTGGTAATCCCTGGTAAACGCGATCTGGGCCTGGATCCCAAAAACATTCTTCTCCATATTCTGGATGCTATCCTGGAGATCTCTGTTATCGGTAGCGGCGGTCTGGTCTTTTACAAGATCGAGGTTCACCAGCAGGGCAAATATCCGGTTCGAGATATCATGACGGGTGATCTGCGAGAGGAGCAGGAGTTTTCCGTTTGCCGTGGCAAGCGCAGCCTCGACCCGGCGCCGCTCGGAAATATCGCGGGCCAGTTCCTCATTCATCGCAGAGAGTTCCCGCGTGCGCATCTCAACCCGTTCCTCAAGGGTCCCGGTCAGAACCTCAAGTTGCTTCTGTGCGGCGGTCCGTTCGGCTATCTCCTCTTCAAGACTGGCATAATTGTTCCGGATCTCAAAGGCAAGGAGGGCAACAATGGCGATCATCAGGATGAAGACAGCGCGGTTTGGGAGATCCGAAACATTTTCCTGCACGGATCCGGAGGCAAGACTGCCTGCGAGGAGTGCTCCGGAAAGGAGCCATGCGATCAGAAACGGGGAATAACGGTGCGGGAGCCAGACGGACATCAGGAGGGGGACGAGATACAGGACCCAGATGACAAACCCAAGCGGGATGAGGATATCTGCTGCAAGGATGCCGATCGTGAGGCAGAGAATCGCAGCAAGGACTGACTGCTGCTGTTCCCGGATCGTTGTTCCCAGGTTTATCCGGATCATATCTGCCTCGCTCCTGAACGTTGTGGGAAAATACTCCTCTCTTGGATAAGTACATTCCTTTTTCATTCTCCCCTTCCCATGATGCCTTCCTGCAGATTCGATGCGCAGTGTTGCTACAGGATTGATCGGGTTGAATGCATGATTTTGTAAGATATGGTGGGCATTCGCAAAACTGCCTGACGCTCTTTGAGCGAGAAATTACAAAACTTTTTATAAAACAAACTGCTGATAAAAAAATATATCCCTGTTCAGCCAATAATCAAAGATAATGGTTGCCCTCCTGTACGTTGATGACGAGCCGGATCTGCTCGATCTCGGCAAACTCTTCCTCGAACGGGGGGGTGAATTTTCCGTAACTACTGCCGGTTCTGCGCTGGATGGCCTGGAGAAACTCCAAACAACGGCATTTGATGCGGTCATCTCTGATTACCAGATGCCGGATATGGATGGTCTGGAGTTTTTGGAAAAGGTCCGTACCCTGCATAAGAACCTCCCGTTCATCCTCTTTACCGGGCGGGGCCGGGAGGAAGTAGTGATCGAGGCAATCAACCTCGGGGTTGACTTTTACCTCCAGAAAGGCGGGGATGCAAAATCACAGTTTGCCGAATTGCGGCACAAGCTCCATATCGCCCTTGAACGGCGCCGGACGCTGGACGCATTAAAAAGCGAGAATGAGAAGAACCGGAACCTCATGGATCATGCCAGTGACGCCATCTTCATTATCGATGCTGCGACCGGCATGATCATTGATGCCAATAAAAAGGCTCGGGATATCACCGGCCTTTCTGCAGAAGAGATGACATCGCAGCATTACCTCTCTCTGCATCCACCCCAGTATCATGACCAGTACCGGGCTGCGATAGAGTCTATGATCCAGGTGGGATCAGGATCGTGCCCCCTCACCCTCCTTGGTTCGGGAGGCCGTCATATCCCGATGATCATCAGCGCGAATGGTATCGATATATCCGGCAGGCCCTGTCTCATGGGCATCTTCCACGACATATCGGAGATCCAGATGACGCAGGATGCCCTGCAGCTGGCAAACAAAAAACTCAATCTGCTCGCAGAAATAACGCGGCACGACATACGGAACAAGCTGACCGTGATTGGTGGATATCTCGATCTCATGAAAAGCCGTCCTCCGGAACCCGACTATTCGATGTACGGGAAAAAGATCACGGCAACGGTGAAGGTTATTGGTGAGAATATTGAATTCTCCAAGCTCTACCAGAACCTTGGCGTGACCGCTCCCCTCTGGCAGAATGTGCGGGACGTCTTCTTTCGCGCCTGCACGCATATCGATGTAAAAAATCTCACGGTCCAGTCGGATACCCAGGATCTGGAGATATTTTCTGATCCCCTGCTTGAACGGGCATTTTTCAATCTCATCGAGAATGCGCTCCACCACGGAGGCAGCGTTACCCTGCTCCGGATCACCGCAACAGAGTCGGCGTCCGGTGGAGTTACCCTCAGTATCGAGGACAACGGCATTGGGATACCGCCTTTTGACAAAACCAGTATCTTCGGGAAGGGTTTTGGCAGGAATACCGGCCTTGGATTGTTCCTCGTGCAGGAAATCCTCTCCATCACCGGCATTACCATCAGCGAGACCGGGGAGTACCAGAAAGGTGCACGGTTTGAGCTGCATATCCCGCAGGGAAAATACCGGTACCCGCGGCGCCTTCAGGGCGAGCGCTGCCACATTCTCATTCCGGCAAATGATAATTCCTGATGGTGCGGGAGGTATCACCACAGGGAACGGAGCCCGGTGCTGAGTAAGGGTTTTACGAGCCGGAGCACCGCTGGTTTGATGAGGAGTTTTTTCACCAGTTTCCCCGGACGGTCCATATCGCCGTGCTCTTCGATGGTAGAGATGATCTCCGGATCATTCAGGGCACGGATGAGGGTGTCGATATCTTCCGGGGTTAGTTTCTGGCGGAGAGTAAACAGCCGGTATCCTGCTTCAAGTTCATGGCCGAAATCCGCCTTCCAGCGCTGTTCGTACCCGGCAAGGGCCACATTGGTAAAGGTATCGCTGCTGCACGCTTCTGCTGCAACCGCAGCCGCATGCCGGGCCGAGCGGACGCCGGTATAGATGCCGCCTCCTGAAGTGGGCTTGGCAAAACCTGCCGCATCCCCGACAAAGAGGGTGCGGTTCCCGTAGGTTTTTGCCATGATGCTCAGCGGCAGTGTTCCGGAAACGAGATGAACCGTGCGGGAGCCGAACTTCTTCATAAACGCCAAAAACCGGTTTGGAATATCGGTTGTGCCGCAGAGCCCGACCCGGATTCTCCCGTGGCCTGAAGGGATCGACCAGCCGAAGAACTCCGGGGATGCATCCGGATAAATCTCCACTTTGTGGGGATCACAGTCTGAGATCAGATCTGCCTGGATGCCGGCAAGATATGTCCTTGCACGCTCCATTCCTGTCAGGCGGGCAATCGTGCTGCGGGGACCGTCAGCTGCGATCAGGACCCGGAACCGGAACTCCTCGTGGCCATAAGCCCCACGGGTCCGGATATGGGTATCCCCCCTCGCACAGGCCGCGGTTTTCATGCGGAACTCCGTGCCTGCATTTGCTGCTGCCTCTGCCATGTCCCGGTCCAGGATGGCCCGGTCAACAACCACCGCCTTTGTGGTGCCCGCATCGATGGAGAGGACACTGCCCATACCTGATATGACCCGGGCACCCGAGATGCGGTTCAGCACGGAGCGATCTGAAACCCTGCACTCCGCAAACGCCGCTGTTGAGAGGAGCCCGGCGCACTGGACCGGGTACCCGATCGTCCCATGCTCTTCAATACAGAGCGTGGAGAGACCAAGACCGGCACATTCAGCCGCTGCAGCGCTGCCGGCAGGTCCTCCACCGACAACGATCACATCATAGATCATGGGAATTTTCCAGAAAAACAAAAAATGATGATACGGAGTGATTATCTCTCCTTTTTCTCCGGCCACCGGAACGTTCGGCTGGCTTTCTGGACCGGCACCGCATCATCTGTCTCCTCAAATTTGTAATACCCCATGCCAATGGAGAAGAGTCCGAACGTGAACGCAAGGGTCCCCACGATTGAGATATAGAGGTGGTCGTGGAAGTTGGGGATATAGAGGTAGAAGATACAGAGCAGGGCAACACCGGTAAGGACCATGGCAGGGATGATGATGAACTTGGTCTTTGGGTGGGCCATCGCGAGAGTAATATCGTAAAATCCATTGTACGTTGCGATTGCTGCTATGAGTAGGATTAAGAGGAATCCGGCAATGTTGAAAAGGAAGGTGACAATGGCGATGATGAGAAGTACTGCCGAGAGCCCGAACCAGAGCATCGACTCATCGCTTTTGGAGGTTATGGCAAGGAAGAGAAAGAATGCTATCGCAAGCCCGATGAGTACCAGAAAAAGGCCGGAGAAGGTATCGATGATCTGTTCGGGAACCACCAGTGCCAGAAACCCGAAGAGTACGCCCAGAATTCCCCGTAACAGGCATGAGGTTTTCGTATCAAGCAACATGACTCTCTCCAGAACACCCGTGCTTTATAATTTACCTGTACTATAATTAGTGATTCAACTACAAAATCTCTGCTGTCTGGATGCCCGCACTTTTATTTTGAAAATGCGGCACTCCCCGTTATCATTTTAAATTCCCGTGCGAGGCAATCTATAAACAACCTGATGCCGATGATTGTATACCCCGCGTGAAGTGCCCCTGGTCTCTCGCGAAATTACATTTCCCTGTAAACGTTCCGGTGATCTGCATGACCCAGCACAACTCAAAAGAAATCTCTGTTTTTGGCACTGCACCTGATTCTCCTGCCCGTGACCTGATCGCCCGGGAGCTCGACACGGTTCGCACGAAAAGAGGCGATCTTCTTGCACCGGGAACACGGCGGCAGTGGGAAGTCATCATCCTTTCCTGCTGCATCCTCATCAACGGCATTTACCTCATCTTCCGGCCTGATTATTTCACGCTCTTTATCGCTGCAAGTTTTTACCTGAACATGGGGTATTTTATCACGCTGTTAATCCCGACAAGCGCCGGGGGCGGGCAGGTGTCCATGCCGGAGATTGCAAAGTTCCAGGGCTGGTTAAAGGAGAACGGGGTAAGGACCAGCACGACCCGGTTTACCCGGATCTTCATCAACTCGTTTTTGATCAACAGCCGTGGGCTCTCGCTGGGCATTGGGCTGTTGTTTGCGGTTGATATCCTGATGGTTCTTATCGATTACCTTGAAGGGCTCCCGCTTCATACAACCGCAATCATCATCGGCCAGTCGCTCTTCTTCATCGTGTTTTATTTCCTTGTCTGGAGGACCGAACCGTTTACCTCCCGTTTCAGCCAGAACCTTGACAAGGTCCGGAACCGTCTTGCACAGGACCTTCCTGCATGGCTCATCTCAATTATGTTCCTTGTGGGATTCCTGCTGGTTGTTCTCGTCTTTTTAACCACGATAATCCTTCTTCCGGGGATGACGCTGGATGCCTTTGTCACTCAGTCGGGGTTAACGGACATCGCTCACCGCTTCGGTCTCATCCTCATCCTGATTGTAAGCCAGTACTTTATCATCCGGGCGATTCACGGCATCACAAGCCGTGCCATGGCAAACCGGCTGCTGGATCACCGGGAAGCTGCTCTGGATGAACTGCTGGATGAGGCATCCCGCGATGAGAACAACGCCGCAGGCAGGGATCCTGCCGAGGAGTACGAGACAACCTCTGCGCTGCTCGAGTCACGGATCTACTTAATCAAACGAAACACACTCCTTGGTACATTTCCGGTCTTTGTCGTGGACCTTGACTTCTCCGTCCTGCTGGACACTACAACGAAAATGGTCATCACGGGACATATCCGGAAGGACTGAAAAAAACGCCCGTTTGCATGATCGGGATATCATCGTTCCGACTCTGGATCTCGTAGGTGGGGTGGACTCTCACCTTGTGCTTCCTTTGAGGTATTTCCCAAGATCCCAGTTGGTGAGGAAACTGTCAATTTGGGCCATAGCAGGGTACTCTTTGCTGTGTCGCTGCTTCCTGCTTTGAGAAAGGAATAGTAGAAATACTTGCCTCGTTTATATACCTCTGGTGAAACGTTCTTATGACTGATGATATTTCCCAGACCGATCAGATGCTTGCAGACCCAAAACTCTTCCCCTGGTGGCTCCTGCTGCTCTGGGGCTTCGTAACGCTCCTTGTCGGAATCCTGTTTCTCGTAAACCCCGGCCAGACCATGGAATTTTTCATCATCTTCCTTGGGGCGTACTGGCTTGTCTGTGGTTTGTTCACCATCGGCAGCCTGGTTGTTGACCGGAGCAATATGGGATGGAAGATCTTTTTATCGGTCATCAATATCATTGCCGGTATCCTGATCCTGATGTACCCCCTCTACAGCACGGTCTTTGTCTTCACGTTCCTCATCATCTTTGTCGGTTTCTGGGCCTGTTTTGTCGGTGCCGCGCACCTGTACCAGGCATTCACCGCAAAGGATGCGGGCAACGGTGTGCTGGGGATCATCAGTATCATCTTCGGGCTTCTCCTGCTGCTCAACCCGTTCATAGCCGCAGCACTGCTTCCCTTCGTCTTTGGCGGGTTTGCAATAGTTTCAGGTCTTGCCTCCATCTTTGTTGCCTACACTGCAAAGGGTGTTCAGGCAGCAGCCTGAAATCTCATTTTTTGCCGTAGACGTTACGCGTGTGCCTGTCTTTTTTAGATAAATCCCCCCATCTCAATCCGGAATTTCTTTCTACGTACCAAACCTGATAGTCTTCAGGGGACCGTGGGGAAAAACGAACCGAAAGGGTTATCGGTCCCCATGCTGCCCTGATAACCGGATGGATGAAGAAGAATCTTCCGGGGCTGGTGAGGGTGAAGACCGACCAGATGGTCCGCCGGATCAGCACGGCCCGATGCTCTGGGTTGCCATCGCCCTGCTGGGAGCCCTGCTCTTTTTGGTGATCTTTGTAAATATCCCCGACATGCGGGCATCGGCCGGTACCGTTATAACCCAGCAGCAATGGGAGCTCCGGTCGTATGATGACGGAACCGGTGTCATGGTTCCCGCCCTCCCCAATGCCATGGTCTCGATCCGGTTCCAGCAGAACGGTATCGCTGCCGGCAGGTCGGGTTGTGGCTATTACGCGGTCAACTACACGACAAAGGGGTACGGCATTGCCATCTCAAATCTCGTGCTCGCAGACCTGCTCTGCTCTCCCCCGGGTGTCATGGATCAGGAATCAGCATACCTGGTGGATCTCACGAACAGCACCGAATTTCGCGTGTCGGAAACCAGCCTGAAGATGTATGGAAAAGACGGCAGGGAACTGCTGGTATTCATCCCCGCCACATAACCAGATACTTCCCTGAATCGCTCATCCACAAAAAATGGATCGATGGTATTAAGCGTTCAGGAAGAAATCACTCGTCCATGGACAATCCGGCAGTTGATGATGAGAACACCTACATGCTGCTGTTCATGCTCGGGGCGATCATTTTGGTCTTCTCGCTCTACCTGAACGTGTACTTCCTGTTCCAGGCAGTTTTCCTCTGACTCCTGACAGCGGCAATAGCGGAGACGCGACTTTTACATGAGCTGCTACCCTCGCCAGAGCCTGTGTTTTCGCACTCTTCAAAAGCCGATTGTAGTCATTTCCGTGCCGGACTTCTTCGCTTCGCGCGGATACCGTGAGTAAATGTGGGCTGCATGCCCCCTTGTAATACAGGCAAATCCTTTCGCCGGCAGAGGATAACGTTCGCGCCATAAAGCGAGCAGTCCCTTGCCACAGGAACAATACCCCAACCTTAAAAGCCACCGGGAATAAACCATCATCCGGAGCAGAAATTCTATGGAAGCACGAAGCGAGAGGAAGGACGGCGTCCTTATCTTTTTTGTAACAGGCCGTCTCGATGCATTCGGGGCACAGCAGCTCGACTCCTGGGCCCGGGAAGCCCTTCATGACGATGATCGGGAACTGGTTGTGGACCTTGCAGGCTCACCGTACCTGAGCAGCGGGGGCATCAGGACATTCAATGGATTAAAGCGTGAGATGAAGCGGAGAAACGGGCGTCTTGCCCTGAGCAATGTCGGGGAGTACCCCTTAAAAGTCCTCGACATGGCCGGGTTCACCACGGTCTTTGACATCTTCCCGACAACCGAAGAGGCGGTTCGTGATATTGTACTGAAGCGCAAAAACCCGTCGCTCTTCAACGAGATATTCTACAAAAAGATTGCAGCGGAAGGCGTGAACCTGACGATCGAGCCGGGCTGGATGACCACACCCCCGGCCCTCCGGGTTCTTGGGGACTTAAAAAAAGTGCTCTATGCAACCATCACCGAATCGGACGTTAAGACCAAGAAGTTCTCGGAAGTGAACTATTCGCTCGGTCTTGGGGCGCTTGGTGCGGATGTTGAGGATGCGCTCCCGCTCCTTGGTGAGATGATTACGCTGCACGGCTCGATGGTCTGGCTGCCCACTGACGGCAACAATACCCCCGACTTCCTCACTCCCCTGGACACTGGGGGGGATGTCCCGGTCTACACGGGTTACAATATTACCCTGGACGGCCCCTTCAACGAGTACTTCACGCTCGATACCGAGAATGCAAACGGGGTTTCCATCGCTGATATCTACCGGACAATCTTCTCCTCGGCAAAAGAGCGGGTGAAGACGTACCGCGGCGTGGTTGCGATCACCATCTGGGGGGTCCTTGACAGCCTTTCCAGTTCAGGTCTTAAAAAAGCACCGGTGGCCGGTTCCACACCCGCGGACGGGCAATCGATCATGGCCCCCACTCACCTCCATGAATGGGTTGCAGCTGATACCGCATCTTCCTACAAGGGCGACACGCTGGTCAGTTTCGGTATCGGGATCGATCTCACCCACGACCTCTCCGGTTTCAGCGAAGAGAATCTTGCCTCTATCTATTACGCAAACCCGTTAAACAAGGGAGCCGGGAAAGAGATGTACCTCCACAACCACGGGGTGGTGTTTAAGAATATCCCATACGATCCATCGCTCGACCTCAACACGCAGGTGAAGAAGATCGTCAGCGAGGGCGAATTTGCTGATATGCGCCATCTCCTTGACTCCACCCGGCTCAGGAAGGCCAAGATCGGCATTGCCTATATCCAGACGATCACAAAAGAGTAGTTCTTATTCAATCAGCCTTTTTTTTAATGAGGGTGAGAATATTTTTCCCGTCTTCATACCGGTAAAAGAACCCGTCCATCACCCGGCGGATGAGGTATATTCCCAGCCCTCCGATCCGCCGTTCACTCACCGTGCTGGAAAGGTCCGGTTCGGGAAGTGACAGGGGATCGAAAGGTGGTGCAGAATCCGCAATCCGGATCTCAATTGCGTCACTCACCCGTGAGCACGTAATCTGGATCTCACCATCCGGCCTTTTATACCCGTGAACGATGATGTTGGTGATTGCCTCCTCGACTGCAAGCTGGGTATCGAGGATAGCTTCCGGGGCAAACCCGTAAGCCTCCATCAGCTCTTCCAGCCTTGCAGAAACCTCCGGGATCTCTGCGATATCTGAACTTATTTTCAGGGTAACGGGGGGATCCATGGTTACAGGCTCCGGATAATCATGAGGGTGATGTCATCTGATTGCGGATACTCGCCGCAAAATTCACGGACTGCGTTGAGGATTTCGGTGCTCATCTCTTTTGCCGGAAGGTTGTGTGACGCGAGGATCACCTTCTCCAGCCGTTCGAGATCGAACATCTCCTGCTTTGCATTCTCTGCTTCGGTAATTCCGTCCGTATACAGGATTAAGATATCTCCCTGATTAAGCTGCACGGTCTCCTGCGTATATTCGGCATTGTCGAGAACCCCCATCGCGATACCGGTTGCAGCAAGCTCGGCGAGGGTGCCATCTAAGGCCCGGTAGTGGATAGGAGGATTGTGACCGGCATTGACGTACGTGAGTGTCCGGCTCCCGGAATCGAGGTATCCGTAAAAGAGGGTTACGAACATACCGGATTTCGAGTCGTTTGAGATGATGGTATTGGCATCCCGGATGGCGGCAGCGGGCCGTCTCCCGTACCAGGTTGCATTAACCCGGACCACGATACGGGAGAGTGCCATGAACAACGCGGCTGGAATTCCCTTGCCGGAGACATCCGCGATCATGATCCCGATCTGGTCTTTTCCCAGCGGGAGGACTTCGAGCGGGATAACATCGAAAAAGTCCCCGCCAACCTCTTTTGCCATGACACTTTTTCCCACAATCTCGTATCCTTCGATCTGGGCAATCGTATCCGGGAGGAAACTCTGCTGGATCTCGGCAGCGATGGCAAGTTCGGTATTCTTGCGTTCGATCTCCCGCATCAGCGTGTCGCGCTCAGCCTGCATCTTGCGCTCATTCTGGATATTCTCCACCATGGATGCGAAGACGAACATCCCTGCAGCATTTGCAAGAATCATCGGGAGGGATACCATGGATACGACAGCGATTGCCTGATCGAGTGGCTGGCAGACGGCAAGGGTGAGTGCCATGTGGAACCCTTCCATGAGGATCGCAAAGAGCACCGCGATGGTTGTGCCGGCAAATTTTCGTTTCTGGTGGAGCCAGATAAGCCCGCCAAAGAGCCCGGCAAAAACCGTTGCAATCGAGCAGGAGTAAACGGTAAACCCGCCAAGAGTCAGCCGGTGGGCTGCCCCGATAAGGCCCGCTCCAAGTCCAACCCAGGGTCCGGCGAGGAGCCCGGCGAGCATGGGGCCCAGATCGCGGACATTAATGCGCGCTCCTAAAAAATCGATACCGCTCAGGGTACCGTAGATTGATAGGGCGCCAAAAAGCAGAATCAGGATGACTTGGGTCTTGAACGTGGGATGACCGTCAAGGATCTCCGGGAAGATCCGGCTCCTCGTGAGGAGATAGGCGACAACGATTATCACACAGATGAGTTGCAGGAGGACCAGCAGGGAAGAAAGGATCGAGGTGTCCATAGTCAGGATTCCGGTATTATAGAATTTACACACATTTACTCATAAAGGGTCAGGTTGAGAGATCTGTTGGAAAAAAACTCGCAATTATTGCGGAAATGAGGAAGAGAACAACAAAATAAATGTTCCTCGTTTTCTCTTTTCGATTGCAACCCGCACCTTTTGAGGGAATCAGGAAAATACCTGTTTTGTCTGGAATTTTGGCCGGATCTTCTCGGAGAAATATTTGCCAATCTCTGGCGAATGCATAAGATCTGCATATGTTTTGGGAGGAACCACCAGGAACTGGTACACAAGTCCTGAAGTAAACTCGATCTCCATGATCTTTTTTTCCTCATCATATCCTACAGAGCGCAGGATCCGGGATGTAACGGGCAATCGTTCCAGAAGTACCACCATACGTTAACACGGGTGCTGAATGGTTAAGGATTTTCCTCACCAGCTTTGGACATATAGCGCTCAATCCCCGCAATAGAGTCTCGCGGGAGAGGTGTCTTCATGCCCCCCAATGTCGGTTCCCCTGCTGGGAATACCGGGGAATGCCTGCCAGATGAGGGATAGGATTATCTTTTAAAAAATACTGACAATAAAGAAGAAGTTTCCGGCATTACGTTACCGGTGGGGGAATACCTTGGATATCACAACCGCTGACCGCGAAGGAAAAATTGTCCTGTCTGTTACTGGCAGGGTCGACACATCAACCGCACCGGAACTTGAACAGGCAATCAACCGGCAGATCGATGACCAGAAACGGCAAATCCTGTTAAATTTTGCCGGTGTGACGTACATCAGCAGCGGTGGCCTCCGGGTGCTGCTTGCAACCGCAAAGAAATTAAAAAACCCGGGAGATAAATTCGGGTTGTGCTGCCTTGCACCCGAGGTCTTAAAGATCCTTAAGCTCGCCGGGTTCACCTCCATCTTTGCAATTTATCCCTCTGAGGGCGAGGCGCTTGCCGGCTGGTGACGACCAGCTCGCCTCCTTAGTGTGGCAACCGATACCGGGGGCTGACGGGGCTGTAATCTACCCGCTGATCCGGAAGATCGATACCATCTCCTCCAATTCCTATCTTATCGCTACAGCGGATGCTCTCATCCTCCTCGATCCCGGCGGAATCGCCGATCAGGTTGAAGCTTTCTCAAAAATCATCCAAACCTGCCGTGAAGAGAAGGATCGCCCGGTCTTTGTCTTCCTGACCCATGCCCACATTGACCACTTTATCGGGGTCCAGTCCGTCCCGGCCTTTGCCTATGCCAAAGCCGTTATCTTTGCAGTGCAGGAAGCCGGAGCAGTTGCGCTTGAACAGGGTGACGGAGGGATAACGCAGGGTACCCTTTTGAACACTCCTGTAACCCCGATGAACATCGCGCTTCCGCTCCTGACCCGCAATCGATCCTCCTGCCAGGGAATTCCCGGCCATCTCGCGTTTCCCAATGGCGCAGAGATCACCATCACGCGCGATACGCTGGGTGATGCCCCTGTAACTATGGACCGGGAGACAATCCGGTTCGGTCCCGGCCCGGAACTCGAGGTTTATCACACCCCCGGTCACAGCCCTGACAGTATCTGCATCCGCATGGGTTCGCATCTCTTCTGCGGGGATCTCCTCTTTGCTGCAAGCCCCGGGATTGCCGGTTTAACCGGGTGGTCCCAGGAAAATCTGGTCCGTTCCCTGACCGGTATTGGATCCCTCCTTTCCCACGGGGGCATTACGAGGGTCTGTCCCGGTCATGGCCGGGTGATTACTGCACCGGATGCGATACGGATGGTTGCAGCAGTAAAAAAGGAAGCCCTTGCGCTGGATGACATTGCTGAACTCAACAGCGAGAGGGCTGCATGGGCTGCAGAATTTGCAGAGGACAGTATGGAGCAGGTCAATGAGCTCTTCACGGTGATGGCCGGACGCTTGTTCTATGTCTCCTATGTTATGGATGAACTGGGCGAATCGGACCTGGCGGAAAAAACCACCTCCCTGATGCGGGAAGATGTGGTTGATGAACTTCTCCTTGCATTCCGGGATTTTGCGGGGGAGCACCACCAGCGCGGTGATGCGGTTTCCATGCACCTGGCACTCAAAGCCGGGCAGGTAATTGCAAAACTTCAGCGGTCATTTGCACAGGATGATCTTGCCCGTATCATCGACCCGGACCTTGCCCTGCGGGCGAGCCGCCTGCTCTCGGATTACACCACAACGCTGCGGGGGTTCACCCCCCCGTGCGAGATCGCGGTCTGCGAGATAAGATCTCTTATCGAAGCGCTGGTGACCGGTCTTGCGGTTCCGGCCTGCTCGGATGAGGACCTCCTCTCGAGCGGTGATGACGAGGAGGCATTTGCCCAGATCCTGCTTTCGCGGATCGGCACCCGTCCAATCCTTGAGGATGTAGAGGTTGTGTTTCACGCGGAAAATTCGGAGTTCAATGCTCTGGTCGACCGCGATCGTCTCACTGACCTCCTGACATATATTGTTGAGGATCTCGTGGGGACCATGACCGGGCAGATCCGGATCGAACTGATGAACCGGGAGGAGAAGATCACTCTCACATTCAGTGGCGATATCCCCCAGGGTGGCGTTTCGTATGAGCCCCGGACCGCACGGTTCCTGAAGGGTCTTGCACAGAGGGCTGGTGGCAGTCTTGTGATCCAAAGTGATGGCGGTATACAGATGTTTGAAATCTCGGTTCCGGCAATCCTATGACCCCTTCATCCCACAGCCGGAAAAAACCGCCAATGCCGCTGTTGGAATTTTCCAATCTTGACGTTTACATCGGGACGAAGAAAGCCTTATCTTCACTCTCGGTTACCATTACTGAAGGGGAACATATTGCCATTCTCGGGCCTAACGGAGCCGGGAAGTCCTCGTTTATCAAAACTGTCCTCCGCGAACTCTATCCGGATCCAAACGCCAAAGGTCTCATCTTCCGCATCAAGGGTAAGGATATATGGGATGTTTTTGCCCTCCGCTCAACGTTTGGTGTCGTTTCTAACGATCTCCAGTTCGCCTTCACCCGTGACATCACCGGTCGCGAAGTTATCCTCTCGGGTTTCTTTTCCAGTATCGGCCTCTTTAACCAGACGATAACACCGGCTATGTACCGGAAGGCGGATGAGATCCTCTCCTTTCTGGAGATTGAACACCTCGCTGACCGGCCCATGACGGAACTCTCCAGCGGGGAGTCCCGGCGCCTGCTCATCGGCAGGGCACTGGTGCATGACCCGAAAACGCTCATTCTTGATGAACCGACCAACAGCCTCGACCTGCATGCCCTCCACGCGTTCCGGCAGCTGCTCAGGAAAGTCGCACAGTCCGGCACCGGAATCATCCTTGTAACCCACAATATCCATGATATCATTCCGGAGATCTCCCGCGTGATCCTGATGAAGGATGGCAGGTTCATCCGCGACGGGAAGAAGGAAGATGTCCTGACCGCGAATGAAATTACAGATCTCTTCAGGGTTCCCGTGAATGTCCGTAACGAAAGCGGGTATTTTTACCTGACAGGATACTGAGCAATACGCCGTTTTTTAATTGCTCTGCCACGATGCATGAGTTTATCGTGTTTCACCAATATTTCATCTCATATGCAAAAGTCCGCTGAGATACATCTCACTGCCGCAGTGCTGGTTCTGCTTGTTGCAGCATGTGTCCTGATCTCAGGGTGCTCCGGTGTATTCAGCAGCGGGGATGGCGGTGTAACCTCTCTTTCAGCAGTGGAGGTGCGATCCTATGAGGGAGAAAAACTTTCCCCGGTAAATGCATTTCGCGAAAACTCTATTCGTGGACCCCAGCAGGTCAATATCTCAAATTACCGGCTCACGATCGGAGGTCTCGTGAAGAGTCCCCGGGTTTACACTTACGATGAAGTTCTCGGACACTTTCCGCAGTATTCCAAGGTGGTCACCCTGTACTGCGTGGAGGGGTGGGATGCAACCATCCTCTGGGAGGGCGTGCTGGTCAGGGACCTTGTCATGGATGCAGGTGCCGACTCTCGTGCTACTACGATCATCTTTACTGCCCGTGACGGATACACGACGTCATTCCCGCTCGCGTACGTTATGGAAAACGATATCCTCATGGCCTACCGGATGAACAACGTCACGCTCCCGGTCGAGCGTGGCTATCCATTCCAGCTCGTGGCTGAGGATAAGTGGGGATATAAATGGATCAAATGGATCGAGAAGATCGAGCTCTCTGACAATGCAGCCTACCGCGGGTACTGGGAGCAGCGCGGGTATTCAGATGCCGCTGACCTGGATAAAAGCTTTTACTCCCGCTAAAGGAGGGAGCGGGCTTTCATCCCGCCTTTTTTTTAACTCTTTTCGGACATGCCAAAAAGAATCTTCCGGGTCGTGGCAAGGATCCATGCCCGGTTGATAAACAGGTGGACGAACACGAGCATTGCCAGAACGGGGCCGGCCCATGAATGGATCTCGCTCATCAGGGCAAGAGGAAGGACGACATCGGTCAGGCCGGCGGTTCGCATGAGGAGCGTCCAGTTGAACAGACCGGTTACCACCGTGACGAGAAAGACCGCGCCCATCGCCATATCGACAATCCATCGGACCTGCTGCTTTGTGGTCCCACTCATGCGTTCATCACCACCCCGGTGTCAGGTTCGGAAACAAAGGGACGGTAAATCGCTGGTGTCGGGTCGACCGGCAGAATACCGGAATGCGCCTCACGCCCCATCATCCTCATCCTGTATCTTCCGGAACCCGCCCCGGGGAACCGTTATCTCGAACCTGGCGCCGCTCCCGTGCCTGCCGGTCTCGTGGATGGCAATATTCGTGATATTAAGTATCTCCCGGACAAGGAAGAGACCATAACCGGTATTTTTCCCAAAGCCCTTATTGAAGATCTTCTGCTTCTCATCCAGCGGGATCCCGATCCCGTCATCCTCGATGAGGATAACCAGTTCATTACCAGCCGCCTCACACCGCACGATCATGGACGTGACGTGTTCCCCGTGACGGATGGCATTGTCAAAGAGGTTGAAAAAGACCTTCTCGATCATGGGATCGGCAAAGATTTCAAATCCCGGACACAGGGACGTGAACGTAATGCCCGCCGGTTTCGCCATGTCGGTGAGGGAATCGATTGTAAACCAGTCCGGCGACTGCTTCCCGAGATCCTGGTATGCCCGGGTAAACCCGATCTGCCGCTCGATCGTTTCGCAGGCGGATGCAATCTTTTGCAGGAAATCCTTAATCGTGGCATCCGGCTCCTTCATCAGGGCGAGCTGGATATACCCGTTCAGGATCGTGAGCTGGTTTGCCACATCATGGCGGGTGATACTGTTGAGGAGATTCAGCTTCTCATTCGAGCGCCTGAGGGCCGTCTCGGTCTGTTTGAGCCGGGTAATATCGCGCGAGATCCCCAGTACTGCCGAAATGGCCCCATCCGTGTCCCGCAGGGGAACCAGATGCGTGTCCTGCCAGATATCATGCGAGGGAAATGGAACGGTACTCTCGATTCGGAGCGGCATTCCGGTGGTGAAGACTCTCTGGAGGTTCTGGTACTGGCGGGATGCTGCCGGATCGGGAAAGAGATTTTTCCGGGGCCGGCCGATGACCTCAACAGGAGTCTTTCCCAGCATCTTCAGGCCGTAACTATTCACATAGACCACGGTGTCGTTCTTGTCGATGATGTAGATGAGGTCATGTGCTGCCTCGGCAAGGGACTGGTACCGCTCCTCGCTCTCCTTACGGGCACTGATTGCAGCCTTCCAGGGGGAGATGTCGATGATGATTCCCCGGAATCCGGTAAGTTTCTCTCCCTGCAGGATCGGAGCGGCATAGATGAGAACCGGAAATGTACTGCCATCCTTCCGGACTGCGGTGTATTCCGGGTTCTCATAAGATTCTCCTTTGAGGATCTTCTGGACGTTCTCCCTTACCTGCTGATGCTGGGATGGGATCACATAGTCAAGAGCATTAATGCCCCTTTCATATTCTTCCTGTGTCAGACCGAGTGCGGTGAATGCAAACCGATTGGCAAAGGTCACGTTCAGGTTCTCGTCCATCTCAAAGACGATCTGGGGTAAAAGTTCGGCAAGATCCCGGTATTTCTGCTCACTTTTCCGTAAGGTCTCCTCCCGCTGGTATTCGCAGGTGACATCATGGAATGTGGCGATGGCGGCCGGCTGACCTTTATACCGCGCAGGCCCTATGCTCATCCTGACGCGGATACGGGTCGTTTTATCGGCATGGAGCACTGATATATCAAAAGTCTCCGTTACCGCTTTTTTCTCCATCTGCTCACGGATCCGGGCAATCACCATATCTTTGTCTTCCGGCGCAACGAGGACGGAAAACGGTATGCCGACAATTTCATCCTGTGTATAGCCACTCACTCTCCTGAGTGCCCGATTGGCAAAGACCACATTTTCGTCTTGCACGATAAAGACCGGGTCCTGGCTGTGGTCAACAAGAACGCGGTACTGCTCTGCCTCTTCCCTGAGTTCCTCATCAGCAGTTTTCCGCTCACTGACATCAAGGATAACCCCGCTGTAAACCAGCTCGCTGCCATGCCGGGTGGGACTCGAGAGCCCCTGGAACCAGATTGTCCTGCCATCAGTTCTGATGAACCTGCCCTCGAAATGCCAGTTCGCCTTCCGGTTCACCGCGTCAAATACGGACTCCATGAATGCGGCCCGGTCGTCCGGGTGGATGTGGCTGCTGAACTGCTCGAAAAAATCCCGGGATCCGGAAACATCAAGGCCAAGGAGATCGGTTGCCCGTTCGCTGACATAGGTGACGCGAAACTGATTTGCGGGTTTTGCATAGAACTGGTAGACGACACCGGGAAACGTTGACGTGATCTCCCGGAGCTGCTCTTCTTTTGCCCGGATGTCCGTTTCGGCCCTGACCAGTTCTTCATACTGTCCCCGGAGTTCCTCTTCAGAAGCAGTCATCTGTTCATGGGCTGCCCGAAGTTCGTCATCTGCCAGTTTTACAACCGTGATATCCCGGATTGCCTCAATGGCTCCGATAATCTCACCCCTCTGGCTGTAAAGCGGGCTTGCCTTCCCCATCAGGATCTTCTTCTCTCCCTTTGGCCGGGGGAGATCTGTTTCGGCAATCAGGACATCTTTCTCGCGGGTGATCCCTGAATATTTTTTCCGGATCTCCTCTTCCGATTCAAAGATGAGATCGATGAGTATGGGGCGCCGAGTTCCATAGAACGGGATCGCATACTCATACTCCCCTTTCCCGATCATATCCCCGGCAAGTATTCCGGTCATCTCCTCGATGGCGCGGTTCCATGCAATCACTGTGCCGTCACGACTGATGGCAAACGTTGCATCGGGGAGGAAGTTGATGATATCGTTGAGCATCTTCTCCGATTCCCGGAGGGAACGCTCTGCCTGCCGCTGTTTTACGGCCTTTCGGATCTTTGAGGCAAGTTCGGCAAACTGCGCTTTGACATCGCCGCCTTTCTGGAGGTAAAAATCCGCCCCGTTGTTGAGTGCTTCAATCACGATCTCCTCGCGACCCCGGCCGGTGAAAAGGATAAACGGGATGTCGCTTTTTTTTCTGCGAACCTGTTTTAAGAGGCTGATGCCATCCATCTCCGGCATCTGGTAATCGCAGACAATAACATCGTACGGGTACTCATCGAGCTGGCCCAGTACTTCGAGCGGCGACTGTATGGTGTCCACCCTGAAGTCCCCTGCCTGCTCCAGAAAAATCCTGCAGAGTTCGAGCAGGTCCGGCTCGTCATCGACATACAGGACAGAGATCATTATCAATGACTCTCCGGCATCAGGTATATCTTTTATTGTAGCGGGAAACGGGCATGGCGAGGGGTGATGAAGGAAAAAACGCCAGATCTTTCCTGTTCACAATCCCTGGGGGACTGCTGCCAGGGAACGGATCATCCTCTGGGTCTCTGCGGGAGTTCCGGTCGTGTTGACGAGATACACGGTCGTCCGGTTTAACAGTTCAGTCAGGTAACGGGTACGAATGGCCTTCTTGTAGGGATTATTGACCAGAATGTGCGGGTTGAAGTAATGATTGTCCTCAAACATCTTCAGTGCCACCTCCGGGTTGAGGGTCTGTACGGTATTCCGGTCCTCTACATCCCGCTTGAGGATGATGATGATCCGCAAGGTGGTAAGCGGCAGGATCCGGCCCTTCCCGATGATCCACCGGATATCTGCAACCGCCCTGCCTTCACCGTCATAGTCGCCTTCCTTGACAAGCCCCTCAAACTCCTTCCAGATCGTCTCGAGATCCTGCCGGATATAGAAGTTTTTTTCAGAACCATAGGCAAGGATCTCCGGCCCGAAGACCCGGGAGAAGAACCAGTCATCGCAGACGATGCGGGTGTGGGGATATTTCAAAAGCCCGTAGGTCTGGGTTGTCTTTCCTGCGCCCGAAGCACCGATAAGACAGAGACCGGCTCCCGCGATATCCACGCAGGCTCCATGGATGGAGAAGATGCCATGTTCGTCTTCGAGAACATCCCCCGCAAGACTGAGTGCAAGCGATTTTACCCAGCCATAGTACCGGAAATTATACAAAAATGCGGTCTTTGAGACCGGCTCGAAGAGGACGGTGTCCATGGGGTAGGCCGGATCATCAAAGACATACAGCCGGCCATGGGACCGCACGTTCTGGGACATGGAGTAGAAGTTCTCCTGCCACGCCTCTTTCATCACCACGTCTTCGGATAAAAATTTGATACAGCACCCGTAAATCTCGGATTTTATCTCGTACCGGACCCGCGGGCTGAGACACTGGACGAGGGTCTCCTTGTCTTCAGGTGATATCAGGGATATTGTGTACATGGCCTCACCGGGGATTAACTGGTGTATTCAGATATTCATGCCGGATGATAAATCATTGTGTCCCATAAAACCTCATCCCTAATGCCCGCAGGTATTATCTTCTATTGAAAGAATGGAAGATCACTATGCGAGGTATAACCCACTGGATGGTTTTTTGTGTTCTTTTCATCAGCCTGCTCACCTGCGGGTGCAGTTCCGAACCTCCTTTAAAAGAACCAACGGTCACGGTGACGGACATCACGCTAGCCGATGTCTCGCTCCGGTCGATGACCATCAACACCACAATTCTGGTTGGCAACCCCAATCCTGTCGGGGCGAATCTCAACAAACTCGCCTTCAATGTGTATTATCTTGACGGCACTCCCCAGTACCTGGGTCATGGCGAGCAAACCGAGGTTGATATCAGGGAGAACGGTAACACCAGCCTGACGATACCGGTAACGGTGAGCAATGTGCAGGTTCTCAAGGCAATCGGTACCCTTGCAAAGGAGGGTTCGATAACCATGAAGGTCAACGGTTCGGCGTTCATCGATGTCGCGGTCACCGAGTATGAGCTGCCGTTTGAGCAGAGCAGGGAATTTGCGGCAAGCGAGTTTGATGCATACTTCCCGGTCTCGGCCATCGCCTCCATCAACGTGACCGAGGGTATCCGGACAGCAAAGGATCTCTTCTCGCAGATAACCGGGTAAGGTCCCCCTCCCGGTTCATTTTATGCCGGGTAATTCCGCTGCCCGGGTTCATAACCCCGCGGGATCGGGCAGGGATGGGTTTTTTTATCGTGCCTCTGCCAATCTCATACCACAGAGTGTGATGACTGCCATGGATCGCCGCCCGGTATTTTCCCTCTCGCCACTTTCTGCCCGCTACCCTGAGCCGGAGCTGCAGCCGGAGAAGATGGGCCGGTGGGTGGTTGTGCAGGGGAATTTTGTTCTCGTTTCAAAAGGAGATCCCCCCACGGTTATTCTTACTCATTATCCTGAATCGTCCGGAATTGATCGTGACGGGATCCAGTACCTGGGCATGGCAGGTGCCGTTCCTTTTTATGCCGCCGAGCTGCCGGCCGCAGTTCCCGTGCCGGAGGGATACTGCCTTACCGGTGCCCGCGAACTGTACGGCAGGTGTCCGGACGAAGAGGTGGCCCTTGCTGCGTATGCTTTGCGAATCATCGACTATGACCGTTCCACCCGGTTCTGCGGCCGGTGCGGGAAGAAGACCCGCGCCCTGAGAACCGAACGGGCAAAACTCTGCACGGATTGCAACCGGATCGTCTATCCCCGGCTTTCTCCGGCAATCATCGTTTTGATCCGGAAGGGTGATCAGATCCTGCTGGCGCGTTCCCCCCGGTTCCCGGCCGGGATGTACAGCGTCATTGCCGGGTTCGTGGAACCGGGAGAGTGCCTTGAGGAGACCATTCACCGGGAAGTCTCTGAAGAGGTGGGTGTCGAAGTAAAAAATATCCGGTATTTCGGCAGTGAACCCTGGCCGTTTCCCGACTCGCTGATGATAGGTTTTGTCGTTGATCATGCGGGAGGTGAAATTGCCATCGACAACAAAGAGATTGAGGATGCCGGATGGTTTTGTTGTGATACACTCCCGCCCCTCCCCTCCCCGATGAGTATCTCGCGGGCGCTCATCGAGGCATGGCGCCGGAACGATCTGTGAATCATGGGAATACTTCCCATTCTTCTGGTCATACTCCCTCATCCCCGTTTTTTCTCTAATCGTTAACGCTATTAAACCCCGGGCTGATATCTGATATATGTTCAGTCGCGTCCCTGAGAAGATGTCGATGATCCTCCTCCTGATGATCCTCATTTTTTCAGGATGCAGTATCCTCTACATCTCTTTTGTCACCACCAATGCGCTCAAGGAACAGGCAAGAGAAGATATTCTCGGGTTTTCCACCTTTGCCGCAAGCCAGATTGATGGAAGTACCGTGGCATCCATCCGTCCCGGGGATGAAACGACCCCGGAATTTCTTGAAATACAGGACACGCTGATCCGGATGAAAGCCGCGTTTCCCAACATCAGGAACGCCTATATCATGCGGTATGAAAGTGGCAGGGTTTATTTCGTTGTCGACGATGATTACGGCTTTGAGCCCGGTGCCGCCCATATCGGCGAGGAGTATATCTTTGTTACCCCGGATATGCTTGCCGGCTTCTCCCGTCCCGCTGTTGAGTCCGATTTCTCCTCCGACCAGTGGGGCACGACCCTCTCCGGCTACAGTCCGGTCCAGGATTCACAGGGCACGGTTGTCGGGCTTGTCGGAGTAGATGTGGACAAACAGGTGGTGATCGCCAAGCAGGACATCATCAACTGGACATCGTACATGATCGTCTTTCTGGGCATCCTCATGGCCGTCTTTGGCGTCCTTGGCGTAGAGCAGGTGCGCGGAAAACTCATGAAGGACCTCAAGGACCGCGAGACCCGGTTCCACGCGCTCTTTGAAGAAACCTATGACGCGATCCTGATCATTGTTGACGGGAAATATACGGACTGCAATTCAAGTGCGGAACGGATGCTCCATGGCACAAAAACCCAGATCATCGGAAAGACCCTCTGGGATCTCGCCCCCGAGGTCCAGCCGGGCGGGAGACGATCGTCGGAAATTGCCATGGAGCGGCTGAAACGGGCCCTGGATGGCGAGCACCAGAGGTTTGAATGGATGCAGCGGTCGCTTGCCGGCCGGGAATTCGATGCCGAAGTGAGCCTTATCCGGATCCAGATCGATGGTACCGTTGCCGTCCAGGCGATCTTCCGCGACATCACCGAGAAGAAGAAAGCCGAAGAGGCCCTGCGGCAGAGCGAGGAGAAGTATCGCAGCCTCTCGGAAGCCTCACCCAATGCGATCTACATCATCAACCGCGACGCAACGATCGCGTACGCGAACAATTACGCGCTCCGCATGTTACACAAGAGATTAACGGAAGTGAAGGGCCGGCGTCTCATGGAAGTTTTCCCGACAGAAGATGCCGATATGCAGATCCAGATCATCGTCGGGGTCTTCCAGCACGGTCACGATGTCCGGCGCGATGACCGGGTCACCGCGGTTGACGGTACGGACCGGTGGCTTTCCAGTACCTTCACGCCCCTCAAGGATGATACCGGCCTTGTAACCGCAGTGATGTGCGTGTCGTACGACATCACGGATCGCAAGGTGATGGAGAACCAGATTGCCGCATCCCTGCGGGAGAAGGAGTTCCTCTTAAAAGAGATTCATCACCGGGTGAAGAACAACCTCCAGGTGATCTCAAGTCTCCTCTCCATGCAGGCCGACAAGGCTACTGACCGGAACGTCATCGACTCGCTGACCGACAGCCAGAACCGGGTCAAATCGATTGCCCTTGTTCACGAGAAACTGTACCAGTCAAAGAGCCTTGACCAGATCGAGTATGGGGATTACCTCAACAAGATCGTCAACCACCTGTTCGACACGTACAATGTCCCGCTCTCCCGGATCGCCTGCATTGTCCATGCAGAGAATATCTTTGTCGATATCAACCAGGCCGTCCCGTGCAGCCTTATCATCAACGAGATGCTCACCAATTCGCTCAAATATGCGTTCCCGGACGGTGCAAAAGGAGAGATTGCGATCAATTTTACAACCGATGGTAAAAATTACATTCTCAAATATCATGACAATGGTACAGGAATACCTGAGGATATCTCGTTTGAACGCACAGAATCCCTTGGCATGAAATTGATCTACGGGCTGACCCAACAGCTCAATGGCACGGTTGAACTGAAGCGGGGTGCGGGAACAACCTTTATTGTGACCTTCCCCTGTATGCAAAAAACTGGTGAATGAGTATGGCACAAGCAACAATTCTCGTGGTTGAAGACGAATTTATTACCGGTGCGGACCTCCAGAGCAAACTCAAAAAGATGGGTTTCAATGTCCCCCTGGTGGTGGATACCGGGCAAAAAGCGATCGATGCCGCAGCAGAACTCAAACCCGACCTGGTGCTGATGGATATCACCCTCAAAGGCGAGATGACCGGCATCGAAGCCGCCGAGATCATCGGCCGACGGGGAATACCCGTGATCTTCCTCACCGCCCATTCCGATGAGACGACGGTTGATAAAGCGGTCAGGTCGGTACCGTTCGGGTACCTCATCAAGCCGCTCGATGAACGGGCATTGAAGACAACCATCCAGATGGCGCTCTATAAAAACGAGATCGACGGGAAGGTCCGTGAGCGCGATACCATCATCCAGGCACTCATCAATGCCAACCCCGAACCCATGTTCATCATCGACCAGAACACGAATGTGCTGGTCATCAACAATGCCATTGCATCCATGCTCACCAGCGGTGCATCGGTTGGCACCGGGCTCTTACTTGAAACCCTGTTTTCCGGCGGCCTTATCTCGCCTGCTCTTGTCGGTGCCATCCGCGATCATTTCTTTGATGCCAAACCGTACCAGTTCGAAGAAGAGTACAATGGGAAATGGATATCGTACACCATCACTCCGCTCACCAACAAGGAGGGACGGGTTGAACGCTGTGCGGTCAACAGCCATGACGTGACTGCGATAAAACGGGCTGAACAGACCACAAAAGCCCTCAACCAGCGCCTGGAAAAAGAGAAGCAGAACCTCATCATGTTCGAGGCGATGATGAACAGCATGGATGATTTCATCATCGGCACGGACGACATGGGGATGATCTCGTTTGTGAATGAAGCGTTCAAAAAGCGGTTCGGCTACACGCTTGACGAGGTGAAAAACAAGCATATCAGCAAATTGCAGGACCCGTCCGACCACTTTGCGATGGACCAGAACGCATTCTTCGTGGACAAGAAACGGGTCTGGAACGGCACCTTCACCGCGGTGAACAAGTTCGGGCTCAAGATCAAGACCCTTCTTAAAAGTTCACCGGTTATCCAGGATGATCAGACGCTGTCCCGGGTGTTTGTCCTACGGGAGAAACTCAACTGAGTGGGCGAAAAGATTTCAACCCTTTTTTTATCCCTGGAGATCGAACTCTGCTGCTTCTTTTGCAAGGAAATATCCAAGGATTGTCCTGATGACAACGACGACAGCAAGGTTAATGAGTTCTTCCTGGGTTGGAGCAATGACCGTTGTCAGGATGTCGGCAGCGATAAGGAATTCGAGGCCGAACACGATCTTGTCGGTCAGTTCTCTCCGGACACTATTATAGGTATACAACCCTTTCCGGATTTCCAGCAGCAGGACTTTGACGATTGCTTTAAGCCCGCCATAGATGATGAGGACTGCCCCGGCCATCCCGAGAATGAGCGCAAAAAACCGGATAATGTCCAATATTTGCGGAAATTCCATACCTACTGTCAGGAGCAGGGAACCTGATGAATTTTTGGATCCGGCCTGAGACTGGTTTCTTTTCTCCGGAGATCCGGCACGTTTTTTTTATAAAAATACCAGAAATTCGGAACCGGGATTCTTACCCGTTCCCATTCCTTTTCGGATGCATCGGCATGAAGGGGGTGCCAGGATCGGGAGGTTCCTGTTGAGGGCCGGCTCCCGGTTCGTACAGAACCATCGAATCCGCAGGAATGTGAGCCGGTCAGGTTTCATGATATGCGGGGCATGAAACCGGAAATCATCAGCAGGGTCCGGATCATAGGTACGGAGCTGCAGAACGGTAGTATTGCCTGAACGCGGACCGGGGGACACTAAAAAAGCATCTCATTCAGGGAGATGGTAACAACGCCCCCCGCACATCCCCCATGTCTGCACCCTGTCCCGGGGCAGACAACAACACCCTATATGGTTTTCCGATGCACACAGTACGGTAACAATGGCATACGACCGGATTCCTATCGGCAGGTTCTCGCTCATCACCCGGCTCAGCCCAAAAGCGCTCCGGCTCTATGATGAACGCGGGCTCCTTGTTCCGGCAACAAAAGATATCGCAACCGGCTACCGGTATTACACAGGTACCCAGATAGCAACCGGTGTCTCCATCAAGGAGCTTTGCGCGCTCGGCTTCTCGCTTGCCGAGATCGAGACGATTCTTGTAGCAAAGGATACCGGTGACCGGCAGACCGTTCAGCAACTCTTCTGCAAGCGTCGGACCCTGATCCGGTCGGAAGTCCGGAGGTTACAGCAGATCGAGGCGCTCCTCAGTGAGACCGGCGCCTCACTGGAGATGATGTACATGTCATTCAACGAACCTGTTGTAAAAGAGACTGCACCCCAGCGCATTCTGGGGAAGCGCGGTGTGGGAATGTATGCAGATTGTATCGCACGACTCATGAAGGATCTCTGCGGGCAGATCTTTTCTGAGACAAATATGCGAAACGGTGTGAAGGTAACCGGGCCGTTCATGTCCATTTACCATGACCAGGAGTACCGGGAGACAGATGCAACCGTGGAATGTGCTGCCCCGTTCTCGGGTAAGATCACTGTCAGCGACCCGGAAATGGAAGTCCGCACGCTTCCTGGCGGGACATGCCTGTCATTGATCTACAAAGGGCCCTACTCCGGCCTGCACGGAGCATGGTGCCGTATCGGAGCCTACGCGGAAGAGCGGGAATTTTTGGCTACCGGTCCGCACCGTGAGATATACCTCAACGATCCGGACACGGTTACCGAGAATGAACTCTTAACCGAACTCCAGATTCCAATCGACATTCGGGCGCGCGGAAAAATTTCGTAGAATATTTTTTTTCCTTGTTTTCTTGCTGTTTTTATTCAACATCCCGCCCGGAACGCCCCTTTTGACCAGAAATGCTATAATACAGTATATAAAATTATATATCAGGCATACCTGCGGTTGAATGCTCCCTCCAGCGTACGTGAGAGATTGTAATGAATGACCCTTCATCTGATGGAAACGAAAATGCTATCGACATTTTTGTTCTTTGCACAAGTGAAACAGAAGCCCCGTTGAACACCGAGGACCTGGAACAAAAAGGGTACCTGGTAACGCTTTTTTCCGATACCGCCCACCTTTTTGAAACCCTCCGGTACGGTAAACCCAACCTTCTTATCTGCGATTCCCACTCCCTTGGAGAAGACGCATTTGAGACCTGCCGCAAGATCAAGGCGGATAACGATCTCTGGATGATCCCGGTCCTCATCATGACCCCGGCATCCAGTCTTTCCGATCTCCTCTTTGTCCTTGACTGTAATGCAGACAACTTCATCGCATACCCGTACGATCCCTCGTACCTGCACTCGCTCATCGAGGGGATACTCCAGACTCCGGTCGAACGCCCTACCCCGGAACAGATCAAGACGCAGTTCAAGATCCAGCACGATGACCACCTGTTCGTGGTCACTGCGGACCGGCGGAAGCTTCTGGAGTTCCTCCTCTCCTCGTTTGAGATTGCGGTCAACAAATCCGATGAACTCTCCCGCGCACGGTCGGAGAACCAGGATCTCCGGCAGGTTATCGTAAAAGCAGAAGAGGTGGCAGGTGAACAGGGGCGGGTCATCGAGATCCTCAACAACACGGTCCGACAGAAGGAGGAAGCAATCTCTGCCCTCACGGACGAGGTGCGTGCCAAGGCAACCCAGGTTGCAGAATTGAGCCGGGAGAAGGAATTATTCATCCAGGAACGCGAGGCGGACAAGATCCGTATCGGGGAAGCCGAAGAGCAGATCCGGGTGCTTCTCCATGAGAAGGAGGAGGCGGAGCGCGCCCACAGCACAGAGGCCGGTGAACTGAACCAGCGTCTTGCAGCCACTTCTGAAGAACTTGCAACCACACTGTCCGGGCTCAGGGAAAAGAGCGACGCACTGGAACGGGAGATCTCCCTGCGGATCGAAGCTGAAGCAACCCTTGCAGAGGTAGTGTCCCAAAAAGAGCTTCTGGAAAAATCCCTTCGGGCTGCAACGCTCGAGTCTGAACAGGCCAAATCAGCCTGTTCTACCGAGCAGAACCGGGCATCCGCAGCAGAACAGGAGATCAAATCGATCATCCTTGCCAGGACCCAGTCCGAGCAGGACCTGACCCGGATCATCGATGAACTCAAGGAAAAAGCAAGGCAGCAGGCCGGTGAGATCATCACCCTTAAGGAAGAGCAGGATGCCGGACGAAACCAGATCCGTTCGCTGGAAGGTCAGCTTGCATCTCTTTCTGCTGAAAAGGAATCGGCCGAGACCGGTTTGATGAAGATTGCCGATGACCTGCGGCGCGAACTGGAAGAACTGACAGCAACCTGTGACACCTCCCGTATTGCTCTTGAAGAGAAGTCCCGGAGTGCTAGTGAACTGGAGCAGGCCTTATCCGAAGAGAGATCGGTGACTGCCCGGATGCAGTCCCATGTCCAGTCCCTTGAAGGCGAACTTGGCACATTGCGCCAAGCGTTTGAGGAGAAGACGCGGGGAGCCGGAGAACTGGAGCAGGCCCTATCTGAAGAGAAATCGGTGACTGCCCGGATGCAGTCCCATGTCCAGTCCCTTGAAGGCGAACTTGGCACATTGCGCCAGGCGTTTGAGGAGAAAACGCGGGGAGCCGGAGAACTGGAGCAGGCCTTATCCGAAGAGAGATCGGTGACTGTTCGGATGCAGTCCCATGTCCAGTCCCTTGAAGGCGAACTTGGCACATTGCGCCAGGCGTTTGAGGAGAAAACGCGGGGAGCCGGAGAACTGGAACAGGCCCTATCTGAAGAGAGATCGGTGACTGCCCGGATGCAGTCCCATGTCCAGTCCCTTGAAGGCGAACTTGGCACATTGCGCCAGGCGTTTGAGGAGAAGACCCAGAGTTCGCTCGACCTTGAACACATCTGCAATGAGCTCAAAGATGCAGGTGGCCAGGCCCTTGCACAGATCCGTGCGCTCGACTCCGAGATTGAACAACTCCATGCCGCCCTTGAAGAGGAACGACACCAGCATGCAGCAACCCGGCAGTCACTGCAGGGTGCGCTGCAGGAGCGGGACACCGCGCTCTCCTCGCTGCAGGGCGCTCACCATGAAGTGAAATCCGATCTCGATTCCCACCGGGAGGACCTTGCCCTGGCAAAACAGGAGCTTGCGGCCGTTACCGGGGAACGGGCAGCCTTGAACAACCGTCTTTTGGAATCCGCTGCTCTGATCCGATCTCTTGAAGAGAAACTGGCAGCATCATCCGGTGACCAGGCCGAATCCGATAAACAGATCCGCGCCCTCTCCGATGAACTGGACCAGGTGAAAGCTGCTCTTGAGACCGAGCGGCGGCAACGCCGGACGGATGAAGAGAATATCCGGTCTGCGGTTATGGAAAAGGAGAAGGCCGGTGAGACTGCCCGCAGGATTGCCGATGAGCAGGAACGCATAAAAAAGATGCTGGAATCCGAGCAGGAAGAACGCCGGAATGCCGAAGCGCGTCTCCGCACCCTTGAAGAAGAGAGCGAACAGCGTGTCCGGGACCTATCCGATACCCTTACGGAGGCCAGGGGGAAGATTGCAGAATCTGAGGAGCAACTCAAGCGGGTAACGCAGGAAAAGGAGGAAGCCCAGAAGCTCGCTGCCTCCCTTGAAGCCGAGATTGAGCAGGCACGGGCTGCACTTGCCGATGAGTGGGAGGACCACGTGACGGACAATGAACGGTTTGCTGCGGTGGTAGAGAGCGCCGTTCCCGGTCCCGCTGCAAATCCCCCTGCGGTCATTTCCCAGAATCCGGATCTCCCTGCAACGGTTACGGCAGCCCCAAAAGCGGTTGTTGCGGCACCATCTCCCCCAGCAGGGACCCCGCCCCTCACAGTGACCCGAGTTGAGGATCTCTTTGAGGATGATGAGGAGGAGGATCTGCCATCCGTTACTATCATCCGCGATCCCGTGCCGGAGGATCCGGGTATGGATTTTGTCCCAGGTGTGGCCGGGGATGAAGGTGATGATGAGGATTTACGAAACGATGGTGAGGAAATTCCCAATGAGCTCGAAGAGGCCGGAGATGAGGACAGCATCGACGAAGAAGATGAGGACCCCGCGCCTTCGTTCAACCCCATGGCCTTCCAACCAGCGACTCAATTCGACCGCTCGCAGTGGCTCGATCTCCTCAAGTGGGCTCACCACTCCGGCACGCTCTCCCAAGATCAGCGGCTCCGAATCGTGCGGATGGGCCGGCTTATCCAGAACGGGCGGCGGCTCACCCATAAGCAGGAAGCACAGGTGCGGGAGATGATAGCGCTCGCCCAGTCTCTCGGGTACCGGTTTACCTGATACCCCCTTTTTGTGATACCTGTTTTTACCCTTATTCTGTGATTTTTCCAGCGCTGAATACGTTTAAAAAAAAGCCACGCAGAACAATTAACCGGATGTGAATTTTTAGACTGGCGGAAAGCCTAACTGCTTCCCTCAACCCGTTACCGAAATAATTCATGGAGCATAAACCGGTACGGCCCCAGCCTGCCGCCGAAGTTTGATGCCCCGATATGCGAAACGTTGCCCGTCAGTACTGCTGCTTCAACTCCGGTTCTCATCGCAGATTTTATGGAGGCTTCATCAACGCCATTGATCACGATCTCGTAGATTGCGCCAACTCCCTCGGGCACCTGCGAATCGGCAATTAGTCCTCTCAGCGTGGGGCAGAGCGCATCATTGGTGCTTGCAGGCATCGGGAACCGGTAATTCCTGCACCCAACCTTGGAACCGCTCCCGACAATTCCCCCGGCAAAACTCATGATGACGCCGGGCAGCCCTTCGATGGCAGCAGCCCCGGCCTCTGCGCCGGCGAGTGCTTCCTTTTTGTTCTCTGCCATCACAAGAAAGTTACCCCCGGCAATCCCTTTTATGGTGCCGAACCGTTCCTCGCCCACGTACTCGCCTTCCATCACCGGGATCTTGTAACAGTCCCGACCGCCAACGACACACTTCCGCTCGTACCGGTCCCCGAAATAATGCATCCTTGTGAAGAACCGCGACTCTGCGTCAGGAAACCCGTCAAACGCGGAGGCTGTCGGGGCAGGAAGGATGCACTGGGATACCCGGGCTGCAACATTGGCTTTCATGTTCTTCTTCTCGGCACAGATAAGGATCGCAACACCGGGCCGCCCGTCCGGGGTCTCGTCCGGAGCAAAAACCCGTTCGATTCCTGCCTCGCAGGGACAGGCGATCTTGGATGTGGCAAAGCCGGTTGCACCCACCGCCGCTTTGAGTGCCCACGCGGGGGTGTCTGCCGTGATGATGACCCGGGAGATCCAGGTTGGAAATGCTTCGGCAAACGTGTCAAGGATCGCTGCGCTGCCCACGTTCATTGCTGCCCCGTTAAGGCGGGATACACCACGCCGTCTTCAGTGATGATGATGTCCATGCGGATATCGTTTGCATCCACCGGCAGCCGTTCGATCTCCTGGCAGGCAAACGCGATCCCGACCTTTTTCAGATCCGGATTCTTCTCAAGGAACCGGTCATAATACCCGGCACCGTACCCGATCCGTGCCCCGGTCCGGTCAAACCCGAGCATTGGCAGGAGGATCGTGGTAATGTGACCCGGCTGTGCCGGAATCTCGCTCCCGATGGGTTCCGGGACCCCGAACGTGCTCGGGACCAAAACCGCACGGGTGCGGATGTAGGAGAGCCGGAGGCTGATGTCCTCCTTCTGGATGATTGGTACCACTACCGGGTTTTTGTTCTCCAGCAGGGCGTCGATTAACGGGGTTGTATTCACCTCAAGCTCTTTTGAGGTATAGGCAAGAACGGTCTCACCCTCCCTGATCTTCTCCATTACGTGACGGCAGATCTTCGTGCTCTTCTCCAGCCGTTCGGCCGGGGTCAGTGCTGCTTTCCTGTCACGCAGGATCTGCCGGATCCGGTTCTTCTCTTCCCTCATGGGCAATAGTAAATCATTGCGGTATTTATCCCTTTATGTTCCCGCCATGAATCGTCCCGCGAACCCAGGATGCCCCGACCCCCACAATGCAGAGGAGAAAAAAGACCACAAATGCCACCGTGACGCTGGTCATGAGCGCCGGGTAAATGGCAGGTGTGATCCCGGCCGGGCCGATAAAGACCGCAAAGCAGGTCATCGCAATTGCCATCGAGAGGAGCTGGCCGAATGACCGCATCGTTGCGTTCATGCCGGATGCAATGCCGAGATGTGTCTTATTTACCGAACTCATGATGGCATTGGTGTTTGGCGGGGAGAAGGTGCCGTAGCCCAGACCGAGGATCATCAGGCTTACAACGATGATAATGAGAGGCGTCTGCGGGGTGAGGAAGATGAAGATGCAGAGCCCGAGCGCCGTGATGGCCATGCCAATCGTTGCCACGACCCGTGGCTCGGTTTTGTCGGAGAGCCGGCCGGCGATGGGTGAGAAGACGGTCTGCACCAGGGGCTGCGCGACAAGGATGAGACCGGCCGATGCAGCAGAGAAGCCCTGGATGTACTGGAGATAGAGGGAGAGGAGGACGCCGACGCCGAAAGTTGCCCCGTAATTGATCATGGCTGCGATGTTGGAGAAGACAAATGTCCGGTTCTTTGAAAAAACGGAAAAGTTGATGAGCGGGCTTGTGCTTTTCCGCTCCCACCAGAAAAAGGCCGGGGCCCCCAGCAGGGCAACCGCGATCCATGCAAGCCCGGTCATGTCGGGGATCATGAGCATGCCAAAGATGAAACAGAAGAGCATGATGCTGTACATTATTGCCCCGCCGAGATCGAACGGTTCGCCCGCAGCATCGGCCCATTCGTGCGTGATGCCCCGCAGTGCGAGGGCGAGGGTTGCAAGGCCGATGGGGACGTTGACAAGGAAGATTGCCGGCCAGCCGAACCCGTCCGTGAGAATCCCGCCAAGGAACGGGCCTATGGAGAGCCCGGCATAGACCGTTGCGATGGTGATGCCAAGTGCCGCCCCCCGCTCGCCGGGGCCAAAGACCTGTGTGACAATGGCAACCGAGGTGGAGAAGAGCATGGCGCCGCCAATTCCCTGCAGGAACCGGGCAATGATCAGGGTTGCAGCATCCGGTGCAACCGCAGAGATCAGTGACGCTGCGGTAAAGACCAAAAGTCCCCCGCAGAATACTCGTTTCCGCCCGATGATGTCGGCATACCTCCCGAACGGGATGATGAAGATGGCTGCCGAGATGATGTATGCGGAGGTGATCCAGCCAAGCGTCACGGCATCTGCCTGGAACTGTGCCGCCATGGCCGGCAGGGCGACCGTGATAGACGAGCCGGTATAGGGAACAAGGAAACTTGAGAGGGACGCGACAAGGAGGATCAGTTTCTTCTCGCGGTTGTCAATCATCGCACACACCATTGGGAGTACCCTTGAGATATGCAGGACAATGATAAAAAAAACTGCTATCAGGGGAAAACGCACATGAATGGGCGACGAGACCTGGATTTGGAAAATCGACAACGGCTTTTATACCGTTCTGATCCTCAACCGTGCAATCATCAAAGGGCATGAGGGCAGGGATTTGGCTGCCTGTATCTCTGGTGAGCTGGGGCCTGTAACACCGGATCTGTCGCTCCCGGATGCGGCAGATTTTCCGGGGGAACAATTCATCAGGTTTGCCCCGGCATTGATCTATAGGAGTGAGGTATGGGAGACGCTGATACGATCATCATTGGTGCCGGGCCGGCCGGGCTCTTCTGCGCGATCCATGCTGCCAGTGCCGGAGCCAAAGTCATCATGCTCGAGAAGAACCCGGAGCCCGGATCAAAGCTCCTGCTTGCCGGGACCGGCCAGTGCAACCTCACGCACGACGGGGACATACGGGATTTTGTCACGCATTACGGGGATCATGGAAAATTTGTAAAACCGGCCCTTCTGTCGTTTCCGAACAAAACCCTCATGGAATTCTTCCAAAAACGCGGGCTTGCCATGATGACCGAAGGTAACGGTAAGGTCTTTCCTGCGACCCGGAAGTCTGCGGACGTGCTTGGCGTCCTCCTTGCAGAATGCGCAAAGGAGGGTGTGAAGATCAACAGCAGCGAGCCGGTGACCGGCATTGAGTGTGACGGAGATTCGTTCATGGTCACGACCGTTTCCGCCTCGTACCGGGCAGGATCGGTGGTCATCACCACGGGCGGTGCCTCGTATCCCCAGTGCGGGACAACCGGAGACGGGTACCGGCTCGCGCAAAGCCTTGGCCAGCCGGTGACGGAGATTGCCCCTGCACTCACCCCGCTTCTCATCCGGCCGTTCCCGTTTGCGAGCCTTGCCGGGATCTCGTTTGAGAGCATGCACTTCACGGTCTGGCGCGGGGGCAGGAAGGTGGCGGATCACACGGGCGATGTCCTCTTCACCCATCTTGGTCTCTCCGGCCCGGGTATCCTCGATGCCTCGCGGGGGATCCTGCCCGGGGATATCGTCCGGCTCTCGTTTGCCGGACCAATGCGGCGCGAGGAGTTTGCCGCTGAACTTGCAAAGCGAGCCGCGGAGAACCCCGGCTGGCAGATTGGCACGATCCTTGCCAAGTATCCAATCCCCGAAAGGCTGAACCGGAAACTCCTCTCGCTCGCGGGGATTTCGGACGATCTCACCTGCGCCCACTTCTCTCTAGAGAAACGCTCCGCGCTCATTACGAACTGCACGGAATTCCCGCTCGTCGTCACGGCGCTCGGGGAATTCAAAATCGCGATGGCGACCCGGGGCGGTGTTGCACTGGAGGGGGTAAATCCCAAAACCATGGAATCGAAACTCGTACCCGGGCTCTTCTTTGCCGGTGAGGTGCTCGACATCGATGGCGATACCGGCGGATACAATTTACAGGCCGCATTCTCAACCGGGTACCTTGCAGCGCAGGGGATACGGAAACGGCTGGGCAGCTGACTCCTGATACCGGAACACTGATCGGGGATCTCCGTGCTAAAAGACACAACCTTTTATAGTACCGGAGAGGACTATCTCAAAAAACACCTCGACCCTCCTGTGCTGTGTGAACCCGTATGACCCCGGTAAATCCCCTATCCACAATCCAACATCATCTAATGATAGAACGATAATATTTTAGACACGAACCCGATTCCAGCCAAAGGTACCCAAAAAAAGATGGCAAAACAGACCGATCCCGTTCCCGCAGCCCGGCCATTCCTGAAATGGGCCGGAGGCAAAACCCAGCTACTTGACGAGCTGGAAAAACGTCTGCCAGAAGAGATCAGGACAGGAAAGATTACCCGGTATGTTGAACCATTCATTGGTGGAGGAGCGGTCTTCTTTTATCTCAACCGGCATTTTTCGTTTGAACACTGCGACATCTGTGATGTGAACAAAGAACTCATCCTCTCGTACCGGGTCATCCAGAATTCGGTACAGGAATTGATCGCTGAACTGGAAAATCTAAAATCCGCATATTTTTCCCGGGCCGGGGATATGCAGGAACAAATGTATTATGAAGTCCGGAATGATTTTAACCTGAATCTTACCCGGATCGATTTTGACGAATACAATGATGCCTGGATCGAGCGTACGGCCCAGATAATTTTTTTGAACCGCACCTGCTTCAACGGACTCTTCCGCGTCAACCGGAGAGGTGAATTTAATGTTCCTTTCGGGGGATACAAAAAACCCGACATTCTCAATCAAGAGAATTTGCACACCGTTTCTGCCCTGCTCAAAAAAACCCGGATCCACCTGGGGGATTTCACTACGTGCCAGGAACAGGTGAATGATCGCACCTTTGTCTATTTCGATCCGCCATACCGGCCCCTGAAACGCAGTTCCTCCTTCACGTCCTATTCAAAGGACGGATTTTCCGATGCGGACCAGGTGCGTCTGGCCGGATTTTTCCGCAAACTCGATGGCAGTGGTGCAAAAGTCATGCTGAGCAACTCCGATCCAAAGAATGAGAAACCGCAGGATACCTTCTTTGATTCGCTCTATGCCGGGTATTATGTCGGGCGTGTTCCTGCACGGCGCCGGATCAACTGCAAAGGCACCTGCCGCGGCGATATCAGCGAACTGGTCATTACCAATTACCCGCAACCAGACGAGTGACCAATATCAGAAATCGTGTAAAACAGATGAGAAAATTTTTTTGGAAACCAAACGGATGAAGGTTCCGGTCCCAGCCTCTACTCTTCCCCTTCCCGCTTCAGCCCGTCCGGCCCGATCGAGAGGCCGGCCTTCTTGATGAGATAATACCCGGCGGCAAGCCCGACTACGATGACGCCGATCCCCATCATCTCAAAGCCGTACTCGAACCCGGTCATCTCGGTCGGGTCGAGCAGGATCACCTTCCGGGCTACCGCGATGACCGCGAGAAGGACTACGATCTCGACGTGAATCGCGTTCTCCTTAAAATAGGCCTTGATGGTGTCGAGCAGTTCAACTCCGATGAGGACCAGCAGGAAAGCGCCGAGTACCAGGATCATCTCATGGGACTCGAGCAACCAGGGCGAAATATCGAAAATGGACCGGAAAAGAATGTATCCAAGGTCAATGATGGCAGCAACCAGAACCACCATGAGCATGATCATCAGCGCTGCGTAGATGATCTTTTCAAACTTGTTGACAATCTCGATCATACCTTAATCCTCGTACGGGACCAGATCTGCCAGGGCCGGGTCGTGCAGGGTCACGACATCCCCGATAACGATGACGGCCGGCGGCTTCACGCCCGCGTTCTTTGCAATGGCCGCGATATTCGCAAGGGTGCCGGTGGTGATCCGCCGGTCCTTCCGCAGGCCGCGCTCGATGATGGCAACAGGTGTCGCCGCGGGTTTCCCGTTCTGCACGAGCACTTCTGCGATCTTTCCAAGGTTTGCTACGCCCATAAGGATTACGATGGTCCCCCGGATCTGAGCCAGGAGTTTCCAGTCGAGTGCCGGTTCGGGCTTGGTCGGGTCCTCGTTGCCGGTCAGGATCGTTACCTGCGACGCATATTTCCGGTGCGTCAGCGGGATGCCCATCGAGGCGGGAACTGCAAGGGCACTCGTTATACCTGGCACCATCTCGACCGGGATGCCGGCTGCCCTGACCGTTTCCAGTTCCTCCCCGCCCCTGCCGAACATGAACGGGTCGCCACCCTTGAGCCGGACCACGATCTTTCCTTTCTTTGCCCGGTCCACCATCAGCGTCTCGATCTCGTCCTGCTCAAGGGTGTGCTTCCCCCCGTATTTGCCGCAGTCGATCTTCTCTGCCCGTCCTGGCAGCGTTGCAAGGATCTCCTCGCCCGGCAGCTGGTCGTACAGCACCACGTCTGCCCTGTCGATAACCGCCCGTCCGCGCTGCGTGAGCAGCCCCTCGCTTCCCGGGCCGGAGCCCACCAGATATACTTTACCCGCCATGCGTGATCCCCAGTCTTCTGAATGCGTCGTCTATCAAATCCTGTGCCCGGCCCCGCAGGACGCGTCCCTGTTCCCGGGCTTCCTCAAATGTTTTCACATCCGCCTCGATCCGCTCGGTGCGCCGGCCATCGAGTGAGAGCACCTCGGCAATGAGGTGTCCGTCCCGGCAGAAGATCCCTAGCGGCGTGAAACACCCTCCGCCCAGTTCCTCCATCACCGCCCGCTCTGCCATAACGTCTGCCCGTGTCCCGGGATGATCGAGTGCCGAGAACACTTCCTGCAGGGAGGGATCTGCTTTGGATACCACCGCGATGGTCCCCTGGTTGGGCGAAGGCACGAATATTTCGGGATCCATGCGCTCGCCTTTGATGGTGAGCCCGAGCCGCTGGAGGCCGGCCTCTGCAAGCAGGATCGCATCATATTCTTTTTCCGCGAGCTTCCGGAGCCTTGTATCCACGTTGCCCCGGAGGTCCTTTATCGTGAGGTCCGGGTCGTGCCGGAGGAACTGGGCCCGGCGCCGTGTGCTGGAAGTGCCAAGAACCTGGACGGCTGCAATCGAGTCATGATACGCGATGAAATCGGCAGGAGAGTCCCGTGCAAGAATTGCTGCGGTCACCAGTCCCAGGGGGCGGAAAGCCGGGATGTCTTTCATGCTGTGCACTGCGCAATCGATCCTGCCTTCAAGGATCGCATCGTCAAGCGCACGGACAAATACCCCCTGCCCGCCAATCTCGTGGAGGGGAACCTGCGTTGTGGTGTCGCCCTGCGTGGCGATGATCTCGAACTCCGCGTCGATACCGAGGCCGGCAAGTTTCTGCACGACCGTACGGGTCTGGGCAAGGGCGAGTTTGCTGCCCCGGGTCCCGATCCTCACCGGCATTGGATGTACGCCTGTACGATGGTGGCGAGGTCGTCATCGGTATGCGCTGCTGAGAGGAAATTGGTCTCGAACTGGGAGGGGGGTAAAAAGACCTTGCAGGAGAGCATCTTCTCCCAGAACCGGGCAAATGCTGCGGTGTCGCACTCTTTTACTTCCCTATAGTTCTTCGGGATCATCGGCCGGAAGAAATACTTGAACATCGAGCCGAGCCGGACAAAGGAACCCCCGGCCCTGTTGCCAATCGACTCTTCCATGGCCCGCGTCTTCTCATCAAGGTTGTAATAGATCTCGGGATGGTCGTGGAGATACTGGAGCATGGCAATCCCCGCGGTGAGCGAGAGCGGGTTACCGGAGAAGGTTCCGGCCTGGTACACCGGTCCCTGCGGCGATACCCATTCCATGATCTCGCGCTTCCCGCCAAACGCCCCGATGGGGAGGCCGCCGCCGATGATCTTGCCAAGCGTGGTGAGGTCCGGCTGAACGCCGAACATCTTCTGCGCCCCGCCAATCCCGAGCCGGTAACCGGTGATAACCTCGTCAAAGATCAGGAGCACGTCATGGGCTTTGGTGATCTCGCGAATGTCTTTGAGGTAGTTATCCTCCGGCAGAACGGGGCCGACATTTCCCATCACCGGCTCGATGATGAGCGCAGCGATATCCCGGTTCGATGAGAGGAGTGATTCAAGGGCTTCGGTGTCGTTGAAGGGAACCTGCCGGGTGTGGCTCACGAGATCGGCAAGAACCCCAGCCGAGTCCGGAACGCCGGTTGTAGTTGCCCCTGAGCCGGCTTTGACGAGCACCGCATCGTGGGCACCATGAAATCCGCCTTCGATCTTGACGATGTCCTTCCTGCCGGTATATCCGCGGGCAACGCGGATCGCTGCCATCGTAGCTTCCGAACCGCTCGACACAAAGCGGATCATGTCCATGCCGGGATGATCCTGCGTGATGAGTTTTGCACATGCCGGTTCGAGGGGGGTGGGAGTGCCAAAGAGCCAGCCGAGATCTAGCTGGTCGGTGATTGCCTTCCTGACTGGCTGGGGGGCGTGGCCAAGCAGGAGCGGGCCATACGCCATGCAGCAGTCGATGAGCACGGCGCCGTCAACGGTTGTCAGGTGCGCCCCGCTGGCATAGGCTGTATAGAACGGATACGGTTTTATGGCCCGTACCGGGCTGCTCACGCCGCCGGGCATCAGGGTCCCGGCTTCAGCAAACAGATCTTTACTGGTATTGTATTTCACTTAAAGCCACCTCGCGGCATCTGCCGCAAAATATGTGATGATAAGATCGGCTCCCGCCCGTTTAATACAGTTCAGGCTCTCGAGCACGGCATCTTTCTCGTTCAGCCAGCCGTTTGCGGCAGCACCTTTTATCATGGAATACTCCCCGCTCACCTGGTAGGCTGCGACCGGTAACCCAAGCAACGCAACTTCGGCAAGGATATCAAGGTAGAACCCGCCGGGTTTCACCATCAGGATGTCGGCGCCCTCGTCGGCATCGAGCTGGGATTCAAGGATCGCCTCCCGGCTGTTGGCCGGGTGGATCTGGTAGGTGGAACGGTCGCCAAACGAAAACCCGGAGTCCGCCGCCTCACGGAACGGGCCGTAGAACGCAGACGCGAACTTGGTGGAGTAGGCCATGATGAGGGCCTCTTCAAAGCCCTCCTCGTCAAGCGCTGTCCTGATCGAGCTGACAACGCCATCCAGCATACAGGACGGGGCAACAATGTCAGCCCCGCTCTTTGCGTGGCTGACTGCAATCCGGTTCATCAGTTCAAGTGAGGGATCGTTTAAGAGATCCGTGCCGTACCGGGACGTGCCGATGATCCCGCAATGGCCATGGTCGGTATATTCGCAGGCGCAGACATCGGTGATGACCACCATCTCCGGCACCGCTTTCTTCACCTCCCGGACTGCCTGCTGGACCACTCCCTCCGGGTCATATGCAGAAGTACCAACCGCGTCCTTGTGCTTTGGAATGCCAAAGAGCAGGACCGACCGGATGCCCAGATTCCAGAGCCCGAGTGCCACCTCAGCGATGCCGGAGATGGGATACCGGAACTGGCCGGGCATGGCAGCGATGGGTTTTGGAACCGTGATGAGCTCGTCAACGAAAAGCGGGGCAACAAGATCGTTTTTTGTAATCGTTGCCTCGCGCAGGAGCGGCTGGATATGCCTCGACCGCGATCGCCTCATCCGCCGCTTGGGAAAGATACTCAAGAGAACCGTCACACCCCGCTTGTTTATCAGGTACAGTTTTTTTCTAATCCATGGTATTTATGGTTATATTACCGGTCGCCGGTCTTTTCCTGCACTCTGGCCCTTCAGGGCGCAGGAAAGCCGGAGCGAACTGGCAACCAGGTTTTCGAGATCTTCTTTTGTGTACCGGTTCGCCTCGATCTGTGCCCAGTCCTTTGTTGTGTCCTCGTCATTTTCTCCCACCCATGACGCAATGGCGATCTCCGGGATGTGGAACCCGAGCCAGGAGAAGAAATTGAGCAGGTTTCCGGAAACGTGCTGGACCCCGTCTACGTGCCCGATGACGATGAGACCGGCCACCTTGTTGGTGATCATCCGTTTGCCAAACCATGACTGCTGGTTCTCGATGGCGTTCATCCGCTCGATGAACTTCTGGATGAGGGCCGAGTGGTTGTTCCACCGGATGGGCGTTGCAAGGATCAGGATGTCACATCCGATCACCGCATCATAGATTTCCTGCATCTGGTCATCGTCATATTTCATCGAACTCTGGCAGGGGTAGGTGCAGAACGACGGGTCTTCGGAATAGTTCCCCTCGCAGTCATGGATGATGAGATCCTTGAGACGGATAAAGTTCGTCCTGCAGCCGAAACCGGTAAACTGCTCAAGAGCACGGGAAAGGAGCCGTTCCGACTTGCTCATGCCCGGCTGCTGCCGGCTCGACCCGGAGATTCCAAGAACGTTGATTGACCGGCAGACATTCCGGTCCGGCACCGGAATGACGTTGACTCCGAACTTTCTCCCGACAAGAGGTGCTGGCATAGTGTAGTATCCAGATGCCAGCGATAAATCATTTGCCCTCCTTATTCACCATTACCAGTTTAAGAAATCCCACGAGTAAAACCGGCAGCGCTCCCTGAGAACCGCCCAGAGATGTTTTTTCCTTCTGCGAGGACTGCCCGGGTTATTTGGATATTCGCGGGAGGGGGGAAGTTTTTCCTTCTGAAGTATGAGATGATCGGCAGACGGTACCTGCGGGAATCCGTCATACTATTATCAGGCCCCCGTCCTCCTGAGGCCTCGGACGGAATTACCTGCAAAAGCTGGTTGGAATCTGAATTTCCCTGCCTGCCCTGTATGCCGGGACCGGAAGCAAATGCTTTTCAGCACTTTCTTCCCGATATTGTACCATGAAGTGGTTACCGGTTGTTCTCTTTGTCCTGTTCGTTATCGGACTATCATTGGGGGCCGGGTGCACGCAGTCAGCGCTCCCTGAAGATATTCCGGCCACCCCGGTACCGTCTCTTGCCGATTTTGCGCTTACCGCTGCCGATGCTCCGGGTAATTACACGCTTGTGGAGAGCAGGGCAAAGACGGCTGATGAAGTCGGGAGCCTTGCACAGGATCTCGGGTGGCAGGGGGGATATGTGGTGACCTATTCCGGCATGCCGGATCACCCGATGGGTGCAACCGAAATCTCCCAGACGATTACCACGTATCCTGCAGAAGTGATGGCCGATATTGTTGCATTTGTTGATACCACTGACCGGTCCGACCCGGAACTCGTATTTACCATCCTGCCCTCTCCTTCGCTTGGAGAATACAGCCATGCGTTCAGTGGCAGGGCAATCTCGCAGATTGTCTTTTCGGAGAATAAGGGTGACCCGCTGGGATCCGGTTCCCTGAAGGGTTCGCTCAAACACGATCAGGTTGAGATAATCTTTGCCAAAGGCTCAACCCTCGAAGTTCTCAAAATGACCGGGCCCAATGCGGACTTTGCAACGTTAAAGGCACTATCAGAGGTTGCTTATGCAAAACTTCCGTGAAGGAATGGTTAAACAATCCCACATTTTTTTAATCCGCAAGATGAACGATTACGGTATCAGCGCGGTATCGCGAGAGGGTTAGCGAGATGGAGTTCAAAGATATTGTGATGCAGCGGTATGCAACCAAGCAGTTCGATGGCCGGATGATCGATGAGACAGCGCTCTTCACGCTGCTCGATATCATACGGTACTCCCCGTCCGCATTCAACCTCCAGCCCTGGAAGATCAAGGTCATCTCCGCAAGCCGGATCAAGGCGAGCCTCCGCCAGCATGCCAATGACCAGGCGCAGATCACCACCTGCTCGCACCTGCTGGTTTTCTGTGCCAATACCGAGCTTGAATCCTTGATCGACAAGGTGCTTGAGGGGATGCAGCAGTCCGGGATGCCAAAGGAGATGGTTGAACAGTATGCCGGCATGATCAAGGGCTATATCGGGTCGATGACCCCCGAGCAGCGGATGGGGTTTGCCCGCGAGCAGATCTATATCGCGCTCGGCAACGCGGTCAATGGCGCAAAGTCGCTGGGTTTTGACTCCTGCCCGATGGGCGGGTTTGACCCGGAAGCTTTTGCAGAAACGCTCTTCTTACCCGAGGAGTATGTGCCGGTTGTGCTCTGCGCCATCGGGTATGCTGCCGATCAGCAGCCGGTCAAGTGGCGGCTGCCACGGGAAGATGTGTTCTTTTAAGAAAAAAGCATTTTTTCATTTCGGTATCGTCTGATTTTCCCGGACGATCCTCAATTTAAAAAAAACCTGCCGGGGATTATTCTGCCTTCCCGCCAGCTTTGCTCCCCCCGATGCACTCGCCTTCGGTGACCGCTTTTACGAGTGCTTCCGCGGTTGCAAGATCGCCCTCCTCGGCACTGGTACGGACGGCAAACGTGACATCAGTTATCAGTTTTTTTGCAAGAACCCGGGTAAGGTCGTCGATTACTGCCGCGGCCCTGGGGTCGCACCCACTGAGCCTTGCAAGTGCCCGGTCCCGTTCCCGGACCCGCACGCATTCGGCCCAGGTATGGAGCGAGCCTAGCACCTCATCCGCTGACCGGCGGTTGAGGTGCCGGAGAAAGATGGAGAGTTCCGCCTCAACAAATGCATGAGCGCGTTCCGCTTCGGCTTTTCGCGTGCTCATGGTCTGTTCGTTGATGGTTCTGAGGCTGTCTATGGTGAAGAGGTGGACCCCATCAATAGTGTCAGCGCCCTCCTCCACATCGCGGGGCTGGGCGATATCCACAAGAATGAGCGGGCGGGGATGGCCTTCCACCGGCCAGCAGCGGTCCCTCATTGCCCGTGCCAGTTCCTGCCGCCGTATGATGGGGTGGGGTGCAGAAGTGCAGGAGATGACCACGTCCGAGAGCGTGATGTAGTGGTAGAGTTCAGGGAACCTGACGGCTTTTCCCCCGATCTTGCCGGCCAAGATCACGGCCCGGCCGAACGTGCGGTTCGCAACGTACATTGCTGTCAGCTTCTTCTCGGCAAGGGCCTGGGCAACAAGAAGCCCCATCTCGCCGCTGCCAACCACAAGGATGTGTTTTCCTTCAAGACTCCCGATCTCCGCTTCAGCAAGCTGGACTGCGGCCGAGCCGATGGAGACCGAGCCACGGTTGATGAGGGTCCGTTTCCGCACTTCGATCCCGACATGGATTGCCTTTGTGACGCAGTGTTCGAGCAGGGGTGAGATGGAGCCGGCTTCCTGCCCGTCGCAGAGGGCTTTTTTAAGCTGGCCGATGATCTGGTCTTCGCCTACGATCATCGAGTCGATCCCTGATGCAAGGGCAAAAAGGTGACGGAGGGCTCCGACATCTTCATGCATGAAGAAGCCTTCCCGGCCCTGCTCCACAAGGAACTCCCTGAGTCCTTCCGGGTCACCTTCCACGATCACTTCAACCCGGTTGCAGGTCTGGAGGAGGAGGGCTCCGGCAAAACGCTCCTTTGCCGCGGCAAGGAAGGCCGGCTCGTCCCCGAACCGGAATGCCTCAATGGCACTCACGTTTGCCGTATGGTGGCTGACACCCGCAATGGCGATCATCACACCAGCCTGCTCCGTCATGAAAGGTACCTCCTCCGGACGTCCTCCCAGACATCAGGGCGCTTTGCTTCGAGCGCTGCCCAGACTGTCGGGTCATGAAGGACCTTTGCGATGATGGTGGCCCGTTTCTTCTGGTCGGGCTCCTGCACCCTGAGCACTTCGCGGAGCCGGATCTGGAGCGCGATCATCTCATCCAGTGTCGGGAACGCGTCATCGATCTTCTCGCGGATGTAGCGGGAGACCGCCGGGCTGTTTCCCCCGGTGCTCACCGCAATCGTGAAGTTATCCCCCCGCGTGACTGCGGGCATGACCACATCGCCGGTCTCGCCATTGGCGTTGTTGAAGAGGATCCCGGTTGCCTTGCAGAGCCGGCCGATGCGGTTGTTCACTTCGGGATCGGAGGTTGCGGCAATGACCAGGAACGCTCCCGTGAGCAGGGCGGCAAGGTTCCGGCCGGACTCGGTCACAATATCGAGATCTTTTCGCGTGACCTTCATGTCATCGAATGCGGGAGCAAACGTGCGGCTCACCACCACGACATCAGCATTGCCGGAAAAATAAGCGGCTTTGCGTGCGGCTACATCCCCTCCTCCGAAAATGACGATGCGCCGGCCGGAAAAGTCAATGAAGAGAGGAATCATCTGAATATAGTTAGGGCAATGGCGTTACATTAAGATGTTGGATTGCGTACCAGCATGCCGGATCCGCCGACCTGCGGTTCGATACGCTTAAATTGTTTGACTCCCCACATTGTAGAGCACACTGCGCCGATAGTGTAGTGGTTATCACTAGGCGTTGCCAACGCCTAAACCCGGGTTCGAGTCCCGGTCGGCGCATCCCGTTTTAAGGTTCGATTCCCTTACACTTTCTTTTTAAATACTGCAAGCCAATGCGGATACATGGCGCGGGATATCTCAGCGTTTAACCTTGTGCGCGAAGAGTACGCGGATAACTCCATCCAGCGGGCCATTTCCCGAAAAAGACTCACGGCAAAGGACGCGGAGCTTATCCGGGCGTTTACTTCAGAATTACAGGCAACGGACGGGATCAGCGTATCCCGGGCAAACAAGATCACCTATACCCTTGTCGGATGGCGCCGATTCCTCACAAAACCATTCAATACCTGCGCAATTGCCGATATCCATTTAGCCATCCCTGCCCTTAAAGCGGGAAAATCTACAACGGGCCGGGGTTACAAATCAAATACTATCAGCGATTTTCTCAAAATCCTTAAGCAGTTCTTTACCTGGATGATCAAAAACAAGCACAGCAAAATCCCGATAGATAAAATTCAGGATCTCCGGGCCCCCGGGCGGGACCCGATGACAACCACGGCGGGCGATTTACTCACTCCGGATGAAGTCGAACGGATGATAAACTCCTGTAAACGGGATGTTGATCGGGCGATGCTTTGGACCCTGTACGAAGGCGCTTTCCGTATTGGAGAGATCGGGCTAATGAAATGGGGGGATTTGACGTTCGACAATCACGGGGTGATCGTGAATGTATCCTTCAAGACCGATAAACCCCGATATGTCCGGCTCATCATGGCAAAAGAGTACTTAGCGCGATGGCGGGCAAGTTACCCCGGAACCCCGGAAGGAAACGCCCTGGTATTTGTGAACAGGAACGGCGAACCCTTCACCCATGCGCAGGTGAGGAAACAGATCCGGGTGATTGCAGACCGGGCGGGCATCAAGAAGCGGGTAAATCCTCACGTATTCCGACATTCCCGAATCACTCACCTTATCCGGCAGGGAGCCCCGGAAAGCGTGGTAAAAGCGGTTTGTTGGGGTTCGCAGGAAAGCCGGATGCTCAAAACCTATTTGCATCTGACAGGCTCCGATATTGATAACGAAATGTTGAAATTGTACGGTATTGAGGTCCCCAAGAAGAAGAAGGAACGGGGACTTAAGCCGATTCAATGCCCGCATTGCAAGATAGTAAACAGCCCGCTTAACAGTTTTTGCGCCTCATGCGGGCGGTCATTAACTGAAGAGGCAGATAACGAAGAGGAAGAGGTCCGGCGGTTTGCAAACAGTCCGGCAAAGCTCCGGAGGTTAGCGGATCTCATGGAGAAAGGAGAGGCAAACGGACAGATTCAATAATTATTGGTAACCGGCCCCCCTCTTTTTCCGATTATACGCCATCCGGCAACTATCACCACAAAACCGGATATCTGCCCTTCCAGATATTACAATACCGCAATTTTCACACTTTTTTGACCGGGACTTTCCGCGCTTCTTACCTCTCCGTAAAAGCTCCGCTTTTCTCCGGCAGTCCTTACCGGGACAATATCGTTGACGCGGATTTGTCGGAGTGAATGGTTCTTTGCAATATAAGCAGAAATTACCGAATTGAGGCATTGGCCAATCGGGATGATCGCGTTTCCAATCCGGATTCAGTGCAAGGAACATTATTTGTTCATCCTTCAGATCCCGGGGATATTCTTGAATTGGTGTCGGATCAATTTGATGAAGGGAGCCGTATCCCTCCCGTGCCTCATCTGCCGGAGGAAGTAACCAAAATATCGGTTTTATGCTGTGATTTTTGATTGCATCCCATAACTCTTTCCTGAAGGCCGGATTAACCCGGTTAAAGTTCCATTTACGAGATTTTCCCGTTTCAGAATCGATCAGAGTTATTATTTTGTCAATCCCAACAAACACATGCGCCGGTGCTGGATGCTGGTTCATCATGCAAAGCATCGAAAGGGTATGGCTCTTTTTCGGCGGTAAGAATCGGCGCCCCCTCCGTTTTGTTCGGGATAATTGTGATGTTTCCATAAGTTTCTTTGATTATATGATTCTATTTGCCTATATATGGATATATGCCCCGCAAATTCGTAGGATTCACAATTCGACCGGACGTAATTGAAGCCTTAGACCTTCAGCGCGGCGATGTCAGCCGGTCACGCACCATTGAACGCCTTCTTTGTGAACGCCTGAATATGCCAATCGCCCCGGAGGATAAAGGGGGCGATTCCTGAATTGACTACTACAACACAGGATGGCAGGCCGGTATTCTCTAAGGGCGCGGTAATCGCTTGGGGGCGGTCCATCGGTATCCCGGATAATACGGCGCTGGTTTTCATGCGGCAGGAAGGCGCGATCATCACGGAGGACGGCAGGCCCTCCAGAGCTCCGGGAGCGGTGAATAGTTGACGCTCGCAGCATCAACAGAGCCCGAAGGTAACACAAACGGTAACATCATAGTAACACCCAAAACAGAGCCCGAAGTAACTGTTACTAATACCATAGTGGATATTCTCCGGGCCGAACCGGGAAGGCTCTTCTCCATTTCTGATATTTTCCATTGTACCGGATCAACCCGGCAAGCTGTAAAAATGGCATTAAGCCGGTTATCCTCTCCGAAAAATCCCGCCCCCATTAAGCGGGCTGGAAGGGGATTTTACAAATACGCTCCAGAAAAAGACAGGGCCGGATTAGATGCTCTGGTCCGATCCGGAGCCTGGAAGATTGAGAACCTCACCCTTGTTACTAAGGGGGCACAGGGGGGGGTCGTGTTACCTTCCGGCGCACATGAAAACCGCCCGGAAACCGGCCCGGAAACGGGCGATAGTAACATCCCCCAACCAACCCCCCGGGCCGGGTATCCCTGGAACCTTCCAACGGGCCAATGCGTGAGCTGGGAGCAGTACACCAACGGCACGGAAATGATCCGGTTATCGGTCAATGGAGCCCCGCCATTCAGCCCGGATCACGTTCTTACTCTTATTCACATTCTCCGGGGGCAGGGTCTTGATGATACCTGGGAATGTGTCAGCATTGAAATAAACATCGACAGCCGGGATCTCCGGTTCGATTCATCGATCAGCCTTCAGGTACTGGAGGGGCTCTTACTCAAAATATATTCACACGGTCCCTGGATGCGGGTAGAGCTTGCAGATCGGCGCCGGTGCGGTTTGGGGGAGGTAATGGCGCTTCTCACCGGGTTATCGGGCGCTGTCGATGTCCGGGACGCACTCCAGCAATGCGACCAGATCCGGCAGGAGCTCAAAGAGGTATCTGGCACAGCGCGGGTAGCTCTCAGCAATTCCCGAAAGGTTAGGGAGAAGGTGGAGGACCTCACCAAGCCCGCCATAAAGACGCGGGCAGCCCCGGCCCCGGGCTTCCGGACGGGTACGGAAATTCATAAGGGAAAGGTCGCCGGAGGAGCGGAAAAACAGGGGGTAAAGGTCCATGAGTAACAGCACAGTACCGCCGGAAGAATCACAAGATAACGCGGCAGCATCTCCCAAGAAAATTTCCCGGGATGAGCTGGAGCGGATGACAAGCCAGCTTATCCGGACCCTTCACAAGAGGAGCACGGCGCACCGGTTCAAACCATCCCCGGACACGGACAGCCCCCGGCTCCAGTATGCCCGGGCCTGTATCGCAGCAATACAGGCATACGGCGGGCTTCTGAAGGACAGTGAGATCGCAGAGCTGGAGAAGAGGATCAACGAACTGGAACAACTCAAAGAAGGACGGAACAGGCAATGAGCGGAATAGAAGCATTAAAAAAGCGGGCTGAAAGGCTCGCAGAAGAGAACGGCGGGAACGTGGTTCTTATTTTCAAGGATCAGGAGCGGGCATTAAACGAGATTTGGCCCTCCTGGGAAAAGGACACGGAAGGCATGAGCACGGAGGAGATCCTGGGAGATCCCCGGTACCGGGCCTATGAGAAGCGGCACTATGAGATAATGGCAGCGGAAACCAGAGCAGCCGGGAACATCCCGATCATTCTTGATGCGGAGGACCGGGACCTATGAGCATTGAGCAACTTAAACGGCGGGTTGAATCACTCGCACCTGCACCGGAAAAAGACTATCCAAAAAGCCCCTGGGATCGGATGAGCGCGGAGGAGAAGCGGGCAGACTGCCGGAAATGGATTAAGGTTTGGACGAATCGCCATCCGGAGGACCTCCAGACCGAAGACGAAACAGAAGCCATGATAACCCGGTTGATCGAGCAGGTAGACTGTCAAGAAAGTACGCATTTGCGTACTCAGGAACCCGGGATCGCAGTATCCCGGATGAGCGATGAGGAGATCGAGAAGAGAGCCGGGGAAATTCTCCGGAGGGCGCGGTAAAGTACGCATTTGCGTACTCATGGATCTTTGGGCTATGATGCTTGAGGGGACTTCTGCGCTTTTGCCTCTATCAAGTTGAGCCCATCTTCAGGAGCATTACCATGAGCAACACCATAAAAAACCCAGTGGACCGGCTTTCAATTCAGATCGAGAAACTTACTGATCAAACCAAAGAGATCCGGCGGAAGGTTAGTTTAATCGGATGTGACGGCCCGCCGATAAATGAGGGTATCGACCTTGATCTCGCAAGGGGGAAAATCAAGAGAGAATACCGGTAATTACCGGGAGAAATATCAAGGAGAATAATTATGCTTGGACTTACTAAAAAGAAGGAATCGGAAACGGTGAAGGATGAAGAAACAATAGCCCGGATCAAGGACCTCGAGGGTCAAATCAAATATCGGGGATATACGCCCGCCGCCCGGGCCATTGTAGAAGCAAACGATGAAAGGGACCGCCTGCAAGAGGAACGGTGGCAGGAGGGCATCCGGCAGGCAGCGGAGGAGGGGGTCCGGAAGCATAAGCGAATGATCGAAGCGGGCCGGGAGCTGATGGCTAAAGGAAACTTAAAAATCCTGCTTGACGGTCAGATTGTAAAGGTTCTCCCGGAATCTCTCACCCTCACCTGCCCGAACTGCGGCCAAAATCTGAATGAGTCCGGGATTATTATTCAGACCCTGATTGATAAATGGCAGTCCTGCAATGGCAATCCGGATGATCTTTGCATCCGTGACGCAAGGAGTCCCCTTTCTTTGTTTGTCGGTCTGCCGTTTGTAAATCATCCGGTCTCGTGCCAAATATGCGGTAGTTCTCACCGGCTCCTGGCTCAGTTGACGGTGATCTGATGGTCAGGACAACCATGAAAGAACTGGAGGCCCGGATAAACCAGTTAGAAGAGGACCAGAACGTTATCGCGGCAGCATGTACTCGGATACTTGAGCTAACGAGCGGGCAGGCAAATATTCAGACGGCTATGATTGAGCGGTTAATAACGGTTATAGAGAGCGGCCCCGGACCTCTCCCGGGGGGGTCGGACGTGCTGATCGGCTATGGGTGAGGGACCAAAAAGAACCATTGTCATAATATTATATTCACATCTTATTTTAAAAATATCAACCGCCCATTAAAACGGGCTCCGATTCCAAAAATAAACCCATTCTGAATAATTGCGCAGAATAACTCTTCTGCGAAGTTTACTAACATCTGTTTGCACAAGCAATACACCTGATAACATTTATTAACACCTACTAACAATTTACCCTTAAGGTGATCGTGAAAGGTCACCGGGTGAAAACATGAAAACGGGAATCGAAGCATTGGAAAAAGATGGCGCCCCGGCCCCTCAGCTTGCAGGCATGGGAACAGGAAACGCCGGTACAGCATCGCAGCACGCACAGAAAACCGTATCGGCGGGATCTCCCTGGCAGCGGTGCGGGAAAATCACCCTGGAGGATGGCACGCTTAAGATTGTGTATGAATCCTTCGGTAAAGACCACGCGGTTTACATTGCAGCGGGGGATCTCCAGCGGATGATTAAGGACCGATGGAGCCCCCCGGCCCCGGTACAGGAATCCCGGGAGCAGCCGGACGGCGCGGCAATCCTTCAAAAGATCGGGTATGCCTGCCGGTCCGTATCCGGGAAAGCGATCAAGATCAGCACATCGACAAGCGGCGGGGATCTATCCTGCCCCTGGTCTTCCTTCCTGTCAGTGGTAAACGGGAGAGCAAAAGGAGCGCCGATATCCCGCCTCAATGCGGGAGAGCATCCGGCCCCGGGGCAACGTGCACAGGCAACGCAGGCGGTCCGGGGAGGACTCGCCGGGGGGTTCTGAAGATGGCGCACAAAGTACCGGTCTATGATGAAGAAAAGATCGTTGCGCATGTCGAATATAACGCGAACCTGGATTATTGGGACGGTCGCAACTACACGAGCGGCAGCACAGGCCGGCACCTGGGGCTTACAGTCCTGAAGGATGGTCGGTTTGTTCTCATCCACGGTACGCAATGGCAGGGAGAGCGGGATCACGCGGAGATTGTAAGCGCGGATGAGGCCCTGCAGGAAGTTATGAGGACCAACAGTTTAGAGCTCCTGGAATCGGCCCGGTTCAAGGCATTAAAGCAGCTCTATGATGAGAAGTACGGCGATCAGGAAATGCCAGAGGACGAATGAAGACCGATGCAATAATAGCGGATGGTTGCCAACCTGAAAGCGTGGTAGACACCATCTACACCATAGAAGAGGCAGCGGAGATCCTGAAGATCAAGCCCCGGACGGTCCGGCAGTGGATAACGGATGGTAAGTTAAAATCCTTCAAGCTCGGGGACCTTGTGCGCATCCATGAAGATGATCTTCAGGCTCTCATCGATCAGGCCCGGCAGAGTAGCAATTAATCTCTATTTTTTATAATCGGGGATGTAACATACCCCGGCGTGAGCCCTCTAATCAATTCTCATATCGCGTCCTGTTTGCTCCTTTGATTTTAAATGCAAGGATCAAACCAAAAGAAGATGGGTTATAAGTGCGCGGGGGATTAAGAAATTGTAAGCGCACATAACCTTAAGTTGGGAATCCCGGTCGGCGCACTCGTTTTTGCAAACGTTTCTCCGGTACGGGAACGTGCCGTTTCTCGGGAAAACCAAGGAAAAAACAACCCTTGCGGGAAAAAGTGTAGTGTTGGAAAGAAGAATCTTACTTCTTCTTCGGTGCCGCCTTCTTTGCGGGCGCCTTCTTTGCCGGCGTCTTAGCTGCCGCCTTCTTTGCTGCTGCCATAGGGATCCACCTCCTACCGGAAAGGGTTATATCTCGTGTTAATTTGGCAATTAATAAATATTTTGGTCGCAATGGCACTTTGGGGCGCAGAATCTGCCAAAACCATCACTTATTTCCAAGGAATGCGGTTGCATCGGACCGGAAACGAAATAAAACACAGATATGTCACGAAATGCGCAATCCTTTAATTTGAATTCCATTTTGGAAAATACGGGAGATTGAAGGTTTTTATTTTAAAAAAATTTCGGGCTTTTCCGCAAGTATTTTGCTCCTGCGCACCCGCGGTTTTTTTCTGGTTTTTACACTGCACCGCAATCCCGGAAACGGGCTCACGGCAACCTTTATTCGCCATCAGAACAACGTATCGAACATGAACAAACGGTTTCTCCTCGGTCTTGCAGGCGGTCTTGCGGGTATCATCACGGCGGGGTATGTCATCGCCAATTCGGTATCCAATGATGTGACCCTTGCAGGTATCCAGACTGCACTCTTCTCCAGCCTCGGTCTGATGGGAGCTGCCATAGCAAACAAGGAGACCCGTTTTGCCGGTTACATGCTCATCTCTTCAGCGGTATTCATCACGCTCTGTATCCCCATTGCCGGATCGTTTGCACTGCTGGCGCTTTATATGCCAACCGTCATCCTTCTTGGCATCGCTGCGGTGGTCTGCTTCATGGATGCATCAGCGGCTGAAACTGAAGAAGAAGATGATATACCCGCTGAATAATTTCCTTTTAAAAACAGTATTGATCAGATCAGGATTCCGGTTTTTCCTGATCCGGATTCTTTGCGGGAACACTGCCGCAATAGGCCAGTGCTTTTGTCTTGTCGAGAACCTGCCGGTTCACGATCATGATGGCAACCACCATTATCCCAACAAAGAATATGACATGGAAGAGGAAGGCGGCATACTGGTCCCCGCCGGATTCAACCAGCCGGGCCAGTGCGTATACTCCTGCCGCACCCACCACTGCTGAGACGCAGATGAGGCTTGCCCGCAGCGCGGTGTACATCCGGCTGTGGAGATCCGGAAAGATCAACAGCCCCATCAGTGCAATGCCCCCGAACCCGATGCCCGCCGCGAGCAGAAGGAAGATGAGGATATCCGCAACCGGGCTGCTCATGCCTGTGCCTCCTTTGCAGAGGCACCAGACGCGATAACCGCCGCATACCCGAGCAGGGCAAGGATGATGGTCACATCGAGCACGAGAATATCCCCGAGTGCAATACTGAGGACAAGACCTGCGACAGCAGCAATGGCGATGGTCACGGCTGCTGCCACAATCCGGTCATAGAGTACCGGTATCCGGACTACGCGAACGAGTGCGCATGCTGCCAGGAGCACAAGACAGAATGCGGTAAAAATCCACGGATCGATCATACGATTCCCGCTAGTACAGTTGAAGATGGAGGGTTATCAATGCTCCCGCCCGCGTGGTTCCTGTGCCTTTCCCGGTTGCCATTGCGGGGTGGATCGCGCCCAAAGATGGGAGCGGTCCCTCCAGTTTTTATCCCCTCAGCACAAATATGTGAAGAAGATGCGCCCGACTTATCTTGGCAGGATCCTGCTCCGCTGGTGCGATACCTGTCACACCCCGGTTCTTGCGCGCCAGTGTGCCTGCGGTGCAGCTACCCGTGAGGTGCCGGTCACCCCGCCCGGGGATGCCCGCCCGGCCTTTCCTGCGGATATCGCGCTGATCAACCGGATCTACCAGGATCATTTTGGTGCCCCGCTCATCCCTGAGGGCCATGTCGCGCTCCTCAACAAGGTTCCCGACCATGACCGGATGGAAGAGGTCATCGTCGGTGGCGGTGTTGCCGGGATCATACGATACTTCCCGGACCGGCGCTCGTGGGAACCGGTGCCCCGGCCGGAAGCCTGCCGGCTCTTCTCCCCGTCACGTCGGTATGTTACGGTGAGTGAAGACGCCGTCCCCTTCATCCGCGACCAGGGAATGAGCGTGCTTGCACCGGGGCTTGTGCATATCGATGATCATGTACGGGCTGGTGACGAGGTCTTCATCCTTGCCCCGGACCGGACCTGCATCGGGGTTGGCCGGGCAAAGGTGGATGCTGCTGCTGCCCGGGAGATGAAGAAGGGATCCATCGTGAGGACACGGCGCAACATCGCATCGCAGGTGGAGCCCGGCGCCGCATCATGGGACGATGCGGTCATTGCCAATGCACAGGTTCTTGAACGGGCCGAAGGTGAGGCGATCCAGTTTGTCATGGATGTCAAAAACCGGAACCCAGACCTTCCGGCCAATGTCTCCTATTCCGGTGGAAAGGACAGCCTTGCCACGCTCCTTGTCGTAAAAAAGGCGATAGGAAAGGTCCCGCTCCTCTTTGCCGATACCGGTCTTGAGTTCCCCGAGACCTATGAAAATATCGATACGGTTGCGGAGAAGTACTGCCTTGAAGTGCTCAAAACGAACGGCATCACTACGTTCTGGGATACATTTGCGAGGGATGGACCGCCCGCGGTAAACGCCCGCTGGTGCTGCCGGGTCTGCAAGCTGACACCGGTCGGAAATTTCATTAAAGAGACGTGGGGTGAATGCCTCTCGTTCATCGGCCAGCGGCGCTATGAGTCCGCCACGCGTGCAAAAAGCGACCGGGTCTGGCGCAACAAAAATGTCCGGGCTCAGCTCTCGGCAGCCCCGATCCACAACTGGACGGCACTGCATGTCTGGCTTTACATATTCCGGGAAGAGGCGCCGTATAATGTCCTCTATGGCCGGCACCTGGACCGGATCGGATGCTTCATGTGCCCGTCCAGCGATATGGCTTTGATTCACATGATCGAGGATGCGTATCCCGATCACTGGGAGAACTGGACCGAACGGCTCAGGCAATGGCAGGAAGCAAAGGGGCTTCCTGAATCATGGATAACGGACGGGCGCTGGCGGCTCCGCGAAGGAGGATGCGATGACGAAGATAGCCATTATTGATTATGGGCTTGGGAACCTGCGGAGTGTTATCCGCGGACTTGAGAAGGCGGGCGCGCAGGCGGCAATTACCTGCGATGCCGGGGAGATCGCTGCAGCTGACGGCCTCGTCCTCCCTGGTGTCGGGGCATTTTGTGAAGGCATGGAGCAACTCGGCCCGCTCCGGGAAACGGTTATCAGCTCCGCCCGCTCCGTTCCCCTGCTTGGCATCTGCCTTGGCATGCAGATGCTCATGGAGACGAGCGAGGAGCACGGGATTCACCAGGGACTCGGGCTCATCCCGGGAACGGTCTGCCGGTTTATCCGGACCCCCGGGTTCAAGATCCCTCACATGGGCTGGAACTCAATTGAGGTAACAAACCACGATCACCCGCTCTTTTCCGGGTTTGGCGCGGAAGAATACGTGTACTTCGTCCACTCGTTTTATGCAAACACAACGCCCGCGTATACCCTCACTTCCACGCAGTATATCTGCCCCTTTGCCTCATCAGTTGCAAATGGCACGACCTGCGGAGTCCAGTTCCATCCCGAGAAGAGCGGGGCTGTCGGCCTGCGCCTCTTAAAAAATTTTATCGGTATGTGCTGAAGAGCAGCAGGCTTTCGCGTTCTTTTCGCCACTTTTTGGGAAACATTTTATTAACGCCCTGCGATTTTCTTGGTATGAAACGGATCCTTCTGCTCGCACTCTGCCTCCTGTGTGTTGCCGGCACGGCATCGGCATACCAGCTCTACCTCACCTGCCCATCGGATAAAGCCTCGAATGAGAAGCCAAGCGAGATCCAGGTGGGCATCCCGCTGAAATGCTCGGTTGACAGCAACTTCCCGGCCGGCACGACCTTCAACCTTGCGTTTTATCAGTCCCAGTATACGGCAACGCTGATCAGCAAACAGCCGGTTACCATCCAGGAGAACAAGAATACCCAGTACAAGCTCTTCGATACCCAGGGACTTCCCGGGGGCACCTACAAGGTTGAGGTGGAGTTCCTCGGTCCAGATGCGCCCCGTACCAGCTCGGATTCGGTAACCCTGCAGATGGTGACGCTCATTGACCGCTCTGGTGAAATCGAGATCACCTCGTCCATGACCCAGAACCTTGCAGACGCACTCCGGATCGAGGGATCGATCGCAAAACTCGGAGCAAGCGGGGTGCAGATCGAGGTTCGCGGCCCGGACGGCAGGATCTTCGGCCCCCAGTACATCCCCACCACCAACAATATCCGGGACAATTCAGGAACATTCACCAAGAAAGTGGTAGTGACCGGCGCCGGGCCCTATGAGGTGGACTTCAGCGACTCGAAAGGCTACATCGGCAAGGTGACTTACACGGTCATTGCCCCGGCAACCGAGACGCCGACGGCTGTTCCGACCACCACTGCCCCGGTCGTTACAACCGTGAAGGTCCCGACCACGGAACCGACCCCGTGGCCTACGGCAACCCAGTCACCCCTCTCTCCCCTCACCATCATCTGTGCTGCAGGTCTTGCCGGGCTGCTCGCGGTGCTGGTGCGCAGGGGATAACCGGAATTTCTTTTTTTCTGTGGAGAACTCATTAGCGATAACAAAGATCCTGACGCTTCCGGATTCCCTTTTTTCGCACACCCATGGCGCTCTTCATGCGGTGGCAGCGAAGTCCCCAATAAACGGCTTCTTTCCGGAATAGCGCATCCTCTCACCCATTGAAGTTCGGGTGGCAAGCATCTTCATGGGAGTATTGGGGCGGTTGGACCCCATAATCGCTTCATGGGACTTCCCCAAGAAAATAGTAATCAACAAGGATTTCCAAGACTCTTTTACGTTTTTGCGATGCCTGCCGCCACCCCCGCGGGGCGCCCCCGTGGCGGCCTCAATCCGGTTTTTTCAGGAAAATATCCCGGGAAATCACCAGTTTGAGGATCCCGCATGGAGACCATACGGGGCACTATCGCTTCCGCAGCACGACCATTGCGCGACGCTCGTGGGCCTTGCCGCCCCCATAAGGAGTGCAAGGATGCGGGCGAGGACTGTTATGTTCAAATATTCATCCGATTTTTATGCTTCGGGTTTGAACCCTACTGATTCACGCCCGTTTTAACAGAGCAAAAAAATGGACGTTTTCGGGTTATTAAGAGGGAATCTGCCAGGGCCCGGGGAGGCGTGCCGTGGCGGTTAAAGCATTATTTCTCCATTATCAGGATACTTCTCTCCAGTCATGCATCCAGGAAATGCGGAACCGGGAGATGCACATCGATGCAATTTTTCATACCCGTGTGATCACGGAATTCAGTTTTTTCTCCAGAAGCAGTTTCTCCAGGGAAAAATCACAGCCTGAACCCCGGGCCGGAATCGAAGAGTTTGTGGTACAAAGTGGAGAAGAGCGCGATGTATTCCCCTGCTGCCGGTGTGGAAACATACCGGGTCTTACCCTCCTCTGTTACTGCGGAAAGGTACCCTCTCCCGGAAAGAAATCCCAAATATTCCTGCCCGGTCTTCGAGTTCAGGTCACACCGGTTGATGATGGCCGTGAACGAGCGGGGAGATTTGCAATACACGAGGATCTCCCAGTAAATCTCGTACACGGTCCGTCGCCCGCTCATGATTCATCCAGCCCCAGGTTCTTTTTGAGCGTGCATTCCGCTGCATCGATCTCTTCGATGCGCCGATCCCAGGTGGCTGCAAACTGCGAAAAGGTGTGCGAGGAGAGGAGGCTGACCAGCGCAATGCCGATAGTCAGAATCATTGCCGGGATGACCAGCAGGCTGTCGAGCGTGAAGGAGATCCCGTCTGATGTAATGACGAATGCTTCAAGGCTGGTCAGGATACCAAGGGCAAAGAAGCAGTACCCGCCCAGCGTGCTGACAAGGATCATGCGCCGGATCGTTGCCTGGTTGTTCCGGTAGTGCGCGAGCATCTTCACCATCAGGCAGGTGATGCGGTCTTCTGAAACCGGATCATCGGATTCTTCGAGTTCGCCGCTGATCTCCTCAACCCCTTCAAATACCTGGATTGTCGAAATGATCCAGCTGATGGCAAGACCAAAACATGCCAGCGCAACGGCTCCGCTGAATGCACGGGGCAACAGGGGGCTCCCCGGGGAGATGATCCCAAAGACGGCATCGACAATATACGCGACGCTCATCGCCATGACAATGGCGGCAAAGATGAAATTGAGAATTGCTACAAGCGAGAAGTGCCGGACCTCGGTCCTGAACCGGAGATGTACCTGTTCGTTCATTTTTTCACCGGTTATCCAGTATTCTACCGTTCGGCAAATAAAGGGCATGAAACAAATGTACGTACTCCTCATCCTGCCCTGCCCATAGAAACGGACACTGGTACTTTTTTTCTTCCGGCACCTATACTACCAGCAGGTGAACACGTGTCAAAACGGGCAGTCGACATGACCTTCCAGGCTATCTATACGCTTACGGACCTCCGCGTCCTCCTCCGGGAGACCGCACCATCCCACGATTTCGATGCGAACCAGAAAGCGCAGGCAGTGCGCCTTCTGGAGAACCTTGAGCGGCAGGTCGGATCGTTAAAACAGGAGATGCTGAAATGAGGTGCGGGCAGGGCATCGAAGCCCGGCAGGTTGACGAGCTCTTCATCAACATCGACCCGATCCAGGCCGCCGGCCGGCTTACAGGCGACGCGATGAAAGCCGTGATCGCGTACGGGGACGGGTACTCGGTCTGCGACAACTGCCGCAAACCCAACCGGCTCGATTATATTGCAAAACCCCCGATAGCGGAGTTCCACAAAGACGTGGCAAAGTGGCTGAATATGGATGCGGTCCGGACCGTGCCCGGTGCCCGGCGGGGGTTCCAGGCGGTTGCCCAGACCTACGTGAAGAAGGGTGACCCGGTACTCCTCACGTCCCTCTCACACTACACGGAATTCATGGCCGTGGAAGGGGCCGGAGGAATTGCCCGCGAGATCCCGGTCGGGGATGACAAGCGGGTCACGCCCGATGCGGCTGCGGCAAAGATCGAGGAGGTCAAACGCGAATTCGGCAGGGCGCCCGTCCTTGCCTTCATCGATCATGTCGATTACCAGTACGGGAATATCCATGATGTTGCGGCGATCGCAAAGGTGGCCCACCAGTACGACATCCCCGTGGTCTATAATGGCGCATACACGGTCGGGGTCATGCCGGTTGACGGCAAGGCTCTCGGCGTTGACTTCGTGGTCGGCTCCGGCCACAAGAGCATGGCCGCCCCGGCACCGTCCGGGATCCTCGCAGCAACGGCTGAACGGGAGAATGAGGTCTTCCGGACAACGGCCATCGAAGGCGACGTGACGAAACGCAGGTTCGGGATCAAGGAACCGGAGATGATGGGCTGCACGCTCATGGGGGTAACCCTCGTCGGTATGATGGCTTCGTTCCCGCACGTAAAGGAGCGGACATTACATTTCGACCGCGAGCTTGCAAACCACCATGTTGTCATGGACGCGCTCCTCTCCATTGAGGGCACAACCTGCATGTCGGAATACCCGCGGAAGCATACAATGACCCGGATCAACACCATCGAATCGTTCGACACGGTAGCAGAGACGCACAAGAAACGCGGATACTATCTCCAGAGCGCGCTCGAGGAGCGGGGTATCACGGGGATCATCCCCGGCGCGACAAAAATCTGGAAGTTCAATACGTACGGCACAACAAAGAAGCAGGCTGAACATCTTGCGGGTGCGTTTGTAGAAATTGCCCGCGAGAACGGGCTTACGGTACGGGAATAACCCCCGCTCTTTTTCCGGCCGGAAACGTTATCATCCGTCATGCCCTACGAATCGATCGGATAACTCCCCGGGGGTGTTTTTCAGGATGCTTGACAAGCTGGATCTCAAAAAGACGGCTGACGAAAAGTCATATGAGAAGACCCTTGAATCGTACAAGGAACGACTGGGGATTCTCCAGCGCACCCTCCATGACCAGAAAGTCCCCGTCATCATCGTCTTCGAAGGCTGGAACACTGCAGGCATCACGATGGCGGTCCACGAGATTGTTCATGCCCTCGACCCCCGGGGCTACGCGCTCCATGCAATCGAGAAACCCGCGCAGGAAGAGCGTGCACGACCCTTCCTCTGGCGCTTCTGGCTCCGTATCCCTGCCAGGGGCAGGATCGCCCTCTTTGCACGGAGCTGGTACAGCCGGGCCATATCCGAGGAGATGCAGAAGCACACCTGGGAGAAATCGCTCAAATCCCGGATAGACCAGATCAATACCTTCGAGCGGCAGCTCCACGATGACGGCACGGTGATGGTAAAATTTTTCCTCCACATCTCAAAAGAGGAACAGAAGCTGCGGCTTGAGGAGCGGGAGAGGAACCCGCTCACCGCATGGCTGGTCACCCCCGCCATCTGGAATATCCACCGGCATTATGATGACTCCCTCCCGCTCATTTACGATTTCATCCAGAAGACCGACACGGACTATGCTCCCTGGACGGTAGTCGAGGCAACCGACCGGAAATATGCAATTTTAAAAATCTATTCCTCCCTTGTCAAGACCCTTGAGAAGAAGACTGCCGCGGCAACTGAGGGTAAAGGAAAAAAATCGAAGCCAAAGGAAGTCAATAAACCAAAGAAGAACCCGGTCAAACGCCACGCTGAACCGGAGAAGGTATACACCAAGGATGAATTGCAGGAAACCCTCGGAACGCTCCAGATCGAGATGCTCGAACTGCACTACCTCCTCTTCAAACGCCGGATCCCGCTTATCATCGCGTACGAGGGCTGGGACGCTGCCGGCAAAGGTGGCAACATCACCCGCGTTACGCGGTACATGAACCCGCTCGGGTATTATGTGGTCCCAATCGCTGCTCCAACCGAACACGAGATGCAGTACCATTATCTCCGGCGGTTCATCAAACACTTCCCGACCGGCGGGGACATTGCCATCTTCGACCGGAGCTGGTACGGGCGTGTGCTGGTCGAACGGGTGGAAGGATTCTGTTCAGAATATGACTGGCAGCGGGCATACGGGGAGATAAACGAGATGGAGGAGGAATTCCTCACCTCGTCCGGGGGCGGGATCGTCAAGTTCTGGCTCGAGATCAGCAAGGATGAGCAGCTCAAACGCTTCCAGCAGCGTGCCGGTGATCCCCTGAAGATCTACAAAATAACCGAAGATGACTGGTGGAACCGGGAGAAATGGGATCTCTATGACGAAGCGGTTGATGAGATGCTGGCACGAACGAGCACGGGCATTGCCCCCTGGACCGTAGTCGAGTCCAATGACAAGTGGTTTGCCCGGGTCAAAGCCTTAAAAACGATCATCGCGGCAGCCCAGAATCTGCTCTGATTCCTGTCGTCTGCATCCAGAAAAAGGGCTCTGCGGCAGTAAAATTGTGATTTGTCGGGAAGTCCGACGGATTATTCCGATGAACCGGTATCGCTGTTCGGGTTATCAGTGAGCACATCCCGCAACGTTTTTCGGAATTCGCCATCATGGCGGGCGAGGTCGAACAGAACGTTTCTCATCGTCTCGGGGCGCTGTTCGTTGTTCATATCGTGGAACTGGGCATAATAGGCGCACGCATCGATGATCACATCCTCGCGTTTCAGGTACTTGAGTTTTGCAATCGCATCCATCTTCTCAACAAGGCCGGATGGCATTTTGAGAGAGATGTCGGTTTCGTCCCGGGTCATACCATCGGGTTACTTTCCAATGGTATATAATAGAATTGCTGCACCAGGCCCATGCAGCAAAAAATGGAACCAGGTGCCTCAAAAAATGTTCTGTAAACCGAGCATGAACGGGAGTTCACACCCAAAGTATGAAAAACGCTACACGGGGGATTTCTTTTTAGCATAACTGATTCTGGCCCCCTCGCGGAGTACGGCGGGGCAATTTCTGGTTCGTGAAACCAGTAATTGAAGCAGCCGGACAGGCGCCCTTTTTTGTCGGCGGCTCCTCGCCAAAGTGCGGGACGAAACCTGCAATCACCGGCAAAATACCGGTCTTACAGAACCCCCGCTCATCCTTTTGCCGGTCAACTCTGCACTTATGGGGACAGACCGTGCAGCACCCGGGGAGATCGAAAGCAAGGTCAATGCGATCTTTTTCGTTCTCCGGTCTCGTGGAGGCGGATATAACGGGAGCAAATCCGATGGTCTCATCAGAACCAGCCCCTCCTGCCCGATCTACTGCGGTAACTCTGCACTGTCAGCCGTGATCCGGCCATCCAGTGCGGTCACGAACCTCAGGTTTGTGCAGGCCGCCGCGGCAAGTTCTTCAACGCCGATCTGCTCCTCCAGTGCGCAGATCTCCTCAAGCACCGCAGCGGTTGCCGGCATCTTCGGGACTGCCCGGCAGGCGAGATCGCCCGGGGTTGCATCAAACGTGCCGATCCGCCGGGCAATGGTGATCGTCTCTTCCTTGTCATAGGTAATGAGCGGGTGGAGGATGGGGACGTTAATGCCGTTTGCAATAACGCCGAGGTTTGCAAGAGTCTGGGAAGCCACCTGCCCGAGGTTCTCACCCGTCATCACTGCAAGCGCCCCTTCGTGCTTCATCATCCGGGCCGCCATCCTCAGCATGAACCGTTTGCAGAGAACGCACCGGTACCGCGGGGGGACTTTTTTGTGGCTCATCCGGTCAAACAATGCTTCGTTTCTGGCAATGACCAGGGAGAGCGGGTTTCCGGCACACCAGACCGAGAGTTTCCGGTGGTTGTCAATCGCGGCAGCGGTAACATCGGCTCCTGCCCACCTCCCGGCATCAAGGAACAGGTGCGTGATCTCGCAGCCCCGTTTCATGGCAAGCCACGAGGCGACCGGTGAGTCGATACCCGCAGAGAGGAGGACGAGTGCCCGTCCCTGCGTGCCCCACGGGAGGCCCCCCGGCCCTGGGATACGCCGGTCATAGACCAGCCCCCCGAAGTCCCGGACCTCGATGAAGATCTCGTAGTCCGGCGTGTCGAGATCCACGGTGAGGCCCGGGATGTTGTCGTAGATATGCGATCCGACTTCCATACCCAGCTCCTGGCTGTTCATGCCGGTCTTGTGCTGGCGTTTTCCCCGGACTGCAAAGCTCATCCCGGCATGGAGCCGCACCTGTGCCAGCGGAAGGGCGACAGCACAGAGATCCGCGATCTCTGTTGTCGTGCGGTGGCAGATACTGACATCCACAATGCCGAAGATCCGCGATACGATCTTGGCAACGTGCGCAGGCTCGCTCCCGTAGATGAGGATCCTCCCGCGTGGCGTCTCGAACCGGCATTCCCGGCCGGATGCTGCGAGCGCTTTTCGGATATTTCGCAGGAGCAACCCGATAAAATGGCGCTTCACCGGCTCGCTCTTTAAGAAGAGCTCCCCGTACCGTGCCATCACGAGCGTTTCCTGCACGGGATCGACTTCTGGATCTGCCATAGTTCGTTCAGATATTGCCATTCATGGGTGATAACCGTTCGTGGGTGCAGGTGTTTGTCCCACGCATTATTTTTAAAAACCGGATGCGATGCCGGCCGTTTTTTAAAAAACTTCGGGCAATACCTTTTTTTATCCACGACCATCATTTCTCCGTTCTAACGAAATCATTTAATCACGGGAGGGAATACTGTACTGAAATGGCGAAGAAGGCGACAAAGAAAGCTGCAGAAGAACCGCTCAAGTTATTCTATATCTTTTACAACCAGGAACGCTGGGACAACTGGTTAAAGACCCTGTCTGAAGCGAGTTTTGAGGTTGAACCAACAAGCGAGGAACTTCCCGAAGGATTCCGGATCCTTGACGGATTCTCCGTTGATATCACCATCGAGGTCTTAAAGATCATCAAGCTCTACCAGAACAAACGGTTCTCGGCCAATGAAGCCCTCGACAAGATGGCCGCCGTGGAAGCAATCGTCATGACCTCCACCCCCAAGGGCGACCTTGAAGAGATTGTCCAGATCCTCCAGCTGCCCAAACTTGTGCTCTTCGGCGGTTGCCGGAAATACTTAAGCGGCGAGTTCGATAAGGACATCAAGACGCTGGTCAAGACCGGCAAGGCCCAGATCGAGAAGGACATGGAACTTGCCCTTGAGACCGCATCCAATATCGCTGCTGCGGTCATTGACGGTGCCGCCTGCTGCGGGAAATATGTCAAAGACGATCTCGAGAACCCCACCCTCTTTGATGAATGGCTCATCGAGTGCGAGCGGATGAACGAGGCAATGACCTCGCTCAAGAACTTTGACGAGAGCACCGGGGACGACGATTGATCGCTGACCGGGCACGTTTCCGACACGCAAAAAAAATTGAACGTCTCGCCGGCTATCGCCTTCCCGAGCTGGCCTTTAGCGGAAACATGCTCGAGACCCTCTGCTCGCGCATCAATTACGATGTCCTTGATTATCATGTGCGGGAACAGATCCTTGCATTTTTCAATGATTTCCTCCGCTGCGAGTGCCGCGACTCCCCGCTCTGTGGCTGCCCGGAGAAGAAGTTTGCCAAAAAAGTTTTAGAGCTCCGCGAGAACGGGCTCGACCATCGGCAGATCTCGGCAGCCCTGCTCGATGAATACGGGATCGAGCTCTTCCCCATGGATGTTCTCTCGTTTCTGGAAGAGTCAGTCCATGTCCTCGAAGCTATCTCCGATGTCTCGCGCCTCCAGGGCAAGAGCGAACTCGCCAAAAAGACCGATGAGCATATCCGGCAGATCGAGCGGTGAGCAGGCCGGCAATTCCAGCCTGGCCCTTTTCCTTCTGCGTTTTTTTACGCGAGTATGCGAAACCGGTTGCAGAGAAAGCGTTTATTCATAAGCAGGACACAAACAGAAGCGTAATGAGCGTTCTTCCGGTCTTCCGGTCTTCCTGCAGGTGCGGTATGCAGGCAGGGACTGATACCGGATGCCCGGGAGCATCCTGATGATCTGGCAGTATTCTCCGTATTTCATCCCCTTTTTAACCTGCGGGTGTATCACGCTCATCCTTGCAGCCACCGGGTGGCGGAACCGCTCGTATGTTGGCGCAAAATCGTTTGCCCTCCTGATGCTGGCGGTTGCCATCTGGTCATTCGGGGCTGCATTTGAAGTTGCCAGCGCCGATCTCGCCACCCAGATGCTGGCAGTCATGCTCCAGTACCCGGGAATCGTTACCGTCCCGGTAGCCTGGCTCCTCTTCTCCTTTGAATACTCCGGCCGGGAGCACTGGATCACCCCCCACAACCTCCTCCTCCTCTTTGTGGTTCCGGTAACCAGCGTCGTGCTCGTTGCAACCAACCCCTTCCATCACCTCTTTTACTCTTCGGTTACCGAACAGGCTGTCGGCAGCCTCGTGTACGCGGACATCTCGTATGGTCCGTTCTTCTGGTTCAATGTCGTGTACGCGTACCTGATCATCTACATCGCCATCATGATAATCCTCCAGCGGTTCGTGTTCGCGTCCGGCCTGTACCGGGGCCAGATGATGGCGATCCTGGTTGCCGTTCTCATCCCGTTCTTTGTCAACATCGCCTATGCGGTCAGGCAGGTTCACGTCATCGTCATCGATCCAACGCCCCTTGCCTTCCTGATCTCGGGTTTTGCGGTCCTTATCGGGATGGTGCGGTACCAGCTCCTCGATATCACCCCCATGGCGCAGGACCAGGTCCTTGCCAACCTGAGTGATGGCATGATCGTCCTCGATGTCCAGAACCGCATCACCAGCCTCAATGCCCCGGCCGAGAGGATTCTTGGGATCTCCTTCAGACAGGCGGTGGGTGTTCCGGTTGAAACCCTGTTCCCCTGCCCCGGCAATGAGGCGGTCTTTCCCGTTACCGCAGACCTGCGGGCAGAACAGATCCACGAGATGGAACGAAAAATCGATGGCAGACCCTGCCATTTCGAGTTGCGGTGCAGCCCCATCCTCTCGCGGGAGAACGAGGTGAAGGGGCGCATCATCATGATCCGGGACATCACGAGCCAGAAGCTGGCCGAGAACGCCCTCGATCTCGCCCGGAAGAAGATCAACCTCCTCTCCAGCATCACCCGGCACGATATCCTCAACCAGGTGACGGTGCTCCTCCTCAATATCGATACCTTCAAAGATACGGTACAGGATCCCGCGACCCGGGAACTTATCCGGGTGCAGGAGAATGCGGTCGAGAACATCCGGCACCAGATCGAGTTTGCACGGGATTACGAAACCCTCGGGGCAAAAGCCCCGCAGTGGATGAGCATTTCAGAGATCTTCAACCACCTGCTCCCGGTCATGGGAACGTATGCGATAACCTTCATCCCGTTAAAAGAAGACATCGAGGTGTTTGGCGACCCGCTGCTCGAGCGCGTCTTTTACAACCTTGTTGACAACTCGATCCAGCACGGTGGCCATGTGACCACGATCAGCATCCGGTACGAGAAGACGGCAGACGGGATTACGATCCTGTACGAAGATAATGGCGTGGGGGTGCCGCCCGGGACCAAACAGAAGATCTTTGACCGGGGTTTTGGGACACACACGGGTCTTGGTCTCTTCCTTGCCCGCGAGATCCTCGAGATCACCGGGCTCTCCATCAGGGAAACGGGGGTTCCGGGCATCGGTGTCCGGTTCGAGATCCGGGTTCCTGAAAGGCAGTACCACATTGTTGCCGGAACCCGTGCGTAACTGCCCCCGGGATCAGACAGCCTCTTTTGTGTCCATTATGACTTTTGCGTGACAGCGGGGGCACGGCACTTTGACCGGGCGGCGGGATCGCGTGAGCGAATAAAGGCGGGTTCCCATGTAGGTCCATGCATGACTGCACCGGTGGCAGGTCATGCGGCAGCTGGTGTACTGGCATTCCATGATCAAAAGAGTGACAGGGCCCTGTATTAAGAAGCGGGAGGGGTGGGGTGAAAGTGTGGGGATATGCTGCTACCGGATACTGGTGCTGTCAAACGTTTTTGCCGTTCTTGCCGGCACCCACTTACGGCTGATGAGTGTTGCGCCCTCATCCCTCTGCGACTCAGCCTGTCCTATCAGTTTCCGGAGCATGCAGGGGGAGACAAATGTGCCGGTCATGGCATGAACGGTCTGTTTCCCCGTCTCCTCATCCGTCTCGAAAGTGAGGACAAAATCCCTGCTGTCGGCTAAGGCTGATTCCAGCAATTTTGGGATCATATCGATGAGGGTTTTTCTCTTTGCAGCCCTGCGTTTTGCCGGCTTTTCCATGCGGGAGGATTACCGGCCGGTGGGTAATAAAGGTTTTTTTCTAAAATCCGTGGGGGAAAAACCGCAGACGATAATACCTGGCAGATTGCTGGTGCGGGGGTTGGATCCCCAAACCTGAAATGTACGGCACTCCCGCTCCTGATCCCCGTCCCCCATTGGATACAAAAAACATCCGGGTTAAATAACAATCATGGACAATCCTGTAGTCATGAAACCGGCACGCATCCCCCTCTTTGCCCTGCTCGTCCTGGCGTTACTCCTCTTCTCTTCCGGGTGTACCGAACCGGCGTCCACATCCCTGCCGGTACAACCGGAAAAGCCGGTTTTTACCAATAGCACCACCAACGAGACCCTGGTTGCGTTTGTCCATGAAGCGGTTGCCTATGCAAAAATCCACGGGAAAGACGCAGCGCTGGCCGAATTTTCCAATCCAAAAGGATCCTTTGTCCGGGGCGAACTCTACATCTATGCGTATGATTTCGCCAGCACTACGCTTGCTCACCCGTTCAGCCCCGAGAAGATTGGCACAAGCCGGATTGATGAGCTGGACGCGTTTGGCAACCGGTATGCGCAGGGAATCGTTGATGCCGTGAATGATGGTGACGGATTTGTCTGGTTCTATTACAGGAACCCGGTACACAACAATGCTGTTGAGAAGAAACTCGGGTACGTGGCAAAAGTTGACGATGACTGGTGGCTCGGCTCCGGTGTCTATTATGGCCCTGCTGAACCGGCGGTTGCACCGGTGCAGGGTGCGCCCGCAACCACGCAGGAGATCAAAGATTTTGTTGATTCTGCAGCAGCCTATGCACAGATGAACGGGAAGAATGCTGCACTTGCAGCGTTTGGTACCCCGTCCGGCGGGTTTACCCGGGGAGATGTCTACATCTATGCGCTGGACTATGATGGCAACGCGCTCGCGCTGCCCTTCCAGCCGCAGCTGGTCGGCACTTCGTTCTATAATACGCAGGACCGCTCCGGCAGGTATTATACCAGGACCGAGATCCAGCTTGCCCGCGAGGGCGGGGGATATCTCCTGTACCAGTACCCGGACCCGGCAGAAAATTTCACCGTGCGGTACAAGGTGAGTTACGTGCGCCCGGTTGACGACACGTACTGGATCGGGGCAGGTATCTACACGAGCGAGGACCGGCTCATCGACCCGGATCTCCGGAAGTTTGTCGCGGACGCGAAATCGTTTGCGACTGCAAACACAAAAGAGCGGGCGCTTGCTGAATTCAATGACCTGAATGGCTCGTTTATCAAAGATGATCTCTACATCTTCGCCAACGATTACGCGGGAAACACCCTCGCGTGGCCGTACTGTCCCGACCAGATCGGCGTGAACCGTCTCAATGCAACCGATCCCCTGGGCTCGCACCATATCCGGGCCATGATCGACACTGCCCGCAACGGGGAAGGGATGGTTGAGTATTACTCGGTAAATCCTGCAACCAACACAACGCAGCTCAAGATCAGTTACGTCACGGATGTTGACGGAACATGGCTGCTCGGAGCCGGCCGGTACCTGGAGCCGGGCCCGGTCCTGCTGCGGGGATGACCCGTCAACCCGGGTTACGAGATCATGGACTCGAAATACCTCCTCCTTGGCGTGATTGTTGCAGGTCTAGTCCTGCTCGCGGCGATTTTCGTCCTGCCGCAGATACCGCAGGAGTCCCCGGTCCCGGTGGTGTATATTGTGTACGGGTCGGAGAAAGGAGATCTCTCGTACACCGATTCTGCGTACCAGGGGCTTGCCGCAGCACAGGATGATTTTTCGTTTACGGCACGGGAGTTCACACCGGCCGATCGTGAGACCCTGCCGGGCATCCTGAACCGTTCGTCTCCCGAAGAGAGACCCGGCCTCATCATAACGGTCGGCTACCAGTATGCGGAACTCAACCGCGAGCTCGCCGCGCAGCATGAGGATATCAGGTTCCTTGCCATCGACCAGCCACAAGCCGGGTCGGAATCCATCCGGGCCTACGAGATCGTATCTTATGGTGACAGTTACCTTGCCGGCGCTCTTGCAGCCTCGGCGACCGCGACCGGAAGGGTGGGGATTCTCATGGGGGCCCGGTCGGAAGTGCTCGATCTCTTCCTATTGGGATACTCGGACGGCGCCCGTGCAGTCAATTCCTCGATCCGGATTGACCAGGCCTACGTGCGGGAACATTCCACGGACGGATTCACTGACCCGATCGAGGCAGGCCGGATTGCGGAAGGGATGTACCGGAACGGGACGGACGTGATCTACCTCTGCGCAGGTTTCTCCAACATGGGGGGATTCGATGCTGCACGGAACGGGCCCGGGCGGTACATCATCGGCACGGATTCCGACCAGTCACCGCTCGGCCCGGACATTGTGCTGGCATCCGCGGTCAAACGGGTGGACCGGGTGGTGTACACCGGGATCGCGGACTATCTCAACGGGTCTTTCACCGGCGGCAATGTGGCTGCCGGCCTGAAGGAAGGCGCGAACGGGATAGTCTATAATCCAAAGTTTGCTTTCTACAACGAGACGGTGGGGGCGTGGGAAGCCAGAGCAATGGAAGGGGAGGAGCGGTACCTTGCATCCCGTTCCGGGGCGGCTCCGAACTGACCGGGGGCTCGGCAACTTTCATATTTTCACCTGCAACCACGGGAACGGCCCCTGGTGGAGCATGTGCCCTCCGGCATACGCGGCAGAACACAAAATCTGGAATCCCTGTTTTTCCACATGTCTCCAATAAAAAGATCAGGGATGGTAAGATCTGTTATTATCTCTACCGTGATGGAAGATGATTCCATGTTTTCCCGCAACCGGCAAATGCGGATATTCTTCTGGCCGGCAATAACCCCGGGCCACGTGAGATATTCAGGCAACGCGGGGAACGGGGAATCAATCCGTTGTGACGGGTGTTTCCAGGTTTACCGGACCCGTGTAGACGCCGGATCCCAGCCACCAGTCCTCATCAACCTGCACCCCGTACCCCATCTTTGCTTCCAGCGTGTTGTTGTGGAGGGGGTTGATGTACGTGAACCGGTAATAGCCGCTCCCGTTCCGGACGGCAGCGCCCATCTCTGTGACAAAAACGCCGGTGGCTCCCTCGCGGGTTTTCCCAACTGCTTCCTGGTTGACCGGGTGGGCGAGGGTTGTTCCATTGAAGCCATACGCGTAGATGTAGAGTTCGCCCCGGATAAACGAACCGTCCGGGTTGTTGAATTCTGCCAGTGCTTTCTCCGTGCCATGCGTTTTTGCGTACGCTGCTGCCTCAGTGACAAAAGCGACCAGGGTCTCATTGGAGGTGTAGTTCTCCTGCGGGAAGGTGGTGGTGACCGGCAGCGATGACGGGATTGGTGTGGGCCCGGTCTGCGTGCAACCGGCGATGAAAAGAAACAGGCCGAGAAGAATGAGGCACAGGAATGAAAATGATGATTTTTTCATGATACTCATGGGTTTTTTCTTCCCTTAAATCCGGCAGATAGCCCCAAATTTTTGGAGGCAATCCGTTCCCTATCAGGGAAAAAATACAAACCAAAGGAAGGGCTCGTTATCACATGAGACAGGTTCCCCAATTCGTGCCATGATGTGCCGGAATGCAACCTTCACGATGTCAATAGATCTTCCGCGGTCCCCCCTAAAAAAAGGCCGTCCCTTGCGCAGAACTTTTTAAAGGCTTCTTCAGAGTATGCCGCGATGGTTATCGCGAAGAAAAAGAATCAATAATACCCGTATTTTTTATGAGCCTGCTCGATGGGCAGGATCTCCTGGACAATCACCTGTTTTGCCGCTTTGTCAATATCGTAAAACACGGTGTAACTGCGGGAAATGTGAAGCCGGTAGATAACAACCCCGCCGCGTAAAACCAGTTTTTCTTTATCCCCCTGGTTTCCTGGATAAGGATCTTCTTCAAGCCGTTTCAGGGCAGTTTTGATTATCCGTAGTGACTTCTCCAGCAGGCGATTGATCTCATCAGACAATTCATGCCAGAGCACAAGGGAAAATGTCAATCCTTAATCTCCGAGAGTGAAACGTACCCCTCTTTTTTGCGTCCGCTCCACTTCCTGACATCTTCCTCCAGCCTCCGCCTCTTCCGGTCCTCGATCATCTCTGCCAGAAGATCGGTATAGGTCTGGCCTGCGGATCGCATCTCCGCAAGATCCTTCCACACCGGTTCGGTCACGGGTATTCGCTTCACCGCTGCCATGATCGTATTGTAAGCATTGTAAGTATGAATACTTTTGGCGTTTTGTGGGTGTTGCACTCGCTCCCTGATACGTTCCCGGCCGGGAACACCAAAGATACCATTTTTGTTAACGTTGGGGTACAGGAGGGGGATAAAAAAACCCTTCACATCAACATCACTGCAATCCTCTCATCGATTCGCTGCCACAGGATACCCGGGTTTTGCCTGAAGATGTTCTGCAAAATTTTCTCGTCCGTATCGATTACCACACCGGAAAGATGCGGAAGTCCTAAAAGAGTGGCCTTGATCGCGTTTTCTGCCAGATCGGTCCTGACAGGATGAAACGATCTGCCCGCAAGCAATTAATTATCGGGTAAGATATGCAGGAATTTCTGATTGAGGCGATTAACAAAAAAGAACAAAACGATTCTAACTTCGCATCCAGATGCGAGGGATGGGATTCGAACCCAAGAACTCCTACGAGACTAGGCCCTCAACCTAGCGCCTTTGACCTGGCTTGGCTACCCTCGCCCTTGTGCCATAACAAAGAGGTTGTCTATCTAATAAAAACTTGTGTAAAACTCTTCCCTGAACCGCACGCTGCACCGGGGAATTTTTTGTTTTTACGCAATCGCGCCCCCCTCCCTGCCCGGCTGGATTGCCCGGTGGATTGCCGTGGCCTGACACCGGGCGCCACGGGTGATGCCAAAACAGCATCGGTGTATATTTATATGCGCTGTTCTTAGTGGTGTGTATGTGGTCTGATATCATCCACGAATTTTCCGACTCGCCCTCCCAGAGTCGCGTGGTCCGGTTCCTTCTCGAGAACGGTTTCGGGGTGACCGAAGACGGCCGGATCAGCTGCAACGGTATCGAGGTGCCGGCAACGGCCGTTGCAAAGGCGATCGGCTCCGACCGCCGCGTGGTGGACTCGACAGCACGCCGGATTCTCGAACGCCCGATGCTTTGCGAGATCTTCCTCAACATGCGGGCAACGCCGGATCTCTCACGGGTTGCTGAAACGCTCGGGTTCACGGTGATAACCGTGCTGCCCAAAAATGCCGCCGAACGGGGAATTGTCGGCGCTGCGGTGAAGGTGCTCACCGAACATATGCTCTCCATCCGGCAGATCTTTGTCACCGACCCCGAGTTCTCCGAAGAACCCAAACTGGTCATCATTGTCGAAGAGCCCCTGCCCCACGGGGTCATCGAAGCAATTCGGGCGCTGCCGCAGGTCCGGCAGGTCATCATCTAGGCCGGCAGATTTGAGAGGTTTTTCTTTTTTCCACCGTTTTCCGGTTTTCGGAGAAACGCTGACAAAAAATATCAGATTGTCTGATGATAGGGCCACAGGCCCTCTTTTGATCGGCAGTTCATATCCCTTTTACGGGGCACGGGTGGCATCAGCTCCTGACATTGCAACCGGGAATTTCTCCAGAGAAAAAAATCGGCAAACATCTCAAGAATTTATGTAAGTATATTGCGATGCCTGCCGTCGCCCCGATGGGAGCACCGCGGCGGCCTCAATTTTTTTCATAAAAATTTTTCTGAAAAATCACCAGTTTGAGAGTCCCGCATGGTGACCATAAGGAATACTATCGCTTCCGCAGCCCGACCATTGCGCGACATTGGGGGCCTTGCCGCCCCCATAAGGAGCGCAAGGATTCGGGCGAGGACGTCTGTTTTATTCGCTGGGAATTTTCATCTTTTGGGTGCGAACCCCATTGGTTCATCGGCGTTTCCCCTGATGAAAAAAGCAAGTCCCGCCCCTCGCCCGGAACGTGACGTGCCCCTACAATCTCCCGCACAGCATTTCCACTTCCAGCGCGAGCCGGTACATCCGCTCCCGTGCCTTCTTGGGCAGGTGTGATGCGGATTCAAGAGATTCTTCGATAGTTGTCCTGCGGTGCCCGGCAATCAGGTTGTCCGCGTGGCAGACGATCTTCTCTTCAATAGTTGTCGGGATGCAGTCCCGGGGAGAAAGCCCAAGCAGCGTGCACTCGTCCGCAGTCAGCCCGGCACCGGTATGGCACTCGACAATGCGGGCGATCTCTTCAGAAAATCCCATTCTTCGGAGCAGATCCGCTCCTGCCTGGGCATGGTCGATCCCATGGGTGCTGCCCCGGCCGATATCGTGGAGCATGGCTCCGGTCTCAACAAGGGAAAAATTGACTGCCGGGTTGCCCTTTGCATACTCAAGGGCACATTCTGTGACTGCCCTGCAATGGGCGATAACTTTTGCGCTGCACCCGGCATCCTGCAGCAGCTTCTCGTGCGGTATTGGTGCGTGGTCAGGCATGACCCAGCGAGTTCCGGATCGATTCGATGCGCTGCTTTAAGGATTTTAACAGCATCTCGTTGTCGAAATGGCCAAGGGGCTGGTCGCACTCGGGACACTTGAAGTCGCTGTTCATCGCGATCGGGAAGGTGAAGATGACGTGGCAGTCCTTGCAGATGTAGAAGTCATTCTCCTCTTCATATTTCTCGCGGCGCGAGAGCTTGTCGAGGACCGTCTCCATATCTTCCCGGAGTGCGTCGTAGATGTGATCGTTCCTGAGCTGCCAGAGGTACGTGAGCCAGCCGGTCTCGTTGTTCTTGATCCGGTGGTACTCGGCAAGCCGGCGTTCGTAGAGCGTGTAGAGGGTGTGCCGCACCGAGTTTAAGTTGATCCCGGTCTTTGCCGCCAGTTCCTCATCGCTGAACTCCCCGCCTTCCGGGAATCGTTCGAGGAGGTTGAGCCCCTCGTCTCCCACGAGCCGGTGGAGGTAGGCGCGGACAGCCGGATTATTGAGCGTATCTTCGGTTGAATCCATCAGCGCATATATTGTCGGACTGTGGTAATATGTTTATCCAGCAGCGAAAATGCAGCTTCGCGGTCCGGGCCCCACCCGTACACGCTGATGAGTGCCTGTTCTTCTTCAAATGATGTCCCCGGCCACGGGATATCGGAAACAAATTCGCGGAACCGGCTCAGGTCTTCAGTGATCGTGATGTCCCTGTCGGCAAAGAGAATGGTGCGGCAGGCAACCTGCGATGCGGCGGGTGATTCGGGCGGCAGCATTCCCTGGCACGCATTGAGGTGGAGAGAGAAGAGATTTGCACCGGTTGCCATCTCAACGGTATCCACTGTTCCCTGGAAGCGCGGGTTCACCTCGATTGCGACCGGCCCCTCGTTGCCAAGAACAAAATCAATGCCGATTGTCCCGACGCAGCCACTCTTTGCAGCAATCCAGCCGGCAAGGGCCTGCATCTCTTCACGGGCCGGATGGGTGGCGGGGGTGACGGAGCCGGAGAACCCGTATGCCGATTCGCCGTTGCCACCGCGGAGGATCTGCTCGTTGGTGGCAACCGCCATTGCCTGCGAGCCGGTTGCGACACAGCAGACACTTGCCGAGACCCCGTTGATAACTTCCTGCCGGAGATGCGGGACGTTCTCGTACCGTTCCTGCCATGCCGCCATTGCCGCGTCAGAAGCAATAACCGCGTTCCGCCAGCCGCCGGCACCGGTCCGGGGCTTGACCATGGCAGGATAGTGCCCTTCCGGAACGATCCGTGGGGCCGGCACGCAGATCTCCTCAAAGAAGTGCTGGGTATCGAGCTTGTCCATGAACCTGCGGATCGATTTGGGATCTGTCCCGAGAAGCGGGATCGTGACGGGCAGGGTCTCGGCGCCGGAGGTCGGGACGAAATAATCAAATTTCCGACGCCGCAGGATCCGGCTGATGGCCTCCGGGAGGTCTGCGAGGTCTTCGAATTTCTCACGATCTTTGGTGAACCAGGAGAGGTCCTGGTCGCAGAAATGATCGACTGTGCAGACCTCGTAGCCCGCATTCGCGGCAGATTGTGCTACGTGCCGGGTGGCAAACCCGGCGATGAGCACCCGCCCCTTCACAGCCCCACCGTCTGTTTGCCGGCTTTCGAGGGGATGATCTTGATCTGGGCCCCCGGGAAATCGAGTGCAAGGTTCTCTCCCCGGGCAAGGTGATCGAGGAAGAGGGCGAGGCTCGATATCTCGGAATGGGGCTGGCCGGTGACCGCGACATTGTAATCGGCAAGACCATAAATCTCGCCCGGCACTTTCTCGGCGCCGACAATGACGAGGATCTTCTGCTGCGGCCGGATCTCCTCGATCACGTCCGGCAGGTTCAGGCCGTACATGGTGAGGTGGACGACCGTGCCACCGTTTGCTTTCCACTCCTTAATGCAGGAGCGCCACTTCACGTTGTCTTCGCAGAAGAACTCCCCGCCCCAGCGTTCGACAACATCGGCGATGCTCTGCACAACGCCTTTGTCAGATGCGGCAAGGTACATCCCACGGGCGCCCAGTGCCCGGGCCGTGAGCCCGACATGGGTGGTCACGCGCTGGTCCCGCTCGGGCCGGTGACCGATCCTGAGAATTGCGGTTTCGTGTTCGGGCATGGTATCATTTCCTCGCTTTGATGACGCCGTTCTCCACGGTATACGGCAGGTCTTTTTCATATTTACACTGGTTTTTTAAGAGGGCTTCACCGAAGTTGAGCATCCGGATGCCGTCCTCGCGGCGCTCGATGAGGCAGGAGCGTTCGAGCCGTGCGAGCGATCCGGTGAGATCTGCGGCATCCAGCCCGCAGGATTCTGCCAGTTCCTTTTCGGAGATGGTGGCATTGTCCGGAATCCGGTGGTAGACGAGCCAGTCCGTGTCCTCTGCTTTCACCTGTATTCATCTTGCGGGGTGGAGAATAAGGGTTGTTGTTGGTTGTCGGAAATTTTAAAAAATCCCGGTGGCTATTTCAATTCACGGAGTCCATATACTCGCATGAGCACTGCCGGATCCCCCCGCCCGTTCCACGAACTTGTTGAAATTGTGGATGGCATCCTTGATACCTGCGAGGACAAGGTCCCCTGCATTGTCAAAAAGCTGGGGGAACTCGATCCGGAGGTCCGAAGCGAACTTTTCATCTCCGATCTCCTGAACGCGTACCAGGTCTTCATCTACTTCTTCCGGACCGAACCCGACATTCTCGTGCAGGAACAGCTGGAACTGGAGCCGGCTTCTTCCCTCCGTGCCGGCCTGATGATCGATGAGGTGGACCTGCTGGAGATGTTTTTCGTTATCCGTGAGTCAAAGCCGCTGATCATTATCCATGACGGGGAGAAGGCGGTTGCCACATTCTCGGGTGGTTCTGCGTACCGTGATGGCAGAGAATATCTGGAGAACCCGGGGTATTCGTAGACGGGATGGCGTCCGGTTCACCGTCCCCTCTTATCGTTTCATAACGATCTTCATCACCACCAGTGCAAGCGCTCCAGCACGCGAATCCTCATCCGCTCCTTCACACTACAAAGCGTATATCTCATTGCGAATAATTTTCCGGAACACATTATCGTGGCCGGTTCGTCCGGTAAACCAGACATCGCGTCTGGATTATGATCATGGAGATGTTGCCATAGGCTCAGACGATTCGTTCCTGAGAGAATAGCGAATAACTCTGATAATTATCCAGAAAAATAATCTCGACAAAAGAACCGGGCAAACGAGGCAGAATCTTCGGATAGGGTGTATCCTTTGTGTCAACTCAACCAGGTTCATTTCTCTCACCACCTGATTTGCAACTCTGGGTGGTGGATGATAGTAAGGAATCACCATTTTTTTTAACCTGTCATGGATATCCTGACACCTCGACACCCATGGCAGAAAAATGCGGATCGTTCGTAACTACTGCAGCACCCACAGACCTGGCCGATGCCGCAATGATCGCATCGGCAATCGATATACCCGGCTGCTTAAGCAGGCCGGCTTCGATTGCGATCTCCGGTACCAGCGGGATGATGTTCAGGCTCGAGCCCCGGATCTGCATGACCCGGAGCCGGGCCACATCTGCACCGGCATTCCGGGTGTAGATGTACGCGAGCTCGGTGAGCGTGATCGTTGCGACAAATCCTTCCGTATCGCCGCTCAAGACTGCATCAAAATTATTTTTGATTGTCTCCGATCCTGCTTCGCGGTTGAAAAATGCGAGGAACGCATGGGTGTCAAAGAGCAGTTTTCTTCTCAAGCTCATCGTCCCACTCCTTGCGTAATTCTTTGAGTGCTGTTCCGGAATTTTTCACCTGGTCAACGCCCCAGAGTTCTGAAAGATGGACAAGCGGCTGGAGCCGGATTGCATCGTTCTCCTCAACGAGTACGAGCGAGTCGCCTTCTTTGAGCGAGAGTTTTTTCCGGACTTTTACGGGGATGACGATCTGGCCCTTGGAGGAGAGGGTGACTACTTCCATAGTAAGATTCTTGTTGTTTTGTAAGAAATTATAGTTTTTGGATTACTAGTAAGACATTTTTTTTAAATGTAAGAAAATTGATGGACAGATCTGCCCGTCCTGATGGAATGGCAGAAATTTTCCCAAGGGCGCCTTGGGAGGGCTGAAGTCAAAAAAGCCCGTATAAGGCTCCGTTTGCCAAACGGACAAAGGCACTTTTTTCTCCACCGGCAATGGTGTCCACGCCCGTAGAAAAGTCTGCTTAATGAGTGTATTTTTCAAAACGGGGTGAATTCTGGCGGTTTTAAACCTGCAAAATAGCAGCGTTTAAACGCCCCCTTTTTTTGAACGTATTTCAGGTTGTCCGGAAAAAGGGGCTGTCCGGGCGGTGATGGCGGCTGTTTTGGAGGGTTCCAGTGGAAATATACCCCCACTCACGTCGGAGAATTGCGGGTATTGCCGTGTCGTTGGGTATCGACGGAGAGGGGTGTTTTACGTCGTCAGGGATCATCCTCAATTCTGGTAACGAATGCCACTATTCAAGCTCCGTAAAATGGCCATCCCGCATTTTACGATCAGCATCTTCGAACAACCGGCGCTTCTTCTCATGGGCTACCATATCCGAGAGAACCTGGTCGAATGTCTGGCCCGGCTTCCGGAGCTCATACAGTTCCTCCCACGTTCTGGGACGAACCGGAATTCTTTTTGTTGAGCATTCAGCAGCGGACATAAAAACTTCGTGAGTGCTGGAAGGATTTACGTATTTGCAATAGTCCCCTGATTTCTTTGGTGACTCCATCTCTTCAGGTATCATCATTCACGGGAACAAATCGTGAAATATCAACGAAAAAAAGAAACACTGTGTCAGAAAAATTCCGCATGGTATCTAAAAAAAATGTGTTACGGCTTTTTCATTCCCTCCGCTACCGGTCCCCGGCGCTGTTCAACCCCGCATCCACCGCTGCCGGCACCAGCGGCGGCAGCGTCCCCCACCGGACAACCGAATCTCCCCGGATCGCAAAAGATCCTGTCAATCCCGGTGGGGGTTGACCATCTCATGCACGCTCTGGATATTTGGCCGGAACGGGCAGGGACACACTATGCACGAACAATAATTTTGTTACAAAAAAACCCGACTATCCGGCTAGAGTCGCCGGTACTTTTTATGTGCCTGCTCAATCGTCAGGATCTCGTTGACATACACACAATCCCCCTCAATCTCATAGTACACAGTAAAGGAATGGCTGACGTGCATGCGGTAGATCCTCACCCCGTCCCGCAGGTTCAGCAGCTCCTTGTCCCGGGTCTTTCCCGGGTGTGGATCCGTCTTCAGGATCTCCAGGTGTGCCCTCAAGACTCTTCGGCTTTTTGCATCAAGAGAGAGATAGAAATCATGCGCCTCCGTATCGATGCGCACGGTGTAACTCACTTCTCTAACTCCGCAAGAGAGACGTATTTATTTCTCTTCCTGATCCTTCCTGCCTCTTCAATCAGCAGGTTCTCGGAATTTTTCCGTATCAGCTCGTTGATGACATCATCATAGGTCTGCCCGGGCCTCCTGAGCTGATGAACCGTTTCCCAGGTACTGGGACATACGGGGATTCTCTTGGTTGCGCATTCCTGTGCAGTCATGACCGGATTGTTAGTATTGTCAATATTTACCTTTTTGCCCGGATAGAACTATCACGTCTCGTTGAAGGGATTACTGAGGCTGACGGGCATTTCTGCAATGATGATGAGTGGAAAAACCCTGTTCGTTTGTCTGAGGGAGACCGGATGTATCAGCCCAATTTCCCACATCCTCCGGTGATCTACCGGTCTCCCCGGCGCTTTTCAACCCCGCATCCCCCGCTGCCGGCACCAGCGGCGGCAGCGTCCCCCACCGGACAACCGTCTCACCCATGATGGAGAAAATGCCGGAAACCTCCTCCGGGTCAACCTCTTCAGGAACGGAATGATCCGAGGGCCGGATCCGGTTGCACGCGGACGTTGCCCATGCATCGGCAAGCGAAACATTGCAGGAGAAGGCCGTCACCGCATCCGCAACCCCGAACGAGACCGACGGCCCGACCGTTGCCGGTGATGTTCAGGTGATGGAATTTATCATTATCTCTGGCAAGGTACCGGCTGGTGCTTGCGTGAAAAAAGGATTCTTGCCGGGCCCCTCACCTCTTCCCCACAAACACCACATCATCCATCCCCAGGAAATGAGGATCTCCGGTCAAGACCTTTGCATGGTAGATGCGTGCCGTTGCGTAGATGATCGCATCCGCAATGCCGCCTTCCTTCATCGCCCTCCTTACCCTTCCAGCCGTGCGTGCGATCTCAAGATCCACCGGTACCAAAAGACTCCGTGATCGGATCGATGCAACCATCTGGTCCATCCGATCCTTGTCTGCACCATGAAACCTTTCGAGTTCCGCAATCGTGATCATGGAAGTCATTCGGGCGTGAGGGCCTTCAAGAAAGGGCCGGACCTGCTCATTACCCTTCCAGTACTCAACCCATGCCCATGTGTCCGGGACAATGTTGATCCTAATCCTCTCCTTTGCAGCGGTACTCTTCAATATCCGAAAATACGCCAAAATCCGAGGGGAGATGCTGTTGCCGCTCCTTAACAAGGAACATGATCGCCTCGTCATAGCTCCGGAGTTTTTTCTCCACGATGATCTGATCGAGCCATTCTTTTGTTGTCGTGAGGATCTGGACCGGAGCCCGGGTACTTCCCGCTGATCTGGATGTTGCAGGTTTTGGTGTACGGATCCCGGGAGAAGCAGGTTTACGGGTTTTCCGGTCATTCAGGAGATGAGCTGTTCTGGTCATGGCGATGTGTTCAATGTATACATTATACATTAATAAGCGTTTGCAGCATGCTACCGGTCACCCGTGACCGGCATCCACTTATCTTGTTTTACATATGCCGTGCATGCTGCAACAAGAACTGCCGAAACTATCACGGACACTGTCACGAAGAATAACCCGTGGAACATGAACTCAAGAACGATATCCGCTGCAGCCGGTACTGCAACCAGCCAGATTCCCCACGAAAAATTCTTCAGGAAACCATAGAAGCCTGCGACAAAAAGCAAAACCATGAGGAGATTTAGCATTGCCATCGTGGGATTGTCGATAACAAAACGCGTGCCGGTATCCGGTGTGCCGATACCCGGGACACTGAATATGAAAAAAACTGCGGTCAGGGAATGCTGGAGCATCTTCTCGATCGTGGCGAGGATTATTATCCATTTCAGAATCTGCATTGACAAACCATCCGTTCTGCCCAATATTTCATTACCGCTCACCGGTCCCCGGCGCTGATCAACCCCTCATCCACCGCTGCCGGCACCAGCGGCGGCAGCGTCCCCCACCGGACAACCGTCTCACCCATGATGGCAAAAATACCGGAAACCTCCTCCGGGTCAACCTCTTCAAGAACGGAATGATCCGAGGGCCGGATCCGGTTGCACACGGACGTTGCCCACGCATCGGCAAGCGAGACATCGTGCGAGAAGACCGTCACCGCATCCGCAATCCCGAACGAGACCGATGGCCCGACCGTTGCCGAGGAAGTACAGATGCCCAGGATCGTTTCCTGCGGGGGAACCACAAACGCCACCCGGTTGGAGAGCCCCGCACTGCCCGCATGAACCCCGACCCGGACCGGCCGGTCAGCGATGAGCGCAATATCGCCGCCATTGTCGATCACACCGAACGTGGCGCCCGCCTCCTGCATCGCCTCAACACCCGCCCACGCAATCGTTCCGGCAACCGCCGCCATCGGCCCGACGCCGGCCCTGCGTGCTGCTTCTGCCATGCGGACGATAACGAGCTCACCCGAGTCCGGCTCGTACGGCTCATAGGTTGAACCAAAAAAAGGGTCGCGGGCGATATGCGCCTCCAGCACCTGCCGGGCTGAAAGGATACCAGCCTTTGCCGCCGCGATGTGGGCCGGGTCATCCGCAAGGATGGTTGCGAACGTTTCCCGGAACCGGAACGGTTCCCGGATCATAACGGGAGCGAGAGTGCCCGGTGCGGGCAAGCATCGATGCACTTGCCGCAGAGGATGCACTTCTCTTCCTCAACGTTGAGTTTCCACTCCTCATCGAACGTGAAGACCTCGCGGGGGCAGACGCTGATGCAGGCCCCGCAGTCAATGCACTCGCTCTCGTCATGGTGGATCCCGTGTTCAAGGATGCGGACATTGGCGCCGAGATTCGCCATCGAGTCCCGCACCAGCTTGCACTGCTCGTCCGGCACCTCGATGAGCGCCTCGCCTTCCGAGGAATCGATGAGCGCCCGCTCGACATTGATGAGCACCCCGGTATCCCTTACCACCTGCGCAATGATGGGCTTCCTCCCCTTCCCGCGCGAGAAGTTCACCAGAAGTTTCATTTCAACCACCTCCCGCCGAACAGCTTCCCGAGATCCATTGCCGTGAGGATCGCAATCACGTGCTGCTGGTGATCGATGACCGGCAATGCACTGATATTGTTCTGCTCCAGTTTCTGGACGGCGATATCAACGGATTCATCCGCGGTTGCCGTAATCACCTTTTTCTTCATGATGTCCCTGACCAGGTGCGCTTTTCCGGGATTTGCCACGGCTTTTGAGATATCGAACGTGGTGACAATGCCGACCAGCACCCCGTTCCCGTTCACCACCGGCAGGTGGTTTGCCTCTCCCTTGAGCAGTTTCTTTGCCGCGGTGGTGATCTCCTCATTCTCGCTGACCGTGATGACCGACCGGCACATGATGTCCAGCACCCGGGGGCCCGGGGTTGTCTGGTGGATCGGGTGGGCCTGTTTTGTTGTATCGATCGGGCGGGTCGGCAGGGTGAGCCGGATGGATCCCTTCTCAACCCAGCTCTTCAGTTCCTGCGCCACCTCGCGCGCCTTGCGGTAACTGGAGAGGGAGGAAGTCCTTACCTCTTCGCCATTGATGTCCACCATGCCGCTGCGGAGTTCCGCGTAGGTCACGTTCTTGACAGTCGGCCGGGAACGGCCGGGCACGCTGTAGTCAAGGATATCAACGCGGATGTCCTCGTCCCGGACCGCGGTTGCCCGGACCACGTCAAGGTCGAGGACCGGCAGCGGGACGCCGAGCCCGACGTATAGTGTAACACCGTAGCCGGTCATGGTCGCTGCCCGGAGGTAGTCCTGCGACATCTGCTTTAAGTCCCCGGTCACCATCAGCGTCCCAAAGCCGCCGGCAGGGGAGGCCTGTGTCCCCTCGCCAACGATCATTCCCGGTGCACCGCAGAGGAAGATCGGCACACCGCTCCCGATGAGCCGGAACTGCGGATCGTTCGAGATCGGGTTGAGAACCCCCGCGCCGGAGTAGGAGATGTTGCCGGTTCCCGGCAGCAGGGTGCCCATGTAGGTATGCAGCGTCCGGTCGGTGGTATTGGTTGCCGCATTGTAGCGCTGGTATGCGTTCCTCGGGTTGCACATGATCGCCTGGTTGAGGTTCTCCAGCAGGAGATCGGTCGTGATCGTCCGGCGCGGGTAACAGTCCGTGCCGTGGGAACTGGCGCGGAGTTCTACGGATTTTCCTGCAACAAGATCTTCAAGTACATGCGCACCGCCATACTCCGCTTCGAGCGTATCGGACTGCTGGGTGGCGCCGATGTAGGTATCGACTGCGGCAAGTCCGCCATAGGCTTCGACATTATTGAGCCAGATCCGCTCCATCCTGATGGGAGGTTCGGCATGGCCGAAGTTGAGGAATGCTCCCGATGAACACATGGCGCCAAAGGTACCGGTCGTGACAACGTCAACCTCTTTGAGTGCGCCTTTCTCCCCGAGCTCGGCAACGATCGCGGGCATCTCTTCTGCCGTGACCACGCGGGCGTTCCCGTCCCGGATGCGTTCATGGATCTGTTCAATCGTCTTGTGCATACCCAGATATTCCATTTAATGCATATTAAAAGTAATTGGTATTACCTTTGGTAATAAATGTGATTTTAACCCCCAACCGTCAATAATCCTGTATGCATGTGCGTGCCTTCAGAGAAGAGATGGATCGGCTCGCCCCGCCGGAACTTGCCGAGGACTTCGATGCAGGAAGGATCGGCCTTATCGTGGAAGGAAGGCCGGAGATCCGGCGGGTCGCTGCTGCCCTTGACGCAACTCCCGCGGTCATCAAAACCGCGATCGCGAAAGGAGCCGATATGCTCGTTGTCCACCACACCCCGCTCTGGACCCCGGTCACTGCCCTCACCGGCCCGACCGCATCCCTCATGCGCGACATCCTCGCGGGCGGCCTGAATATCTTTGTGATGCACACCAACTTCGACCATGCCGAAGGCGGGATCAATGATGCGCTGGCAGAACTGCTCGGGCTTACCGCAACCCGGCCCATGACCCTTGGTCTTGTGGGGGACTGCCCGCTCACGATCGCAGAAATCGCCGGCCGGCTTGCCTGCCCGATCCGGATCTGGGGAGATCCGAAAATGCCCGGAAGGCTCGCGGTTGCCGGGGGGAGCGGGTTCGATCCGGAATTCCTGGCCGAAGCCGCCGGGCTGGGTGCCGGTGCGTTCCTCTCCGCCGAACTGAAACATTCCGTGTACCGTTCAGCCCCGGTGCCCTGCATTGAGGCAACGCACTATGCGCTCGAAGCGCCCGGCATGGAACGTCTTGCCCGGCAGAAGGGCTGGGAATATATTGCCGATCCGCCAGTACTTTCCATCATCCCATGAACGATCTCTGGCAGCGCCTGACAACAAACCCTGACCTGGACGAGAGCCTCCGGGCAGAGATCGAGACCGCACTCGGGCCCCGGGGGAAGAAGGCGCTTGCCGCGCTGGATATGAAAAAGATCAAAAAATATCATGACTTTTTTGTCGTGGAGGGCCGGACCGGCGAGTACGTGGTGGACGAGGACTTCTGCACGTGCCGGGACTTCATGTACCGGGGCCGGACCTGCTGGCACCTCATCGCCGTCCGGATTGCGGCTGCGACCGGACGGTTTGTTCGGGTGGATGGCTGGTACGTGGACCAGATGGAATGAGCCGGAGAACAATACACTAATTACCGTTCATAATCAACTGTACAGACGATTGTGTGATCGCTCATGCTCGAAGAGGAATACCAGCTCGATTATTTTAAGACCCAGGGATTCACGAGGAAGATCTGCAAAGCCTGCGGCTCGGCCTACTGGACCCGCGACCCGTCGCGTGAGACCTGCGGGGATGCACCCTGCGAACCCTACACGTTCATCGGCAACCCGATCTTTAAACCCCATACCCTCGATTCCATGCGCGAGGCCTACCTCTCCTTTTTTGAGCAGCAGGGGCACACGCGGATCGGGCGGTACCCGGTTGTTGCACGGTGGCGGGACGATATCTACCTGACCATCGCATCCATTGCGGACTTCCAGCCGTTTGTCACAAGCGGCGTCGTTCCGCCGCCGGCAAACCCGCTCACCATCTCCCAGCCGTGCATCCGCTTGAACGACCTAGACTCGGTAGGAAAATCCGGCCGGCACCTCACCACGTTCGAGATGATGGCGCACCACGCCTTCAATACCCCGAATGAGGAGATCTACTGGAAAGACCGGACCGTTGAGCTCTGCGACCAGTTCATCGCCTCCATTGGTGGCGACATCACCAAAGTCACCTACAAGGAGAACCCGTGGATCGGTGGCGGAAACGCCGGCCCGAGCGTGGAAGTCCTCATCGGCGGCCTCGAGGTTGCAACGCTCGTCTTCATGAGCCTCGGGAGGCAGAAGACTGACGGGCAGGGCTACGATCTCAAGGGCGAGATGTACTACCCGATGCAGCTCCGGATTGTCGATACCGGCTACGGGCTCGAACGGCTGGTCTGGGCATCCAAAGGCTCCCCAACCATCTATGATGCCGTATTCCCCGAGATGGTCAGCCGGGTCATGAGTGCTGCCGGTCTCAGTCACATGCTCGACAACCCGGACTATACCCGGATCCTTGCCCTGAACGCAAAGTATGCCGGGCTCATGGACATCTCGGGCACCAACCTCTTCAACTTACGAAAGAAAGTTGCAGCCGCAATCGAGATCTCGCCGGACAAGCTCGACAAGATGATAACCCCGGTCGAGAAGGTCTATGCGGTCGTTGACCACACACGGTGCCTTGCCTACATGCTCGGCGACTGTATCGTCCCCTCCAATGTCCGCGAGGGCTATCTTGCACGGCTCGTCATCCGCCGGACCCTGCGGATGATGCACGAACTCAGAATTTCAGAACCGCTCGCCGACCTGATCGAGGCGCAGATCCGGATCATCGGCACGGAAAAGTTCGAACAGGATCTCGCGGTTGTCCGGGAGATCGTTGACCGCGAGACCGAGAAATATGCCCAAACCCTCGAACGTGGCACAAGGATCGTCCAGAAGCTGGCAAAGACCTACAAGGCCAAGAGCCAGCGCGTGCCGCTTGCCGAGATCATCACCCTCTACGATTCCCACGGCATCCAGCCCGAGATGGTGAAGGATATTGCCACAAAGGAGGGGGCTGTTGTTGAGCTGCCGGATAACTTCTACTCGATTGTTGCCGACCAGCACTCCGAGTCCAAGAAAGAGGCAGTTACTGAGGACAAGACCGCGAAGTATGCGGACCGGGTGCAGAGCCTCCCGCCCACCCGGAAACTCTATTACGAGCAGCCGTCCGCAATCGAATTCGAAGCGGTCGTGATCGACTTCTTCGACAACTACGCGGTGCTCGACCAGACCGTCTTCTATCCTGAAGGCGGCGGGCAGCCGGCCGATACCGGCACGCTGGTCTCCCAGGAGAGCATGGTGAGGGTCGATGATGTCGTCAAGGTCGGCGAGGTGATCTTCCACCATGTCAGTGGCGGCATCCTCAGCCGGGGCGACCGGGTGAAGGGGATGGTGGACGAACAGCGGCGCTGGTCGCTCATGCGCCACCACACCGCAACCCATGTCCTGCTCCATGCGGCAAAGGAGGTGCTCGGGGCGCACATCCACCAGGCCGGTGCGCAGAAGGGGCACGAGAGCTCCCGGATCGACATCCGGCATTTCAAGCATATCACGGATGACGAACTCCACCGGATCGAGATTGCGGCAAACCGGATGATCATGGCCAACCAGCCCGTCGAGATCGGCGTCGAGGACCGGGGCCGGGCCGAGCAGAAATACGGCTTCTCGCTGTACCAGGGCGGTGTTCCGACCGGTAAAGATATCCGCGTGGTAAAAGTTGCAGGCGATATCGAGGCCTGTGCCGGGACCCACTGCCGGAGCACGGGCGAGGTCGGGATCCTGAAGATCATCCGCGTCGAACATATCCAGGACGGCATCGAGCGGATCGAGTTTGCGGCGGGCATTGCGGCAATCTACTACATGCAGCACCTTGAAGGACTCGTTGCGGCATCAGCCGATACGCTCTCCGTCCAGCACGAGAACCTGCCCGCAACGGTTGAGCGGTTCTTCTCGGAATGGAAGGACCAGCGCAAAGATATTGAGCGCATGAGTGCAAAACTCGTTGAACTGGAACTCCAGACCATCGAGACCGAATCCATCGGCGGAGTTGCGGTCGTTGTCAAAAGAATCGATCTTCCGGCAAAAGATCTCTCGGCAATCGCCGCAAGTGTTGCCGAAAAAGGCGGGGTTGCACTGCTGGCCGGAGGTGGCGAATCGGCCCGGGTGGTCCTTGCTTCCGGTGACCCGCGGGTGAATGCCGGCGAGATCATCGGGCAGGTCTGTGGGCTGCTCGGCGGCAAAGGCGGGGGCAAACCCACGCTCGCCCAGGGTGGCGGGCCGGATGCTGCCCGGCTGGACCTTGCCTTATCGGTTGGAAAAGAACGGATCATCACCTCGATCAATGGCTGAAACGATCCTTGTACTGGAACCGGGCGATGAACGGGCGCAGAAGATAGCCCGGGCCATGTCGAGCCAGACCGCAAACGATATTCTCCAGCAGCTGGCCGGGGGACCGACCAGCCTTGCCGACATTGCCGAGCGGCTCGGCCAGCCCATGAACACGGTCAAGTACCATGTCGGGAACCTCCTCGATGCGGGCCTCATCGCGGTTGCTGATACAAAATACAGCGTCAAAGGCCGCGAAGTAAAGATGTACTCGCTGACCAACCAGCTCTTAATCGTTGCCCCGCGCCAGTCCCCGGTCCGGTCCCTGATCCTGAAGTATGCCTCGCTGTTTGCCATTGTACTTGTGGCAACCATCGGGATCATGGCATTGGGCCCGCTCTTCTCCGGCTTGCACGGGATGCCCGGGGCTGCGGAGAATGTTGCACTGGCGGTTCCCCCTTCACCAACGGTTGCCGACCGGCAGGTGGCCGGGGGCGCGGAGGAGATCATGACTGCCAAGGCATCGTATGCTGGTGCCATCGACATGGGCAGCAGCACATCGCCCGATACCGCACTGGCCTTCTTCCTTGGCGGCATCCTCGTCATTCTCGTCCTCCTCTGCTATGAAGCATGGTTGTGGAAGAGGAAGTGACGAAATAAAACGGGCGTGAACGGATGAGCGTTCATGCCGGTTATTGCGAATAGATCAAAATCTGCTCAGCGGGACCGGGGACTGCCCGATATTCCGGCAGTGCGGTTTTTCCCGCCATCCTTTATGAGCTCCAAAAGTAATTCTTTCCTTACAACCAAAAAAGGATATCAGGCAGGACTCCATGAACCAGATCTTCCTCTTCGGACACCAGAAGCCCGACACTGACAGCATCGCGAGTGTCATCGGGTATGCAGATTTTAAAAACCGGTCCGAACCGGGCAGGTACGTTCCGGCCCGGTGCGGTGAGCTGAACCCCGAGACCCGGTACATGCTGGAACGGTTCGGAATCGAGAGCCCGGCGTTCATCCCATCCGTTGAACCCCGGCTCTCGGACATCACGTACAAGCCCGTCTTCTCCCTTCATGAGGATGTCCCGACCGTTGATGTTGCGGGCCTGATGGTCAAAGAAGCGATCCGGAACGTGGTCATCACCGACAGTTTGGGAAAACCCGTTGGCATGATCGGCGAGCACGCCCTTGCTGCTGCCTACCTCCAGAAGATCCACCTTGCCGAACTGACGATGACCCCGGTTGCCGTGGAGACTCTGGCACGGATCTTAAACGCGGAGGTGATGGTATCGGCCCACAACCTGCTGGAGGGCCGGGTCCACATCGCCATTGACGCCCTGCACGTAACCCTCGCCCGGATGACGGCAAAAGACATCGCCGTGGTCGGGGACGATGAGCCGGCCCAGCTCGCGTTCATCTCGGCAGGGATCGCCTGCCTGATCATAGCTGAAGGAGCCCCTGTCGGGGAACGGGTGGTCGTGGCTGCCGAAAAGAAAGGCGTCACGGTTCTTGCAACCCCGCTCGATGCATTCGGGGTTGGCAGGATGATCAACCTCTCGCTTCCCGCCCGGGAAGTGATGGAGCGCGGGGTGCCCGTTCTTGCCGAATCAGACACGCTCGCCCATGCCCGCCGGATCGTATCCGGCTCGAAATTCCGGGCAGCCTGCGTGGTCACTCCGGACGGGAAACTCGCCGGGGTCCTGACCCGGACCACGCTGCTTGACGATGTAAGGCGTCATGTCATCCTCCTCGACCACAACGAGGCTTCGCAGGCCGTTGACGGGATCGGGGAGGCGGAGATCGTGGAGATCATCGACCATCACCGGTTAAGCCCCATAACCACCTTGAAACCGGTCAGGTTCTACAACGATCCGGTTGGCGCAACCTCGACCATTATAACCATGAAGTTCATGGAGTCCGGGCTTGTCCCGTCCCCGGGTATTGCCGGTGTCCTGCTCTGTGGGATCCTTTCCGATACCCTTGCCCTGCGCATGTCCACAACAACCCACCAGGACAAAAAGGCAGTCAGTTTCCTCGCTCCGCTTGCCGGATCGGACCCGGACGAACTGGGTGCTGCCCTGCTGGAACGGGGCATGGATCTGTCAGGCGTTCCGCTCGCTACCCTCCTCTCCCGCGACACCAAGGAGTTCGAACTCTCGAAAAAGAAGGTGATCGTTGCGCAGGTGATGGTCCCGTCCCTTTCCTGGAACCGGGAGCGGAATGAAAAAATCAGGGAGGATCTGGCCGGCATGAGAGCCGGGAGCGGAGCCGACATGGTCCTTGCACTCTTTACGAGCGTGATGGAGAATGCAAGCGAGGTGTACGGGGATGCAGAACCGGCGCTCCTGTCAGCACTCTTTGGCCGGGATCTCCCGGTGAAGCTCGATGGCGTTATGTCGCGCAAGAAGGATTTTTTGCCCTGGCTTGGCGAAAAACTTCACACCATGGCGGGATGATCCGGCACCTCAGCACTATTATTCCGGATACATACCTTCAATAGGTTTTACGTCCTTGTTATATACCATTGGAGTTGTGCTTAATTAACAATCACGCAAAAAAACCTGGAAGTTCCGGTACCCCCCCAGAATTCAATCCCGACGGTACCCCTGTCGTCCGCGTCCGGCTGCCCAAGAAGAAACTGGGCGAGCAGTTTGCACAGGCCAAACTGATGATGGGTGCAAACCACATCAAAGTCACCTGTTATGACGGCGTTGAACGGATGGGCAGGATCAAGGGCAAGATCAAGAAGCGGGCATGGATCCGCGAAGGCGATATCATCATCGTTGTCCCGTGGAGCTTCCAGGATGAGAAGTGCGATATCATCTACCGGTATCTTCCCCCGCAGGCCGACTGGCTGCGCAAGAATAATTATCTCTGACCGGATTCCTCCGGCCGTCACGCTTTTTTCATTCGTTTCCCGCGTTATCTGACAGGACTGCATCCCGTCTGACGAAACCCGCCACACCCCCGTCCTCTCCAATGAGGGCACGTTTATGGATACGGGCGAGCGAACCGCATCTGCAGCCCTTGCCCGGCTATCGTTTTTTTATCCCTGTGATGCTAACGGAGATGTATGGGCATCGTTGAACTGGTATGGCCGGTCTTCTTTCCATTGCTTGGCGCAATCATCGCGCTCATGCATATCCGGTGGAAGAAGATGGAGCGGGCAGAGGCTGTCGGGACGTTTCTTATGTGGCAGCTTGCCATCGGGTTTGGGCTATCCTACCTATATGCCGCCACCGGCCATCTCTTCTTTGCGGACAAGGTGGCGGAGTCGATTGGCTGGCCGGCCGGAAGTCCGTTCCAGCGTGAGGTGGGGATGTGGGACGGGGCAATGGGTATCTGCGGATTGCTCTGCTTAAAATTCCGCGAGGATTTCTGGACCGCGGTCATCATCGGGTTTGGCATCTTCTCGATCTCGGCCGGGCTCGGGCACGTGTATGAACTGGTTGCTCACGCTGACTTCTCGCCCAACAATGCCGGTGCCGTGATGTACATCGATCTCTTCTACCCGCTCATCCTTGCCGCGCTGCTCATCTGGTACCGGCGGGAGCGTGCCGCGGCGAAAGAGGCGTAATACTTTTTTTCATTTAACCCGGGATCGGGTTCGCGGTTGAAACCGATGAGCCGGATCAGACAATCCTTGTTAGTTGGGTTTTGTTGAAACGCACATGAGCGGGAGTTCGCATATGAGAAATGAAAATTTCCCATGAAAATCACAATCGACAAGGATTTCCAGAACTTTTGTGAGGTAATTGCGATGCCTGCCGCCGCCCCCGCGGGGGCGCTCCCGCGGCGGCCTCAATTCGGTTTTCATAAAAAATTCCCGGAAAATCACCTTTTTGAGTGTCCCGCATGGAGACCATCAGGGACATTATCGCTTCAGCAGCCCGACCATTGGGCGAGGCTCTGGGGCCTTGCCGCCCCCATAAGGAGTGCAGGGATGCGGGCGAGGACGGATATGTTCAAATATTCATCTGATTTTCATCATTCAAGTGTGAACCCGAGCGGTTCATGTGCGTTTCTCCCGAGCAGATGTTTTGTGTTTCAACCGGGCTTTGATGGAAAAATTGTTCAGCAAACCCTGATTGGAATTTTTGCCGGACTCCGCGTAATAATTTCAGATGCGATGATGATCGCGATTGAAACACGGATCCGGATCAACCGGATCCTGATTGAGAATTATCCGGCAGATCATGCATCATGGCCCCCGGATCACCCCCCCCCGCACCGGATACCTTTCCCTGTGGGGGGAATCTTTGGGCGGAGGCTGCTGTAACGTTGCTACATACTGCCTCACCAATTCCCGTCGTAAAACCAGGATATATTCCGGAAGAATTACCGTGTTTTTGGGAATCATTGCCTCATCGAAAATGGGGGGTGAGGCAAAACTCATGTAACCGGGCCCATTGCGGGCCCGGATTTTCTCTCCCCTGATGCGGGGATACGGGAGGGACCAGGGGGTATTCAACCCGAATGTGCAGCACCATGATTTTCCAAAAAAGGTACATCCGCTATAAGGTTCAAAAGTTTTTATGTTCTGTAGAATTCATTCGAAGTAATGATGGGCACTGATGCCCCATACCCCCCTCTTGCGCCACCAGTCCCCCGAGGGGGACGGGGCGCATTAGGATTGGACGAGGTCGGTAACCAGGAATACGTCGTCATCGCAAGATGGGGGATGCCACAGTAGCGGGGGCGAAGGTGGAACCAAAAGCCCCCAAGAACGTCTGATTTTTTCAGAATAGTAAAAACTGAAACAATGATTTTCGCGTGGCTCTAATTGAGGAATCACCAAAAATAATCCCTTTTCCTGATGCTCATCGTTCCCGGAATGGTTGCCGGAGGGCATCGCAGCACCCGGTTGCGATCGGTCGCCCGTCCGGGCCGAACCGGCACCGCCCGGCGGGATCCATGGGTTATTAATACGCTCCCGGAAAAATTTTCCTGAACATTACATGGATGAGACGCTGGACCGAATCCACCGGCACGTGGAAGAGATCATCGGCAGGGTCGGCTCGCATGGCATGGACCATACCGAACGGGTCGTTTCGCTGTGCCGGATCATCGGCGAAAAGGAAGGTGCTGACCTGCGCATCCTTCTCCCCGCTGCCGTCCTGCATGACATTGCCCGCCCGCGTGAGAAGGAGACGGGGCTTCCGCACGAGAGCGAAGGTGCCCGGATGGCAGCCGATTACCTGAACGCCATCGGGTACGATGCCGCGCTCATCCCGGCCATTGCAGCCGCGATCCGCTCGCACCGGTTCAGCACCGGTGACGAACCGGAAGGGCTGGAGGCGAAGATCCTCTCTGATGCCGACAAGCTCGATGCCATGGGAGCCACCGGCATTGCCCGGACATTCCTGCGGGCGGGGGAGCACGGGGGCGGGATCGATGATGCGGTCTTCCATTTCCATGATAAACTGCTGAAGCTTGCCGATCGCATGTACACCGGCACCGGCCGGCAGATTGCGGCCGAGCGGCATGCGGTGCTGGTCTCGTTCCTTGGAGCTCTCGAACGGGAACGGGAGATCCGGCGCGACTGAAACCGCGGGCATGCGGGAAATTCATACCCGATCGCTTTTCATATAGTGTATGGATATCCAGAACCTGTTCCGGCGCGTGGAGGAAGCGCCGGTTGATCAGAAGACCGGCATCCGGATAACCCGGATTACCGGCGATGAACACTTCTCGCTCTTTGCTGCGGAGATTGCGCCGCAGACGAAACTCCGGCCACATTATCATGAGAGCGGGATCGAGATCTACCAGATAATCGAGGGCACCGGCACCATGAAGACCGGCCGGCAGGAGAACGGGACACCCGTCTGGAGCGAAGAGTTCCCGGTCAGCCGGGGCGACTGCTTCACGATCAAAGAAGGTATGGTGCACCAGCTTGCCAATCATGGTTCAGAACCGCTGATGGCTGCTTTTATCTGCCCTCCCTCCCATCTTGAAGGCGACCGGTTCTTTATTGCGTGAACCCCCAAACGGAACCGGCTCACCTCCCCCGGGATCATTTTTCCGCCTCCGTCCGGAAGACGAGTTGTTTTCCCGCACAAAAAAAAGAACTGTTTTAGAAGTTTACATCGCCGGATTTTGCCGGGTTATAGGGGGTTTGCGGCACCGGTGTCTGGGTGGGTACCGGAGTTTGGGTCGCAACCGGGGTCGGAAGGGGTGTCGGGGACAGGTCCGGAAGATGAGAATGCGTGTCACTTCCCGGCAGGGCTACGCGTGGGCCTTCATTGGCACCACAGAACGTGACAATATACGCCGTCAGGGTATCCTCATCCTTGTTCTTGCAGGTATAGGTGGATGTGTGGTCGTCGTAGGCATAGCTGTAGGCTGTAGGCAGGAAATGTTTGAAGAAGGCAGCCGTGTTGATGTCCGATGGCCAGGTCTGGGGATCGCATTTCATATTCCCGTTCTTCTGGAAATCCTGGGCTGAGCCAAAGGGGAGTTTGCAACAGGTGGAGTTTGTAAGATAATCCTTCTCATCGAAGTGGGGATCGTTGTTCTTGTGGTTCAGGGCAGATGCATAGGAACAGGCGCTCCGCACGGCGATTGTTGTGCTGGCTGCATTTTTAATGAGGAGTTTCGAGGCATCTAAGTTTTTCCAGTCACCCGTTCCAACCAGGTCCCGCAGGTCAAAATTCGTCCCCGCTTTTGTGCAGGCATATTCAACCGGTGCAAGTCCCTCTGCAGAACCTGTACCCGGTACGAGTTCGATCGTGATCGGGATGTTGAAACCATCAACGGCACTGACATCATAGGTATCCACGCCATTCTCATCGAAGTTGATCTCTCCTTTGGTGGCATCCTGGATCTGATGTCCGCCGCATTCGACCTTTCCCTGTCCGTCCTGGTATGCACGGCAGGTATGCGGCTCATAATCGCAGACATAATTTTTGTCTGCGTCAAAATGGCAGTTCGTCCGGGGCTGGAATGAACCCTGCCAGAACTTCGGCACCGTGCTGGTATGGGTATTTTTTGCGCCGGGTGTGTCTGCCTCAAGGATGAATCCCCCGTTGTCAACGAGAGGGGCCCCCTGATCGCATTTGTTCTTGTTTCCTTCCCCACAGGCCGTGTAGGGGCATTTAGTGTTCGGTTGGCATGTTTGGTCGGGGGGCATACACTGGCTGGCGCCGTAGACTTTCCCATCGAACGGGTTGGTGTATTGCAGACCTCCGATGATGACAACTGACACTTCATAGGGGCAATGGTTCTGCCACTGGATGGTATGATCCGCAGCGTTGGCAGGGATGGTCAGTATAACCGCAAAGAACACGAGACATAAAAAAACCAATTTCTTCATGATGAAAAACCTGTACCGGACAACACATCATTCTCGGCATGTATTAAGGGTGCCGTAATTATCCGTCGAAACAAAAACCAAGGATAAAATACAAAAGAACGACAAATATTGGTTCGTTATGAAGTTCGCCGGGTTCTCCTGCCTTGTCATTCTCTGTATCCTGGTATTCCTGTGCGGCTGTGTCCAGGTTATCATCAACCCGCCCGGCTTTCCCGGTGCGGTTGCACCGGTGGCAACCACGGCACCGGCAGAACCCGTGGACGAAGAAGAACCGGAACCGGTAGTGACAACCCCCGCGGCAAAAGAACCTGCTCCCGCGGCAGTGAACAAAAATTTTATTGTCCCGGTCGGGGACGTGAGCCGGGTCGGCCACCGGACCTTCACCTTCCACTATGCCCCGTTCACCGGTCCGCAGGAGTACACGTTCCGGGTGCCGGTCAACATGTCGGTCTATTACGGGGCCCGGCAGATGAAGATCGATCTTCCGGCAAGCTCCATGAATCCTGCTGAAGTCAGGGAGTATATCGATTCCTTTGAGTCCGACCCGGCAATGGAGGAACTCTATTCCGATGTCCTCAAACAGCTCCGGAGTGCCCGGTACAGGAACGGGGGGTACCTCTCCGATGACGAGTACCTTGAACTGATCGTTGCCTTTGTCCAGCAGATTCCCCATGTCGAGAATCCGTCACCGAAACGCAAGTACCCGGTCGAGGTCATCTACGACAAGGCAGGCGACTCGGACGAAAAAAGCCTGCTGCTCGTGAACCTGCTTGCCCGCGAGGGGTACGATGTCGCGCTGCTGGTCTTTGAGGATCTCGGGTATGAGTCCACCGGCATCCGTGTCATCGAAGAGGTACCGGATGCCTCCCTGAAAGTCTTCACCGACGGGAAGAAGGATTACGTGTTCGTGGATGCCGAAATCCCCCGGTTCATTGGCAGCGTGCCCGACATCTACGTCACAGCTGACGACCCGGGCGTGTACCCGGTCGGCGACGGGACAAAGAGTTACGGGCCGATCAATTATGTCTGGAAGGTTGTCGCGGACCTTAAGCACATGCAGAAGATGGGGAAGCTTGACAAGACCACGATCATCAACCCGTGGGACAAGTTCGGGACCTGCTCGTGGATCAAGAACTCCAAGATCCTGTCCGATACGACCTGCTATTGCTGCGATATGTGAGGCCAGATATTCACTTTTTTTTTAAGAAACAGAGGACGAAAAAAGATCTTCTGATGATTTTGCTCGGTAGAAACGCACATGAACGAACGTTCACACAAAAAAAGAACACACTAGACGCGGGATATCTTTGAGCACTTTCCGATTCAGGACACCTCACCGGGAACGTTTGGGGGAAGTATCCGGTCCGGAAAACCCATAATTGAAGCCGCCGCGGGGCGCCCTTCGGGGCGGCGGCCGTTCATCGCATCTGGGGGTAAAGTGGCAGCGTACCCCAATGATAATGTCAATTCAAGTTTTTCATCGCAAAACCTGTCAGAGATCATAGATTGATTTGCGATGGAGCCACGGGCGCTCGGGGTCTCATCGACCCTCGCCCCGTGGAGCAGGCCGGAAATGGGCGCCTGAAACTAAATGTTAGAAACGGGAGTTTTGGGGAGCTTGCCTCCTTGGAGTGCCTCCTCCTTTGGGGGGAGAGATGGTGTCCTCCTCGCAATTCCACAAAATGACACTGTGGGAATGATTTCGCCAGATCAGAATTTTTTAAAAAATATGTTCAGTAAAAACCGGCATGAACAGGGGTTCACACCCGAAGCATGAAAAACGCGACCTTTTTCCTGGAGGGTTCTCCGGTTCGGGGACTCGATACGGCACGGTCGGGAAATTACCGGATATGATTTGAACCCGAATTGAGGCTACTGCAGGGCGCCCTACAGGGTGGCGGAAAGTATCGTAATGGGGGTAGGGGGACTGTTTGCCCCCGTTATCACTTCAAAGGTTTTCAGGGGAGAAAAAAGTCCGGAAGAACGTTTTGCCCGGTCCGGAAAAAAAGGTCCTATCTCCCGACAACTGCCGAGGCTTCCGGGTCAAACGGGTTCTTGCGCATGGCAAGACTGTAGAGGTACGGGTAATGCGTCTTGAGATACTCCATGTACCTGAGCCATGCGGGAACGAGCTGCGAGTACACGCGGTGGATGTCACCCTCAAGGTGGGCGATATCTGAAGCAGGCAGGGATGCGAGGCTGCCCCGGGCCCTGAGTTCTTCGTCAAGATGGGTGATGGCAAGGATCAGGTCCGTGAAGGATTCGTGCTCGAAGACCATCGGGTTCTCGACAATGCGGAGGAGAAAGTCCTCCTCGTTTTTTAAGAATTCCCGGAGGGCGAAGAGGTCGAGAGAGTCCGCCAGAACCCGGCACTGGTGGGAGCCAAGGCAGTTCGTGACGGCAATGAATCCCTCGTCCGTACCGCTGATGCCTTGCGCAATCTCCGGCCGGATCCGGTGGATCTCCGGATCCGCTTTTGCAAGCAGGGCAAGGAGCGGGATGCCGGCGTTTGAGAAGAAGGTGCCGATCACCATGTTCAGTTTTTCCATTCGCTGCTTCTTCTCGCGGCTCTCCAGCATCTGGTCGATGATGATGGTGACGATGAAGACCTCGAACGGGATGAACGCAATGTCTCCCACGAGGAAGATGAGCAGGTGATGGGCATCCTGGAAGATCAGAAAATGGGCGAGGTACAGGGTAAGCGATAAGGTTACCAGAGCAAGTCCGGCAAGAATTTTCCAGCGGGTATCCTCTTTCATCTGCTTTGATATGGTGTTCTGCGGGTCATAAGAGGATCGGTTCTTCCTATCCGGTGCCTGTTTTTTTGCTCTGGAGAAACAGGCATGAATCGATCAGGTTCACACAAGAACGATGAAAAACCCATGCTCGGGGTATATCTTTGAGCAAACTCTGCCCCGAGGCGTCCCTTGCAGGGCACGGCGGGGCAATGACCGGTTTCGAAAAAATGGTGATGAAAGCCGCCGCGGGGCGCCCTTCGGGGCGGCGGCAGTAATCCCCACGGGGGTATGGGGGTCTCAACCCCCATCAATAATCTTTTCGCGTTTTTCATGGGAAACAGGCATGAAACGATCAGGTTCACACCCGAAGCATGAAAATATGCAGAAAAAATAACGTCCTCGGCCGCATCCTTGCACTCCTTATGGGGGCGGCGAGGCCCAAAGCGTCGCGCAATGGTCAAGGGCTTGTGGATGCGATTGTGCCCAATATGGCGTGCATGCAGGACACTCGGACAGAGGAATTCAGTGAATATTTCCATGGGAAACCCTGCGATGGATAGTTTTGAGTTGCGATGGGACCCCGGGCGCTCGGTGTCTCATCGACTCTCGCCTTTGTGGAGCAGGCCGTTAATGGGCACCTGAAAATGGATGTTTGAAACCGGGGGGATGCGCTCCCGCCCCCTTTGGGACAGAGATAGCAAGAAGGGGGATAACAATTATCCGGATGGAAAATTTCCCCTAAAAATGTCTTAAACTGCTCCATAAACAAAAACGACACCCTTAAGTTCCTGTGCTGATGTAGGTAGGAGATGAGGTGGAAACGGCATGGTAAAACTGACCGATGAGATGAAAGGATCGCTGACCGGAACAAAGCTTGTGTTTCTCGCAACCGCATCAAAAAAGAGCGTGCCCAATGTTGTTCCAATCGGGGCATTCAAGCTGATGGATGACGAAACGCTGCTTATCTCGGACCAGTACTTCAACAAGACGCTTCAGAACCTGACCGAGAATACGGAGATTGCCCTCTCCTGGTGGGGTGAAAATGGGGGTTTCCAGCTGAAAGGCACGGCAACACTCCACACAAATGACGATATCTTCCGCCAGGATGTGGCGTGGATGAAAGAACTGAGGCCAAACCTCACGCCAAAGTCGGCCGTAGTCATGAAGATCACCGAAGTCTATTCTATCAAACCCGGTGCCGATGCAGGCAAAAAGATCCTCTGATCTTTTTTCCTTATTGTCCGCGAAAGGCAGCAGGGTTTTTTCGTATCTGTTTTTTGGCGTTCCGGCTGGTGTGGTTCCGGCACGTGCAGCTCGGGTAAACCGAATCGAGAAGGGCGGTCAGGATTTCTCCAGAACAGAGAATTTTTTTTAAGTATCTGACTTGAGATTTTCCCAACCATTTCGGCACCCGATGGGACGCCCTGCTGCGCTGGCTCACGCCAGCACGAGTGAAAACGAAATAACCGGTTGTCGTACCTGGAATGATCGAAACCGATCTAAAAAAAAGAAGCAGGGAAAAACCCTTCAGTACCCGCCCATGCCGCCGGGGGGCATCCCGCCTGCCGGCCCGGCTGCTTTTGAGGAGGCGATGATATCGTCAATCCGGAGGATCATGACCGCTGCTTCAGCAGCACTCGAGATAGCCTGCGTCTTGACCTGGAGGGGCTCGACAACCCCTGCCTTGAGCATGTCAGCGGGTTTTCCGGCTGTGATGTCGAGGCCGAAGTTCTTCTTTCCTGCGCCATGGGCTGCCTTGAGGGCAACGAGCATGTCGAGAGCGTCAAGTCCCGAGTTCTCGGCAAGGGTCCTGGGGATAACTTCCAGTGCGCCAGCAAAGGATTCGATGGCAAGCTGTGCCCTGCCACCTTCCGTTGCCGCATATTCGCGGAGACGGAGGGCGAGCTCGGTCTCGGGTGCACCGCCGCCCGGAACAACCTTCTTGCTCCGGACAACAACGCTCACGACCATGAGGGCATCGTGGACTGCCCGTTCGAGTTCGTCGACAACGTGCTCTGTCCCGCCCCGGATGATGATGGAGACTGCTTTTGGGTTCTTGCACTTCGAGATATAGATCATCTCGTCGTTGGCAATGGTCTTCTCCTCAACAAGACCTGCCGATCCCAAATCCTTTGCGCGGATCTCGTCAAGATTATTGATAACCGAGCCTCCCGTTGCCCGGGCAAGGTTCTCGATATCGCTCTTCTTGACCCGGCGGACGGCAAGGATACCGGCCTTGGTGAGGTAGTGCTGTGCAACATCGTCGATGCCTTTTGCACAGAAGAGGACACTTGCCTTGCTGGCAACGACCTTGTCCACCATCGTTCTGACCATCTGCTCTTCGCCATCAAGGAATGCCTGTGCCTGCCCGGGTGTTGAGATGTTGATCTTGGCGTTCACTTCGGTCTTCTTGAATTCGAGCGGGACATTGAGGAGCAGGATCTTTGCATTCTTAACGGACTTGGGCATATTGGGGTGGGCACGTTCCTTTGCAATGACCATGCCTTCGATGAGGGCAGAGTCGTCAACGGAACCGCCGACCTTCTTCTCGACATTGATGTGCGCAAGATCGGCATTACCCTCGTCATCGATCACAAATGCGATCGCTTTCACGACAATATCGCAGAGCAGGTCCTTTGAGACCTCCGAGTTCTTGCCGGTCAGTGCGGTCTCTGCGATCTTCTTGAGCATCGCCGTATCGTTTGCCTTGATGGTGACGGCATAGCCCTTGAGAAGTTCGAGCGCCTTTGAAGCGGCCATGCGATATCCTTCGGCAATAACGGTCGGGTGGACGCCCTGCGCGATGAGTCTTCCTGCGTTATCAATGAGTTCGCCGCCAATCACGACTGCACTGGTGGTGCCGTCGCCGACTTCTGCATCCTGGGTCTTTGCGACTTCGACCATCATCTTTGCAGCCGGGTGTTCGATATCCAGCTCTTTTAGGATGGTGACGCCGTCATTGGTGACCGTGATGTCGCCAATCCCGTCAATGAGCATCTTGTCCATCCCTTTGGGGCCAAGGGTTGACCGGACTGCTGCGGCAACTGCTTTTGCTGCGGCAAAATTGCTGTCCTGGGCTTCCTGGCCCCGGTTCTGCGTTGTTCCTTCCTTGAAGATTACTATGGGTTGTCCCCCGAGTTGTTGTGCCATGGTATACCTCATCAGATTCTTCGTTATTGGCTGGTCCCCCATCAGCCTGAACAGGCGATCATAACCGGACTGCGATCGCGGCGTGCAGGTTTTCCGCGGGCGTTGCGGTCATTACCATTCCCGTGATGCGGCGTGCAGCGCGGATGCCGGCTCCGGCAAACCGCACGTGATCACCCCTGTCGGGACGGCTGGTGGCGGACCTTATTACCAGACGATAAGAAAGGTGGATCGCCATCGGTTTTATGTGTATTCCTTCCCGCGGGTATTTTGCCGGGATATCGCATTAAATAAACGGGACCGGTGCCGGTATCCGGCAACCTTCTTTTCCGGGCGTTGTTTTCCGAAATTCCCGACCGTGCCATCAGGATCACCCGGGCGCTGAGTACACTATTTCACTAAAAAAAGCAGACAGTTCTCATGCTCCGCAACCTCCCGGTATCCACCGTGCGGCTGGAACTCGTTCCTGCCACGCTCCCGATCCTTACCTGCGATCTTCACCACGATGCTGCCGGGCTGGGCCGGCTCCTCAACGCAACGGTCCCTGCAGGCTGGCCTCCACCGCTCCTTGATGATGATGCACTCGCGCACTTCATTTCGCTGGTATCAGGGGGATCGGATCCGTTCTTCTGCTCCTGGTACTGGATTCGTTGCGGGGTGGGAGATACGGACCGCGTACTCATCGGCAGCGGCGGGATTGCCACAATGGAAGGATCTGATGACACGGTGATGATCGGGTACTCGGTGCTTGACGAATTCCAGAACCACGGGTATGCAACCGAAGCGGTCCGGCACCTGATTCCTGCCATCTTTTCTGACCCGGCAATCCGCCGTATCGCTGCCACCACGTATCCTGAACTCAAAGCCTCGATCCGGGTGCTGGAGAAGTGCGGTTTTCTCCCGGCCGGCCCGGCGTACGGGGGCGCCGGGATGGAAGAGGGAACGGTCATGCTGGTGCTGGAGCGGGATGCGACAGAATGAAGAAAATTTTGCTCTGGTGAAACAAGCATGAACCGGTAAGGTTCACACCCATTCATGTGCACTTCCCATGAAAAACGGTTTTCCGGAAGAATAGATTATGGGGGTTGAGACCCCCATACCCCCTTGGGGATTACTGCCGCCGCCCCCGCGGGGGCGCTCCCGCGGCGGCCTCAATTCGGGTTTAGATCATGACCCGGGAATCTGCCCCGCTGTGCTACGGAGAGACTTTGAGCCGGGGTACTTTTGCCCCCAAAAAAATACCGTTTTTCATGCTTCAGGTATGAACTCCCGTTCATGCCCGTTTCAACAGATAGCAGAGATCTCGATAGTGCCAAAATGACCGGACAGGATCCCTGTCACCCGCCATTGCTGCGGGAGGCAAGGTATTTTTCCTCTGCGTCTCGTGCCTGCTCTTCCCAGATACTTACCGTTTGAGCACAGGCAACAAATCGCGGGTTGCAGGAAATGCCCGTCACTCCTTCGTTGAGCCCGGCCACCCTGTTGCCCCCGGCAAATGTTCCGTTCAGATATTCGCCAATCCCGGTATATACCACCCGGTCCACCCGTTTCACTGCGGATGCCAGGATAACCGAAGGGCCGAGATGGGTCTGGTCTGAATCGACCCCGATGATGTACCGCCCCGGCGCCTTCTTTGCTTCGCTGATCGCCCCGGTACCCGAGAATCCCGCAACGGTGAAGATCACATCAGTCCCGTCCTGGTACATGCCGCGGGCGATCTCCGCAGCCCGGGCCGGGTCGGAAAATCCCCCATTCGGGCTCGTACTCACGTACGCGACATCGACCGCAACGGAAGGATCCGCAGCCTGTGCCCCTTCGATGTAGCCCAGGCGGAACGCATCGAGCAACCCGGATTGCGCCCCGAGGATGATGCCCACCCTGCCGGTCTTTGTTTCCGATGCTGCAAGAGCGCCGGCAAGATAACTCTGGCCGTACGAGGTGATCTCGTATGCCTGAGTATTGTGTGACCCGATCCCCGACTGGTCGATGGCAAGGATCCGGATATCCGTGTGCTCTTTTGCAAGCTGTTGCGTGTCTGCGGCATAATTGAAACCAACCGTGATGATGAGCCCGGGCTTTTCCGGGCCGGGATTTTTCAATCGTCCGGCCAGGTCAGAACGGTTCAGGGTCACGAACTCGCGTTTGGCAAACGGCATCGCTTCCTGTGCAGCAAACAGGCCCCGGTACGCACTGTCCGTGTACGACAAATCCCCTTTCTCCGACCCGTAGATGATGTAGATCATCGGGAGGTCTTTGTCCGGTGACGGGGAGGTGATGATGAATGCCAGCAGGAGAACGAGCAGGGCACCGGCTGCGGCTGCGACAAGAAGACGGTTTCGGTTCATGGCTGGAGGAACCTCCGCACGGGAAGATCGATACTCCCGAAATTTTCCGTATTCAGCATCCGGACATGCGAGCCGGTCACCTTCTCGTAGGTTGTTATGTACAGTTCCCTGAACGTGATATCGGGGTCCGCCCGGATCGCGTTTAACATGCTTGCCGTAAACTCGTCTGAAAGCCACTGCCGGATGTCGAGGTCATACACTGCCCCATGCGAGGGTTCGCTGGCAGCAGCTCCGGTGAAATACAGGAGGCCCTTTGCCGTGGCATTTGTGGCAATGCTCTCCCCAAAGCAGGTATCAACGAAGAAGACGATCTGGCGGTACCTGCCCTCTTCGTACATCGTGTCCGTGATCTCCGTAAAGTTTTGGGTGGTCAGGGAGGGCGATTTGCCAGAGAAGACGATCCCGCCCGGGGTGCCGTGGCTTGCGATATAGACAAAGACATCGGTTCCGGGTGTTCCGTCAAGGACCATCGGGATATCAGCGGTCGGTTCTCCTAAAAGAACCTGCCGGAACGTGGCCGCAGTCACCTGGTCTCCGGTATAATCCACGTCAGCAGTGGCCCGGAGATTTTCTCCTTTGGGCATATTGTGGATGTCACCCCGCAACGGGTTCTCCCTGGAGTTCGGGACATCATCGTAGATCATCAGGATGATGTGCTCGTCCGGAACGCCATTCTCCCGGAGCATCGAATAGACGGCAAGAGCATCGGACTGGTGCCGGTAATTCTTCCAGCCCTGCGATGGACCCACGATGACCGCCCGGAAATCCGTTCGTTCCGTTGGGGGATCATAGTGCACCACGCTTGTTTCGGTTAGTGCCATGAGCGTTCCCGAGGCACGGGTCCTTGAAACCGACTCCCCGCTGGCGCCGGCGGTTCCGGACTTTGCTGAACCCAGCACATCAATGGTACGGAATGTGCCGTCCTCAATTACCCAGTGGGAGTAGTACGTTGCCAGCGGGTCCACCCCAAATTCTGCATCGAAATCGAGCGGTCCGCTTGCCCCGCTGATGGCCGGTGTCTGGCCCGCACGAAGCGCGAGAATAGTCTCGTGCGCTTCCTGTGTATCCCAGCCTTTCTGCGTGCCGGAACCGTAGACCACGGCCCGGATCGCATCGGCCGGTGATTCAAAACGCACCGCATCCTGTCGTGCGGTAGTATAGGCTGCAATGAGAAGTGCATCATAGATCGGGGCCGCATAATCCGCAGGAGACTCGTTGAATTTCTCGCGGTAGGCAACGGTAAAGCCGGTCGTGGGATCTGCGGTTGGCGATGTCCCCTCGATACCTTCTGCTGCTTCGCCGAGCAGGGTTACGAGAACCGGGGAGGCTGCGGCATCGGTAAAGAACAACCGGACGGGTTTTTTGGACCGGTCAATGGCTTTTTTGATGGTCGCAGCATCTTCCGGTCCGCAGGCGACGATGAGATATTCCGGATCGGCATTTAAGACTGCGGCAATATCTGCTTCCGTTACCCCGGTTGCGGGTTCGAACTGCCGGATCGACGCAAGTTCCAGACCATACTCGGTGACAAAAAACCCGGTCCAGTCATAGAATGTTTTGCCATAGGTTGAGTTCTCGGTAAGGAGCGCAACCCGGCTGACCCCTTTTTCCTTCATCTTGGTGATTATCACTTTTACCTGCGCCACGTCACCCTGTGTTGTACGCCAGAAATACCCTTTTTTGCCAAAGGCCCGGATGATGTCGCCGGACGTTGCAAACGGGCTGATGAGGATCTTCTCTTTTTTAATGAACTCCGGTGCCAGCAGGAAGACGTCATCGCTGGTTGGCGGGCCGATGACGATCCTTATGGAGTCGTCAGCGAGCAGTTCCTGTGCCATGGTGACGGTATCGCCGGTGCCTGTGTCCCGGTACACGAGTTCAACCGGCCTTCCCCCGATACCTCCAGCCCGGTTGATGTTCTCCTGTGCCCATTCGAGCGGCTCTCTTGCATCGATATCGCCGGTCATCGGGAGGAGGACCCCGATACGGACCGGCTGGCTGGCATGGATGAGCATTGAGCCGGCCGCTGCTGCTGCACCAAGGATGACGATGATGAGAATGAGCTGGCAGATCCATGTTCTTTTGATTATAATCACCGGGCCTTTGGGTTGCAGTGCTCGGGGGGTGTCTTTACACCTGCACTCAGGATCAATTGGGAAAACGGAAAAGATAAGGATGCTCATCCGGTACCGTGGATACCTGTGCAGGATTTTTTTAGGGCTGTTCTCAATTGCCCCCGGCATGGGGGTTGTTCCCGGGACATGGAAAATATCCGGCGATTATTTTCCCTGTTCACGCGGTTTTTAGAGTCACGGTCTCAAGTAACTATTGTTACCCGGTGTTCCGGGGGGAAAATGCAATGGAAACAAATAAAAATTCAGGAGCCCCGCTCGGCCGGCTCGTACTGTTCCTGTTCTGCCTAGGCCTTCTTGGAACTATCATTGGAGGGGGATATTATCTTGTAATCGAACTTCCGGCCCGTGAGGGTTCCGCGTTGCAGCCGCCGGACAATGCAGCCAATCTCATGTGCAAAAACTGCCTCTTCAACTGCAACTATGATCCGAACCCGTTCGAATGCCGGAGCCATTGTGATCTGGCTTGTTAAAATGCGAGGTCCCATGAACTCATACCGCATCTCCTTTTTTCTCATCGGCCTTGTCCTGCTCGCCACATCAGCCAGTGCATTCTCCTGCTATGAGACCCCTGCGGCCCCGGACGGGACCTGCTGCCTGAAGATCTACAACCTCGAGGAATCAAACCGTGCCCAGCTAGCCGGCCCTGTCGTGGTCGACTATGCAGAATCGACCGGCAATCTCCTGGTGCGGGGACCATTGCCCCTCATCGTCCGGAACGGTACCGGGCAGTCAGGCAACTGCATGAACCAGTCAGACTGGCGTTTTGCCTACGATGAACTAAACACGATGATGCAGAACAAAAAGTCATCGTCAGCCCCGGCCTATTTCCCTGACAGCAAACAAGCCGCGCTCATCCGTGATATGCAAAATTTCAATCTGGACGATTACCGGATCATCGATATCAGCCTTCTTGATCACGGCGAGATCAATTCCCAGGAGTTTGATGTCCTGCTCCGCGAGTTCGGGGGCGTCAAAAGCACCTGTTCAGCCCCGCTTGCCGGAGGATCCGTCAATGGGCAGGCTGGAAACCTCATCTCATCTGCTTTCGCATTCTGCCCTCATCTCGATCAGCAATGCAAAGATACCATCGATGCGGATGTTGGCAATACCTGCAGTTATTCCGGTCGCATTGACCAGATCATCACGCTCATGGATGAAAAGGACCCGTCCGGGAAGAAGCGCCTCATCTACTACCACTGCGTTCTCGGTTCAGACCGGACCGGGAGCATCACCATCGGGTATCTCCAGAAGACCATCCCCTCGCTGAGTTTCATCCATGCCTACCGGTATGCCGAATACCTGGGAAAGAAAACACAGGGCGGTGACGCGGTCTGGCCACCCAACCCGGCCGCAAAGAATGCATCTCTTGCCTACTGCCAGAAGATCGGCGCTGACTGCACGGAAGATGAAGCACACCGGATTCTCCTCCCGGGCAGCGATACCCACTCGCACCTCCCGGGACAGGAGGATGAACCTGTGGTGACCCCGGCCCCGACTGCCGTTCCGGTCCCGGTTCAGACTCCGGTTCCGGCCGGGCGGTATAACCCGGCACAGTCTGACGAGGCAAATTTCTGATCTCTTCTTTTTTATGGGAGTACTGATTTGAAAAATGGAGCCGCGTCCAGTCTGATGCGCCCGATACCCTCGCAGGACCCCCGTTTGCAATGGTGACGCTCTCTCTCGTCTTGAGGGGGAGGCAGCCTGCGGGAGCAAGCTCCCAAATCTCCCGGTTTCAATCATCCATTTTCAGGAGCCCATTTTCAACCTGCACCACAAAGGCAAGGGCCGATGAGAACTCGTGCGCCCACATCCCTCTCGCAACCCACTACAATCCATTAAGGGTTTTCCCATGAAAAACGCAATTTCCAGAAGAATAGATTATGGGGGCTGATGCCCCCATGCCCCCGGTTGCGATTGCTGCCGCCGCCCCCGCGGGGGCGCTCCCGCGGCGGCTTCAATTACCGGTTGCCCGATCCGGAAAAAAAGTCTTCCCATACCCCTCAAGGTGCCCTGATTCAATAAATAACCTATTCATACTCCATTGGTTTTTCATTATTCTGGTGAGAAAACCCATGGTTCGTGTCCGTTTCCAGAGAGCAAAAAAACAAAAAATCTGCTGAACTCCTGAATGATGGGAAATGTGATATCACAACACCAGCCATCATCGTGATTAAAAAACTTCAACAGATGCAGGGGCATTTTGCCCTGATCGTTGCAATGGGCGATTCTTATTAGGAATTTTTTGGCAAATTCCCCCCATGATGACCCTTTCTTCCTCTTCCCAAGATACTATACGTTCAGCCAGCCAATAGTAGTATACCCGAATGGTTCCGATACCCCGGTGTCGGCCAAAAAAGATGACCTGCGTGGGAGACTGCTTCCCACACGCATCCCTATGCAAAACCCCCTTTTGCCCGGAGAAAAAACCCCCGCGTGTGTTTTTGGTCGTTTGAATGTACCCATGAGAAAGCCCCAAATCCGAATTCCTGCCAATGACAAGACATTCCACAAAACCCGAAGTTACGGGCACAAGAACCGGCTATGTGATCCGGTTCACCTGCCCCGTGTGCACAGCAGAGAATCTTATCGTCAACAAAACCCCGCGGGACCACTTCAAGGAGACCCGTGATGCGTCCTGTACCCGGTGCCGGAAGCGATCCACGATCCTCACCCCCAACGGGCCGGCGAAGAAAGCATCGCCTGCTTCGGTGCTCCCGATAATTTCCCCGGTGCTGTAAGAACCGGCCAAAAATCTCTTCTGGATTGTCCGGTGCCACAGCAGATAATTTTGCTCTGGAGAATCCCCGAATTGTATGAACCTGCAGCGCCCATGGCGCTCCGCCTGTTTTGTTCCCTGTTGGCACGTTCCTTCGGTTGGTGAGGCAATGCAACGGCACGTGAATGCATCGTCTTTCCTGGCCAAAAAGCCGGGAGATAAAAAAATACAGGAAGGAAAGAATCCCTTCTTCCTACTGCCACTGATACCGATCCCGCTACACGGGCTGGCAGAAGAACCAGAAGAGGATAGCGCAGATTCCCAGGAGAACAACCATTGCCCGGAACCATCCCATGGTCCAGAACGGCCGGTGTTCAATAAAATCATAACACCGGGAGTTCCGCTCGCCCTTTTCAAGCAGCCGATCCAGCCAGCTCAGGCTCACGGCAGGATCCCGGGAGACGGTTTTTTTGGTGTGCTACAAAACCGGTTCCCATTCAAACCGGCACTCTTCAGTACCGGGCTCCTGATGCGGGTCTTCTCCAAACGATTTCTCAAACCTGTCACGGGTGCGCATTTGGTTCTTCTGGGGATATACCTTGCGTGAATAGACAAAATTTGTAACACCTGCGGCCATTTCTGCCGGTATATCCTTCCCAGACAATCCCGGTCCTCCTTTGGCGGGAGATGAAGACCCCCGTTTCGGGCAATGAATAGAGTCAAGTATCCTGCCCCTCTATCAGGTAGGTACCGTGGAAAAGATTTACAATTGTATCCAGACCGATACCGGGGTATCAATGGAGTGGATGGATGGGAAGAGGAACATTGCCGAACACTTCACCTTCCAGGAACTTGAGACGATGCGGATCAAGGTTCCGGATCTCATCACCAACCCCGAACTCTTCAGGATCGACCTGCAGGAGCACAAAATTTACATCAGCCAGGTCGGGCGGGGCGCATACTGATCTGATCTTTTGCGTGCACGATCCCGATTGGCAAATCCTGTGCACCATCCCTGACAGGCAGAGGCCGCTGGAGTATCGTGATCCCCCGGCCAGTTTTTTCAGTACACCGCCGTTTTTCTCAACAGGAAAATGCTGCACGTTCTTCGGTTTTTTCCTATTCCCCGTTCTGTCCCTGATGAGCAATGGCAGTTGCACATCCCCTGCCTTTTTGCCCTTTTACTGGTTAGGGTCAGGAACCGGCACCCCAAACCGCAAAAGGTATGTCCTGTCCCCCCGGATACTTTCCTATGAGACGGGTGATCCTGCTTGGTATCCTCATCCTGTCTGCATCGCTTTCGTCGGGCTGTTTCTCCCCCACCGGTATCGTTGCCCCGGTGACAAACAACCCGCAGATAATCCATGGCGAACTTTTGATCCCCTCCGGCGGATCTTCCCTGGCGATTGCGTTTGACGATGCGGATATTGTGACCCCGTCCCCCGAAGCAGAGGAGCAGTTCCGGCTGGGGCTTGATCTCCTGTCCCGGTACGGGCAGTATAACGATTCACTGCCCTTTTTCAATGCAGCGCTCGCCCGTGACCAGAACTTTACGGCAGCATGGCTGGCAAAAGGGGTGGCCCTGCACAACCTGCATCGCTACGACGATGCCATTTCCTGTTATGACCGGGCACTGGCCCTCTCACCCCGCGATCCCTCTATCCGGAGCCTGAAAGCTGCAACACTTACCGATGCGGGAAGATCTGAAGAGGCAGCGGATTTGTTAAGACTGGCCGCGGAATCGGATCTTTCGGACAGCCGCGGGTAGCCCCTTTTTCCGGGCCGGAATCCAAAACGGGGAGCAATACCGGTGAACCGGGTGAGCTGCCGGGTATCATGCGAAACAGAAAATTTTTAGCAACCGGAATAATCCGCTTTTTTTCATCACGCCCTTTTTCGCACCCTCCGGGTTCGTTCCGGTGATATTATGGTAAGGGAGTGCAATACCCGGTAGCAGAGCAGGTTCGTGCCATGCCGTTTGAATGCAGCCAGTGCGGGGAATGTTGCAGCCATCTCGGCCTTGTCCATACCATCAAAAAAGCGTATGGCGATTACCATTTCATGGTCAATAACGAGTATACCGGTGAGAAGACCGAAGTAACCGTTGACCCGGACAAGATCGCGCTCTTTTGTGACCGGAGCATATTTCTGGAACGACCCGAAGCATGCCCGTTCTTCCGGTTCGACCAGACCACGGCAAAAGGGTACTGCACGGTCCACAGCACCCGCCCGGAGATCTGCCGGGATTATGGCTGCTGGCGTATCCTGATCCTCACCGCGGATGGGAAACGGGCTGGCCGGATCATGTGCCAGCGGTTTCTTGCATCCGAAGATGAGCGGCTGACCCGGGTCTTTTCTGAACAGATCGATTGCCTTACCGGGCTGGATGATACCGCATGGGACGAGCGGGTGATCCGAATGCTGGGTGCTGCGGGATACACCGTGCGGTGCTAGAAAAATTGTGCGGGAAGCGTATCCTCTCCCGTCAGGTATACCTCAACCAGGTCCGGTTCATGAACCGGAACAGGGAATGACCGGGACCTGACGCTTATCTCTCCCCCCGTACCTGGCATCGCTTTTGCGTGCAGGTTATGACAAAAATTCTGCCAATCCTTATCGGGTGCATCCCACTCACCGGCCTGTTCCCGGAAATGGATCCTTTCAGGAATGAATTGATCGGGGCACTAAAAAACCCTCAAAACGAATATTGCAAAAAAAAGGATTGTCAGGAATTTGCCGGCAGGACCGGCATTGCCGTTGTGGTCACGTTCGCGACCATGAAATATGCTGCAAGGACGATGAGAAGGATGACAGGGATCATGACCGCAAGGGCAACGGCAAGGGTTGCTTTCAGGGAATCGATCTCCTGCAGCTCGCGGACGCCGAGGATTCCCAGCGCAAGCGACCAGAGGGTGAAGATGAACCCGATGAACGGGATCCACCCGAAGATCAGCCGGGGCGTGCTCCCGTATATGACCGCGTTTATCGTCTGCATGATCCCCCGGCTTCCGCCAAAGAGGTACACCCAGAGGTGGAGCCACACGCCAAACACGAGCGTTGCGATAAACCCGCCGACCAGCATCATGAGGAATATGGCAACCGGAACCGGTATCCCCCAGGTCATCATGGCAAGCGGTGGCATCATCTCGATCACGACCGCTGCTAGTGCGGCTGAAAGGATTGCATTGAACAGGAGCAGTGCGATAAAATAGGAAAATACTGCGGACAGTTCATCGTCTTTCGACTGCCGGAATGTTTCCACCGGATCAAGGAGACAGCCTTTGGCCTTTTCGAAGATGTTTGTGATCATACAGCTGAGTGGTTGGTGTAACGGGAATATAAATGAGGGCCGGGAACCGGCGGCTGGTTGATGAAGAATGCCGAATCCCGGTTATAACGGGTTGCACCCGTGGTTCAGATCGTGATCTTCCGGAACAGGAATGCACCAATAAAGGTCATTGCCACGGAGAACCCTCCGATAACCGCAAGGCAGACGAGCGGGTTTATCTGCGACACGCCGGTCAGGCCGTACCGGATCCCTTCCACTCCATACGTAAGAGGATCGAGCATCGTAACCGGCACTAACCACGCGGGCAGCGAGCTGATGGGGAAGAGCGCTCCCGAGAGTCCGAAGATCGGGAAGATCACAAAGTTCATGATCAGCTGGAACCCGGTCATATCCTCCATCCGCGATGCTATCGCGATCCCGAACGCGGTGAACGCGATGCCGATAAGGATCATGAAGAGCAGCGCAATGAAAAACCCGGTCACGCTTGAGACCTCAAGGCCGATGAAGAGGGAGATGACCAGGATCATGAATCCCTGCAGGACTGCCGAAGTTGCCCCGCCGGCCGTCTGGCCAAGCATGATCTCCAGGCGCGACACCGGGGCAACAAGGGTCTCTTTCAAAAACCCGAACTGCTTGTCCCAGATAACCTGGATGCCGGAGAAGACCGATGTGAACATGACGCTCATCGCGACCATGCCCGGAACAAGGAACAGGATATAATTGCCCCCGATATCCGGCAGCTGGACCACGGAGTTCAAGCCAAAACCGAGGAAGAGCAAAAAGAAGAGCGGCATGCTGATGCTGCCGATGATGCGGCTCTTTGACCGGACGTACCGCAGCATGTTCCGGAGCCAGATGGTGTAGATGATGTCCATTTTTAGTGCCTCATCATCTTCTGCTGCATGCGCATGATCTCCTTTGAATCTGCTTCCTGCTCCCGGATCGTCTTTCCCGTGAACGAGAGGAAGACATCCTCAAGCGTTGGCTTGTGGACCGAGATGGCGGTGATCGGGATGTGCCGGGTGTTGAGGAGCGTGACGATGGTGCTGAGGTGCTCATCGGCATTGGCCAGGCTGACGACAACCGTGTCATGCCGGGTCTCTGACCGGGTCACCCACGGCTCTTGTAAGGCTTCGACCACTCCCGCCGGGTCGGGCGAACTTATGGTCACGAGGTCGCCGCCAAGGCCATCCTTGAGATTTCCGGGCGTGTCGATGGCGATGATCTTCCCGTGATCGATGATGGCGATCCGGTCACACAGCCGATCTGCTTCCTCCATGTAATGGGTGGTTAAGATGACCGTGATTCCCTTCTCCTTTGCCAGCGCGGCAATGTACTGCCAGAGATGGTTTCGTGTCTGGGGGTCGAGACCGAGCGTGGGCTCGTCCAGAAAGAGGACGGACGGGTGGTGGAGCAGCCCGCGGGCGATCTCAAGGCGCCGCCGCATCCCGCCAGAAAAGGTCTTGACGATATCGTTGCGGCGGTCATTGAGTTCAACGAGCGTGAGGAGTTCGGTGATCCGCGGGTTGCGGATCTCTGAGGGTATCCGGTACAGCCGGCCATGGAAATCCATATTCTCCGCCGCGGTCAGTTCCTCATCAAGGCTCTGGTCCTGGAAGACGATCCCAATGGATCTGCGGACCCCGTCGGGATCCGCCCCGATATCGATCCCGTTGACGGTTGCCGACCCGGATGTCGGGACGAGCATGGTGGCGAGCATCGAGAGGGTTGTGGTCTTTCCGGCACCATTGGGGCCAAGAAGTCCGAAAACCTCCCCCTGCCGGATCTCAAACGATATGTTGTCCACGGCGACAAGGGTGTCGAAGCGCCGGGTCAGGTTCCGGATCTGCAATGCGATGGTCATGGGTACTCGTCTTCTGCTCTCCAACTGAAGCAGGTATGCAGGTAAAAATTCAGGTCTGTTCTGTTAATACGCTTGTTGTTCACCCCAAACGACCGGTGACCGAAACTTGGGGTGAACCGGATGGTTGTCCGTGAGATGAGGTTATTTTTCTGCCGCGTCCAGCAGTACCTTACCAATCCGGTCCGGCATCTCTGCCATCGGTACGTGGGAAGTGGGGAGCTCAAGGTAACTCCATCCCGCACCGGAAGCGGCGATCTTCAGCCGGGCGAGATCGGTAACTGCGGTAAAATCGCTCTTCGTGCACCGGATATAGGTTTTTTGCAGGGATTGAATCGCGCGGGCATCGAACTGCAGTTTTTCGGTGTAGGGCGGAGCAGGTTCAAGGCCGGCAAACGATTGTGGATCGGAACCGCTGGCAATAATCAGATCGAAGAGGGACTGCCCGGGGTCCGGTACGGCGGCGTCCACGTAAACCATGTGCCGGACCCGGTCTGCCAGCCGGGCTGCAACACCGGTGATCACCATGCCGCCATAACTGTGCCCGGCAAGGATCACGTCCCGCAGGTTATTTCCGCAGATGATCTGCTCAATCTCACCGATGTGCCCGGTCAGGGTGGTGGTATGTTCATCCGCCAGTGTCGGTGCAAACGCCCGGTGACCCTGTGCGTGAAGCGCAGGAATGACCGGGTCCCAGATCCTCCCGCCCATCGTGCCATCCGTGGTCTTAACCGGACTTCCCGTGGTCAGCCGGTTCCACGTTTCCGTTGTCATGTTGCCGCCATGAACCAGAACATAGTCTGCCATCGTCTCCCTCCCCGGTATCGTCTTCTCCGGATAAACCAATGGCTCCTGTGCTCCATTAACCTGTCGTTACCGGAAGGGATGGCTGAATTAGAAAAATCGTTGGAGCGGGGATGGACCGTCCCGCCCGGAACAAAAAGGAAAGGAGTCGGGCGATGTCATTGGTATGTATTCCGAAGGCTCCCACAAGACCCTTATTTCCGTATCTTCTTTGTGCGTTCCCGGATGTAGATGATCTTCCCCACATTGTCCCGGGACTGCCGCTCATCGATCTCGAACAGGTCAAGGGAACGGATAAGGTCGAAGAATTTTCGGAACCCGTAATTCCGGGCATCGAACTCCGGGCTCTTCTTCTGGATGTTCTGGCCCACAAGACCGAGTTCGGCCCAGCCCTGCTCATCAGATGAGTCCTCGACGCTGTTCTTTAAAAGTTTCAAGAACTTCTGGTCCTTTTTCATGTCCTTGAAAACGGTAGTGTCCCGGTATACCGGGGCAGCGGTCCCAGCCGGTTCCGTGGGCCGCAGGATCTCGGTATAGATGAACTTGTCACACGCATCGACAAACGCCTTGGGCGTCTTCTCTTCCCCAAACCCGTACACCATCAGCCCGGACTCCCGGATCCGCGAGGCAAGGCGGGTGAAATCGCTGTCACTGGATACCAGGCAGAACCCGTCAAGGTTTCCTGCATGCAGCAGGTCCATGGCGTCGATAATGAGCGCACTGTCCGTTGCATTCTTCTTTGCCGTGTAACTGAACTGCTGGATTGGGAGGATCGAATTGGATAACAGCACCTCTTTCCAGCCCTGGAGCTGGGGGGTGGTCCAGTTGCCATAGATCCTCTTCACGGATGCAACCCCGTACTTGGCAACTTCGTCGAGAAGATTCTTGATGATACTTGACTGGGCATTATCCGCATCGATGAGAACCGCCAGGCGCTTCTGGCGTTCGACCGGGAACGATTGGTAATCCATTGGTTTTCATTCTTTTTTATAAGGATTTAACCCTTGAGGGCCGGTTGGAACGGCCGTACGGTACCAAAATCCTGACCGCACCCCCCATCACGGAACCCTTGCAGGTTTTTTCCCAAACGGGATCTATGCCATACGCAGCACAAGGGCCCGGCCGGCTTTTCTGATGTGGACCCATTCTGGCAGACCATTGACCGTACCCTTCCGGATTAACAACACCATTTTCCCAGATTCCTGCTAAATAGTAGAAGAATGAAGAGTCCACGGTCATGGCAGCGTCTCACGGTCAGGGCCAAGATCCTCCTGGTCTTTCTCTCGATATCGATGGCAGCCCTCGGCATTGTCGGCTTTATGGCATTCTCGACCATGAGCGATATGGGATTCTATGCCCAGAAGAGCAGCGACCAGCTGGGAACCCGGGCCGTATCCGACAGCACCTCGGCACTGGAAGCAAATGCCGAATCATCGCTGCTCCGGCTTGCCAGGGACCAGGCCGACATCAGCAACGTGGTCTTTTTACAGGTGTCTTCCGAGATGGACACCCTTGCAGGCTTTGTGCGGACAATCCAGGAACGACCAGCGTCTCCTGCAACACGCGAGCTCTATTCCCAGCGCGAACGCCCAAAAGACCCGGGCCATTCCTCGGTCTACATCCTTGCACCCGGGGTAAGCCGGGAATTGGTGGCAGATGAATTATCAGCGCTCTTACGGACCGATGACCTGATGCATCCGATGCTGGCATCCGACCCCCGCCTCACCCAGGCCTATATCGGGACCGGCTCCGGGATCCTCTGGGTTGCCCCATGGGTCGATGGCGTTCCGTCCACGTACGATCCGCGGACACGGGACTGGTACATCCAGGCACAGGAAGCAGGTCACCTTGTCTGGTCGGACCCCTATGTCGATGCCGGCGGAAAAGGGCTCATGGTCACCTGTTCGCGACTGGCGGGAACCGGTGGGGACGGGTACCTCTGGGTTGTCGGCACAGACGTAACACTTGAGACCATCAACTCCCAGATCATCAATACGCAGGTTGGCGAGCGGGGGTATGCCATGCTCATCGACAGCCGGGGAAATGTCATCTCCCGCCCCGGTGTCACAACGGGTAACGAGAAATGGGACGAATCATTTACCGCTGACAACCTGCTCGCATCAGAAAATGAAGGGCTCAAAACGGTTGCCCGACAGATGACCGCCGGCAGGAGCGGCACGGCACGGGTTGTCCTCGGCGGTGAAGAGAAGTATATCGCGTATGCCCCGGTATCCAGCGTGAACTGGAGCCTTGCGATCGTCATGCCGGTCGATGACATCATCGCCCCGGCAGAAGAGACCCGATCACGGATCGTCATGGCAACCGGTGAGGCCCAAACCCACTTAACCCAGCAGATGAATGCGGCAAAGACCCTCTTTTTTGCCCTCTTTGTGATCCTGTTTGTCATCGTGACCATCATTTCAGTCCTGTTTGCCCGGATCATCACCCGCCCGGTCGAGGAACTCCGGCGCGGGTCCGAAGCGATCGGTTCAGGTGATCTGGAACACCGGGTCCAGGTGACAAGCGGCGATGAGTTCGAGGATCTTGCGCACTCGTTCAACACGATGGCAGAAAACCTCAAAAACTATATGGATGAACTCCAGCGCACAACTGCAGAAAAGGAGCGGTTTGCAAAGGAGCTTGAGATCGCACAAGGGATCCAGCAGAGTTTCCTCCCCGACTCGGCACCGGAGATAGCCGGGATCGAACTGGTTGCAAAGAATGTCCCCGCGCTCGAAGTTGGCGGCGATTTCTATGATTTCATCCCGGTTGCAACCGGCCAGTGGGGGCTCGTTATCGCTGACGTGTCCGGCAAGGGGGTTCCGGCAGCCCTCTTCATGGCGCTCTCCAGAACGCTTATCCGGGCAAGCACGCTGGTCAACGCGGACCCGGCGCTCTCGATTGCGCATGCCAACCGGATGATCTACGAGGACTCAAAATCCAATATGTTCGTCACCCTCTTCTACGCTGTCCTTGATTCCCGTACAATGACGCTTGACTATGTCAACGCCGGGCATAACCCGCCGCTGCTCCTGCAGGGGGAGTCAACGACCGTCCGCCTCTTGAAGGCAAAAGGAATAGCCCTTGGGGTCATCGATGAAGTGGATCTCCAGTCCGTCAGGGTGGACCTGAAGCCGGGTGATGTGCTGGTGCTCTATACCGACGGCGTGACAGAAGCTATCAACGCAGCCGAAGAGGAGTTTGGCGAAGAGCGGTTGTTTGCGATCATCACGAAAAACCGCAACCGCCCGGCACAGGAGATCATGGATGAGATCCTTGCCGGGATCACCGCTTTTGCCGGCGATACACCGCAGTTTGACGATATCACACTCATGATCCTTCGGGCGGTCTGATCCGGGGGCGTTCCGCGGGTGTTTGGGTGAACCGCGGGCCCGGCCGGCTTGTGGGGCAACCTTAGTGAGGAATCGAAAACTGCCAGCAGTGGTGCAATAATTTTTTAGGACCTCAATGGCAAATTCTCTCCCGGTCCGGGCAAAATCTCCCTGCGCTCACCGATCTGCTGGCGCCATAATGCATAATACAGCCCCTTCTGGTCAAGCAGACTCTGGTGAGATCCGGTCTCAACGATCTTTCCTGCCTCCATCACATAGATCACATCGGCATGCAGGATGGTAGAGAGCCGATGGGCTATTAAAATGGAGATCTGGTCCCTGCTTGTGGAGATATCCCTGATGGTGTTGGTGATATCCTCCTCGGTCATCGAATCAAGTGCCGAAGTTGCTTCGTCAAAGATCAGGAGGCGGGGATGGCGCAGTAACGCCCGGGCAATGGAGATGCGCTGCTTCTCCCCGCCCGACAACATCATACCGCCTTCACCAATGAACGTGTCAATACCGGCAGCAGAACGGGCGATGATTCCGTCACACGAAGCCTTGTGCAGCACATCCATCAGTTGCTCGTCGGTTGCTGTCGGCATCACGAACAGAAGGTTCTCCTTAATCGTACCCGAGAACAACTGGGAGTCCTGTGTCACGAGGCCAATCTGTCGTCGTAACGGGTTAAACCGGATCAGGGCAGAGGGCTGGCCGTTGAAAAAGATCTCGCCACTGTCAGGCCAGTACAACCCCACCAGGAGTTTCATGAGCGTTGACTTGCCTGCTCCGGATGGACCGACAAACGCGATCGTTTCGCCGGTCTTCACGTGAAACGAGATCCCGTCGATGGCGTTATACCCGGCAGTCCGGTGACGGAAGATGACCTCCTCGAACCGGATATCGTAAAGCTCGTCAATCTCGATTGGGTTCTCCGGCCTGAGTTCAATCGGCTTTGCCATCAGCTGGTCGAAATTCCAAAGGGACGTTTCGGCCTCCCGGTAATTCACAATAACCGTGCCAAGATCCTGCAATGGCAAAAAAATGATTGCGGTGATGGACTGCATTGCGACCAGTTCGCCGGTGGTAAGGACATTCCGGAAGATCAACCAGAGGAGGATGAACAATATCGACTGCTTTAAGATGGAGAGCGTGGCACCCTGAAAAAATGTCAGGAACCGGATCCGTTTTATTTTTATCATCTCCAGGTTGAAGATCTTCTGGTTCTGTTCCCGTAATCTCTTAATCTCGGGAAAGGTCAGGCCAAGACTTTTCACCAGCTCGACGTTCCGGAGGGATTCGGTGATGACCCCCGCGATCTCCGTTGTTTCGCTGTTGATCTCCTTCTGCGTTGCCTTGATCTTTTTTGAGAGCAGCCAGGTGAGAGACCCGAGGACGAGGATACCAATAATAAAAACCGGTACCAGCAGCCAGTTCATGGTGATGGAATACACGACAAGAAATCCAATTCCCACGACCGATGAGAAGAGGACATTGATGAATGCCGTGAAGAACGTCTGGGTATCTGACCGGACTTTTTGCAGAATCGATAATGTCTCGCCGCTCCGCTGGTCCTCGAACTCGTCGTAGGCCAGGCGGAGTGTCTGCGCGAGGCCGTCATTGTAGATCTGCATCCCGAACATCTGGACCGCAAGACGGGAGAAATAATCCTGGAATGTTTTTGCAACCCGGGCGAGGACGGCTATTGCGACTGCCACACCCAGCCAGAAGAGCACACCAATAATCAATGCATTTTCTGCCAGGTTCCCCGGATTTATGGCATACTGATCAATGATCTTCCCAAAAATGATCGGATCGAGAAGGTTCAGAAGCTGGCTGATGCCCGCTAATGCGAGAGCGGCAACGATGAGCCATTTCTGCGGCTGTAAGTATTTCCAGAGTATCGTCATTATTCTGACAAGTAGGCGTTATGCCAATTCTTGTCATATATAAGTGATGGCGCGGATCGATGAGGAAAAATTTATGCGCCGGGGAATGACTGCCCTTCAGCCTGCCCGCCATAGGGCAGCGAGAAATGGAGCTGCTCGATCCTCCACCGGTTGCCGGTGTTTCGCAGCACCATCGTTGATCTGCCAGAGATCTTCTCCTTCGTTGACCCGTCGACCGTGAACGTCATCGTGCTTTCTGAGGTTGCCCACGCAACCCTTCCGTCGCCGAAGATCTTCGTACTGGTGAAGGCGACATCAAGGATGTCCGCCTGGGTAACATCACGCTTTATCTGCCGGATCAGGTCACGGTGGTTCCCGATTATCTCGTCGGGTCCGCTGCCAAATCCGGTTATGTCTGGAGAGAAGAGTTCCGAAAACCGTGCAATGTCCTTCTTTTTGTATGCCTCAGCATACCGCTCCATGGTCGCTGCCACTTCTGCTTCCATATCCGGGGAGAGTTTCATAGCCCTGTATTGGCAGCTGAATGCTATTTGAGCTTTTTGCCCGGTGGTGCGAGCGGAAAAACAGCTCTGTAGAAATCCTTTCAGAAACGCTCAGTGGAATTTGTGAAGGTGACCCCCTCTCTCCCCCAGAGGGGGAGGCAGCATGCGGGGGCGCTCCCCCTTGACCCCCTTTTTTAGCAATTTTCGCTCCTCGTTCATGCTCCACGGGGCGAGGGTCGACGAGACCCCGAGCGCCCGTGGCTCCATCGCAATCGAATCCAGAAGGGTGGTCAGGATTTCTACAGAGCGCAAAAAACAGCGTTCGTTTCCTGTCAGGAATCACGGGGCATTTTCCTGAAAGGAGTGACGAAAGTAAAAGAATTCCGGACAATGCCGGTTCTCCCGTGTCCAAAAAGTTACCCGCGCCGGCTCAAAACAATCATTGCGCACAGGGCAACTGCCCCGACAACCACTCCCGGATTGAGGGGTGATTCCGTGGGTGACGGCCATGGCGTGGGCACCGTTATGGGGGACTCCTTTACCGGTACCGTTGCGGTTGTCATGACGACTGCCGGGGTTTCCGGAACCAGCGGTTTACTTGAAACCGGAAGGAGCCGGGCGGTAAACACGGCCCGTTCACCCTCGTTCACGATAACGATTCCCGTATAGTCTTCATACAGTCTCTTGGTCACGACCACGTCAAGGGTCCCGGTCTTTTCCGAATAATACGTAAACGGGCTGGTGCCGATCTTTTCCCCGTCCAGCCAGATCGTGGCATCCGTGGGGGTGGTCTCGAACGTGATGTGACCCCCGGTCTTTTCCGAATCGGAGGTATCTGAATCGTCCGCTGCAACCCCGGCCGGGACGAGCAGGAGCAGGAAGACGAAGCAGATGCAGGATGCGAACGGTTTCATGCCCGCACTTCTTTTTTCATACGCTATATGGGTCATAACCGAAATGAAACAACAGCTGAACCGGCCCTCCCTTTGCCCGGTCGCCGTACCTTGTTTTTTGTGGGGCGCCAAGGGTTTTTATATTCATACCATGCCCGGGGATCTGCCAATCGTCTTTCTCCCATCAGCCCGCCATGCGACCGGCTGCCGGAGCATACCAATCGAATGCATTATCGTATCAGAAACAACAGGACGTGCATGAAACTCATTACGTTCATTATTGCCCTCTCTCTCCTTACCATCCCGGCTGCCGCGCTCTCCCTGCCGCACATGGAGATCTTCACCCCGCCGGCCACGAACCCCGACCTTATGCATGTTGCTTCATTTGAAGGCGGAGAGCGGTTCCAGGCTGGCGACTACCCGGTGATTGTCCTCACCGGTTCATATCGCGAGATGGGCCGCCAGTACGGCGCCCTGATGAAGACCGAGCTCAACGACGAGTATACGTTCATCCTTGACAGCCTCGAAAAACAGGGGTATACCCGCGAGCAGGTGCGGGGATATGGCCGGGAAATAACGGCATACTATCCCCTGCGGGTCAGGGAGATCTTCGCGGGCATGGCGGAGACCTCCGGCCTGACGGAGGATGATGTCGCAGTCCTCTGGTACGGGGCGATCTTTGAGTTGATGGCCGCATCCCCTGTCCCGCCGCCGTCCTGCTCGTATCTTGCCACGTGGGGAGAATACACCCCGGACGGCTCCGTCATCGTCTCCCGGAACTGGGACCTCGACGATGCCGTGCTGCCGCTCACGCGGTGGTACGTCCTTTCCGTGTACCGGCCAACGGACGGCAGCAATGCTGTTGCAACCTGGAGCCCGGCGGGGGTCCGGCCCGAGACCTGGATGAACAGTGCAGGGCTCTTCATTGCAAACGATAATGCCGGGATCAGCGATGCTGCGCCGGAGACCCGGCCCGAGTTTATCACCGAGTACTTCCGGTTCATGCTCGACTACTCAGACCTCAAAGGGCTCGATGCAGTCATCCGCGGGACGAACCCGGATGTCGGGTGGATCGTTGACGTTGCCGCACCGGACGGGGCATACGTGTACGAGAAGATGACCAACCGGACGCTGCAACGGACGGGCAACGGGGTCATCGCAGCCGCCAACCATTTCGTTGACCCGTCCTGGGGCCTGCCGGAACCTCCCGAACACTCGCTCTTGCGCTACAACAACCTTCTCCGGCAGGCCGGTGAGGCGAGGGGCTCCATCGATGCAGGGCGCATGATGCAGATCCGTGACGTGTGCATGGAGAACGGCGGCTCGAAGTTCTGTCACACGGTCTTTGGAAGCAACGCGTACTCGAGCAACCACCAGGTTGTGTACGTGCCCGGGACACGGACCCTCTGGATGACGGTCATGGATAAGGAGTGGCAGAAGGTCGAGCTTGGCCCGCTCTTCGGGTGATGGATGAGTGGGGCAAACCTTTTTTTTGAGAAACGCTGGTGAACCCCCCTCCATGCACGTTTCCCATGAAAAACGCAATCGGGAAGCATTTTGGAGAACTTTGTTAGTTAATTGCGATGCCTGCCGCCACCCCCGACAGGAAGCCCCCGTGGCGGCCTCAATACGGTTTTTTCATGAAAATATCCCGGGAAATCACCCGTTTGAGGGTCCCGCATGGAGACTCTAAGGAGCACTATCGCACCCGCAGCCCGACCATTGCGCGACATTGGGGCCTTACCGCACCCATAAGGAGTGCAAGGATGCGGGCGATGACGGTTATGTTCAATTTTTTTTAGAAATTTTTGCTCTGTAGAAATCCTTACCACTCTTCAGAATTCGATTGCGATAGAGCCACGGGCGCTCGGGGTCTCGTCGCCCCTCGCCCCGTGGAGCATCAAAGGGGTAGTGGATTTTATGAGTGAAAATTGCTAGAAAAAGGGGGGGCCAAGGGGGATTACCCCCTTGGGCTGCCTCCCCCTTTGGGGGAGAGAGGGGGTCACCTTCACAAATTCCACTGAGCGTTTCTGAAAGGATTTCTACAGAACAGAAATTCACATTGTTCTGGTGTGAACCAGATCGATTCATCTGCGTTTCAACAGAGCGCGCCATTATCCGATGGTTCATAGAGTAGAATGAAAAAAAGGGAATTCATATCGGGGACTTGGAGTTTTTCGTACCTGGAAAAAGATCAGATCTCTCTCTTCTTCCCATAGATCACGGCAATATCTCCGGTCACTCCGGGCACCATTCTGCGTGCAGGGTATTCTTCGGATCCGCAAACCGGATCTCTGCACCGGACCCGTCAGCGCTGATCACGATGCCGTTGAGGAAGTCGATCGTGGTCAGGGTTGTGCTACAGGTACTGGCAAGGATTGGCAGGATCGTGACATCGTGGGCAACCACAACCAGCAGATCAGTCTCCTTCTCCACGGGGAATGAGACGAGCCTCTCGAGCAGCCGGTGGCTGTACCGGTGCGGGTTCTCAAGTGTATGTTCGGGAATCTCCCCGCAGAGCCATTGCCGCATCAGGGTGTGCCAGCCCTTCTCTTCCCAGAGAGCACTGAATTTTTTGGGATCGGAAATCACACTCTCAATAGCCGGAAAAATTCCCAGGTCGCGGGTAGTGTCAGGAGAGGAAAAACCCTGCCGGATAGATTCGGCAGTCATTCGGCAGCGCCGGGGAGCCGTATGCCCGAGAAGGAGGTTCCTGTCAGGGACGATCTCACGGAGTTTCCTGCCGAACTCCTCAGCATGGACGATCCCTTCCGGCGTTATCCCAACGTTCTCGCTCATGCCGTCAGGGAGACCCTGCAGCGATTCCCGTACCGAATGCCGGATTAAAAGAATGGTCCTTCCGTCCCACTCGTGGTTTTTCAGGAGATTCAGGATATGATCGCCGTGGTTCATTCACGTTATTGGTTGTCGTTTGCGATCGAAAAACTGTTCGATGGATCCTGACCGTGTAAAACGTTCATGCAAATGGGATTGCACTTCCTGCAAACATCCCTTTTACAGGATTTCCTCAAGAAATAGTAAAAAAAACTGTCGTTACAGACACCGCCCATCCGGCCCTGCATTAGGGGAATGTTGCGCTCGCGACCACAAACCCCTTGGCAGAAGAACGCTCACGCTTCTCTCACACGTCTGGGATTTTTTACCATGGAACGGAACGATACGGGATGCGGCACCCTGCATCCCCCTACCCTGCATCAGCTCGGCTGGACAGAAGATCATGCAGCGGCATTCGCCCAATACCCGGATCACTACAAACCCGGCCGGGTCTCCTGCCGGCAGAAGACCGTCTGGGAGGTGCTCACTGACGCAGGCGCCCTGACCGCAACCGTCTCGGGGGCGCTGAAGAGATCCGGCCAATACCCGGCAGTCGGCGACTTCGTGGTGCTGCTCGACCGGCAGGAGACCGGAACCTCAACGATTGTTGCCATCCTCCCTCGTACGAGCATCTTTTCCCGGGGTGAGGCCGGACCTGATGGCACCGACCAGGTTATCGCGGCAAACATCGACACGGTCTTCATCATGACCGCTGCCGGCCACGACCTGAATGCACGGCGGACCGAACGGTATCTCGCGATCGCTCATGCGTCCGGCGCACGCCCGGTTATCGTGATCAACAAATCCGATCTCGCGGACGATCCCCGTACACTTACAGAGCAGCTGGCAACGGTTGCCGCAGGTGCCCCGGTCATCACGCTCAGTGCGGCAAACGGCGATGGCATCGAACACCTTTCGCCCTTCCTCTCCTCGAAAACAACCATCGCGCTCATCGGCTCATCGGGTGTCGGCAAGTCCACGCTCATCAACCGGCTGCTTTCCAGCGCCGTGCAGGAGACCTCAACGATACGGGAGCAGGACGGCAGGGGGCGGCACACCACGACCGTCCGGCAGCTCTTCATCCTTCCCGGAGGGGCGATCATGATCGACAACCCCGGTATCCGTGAGGTGGGCCTGGGAACAGCAGCAGACGGGATGGCGGATACGTTTCCCGACATAACCGGCCTTGCCTGCCAGTGCCGGTTCTCCGACTGCCGGCACGATGGGGAGCCCGGCTGTGCCGTGCAGGAAGCAGTCCAAAACGGCACGCTTGCGGAGTCCCGGCTCGAAAACTACCGCCGGCTTATGCGGGAGATCGCGTTTTCGCAGGAGAAGGCGGAGATCGGGCTTGTCCGCACCGAGCGGAAGCGGTGGAAGCAGATCGCAAAGATGGGTAAGGAGATATCGCAAGGGAAAGGCCGCTGGTAATTCAGGCTGCCGGCCGGCATTGCCGTAACAAATAATCCTACCCAACGGTTACTTTCAGATCCGCTTATGAAGCCGGCATTGTCATCTCCCTGCCTGCCGCTGCCGCCCGATCCTCCCTTACAAGGACTGCTGCCCGGCTCAGGGTGTGGCAGGGCCGTTCCTGTATGGTGAACCCGGCCTGCGTTGCGCAATCCAGCGTTTTTTTTTGGAAATCCGCGTCGGTCACGTGGAAGGCCGGCTCGACAAGCAGCCTGGCTGCACCGGGCTTTAAGAGGGTATGGATCTCGCGGCAGAGCCTCGTCTGGTCTGGAACCTCGTGCACCATGGAGAAGGTGAGCGCAAAGTCTGCTTCCGCAGCAATGCCCGGCGAGTCCGCGGCGCATTGGTGCCTGTGGACTGGGGCACCGCGGGCACCGGCTCCGGACTCAACTGGCGCAGAATTTTATTGCCAACCCGCGAACGGTACCCCTGTGCCGCTGAAGGCGATCATTGACTGCCGGACGGTCATTGGCCCGGAGCTTTCACAGGAAGCATGGAACGAGCTTGCGGTCCGGCACCGCCATGGACTTGCAGTGACAATGGCCTGCTGCGGTGCGCCGGGCCATCTCCGGACATCGGGCCGCGGGCTCCGGCACTTCTACCACGCAACCGGATCCGGGTGCCACTACGCGGAGGAGTCAAAGGAGCACCTGGCTATCAAGTATCTCGTCTACCGGGCCAGTGTGGCAGAAGGATGGGAGACGCAGGTTGAGTGCCCGTCCCCGGACCGGTCATGGATCGCGGATGTCTCTGCAACAAAGGGTGGGCGGACGGTCGTCTTTGAGGTCCAGGTCAGTCCCATCTCCCCTGCGGAACTTGCGGAGCGGGACGCCCACTACCAGAATGCCGGGATTGAGTCGTACTGGCTGCTGGCAGATTTCCCGAACCGGTCCCGGGTCCTGGCTGCATGGTACGATACCTCCCTTGCAGGGGACGGCGGCCCGCGGGCAGAGGACGTCTTCTCAATCGACCGTTCGCTCTTCTCCACCGGACCGGAGAACCATCTCTTTTCTGCAAAGAGTATCCGCAGTGCCGGGCTGCGCGTGAAAGACCAGTCCCTTTTTACCACCAACAATCCGGAGATCCCGATTGCGGTCTGGGTGCGGGAGGTGCTGAACGGGAACTACCTGCGGTATCTGGAAGAGACAAGAGCTGCCATCAGCTATCGTCGCCGCCTGCTCATCCTCGCAGCACCGCTGCTTGAACGGCTGCATGCATTCTATCCTTCCATCCGGGACAGGACTTTCCATAAGAGGCTCGCTTCCCTTGCCCGCACCCGGCAGCCGGCACAAAGCGAACCGGAATTCCGTAAACGGTCCGCGGCGATAGCCTCCGAGATTGACTGGATAGAGAAGGAGTACCGTTCAATGATGGCTGAGGAGTCCGGGCTCTTTTTCTGGAAATCGACCGGTAAAAAAAGTGCGATGCGACCGGTCTTCCGGCTTGAATCGGAGAAGAAGGTGCGTCAGCTGGAAGAGCGGATTGCGGTGATCGACCGTTGGGAATCGTCGTTCAACGCAGCCATGCGCACCCTTGAGCAGGATGGATCTGATTTGCATCCTGTAGATCCCGATCAGGAATAAATAGCACCAGTGCCGGATTGCTTTTTATGCAGGATCCCGGGCCCGCAGGAACACCACAAAAACCGCGTCTTCTCTACATCGACAACCTGCGGATCCTCGTTATCAGCCTCGTCATCGTCTCGCACTGCTCCATCACCTACGGGGGACCCGGTGGCTGGTTCTTCATCGACCCGGGCAATGCGCCCACAACACCGTTTGTCCTTGCCGTCATCGACACCATCAACCAGTCGTTCTTCATGGGCTTTTTTACGCTGGTCTCGGCCTACTTCGTCCTGCCGTCACTCCTCCGGAAGGGCCAAAAGAAGTTCGCCCACGACCGGCTCATCCGGCTCGGCATCCCCCTCCTCTTCTTCGTCCTCATCATCAACCCGTTCATCGCGTTGCTCCTCATGGCAACAGGAGCGCCGCTCCCCCTGCCTCTTGCAACCCTTTTGAACCCGGTCACCGGTCCCGCGTTCGGGCCGATGTGGTTTGTCTGGTTCCTCCTCCTTGCCACCGGGGCGTACCTGGTATGGATCGCATTCCGCCCGCCCGCAGCGCCCGGCAGTGTGCCGCCAAGACCGCTCCCGGGCTTTGCCGCCATCGCGGGGTTCGGTCTCCTGCTCGGCATCGTCACGGCGATTGTCCGCATCTTCATCCCCATCGGATCGACCTGGCTCTTTAACTTCCAGCTCCCCTTCTTCCCGCAGTACATCGCCCTCTTCATCGTCGGCATATGGGCTGCACAGAACCGGTGGTTCGACCATATCCCCGACCGGCTGGGAAAGGCCTGCACGCTCACCGCCCTCGCCCTGATCCTCATCGAGCCGTTCATCCTGCACGCTGTGTTGAACACCCCGGGCGGGCTTGCGCTTGTCATGGGCGGGCTGCACGGGCAGGCCATCGCCTATGCTCTCTGGGAGCAGATGGCGTGCGTCATGATCATCACCGCGCTCATCTGGATCTTCTCCCGCCGGCTCAACATGCAGGGCCCGGTCACCAGCGCCATGGCCGCCGACTCCTACACCGTGTACGTCTTCCACCCGGTCGTCCTCGTCTCCCTCTCCCTCCTGTTCGCGGGCGTTGCCCTCCCGCAGCTGGCAAAGTTCGCCATCGTCCTCCCGCTCGCCATCGCGATCTCGTTCATCCTCGCGCACCTGATACGGGCTGTGCCGGGCGTGGACCGGGTGCTGTGAAAAAGAGGGGGCAGTCCTTTTGTGGAATTGCGAGGGTGACTCCCTCTCTCCCCCAGAGTGGGAGGCTGCCCAAGTGGGCAACCCCCCCGCAACCCCCGTTTTTCATTTCACCCGTTTTTGGGGGCCCCATTGGGAATAAACCCGAAGATTTCTTCGGGAATCGCGGGGGAGAACACCGCATAACCGGTTGGAAAATTCCCGTGCGAAAAATTCCACTATCCCAATGCATATATGCCGCACATCCAGACAATGGATGTACAACCGATCCATACGGAGAATCTTCATCATGGCTGAGATAAAACCTGAAAAAACACCCCTTGCCCGGCTCGTGCTGTTCATGATCTGCCTTGCTGCACTGGGCAGCATCGTTGCCGGCGCCCATTATTACACCATCGACCTTCCGCAGCAGGCAGCGGTTGTGGCCCCGGCAAACAGCCCTTCGGACAACTGCCAGGACTGCTATGACCGGTGCGCCCGTGACTATCCAAACTCCGGTGGCTGCAAATACAACTGCCTGATCTACGTGTGCGGGAAGACGTGAGGCAGGATCCATGGCGGAACCACAATGATCCCCCCCTGCCCGGCTCCGCTCCCCGTCCCCACTCTCACGTGCCGATATCGGAGATTATCTTCCCGTCCTGCAATGTGACAACCCGGTCGAAGTACCGCTGGTGCCACTCCTCGTGCGAGACCATCACGACCGTTTGGCGGAGATCGTGATTGAGCTTCTTTAAGAGTTCGAGGATGACGATTGAGTTCTTCGTGTCGAGGTTGGCGCACGGCTCGTCGGCAAGGATCAGCGCCGGGTTGTTGATGAGGGCCCGGGCAATGGCAACCCGCTGCTGCTCGCCGCCCGACATCTCGCCGGGCAGGAAACTGACACGATCTTTGAGCCCGACAAGCGACAGGATATCCCGGCAGGCCCGGGTGCACTCCTTGGATGTCATTCCCCGGACCTTTGACGGGAGAAAGATGTTCTCTTCCGCCGTCAGCTCCGGCACGAGCGCATAATCCTGGAAGACATAGCCGAGACGGTTGAGCCGGAATGCCGTCCGCTCCTTTTCTGAGAGGGCGCTGACCTCCACGCCATCGATACGGAGGCTGCCTGAAGTCGGCCGGTCAAGGAGCCCGAGCAGGTGGAGGAGCGTTGACTTCCCGCTCCCGCTTGCGCCGGTGATCCCCACAAACTCGCCCCGGCTGATGGTGATGTCAACCCCGTCCAGCGCCCGGACTTCCACGCTGCCTTTCCCGTAGATCTTAAAAAGACTGTTGCCCGCGATCATGTTACCCCCGGATTGCCGAGAGGATCTCCTCCCGGGTGGTCAGCCACGATGGCACGTAGCCGGCAATGAGCGAGACGACAAACAGGCTCCCGACCGCCTGGAGCACGAGCGACAGCTCCAGAACCGGGGCAACCGGCCCGCCGGGGAAGACCAGCGGCGAGGCGGTCAGGTACTGGAGCATAAGAAGGAGCAGAACGCAGCCGGCAGCAGTCCCGCAGACGCAGATGAAGAGCGCCTGGAAGATGTAGGATTTGATGATGATCGAGCGGTCGATCCCGATCGCCTGCAGAATCCCGATCTGCTTGCGCCGGTAGACCGTGTTGATGAAGATGACGATGAAGATGATGACAATGGCGATGATGAGGCTCACGATGGTGCTGATGAAGTTGATGATGGCAAAGCTCCCGACAATCGACTGCAAAAAGTCCGCGGACTTGTCCTCCCAGGTCCAGACCTGCTCCTGCACCCCGTACTGCATGAGCGTGATCCGCATGGCATCCTCGTTCCCGGTCGTTTGGGTCTTCACGAGAATCTGGTTTGCACTGTCGCTTACGCCCATCACCGACTCGTACTCCTTTCTCGTGATGAACGCGTTCGAGTCGGTGGCCGAGGTTCCCGAGTACAGGATCCCCTTGACCCGGTACTGCCGCGTCTCCCCGTTCCGGAACGTCACCTCCACGGTCTTTCCGACCTCGGCACCGCCAAGCGATGCCACGCGGTCCACCTTCTGGTCTGCGCTGCCGGCAAGCGTTCTGCCGATCACGATCTGGCCACGGTCCGCGTCGGTTAAGAAGTCGCCGCTGATGACTTTCGTGTGCGTTTTGAGCACCTGCACCTCATCGGAGGGTTTGATCGCGACAAGCAGGGGCGATGCCGACCTCCCCTTGTACACGATGGTTGATCCGCCCGCATACCGCGGCGAACTTGCCACAACGCCCGGGATCCGGTTGATCTTCTGCTGGAGTTCGTCTGCTTTTGTGATGACAAGCTCGTTCTCGCGGGGCTCGATGACCAGGTTCCCGTAGCTGAAATCAATGGTCTGCTGGTTGAAGAGGATGACCACGCCCGCGATGATGGAGGGGAGGAAGATGAGGTTGACGAAGACGAGCGCAATGATCGTGACCGTTAACAGGAGTGTGCCCTTGTTCCCCCGGGTGATGAGCCGGGAGGCAAGGAAGAAGGCAACCTGTTCCTCCTCAAGCATCGCCGTTGCCCTTCCTGGCCCGGGCAAGATACCAGTATGCCCCGGCCCCGGCAAGAACGATCAGGAGGATTGCAGCGATGAAGAGGAGTGTAGAGTTCCCGCCCTGTACGGCCATCTGCAATGGCTCGGTCCGGGTCTGCACCCCGTAATCGTCCTCGTACTGCACGGAGAGATTGTACCGGTATTCACCCGCATCGCCCGCACGGAAGATGAAGACGGCCGGAGCATCGTTGTCGGGTTCGATCCTGCCGATGAACGCCTCTTTTGTACCGCTCACGGGAAGATCGATTGCCGCCCTCACGGAGTTGGCATTGTCCGTCCCCGTGTTCTCGAGCCGGATGACGAGCGTGACCGTGTCGCCGCTCTTGATCTGAACCGGGTCCGAGGAAAGGGACGCGATGCCGATCCGTGCCCTGCCTTTCACGTGAATCACGAGAGTCTCGTCCTGCGAGGTCGTGGTCCCGTCGGGGCTGACATACGTGATGGAGAGGCAGACGCGGTTGATGCCGATGGGGGTGTTCTTGTCGGTTGCAAAGATCATGTCAACGGTTGCGTTTTCTCCTTTCTCCAGGCTCCCGACATGGAAGACACTCGGAGTCTTCTGGGTGATGGTCGGGCTCGAGCAGTTGACCGCAACGGTCACGAGATCGGCGCGGGAGAGGCCGTCGTTTTTCAGCACGACATGGGCAATTGCGTCATCGCCCGGGTTCACGCCTTCCGGCACGGTCTTGATTGCGGTGAGGGCCGGTTTCTTGACAAGGGCTATCCGGGTGTTGACATTGACCGGAATCGGCTGGCGCACGCTCTGGCCGCCCGTGACATCGATCCAGATCTCCGGGAAGTAGATGCCGTCCTGCATCGGTGCCCGGATCAGGAACGTGATCGGGATCGACTGGCCGGGCCCGATGGCGCCGATCCGCTTGTAGTTGCCGGAGATGACCTCCACGTCCGTTGACACGATCTGGACGCTCTCGATGTTGACGCTGATATCGGTGCTCCGGACGCTCTCGAAGGCGCCGCCGGTCTGGATACCGGTGCCCTGCTGGACGCTCGCCATGCCGGCCGTGTTCCGGATGGTTGCGGTGATGGTGCCGACATCGCCCGGCTGGAGGACAGTGGGCGTGATGGTGTAATCGGCCACCATGACGGTCGGGCTCTCGGCACCGGCCGGGAGGATGCAGAGGAGGAGAACGAGAGCTGCTGCGAGCAGGTAATACGGGATCATGGGGGAAGCGCGCCGCATGATTTCATCTGTGAACGGGATTGCTGATAAGGATTGTGAAGGGGGCGGGTGACCGGGAAAGGGGAAGAGGGGGTGAGATGACGGAAACGGAGTCCTCGCATAGACCGGCCGATGCGCACGCGGGCATTGGGGCTTTTTAGTATGGGGGGTCAACGTCCTGGCCGGTGGGAGTTGCCATAGGGAACTACTCGGAGGAGGATTGTATAGCGGAACGCAGCATGACCGTTGGAAAATTTCCTCCTGATTTATTCCAGATTCCCAACGTTTTTATACCGTTCATCCAAACCTTGGAATACTCACGGACCCTTACAGAGGATTTTCTTTATGGCTGAAATACAATCAGGAAAAACGCCGCTTGCCCGTCTCGTGCTGTTCATGATCTGCTTAGCGATTGCCGGAAGTGTTGTTGCCGGACTGCATTATTACGCAGTGGATCTCCCGGCGCAGAAGAACCTGCCGGCACCGGAGAACTCGGTAAGCAGCACATCAAACTGCGAGATATGCAAGCACAACTGTCGGGTCGACACGGATTACTACGCCTGCCTGGCGATATGCAATGACCTTGAATGTTCCTGAACAGTGTAACCGATTGCCGGGGAGGGATCTCCCCGGTCCATGAGGCAGGCCGGCCGCTATTTTTTTAACAAACCCCACTACCTTTTTTTGGTGAACCTCATAAAGGAGAGACACGATGATCCTTGTTGATGCCGAATGCTTTGTCAGGCCGGAACATCGCGGCGATTTCATCCGCGAAGGTTTGAAGATTATTCCCACGGTAAAAAAAGAGAACGGGTGCACCCGCTACGAACTGGTTGTCGGCATATCCGGCGAATCCTGTCATTTCCTCGAAGAATGGGCAAGCAGGAAACATCCCGGTGAGCACATTGCACAGCCCCATATGCAGGAGTATTTCGCAAAAACGAATCCTTATCATGCATCCCCGACGCTCCTGAAGATCTACGAGATCGCATCCACAGAATCGATCACGATGGGCGAGTGAGGCAGGGAGGCCGGGGGCTTTAGACCCATTTCACGGGTATTATATGCCCGCCCCGGCAAACACAGATGATAGTGAGGATAAATCCATGTCAGCATCAAAAAGATCTCCGCTCGCCCGGCTCGTGCTCTTTATGGTCTGCTTAGCGATTGCCGGAAGTGCTGGCGCCGGGGTGCATTACTATGCTGTGGACCTTCCGGTGCAAAAGAATGTACAGGTTCCGGAAAATGTGGAGGACGGGGCTCTCACGATGGAAACCTATGCCGGAGCCACCGTTGATGGTTCACAATGGCAGGGATATTCACACAGTAAATATTAGGGGATTTCTGCGCAAAAGAATACCTTTCCCCGTTGAGAACAGCAGGAATGAGCTGAAGGTACTGACAATCATCCCTGCATACGGATTGAACCATTCGTGACTGGCAGGAATACCACCAGTTTTTCCTGTTTCGCTCTAATCCTATGTACCAGCAAAAAATGAGGATGAAAATATGACACACGCACCAACATCTGACGCACTGAAAAATCTGGTCCGCTTCATGGTCTGCCTTGCAGCCTTGGGAATAATTCTCGCCCTGGTGATCCAGTTTTCCGGCATATTCCCCGTAGAACCGACCCTTGCTGCCGCACCGCTGAACACGTATCCAACACCCGTCAATGATCAGATTACTGACGCGGTAACCTGAACGGGAAAATTGCCCCTGCCATGAGTGCCGGCCCGTTGCAGGGTCTCGGGCTCCACCGTTCCGGGCCGGCCCCTTTTCCCTCACAAGACCGGTGAAGCCGTGTCCTCTCCGGTCCATATCTTCGATCGCAGGAGGACGGCCGCGAGTATACCCAGCAGCACAAGGACCGGCAGGAATGCAACGAGGACCTGCCCGTTCGCGATATAAGGATAGCCGGTTGAGACCAGGGAATCGGTGATGGCATGGAGCAGGACGGCAATCCAGATACTCTTTGTCTTAAGGACACTGTAGCTGAAGATGATCCCAATCACGACCGTGTACACGAGATACACCAGATTGCCGGCAACAGGGTTGCCCGGGAAATTCAGGCCCATCAGCATCAGCGGCATATGCCAGAGCCCCCATATCAGGCCGACGAGGACAACTCCCTTGTATCCCCCGAAGAGCGCGAACATCCGGTCCTGGAGGTAGAACCGCCAGCCGTATTCCTCCCCGAAATATTTCGGCCAGGCGACAAAGAAGGTCGCCAGGTAGAGCCCGATGAAGGTGAAGAAGACCCCCGGGTTATACTCCTGGACCGGAAGGGAAAGCCCGGTGTAATAACTGATCATTAGTCCGAGGATGAACAATGCCCCAAAGATGACCGAAAGAAAGAGGTACTGCCGGTAATTTCTGCCAAAGGATAACCGTGCCGGCTCAAGGCTCTCCCGCCAGGGTTTTTTCGTGTTCTGGATCACCACGAGAAGGAATGCCCCGACAGACACCACGACCGTGCAGAGCGGCAGGGGTCCGATCGTCCCGAGGAGCGGCTGGTACAGCCCCTCGATCAGGGAGACCGCTGAGGCAACAAGAAACGCGGAGAGGAAGATCTTCGCTTCCTTTGTCAGGGCAGCCGATGCGAAATATATCATGCAGAGGATCGCACAGATTGCCGGGATGTACATCGGGATGAGCATCAGTTTGTTTACCAGGATGCCGGATCCATACAGCCCGATGCCGATGAGTTCGAGCAGGTACGTTGCAGCAAAGGTGAGGAAAAGGAAGACAACCAGTTCCTTTTTTATCTGGCTCCGGTCCGGCAGTTTATCGGTCATGAGCGTACTCCGGTATGCACGAGAGAGGAGCGGGCGGGTTCCCCGCAGTAATCGGGTTGTTCCTGCATGCCTGACGATGACACGTCTGCTGGGAATAATCTTTTCAAATCTTTGGATTTTTAGGATCTGTGTTGTCTTCGACAGCGGATGCCGGTCCCGATCCTGAAGGATCTCATCGGGGATACTTTTGTGCGATGAGCATTATGTGTCAAAAGGTCCCCCTTAAGGAACACCCGCTGGTACCCTCCAGCAGGAAAAATTCGAAAAAATAACAGCAGGAATGATACGACAAACTCGCGGGAAACAGACCCGTGTTACGTAATGGGATCAACTTCCCTTCGCCCGAAGCTCAACGGCGTTTTTTGTGGGGCGATCGTTTTTTTGGCTATGGCGGGCGGGATCGAAATGTGGGGTGGATTTCCGGATCGGGGTTTCGTGTCGGTTTGGTCACCGGATTCGACGCTGGGGAGATCTTTTGATTCTCACGGGCCTGATACATTCCCATTTTTATGACATGAATGAGTGATTATTGAATAGTAAACCGGAGTTGTTGTATGAAAAAGAAAAATTCTGTTGTGCTCACAAAAGAGCGGCGGGACGAGATGATCTCGGAGGTCAGGAATTATTTTTCCGCCGAACGGGAGGAAGAGATCGGGGATCTTGCTGCGGGACTGATTCTGGATTTCATCATCGAAAAACTGGCACCGGAATTTTACAACCAGGCGGTGTATGATTCGCATCAATTCATGAGAGATGCAACCGAAGATCTTCTGGCACTCCGGAAATAGTGCGCTTTTTGGGCTGGATGCCGGGATGAAAAACCAAAAATCTCCGTCCATGGCTTTTATCCCGAACCCGGAGTGACAACGCAAGGCCCGGACGGGGCAGGCCGGGTTACCCCCGTTTGGAGATTGCCGGGCAGACCCGATTTCCTGCACACACGAAACCCGCCGTTCATCTGTGGTATTACTGGCTCCTCCTGTACGGGATTGTGACGTGGGTGGAAGAAAAAAAGGGGAAAATGCCGGAGCAGGGGGGGCCACTATCGCGTCGTTTTCTGCCCCGGTGAGGATCCTGCCTCTTTATTTCATGATGGGACAATATTCCGGTTTATGAGGAAATTCAGCTGGGAAACAAAGCTTGCACTCGTCCTTGTAGCGATAAGCCTGTGCATCTATGCAGGCAAGTTCCTTTTTTTGAAAAACCCGGGCGACACGGCAAACTACATCTTTAATGCCCTCGGCTTTTTGCCGATCAATGTCCTTCTGGTGACCATCGTGCTCAACAAACTGCTGGTCATGCGGGCAAAGAGCGAACGGATGCAGAAGATCAACATGGTGATCGGCACCTTCTTTGCCGAAGTTGGGAACGATCTCATAAAGATCATCGTACCGGGCAATCCCGCGATCAGCCGGCTGAATACGGCAACCCCGGCCGGGGGGAAATGGGATACGCATGAATTTGCAGAACTCCGGCGGGAGCTGGCAGCAAATCCCGGCACCGTGGATATCGCAAAGATCGACATGGATGCGCTGTATGCGTTCCTCTGCTCGCGCAGGGATTTCCTGCTCCGGCTGCTTGAAAATCCGGTGCTGCTCGAGCACGAGTCGTTCACGGATCTCTTACGAGCCGTCTTCCACCTCACCGAAGAGCTCCGGCACCGGTGCGGGATTTCTGACCTTCCCGATTCCGATTACACCCATCTCAAAGGCGACATCGGCCGCGTGAACGAACGGCTGGTTCTCCAGTGGCTCGATTACATGGAATACCTGGACACCAACTACCCGTACCTGTATTCTCTGGAGATGCGGACCAATCCGTTCGATGCCCATGCATCCCCGGTTGTGCGGTAATTTTTTCTTACAACGTTCAGGGCGGCATCTGGTTTTTTAGCCCTGACCCGCATTGCTGGCAAAAATTTTCGGGCATGATCCAAAAAAGGAGGAACCGTTTTTCCGAACAGACCCTGATGCATTACGGCGGTAATGGAGTCTGCCGTAAAAAAAAGGATCAACCGGTCTTCATGATCCGGTGGGTAAGGTTCGATACCATTCCGGGGTGTCGTCCTTCAAGGAATCCGATAATACGCTCTGTCAAGTTCGTCCGCTGGGTCTCCTTAATGAGAGTGAGCTCATTACCGGGGGTTGTATAGACCGTCCTGTTCACGTAAGCAAGACCAGAAAGATCCTGGAGTTCTTCAGCCTGGTAAATCCGCGGGCCGTACTGGTACTCGTTCTCCTGCAGCCACGTATCCGGATAGCCGGGAAGGGACGTGGTTCCATTGGTAACGTCGTTCACCATCATATTGCTGTATTTCACGACCAGCTGGTCGGAAAGCTTCCACCATTCTTTGACGCCAGCCCGGGCATTTGCCGAACTGTACCCGGTCAGGTACGCACGTGCCTCCGCATCCCCCTGCGTGTAATAGATCTGCCGTGCGTTCTCTTCAACAACCGGCTGTTCGTCAAACTGCCGCGTTTCGATTGCCTGCTGCCGGGCATGGATATCGCCGATCATAGCACGATAATTGAGCGTTGCCCAGTTGGTCACGTAGTTGAACGCCCAAAAGGCCTGATCCCGGCTGAACACTGACCGGTCCGTGTTGGACCACATGGGGGGAATACTCGTGACCCCGGCGTAAAACGGGTTGTAGACGGTCTCGGCCGGCTGGGCAAATCCAAACCAGGTGATACCCCCGATGGAGTCCGGCATCCAGTTCCGGCCCTGGTTGATGTAGCTGTACCCGCAGAACATCTCGGATACCGCACGGGGCCAGGCACCCGGTTTCACTTCGCCAAAGCTTATCGGGCCGTGATCATCGAACGGTCCCCGCCAGCGGTACGGGTTGCCGAACGGGCCCGCTGCCGGGCCGGTGGTGAGATCGAAGACCGTGCCCTCGTAATGGTCCCGGAAGAGCGCGAATGCATCGGCAGTTGTGAGTTTCTTGTCGGGTGCCAGGGAGAACGGGTACTCCCGGGAATAGGTATCGTTCACATACGGCGAGAAATTGCGGGATGGTGCAATCCGGTTATACAGGCTCCAGACCCGGGCCAGGGAGTAGTACGGGTGGGAGTATTCCCCATCACTGACCGTTGGTAACCAGTCAAGGTTTCCGGTCGATTCGTTCCACCAGCCGTTCTGCTTTGCCACGGTGAAGAGGTTGGCAGAGTACATCTGGTCGGGATTGCCCGGCACCACATCCCGGATCCGGAACGTGTTGGCCGTGACAAAGATCTCCCCGTCCACAACTTTCTGTGCTACCCAGAGCCCGCCCCGGCCATCAGGCGTACCGCCACACATCTCGATGACCCATGCTTCTTCCGGGTCGGCAAAAAGCAACGTCTCGCCCGTGCCATAATAGCCATATTTGTCAATGAGCTGGCCGACAAGGGTTACGGCATCCTTTGCATTCCGGGTCCGTTCGAGTGCGATGTTCGAGAGCTCGGAACTGTAGAAGATCCGCTTTTGTGGATCGGATGACGGCTGGACTTTTGCACCGGTCGTCACTTCACCGGCCATGAGCTGGTGTTCGTTCATGATCCCGTAACTGCCGGTGAAATACCCGAACGTGTGTTCTGCTTCCGGAATATAAGCCAGCGGTTTATTGTGTGCTTCTTTGAGACTTGCGGGTTCGTCAGAGCCGGAATTGGGGTCAAAGTACACGGCACGCAGCGCACCGGGCGGGTGATCTGCCGGGGGGATATAGACGAGCCGGGTAGTCTCGTTTGCCACACCGTGCCCGAGAACCCCCATGCCAAAACCGTCATTCGTGTGCCCTACATACATTGACCCGTCAGCGGATGCACCCGGCGTGATGATGAAACTGGTGCAGGCCAGGGCTGGCGTGCACAGGACGATCAGCGCAACGATGATTGCCAGGAACCGGGTCGTGGGGGTGGTTGCCATACACCTACCCCGTGGTGCGGGGCGATATTTAACTGGTAGCTTTCGCGTTTCTTTCCGGCTGGTGAACCAGGATCTCCAGAGATCATGAGAAGGGCACCGGGGCGCTGGCTGAGACATCTCCGACAAAGTACTGTCCCGCAAATCTTGTGCGAAGACCGCCGGATAATCGTAACTTAAAAAAGATAATGCCGGGATGATTTTTTACTTGGATATTCTTCTAAAATCCTGTAATTTTCTGCGGGTAAATCCCGTATGAATTACCGCTGTTTTTTGACTCTTTGCTGATCTGTGCGGGTAACCTGAATCCCGGTAAGCCGGTTGATGGGGGCTGTTTTGCTCCCAAACCCCCGTTACGATGAACTCTGCCGGTCCAAAAAGGGGCTCTCATGCGGCGGTTTCTGCAATACCATGCCTGATGAATTCATCGTTTATCGTACCCACTTACAATAATGAAGAGCCTGTTTTTATGAACCCGGAAAAATCCAGATATACTAAAAAAACAAAATAATTTGAGGATATGAAAAGGCTCCTGCCGCTCCAGCCAAACGCACACCTGTCAAAACTGGAGCGATGCGGATCTGCCGAATTGCTCAGAATATTTGAGGCCTGCCTCGATTCAGGGTCGACCCTGCCCGCATCTAACCTGCTTGACGGTGCGTGGGGAAGACTCTTTTCAGAACTCTTCCTGTCAGCAGAGGAACTGGTCGAAGAGATTCAGCAGGGGGAAGGCAGGTTCAAAAACGAGCATGAGCAGATGCTTCGGAATTTTATTAAGATGGACTGCGCTGGCGGGGGCTCATTTGTTTTTTCCGTAATTCGGAATGGCGGGAAGATCGACCGGGCCGCCCTTTTTATGATCGCGGATCTTGACGATCTTGCAGGAATCAAACGGGATGGCGTTCTGGCACTCGAGATGCTCCTTGACGCGTGCGATAAAAAAGTCCGGCCGGCGCTTATCAGAAAGGCCGGCAAAACCCTGCTCTCCCGGGTCTATGACCGGCGGGACCTGCCCCTGATCTTTACGATCTTCGGTCTCTGCGATCTCGGCCCGGACGATCTTGACGCGATAGCGTCGGTGTTTTCCAAAGAGGATCTGAAAAATATCATGAGCCGGAGCCGGACCGGGAAGACCGCTCTCGAAGTTTTCTTAAGTGTTGCCGAATCCATGAAGCGGTATCCCCAGATGGAACGGAATGCTTCGCTGGTGCGGAATGCGTTCTATATCTCTGCCCGGAAAGATACCAGGACCGCAAAGGAGAAACAGCCGCTCAGGCTGAGTAGCATCCCCCACTCTTCTCACGATAGAAAACGCCCGTGAACAACCACCTGCGGCACTCGATCCTGCAAAAAAGGACAACACAAATCCGTGATGCCCGGTCCGCCCGCATCCATTTATCCGACTCATGGGCCGGTTATTGAAAAAACCTGTCGTGTGCATGGCTGATCCGGGAGTGCTCTCATCCGGGCCCAAAATCGCCTCCGATTGCCTCCCCCTGTACACTTTTTCGGCCGGAAACGCAAAAATATCGGTCGCATGTTTTGAAGGGAGCGTAAAATGAACCCCGGTTGGGGAGAAACGGGCGGAGTGCGTGCCAAAAATCGGCCGGCACAGGCCGGTTACACGTCGAAAAGCCGGGTTTGACCGTATATCAGACTGGCGATCGGAAGGAAGGCCTGTTTTCCGGATCGGGTTCCGACGGAGAGGCATTATTCGCCGTCAGAGAAAACCTGCGAACACCTCACACTACGCCAACAGATGAGCATTTGGTGGGAGGGAGGGAGTACCAAGGGAATGATTCCCCAAAAAATGGTGTGCCCTTTTTGAGAAAAAACTGGACGTTCCAGGGTTCAGTTCAATTCAGAGAGCCACTCGGCCCCGATACTTCTGCAAAACCGGATCAACATTCTCACTGATCCGGTAATGTACCTGTCGTCCTTTTTTTTGCATGGTGACGATTCCATCATGGATGAGTACTGCCATATGCCGTGATACCGAAGGTGCCGATATTCCGACGTGTTCGACAACTTCGGTTTGGGATATATCCGGGTTCTCAAGAACCAGCCAGATGATCTTCGTTGCAGTTCTTTCCTGCAGGTACATAAAGATGAGACGTTCTATTTCGGAAAAGCGCCCGTTGTTTTCAAAATACCGGTCCGGACCTGCACAGGAGAATGCGGAAATTTTCCCGGTGAGTTGCAGCATGATGAGATGATATTTCACTGTCCCGCGATTGATGCCCGTGACGCGGCAAAGACCGTTGAAAAAAATCCCCGGGTTGGACTGAATCGCCTGACAGATTTTCTGTCGGTTATCGTTGAACAGGACCACATTCTGTTCGGCCTTACGGTATCCCAGAAACAGAAACAGTCGGAATGTAAAGAGGATCTCGATTGGGAAGAGCAGGAGCGGAGAGAACATCAATGCAAGGAAAATTGCCATTTCCCGGGGGGAGAGATGAAAGAACGATACAGGAACGGGATCGACCGGCACCGCAGAAATCAGGTCCGGATTGGCTACCGGTTCGACCACATACGGTGTTCCTGCAACCCCGGGCTGGATGAGAATGCAGAAGAGGAGTGTTATGATCAGAATGACAGTCCGGATCCCTCTCGTTTCCATCATTCTGTTTTTATAAGTCTGTACCGATTAAGCTTTTGTTTTTCTCGTTTGTCAATATGTTATGAAGGAATAAACCTGTGACCCGGACACGGAATGCCCCCTGATGTAAAACGTCCATGTTCCCGGCGTCAGGCCGGATGGGCTTGAAACGCTCAATGCGATGCGGCCATTCACAATCCCGTCCGCGGAGTCATAAAACGGGCCGAGCGTTGCGTCGGGTGCGACAATGGTCAGGGAGAGCGAGTTTGCAGGGTTTCCCCAATAGAGATCTGTGACCATCTATGAGGTTCCTGATGATATCGTGCGGTAATATACATCGATCTCTCCCTGGGTAATGGTGGATGATACAAGGGGTGTGATTGTCGGGAGATGAAGTCTGCCTGCCGGTTCGACCGTATACTTCCCGGTTTCTTCGATAATCGATGCCGATACTCCTGAAACGAGTACTACACTTCCAATCAGGACCAAAAGACAGAGCGCTGATGCTTTCATCGTATCGAAAAGCAGTTTTTGTGACCCGGCTCTTAAACTTTCTGTGGCGTTTGGCTAAGTGTTGTACAATACTTAGCCAAACGCCATAGAAGTTTTATTAGTCCCGTAATGAATCCGGGATACGCGGGCAACCGGTGGTTGCTCCGTGAAAAGAAAAGGACGGGTTCACCTGAGTTAGCAAACCAATGAACCCACGTCCCCGCCTGTTAGGCATGAGAACATCTTCTCTTGACCTGATGATGGTTTCCTTGTGCCTGTCGAGCGTAAGCTATGAGAAAACATCAAAGGAAGTGAAAAAAGAATGAAAATGCACAAGAGCATCATCGTTCTATCGGGACTGATGATACTATGTATGTTCATGCTCCCTGTGTCGGCGTATCAGTTTTCCATGACGAATGTTGAAAACTATAACAGCCAGACCGATCTTTACCCGGATGGAACATATAGCCATGCGTATGTATACAATTGGCTGACCGGACAAGGATGGTCACAGGCATTCTACCAGGTTGACACCAGTGTGGATGATACCGATTTCGCCACATCCGGCGGGGGCCTTAACAACGCAGATTTCCATTACCATTATGGTCATGGGGACTGGATCAGCAGTGTCGGCTACCTGGAGTACAGCAACTATCCGACATCGTCTCTGATAAGGACTGAAGTTTACAAGAAATGGGGAACAAGTCTGATAAGTGCAAACAAATGGGTTGTGCTCGATTCCTGCTGGGCGCTATTGGATCTCCAATGGGGCGGGGCCCTCAGACATTCTCATGGGATCCTCGGTTTTGCGAGTATAAAATATTCAGATCCGGCTCTTACAAACTCGTTCCTTAACAACTGCATTACGTACGATTATTCATTGGCTTCGTCATGGCAGTCTGCAACGCAAAGTGTTTTTATTTGGCGACGGAACGCAGGTTCGTGTAGTATTTGATACAGCAGATCAATTACAGAATGATCACTTACCCGGCCATGGTACCGTAGCGTCAAGTGAGATTCTGGATGATGACACCATCTATTACGATTATTGGTACACGTGATTGAAATGACACCACTGAAAATCAAATGGGTAATATTCAGCCTTATATTCGCAAGCTGCATGATCGCAGGAGTTGCGGTTTTTGGCGGGTACGGGTGGAGCGGTTCATCTTCCCATGCAGGAATCCCGCAAGATCAAACACTCGCACCGGTTCAGGGAAGTACGGAAAAACTGATTCTGGAAACGAGGTATCCAGAAACACCCGGAACCGTACATCTTTATACGGTAAAATCTGTTGAGACGTTCCAGGATGTCAATGAAAAACTGAGTATGACGGTCAAGAACAGCATACCCCCCGCGGATGAAGCTCCGGCTCTGGCAGAAAAATCTCTCGAAGAGTACGGGGGTCTGCCTGATGATGCAAGCCTCATCAACGCCATACCTCTGTATCGGGTAAAATACAATGTCACTACCGGGACCGAGGTGGAAAAATATCCGGTCCGGACACAGGTACGCTACATACAGAACATCGATGGATATCCCGTATACAAAGCGGGCATCAGCCTGATGCTTGGGGAAAATGGTGAAATCCTGGACATTTACAAAAACTGGATCACAGTATATGAAAAATCCGGGGAATCGTCAGTAATTTCCGCTGAGGATGGTTTCAAAAAGCTCAAGGAGGGAAAGACGAGTGCGGAATTACAAGGCACCATCCCCACAGGATCGAAGGTATCAGCGATTGAATTTGGTTACTACTACGATAAGAAGAGCGATGCTCTGAAACCGGTCTGGGTCTACAAGACAATCATGGGCTCTGAAACGGAACCGTTCAACCTTTACGTTGATGCAACAGAGTGACATATACTCCCCTTTTTTTCTGGAGTCAGGATCCCCGGTATCATTTTCAGAGCATTCGGGTCATGCAACACCCCGCCTTTCGAAAGGTTTGCAAAAGCTGAATTCACCATTGCGATATGATGAATCGGGGACACGTCCAAAGGCACACCTGACGGAGTATATCCCATCCGGGCCCAATATCGCCTCCGATTGTCACCCCATGTACACTTTTTCGGCCGGAAACGCAAAAAAATCGGCCGCATGTTTTCAGGGGAGTGCAAAATGAACGCCGGTTGGCGGGAATCGGGCGGAGTGCGTGCCAAAAATCGGCCGGTATAGACCGGTTACACGTCGAAAAGCCGGGTTTGACCGTATATCAGACTGGCGGTCGGAAGGAAGGCCTGTTTTCCGGATCGGGTTCCGACGGAGCGCTCAGGTTCGCCATCCATGAATGGCTGCATTCCAGGCTTATTTCTTTGTAACGGCCACTCATTCGGATCTAGCGTTTCGTGAAAATTCTCCAGGTGGATCATGCTGAACAGGGAATCGACGGATCTGGATCATGGTCTGCAGCTCCGGAACGGGATTGTGCCGGACGAAACCCGGTGGTGGAAGAGTGAGAGGGCAAGTAAAAAAAGATGAGGGGATAATGACTCGTGCGAATACCGTTTTTTTTAGATTTTTACGCGAACAGGATCCCGGATTTTTGCAAAATCCCGGTCGAACGTTGCAATCTTCGGTATTGCATGTTCCCGGCATGTTGCAACAATCAGGGCATCGTTGGGAAGAAGCCGGTGTGTGCGGGCAATCTCTTCGATCAGGTTCAGGTTCACGGAATCCGGAACGATCGCAAGGCCGGAAAAAACTTCATGCAGGTGGCTGATAAATTCGTCCGCAAAGCCGTATCCTTCCTTTTGGATATGCTCCTTGAGCCGGGAGGTGTTGGTTATCCCGAATTCATCATCCGCAAGCAGCCGGAGACCAAACAAAGAACGCTTCTTCATAGACCGACATGCTCGCGGCACAGGTGCCCGGATAGGAAGAGTAAAAATCCCGGGCTCGTTTTGTCGTGTCGGTTTCAATGATCAACGGAATAATAAATGAGGTATCTAAGAAGAGGTCCATGATTCATCCTTGAGCGAACTGATCCGGGCCGAGGAAGGTTTCTTTTTGAGCTGTATTGGATCAAACGGCAGTTTTTTCTCGACCGTTATGCGGATCCGTTCTCCTTCCCGGAAAGGGACCTTGCCAACCGGTTTTAAGACATTGTTCTCATAGATGCATTCGATTGCCTTGCCCATGGATATTTCACCCCTCGCGTAATGGTATCTTGGTCGGGAATTATTATAGGGTTTGTGTGCCGGCCGGTCTCCCGGCAACCGGAGCGGCTGGCGAAGATCTGGCACGATCGTGATCCACCAGATAACGCACCTCACCAGGGAGGTCACGGTCGGGCTCAGCATCGGGAGAGACCGCGTATCCAAAACATCCCGGCCATCTGCAGGAGGTCATACTCCGACCGGGTTTTTTATCGATCCTGGTCCGGGAGCAGCAAACGCATCAATACTAACAAAATCGAATAGTACCGGGACTACAACATGGACCTCCAGCGGATGAACACAGTTGCCTTTATGATCCTTCTGGGTGGTTTTGCCATCATGATGCTTTTTCTGCTGGGTGTCATGAGTCTCATGCAGCCGGACCATGCAACCAGACAAAATTACTTTAATGCTTTTGTCGTGGTGACCGGGGGTGTTATTCTTTTCTTCCTCATCTACGCGATCCGGGCACTCCGGGGTGAGAGAACAACGGTCCGAGGCGCCGGCCCTTCCCGTTTATTTGTAAACTATATCCATAAGGAGACTCCCCGCGCAACCCGGGAAAAATTTTTGGTGATTTTTATCCTTGCGTGCATAGCGGGTGTGATCCTGAGCCCCGCAGACTCTCTTATACGCACGGTGCTCTATTTTTGTTTCTTTGCCCTCCTGATCTGGATCTTCGTCCAGTGGGCGCTTGAATACGATCCGCTGCAAGAACCAGGCGTGGATGAACAGGAATATTTTACACAGGCCGAACTCGAAGACCCCATGTGCCGGGAGATCGTCATGGGCCTGCCAGCGGGTGTCGTGCATGGCTATTGTCTCGATGCGATTCAGACGATCTGGGGGCGTTTTGTCATGATCCCGGCCGATGCAGAGAAAGGGACGATCGATTTCATGTACGCAGACTCGCACCTCTCCTTTGTCATCACCCCGCTCAGTGAGATGAGGACCAGGGTCCGGTTTTCCATATCGCCCGATCTCCCGCGGAAATGGTCCTCGCAGAACAAGGACCGCCGGCAGGATATCCGGTACCTTGACCGGATCCATGAAGAACTGAAGGCACGAATCCGGAATCGGTGATAAAGAGGGAATTACCTGCTGACGGTAACGTCGTGGCTAAACATACGCCAAAACGGTCTCTCCGGCATACCAATCCGGCCCCGTATCAGGCTCCGTTGTCCCAGTTTTGCCTCCCCTCCCGGGACTTTCATGCAAAAACGGGGGTATTCTGTACACATATTTTTGGAATACGCCCGCAGCGCAGGATTTACGCCAATCGGACGGTTTTGCCGCGCCTTGTAAAATGAAAATAGAGCTAAAATCCTTCAAGGATCGCGTGTGGGGTGGGGGTGCAGGAGGGGTGGATCGAAAGGAAGGCCTGTTTTCCGGATCGGGCTCATGTCGGAGAGGCGTTATTCGCCGTCGGAGAATCGCTGCATTAACGGGGAATCCCGGGTATGGCCCCCATTCACCGTCGGCACCGTCGTGCCAGACTCCCCAAAACAGATACTCTCTCCCAACCAACACTCTCCGTCGGAGACTCCTGGCCGGGACATTCCCGGATCCATGAATTCCATGCAAAAACACCCCATTTCCGTACATGGGTTTTGGAAATGCGCGGTTTTCTCAGGATTCAGGGCAATCGGGCGATTTTAAGCGGCGGAAATCCGGCGAAAATAGAGCTATTATACATGGCTGATCTCAGACCGGATCGCACTCTGGCATGCTGAAATGAAAAGAAGGCCTGTTTTGAGTGCCACCTCTCCGTCGGATCGCCCGAATCTTCCGTCGTAGAACCTGTGCGGGCACTCCCCCTACGCTGGCGAGCGGCAGGACTTCGCCGGTTTACCGTATCAGGATCATCTCTTTGGGAAAAACCTCCAGCTGGATCGCATCAAACGGGGGGCCGGAGGATCTGGAGCCGGACCCGCGGCTCCGGGGCCGCATTGTGCCGTGAGGGAGCCGGGGGCCAAATAGTACGGGACGGGGGTCCCCGGCCTACCCCCCCAATCTTCAGGAAAAAATCCGGCCGGACCCCCCTGCCAGAGTCTGGAGTTGGTTGTGGGGAGTTACGTTGGGGGTGGTGGATAATGAGCAGGTCTGATTACCCTGCTGGTCGTCTCCCCGCAACCCGCCAGGTGGATTACGCAGGTCCGGGCGCAATCGATCTATCCTGTAAAAAGGGCTGGGAACCGATCGTTAATTATCCAGTTTTATCTCATAAAAATTTGGAGTTTTACAAATCGAGATTACCTCATATAATGTCTGGTTGATGAATTTTTTGGGATTGTGTTTATACACATCGATATTTTTGTAAAAGGAGTCTTCTCCCCAGAGAACGAGTGATTTTGTGACATTGGGGAACGATATAAATGCATTATTGGCGAGATCTGCAAAAATCAGTACATTTTTGTAATTTTCTACAAATTCACGAATCTTGTATTCTTTCTCATTAAGTCCTGCGTTACATAGATGAACAAATTTCTTTTCCGTTGCCTGCCTGAGGTTTGATTTCAGACTTAAGACTTTATTTTGTTTTTCTGTCGCGTAATCTTCGAGATACTGGAGATATAACCTGTCGAGAAATTCCTCGGTTTTTGACGGATAACTGCAGTACACAATTGCAAGGGATTCAAGCAAGGATTCCCAGACGATATTATCCTTCTCATAAGGAGAGTCGATTGTATATGAGGGATACAATTTCAGGATCAATGCCTCGAAAAAATCAAACGTATTTTCAAGGTACTGACTATTCTGAACTGCCTCCCCGGCTTCAGTACCCGTGTAATTCTCATTTTGCACAAAAAAAGTTCCAGCGGATATGCAGGCAATATCGAGAATAACCTTTTGGAATAATAACAGATCAAGGCTGCCGTCACCGGGGAATATTTTCGTTAAAACCTTTCTTACCGTTTCATCATCATCTGTCCCGTTGTCAAATGTGAACAGAATACCAAACGGGAAGTAATACCCGTACTTGAAATTCTTATACTCCGTTGCGATATTATCTGAAAAATTTTCGAGTTCCGAATCAAGGAATTCATTCATAATAGGTTTGAATTTCTCTTTGAATACAGCCGGATTGTGTTTCCCATGACACTTTGATTCCTGGACGCAATAATTCAGACCGGACATTATCCTGAACCTGATATTGGTCTCTCTTTCATGGTCGGTCTGCTCCTTCCCGATCTTCTCTCTTAACATCCGTATAAGGTCCAACCCGGCATCCACGTTATGATAGAGATAGTAATCCAGAATGAAACAGACAAAATTTGCCGCATAATCGCTTCGGGAGGCCAGGCGGAATACTGGATCGATAATTTTTGAATTATCAATTTCTTTGCCCTCTTTTTCCAGTATTTCCATCAGGTCCTGATAATCATTCTTTGAATTTCCAACCTCCTGGAAAATATTCAAGAAACCGTTTTTCCCTATACCGACATTTCCACCTGCGAGAAAGGTATAGATTACATTTGAAAGAAGGAAAATGGTGAGCTTGTCACTGGACAGCACCCGGTAAGTAATTCTGCCGGTCAGGCTTGTCGAAGGGTTCTTTGTCTCATTTCGGTAAACACTCCTCGTCCACCGGAGCCAGACATAAAACATTCTCCGGATATCATCCTTCTGCAGATTATTTGCACACCTGGCAGATAGCATGAACAGGTTTTTTAATTTTTTCAGGGTGACGTTTTTTTCCATATCCTTCAAAGATGTTACATCTGATAAAACGAGATCAATGGATATTGTGTCCAGAGTATTTTTGACGAAAACGATAATTTTGTCAGATTCAACATCGTTGAAATTGAGCCGCTCGATGTCTGTATTGAGGAACTCGACAGGGCATAATGTATTAAGGGATTTATGAATCTCGAATATGTTCTCAACAGTATGATCATAAACCGGGCCCGCATTGCCAGCGTCCTGATATTCTTTCAGTATTCTCTTCAGGGGGATACTGCGGCTTTCCTCAAGCTCTCCGAGCAGTTCACCTACAGTTTTCTTGATATCTGAAGGTATGAATTCACTTCTTAACTGTTCGTGCAGTTTATTCTCATCTTTGTTATCCCCGATGAGCTGCATGTAATTTTTAATGTAATAACAAGCCGCAAAAAAATCCCTGAAATTCTGGTGACTGAAACTGATTGTTGCCCCATCATATTTTATCAGTCCGAGTGTGTTTGAAAGATAGTCCAGGATCTCTTTACTGTTCCGTGCACCGGGATTATGACCCTCTGTGGGGGCATTGGAAAATTCTATCTCAAACTGCCCTTTTGAGACCATCTCCCACGCGGTCTTCTGGACAAACTCACTGATAATCCAGATATGCTTGTCCTGCTCCCTTTCGAAAAATTTTAATCCGGATTTTCTTATTTTCGCGTTCGGGGAGTGCACCTCTTCCAGTAACGGGCGGTATACATTATGGTAAAGAATCTTGTACTGGACGAAATTCCACAAAATATAGGATTTACAGATGACCGGGGTGTCGATGATATTTAGCTTCTTCTGTCGGATTAAGTTGTGGATATTCTGTTGGGAGGATTCTGAATCCTTATCATACTGATATCCTGTGTATAACGTAAGATACATGGGATTTTTCAGGACCTCGAGCATTTTTTTACTGGAAAGTTTGTTCCCGATATCCCGGCCTGTGGATTCGTTGAGGTGTGCCTGGATATATCGCTCAATTGTTTCTTTATCCAGACCTTTTGCATATACCTCAATAAAATCGGTTTTTTTACCTGGAGAGGGAAGTTTTACTCTTGAGGTCAGAACGATTTGGATTCTTTTTTCGGATAAAAACTCAAAGATTGAGAGAAATTCTCCCTTTATTTCATCATTTAATCCATTGATTTCATTAAACCCATCGAGTAACAAAATAAATACTGGCTTTTTGTCCTTTCCTAAAGCATCGTCGTATAATGCAGCCAGTTTTTCTGCTTCACTGAGGATATCTAAGTCCTTTTTTCCGGATAGTTTTGCAACATCATCCCGAAAGTCGTTTATCTCGTATCTCAATGCCCCGGATACTTTCAGTCGGGATGCGGAGATCCAGACGGGGATGGGCAGGAAGGTATCCTGGTGTTCAGCAACGGTTTTTTTTACAATTTTCCTGTTTTCTTCAGTGAACTTTTCACAGATGGTGCGCAACATCGTGCTCTTGCCGATGCCGCCTTCTCCGATAATCTGAAAATTGTTACCTGACTCGCGTATCTCCTGTACCAGGTTAACAGGTACTCCATCACGCGTAAATCCGGAGATAATATTTTCGTCAATTTTTACGGGCGAATCGGGAGCACACGAGAAACGAATCCCGGCCTGTCTGAATTTGTCGACAAAGTTGTTGTACCGGTTGATGGCATATTCATAAAAGCCCGGGTATCCCAGCTCGGTCAGCACCGCAGAAACCAGGTTTAACTGGCCAATAACCGTGTCCCAGTCAATAGAGGCCGGATCATCTTTTATATGAATTGCTTTGTTCCTGATATCGACAAACCTGCCATCGCGGAGGATTACCAGATTGTTCAGTGAAATGTTGTGTTGCTGTTCAACTTTTTTGCAGAAATTCATTCCATCGGAAAAACCATCCGTCATCCGGAGGAAATTCATCTTCTTTCCCAGGGGAAGCGCATCGAAGGTTTTTCTCTCGAGTTTTTTAAGATTCTCATTAATAACAGCCTGATCCTCTTCAGAGAACGAGACGATGTACTTGTTATAAAAAATATTCAGGAGGGCATCGACTACTTTCTGCAGATCGCCCATCGCCTTTTCGAAAAAGGCAGGGTTATTGTACTTCTCACCGGTTTCGATATTTTCCTGGGCGAACTGAAAGTTCTCCCGCAGTTTTGTTATATTATTACCTTCTTTCATTGCAGACTCCGCTGACATGTCGATCCGTCAGATACGATTGTATTCAAATCACAGACAGATTATCAGGTCATTTTTTTTCAGAGAAGTATGAGATGACATACCAGATGACGATACATAATACGATTAGACTGCCCAATATCACCAGTTTCGTCAAAACCGCCATTTCCGACATATCGGTAAATTCGAAGAATGCCAGAATGGCAACAATCAGGGACAAGGGGAAGAAGACGAATGTAATAATTCCCAGGATGCCCTGGATGGATGATGTGACACGATTGTTCAGGGCATCGATCTGAGAATTGACTTCCTGGTTCAGATCATCGAACGAGAGCAGTTCTTTCCATTTGTTATAGAGCTCAGCGCCTATCGGGTCGCTTGTCACTTCTGTGAAACAGGCATCTGCAGTGAATTCCACGAATTCTGACTGAAGGCGGGACAGACTGCGTCGTTCATTGATACCGACGGCACCTAACCGGGTCTTCATATCTATCAAAACCCAGTGCTGGTGCAGGGCAACGATCCACTCGTACAGCCAGGGTTCGTTGAACCTCCGGTAATATGCATCGATGAAATGCGATCTTTTCGTCTCCTGCCTGTTCCCGTCCTGTTTTTCTGCCTCAGCATGAAGAACCGGCCGGGCAATTGAACCGAATACCGTACAGTTCCGTGAGAATCCAAAGAGGGTACCTGCGGTAATTCTGAGCAGCATCTGTTCCATTCGTGCCCGTTCACTTGAACCGTCTGTCGAAGGGATTGTCGGGTCCAAAAATGAGCATGCTGAGAAAACATCCTGCCCGATGTCGATATTATTGATTTTATCACCATTGAATTCTGCAAACACCATGAATACCGGTTCTTTACATTCTATGTGACTGGAGGATAGGGACAGAAGAGAGAGAAAATCCGGGTACCGCTCATTTATGCCGGAGAGAATTTTCTGGATGTCGTGGGACATAATCTCCCGAAGATCAACAGACAGGATCAGGAACCCGATCTTTGAACCAAAATTTACGAGCCGGAATGTGTGAAAATTATTTTTCGGGGATCGGATATTTTCAACCGTTTCAAGTTGTGGAAACAGGTACCGGGTACCGTTTGTATCCGGTGCGTCCGACCTGACAATATGGAGCGTATCAACAGTATTTTCATACCAGGCCGTTTCCCGGTGACCTGAATAATCAAGATTCAGAAATCTCCTGACAGAATCATAAAGATAACCGGTTACATCCTCGCAATGTGTCTTTTTTCCCGTTTTCATTTTCAACAGAGCCCAACGGGACCCGCTGCCGTTGACCCCGGCGAGTACATTTTCCCAGGTTATCTTTGAATCCATCCCGTCTGTTTTTAACGAGAGCGGACAGATCACGGTAATCCGTGCTGAAGTTATATCGCACAGGGTATAGTTCAGGGCAATATTTTTTATTCGCTCGGTAGACAGAAGACTCAGGCTTGACGGGGAATCCACAATGGTATAATTGTGAGAACTGCCATCGTACCAGGGATCGTTATTGGTAACCCACTTCGCATCTTCATAACCACGCCTGATAACAGTTCTTGTCCGTTTGAGTTCGGCTTTGTCACCCAGGAATTGCCGTTCGGCTTCACATTCTGCACGTTCGAGCTGAACCGCCAGCTGTTGCAGGCTGAACGGCAATTCCGGGGGGATCGATATAATGACCCGGTTGGGTTTTACAGCAAAGCCGTCGGGTTTCCATAACCCGTCACCCCACCCGTCACAAGCCAGAGGGATCAGCGTCACGATGAAACCATCATTTCTTGCCCAGTATTTCGTCAGGGAAGACCGGGCGCACTGGCGAAAAATTAATGCCCTGACGCATTCCACGCCGCAGGTCAGTTTATTGTATACCTGGAATTGATCATTTTTTTCAGTGATACGGTTATCCGCGAGATCGTTATCGTAATTCAACCGGTCTTCCTTCAGCAGCTGGTATTCCGGTTCGAATACGCCGGATCCTTTCATAAGGTCAAAGATTTTCTCGTCATCATTTCCGATCGAAATGCCGGTTGACAGGTTTTTTGCACACCAGCTCATCAGGTCGAATGCTCTTTCCAAAATCCAGCGATCCCGTTTCTCCGGAGTATCCAGGTCTTTGTTCTTCTCTGCTGACCGGTAAAATCCATAGAGCACGCTTGCAGGCACTAAAAAGAACTCTTTTTTGATATTCAGCTTACCGGAATCAACAATCATGGCATATTGTGCCACCCACTCTGAACCCTCGGGAAAATGCCCTTTATTCCATAAGTAATTGGACACAAGCCAGGCTGCACAGGCACAGTCAAAATCTGGTTCTCTATGAATAACGATGGTCACGTTCTGGAGGGGCAACAAGTCATTCAGCCGATCCTTATTATTAAGGACCAGCAGGGCAGCACAGTCGCCTGGGCCCCGGGGGAAATGATGATCGAAGAAGTGCCCTTCATTCAGACCCCCGACATCAAGTACAACTTCACTTTTTTTATCCGATGGCGTATAGCTCTGACCCGGAGGGATGAACTTAAAGGAAATATTTGGTTGCATCTTACTACCTTGTTGAATCAATCCATTCACCGTTAAAAGGAAAATTGAGAGTATTCAGGTTAATATCTCCCGCTATTCGAGTTGATTATAAATATATTATTCGATTCGCGTTTGAAAATCCGAAGGACAAACATCCGTCCCGACAGCCAGCGGTTTATCAGAATGACTCTTTTCCATAAGAGAAATTTTTTGGCAGGAAATCATCTGTTATTCTCAATAAACCGGGCGTTTTTCCTGCTTTATTTGATCCATGGAAAAGGGTAAACACAGGCAGAATAGATAGTTAAATGATACCGTCTGTAAAGGAAACACCCCTTGGCATTCCAGAATTTCTTCCATCATATTTACCTGTGGCTGACTGAAAATGAACGAAAGAACCCTGTCCGTTTTTCCATCCTTTGGTATGTCCGGCGAAAAAAACCAGATGATTATCGTTGAGGGTTTCATTAACAAACCTGCACCGGTTCCGAACGGGAACGGTTTTTCTCTTTACCTTGTCAACAAAAGCGGCAGGAGAATCACCCTCACAACAGAATCCGCAGATATCCGCTGTGGGACACAGAGTGATGCTCAAAACCCGGCAGGTACAATATGGATTTCCGCACGTGCTGATATTCCCGATTCGTCTTCCATGAATGCAACCGACAGGACATTCGATCTCATCCTGTTGGAAGGCCAAGATGAGATCAACAGGGTAAAAGGCGCGTTTCACATCTATGATTCAGTTGCAGTTCTCATCCATGGATTTCTTGCATCTCCCCAGACGTTTGATTCGTTGCAGATGCACAACGATAAACGACTTCTCTATCTGACGTTTGATTATGAGAAGCAGAATTTTGAGACTGCAATTACGGTCCTGGCTTCTTTTAAGGTGTTCATTGATACGGAGCTAACCCGGAAAGGATACTCCGGTCGGTTCGATATTGTCTGTCATTCCATGGGTGCGCAGATATCCCGGTTATGGATTCTGAATTACCCTAATAATGACAATGCCAATGCCGGAAAAGTTCGCCAGTGGATAGGTATTGCCCCGGTCAACCATGGTTCTGCGGGAGCAGATGGACGACTCGTGGATATTCTTGCGGGTTTCCTGAACCGCCCGGCTTTTACAGAACTGAAAACGTACAGCATGACCACGAATCTGCTGGAACAAAATGAACGGTATGAGCGGGAAAACGCAGTCAGGTACAGGATTATCATCGGGTACAATGGCAGACGAAGAAAGTTGTTTTACGTGTGGTATGAAAATGACCGTATACCCGGGTTTATCCTCTACCTCCTGAGAAGGGCGGGATTCAGCGAGGGTTTGCCAGTCCCGCTCAGTTTTGACGGGAAGACAAAAGCCCGTAATTTGTCGGGAAAGACGTATTTCAAAACATATTATGGCGACGGAGTTGTGGCAGATTGCCACAGCATGTTATCATATGCTTCCACAGATGCTTTTGATGGGCTCAATCACAGCACGATAATCAGGGATCCGGATGTCTGTGAGTTAATACGACTTTATCTTGTTTCAAATCCGGATTTACGAATGACCGGGGATTTTGAAAATGAGGTTGAACAAGATTATCATTCTCATGATCAGAAAAATTATTCATAATCTCCCACAGGTCTGAGGCAAAAGGAAATCACACCGGTTAAAAAAATCATACGTAACGATTATCCCAGCTAATAAGGACATATACAGTTCAGGGAATCATTTCTATGATGTTCTCAAACAAAGTTCTGGCCGGCATCCTGCTTTTTCTCGGTGCTGCATGGTCGTTTATGGGAATTATTGTTTCTGAAGCACTGTACCCTGGTTACCATGTCACACAGGTCATCAGCGATCTCGGAGTTGGATCAACGGCACTAATCTTCAACTCATCCGTTATCGTTTTTGGTATCCTCCTCATTGCAGCTGGGTTTCTTCTTAAGAAAGAAGGGTTAGACCCCTGGTTCTGCAGACTGATGGCATTGGTCGGAATAGGCCAGATGGGGGTCGGCTTTTTTCCGGAAACCATGGGAGTCCCTCACATTGTCTCTGCCGGAATTGTCTTCTTCTTTGGCGGAATTCTGGCCATTATGTCATACCGGGTTTTCCCCAGGCCCTGGGCATATATCTCGGTAGTACTTGGTACCATCACGCTTGTTGCGATTGTCCTTCTTGAAGTGAAATTCTATGCCGGACTTGGCACGGGAGGCATGGAGCGGATGATCGCATATCCACTCCTCTTCTGGGTGTTCGGGAGTGGCGCTATCCTGATGGATCCTGAAAAAAAATAATCCGGATGGCCATGTCTCCGGATACAAATTGCCAATTTTCGCACCGCACCCCCACCCCCTTATATCCCGGCACACCCCAAATAAAATTCAGACACGATGAAACTCATCCCCATCGCCGACACCCTCCTGGGCCTCGCAACATCCGCTCCGGCCAGCATGCCCCGGATCCTCACGCCAGCGTGAACGGCCCGCTCACCAGTCCGGATTCTCCTCAAGGAACACTTTCTCTTTTTGGCACAACTCCTCTTCGCTCAGAATCGCCGGCATGCAGATGCACCGGTGCTCGACAAAAACCCCGCCCTGGAACGAGCCCTGCTGCTCACCCTGCCCGCACGACCCGTAGGTTTCCGCATCGCAGTCATGGTACACGAGCGGGTGCCCCTCCTTCGCTGCGCATTCCTTTGCCTCTTTCCAGGATTTCGCCATCAGCCAATAATCGCATTGTTACCACGAAAATCTTCCGGTTATCCATTTTACAATCGCAATCAGGAAAAACAGGTGTCCGTAAAAGGCCCGGGATTCCGGTGAGAATGATCGCCGGCAACCACAGCATGACCCGGACGCCGGTTTCCGGGTAAAACTCCCCGTGTATCCGATCACAACCCCCCACAATCCATCGATCGTGTCGGGTTGTAACCCTACACAAACAAATATTTATGAGGTGTTGTAACCCTGCATACCATCATGGCAACATTCTTCGAGCAGCTGGCGGCCCGGAACCCGTGGTGGATCGGCCGGCCGTTCGAGGACCTCGCGCAGTCACGCCGGGAAAATTCGACGCGAATTAATTTCAAAACGAATTTAAACAAAAATAATAATTAATTTGTAATGAACATATTCCGGTTACAACGGAAATCCCGCCGCTTCGTTCTCATTATCATCTGCTGTCTCTGCTTGACCGTTGTCATATCAGCGGCCGGCGCCCCGGTCATTTCTTCAGTCACACCATCAGAAGCCGGCAATGAAATGAACCTCACACTTACCCTGCACGGGTCCGGTTTTGAACCAAGGGCAAAAATTGTCCTGACACCAGTAACCCTTAAACCGGAACTGCTCTGCACAATGGACGAGAACAGCGATGAGAAACTGCTGGTCCAGCCGATGGATCTCGTTGCTATCAAAAACTATCTCTATCTCTTCGATTTGGGGAACACATTTACCATTGTCAATGTATCCGATCCCCGCAACCCGGTCAGAACGGGCACGATACCCCTGCGGACAAAGGGCATCGTTGCCGCAATTCAGGGTCATTATGCATATGTGACAGGGGGAGCAGCGCTCGATATCCTGGATATATCAGACCCGGCAAACCCGATTCATGCAGGATATGTCTCAAACGGCAACAGCGGTACGATCCTGCGGGAAGGTTTCGGCATCGGTGTTGCGGACAACCATGTGTATATACCCAGCGTCCTGACCGATTCCCTTGAAGTCTTTGATGTCACGGATCGCGAAAGACCGGTATTTCGTGCCCGCATAACGAACAGAGACTTCGGATCGAAAATAAACAACCCGAACAACATCTTCGTATCGGGAAATTATGCCTATCTTACCAGTGCTGCAAGCAATGCATTCGAGATCATTGACATCAGTAACCCACGGATGCCGGACCATAAGGGCTACCTTGCAAACGGGGAAGGAGGGGCGCTCCTGACAATCCCGAACAGCGTATACGTAAAAGGCAGGTATGCCTATGTGACAAGTTCGGGTGATAATGCCCTCGAAATCATCGATGTTTCAGACACGGAGAAACCGGTTCACGCAGGAAGTCTGACAAATGGCGAGACCGGTGCCTGGCTGAGCGGCCCGTACGGTGTAAAGGTAGCCGGGAATTATTTGTTTGTCGGCACCGATAACACGCTTGAGATTATCGACATCACCGATCCGGTACGTCCCCGTCATAAACACAGCATGTATGAAGATACGTCACCGTATGTTCACGGACCCCGGAATGCATTCGATATTGAAGGGCGTTACGCGTATGTGACCCGCAACAAGGTCTCGGATGGATATACCATGCCCTATGAAGATCCAAAAAATATGCTGGATATTTTCGATATCGGTTTCATCCCCGCGACGGATGTGACGATACACAGTCAGGAGGAGGCATCATGCACTATTGAGCTGCCGCAAAAATCAGTCCCCGGTTTGTATAATGTTGTCATCACAAACCCCGATGGGCAGTTCGGTGTTCTTGAAAGCGGATTTAAAATCCCGGAACCGGTGGGATCACAACCAGAACCTGAGATGCCGATAGAAAATCCTCCGGAAACAACGCCGACAGCGAGGATTCTGCCGTTTTCTGCTGTTGTTGGAATCCTCATCATTGCGATAATCTTCAGGAAACAGAGAAAAGAATAATCCACATTTTCCCCCCGCACCCCCTATCCCCCATAATAATCCCGGCAAACATCTCCGATGCCCCCCCGCCCCTGTCACCGCGGGCAAAATTTTTTTTGTCCCCGCAACATGTCAGGTTACGACCCCACACATTTCCCAAAACATGTCGGATTATAACCCGACACGTACTGGATTCATATTCCGAATTTATTTCAAAAAACGGGAAAATCTCAATCATTTTCTCTGTCAAATTTTGACGTGGAATGACGGAATTAGCATGAGAAATTATTTCGGTTTGTCGAACAACCGGAACATATGCCAGATCTCGATCCCTTCTTCCACAAAATAAACTCCTGGTCCTTCACCCGGCACACCGTCTGGAACCGGTGCCCCCGCCAATACTACTTCGAGTACATCGCCCCGTACGTGAAGACCGATCCGGTCGTCAATCCCGAAAAGATCCGGTATCTCAAGAATTTCACCTCCAAGTTTGTAGTTCAGGGCCAGATCATCCACGACATCATCGACCAGCAGATCCAGCTCCATTGCGAGAAGAAGCCGATGGATCAGGATGCCGCGATCGCCGCGTTTGTAAAGAAAGTCTCGCTCTACAAGGGGATCGGCGGCGAGACCTTCACCGAATACCACAACGGCGAGAAGATCCAAAATTCGTTCTTCAATTACATTGAGGAGAACGGGAAGACCTGCCTCCACACGTTCTTCGGGAAATGGCCGGACTACGCGGGCCGGGAATGCCTGAGGCACGAGACCTTCGATCACTTCAGCATCGGGGATGTCGGGGTCACGGTCAAGGTGGATTTTGCAACGAAGCTGCCGGACGGGACACTTGTCCTCACTGACTGGAAGACGGGCAGGGACGATGACGAGTACGAGACCGAGCTCCAGATGGCCGCGTATGTGCTCTGGGCCATGCAGCATTACCGGATGCGGCCCGATGACATCCGGACCGAGCTTGTCTTCCTCAAGACCGGAAAGATAAAACCGTATTCCTTCTTCTGGGAGCAGCTGGTCGAGGTCCAGGACATGATCCCGAAGGAATTTGCTGATATGAATGCCTCGTACGAGTATGCGGATTTCCCGGCCCGGCCAACGCAGCGTGAGTGTCTGGGATGTAAGTTTGCGGAGGTTTGTCCGGAGGCGGAGATCGCCCGGTCATAACGGTTTGATGAGCCGCTATCATTTCTTCCGGAAACGGTAATCCCGTGCTCTTTTTATCTTTTTTAAAGACCACCTGCTATCCGGATTCAGATCCGTTTCACGCTTGTGAGGCGGGCATCATTTCCCGGCTTTTTCAAGGAGTTCTTTGACTTCCCGGGCGAGCACGGGAAGACGGGTCTCGATGATACCCCAGACAACATCATCTGAAATTGTTGCGTACCCGTGGATCAGCCGGTTCCGGAATGCAATGATACGGGAAGGATCGCTTATCTGGCGGGCTGTTTTGGGGTCATACCGGATCGCCTGGCCGAGGGCTTCGCCATAATTTCAAACTGGCGTTCGACACCGGACCGGAGAAGAGGATCGTTCCGGTAGTCGTCAAGGGATTTATTGGCGGTGAACTGCGTAATCAGATCGCACGCTTCAGATATATCGAAAAGGTATTTCAGGGTGTCATGCGGCTGCATAGATCTCAACCTGCGTATCTTCGAGAGTCTTGCGGAAATACGGATTCCGGATCGGCCCTGCCTCAACGAGATCGACCGGGCGACCAAAAAGCCGTTCGAGATCTTCTGCAAGACAGAAATACTGGTCTGCATGCTCTGAGGGCGGCATCTTCTCAAACTCGACGAGCAGGTCGAGATCGCTTCTCTCCGGATCGAACCGGTCATCCGTTGCCGAACCGAAAACTGCAAGACGCCGGACCTTCCGGTGCGTGCATAGCCGGATAATTGCCTCCAGGTTCTGTTCGATGATGCGGTTCATGAAGTGCCACCTCTTTTGCAGGGCACCTTAGTAGAAGGTGATCGTTCTCCCACATAGTGCTTGCGATGATCCGGGCAGTGACAGGCTGGAGAATCTGACTGGAGAATCATCCGTTAAGGTCACAATACTGCCAGTCCATGGGAACTGAATTGTGCATGCACTGCGTGCAGTATTCCGGGTTCTTTCGTTATCCTGGTCTTCCTGGATACTGCACAGAAAAAAAGCTGATGAAAAGATCCGGCATGCCGTTCATCCCCACGTATCCAGATCAGATAATCCCCCGCTTCCGCAACTCAAAATAACATCTCGCACAGGCTTCCACATCGGCACCGGCGTCATGGCAGCCGGTGAATTCTTCTTCAAACAACTGGAGATACAGCTCGGAAAGGGTCGGCCACTTGTATCCATACCCGGAGGCCTTCGGGATCTTGCACCACGATACAATTTCCCGGGGTTTCATGGTGCAGAAGTTTTCTTTTTCGAGGAGGTTTGTTTTGAGTCTGCACCGGACGAATTCGGTATGCACAATCGGCAGGTCAAACTCAGTATTATGGGCAATAACCATCGTTGACTTCTCCACATCCGCATTGAACTGCGGGAGAACTTTGTGCAGCGAGGTTCCTTCTGCTTTCGCCCGCTCGGTCGTGATGCCGTGTTTTTTTACCGAGGCCATGGGGATGGTGAAGTCGGTCGGGTAAATGATGAAACTGTTCCGGCTCTGGCGGTTGCCATCGATATCGTAGAGTGACCAGGCGAGCTGGACCACCCGGGGCCATTTTTCCGTGTCGGTTGTGGCGGAGTATTTCGGGAGGCCGGTGGTTTCGGTGTCGAGGAAGAGGAGCATCACTAGTATTTTGGGGGGATGGTATTTGGGCGTGGGGGTTGGTGTTTTTTCCTGCGGTGCGGGCCGGTGATTTAATGAGGACTACATCTGTATCCGATGTTGCACGGTATAAGAATCCTGACGGCACTGACGATCTTATCCGTAACTGGATCCGGAACCGGAACACGATCGATTTTTTGGGAATCTGGGAACAGCTCAACAACCCGAATTTTAATCCCCTCGAAATCGACGGGTTTAGAAAAAAGGCAGGTCTCAAAAACTTCACGCTCACGCCCAAACAATGGATTGAAAAGACCCGTGCCCGTGGCATCATCGCAAAGTCCGGCCGGTACGGGGGAACGGGAATCCCTGTCGTAAGGGGGACCTCATCCAGGGGGAGCACTCATCCGGGGCCGAAATCGTCTCCGATGACCTGTCCCGGTACACTCTTTCGGTCACATTCGCCAAAAAACCGGCCTTTGGTTTTCCGGGGAGCGTAAAAAAAACTCCGATTGGCGGGAATCGGGCATTTCCGTGTGCAAAATTCGGCCGATATAGGCCAATTACCGGGGCAAAAGTCGGGTGTTCGTGGGGAGTAGTGAGAGCCGGGGGTCCGGGAGGCCAGGACAACGTCCTATCCCCTCCATTGTCGGAGGGCCTCCTCTCTCCCTACAGACCCCCCGGTTCACTTTTTTACAACCTGGCAGCCTTCAATATGCAATGCAGTTTTCTACTCGGATGTTCGGAGCAGTCGTTTCTAAAAGGCTATATTTACAATTTCAAAAAACATTCTTTAAACACTATAAAATAAAATAAAAATTTATGCAATGGGTCAAGGATTGGTTTTTTAGTATATTCGTCGGAATTTTTTGTGCCTTTTTTTCATTTTTTATTTATGATGTCCCAGTTGGCAGATTGAGAGCAGTATTCCTCCTGGGTCTTATCATAGGACTAATTCTCGACTATATTATGAATAGATTCGATATTGGGAGAACGTTTTTCCCTATGTTTTTTAGTTTTTTTTTGGTGCTTGGAATCGGTTTGTTTATTATTTTTCCCGCAGTCTTTGGGGCAGATAGTGAAATAATGGAAGTTCCTCACAGCGTAAAATCAACAATTACTGGCGAAACTCCCATAACCGTTCCGCCAACGGTCTCAACAATGCCGATTGAAACTCGAACTGTATCAAAACAAAGCAAACAAGTAACCACGGCGACACCCATTCAATATTATACACGCAACTACCAGTGGACATTCGATAATTATCGATATACCTACAGCATGAAAATCCCGACTTCACTTTACGCATATTACAAAGAACAATCTCACGATAGGAATTATGCAAAATATGCAATTTCTGAACAAGACAGGAAAGCACTCGATCGGATAACAACGACTTTTCAAAACAAAGCAGATTCCAAAACAGAAGCGGCATACAATCTTATTGCATTTGTTCAGTCACTTCCCTATTCCAAAGATTATGTTTCGACCGGATATAATGACTATCCACGGTATCCGATAGAGACCCTTGTCGATGGTAAGGGGGATTGTGAGGATACTGCAATTCTCACCGCCGCACTCTTGAAGGAAATGAATTATGATGTTGTTTTAATTTCGCCACCAAAACACATGGCAGTAGGAATTACTTGCACTGACTGTTCCGGAACTTCCTATAGTTACAATAAAAAGAAATATTACTATCTCGAAACGACAGGAAACAATTGGAATGTTGGACAACTTCCCGAGGAATATCAAAATACGAAAGTTAAAATCTACCCGATATGATTTTTCACCCGTTTAATTTTTACAACATCGCTCACGATCGGGTTTGAAAAAGTGAGTACCCAAACCATCCTCACCCTCACTCCTTCTGAAGGGGGATCCCAAGGGAAGGTTCCAGACTGGACCTAAATGAGGGGTGGGGACCCTCCGTCCAAGAGGGGCTGCGGGAATCCGGCCCCGCCACCCAACCGGATTCCCCATTTTTCTGGTCCCGGCAACCAGGTTTCGCGAAAAACCAGCCATTATACCCCTGTTTTCCACAGATTTCCCGTCGGAGAAAAACAGGCAGGTATGGGCAAGTTAGAGCGGCGGATCGCATGGGGGATCGGGCTATGAGTGCGGGGAAGTGGGGAAACCCCATTTCTTTGGGACGGGTCTACGAACGGGGGCAGAGACTCCCGCCACGCCATAGAAAGTGCCGCCTTTTGTAGATACTATTTTCACATGTGAATAAGAATATTCCAACAAATGCTTAAAGCCAAGGATTTGATCCAATACGGATACTTCCCTTCAGAATTGCCACCCTCTTTTCATACAATTACTCTCGGTGAATTTGCTTCAAGGATTCCATTAGAACAATATGAGAAATGGCAACAGGAATGGCAAAAAATAAATTCAAAAATAAATAGACCCGAGAGTAAGTGTGTAAATTACTCAGTACCTCGTTACAAAAACTTTAGACGAGTTTTAAGTATTCCCAATCCGTTTTATCAAATGATATTGTGTAATCAAATTGAAAAAAATTGGAAGAACATCAAACAACACATTAGGAAATCCCCAATTTCGATTACCCGCCCGGTCATTCCAATTCAAAGATCAAAAAAGAATAGTCGTGCTTTTGATCAGGTTAGACATACAATAAGTAACGAACAGGAAATTGCATTAAGATCGACGGAATTCAGTTTTGCTTTGAAAACAGATATTTCTCGATATTATCCAACTATCTACACACATAGTATCTCTTGGGCACTTCATGGAAAGGATGAAGCAAAGAAAAAGAGAAATTCATCGTCATTGTACGGAAATGATTTAGATAAATGTGTGAGAAGTACTCGAGATGGACAAACTCTAGGAATTCCAATTGGTCCTGATACTTCGTTAATTATTGCTGAAATATTGACAAATGCAGTGGATGTTGAATTAGAACATCGTATCGGAAAAAAATTACATGGGTTACGAGTTATTGATGATTATCTGCTGTTTTTCAAAGAAAAGTGCGAGTGTGAAATAGCATTAGAATGCTTGCATGAAATTTTTAAAGAATTTGAATTAGAGATGAATCCAATAAAAATTCAAATCCTTGAATTACCTTATGTTTTAGAACCGATATGGAAACCAACAATCAAACTTTTTAATTTCAGGGTCGCGGAAAATCGCAAGAATAATTATTCGGTCCAACGATCAGATTTGATAAATTTTTTCAGTCGGGTTAATGATTTTTGTAAGTTATTTCCTGAAACAAACATAATGAAATATGCAGTAAAAAGAATTCACAACATCTCCATTTTTGAAGATAATCTTCCGTTATTCGAATCGCTCCTTCTTAAATCAATTTTGACACAAAGTTCGTGCATACCAGATGTTGCTGGTATCTTAAAAGAAAATCAAAATAAGAAATATGTGGATAAAAAAGAACGGATTGGTCGAACAATATCGGAAATAATTCGGATTCACACTAAATATGCGAATCACCATGAAATTTCTTGGGCATTATGGTTGGCAAAAGAGTTCGAAATTAATATTGACAAATCGCTTTATCCACTTTTATCAAAACAAGATAATCCCGTTGTTGTATTGTTAGCTCTTGATCTCCGTGATCATGAATTAATATCAGACGATATTGATGAAAGCCGTTGGAAAAAATTCCTTGTAAGGGACCAGTTGTATGATGATCATTGGCTCTTGACTTATGAAGCGGCAAACAAAGAATGGCTCCTACCCTCTACGGATTATCTCGAAAGTGATCCATTTTTTAAGGCTCTCAAAGACAATGAGGTTTCATTTTATGATACAACTAAGTCAGAAATCCTATCGATTCCTGGACCTTCGACATCCGGTTTCTAACAAGTTTAATAAGATCGAATTAATTAATTTCTCGAATTTCCATATAAATAAGGGAATTAAACCTTGTTTGAACTAATGTTCCTTGGATGCCAAATGGTTGAAAAAGGGCCGGACAACCCGCTGATTTCATCGCGAAAACAGGCTCAACAAATTGCCGACAAGAACTCCCCCGTCTCCGTGAAATACACATACCCCTCAACCTTCCCCGCCCCGGTCAGGTGCCGTGCCGCTTCGCCATAAATCCCGAGCGAGGTGCAAAACTCCCCAACAAGTGCTGGATAAGAATCCGGACCGGCGACGGGCATGCTCTTGTAATCAATCACCACCCACGACCCATCCTCCATCTCGCACAACCGGTCAATCTTCCCGGCAACCGGCCTCCCGTCAACCGTCACCACAAACGGCACCTCGCAAAACGACCGTTTCACCCGCTTCATCAAATCCGACGACAAAAACTTCGCACGAATCTCCTCACACTGCCGGACCTGCTCCTCCGAGTACTCGCCGTACTCACGCAATACAGTCGCTGCATCCCGACCCCGCAGCACCTCGTGAATGATCGTGCCCTTCTTCGTCCCTTCAACGCCCGGCAGGTACTTCGACACCACCGGTTCCCGGGCCGGGCTAGGTTCTGATCCCTTTACCGTCTGCTCTTTCTCAATATCCGAAACGGATTTCACCTTCACCCGTTCCGGCCCGGCAGAATACTTTGGGGCAGCCCACGTCCCGGCCTTCCCCTCACATTCCTCCGGTACAATAATCAGAGAAGGCTCAATCCTCCCGCTCTCGGCCGGGATCGCCATTGGATCGGAAACAATCGTTAAACGGATCGACCCGGCCCCATCCGGCAACTCAAGCGTTAATCCCCCGGCCGCAACCGCATCCCCGGTCACGCCAAGCGCCGTGAACACCCACTCGATCCGGGACCGGGCGAGATCGAACGACACCCCGGCATCCTCCGGGGCTGTCCCGCTCATGAACAAATGATCTCTCGCACGGGTCAATGCAACGTAGAGCAACCGCTTCTTCTCGGCCCGCTCCTTCTGCCGCTGCTGCTCCCGGAGGGTGAGGAGGACGGCGCTCTCGGTCATCGCGTAATTGTTCCCCGGGTCCGCAACCTTCACACCCACCATCAGCGGGTTGTCGCCGATCATGATCGGGGGATACGTGTCGCGAAATGACCTGCCCATGTCCGGCACGAAGACGATGGGGAACTCCAGTCCCTTTGCCGCGTGGACTGTCATGATGTTGACGGCATTTTCTGCGAGCGCATCGAGCGGCGCCTCGCCCTCCCGCTCGTCCTCGTCCATCGCCATCCGGAGATCGGCCGTGAAGTCGGCGAGGGCATACAGGCCGGCCTCCTCCCGGTTCCGGGCCATCGCGACCAGCTTCTCGATGTTTGCCAGAATCTGTTCCCCGGCCGGGAGAGCGGCATACACGGTGTAGACCCCGGACTCCGCAAGGATCTTCCGGAGCAGTGCAACGAGCCCGACATGCCCGGCGTACTGCTGCCACGAGATGAGAAGGTCGCGTGCATGAGAGGCCTGCCCGGCCCCGGTCTTCTCCGCATACGCCCGGAGTTTATCCCAGAAGGTAATCCCGTTCTCCTGCGCAATGCAGAAAAGTTCCGTGTCCGCAAGGCCGAAGTACGGAGACCGGAGGAGACCGGCAAGGCTGACATTGTCGTGCCGGTGCTGGAGGAACGAGAGGATGCTGTACAGGTCGTACACCTCCTGCCGGTGGTAGAACCCGGTCCCGCCATGGACATAGAACGGAATCCCGTATTCAGAAAGCGATGAGAGGTAATACGAGAGGTTGGTCCGCGCTTCAAGCAGGATTGCGACATCCCCGTACCGGGCCGGCCGCTGTACAAACGTGTGATCCGGCAGCTCCTCGTACACGGTGAGCGGCTGCGCATGCACGATGCTGTGGATCCGCCGGGCCACCATGCCGGCCTCGTTCCGTTTCGTTGTGGCTGCATCGTCTCCTTTGGGGGGCAGCAGAAGTTCTACGGAACCAGCATGATCGGCACGGCTTTCAGAAATCCGGACCTGCTCGTACCCGAACTCCCACGGTTTCTCGGCCGAGGCAAGGAGCCGGGAGAAGATGATATTCGAGAGGCCGATTACCTCCTTCGTGCTCCGGAAGCTCGTGTCGAGGTTCACCACCCGGCCTTTGCAGGCAGTTGCGATCTTCTCCTGCGCCTCCTTGAACCGGGTCACGTCAGCGTCGCGGAAGAGATAGATCGACTGCTTGGGATCCCCGACAATGAAGAGCCGGTCCATGGACGGCGAGAGCTCCCCGATGATGGAGGTGATGATCTCGAACTGCACAAGGTCCGTGTCCTGGAACTCGTCGACAAGGATGTACCGGAACCGGGGCATCAGGTGTTTCGCAACAAGCCCGCCCTGCTCAAGGAATAGTTTCCGGGCATTGAGGATGAGATCGGAGAAGTCGAGGCCGCCGAGAGCAGTTTTCCCGCTCCCGACAAGATCCGCGTACCGTAAAAAGACCAGGGACAATGATTTCAGGAACTGGACGGAGCCGGTGATGAGCGGATCGGCAGGGTCCACGGTCATCCGGAACAGGGAACTCTTCCGCTCCAGGATATCCGTCAGGGTTTTCCGGGAGTGCCGGAACTCTTCGAGATCATTGTCCTTCCAGTTCTTCTTCACCCCGATCCTGCCGGGTTTCCTTCCCGCAAGTTCGAGCCCGGCCCGGGAGAACTCCCCGGGATCTGCGGGGGATTCAAGAGCGGAGAGGAGCGGCCGGATCTCCTGCAGGAAGATCGCCGCCTTGTCATCCACGCCAGCGTATGCCGGTGCAAGCCGAAGCAGCGTCCGGAGACAGGACGAGAACGTGGGATCCTTCCGGAGTGCCGCGATCTCCTCATCGCGGAATGTATCAACCTCACGCTTCCAGACATCGACGACATTGCGCTCATCCCCGCCAAGCGCGGAAAAGAACCGGGCGTACTGTTCCCGTTTCCCGTACATAGCAAGGAGCATCGTGCGCAGGTTGTACTGCTCGGTGATGGAGAGGACATGGATCAGCGCCTCGTGAACCGGGCCATCCTGCCTTGTATGGATCAGGTCCTCGAACGCGGCAGCATGGATGCGGGATGCTTGCTGCTCGTCCAGCACTGCGAAGCCGGGTTCCAGCCCGGCCTCGATCGGGAATTCCCGGAGTACCTGGGCGCAGAACGAATGGAATGTCTGGACCGGCGCGATCATGAAGTCCTCACAAGCCTTCTCCCACTGCGGACCTTCCTGTTTGAGAATCCCGGCCCGGATCCGCTCCTTCATCTCGGCTGCCGCTTTGTCCGTAAAGGTCAGGGCAAGGATCTGCGGGACGCCCACTCCCTGAGTTTTGAGCAGGTCGATATATTTTTGGACCAGCACGTACGTCTTGCCGGTCCCGGCACCGGCCGTGACCACCATGCTCTTGTCATGCTTAGTGATTGCCTCGCCCTGCCGTTCTGTCGCACCCATGTCAGGTCTCCTCCCCGGTCTCTAAAATCCGGTAGGGGTCGAAGCGGCAGATCCGTTTGAAGTCACAATACGTATTCGGGCATTTCTCTTCCGGGGGGAGCGGGAAGCGCCCGTTCCGGATCCCGTCGATATAGGCAAAGGCACAATCGCAGGAGTGCCGGATCGTGCCGGTGAAATCCGCGGTTGGACGCACGCGGGATATCACCAGCTCCTTTACCGCAGTATCCGCAAGCACGATGTTTTGTTCCACCTCGCGCCGGATTTTATAATATCCCCCTCCGATCCCGTGCGAGCTGGTGATCTGCGCGAACGCGAGGAGGTAGAGCGGCAGTTGCAGGGCCGTTCCCGCCGCGATATCCTTTGCCTTGGGATGCTGCGAACCGGACTTGTAATCCCAGATGAGGAACTCGCCCGATGGCGTGATATCGATCCGGTCGATCCGGCCCCGGATGCGCAGTTTCTGCTCACCATCCGGTGCTGCAAGTTCAACTGGTTCCGGGGATGATGCAGGATCATCGGAATCTGTTGCCGGCATACCGAACGAGAACTCGAAACGGGAGGGCACGAGTGGGGAGTCCGCTTCGGCCGCCTCGCTTTCAAGGAACCGTTCGAAATACCCGGGACCGGTGTGCGAGTCCCCGAGCATCTGGATACGGGTTGCATCCCACAGCGGGCTCTGGAATGAATATTGCGCCAGCTCGTCACGGGCAATCCCGAGAATTATTTCCATTGCATCCGCAAGAGATGAGAGACTGACCTTTGCCGGGCCGCGGGCCAGCCACTGCCGGTAAAACGTGGTGAGGATATCGTGGATGACCGTTCCGCGATCGCTTGCGGAAAGGTTCAGCTCCACCTCCGGCAGGGGGTTGAGGCCGATCACCCGGTTCAGGAAATACGCAAACGGGCAGGTGGCATAGGTCTCAAGACTTGTCGGGGAATACACATGGTCCGGACCGTACTGCCCGGCAAGGGCTGTGCTGATGGCTTCATCCCCGGAGAGAATCCCGTCAAACGGAGAATCGCAGACGCCCCGGCGATAGTACCGTTCCATGTTGATGCGCCCGGTGAGATCGCTGATATCCTGTGATGCCGGGATCAGGTGAAGAACGTTGCAGGCTTCCCCGTCACGAATCCCGCCCCCGGCCCCGAGAGCAGCAGTGCGACGGGATCCCGAAGGTTTTTCCGGAAGAGCCGGCCACGGGCAATCGCCGGTCCGCATCCGGACCCGTTCGAAGAATGCCGAGGTGAGGAGGGTCTTCTCCCCCTCGGCAAGCGGGGCGCTTACGTAAACCATGGACGTCGCTGAAAGCAGTGCCGCGATGAAATAGTACTGTTCTTCCCGCAGGATCTCAGCGAGCGAGCGGGTTCCCATGCGGGTATTTTCAAGCGAGTTCGTGAAGGGGAGCCGGGTGGTCAGGCGTGGAAAGACCCCTTCCGTGAGGCCGCCGATAAAGACGACGGGGAATTTCATGTGCGGGCATTCCCGGAGACCGAGCAGGGTGACGCCGCAATCATCCTGACGGCCGGAATCATCTGGTTCTTCGGCAATGGCGGAGAGGAGCCGGGAAAAATCCTGCGAACTAATCGGCTCATCGGACGGCATCCATGCTATCCGTTCAAGAGCCTCAATACGGGTGAGGAATTTTTTCCGTGTACGGATCTCACGCTCTTTCAGCTGCGAATCCGGCGCTCCGAACACGTATGGGATCTCCCACGATGCGAGGAATTGGACAAATCCCCGGATATGATCCCGGAGTCTTTTCTTGTCCGACAGAATATCCAGATCGCGTTTGAGGATCCGCATTCCATCCCGGACACGTTCAACGGAATGAACCGTGATCCCCCGGAAATTTTTTGCTTTTTCCGGGTCCTGCATCTGCTGGAAGAGCCAGTCCAGCTGTTTCTCCCAGTTGGGCCGGGGTCCGTCGATTCCGGCATACCGGGAGACGAGATCAACTTCCGCGGCATCCAGGCGGGACGTTCCGCCGGGCACCGGCCCTTTTTGGAAGAACGGGCTTGCGATCAGCCGGACAATGTCTTCGCGGGAATGTCCGCCGGATGCAAGGCCGGCGATCAAAAGAAAGAACTGGACAACCGGCGAACGGGAGAGACGGGGCCCGACTGCCGCGTTCCACGGGATTGAAAAATCGGAGAATACCTCTTCGATAAGCGTAAGATCCCCCCGGAGATCCGGGAAAACAACCGCGATATCGGAAAGTCGTGTCCCGCTGTTATTCAGCCGGCTGATTTCGGCTGCAATATTGTACACTTCAGCATAGCGTGTGGGGACTGTCGAAATTCTGAAAAAATTATCTGAAGAAATGGTCCCTGTACCAGAAAAGAGGCCGGTAATCTGCGATTGAAGAGTGGATGGATCGAACACTGGTTGGGATCCTGGCTGGTTTCCCCCGGCAGCCCGGCTCCTGAAGATATTCTGATCGATACCGTCAGGAACGAAGAAGTGCGCTTGTGCGGCATGCTCCCGTAGTGCCGTAAAGAGATCCTGTTCGAGCGGCAGGGGCTCATGGAACCCGTAGATGAAAACTCTGCCAAGGGAAGATGTGACGGAACGGTTCAGGTGATCGATGGTCCATTCAAGGATCGTATCGCCATCCACCAGATCCAGTTCTCTCAACCGGTTCCGGTATTCCGTGATGATCGTGTCAAGCTGCCGGCTCTTCTCGCTCTCAAGATCCAGGAGGCATTCAGGGAACGGGACCTTCCGGGTCAGCGTGACGTTCATGAAGGTCATGAGATCATCGATCGTGCCGGATGACGGATGATCGCGGGCCATGAAGAGAGGGACTTCCCTGGCATGGTCTACAAGAACCTGCGTGAGCAGCAGTTTCGATTCCCCTTTTGAGAGAAACCTCCCGGTTGTCCGGTTCTCCTCGAACAGGATCTTACAGAATCCATCGAGTGTACAAATTCGGGAGGAGATGAAGGGGATAGTATTCTCTGTCAGATTACCGGTAACGTGAAGGACCAGTCTCTGCGTGGGAAGCAGGAGCCAGCTCGTGAACGGATCTTCCTTTGCAGCAGCAACAAACCGGTCGATAACAAAATCCAGTTTTTCCCCGGGGAGCCTGTAATCGTACGTAACAGCGCGATCAAAGGATTCCAGGGAAGACTGTGCTGGCATGATATGTGGTTAATCTGCACAGAAGAAAAATGAGAAGGATTTATTCCAGGTACCGGTCGAGCGGGATCATCTCGATCTTCTCTTTTGTCACAGCCGTAACATCGATCTCACGGGCTTCGGCCTCCTTCGTGATCACTTTAATCTCGTGCTCAAGCTCCTTGATCGGTATCTGTTTCTTGCGCTTCTCCATCGGAGGGTTCATCTTCTCCGCTTTCTCAAAACTCACAACACTTTTCAGGATATCATCCGGAAGGGATTCGCAACTTTTGAGAAGACCAAGGAATTCATTGAAAAAGTATGTATCAATCTGCATCCGCCGCTTGGTCGCATGGGCGAACTTCCCGATCACGTGGCAAATCTTCTCGCGGTCCTCGGGACTTAACTGATCAACGAACTGGTAATCCTCGATCTTCCGGAGGGCGAGGACAATGGGCTCAAGACAGTCATGCGTGACAACATAAACCTGGTAATCCGCCATATCAAGATGGACGTCCTCCAGGTATTCGATGGTATTGGCCGGGACAACAAGGAAGATATCCTTCTTGACATTGTCCTCACGGGTGTACTTTTTCGCTGCTTCGGCCTGGGTTTTGATATAGAGCGGGAAATTCCCCAGTTCCTCAGAATTTTTCGGGCTCTTTGCATCAAAGACGACATACTGGTCGGCAATGATAACTGCATTGTCCGGCTTTTTGCCGGAGACCGGGAATTTTTCCTTGTCGCAGTATTCGATGGTGTGCCGCTGGCAGATCGACCGGAGGGATTGCTCGACAATCTCTTCGTGTCTCTTCCATGTCTGCTCCATGTCGGAAAACCGGGATTTGATCTCGGCTGTACGTTCGGCATCGATGCGCAGGCGATCGTCTTCCAGCTGCTGCCGGAGTGAATTGAGTGCGGTGATACGCTGATCGTGCTCCCGCATGCGGTCTTCTTCGATCTGCTGGTACTGGGACAGTTCCTGTTTGATCGCGGTGATCTGGGCGTTCAGGTTATCATTTTTGACCGTGAGTGTGGTAATTTCATGGTTGAGTCTCTCGATGGTCTCACGGTTTTTCTTATCGGATGCAACCAGTCCCCCCGCCTCATTCTCCCGCTCACCGATCTTCCCGAGCAGCTCTTCGTTCTTTGACTTGAGTCTGACCAGATCATCTTTCAGCTGAAGGATGGTATTATCAGTATTTGTCTGGGTCTCTGCAAGAGTTGCCGAAAGCCTTGCCCGCTCTCCTTCGATTCCGGTGATTCTTTCATTCAGGACTTTGGCATTTTCCGCCATGCGTTCATTCAGAGACTGTGTCCTGAGCTGTTCCTGGGAAAGTTCCTGCTGGATCTGGCCTGCCCGTTCCCGCTGGTAAGCTGCATCCTTTTCCAGATCCCGGTTCCTGGAAAGAAGACCGGCGATTTCCTGGTCCTTTTCTCCGAGCAGATTCTGGAGTTGCTGGTACTCTCCGAATGCATCGTAGCCCTGCGACACGATCCCCTGCCATGAGAAGATGCGTTCGAAGAAGCCGACATTCTTTATTCGTTCAAAAAATCTGCGGAGATGTTCAAAGGCTGGACTATCCATGGAATTTCACCGGATTATTCTCTTAACGATTGTTGAGTTGTGGGTGAATAAACCTTATTAACATCCCGACTGCAATGTGAAAGTGACCCGATTCTCGTCCGCGACATCGACACCGACTGGCCCGTGGACCGGTTCAGCGGCGGCGAGCAGGACGACATCGCCGTCGCACTGAGAATCGCCCTCTCCCGCTACCTCGCGGAACTCCACCAGGTGCACGAGAGCACCTTCCTCATCTTCGATGAGATCTTCGGGAGCCAGGACGAGGAGCGGCGGGCCAATCTCCTCACCGCACTCCGCACGCAGGAGTCGCGGTTCCCCCAGATCCTCCTCATCTCCCACATCGCCGAGATGCAGGGCGAGTTTGCAAACACGCTCGTGATCGAGGCGGGGACGGATAGCGCAAGCCGGGTCCGGGAAGTGTGAGCGAACAGGAAAAACCTGTTCCGGATCCTTTCAGGATTCCTCCCGGTGCGAAAGGATAGTCATTATCATTGTTGAATGCAATTTTCCAGTATGCAGTTCCCGGTTTCGCTCGCTGGTATCGCTCTTTTTGTCCTGGTGATCTTTGCCTGTCCCCCTGTGCTCGGGGCCGACATGATTGTCAGTGAAAGCCTGCCGGGGGGGCAGGTTGGGGTTTTGGATGCCGCAGCTCCGGACGGTCCGTCAGATCCCGCTGAGGTGGAAGCGTTCCTTGATGAGATTATGCCGGCAGCCATTGCCCGCTACAATGTCCCCGGGGCCACGGTTGTTGTGGTGAAGGATGGCAAAGTGGTTGCATTCAAAGGATACGGGTATCGCGATCTCGCGAACCGGACTCCGGTAGATGCTGCTACTACCACGTTCCGCATCGGCTCGATATCCAAGCTCTTCACGTGGACCTCTGTCATGCAGCTGGCTGAAGAAGGGAAGATTGACCTTGATACTGACGTCAACACGTACTTAAAAGACATGAAGGTCCCGGACACGTACCCGGGGCAGCCATTGACCATGCGCCACCTCATGACTCACACGGCCGGGTTCGAGGACTCGAGCCTCCACATGACCGGCATGGATCCCGAAGACCTCATCTCGACCCGGCAGTATTGCCAGGAGAATATCCCGGCCCGGGTCAACCCCCCGGGGAAAGTATCCCGGTACTCCAATTACGGCACCACCCTCGCGGCGGTCGTGGTTGAGGATGTTTCCGGCATGCCCTTTGAGCAGTACCTGCAAACCCGCATCTTAACGCCGCTTGCCATGAAAGACACGAGCATCCGGGAAAAACTGCCGCCGGAACTTGCAGTGAAACTCGCCCAGGGATACTCGTTTGCCAACAGCGAGAACAAACCTGCCGATGACTTCATCTTCGTGGTCGGCCCTGCGGGAAGCATCACCTCAACCGCGCCGGACATGGCAAAATTCATGATTGCGCATTTACAGAACGGGACGTATGGCAACGCAACGATCCTTGCTCCCGAAACCGCAGAACTGATGCATGCCCGGGCGTTTGAGAACGATCCCCGCATCACCGGGATGTGCCTCGGGTTCTACGAACAGTATTACAATGGCCGGCGTGCGATTGTCCATGGCGGCGACACCGACACGTTCCATTCCCTCTTCTTCCTCCTTCCCGAAGAAAAGACCGGCTTCTTTGTCTCGGGCAGCAGCGCCGGTGGCAGGGGCGTGCGCAATGCCCTCTTCACCTCGTTCATGGACCACTACTACCCCGCAGAACCCCGCGTGCTTCCTGTCCCGGACCCGTCTGCATCAGCCCGGCTCCGGCAGTTTGACGGATCCTACCGCTCAAACCGGCACAACTATGCCGGGTTCGAGAAATACTTCTCCCTCCCGGATCCCCTGAACGTTGCTGCATCGCCGGACGGCACACTCATTATCACCGGCAGCAGTGGCCCGGTCGCGTATGTTGAGGTGGAGCCGGGCGTCTTTTCCCCGGCAGACGGGAGCCGCCCGGCCGATGGCGATGTCGTCTTCCACGCAGCAGCGGACGGCTCGTATGATTTCTTCATGTACCGGAACAACCCGGCCATGGTCTATGATCGCGTGCCGTGGTACGCGATGAAATCCTTTGGGGACAATCTCAAGACCGCAGCCGGGCTCGTCCTTGCAACGGTCCTGCTCTGGCCCCTGCTCGCCCTGTTCCGTCGCATGCACAAAATCCCGGATCCATCAGCACCAAAACCGGCCGGGATCGCCCGGTGGATCGCCGGTTCAGCAGCACTGGCCCTCCTGGTCTTTGTGTTTGTTCTGGTTCCGTGGATTTCCAGCGATGTGGAAATTCTCACCATCTACATGCAGACGCAGGCCGTCCCGGCAGCCCTGACCGCCGTCCTGACGCTGCCGGTCATTGTCCTGGTCCTCACCGTGGCAGCCATCCTCTCTACGGTCCCGGCCTGGAGATCGGAGTACTGGACGCTCCCGCACCGCGTGCATTATACCGCGGTCGTTGGTGCGCTCATCGCGATGCTCTGGTGGGTGAATGTGAACAACCTCTGGGTTTTCTGCCTGTAATCCGGAGACCGGGCTGGTTTCCTGACCCGCCCGGGTTTTTATGCGCAGGGGAAATTCCGGAATTGTTTTTTTTCTTCACTTTCTCCCCGCGCTCCCGACCCACCTTTACGATGAATTCCTCCGACCAAAGGCGGGGCGCCCCCGCGGCGGTTCAGACAATGCAATGGCAGATGAATTCATCGTTTATCTTACCCACTTAAAATAACGAAGAGCTAAAAATCTTTACCCCCCACGGCATCTTGTGGCCGCAATGGATAGGAACCGGCAGAAGATAAACGAAAAACGAACGCTGATCAAGAAAGAGGCAAACGATCATGACCCGGCTCGATGATTACTTACACCCACTCCATGAGGGCATATGGGAGGTAGTTATCCCAAAAGAGACCGTCACCGAACCCCTCGATTCCGGGTGGAAGAAGTCCCGGATCAATGTTCCCTCACCCGGCACAATCGCCTGTTACCGGAAGGGCCGGTACCATGTTCACGAGACCGGGACAAAATGGCGGGTCCATCTCGACCGGTACGATCCGGCCGTCAACCCCCTGCTCCACCTTATTGATGATGCCCCGCTGCTTCTCATGATCAGCGACACGTTCATGACCCTGATTATGGAAACCCGGAGATCGGAGATGCGATCCACTGCCGATACCCTCTCGCTCGAGAAGCGCATCTGGCAGGAGCAGGTGGTCAGCGGGATCATCCTGTTCCTTGTCGGGTTCTCTATCCTCAACAACCCCCGCATTTTCTTTTTCCGGATCTTCGAACTTTTCATTCCCTGTGCAATCATCGGGGTTGCGGCAGTTGTCATCGTCCGGGCATTTCGTCCGGGTCTTGTGGATGGGCAAAAGACGCAAAACCTGGTACGGGGGGTCATCGTCCTCTGTGCCGGGATCTTTGCATTTTACCTGCCCCTTGATCTCTGGATCCTCTTCCTTCTTGGAATCCTTGCTCTCTGGATGATCGCAAGTGCCGTCATGCTGCTCTTCCGCGTTGCAAAAGGGCGGCATGCTGTCCCCGAGGGGTTTTTCAGCCGGATGGCGATCGGGATCCTCTCGCTTGGAGCGGCTGTCACGCTCATGGTGAGCCCTGCCGGGATCCTCGCCATCCTGCTTTTCGTGCTTGGGGCAATCACGATCCTTCTTGGGACCACGCTCTGCATCAACGGGTTGCGGTTGCGCCGCTGGATGAGCCGGGTTCCCGGCAGAGAAGACGGCCGCGAATCCGCATAATAAAGGGCGTTGCTTCGCGCACCGTACCGGCATTTTCATCAGGTGCCGGAAAATTTCTGTAGAGAATGCTCCGGAAACTGCTGGGAGGGGTGCATCGTGCGGGGAGGGTATTCCAATCAGGTTTACCTCTTGAGGAGTTTACCTGCAAGGGCTGATTGCCTGTTGGGCTCAAATGGACACTCCCGCGGCGGTTCAAAACGGTGAAAATCAATTGCCGGTTTTCATAGTTCGGGTGTGACCCGGATCGGCTCATGCACGTTTCTTCAGAGCCAAAACAGTTACTGCGCCCTGCGACCGTTCAGCATCCACGCTGTTCCGCAGGCAGCAAACGCAAGAAGCGCAAGCCATCCCGGGACAGCGGCCCGGGTTGGTTCCGGTTGCGGCGTGGGAGCAGAGGACCGGGTTGGGGACGGGGACTCTTCCGGTGGAAGCGGGTCAAGAACAACCGACATTGTGCTGGTCTGGCCCGGCAGGAGCCGGACTTCGGTTGTCCAGGTCGCATATCCCTCCCTGGCAATGGTAACCGTATGGTTCGTGTTGGCTTCAATGTCGGTGAACTGGACGCTCCAGCTGCCCGAACCATCGCCGGAACTCAGCTCGCACATGCGGTCAAGACAGGCCTTGCCCCCGTCAGGAGTGATCGCGACCCGCACAGTAGCGGTCCCGGCCGGCTTTTTTGGGAGGGGTTGGAGGTAGATATCGCGGGTGAGGGCAGTTCCGGAGAGGTCTAGATAGATCTGCCCCAGCCACGGCTCATACCCCGGTGTCCCGTACACGTTGAGCATATGATACCAGCCCGCTTCCACGTTCTCAAAGGTGACGGTACCGGGCCCATCGGGCGTGGCCGGGCACTCTTTGCAGGCGGTATCAAGGCAGACGGTCCCGCCACCCGGGTGGACATTGATCTGGATCGAGCCGGTCGCAGCGGATGCCGAGGCCGCAAGAGTGAGGAGAGCAAAAAGGAGTACGATACTCCTCCACCGGCCGATCAGACTCATAGGTAAATATTGAGCAGTACGGTGGATAAGGGTTGTGCAATCCCGGCCGGAAAAGGGGTTATTCCCCTTGAGAGTGAATGGAAAATCCCCTTCATTATGTTACCCGTGTCAGTTCACCGGTAGTAAGATCATAGTAAACCCCGAAGACTTCAACCCGGTTCTCGTCAACAGCCTTTTTCAGGACAGGGTACGTGAGCAGATGCCCGATCTGGAGCCGGACATTTTCCTCTTCGATGAGCCGGAAGCGTTCGTCCTTTTCTTCCTCAGTCCGGGGCAGGGGGATTTGTGCATCCACCCGCTCCTGTGCAGCACGGGCAAAATCAAGCCAGCGGAAGACCGGTTCGTCTGCCGGCTCCCGGTCCAATGCCCGGATTGAGGCACAACCTGAATGGCCGCAGAGGATAATTGTTGAGATCTTCAGTTGCGGGATTGCAAATTCAAGCAGCGCCGCAATCCCCGTATCGCCCGGTGGGATGATGTTGCCTACATTTCGGAACACGAACAACTCGCCGGCCCGGGTTGCGGTGATCTTCCCGGGCTCGATCCGGGAATCCGCACAGCAGATGAAGAGCGCCTCAGGTTTCTGTCCCTTTGCTATGGTCTCGTAATGAGATCGGTTCGGGTCAAATTCCCGGGTTCTGAACGAACGGTTGCCTTCAAGGATTCGTTTGAGCATGGGTCTGCCTGCCTGATGCCATACCCCTCCGTACCGGACGGTTATGTATCCATAAAAACTGGAAAGGAGCGGGAAAGAACCTTTCGGATACGACAGAAAAAAGGAGGGGTCTACTTTACCCGGCTTAACAGCCCGTTTGCAAGATCGTAGTAGAGCCCGTGGACTTCAACCCGCCTCTCGTCAACCGCCTTTTTCAGGAGCGGATAGGTATGCAGGTGCTCGATCTGGAGCCGGACATTCTCCTGCTCAATCTGCCGGTACCGGTTCTCCTTCTCAAGGGGCGTTGTCGGGGGCTGAATGGCAGCATCCACCCGCTCCTTTGCCTCGCGGGCATTATTGAGCCAGAGCGGGATATAGGAGTCCGTGCTCTCCTTGTCAAGGGCACGGATCGCCCCGCAGTTCGAATGGCCGCAGATGACTACGTCTTTGACCTTCAGGTGCAGAACCGCATATTCCAGCACGGTTGCAAAGTTCCAGTCATGGATCGGTACGATGTTGCCGATGTTCCGCTGGATGAAGAGTTCGCCGGCTTTGGCCTGCGTGATATGGCCGGTCTGGAGCCGGGAGTCCGAACATCCGATCCAGAGTGTCTCCGGGTGCTGACTTCCGGCCAGTTCCTGGTAATAGTCGATGTTGGGAGAAAAATCAGACTCCCGAAACCTCAGGTTCCCTAGTAAGAGCTTGTCAATCAATGCTACACACCTCTGACAGTGTACATAACCCGGCGGGCGCCGGCCTATGCGTACTACTGGTACAGGAAACGGGGATGAAAGAACCTTTCGGATTGAACCCGTTGTGCACGAGCGCGCAGGAATTCAGAATCTGCGAAAATTGTCTGGTTTTTTCAAAATCCGTTGAGGGAACCGGTTTTTTCCTGACCCGGCCCGTTCCCCGGCACCAAAGCCCGCAGATTCCGGGTGGGAAATGCGGGCAGGAGTGAACGGTTTTCTCCTATAGATTTATCTTGATGCAGTGATAATCGCTATAGATTGTTTTATAAAGAATATCTCCAGCGATGATCGCAATGAGAACAATCAACCTGCCAATCTTTCAGACCGGCCCCGCTCTTTTTGGGGGGAAATAACGTGCCGCCCGCTGTACAAGTTCCTGAAGTCGCATCAAGGAACGAAGACCAGACCATGCTCACCCTCTACCAGCTCGCCGGTGAGGAGAGCGGGGGTTTTGTCACGTTCCGGCCGCATTTCATGGACCGGATCTCCCGAAGCCTTTTACCGGGAACCTTTGCTGCGGTCCAGGCACACATTCCCGGTCCCGTTACGGTGCGGGAACTCACCCCTGCCGAGATGGAGCGGGCCGAACGGGAACTCTGGATCCATTACCACCAGCAGAAAGCCGACCGGAAGAACGACCGGCTCTTTGCCACGTTTGCCGGCACCCGGCTCATCGGAGTTGCCCGCTGTTCCCGTCACCCGGACGGTCTTGAGGTGGATGCCGTCTACGTGCTGGACGAGTACCGGCTCAAAGGCTATGCCCGGTCGGTCATGCAGCTCTTAATCGAAGAGTGCGGCCGGAACGAAACCCTGTACATGCATTCCAAGACCGAGCTCGTGGACTTTTACGGGAGCCTGGGATTCCGGCTCATCCCCGAGACGGAACTTCCGCTCACCATCCGCGAACGGTTCGACTTTGTCATGGGCGACCTTGCAAGCATCAAGGTCTGCCCGATGCGCCGGGAGCCGGGCTTTGCTGTTCCTGAACCTGAAGGGGGCATTCCGGCATGATCGCAGAACTCTTCATTCTGGCACTCCTCGTACTCCTTGCCGGGTTTATCATCCCGCTCGTGATCCGTGCTGACAACACTCTCCTGCGGACAGTCTCGTACGGGTGCACGATCCTTGCGTCTCTTATCCTTGCCATCCTCTCGCTGCCGGTCCTTCTTGGCAGCGGCACCATAACACTTCCCGCGTATGCCCCGGCCGGTCTCTTCTCCATTGGTTTTTTCATCGACCGGCTCGCCGCATTCTTCCTCCTCCTCATCGGGGTCGTCTCTTTCTGTGTTGCACTCTATGCCATTGAATATTCTGAACATATGGACGGGGGAGTGCGGCGCAACATCCTGTGCGGCGCAACCAACCTTTTTGTGCTTGCCATGGTGCTGGTGGTGGCTGCTGCCGACACATTCTCGTTCTTCATCTTCTGGGAACTCATGGCTGCCGCCTCGTTCATTCTCGTTATGTACGAATATGACCGGCCGGCAACTCCCCGGGCCAGCATCTTCTATTTTGTGATGACCCATCTCTCGGCTCTCTTCGTGATGCTGGGCATCCTCCTTCTCTGGTTCGAGAGCGGCTCGTTTGCGCTGGAACGGCTGGCCGGTACCCCTTCGCTCACTGCCACCTGTGCGTTTATCTGCCTATTTACCGGTTTTGCTATCAAGAGCGGCATCATCCCGTTCCACAAGTGGCTCCCGTATGCCCACCCGGCCAGCCCGTCTCCCATCTCTGCCCTGATGTCGGCCGTCATGCTCAAGGTCGCCATCTACGGGCTTCTCCGGTTTATCCTTGATGTCTTCACTCCGGAGATCTGGTGGGGCGTTCTCATCCTCGCCTTCGGGACCGCATCTGCGGTCCTCGGGGTCATCTATGCCCTCAAGGAACATGATCTCAAAGCCATGCTCGCGTATTCGAGCATCGAGAATGTCGGGATCATCTTCATGGGTATCGGCCTGTTCGTGGTACTGGAAACCTCCGGCCTCTCCGTCCTTGCCTCCATCGCGCTCCTCGGCGCCCTCTTTCACTCCCTCAACCACGCGCTCTTCAAGAGCCTCCTCTTCTTAACTGCCGGGTCCGTCATCCATGCCACGCACACCCGGAACATCGAGCACATGGGCGGCCTTGTCCACCGCATGCCTGTGACCGGGGCCCTCTTCTGCACCGGCTCCCTTGCGATTGCCGCCCTCCCGCCCTTAAACGGGTTTGCAAGCGAGCTGTTGATCTTCATGGCTTTCTTTACCTCCGTGACCGTTGTTGACCCGCTCCTCAAGGTCTTCCTCTTCCTCTGCCTGGCCCTCTTTGCCTTAACCAGCGCTCTCTCGGCTGCCTGCTTTGTCAAGGCGTTCGGCTCGGTCTTTCTCGGGATGCCACGTTCTCAAAAGAGCGAAGAAGCGCATGAGGTTTCGCCCCTCATGCTGCTTGGCCCGGGCATCCTTGCCGCGGCCTGCATACTCCTTGGCGTCTTTGCCCTGCAGGTGATGACCCTTGCCGGGTTCTCTGTTCCCCTGCCGGACCTGTTCCTTGTCGGGCTCCTCCTCCTCATGATGCTCGCGCTCACCTACGCTGTCCTCTTCTTCATCTCGCCCCGGACCTCCCGGGTGAGCGAAACCTGGGGCTGCGGCATGCACTTCCAGGAGGCAGGTGCCGAGTACTCCGGTCACGGTTTTTCCGAACCGCTCGACATCATCTTCTCCCCCCTGTACCGCACCCGGATCAAAAACGAGCGTGCTTTCTTTGACGAACACGGGGTCATCTTCCAGTCAGGCACTGCCGAGATCAAGCTTCTGCGGGTCTTTGAGGAATACCTCTACCTTCCGGTTGCGCGGGGTTTTGTCAAAATTTCAGCAACCATTGCACAGTTTCAGAACGGCTGCCTTGACACGTACATCCTCTATGTCTTTGTTACGGTCATTGCCCTGCTCGTCTTCCTGGGGTGGTATGTATGAATCTTGAGTTTTTCTTCTACATTCTCCTCAACACGGCCGTTGTTCTGCTCATCGCCCCGCTCTTCTCCGGCCTTATCAAAAAGGTTAAGGCATGGACGCAGGGAAGGCAGGGCCCGCCGCTCTTCCAGCAGTACTTCGTCCTCTTCAAACTGGTAAAAAAAGAGGTCATTTATTCTCCCAACGCGTCATGGGTGATGCGGGCCGCCCCGTTCCTGAATATGGCCGCGATCCTCGTTGCCGCACTCTTCGTCCCGCTGGTCTTTGTTACGGAGCCGGTCGGAGGAATCGGTAATGTTATCCTGTTTTTATACCTTCTTGCCTTTGCCCGGTTCTTCATGGCGCTTGCCGGTCTCGATGCCGGCAGTTCATTCGGGGGCATGGGCAGTTCCCGCGAGATGAGTATCGCTGCCATCATTGAGCCTACGACCATCATCGTCTTTGCAGCCCTCGCCATTGTCTTTAAAACCACCAGCATCTTTTCGATGTTTTTTACTTCTGCATCCACCCAGGCACTCGTTACGCCTACGATCATTCTTATCGGGATCTCGCTCTTCATCATCCTCATTGTCGAAACCTCCCGTATCCCGGTCGACAACCCGGAAACGCATCTTGAACTGACAATGATCCACGAGGGAATGCTCTTAGAACAATCGGGGAAAAATCTCGCCCTCATGGAACTCTCTGCTGCGGTGAAGCTCACGGTCCTGATGGCGCTTCTCATTAACCTTATGATCCCGGCCGGTCTTGCTCTCTCCCTGACTGCTGCGGGAGTTGTGATCGGCGCAGTTCTCTTCATCCTCAAAGGCTCCGTTCTTGCCATCATCATCGGTCTCTTCGAGTCCTCGATGGCCAAGAAGCGGCTCTTCCAGGTCCCGAGCCTCTTTGCCATGGCGTTCTTCTTCTCGACCTTAATCATCATCATCGAGGTGTTCGCATGATCGATTCTGCATTCATCGGCAGTATCATTAAGATTCTCTTCGTCTGCATCATCATTACTGCCGCGTACATCATCTCGGCAAGGAACCTTCTCTCGATAGTCTCGGTCTATGCCCTCCAGTCCTTAACAATCGTCATCATCGCGCTCCTCCTCTGGCTGCTCGAAGGATCACCGGTTCTCCTTGCCATTGCCGCGATCACGTTTGCGAGCAAGGTTATCATCATCCCGTACTTTATCGCCACCATCCAGGAGAAGATCCGGATCAAGCGGGACATCCAGTTCCATTTCCTGAGTCCCACAAGTTCCCTCCTTCTGTCGATGGGGCTGATGCTGCTCGTGTACATTGCACTCGTCCGGGTCATGGAAGGTACTGCACATCGGGAGAACCTCTTCTTCTTTGGCGCGGTGCTCGGAATCTCGCTCATGCTCATGGGGATGATGGTGACCTTCTCCCGCAAACGGGCGCTCACCAAAGTTCTCGGATTCCTCTCGATGGAGAACGGGGTTCTGCTCTTTGGTCTCTTTGTTACCGAACTGCCGTTCATCATCGAGTTTTTAATCGTAATCGACCTTATCATCCTCGTGCTGCTCACCACCATCCTGACCGTTGGTCTCGACTCAACGCTTGAGGACTACCACAAGCGCCTGCACCGGTTCCACCTCTGGGAAGACACGGAGGAAGTCCGATGATAATCCTCCTGTTCCTGGTCATCGCCGCCATTACGCTGGCTGGTATCCTGATAAGCAGGAACCAGCGCCAGATGAATACGGTCTGTATCGCCCAGTCGGTTGCGTTTACGTTCCTTGCGCTCTTCCTTCTCGTTACCGGCCAGGTGCCAATATCAACGCCCCGGATTGGCAGCCCGTACTTCTTTATCGACCACCTCGGGCTCTTTGAGATCCTTATCAGCACCACGATCTTCACCTTTGCTGCCCTGTACGCGAGGGGCTATGTCGAGGGTTTGGTCGAAGACGGGGAACTTGAGAAGGGCAGTCTCCGCCTCTTCTACCTCGCGTGGGCTGCACTTCTTACGGTCATCGTCTTCGCTTTTGTTTCGGACAATCTCGCCCTCTTCTGGATCTTTGCGGAACTGACCACCATCATCTCGGCAATCCTGGTTGCGATCCTCGCGGCACGGGAGAACATCGATGCGGCCATCAAGTACATCTTCATCGCGTCAACCTCGATGCTCTTCTCGTTCATTGGCTTCATCTTCCTCTTTGAGACCTCACGCACGGTTACGGGAACCGGCACGCTGAACTGGACTGAACTCCTTGCAGCTGCCCATGCGTTCCCCCCGTTTATGGCAACAGCGGCATTCGTGCTGGTCTTTATCGGGTTTGCTGCAAAGTCGGGCATCTTCCCGTTCCACACGTGGCTTCCCGAAGCTCATGCCAAGGCTCCGTCAGCAGTCAGCGCGGTTCTGTCAGGGGTTCTCTTAAACGTGGGCATCTACGGGATCATCCGTACATTTGCCATCGTACACCAGACCGGTTCGGAAGCAATGGTCTCGTTCATCCTCGCTTTGTTCGGGGTTCTGACAATTGCTATCGCAGCGTTCTCAATGATCCCGGAGCGGAATTTAAAGAAACTCATTGCATTCTCCAGTGTCGAGAATATGGGAATCCTGCTCGTGGGCCTCGCGGTTGCAACCCCGGTTGCTCTCTTTTTTGTGCTCTTCCACATCATGGCCCATTCCTTCACAAAAGCCTCCCTCTTCTTCTCTGCCGGGATCCTTCACCGCCAGTACAAGAGCCCCCTTTCGAGCGAGGCAGTAGATGATATCAGGAATGTCTTCTCCTTCCAGCCGCTTGCCGCATGGGGGGTTATCATCGGCGGGC
>PGYK01000004.1 GCA_002839605.1 Methanomicrobiales archaeon HGW-Methanomicrobiales-3 | reverse complement strand
CGATCGCCCGCCATACCTGGGTGCGGGGGGACCGTGATCTCGATGTCTTTATGCTCTTTGACACAGGTCTCTCCCGTGAAGCACTGGAGTCTGAAGGTCTGGGGCTTGCCCGCACTATTGCCGGAACGTTCACCGATATCTTTTACGAGAAGTATGCTGAGCACCCGTACATCAGTGCAAAAATTGATGACGTGGATGTGGATCTCGTCCCCTGCTATGCCGTGGAGAGTGCAGCATGCATCAAGAGTGCGGTTGACCGGACCCCCTTCCACACCCGCTACATCTCCGGTAAGATAAACGGGCTCATCGATGATGTCCTTCTCCTCAAACGGTTCACCAAATCCGGTGGCATCTACGGGTCAGACCAGATGACCGAAGGGTTCTCGGGCTATCTCTGCGAGCTGCTCATCCTCCATTACGGGGGTTTCGTCCCGCTCCTGAAGGCAGCGTCTGAGTGGAAACCGCAGACGATCATTGATCCCGAGCACCATACCTCAAAGGAATTCACCGAGCCGCTCGTCATGATCGACCCGGTAGATCCGAAAAGAAATGTCGCAGCCGCAGTTTCACTCGACCGGATGGTGGCATTCGTGGAACTTGCGCGGGGGTATCTTGAAGAACCATCATCACATTTCTTCTCGCTTCCGGATCAGCATACCATTACGCGTGAGGAACTTGCCGCCCTGCTTGTGGACCGGGGCACCACGTTGTATGCCATCACCTTCCCGACACCGCCTCATATCGAGGAGGTGATTGTCCCCCAGCTCAAGCGGAGCGTTTCTGCGATTGCAGAGCATCTGGAACGCAACGGGTTTGTGGTACACCATGCCCATTACCTCATGCAGGCTGAACGCTGCCTCTTTCTATTCGAGTTGCTGGTCGCGGATCTTCCAAAGATCCGCACTCATGTCGGTCCGCCGGTCTGGAACCGCGTCAATGCCGAGAAGTTCCGGGAAAAACACATTGTGTCGAGCCTGCCGGGACCCTATATCAAAAATGGCCATTACGAGATGGAGGTCTTCCGTGAGTTCACCAATGCCCGTACCATGCTCTCCTCAGAAAACCTCCTCCAGGTCAGTCTCGGAAAGCATGTACGCCAGTCACTTGCTGAGGGGTGGCAGGTTGACGAAGGGGCAGAATGCTGGCAGCCGGAGTTCCAGTCGTTTATCGCCGCATTCTTCCGCAGGGGATCTCCCCTGATCCGGGTACGGCGGAAGATCCTCGATCTCTGATACTCCTCTCCTGTTCCCTCAGAATCCGGCAATGGGCTTTAAAAAGAACAACCGTCCCTATGCTGCGGGGAGAGGCGACTTTCTTTTACTGATATCCCGGATCAGGATGAGCAGGCTGCTGATGGCTCCTGACGAATCCCGCAGTGGCGTTGTCACCAGTTCTCCCAGGAATCGCTCTCCCGTGTGTCTGGTGAGCAGGTACTCGAATGGTTCGGCATCCAGATCGCCTTCGAGAACGGCTTTCATCCGTGAAACAGCAACGGGTCTGTATGATGGATCGATGAAATCCAGCAGGGTGATGCCGGCGAGGGGCTGCTCGCAGGGAAGAGCAAAAATGTCGTACACTTTCGGCGAACCGAACGTGACTTTCCCTGACGGGTCTATGATGATGATGCCGTCACCGGAAGCAACGACAATGGCGCGGTACTGCTCCTCGCTGTCGCGGAGGTTCTGTTCCAGCCACTTCCGCTCCGTAATCACGGTTGATACAACAAGCGCGGCTTCATGCGAACCGTTCCATGTGACCGGGCTTATCTGGTGGGCGAGCCATTCGGTGACGGATTCTCCATGCGGTACTGCGGATTCAAAGCGCATCGTTTCGCCGCAGGAAAAGACCCGGTGCAGTGCATTTGCGAGCTGGTCTTCCTGGTCCGGTGCAAGGTATGCTCCCGCACAGGTACCGATGAGATCGGCCGGCTTTTTTGGGGGGTGCGTCTTGTTGATGAAAAGGAAACTGCCGTTCCTGTCCAGAACCGAGATGATAACCGGGGCACGCGTGATGATCGCCCGCCATTTCTCCTCGGTTCGCGCAAGCTCATCCTGGGCGGATTTGAGGTAGGTGATGTCATACAGCGTTCCCTGGATGTACACGATTTCCTGCGATGCGGAACAGATAGTGTGGAGCATCCCGTGGAGCCAGCGGATGTGTCCGTCTTTCCTGATTATCCGGAAGACTGAATCGACCCTGAATCCCGGCCGGGTTGCGAGGCGTTGCATATCGTTGAGGAAACGGTGCTTCTCGTCCGGGTGGATGATCCTCTCAAGGGAGATATACCCGGAGAGGAATTCCTCCCGGGGATATCCGGTTGTTTCCTCGACCGTGCCCTCCAACAGGATAAACCGTCCGGACGGGTTGATCTGGAAGGCAATGCCGTCAAAGTCCTGAAGGAATTTTGAAAATTTTTCTTCCGAACGGGCGAGTCTCTTCCGGATCTTCCGGCTCTCAACCGCCTGTTCGATCTTGTGCGCCAGTTCTGCATACTGGGAGCGGGCATCACCGCCCTTCTGGACATAGAAATCCACCCCGTTCTCGTAAGCCTCTATGACAATTTCTTCCCGCCCCTTTCCGGTGAAGATGATAAACGGAATCTCATCGTTCCCGGTCCTGATGATCCTGAGCAGGTCAATGCCGGTGATGTCCTCCATGAGGAAATCGGCGACAACGATGTCAAACGGTGTTGCGCGGATCTGTTCCAATGCCTCTTTTCCGGATGAAGCACAGGTGACGGAGAATGAGCCCGACTTCTCAAGGATCCTCCTGGTTGTATCAAGGATTGGTAATTCATCATCAACATACAGGATCCTTATCATGGGTGTCACCCGACCTGACCGGTTCGTGAAGAATAATTCCAGCCTGAATATTATAAAGTGTCCGGAAAACCGTGACCCTGTATCGGGAAAAAAGAAATTCAGGAGCTGTTCTTCTTAATCTTCTCCGTTGCAAGTTTTTCGATTGCCGCGGTATCAGCTCCTGGTGACAGGATAAGTTTTCCGGAACGGACCGCTGCGTCGACAAATGCCCTGCCGGTTGGCGTCCGCACGATGAGCGTGGTCGAACCTTTCGGGCTCCCGACTGAACCGGCCGAGATATCAGCAATGGTAGCGGTCAGATCGGTGCAGTGGTGGCAGCCGGGCCGGATACAGGATTCCAGTTCTTTGAGGGAAAGGTTTGTCGTGCTTCCATCATACCGGGAGATCACGAGTTTGCCTTTTACGTCCATCTTTCTGATCTCGTGAGGTTCCGTTCCATAGTCCCTGCGGAGCTTTTCGGTAAGCAGGGAATAATCGAAACTCTCGGTGCAGAAGAGGCCGATGACCAGCCGGATTGCTCCTGCGTACGGTACAAGAAGATCGTTGTCACCGTTTCGGATCCGTGCAAGGGCCTGTACCGCACACGGGAGGCCGATAACGGCGATCTTTTTGTATTTTTGTTCGATGACCGCTTCCTTGAGCGCCGCAAGGAGTGGCACCCACCAGCTGTACCGGCTGCCTGCCTGCATCACGAGCGCCCCGGAACTGGTGATGATGACAGAGGATGGTTTCAGGGTGAACCGGTCCTCGGTTACGGTGACCACGCAATCGATAAGCCCTTCGTCAAGTGCGCTCGCCAGGATGGCGGTTACTGCACCACCGCTCTGCCTGTGCGGGATCTCGAATGCTGCTGCTGCACAGGTCAGTTCAAGGTATGGGCCGAGAGTATCGGCCGGCTGGACGGATGTCCGCGGACATGCAGCATAACATGCCCCGCACGGGACGCTGTCAGTTGCCTGCTTGCAGTACCCGGTACTCACGGGGCTTGTTGCCGCCGCACCATCGGTAAAGGAGAGCGCATCGGCCGGACAGACTGCGACACATGCGCCACACCCTGAACAGGTGCCGGTATCCCAGACCTCACGTTTCAGATCCAGATAAGTTTTCTTTTCCATAGTTCACTCCCATGTGTACTTGTTCGCAAACGGTCGTGCATGGGCAGGGATGATTCGTGAATACTCTGCTGCCAGAAGGGGTTCTTTGTCGATGTTGAACACCCGTGCAAAATCCTCGATCACCGGGAGGATCTCTGCCCTCTGCTCGCTGGTGAGCGGCTGTTGTTTTGCACCCATACCGAGATACTTCTCTTCCACCTCTCCGCGCACGATGATCTCACCCCCATGGATGCCGCTGCCAACTCCCCTTTCGCTGACCGGGGCTGCATCGTTGAGCCCAAGAACGATCAGGAGTCCCCCGGCCATGTACTCGCCAAGGAATGCCTGGGCGGATCCCCCGACAACAAGGATGGGCCGTTTTCCCATGTACTGCTTCATGTGGATACCGCCACGATACCCGATGTTGTCCCGCACATAAATGCGGCCGCCTCTCATGCTGTGAGCAACGGCATCGCCGGCGCTTCCATGGATGATGACTGTACCCTTGTCCATGGTATTTCCCGGTGCATGGTCAGCATTGCCGTGGACGATGATGGTCGGCCCGCTCATGAACATCGCAAGATCGCCCCCGGGAACCCCGTTGATGGTGATGGTGACATTCTCGCCCCGGAGCCCGTCAGCGATGAAGCGCTGGCCGAGAATGTTGTCAAGGATGATCTCTTTGCCCCCCCGTGCCACAATGGTGCGAATCTGCTCGTTGAGCTGGGTATAGTGGATGTCCTTTGCATTGATGTGAACTGCACCCATGTTACGCACCCACCGTCTTTACGTCAAGGACCTGCAGCAGTCCCTCGTCCAGCATATAGCCCCGGAGCCGGTCGCGGTTGCCCCGCAGGCTCTCGATGCTGTTGATGCCGGCCGCGCCCATGAGTTCGGCCAGTTCAAGCGTCCAGCCATGGATGAGATTCTCTACCTGGACGGCATTGGTCTCCACGTCAAGACGCCTGACAAGTTCCGGCTTCTGTGTTGCAATCCCCCATGCGCAGGTGCCCTTGTAGCAGGTGCCGCAGACCCGGCACCCCATTGCAACGAGCGCCGAAGTCCCGATATACACGGCATCGGCACCCAGGCAGATGATCTTTGCCACATCGGCACTCTCCCGTATGCCGCCGCTTGCAATGATGGAGACCTCGTTCCGGATCCCCTGGTCGCGGAGTTTTGCGTCAACGCTTGCAACAGCTGCCTCGACCGGGATCCCCACGTGGTCGCGGAAGACCCGGGGCGTTGCGCCGCTTCCCCCGCGGAACCCGTCAACGACGACAGCATCCGCCCCGGACCGTGCGATTCCTGCGGCAATCGCTGCAGAGTTGTGGACCGCGGCGATCTTGACAAAGACCGGTTTCTTCCACTCGGTCGCCTCCTTGAGACTGCGGACGAGCTGCTTTAAGTCCTCGATACTGTAGATGTCGTGGTGCGGGGCAGGGCTGATGGCATCGCTCCCTTCAGGAATCATCCGGGTACAGGAAATGTCAGTGCAGACCTTGTCGCCCGGGAGATGACCGCCGATACCCGGCTTTGCGCCCTGGCCTATCTTGATCTCGATTGCAGCGCCGCGTTCAAGGTAATTGATGTCAACACCAAACCGTCCGGACGCGACCTGCACGATCATGTGGTCCTGGTACGGGTAGAGTGACTCATGGAGTCCCCCCTCCCCCGTGCCCATGAAGGTACCGACCCGGCTCACTGCCTTTGCAAGAGCGGTCTGCGCATTGAGGCTGATAGCACCGTAACTCATATGGCCGATCATGATGGGGGTCTCGATCTGGAGGTTGGGGGTCAGTTTTGTCCGGAGTTCAACCTCGCCGTCAGGTAACGGGCGGAGGCTGAGCGAGGCGGGCTTCTTGCCAAGGTAGGTGCGCAGTTCCATGGGTTCGCGCAGCGGGTCGATGCTCGGGTTGGTGACCTGGCAGGCGTCCAGCACGAGCTGGTCGAAGATGATCGGATAGGGTTTCGCATTTCCCATCCCGGATAAGATGATCCGCCCGGTTCGTGCCTGGTTGAAGATCGCTTCGCGGACCTCCCGTGTCCAGACCGGGTGGCTCCGGTAATCATTGGGTTTCTCCTCAATCTCGATTGCGTCGCGCGGGCAGAAGGCTATGCAGCGATGGCAGGCTGCGCAGTTGCGGGAATTGATGCGGATGCTGTCGCCCTCCCTGCGGAATACTCCGTACGAGCAGTTTTCAACACACCGCCCGCAGTTCATGCACCGTTCCGGATCAATCGTGACCCTGAATTTCATTGGTGTACTGCCAATGCTCATACGTACACCCTCCCGATGACCGGCTCGCCGGCTTTTGGCATGAAGATGTTCCCGACATCCTTGTCAATGCGCCGGATCGCCGCTTCTTCGCTCGATATGAAAAGGCGGTCGCCGCTCTCTCCCACAACCAGCGGACGGAGTTTGATCCGGTCGGTGAACCCGACCAGTGTGTTCTCGTTGGCTACGCAGATGGCAAACGGCCCGTTCATCATGGCTGAACCATACGTGAGCCGGATCGCACGGTTGAGTTCCTGCTCCTTTGCCGGCATCCGGTCGATATCCTCCCAGAATGGGGGTGCAAAGGCACGGACTGCCATCTTTTCAGAGAGGCCATGCTTGCGGACAAGAAGGTCAACAAGATATGCGACCACTTCGGTATCCGTGTACATCGTGCATTTATATCCGAAGCTCTCGATGTAGCGGCGGTTGGTCCCGTACGAGGTTATCTCCCCGTTATGGACAACGCTCCAGTCAAGGAGGTTGAACGGGTGCGCCCCGCCCCACCAGCCGGCTGTGTTTGTCGGGTACCGGTTATGGGCAAGCCAGAGGTATCCTTTATAATCCTGGATGCGGTAGAAATTTGCAACATCCTCCGGCCAGCCGGCAGCCTTGAAGACGCCAAGATTTTTCCCGGAAGAGAAGATGAGGGCACCATTGCGCTCACTGTTCACCTTCATGACCAGATGGGTGATGATATCCTCTTCGGGTGTGGTACTTTTGGGCATCAGGGTCGGGTCGGGCCTGAAAAAGTAACGCCATGGCGTATGGACCTTGCGAAGATTCGGCTGCTCGCAGGTCTTGATCTGCTCGTCATGGACAATGGTCCCCCATTTCTCCAGCAGGTCTTCAAGCGGCACTTTGTGTTCCCGTATGTGGTCAAAGAAGACGTGGAGGGCGTAGTATTCTTTATACTCCGGGTAAATCCCGTATGCTACATATCCCGCGCCCTCGCCGCTTCCCCGCTCGTTCATTGAAGCAAGCGCCTCTTTTATTTTGGTGCCGTCCATGAGCTGGCGGCGCCGGTCAATTACACCAATAATACCACACATATTATCACAATGGAAATTGATCCAGTACTGTTGAGCATTGATTCACAATCCTATGAACGTTTGTTCAGTTGCACACTAGCATTGGCTCAATAGGTATTTATACTGGTGGGTGGAACATGTCTTCCAATATGTCAGCGGACGTAGCGAAATTACTGAAAAAGATTGAGGCGGACAAAGTCAAATTTATCCGTCTGCAGTTCACGGACATCCAGGGTCTTCCCAAAAACGTGTCAATCCCGGTTGTCCAGGCAGAGAAAGCATTGACTGAGGGTATCTGGTTCGATGGGTCTTCAATTGAGGGCTTTGCACGGATCGAAGAGTCCGATATGCTGCTCAAACCGGATCCGGCTACATATGCGATCATCCCCTGGAGGCCTGAGGAGGGAAAGGTTGCGCGGTTTATCTGCGACATCCAGTCCTATGGCAACAAGCCGTTTGACGGGGACCCCCGGTACGTGTTGCGCAAGGTCATCGCCGATGCAGCGAAGATGGGCTATACCTTCAACACGGGTCCGGAACTCGAGTTCTTCCTGTTCCGGATGATCGATGGAATGCCTACAACCGAGTTCGAGGATCGCGGGGCATATTTTGATCTTGCACCAACCGATGCGGCAGAAGATGTCCGCCGTGACGTTGTCCTTGCCCTGACGGATATGGGATTCGAGATCGAAGCTTCGCACCATGAAGTTGCAGACAGCCAGCATGAAATTGATTTCAAGTATGGCGATGCACTCACGACTGCAGACCGGGTTATCACCTTCAAGTTTGCAACCAAGTCCATTGCACTGGAGTACGGTCTTCATGCCTCCTTCATGGCCAAGCCGATCGGCGGAATCAACGGCAGTGGTATGCACACGCATGGCTCCCTCTCAAAGAATGGCAAGAATGCGTTCTTTGATGCAAATGCGGAACTGCAGCTTTCCGATACCGCGATCTATTATATCGGGGGTATCCTGAAACACGCAAAAGCAATCACGCGCCTTGCAAACCCGACTATCAACTCGTACAAGCGCCTGGTCCCCGGTTATGAAGCACCCTGTTATATCTCCTGGAGTGCTGCCAACCGCTCGGCTCTTGTCCGTGTCCCGGCTGCCCGGGGTAACAGCACCCGTGCTGAGTTCCGCAGCCCCGATCCGATGTGCAATCCCTACCTGACGTTTGCCTGCATGCTTGCAGCAGGGCTTGATGGCATCAAGAACAAGATCATGCCGCCTGAACAGACGAATTCAAACATCTATCATATGGATGCAAAGGCACGGAAGAAACTCCGGATCGATATGTTACCAGCAACTCTCATGGAGTCAAATGCGGCACTGCTCAAGGATGACATCCTTTGCAAAACCCTGGGTGAGCACGTTGTCACGAACCTCACCCGCATCGCTGAGATGGAAACCGATTCCTTCCGGCTTGCAGTGCACCCGTGGGAACTTGATCGCTATCTGGCAAATTACTGATACCGGAGATATGCGGATTGGTGCAGGTTGTGGGAAATTCTCTCTCCCTCTCGGGGAGATACGAAATGCCTGCCTGCTTCCAGATCCCCTGAACCGGTTTTTTTTATTGGTCCTCGTCCCACAACCTGCCAGGGCATCCGATTGGCAACCTGCCGGCTCCCCCCGCGATCACGGTAATAATCTTTCAGAACACAGGAAGGTTTCTAAATGCATGACAGGGTAAGTACCGGAATATCCGGCTTCGACCGGGTTATCGATTGTCTCCGGCTTGGAGACAACGTTGTCTGGCAGGTTGATTCTATCCCGGATTACCAGCGGATTGTTGAACCCTATGTCGCACAAGCCCTCCTTGACGGCAGGAAGATGGTGTACGTGCGCTTTGGCAGCCATGAACCTCTTCTTGAGGAAGCAGCCGGTATCCGGATCTACCGCGTTGATCCGACCCAGGGATTTGAGCACTTTGCAACGGAAGTCCACAATCTCGTGGAGCGGGAAGGCAGGAAGGCCTTCTATGTCTTTGACTGCTTAACCGACCTGCTCCAGTACTGGTATTCTGACCTGATGATCGGCAACTTCTTCATGGTCAGCTGCCCCTTCCTGTACGAACTTGACACGATCGCGTACTTCGCGATCATGCGCAATGCTCACACGTACGGGACCATCGCAAATATCCGGGAGACCACCCAGCTTCTTCTCGATCTCTACCTGGTGAATGGGCAGATTTACATCCACCCGCTCAAAGTCTGGCAGCGGTATTCGCCCACGATGTTTTTCCCGCACCTAATCCGCGGTGAGGAGGCGATCTGCATCACGGCCAGTTCCGAGGTCGCGGAGTTGTTCTCCAGCGTTGAGCGAAAAGGTGAGAGGCCCGATTACTGGATCGTGGCGTTTGACCGCGCTCATGATGCCCTGGCACTTCCTCCTGATCAGCAGGAGCCGGTCAAGAGATCGTTGATGAACATCCTGATCGGCCGGCCGTCACGGATGTTCGATCTCTGCGCACGGTACTTCACCCTTGCTGACATCCTCACGATTGCATCCCGGGAAGTCGGTACCGGTTACATCGGCGGGAAGAGCGTTGGCATGCTGCTTGCACGAAAGATCCTGGAGCATGACGCGAATGAACGTTTTGTGCCCCTTCTTGAACCCCACGACTCGTTCTATCTGGGATCGGATATCTTCTACTCCTATATTGTGCAGAACGGCTGGTGGCGGCTTCGGACCCGGCAGAAGACCCGGGAAGGATACTATGCACTTGCACCGGAACTGCGGGAGAAACTCCTGCACGGCGATTTCCCGCATAATATCCGCGAACAGTTCATGCAGATGCTCGAATATTTCGGCCAGTCGCCTATCATCGTGCGTTCCAGTTCCCTCCTTGAGGATGACTTCGGGAACTCCTTCTCCGGCAAGTACGAGAGTGTCTTCTGCGCAAACCAGGGTAGTCCTGAAGAACGCTACGAGGCATTCGAGAATGCTGTCCGGACGGTGTACGCAAGTACCATGGGCGAGGATGCGCTTGACTACCGGATGATCCGGGGCCTCGTTGATCAGGATGAGCAGATGGCAATCCTGGTCCAGCGCGTGTCCGGAGACCAGTATGGCGATGATTACTTTCCGCATGTTGCCGGTGTTGGTAACTCTTCAAACCTCTACATCTGGGATAAGAGCGTTGACATGGAAGCCGGGATGCTCCGGCTGGTCTTCGGGCTCGGGACGCGGGCGGTGGATCGTACTGTGGGGGATTATGCCCGGATTGTCTGCCTTGATGACCCGCTGCGCCTCCTGCCCATGAGCTATGGGGATGAGAAGAAATTCTCCCAGCGCATGGTAGATGTCCTCTCGCTCAAAGAGAATATCTGGTGCAACCGCAGGCTTGAAGAGTTTGTGTCATACGATCTCAAAACTGATCGGGGTCTCTTCATGAGCATTGATCGCCAGACTGCAGAGCGGTTGCGCGAGATGGGGCGCACGGATGTCAGTGCATCGTATATTCTTGATTTCAAACACCTGCTTGGCAATACTGAGTTCCCCGCTCTCATGCGGGATATGCTCTCGCAGATCTCAAAAGTATATGACTATCCTGTTGACATCGAGTTCACGGCAAATTTCCGAATTGATGGCGACTTTCGGGTGAACCTTTTGCAGTGCCGCCCGCTCCAGACCCGGGGGCTGGGCAGGTCCGTTGAGCTGCCTCACCTTGTGGATGCAAATGACTGTATCTTCTCGATGAAAGGCAACTTCATGGGCGGAAATGTCCGGATTCCTCTTGATTATCTCATTTATATCAACCCGCAGGAGTACCTTAACCTCACCGAGCAGGACAAGTATGCCGTGGCCCGGCATATCGGGGTCCTGAATACTGCGCTCAGGGGAAAGAATACCATGCTGCTCGGTCCGGGCAGGTGGGGGACCACGACACCGATGCTGGGGGTGCCGGTACGGTTTGCGGAGATCAGCCATATGGCAATCATTGGGGAGATGGCATCGAAGGAAGCCGGGTTTATGCCGGAACTGTCGTATGGGAGCCACTTCTTCCAGGATATTGTCGAGTCCGGGATCTTCTATGTGGCGATCTTTGATGGCGAGAACGAGGTTGTCTTCAATCCCGATAAAATTCTTTCAGAACCGAACATCCTTGAAGAGATAGCGCCGGGTGGCAGCCGGTTTTTGGGGGTAATCCATGTCATTCCGGGATCCGGTGTTGAAGTCTATTCCGATGTTGTCACGCAGACGGTCCTGTGCCGGTGATACGTAACACCGACCGGGTTTGTTTTGAAAGTTTTTGGAACACCCTCCGGTCTGGCCCCGGCCCAGAAAAAAAGCGGCTGGATTATTCGATCCGGTTTTTTTAAATACGGTCGCAGGCTCCCGCAAATCCAATCTGGGTGAGCCATTTCTGCTGATAGACTTTGACGTTCCAGAAATCCTGTTTGGAAGCGTGCTGAATAACCACAACAATTAATTTTAAATACATAGGAAAGCAACTTCCTACTAATAAAAAGACAAAAAAGAACTTGCGGCAGAACGGTGGCGAAACCATTCCGGCGATTGAGCGTAAATCCCCCGGACTTATCATCCGGCATTTTCGCTCATGAGAGCGTGTGGAACAAAATCCGGTATTCCGGATTTTTAAAAAGGGTCCGCACAAAAACAATGCAAATCAGATAACCAGGTGAGAAGAATGGCATTAGATTCTGGAGCAACAGCATGGATTCTTGCCTCAACGGCACTTGTCATGCTCATGACGCCGGCGGTAGGATTCTTTTATGGGGGACTTGTTCGCAGGAAAAACCTGATCTCCATGATCACCCTGTCGTTCGTAGCCTTTGCACTGGTCAGCATCCAGTGGGTAGTGATCGGGTACTCGCTTGCTTTTGGATCCGATATTGGTGGGTTCATTGGGAACCTCGAGTACCTGGGACTGAATAATGTCAGCATGGGTCCCGGACCGTTCAGTGAGGCCATACCCGGTCTCCTGTTCATGGTATTCCAGCTGGTCTTTGCAGCACTCACGATGGCAATCGTGACATCGGGAATTGCCGAGCGGGTCAAGTTCAGCGCATACATCATCTTTGCCCTGCTCTGGACAACCCTTGTCTACGATCCTCTCGCCCACTGGGTGTGGGGAGGTGGCTGGGCTGCACAATTCGGCGCACTTGACTTTGCCGGCGGAACGGTCGTGCACATCAGTTCGGGATTTGCGGCACTCGCGCTTGCCCTTGTTATCGGAAAACGGTCGGGCTTCGGGCAGTATGTCATGGAGCCCAACAACATCCCGTTAACCATTCTTGGTGCGGGATTGCTCTGGTTCGGATGGTTCGGGTTTAACGCGGGCAGCGCGATTGCAGCAGATGGTCTTGCAGCGAATGCCTTTGTCACGACCAACATCGCGGCCGCGGCAGGTGCGCTGGCATGGATGCTTGCAAGCTGGGTCAAAGGCCGGCCCAGTTCGCTTGGGTTTGTCAGCGGTGCGATTGCCGGACTGGTCGCGATCACGCCCGCAGCAGGTTTCGTCACGCCAATGGCTGCGATCCTGATTGGGGCAGTCGGCGGGCTGTTCTGCTACGCGATCATGCTCTGGCGCATCAGGAAAGGCCTCGACGAGAGCCTTGATGCGTGGGCAATCCACGGCATGGGTGGTCTCTGGGGTGCGCTCGCCACCGGTATCTTTGCGGTAGCGGCGGTCAACGGAGCATCCGGTCTCATCGAAGGAAACGTCCACCAGTTTATCGCAAATGCAGCAGGTGCACTGGCTGCTGTTGCGTATGCGTTCGTGGTGACGTATGTCCTTGCAGTGGTAATCGACAAGACGATTGGGCTGCGGGTGACTGAAGAGGAGGAATATGTCGGCCTTGATATCTCGCAGCACGGGGAACGCTGCTAACGGGAGGAAAAAAACCATGAAACAGGTAAAGGCAATCATCAAACCCGAACGGTTTGAATCGGTAAAGAAGGCGCTGGAGGAGAACGGATTCTCCGGCATGACCATCACCAATGTGAACGGACGCGGGGATCAGAAAGGCATCACCCTTGAGTACCGCGGGGGTCGCATGAACGTCGACCTTCTCCCCAAGATCGAGATCGAGATGGTTGTAAATTACGACCGGGTCGATCTCCTGGTGAGCACGATCACCCAATCGTGCCGGAGCGGCAGGATCGGAGATGGCCGTATCTTTGTTTCCCCGGTCGAAAAGGTGGTCCGTATCCGGACTGGTGAATCGCTTGAAGAGCTTCCTCTCGAACGGGTGGCGGATCCCGGCATGTATGCGATAGCGGACCTGATCTCTCCAGCCACAGAAAAAGAGGAATATGTCAGTCTTGAGATCTCGCAGCCGGTGAGCGTGCAATCAAAAGGTATGTGATCAGAATGAAACTGGTACGGGCAGTTCTACGGCCGGAACGACTTGGGATTCTGTGCGAAGCACTGAAAATGAACGGATTCTCGGCAATGACCGTCACCGCGATTGAGGGTGATAAACAGAACACTCTCCGCCTGCAGGAGCTCTGTTTGGGCCTCATGCAGGAGGAGACACTCCCCCGTATCCAGGTTGATCTGATTACCGGCCCCGAGAGGGTCGATGTCCTGCTGGGCATCATCATGGAATCATGCCGGACCGGTAAAGCCGGTGATGGCAGGATTGTTGTCCTGCCGGTCGATGACGCAATCCGGATCCGGACTGGAGAATCCAGACGGGATTTCCGGATCGCAGCAGACTCTTTGCAGGAGCGCCACGGTTATCCGTGCGGGATGAAAAAAGAAGAGCATATCAGCACCAGTGTCCCGCACCCTGTTGCAGCGGACCAGAAAGGAGCACGATTAAGATGAAACTGGTAAAAGCAATCATCAAGCCCGAACGGCTTGAAATGGTAAAGAAAGCCCTTGAGGAGAACGGGTATGCCGGTATGACCATCACAGAGGTCATGGGACGTGGTGAACAGAAGGGCATCACCCTTGAGTACCGCGGCGGCCGCATGATGGTCGACCTCCTGCCAAAGGTCCAGATAGAGGTAGTTGTCCCGTATGACAAGGTTGACCTCCTGATCAGGACCATCACCGAGTCCTGCCGGACCGGAAAGGTCGGGGATGGAATGATCTTTGTCCTGCCGGTTGAGAAGGCAATCCGGATCAGGACCGGTGAGGCTCAGGAAGAATTACCGGCCAATTCCCGGGTTGGTATTGAATCCTACTCAATACCTCCGCATGCAGCCACACGGGAATAGAAAAAATTTTACCTGCAGGTGGATTGCACCCCCGCTTGCAGGGCGTTTTCCTTTTTTCCACCGTTATGAGTGTTCAGGGGCAATTGAGAAAGCATCGAGAACCCCGAGCGTCGCACGCGCCCCAAGGGTCGGCTGGATCGATTCCAGCCAGAGAAAGAACCCGACCCGTGGCGGTGTGGGGCGCTCGAACCGGAAGTGTCCGTCCTTTGTCTGGATCATCTTGTGATACTCCTTCTTCTGCTTCGACCGCAGGTAGATGATCAGCTCGTACCCGGGAAGGTCAGTAGCGATAATAGCTTTTGAATAAAGCCGGAAGAAGTCCTCATACGCGACCTTCTTGCCCCGCACGGAAAGCCCGTACTTGTCGCAGACCGATTCTATTGCCGGGGGAAACAGTCCGCCGTACAATACTTTCTTGACCAGTTGCCCGGTTACCCCCGTAATTTCCGGGTGGATATGGCCGGGTTTTTTGGCGATCTCATTGAAGATCCGGTTCCTGAGCTCGTCATGGTACCGTTTGTACTCAAACGGGTACTTCATGGGGAAGTCCGTTGCCTTTGCAAGTTTTGGGTGATCTTTTGGCAGGTTATAAATGATCCGGGGCCGGTAGTGCTTGACAATCCCCTTGATCTCCTCGCAGGAACTGGTGTGGATGATGGCATTGGTCTTGTCTTTGGCCAGCCGCTTGACAACCGAATAATTCGAGAGGTCGAACGACGAGACGAGCAGGAACGGTGTGATCTTCTGGCCATACAGGTAACCGAGAAGCTTCTTCTTGTACGCGATCTCGATCTCGAACTCCTTGAGATCCGATGGCGAGGTGACAACCTCGGCAAAGGCGACATGGTTCTGTGAATCCATAAGAAGCATATCGAACTCGGCAAGATCCTGGCCATTGCCCCGGATGGTGATATCGCCGTACTTGGAATAGAAGAGTCCGTTCTGCCCGAGCCGGACATTCTCGCGCCGGTCGGGGGCATCAGCACCTTTCAATGCAAGATACCGGATCGTGTCTGACTTTTTTGAGATCTCAAGGAACATCTCGTACACGATCGCCTCAAACCAGCGCCCCTCGGCAGTGCGCATCGGTTCGATGTCGGGTGAAAATAATTTTTTGCGTTCGATCTTGTTCATGTGCCGCGTGGCATTGATGGCGATTGCGGCCGTTGGTTTGAAATGCCGGAAATTAGAGTTCAGCCACGGGATCATGATACGTGGTAAAATCTCAGCGGTACTAGTAAATAACAACCTGCCTTCGAAATCATTCAGTCACTGAGATGTCAGGCTGGTTTTCTTTTGAGATAAAAATGCCCGCAACAAAAAAAGGGTTAGAAAATTCCCTGCGCTTTCATTGCGGAGGCGACTTTTAAGAAACCCGCAATGTTTGCACCGGCAACGAGGTTGCCCTCCATGCCGTACTCTTTTGAGGCATTGTAGGTGTTGTGGAAGATGTCGATCATGATCTGTTTGAGTTTTGAGTCAACCTCTTCGGCAGTCCATGAATACCGCTCGGAGTTCTGGCACATCTCAAGACCTGAGGTAGCAACCCCGCCGGCATTGGATGCCTTGCCGGGTGAGAAGACGATCTTTGCTGCAATGAAGGTCTCGGCAGCTTCAGGAGTGCAGGGCATGTTGGCGCCTTCGCAGACCGCGATGACCCCGTTCTTCAAGAGCATCTTTGCATCCTCGCCGTCAAGCTCGTTCTGGGTTGCACAGGGCAGGGCAACCTTGCAGGGGATGGACCAGATATTCTTGCAGCCCTCGTGGTATTCGCTGCCCGGGACAAGCGCGGCATACTTGCTGATCCGTGCCCGCTCAACTTCCTTGAGCTGCTTGACCACATCGAGCTTGATTCCCTTTGCATCGTAGATATACCCGCTCGAGTCGGACATGGCAACAACCTTTGCACCGAGCTGCTGCGCCTTCTCTGCTGCATAAATCGCAACATTGCCGGACCCCGAGACAACGGTTACTTTGTCCTTCATGGACTCCTTCTTCATCACGGCAAGGGCTTCCTGCGTGAAATACAGGAGGCCGTACCCGGTAGCCTGCGTCCTGACAAGGGAACCGCCAAAGGAGAGGCCTTTGCCGGTCAGGACCCCGGTAAACTCGTTCCTGATCCTCTTGTACTGGCCAAAGAGGTACCCGACTTCCCTGCCACCAACGCCGATATCACCTGCGGGGACATCGAGGTCAGCGCCGATGTGGCGGTACAGTTCGGTCATGAATGCCTGGCAGAACCGCATGATCTCGACATCAGACTTGCCTTTCGGGTCGAAGTCGGACCCGCCCTTTCCGCCACCCATGGGGAGACCGGTGAGACTGTTCTTGAAGATCTGTTCAAAACCGAGGAACTTGATAATCGATGCAGTGACTGATGGGTGGAACCGCAGCCCGCCCTTGTAGGGGCCGATCGCCGAGTTGAACTGGAAACGGAAACCCCGGTTCACCTGCGTCTTTCCCTTGTCATCAATCCATGCAACGCGGAACTGGATCCCGCGTTCGGGCTCAACGAGACGCTCGAGAAGACCGTTCTCAAAGAGTTCAGGGGATTTTGCGATGACCGGTTCGAAAGACTGGAGCACCTCAAAAACTGCCTGGTGGAATTCCTTCTGATCCGGGTCTCTCTTGCAGACCTGCTCGTACACCTGCTGTAAATACTGGTTATTCAGGGACATTGAATTGCACACTCTCTTTAGTGATTTTTGTATGGTAGATCGATTGGACTTGCCTAAATTGGTTTGGATTTTGTTCCCGGTCTTCACCAGATTCTTGTTTATGGCATCTGTCGCCAGCAGATCTGAACGCATGCGGGAGATCCCCTGTCGGCCTGAACCAAAACGGTGAACGGTGATTGCTGAAGAATCGTACCTCACAAACCTAGAATAGTTAAACAGTGTTTGGTAATAAGCCATTGCCATCCATCCCTTCTTAAACATTTCTGTTTTTTGGAGCAATGGAAGAACATTTTCATCTGGATTTTTAAAAAATCTCATGGAAAAATTGCAAAAATGAAACAAAAATGAAAAACCGGAAATTCTCCGGATCAGATTTTTATGAGCTCGTAGGTGCGCGTCCCCATCCCGATCTCTTCAGCGTACAGCACCTGCCGGAACCCGTCTGTTTGCTCATGAACGCCCCGGAACTTATCCCCGCCCGGGTGGTGATGGGTGGTAAGGAGCGAATCAGTCGAGCCCTGCTGCTGGTTCACGAGATCGAAACTTGCCGCATCGATAGCCACCGGATCGGTTGAAGCCAGGATCCCGATATCCGGCACAATGGGCGCGTCGGAGAACGGGAAACAGTCACAGTCCGGGGTGATCCGGATCAGGAAATTCATGTACCCGACCTTCTTTTCCTTCTCCTTCACCGCCCCGTACGCGTATTCGGCCATCCGCTCCATGAACTCCGGAATTTCTGTTTCCCAGTCGATATCGATGGCCTGGTCCGGGCAGGCGTGCATGCACTCAAAGCACCCGATACAGAGTTCCTGGTCGATGACCGATTTCTTTGCAACAACCCGGATCGCATCTTTGGGGCAGACCTTCATGCAGGAAGCGCAGCCTGTACAGTTCTCAGCGATCGTGAACGGCCGGGCATTGTGCTGGGCACGTTTCCCTTCCGGCGGGGCGCATCCCATGGCAAGGTTCTTGAGTGCCCCGCCAAACCCGGCAACGATGTGACCCTTGAAATGACTGAGCACGATCATGCTGTCCGCTGTCGCGATGTCACCGGCAATCGAGACCTTTGAGAAATGTTTTTTGTTGATCGTTACCTCCTGGATGTTTTTCCCGTTCAGACCATCGGCGATTATCACCGGCGCTCCTGCCACCGCGTAATCGAACCCGTGAAGGATGGCAGTCTGGATGTGCTCCACGGCATTCGATCTGCCGCCCAGGTAGAGCGTGTTCGTATCAGTCAGAAACGGGAGAGCTCCACAGGACTTCACCTTCTCAACCACCTGCCGGACAAAGACCGGGCTGATGAACCCGTCATTCCCCGTCTCCCCGAAATGGAGTTTGACTGCCGTCTTGTCATGCGGTGCAATCAGGTCGGCAAAACCCGCACGATCAAACAACCGCTGAACCTTTGCCGTGGTGGATTCATGTTCGGAACTGGCTCGCAGTGATGCAAAATAGACCGGGCTCTTCATTTCCGCGTTTTCACTCCTCGTAAAAGATTATACTCCCCCACATCAGGTGAAATTATCGGTTGCAGGTCAGACCAGCTGATCAAAATTCCTGACTTTTTTGGAAGCCTTGTTCTGGCGGATGATGCCCTGTGCCCGGCCAAAATACTGTGCTGCCGTGTGATCCCTGCCCAGTTCTTTCATACAGATCCCAAGACTGTTCCAGGCATCGGCATGGTTGGGATTGATCTCAACGATCCGCTCATAAGTTTTTGCAGCACCCTCGAAATAGCTCTTCCTGCCCCGCAGGATCGCGATCCTTTTGAGCATCTCGGCAGAACTGAACAAAAACTCCTCATCGTCCGGAGCAAGTTCAACCGCCCGGACAAAACTCTTCAGCGCTTCGGCATCCCTGCCCAGTTCGCGCAGGCAGACCCCCCGGTCATGCCATGCCGCTGCATGCGCGGGATCGATCTCGATCGCCTTGTCAAAATGCCCGATTGCCTCGGCATACTTCGCCTCGCGGTACGAGAGCCGGAGGCCCTCCCGGTGACTTGACTTCGCCCGTCCCATCAGGCGCCCGAGCATCTGTCCCTGCGATGGTGCAGGCCGGGTTGCCGGCTCCTGTCCGGACGCCCCTTCCCGCTGCTGCCGCAGCAGTTCGGGCCCGATCTCGCCGGTGATATCCCGCACGGCACCTATCGCCCCGACAAATGCCCCTTTGGCATCGTGGAGTGCGGCGGCTTTCATCCAAATGACCCGCTCATCCCCGCCATCTGCCCTTGCAACCGTCCATGCACAGACCGTGCCCTCATCCCGGCTGACGATCGTATACTTATGGCGGGTGATGGCGCCCTCATCCTCAAAGACCAGCTCGGTGAGCATCGGGTGCGCCCTGCCAAAGAACGGGATGGCATGAACTCCCCCGTTCTTCCCGATGATATCCTTTGCATCAATGCCGGTCAGGTCGGTCATTGCCTGGTTCCATGCAACAACTCGTGTCTCTCGATCAATGGCATATGCCGCATCCGGAAAGAACCGTATCGTCTCCTCCAGCAGTTTCCGGGACGTGCCAAGCGATCTCCCGACAAGCCGGCGTTCCGCGGCCTGGTTGATCATATGAACAAGCTGTCGGAACTCCGAAGACGGGCTCTCGCCTTTCTTTAAGAAAAAGTCAGCGCCATTGTTCAGTGCTTCAATGGCTGCGTGCTCCCTGCCGACCCCGGTAAAGATGATGATGGGTGTTGTATCCCCCTTGGTCCTGAGAATCTTGAGCATCTCAATGCCCGAGATCTCGGGAAGGGAATAATCAACAACAAGGGCATCGAACGTGGAATCTGCAAGAATGCCGAGCGCCTCTTTGGCCGAACCCGCGCACCGGACATCCATGTTTCCAAAGCGTTCAAGAAATGTCTTTGCCGAATCCAGCATCACGGGTTCATCATCAACAACCAGAACCGACTGCATCAGGTACCTTACGTAACAGAAGTCTGTATAAAAAGAAAAAGATGGTGGTGGTTATTCCCGTTTGCCGAGCTCGTGGTCGAGCCAGAACAGGTGACCGACAACATCCCCGAGAACGTTGATCTGGTTCAGGACATCGCCTGCGCTTGCCTCTTCCTCAACCTGTTCTTTGACAAACCACTGGAGCATCTCAAAGCTGGCATGGTCTTTCTCCCTGATTGCCAGATCGACTAAGGCATGGATCATCCCGGTCACTTTCTGCTCGTGCGATACAACCTCTTCAAAGACCTTACCGGCAGATGTCCACTTTGCCCGGGGTGCCTCGATATCGCCAAGCGCGATTTTGCCGCCGCGGGCAAGGATGTAGTCATAGATCTTCTCCCCATGCATCCGCTCCTCTTTTGACTGGATGCGCATCCATTGGGCAAACCCTTTCATTCCTGCGGATTCGAAATAGGCAGACATGGCAAGGTACAGGTATGCCGAGTAAAACTCGCGGTTGACCTGCCGGTTGAGTGCTTCTTCCATGGTTTTTGACAGCATCGGATTACCTCCAACAGATCGTTCATGGGTTTTTTAAATAATAATCCTTTGGTAATGCAGCAGAAGAGATCCTGCCGGAGAAAAATGTGGTCTGAAGAGAACGGGAATTACCGGCGCCTGGCCCGATCCTGCTCGTTTTTCATGTCAAGGATGATCTCGAGTTCCAGGGACTTGCCATACGCGATCTGCGCCTCATCGCTCTTTCCCAGTTCATCGAGACAGACCCCTTTCATGTACCATGCCGTCACATCGTTGCCATTCAGGGAAGACGCCCGGGTGCTCGCGAGCAGGGCCTCCTCGTACCGTTCAAGATTATAGAGCACCACGCTCTTCTTCGTCCAGGCATCGGCATAATTCTGGTCGATCGAGATCGCTTTCTCGCAGTCAGCAAGCGCCTCCCGGTACCGGCCGGTATCGGCATAGACCGATCCCCGTAAGAACCAGCTCTCCTGGTACCGTGGATCCATCGTGAGGGCTTTTTCGATATGGGCGAGCGCCTCCTTGTACTTTGTCCGCCGTGCAAATGCTTTGGCTTTCCGCAACAGTTCAATGACTTCCTTTACCGGCATACTGCCACCTCCCGGAGTCTGTGCCACCGGCTCATGCCTTCTCCTCCAGGGTATCGGTTATCAGATCGCCAAAGATCTTCTTAAGGGCAGATCTCTCGAATTCCTTCTCCCCCTCCTTGGCTTTGAGCAGTTGTTTTGGCTCCTCCCAGACAAACCAGTCCCGCATGGTCATGTAGGAGATGAGGTTGTCGGTAACCAGGACCCCGACTTTGTAGAGATCATAGTAATAGTCCAGCGTTGGCGGATCGTTCCACTTGACCGGACCAAGCGGCCGTTCGATCAGGCTGAGCATGTTGTCCCCAAAAACCTTTGACTGGTACCATGCGGTATTTGTCCAGCGGGTGGTGAGCATCTCCTTCACTTCGAGGTGATTGAATTTTTTCATCTGCGGGATATTGATGACCGGGATCAGTTCATCCGCAGGAAGGGTCTTTGCAAGGTACATGTCGCGGGCATAAAACATCGCCTTGTTCAGGACGAAATACCGGCGCGGGACGATCGACTCCTGGTCCATCATCTCGTCCATGTCATTCTTGCTCTCCTTCATCACGTGGTAGAGCTGGGTTTTCCGGATCTTGGGCATCCGGTGGTACACGCCGGCATTGATGATGGTATTCCACGGGAGCTCGTTCAAGTCATCGTTGAAATGCGTGAAGAGAATGAAGAGCATCTGGATGAGTTTCTGGACCGGGAGTTTTTTCTCCTTCTTTGCCTCGTCCTTGAGTGCATCGATGTAGATCTGCCGCATACCCTTATAGATCGACTCTTCGTTATACGAGCAGACCAGGTATTTTGCTTTCTCTGCTGCCGCCCCCTTCATCATCAAGTGGGTGCAGTGCTTCGCGATGACAAAATCTTTCAAGAGCCCGACATACTGGGCGGGGAAGATGATGACATTAGTGTCGATGTCATAGGTATACTTGTCCACGAGGGTACCGCCCGGGTCGGCTTCCGGCTGGCGCAGGAGCGAGATCTCGGTATTTAGGGTCTCTTCGGTATGGGTGAGAAAACGGCGGATGGGTTTGGATAAGGGCATGTCGGTTTTCATGGAGTGGTCACCGGATAAGCGCGTGGCTGGTGAATGGTGCTATAACCAGACTTTTGCGCCCTTCTCACTTAAAGTATCCTTCAGGACTGTGGTAATGAGAGAAAGAAATGAGATTTTTCGTTACGCGTACTTTTCCGGTTCGGCATCGAACTTCTTCTTGCAGCCCGGGGCACAGAAATAATACGTCTTTCCTTTGTACTCGCTCGTGAACCTTGCCGTCTTTTCATCGACAGTCATCTTGCAGATTGGGTCAATTGCCATACAGCACCTCAGTTATCCTCCTTTCTTTGCCGGGGGTATATAGGTTTTGAGCAGGAGCGAGAGCGTAACCACCGTCACCGAGCTTGCCGCCATGGCAAGGGCTGCAAGTTCCGGCTCGAAAGTTATCGCAAATGACGGATAGAGGAGACCGGCTGCGACCGGTATTAGGGCAGCATTGTAGGCAAATGCCCAGAAGATGTTTGCCCTGATCCGGCCCATCACCTTCCGGGCGAGCTGGATTGCGGCAACAGAATCGAGCAGGTCGTCGCGGATGAGCACGATATCGCCGCTCTCGATGGCAACATCCGTCCCGCTCCCGATAGCGATCCCCACGTCCGCCCGCGCAAGGGCCGGCGCGTCGTTGATGCCGTCGCCCACAAACGCGACCACGGCACCGCCATCCTGGAGGAGCCGGACCTCCTGCTCCTTTCCTGCCGGGAGAACCCCGGCAATCACCGTACTGATGCCGGTCCGCGCTGCAATGGCGTCGGCCGTCCGCTGGTTGTCTCCCGTTATCATGGCAACGGAAATTCCCATTGCTTTGAGCGCAGCGACTGCGGCTGCGCTTGTCTCTTTTACAGTGTCAGCGATTGCAATCACGCCGGCAAACCGGGTCCCGGCAGCAACCAGCACGGCAGTCTTCCCCTGGCTCTCAAGGGCAGCTACGCGCTCTTCGGTCTCCTGCGGGACCTGCACGCCGCCCTCCAGCAGGAACGCACGGTTCCCGACCCGGACCATCTCGTCAAGAACCACAGCCGATACCCCAAGCCCGCCAAAGGTGTCGAACTGCTCTCCTGCCGGAATGGAGACGCCCTTCTCTTCAGCGTTCCGGACAATGGCAAGAGCAAGGGGATGCTGTGAGTTCTTCTCGACAGCGGCAGCGAGCATCAGGAGCGTTTCTTCCGGTATTCCGGAAGGGATGATGTCAGTCACTTCGGGTTTTCCTTTCGTGAGGGTTCCGGTCTTGTCAAAAATGACCGTGGTAATCCGTTCCGCGGTCTCCAGGGCCTCACCGTTCCGGATCAGGATCCCGAGTTCGGCGCCCCTCCCAACCCCGACTGTAACCGCCGTTGGCGTGGCAAGCCCGAGTGCACAGGGGCAGGCTACCACGAGCACGGAGATGAACGCCGTCAGCGAGAAGAGGGCCGTTGCTTGGAATATAAAGTACCAGACCAGAAACGATCCCGTTGCTATCACGAGCACCGCGGGAATAAAATAGGCAACCACGGTGTCAGCGATCCGCTGGACCGGGGGTTTTGACCCCTGCGCCTCTTCTACCATGGCAATGATCCGGGCAAGCACGGTCTCCCGCCCGACCCGGGTGGCCCGGACCACAAGGACGCTGTTGGTGTTGAGTGCCCCGCCGACAACCGGGCTCCCTGCCGTGCGGAGAGCCGGCACGGGCTCGCCCGTGATCATCGACTCGTCCACGTAACTCTCGCCATTCACCACGTCGCCATCGACCGGGATCTTCACGCCCGGCCTCACCATCATCAGGTCACCGATAACCACGTCATCGACCGCGACCTCGACTTCAGTGCCGTTCCGGAGGAGTGTTGCGGTCTTCTGCCGGAGCCCGGCAAGCTTCCGGATCGCGTCCGAGGTCCGGCCTTTGGCCCGGGCCTCAAGGTACCGGCCGAGCATCAGGAAGGCGGCGAGCATGATCGCCGTGTCGTAGAACATGAACTCGTGCGTCAGCACGATGCCAAAGGTCCCCATCACGCTTGCAATGTACGAGACACCGGTCCCCATCGCGTACATGACGTCCATGGAGAGGGTCCGGTTCCGGAGCGCCATCCATGCCGCACGGAAGATCGGGCCTGCAACAAAGACAAAGACCGGTGTTGCGATGACAAACATGACAAGCGCGAGCGTGTGCATGGAAACGGGAAGCGGCACAAACATCGCGATCATGAGCGGGATGCTCACCGCGAACCCGACCATGAACCGGACGAATTTGTCATGGAGATCCCGCCTTCGTACCTCCTGCTCAAGCGTATCGTTCTCCTCGCCCGAGATTCCCAGGTACTGGTATCCCGCGTCACTGATTGCTGTTTTAATGTCTTCCAGAGTGCTGACTGACGGGTTGAAGGTGACCCGTGCAGTCTCTGCCCCGAGATTCACGGATGCAGTAAGAACGCCCGGGAGTGCACGAAGCGCTGATTCGATCGTTTCGACACAGGTGGCGCACATCATCCCGCCGACTTTGACCGTGATTGTCTGGTTGATGGTGTCGTAGCCGGCACCCTTCACGGCAGCTTCGAGTGCTGCAAGCGAGACCTTCTGCGGGTCATATTCCACGCGGGCAGTCTCAGTCCCGAAGTTTACCTGCGCAGTCTCGACATCACTGACTGCCGCAAGCGCCTCTTCAACCGAGATGGCACAGGTTGCGCAGTGCATGCCGGTGATCTTCAGTTCAGCCTTCTTCTTCTTCTCCGCATCGGGCATTGCAAGTCTCCTTCTCTAAAAAGCCGGAACAGATCCGTTTTTGTGTTGAATCTTCCTGTAGAGGTTAATAATCGTTCTGCACCGGGAAATGATACATTCACTCCCCGCTCCGTACCTTTAACCCCCGGCCTGCCAACATGAGATCGCAAGGGAACGTTATGGGTGTTTTCCGGTATGACAGTAAATATGCAGCCCCGACACGGGAACAGCGCGAGCGGTACATGCAGGGCGAGCGGGAGGAGCATGTTTTTGGGAATGAGGGAGAGATTGCCCTCGTTCTGTACGATGAGGCAGCCTATCTCAAGGATGACCTTGAAGGGGTCCGTATCCTGTTCACCGGAGTCCTGGACAAGCAGAAGGTCCATGACGAGATCCGGCGGATGCTTGAGGAGCATGAGCAGAAGCGCCAGCGCCCGGACGAATTCTCCCGTGCGGATCGGTAACGCCGCTCGGCAAAAAAATCCCATCAATTCATTTTTTATCCGGGAAAGTGCACGTATCACGCATGGGAATCATTGGCAGGATCCGTACCTTCTTTGCAAACCTTCTCCCAAAAAAAGAGTACCCCCTGTACGAGACCTGCGCGTTCTGCGGAGAGCGGTCGTATCTCCCCTTTCATTGCGAGTTCTGCAACCAGTATTTCTGCGACCGCCACCGGCTTCCGTTCGATCATGCCTGTAAAAATTTAAACGCGTGGAAGAAACGACCCGCGGGCAACACTCATTCAACCAATGGAAAAAAATAGCAGGGAAAAATTTTCTCGTATCGGATCAGGCTTTTGTCATCTCCTCGAGTCTTCGGGCTATCCGTTCGAGCGCCGTGACTTCTAAAAAGATGAGGATGTTTCCCGCGATGTTGTGCTCGGCAGAGGTGAGTTTTACCCGGAAGAGGATCACATCGTCCACTTCAACGGTCATCTGGGCAATGAGCGAGGTGATGGCGGCGTGGGCCATGTCAACAACCAGCACCGGGGGAGAGGGGAGCAGGTTGAACCCGAGGAGATCGGACGACGCACTCAGAAAGGAAGAGACCATGATGTTGCCCACTTCAAGGATGGCGCTCTGGTCCATCTCCGAGAAGGTCAGGGGTGCTGATTCTTCTCCCTGCATGATATGAGCGGTCCTGATGGCTGAGTCGCGGGGGAAGTGCAAAATCAGAAAGCCGCCGTGCGGGATATCTCCCTGCAACTCAAAGATAACCATTGTTGTCAGTTCGTCTGAGACAACCCTGCTGACATCAGCAATGTCTACAATGGTAATCTCCGGCACGCTCATGCCGATCTGGCTGTTGAGCAATTGCGAGAGGGTGGTTGCCGAATGGGCGGCGCCGATATTGGCAAGCTCCTGCATTGCGTCTTTCTGAACTGCGGTAAATTCCATATGTCGCCTTCCCGAATACCAGGGTTTTTTGGCAGGGGCTTTCCTGCCGGAACTCCCGGTCACGCATTGGTTCCCTCTTTTTCATTGAGAGGGATTATCGTTTTTATGAACAGGAGGGGATGTATCCCGAAATCACTTATACTTTAGTACGTCCGGCCTGCAAAATACAAAAAAAAGAAATTACCACTCGACAGCAGTGAGCATTTTGATGTACGTATCGGCAAATGCTTTTGCGGCAGCCGGACCGTTGGCGGTCACGATGCGCTTGTCGCTTACCACCGGCTGGTTTGTGAGAACTGCACCGCCCGCTTTCATCTCCCGGAACGAGACCGGGCTCTCGTAGTACGTGGCCTTGATCCCTTTGAGGATGCCGGCCCGGGCGAGAACAACCGGTGCAAGGCAGATTGCCCCGACCGGCTTCATCTTGTCATGGAAGAACCGGACCATGGGCTGGAGAAGGTCGTCATCCCAGAGATAGGTCTGCGATCCCCCGCCCCCGACAATGATGATCCCGTCATAGGCCTTGGGGTCTGCTTCATCAAGCGATATGGCGGTGGCTTTTGCGCCCAGCATTCCGGTACAGGTGCCGCGGCGGGTTGAGGCGATGTCGTACCCGATGCCGGTAGCTTTCAATGCCGCAACCGGCTCGGCCAGTTCCTCGTCCCTGAATTTTTCCGGTGCAATGACGATGAGGACTTTCATACAAAACCGAAAGGGACGTTGACGGATTTAATGCTTAGTATCTGACCGGTAAAACGTGCGGGCGGGAGAGGGCAATTGACAGCACGGGCTAAAAAAAAATTTTCGTTACGATGCCCCCTGCCACCCCCGACGCAGCATCGTTTGACTAAAAAGCCATTAAATGAAGAGCATCCATCCTGTTCATTCACTCCGGCACTGTAAAGCCAGAAGAACAACCGGCCCGGCGTTTTTTTGTCAGCCGGGCCGGTAAAGCCAGCCTGTTGACCACAAAATCAGGAGACATTCCGTATCAATGAAAACCCATATGACAAACCAAAGGGGCCGCCCATGACTGCCCGCCGTCCCCGGGGTCCGCGACCCCACCGGGCGATCGATGACGCGGTCCCGATAGCAAAAGCCCGCGGCTTCATCCAGCTGGCGATGGGCGGACCGGAACGGATCTACGACATCTCGATTGTATCGAAGATCCCGATCGTGTTCGCGAGCATCATGTTCGCGCCGAAGATCCTTGCATCGATCCCGGAACTTGCAGAGTATTACAAAAACGATCTTGCACGGCTCCGGCTCATCGCCCGCGATGCTGCGGTCACGCTCGAGCTCTGGATCCGGTCCCGGCACGGCACGTGGAGATTTTTCCAGGTCATGCCCTCAACTATCGTGGAGATCGACCGCGAGGGAAGACGGCTGGAGTCCGGCCGGACGATTGCGTACCTGGCCGGGGTCGCTGCAACAGAGCATGCAGGAACAACTCCCTCTCCGTCGTAGGAACTTAATCCCGCCCCCTTATCGGGGGAGAGAAAATCCGGGCCCGCAACGGGCCCGGTTACATGAGTTTTGCCTCACCCCCCATTTTTGATGAGGCAATGATACGGAAAAACGCGGTAATTCTTCCGGAATTTATCGTGGTTTTACGACGGGAATTGGTGAGGCAGTATGTAGCAACGTTACTGCGAGCGCTGCCCGGGGGATCCCGGGACTTGCAAAGCCATATGGCCCGGGAAGGGGGTTGCCGGACCCCCGGCGGGTGTCGGTCACAAACGAACCCGGACCCATTATCACTTCACATTATTTCCCTTGAAAAACACAATTTCCATACGATAGATTATGGGGGCTGATGCCCCCATACCCCCATTAAGATGCTTGCCGCCGCCCCGAAGGGCGCCCCGCGGCGGCCACAATTTCTTTTTTTTTATGAAAGCAATTTTTGTCGGAGTGTCCAGTTCAGGTAATATGGAGGTATCGCATGAGCCCCCGCCCCGTTTGGGGCAGGGATGGCACACGAGGGGTAACAATTTCCGGAAGGAGGATTTCTCCAGAGTAAAAAAAACGATAACAATCTTCAATCCAACACGCGATCTGAATCGATCACGATCCGGTTTTTCTCATGAATCAGCGTCCGGAAAAAAAGAATTCAAAGAAAAAAAGCCCGTGCGGAAAAACCCCCGGCCTACCTCCGCGTCCCCACGTACTCGAAGTCGATGAACCCGTTGAACGGATCGGTTGCAAGGAGCCGGACCCGGACTTTCATCCCGACTTTGAGCCCGCGCTCCTTCCTTACAACCCGGCCCTCCGCGGGCGGCTCGATGAGCCGGACATAGGTACCCTTCTCGCTTGCGCCCGTGACCAGCGCATCGAACGCATCACCAATCCTCTCCGCGAGGAGCTCGGCTGCCGCAGCTTTTCGCATGAACCGCTCAACCTTCTTTGACGCCATCTCGCGGTCGGTGAGCCATTCCGTGAGATCGACTAAGTCCTGCACGGAGTACGGGCATTCCTTTCCGTCAAGAACACTCTTGAGGATCCGCTGGTTGATGATGTCCGGGTAGCGCCGGTTGGGCGCGGTTGAGTGGGTGTAGTCCATGACCGCGAGCGAGAAGTGACCCGTGGGGGGCTGGCCGGGTTCAAGGCACATGTAGATGCCCGGCCCGAGCAGCTTGACAACGGTTAACGAGAGATCCGGGAACCGCTCGGGATCCTTGAGCCGCTGTTTTGTGAGGAAGACCGAGAGGGCTTTTGCATCCGGGCTTTCCGGCAGGTGCTCGTCATACGTTAACGCGAGCAGGACGATCTCGTCCCAGTACTTGGGAACCTTCACCACGCGCTGGACCATAGGGACGCCGGCTCTAGTCAGGAACGCGACCATCGTGCCATTTCCCCCGACCATCAGCTCTTCGATGATGCTCCGCGCCATGTTCTTCTGCACGACGACCATGTTGAGGACTTTTTCGTCTTTGACCACCGCGTTTGCTTCAAGCGTGTCGAGATCGAGCGCCCCCCGCTCCATCCGGAACGCGTTCATCTGCTGTGCAATTTTGTTCTGGAGGATGACCTGTTCCTTAAGCCCCGGGGTGTCTTCGATTTTTTCGGGAACTGGCCCCTTTCCTTCGAGCCAGTCGCCAACCTCCTCGTACACGAGTTTTGCCTTGTTGCGCACGATGGCGCGGTAGATCTCCCCGGCTTCGGTGTCGCCGTTCGGGAAGACGGTGTACTCCATCACGATCGCGAGCCGGTCCACGTCCTGGAGGAGCGAGGAGATGCCTTTACTGAGTTTGTCCGGCAGCATCGGGAAGGTGACAACTCCCAGGTACACGGAAGTGCCGTTGTGGAGAGCGTGCCGGTCGGTCTTTGAATCCTTTGGGACAAAATAATCCACGTCCGCGATCCCGATCCGGATGAGTGTTTTTCCTTTCTCCTGCTTCTCGCAGTGCTGGATCTGGTCGAGGTCCTCGGAATCAAAGTTGTCTATCGAGCACCAGAGAAGATCGCGCAGGTCGCGGGTGCCTCTGGGCAGGTTTTTTGGCAGGCTGTCTGCGATCTCCTCAACCTCCAGCCTCACCGCGAGCGGGAACTGGGGCCGGAAGTCCCATTTTTTCATGGCCTCCCATGCAATAGTTTTCAGGTCTGCTTTTGGCCGCGTCTTCATGGTAGTGTTGTGATTCGTTTGAGGGCATAAAAAGGGATGGGGAGTGGTGATTTTTCCGGGGGATCTTTTATTAGAGTAATCTTCTTTTCCCGGGGAATTTTCGGATACGCTCACGTTTCATCTCTGCTGTTGGAGCAGCCGTTTCAAACGGGGGTGCCAGGATTTAACATCACTGGTGATGAGGTTAGTTCATGGACTCTTCACAGGGCCGGCATCTGGGGCAGGTAAACGATCTGCCTGCCGGTGATATGAACGTGGTAAAGGCAGGTGACCGGGAGATCCTGCTCATCAACACGGGGAGTGGGATCTTCGCGCTCGAGAACAGATGTATCCATGGGGGATGCAGCCTTCTGCATGGGAAACTTGAGGGTGAGACCCTGCGCTGTCTCTGCCATGGGTCGGTCTTTGATGTCAGAACGGGAGCGGTCATTGATGGGCCGGCTGCCCGTTCGCAACCGGCATATGCATTGCTTGTCGAGAATGGGGAAATTTTCCTTGCACGCTGACAGGAATTTTCCTGCAATTCACTTTTATTTCATGATCCCCTTTTGACCAATACCTCCCGCCCATATTGTGGCCATCAGTTCCGGGACACGATGAACGATCCACAAAATACAGGGCTGGTTTCGTGTGCCCAGACAGGATTTGGGATGTACTGGGGTTGATCAGAGGCCCGGGGGACCCGATGCGGGTTTTGGTGAGAGAGGGATTCTACGACAGCGAGTGCCGGTTCTCCTTCACCTTGGCCTGCACCCACGCCAGCAGCGCCGCATGATCTTCCGGGTGCATGGGCTCAGCATCAGCCGAATCCCGGTTGACCGGAAAAATTTTCCAGAAATTTTTCTCGCTCATTCCCCATCACCTCAGTGAATCTCCACCCGTTCGCCCGTCTCCATGTAATGGACATTCTCTGCGATCTTGCATGCATGGTCGGCACAGCGTTCGAGATACCGGGCCACCATGATGTAATGCGTGCACCGCGTGATGGTCTTGGGATCCTCCATCATGTGCGTGATGCCCTCGCGGAAGATCGAGTGGCGCAGTGCATCGATGGTGTCGTCCCGGGCCGGGAACTCGGCTATCTGCCGGAGGGAATCCTTCTCGTACGCTTCAATGGCATCATCGATCATGCCGATAGCGAGATCGGCCATGTGCGGGATGCTCATCATGCGTGCGATGTGGGGCTTGTCGCTGATCTCCTGCACGATCTTTGCAATTACCTTGCCGTACCGGCCGATCCGGTGGGACGCGGCGATGACCTTGAGCGTGCAGACGATCGTCCGCATGTCCTTTGCCATGGGCTGGCCGGTGGCGATCAAGTGGTAGCAGTCCTCTTCAAGCCGCACTTCCATTGTGTGGATCTCGTCCTTCCGTGCCACAACCCCCTCGGCCAGATCCGGGTCCTGCCGGACCAAAGCGTCGACCGCGTCCCGGAGCATTGCCCGGCCGAACCGCGCCATAACCACGGTCTCGTTCTTGACATTATCCAGTTCCGTGTGAAATTTCTCTGCCATAGTTCTCCCCCTACCCGAACCGTCCGGTGATATAATTCTCGGTGAGTTCCTCGTTCGGGTGCTCGAAGATCTGACTTGTCTTCCCGCACTCGATCAGTTTCCCGAGATACATGAACCCCGTGTAATCGCTGACCCGGGCCGCCTGCTGCATGTTGTGGGTGACGATGATGACCGTGTACTCTTTCTTGAGCAGATCGATTAGGTTCTCAATCTTTGCCGTGGCAATCGGGTCGAGCGCCGAGCAGGGCTCGTCCATCAGGATCACTTCCGGCCCTACCGCGAGGGTCCGGGCAATGCAGAGCCGCTGCTGCTGGCCGCCCGAGAGACTGAGTGCGGAGTCTGACAGCCGGTCCTTCACCTCGTCCCAGAGTGCCGCGTGCCGGAGGCTCTCCTCCACGATCCGGTCGAGTTCTTTTGTGTCCCGGACGCCGTGCACCCGGGGACCGTACGCCACGTTCTCGTAGATGGACTTGGGGAACGGGTTGGGTTTCTGGAAGACCATGCCGACGCGTTTGCGCAGCGAGACGACATCGGTTCCCGGCCGGTGGATATTCTCGGAATCGAGCGTGATCTCGCCCGTGACGCGCACGTGGTCGATGAGATCGTTGAGCCGGTTGAAACAGCGCAGCAGCGTGGACTTGCCGCAGCCCGACGGGCCGATAAGCGCGGTCACGTTGTTCTTTTTAACCTGCATGCTGACTGACTGGAGCGCATGCGTGCTGTTGTACCAGAGGTTGAGATCGTGTGTTGCGATGATGACGTCAGATGACATATTACCCCCGAATCTTATTCTGGAAATGGGTTCTTACCCAGATGGCTGCCGAGTACAGCCCGACAACCAGGATGAGCAGGACGAGCGCTGTTCCGTACTTGCTGGCAGAAGCACCCGGGACATTCGTTGCAAGGATGAAGAGATGGTACGGCAGTGCCATGACCGGGTCAAAGACCGAGTCCGGCAAAAACCGCTGCGAGAAGACCACGGCCGTGAACATGATGGGCGCAGTCTCTCCCGCTGCCCGGCCGATGGAGAGGATTGATCCCGTGACAATGCCCGGGACTGCCGGGGGGAGAACCACCCGGCTGATCGTCTGCCATTTTGTTGCACCGAGTGCAAGGCTTCCTTCCCGCAGCGACGCAGGGATGCTCTTTAACGATTCCTCCGTGGTCCGTATGATCGTGGGCATGACCATCAGGGCGAGCGTGACCTGGCCGGCCAGCATCGAGATCCCCACGTTCAGGTAGATGACGATGAACGCAAACCCGAAGAGGCCAAAGACAATGGACGGGGTGCCGTTTAAGAGATCAACGCCCGTCCGGATGAGTTTCGTGATCCGGCCTTCGCGGGTGTACTCGACAAGATAGATCGCGGCCCCCACTCCCAGCGGGAGGGCGATTGCGATAGCTCCTGCAACAAGGTACAGGGTGCCGATGATTGCCGGGTAGATGCCGCCCCCGCGCCCGAGATCGGTTGGCGGCTGCGTGAGGAACTCCCACGAGAGTGCGGGAAGGCCGTTGATGACAATATCGGCAAGGATGATGACCAGTATGATGAGCACGGTCAGGGCAGAGATGATGATGAGCCCAAACGATGCCTTCTCGATATGGAACCGGGAGATCCGGTCCCTCCCAAAATATCCTGCAACCCCGATAAGCAGAATTCCTACGGCAAGATGAACGGGCAGGGCAGCAAACAGGAAAATGATCACAACCCCGATAAGCCCGTACTTCAGGGACCGGGACACGGGTTCTTTGAGCTGTGCCGGAAGCAGCGGTTTTCGTCCCGGCCGGGCTGAGCTCCCTTCGTGGATGTGCCGGAGAATGGCAACGGCCGAGAGGTTGATGATGAGCGTGATGACGAGCAGGACGACTGCCACGCCAAACAGCGCACTGTAATGATCGCTCCCTACGGCAACCTCGCCCATCTCGATCCCGAGCGTGCCGGTCAGGGTCCTGACCGGTGAGAGTATGTTCCAGATCGGGTCCGGGATGATCGCCGCGTTTCCGGCAACCATCATCACTGCCATGGTCTCTCCCACGGCACGCCCGATGCCAAGGATGATGGCGGCAGCGATGCCTGAGAGCGCGGCAGGTACGATCACCCTGCTGATGGTCTGCCATCGCGTGGCACCGATAGCAAGCGATCCTTCCCGGTACTCCCGGGGGATTGCGGTGATCGCATCCTCCGAGACGCTGATGATTGTCGGCAGTGCCATGATCCCGAGAAGGACGGATGCAGCAAGCCAGGTCTCACCTGTCGGAAGATCGAAAACAACCCGGATGAAGTCCGTGAGAACAATGAGGCCGAAGAACCCGAAGACCACGGACGGGATTCCCGCAAGGAGTTCGATGGCGGGTTTGAGGATACTCTTTACCCGGGGTGATGCGAGTTCGGCTATGTACACGGCTGTGCCGATGGATAACGGGACAGCAAAGACCATGGCCCCGAAGGTGACGAGCAGGGTGCCAACAATAAGCGGAAAGATCCCGTACAGGGGTTCGGCTGCTGATGGTGCCCAGGTCTGGCCAAGAAGGAAGTCCGGCAGGCCGACAAGCGTGAAGATCGGCAGGGCATCGGCAAGCAGGAAGAGGAGGATGAATGCGACAACGATAACCGCGGTCGCGGCCGTGCAGAAGAAGAGGGTTTTTATTCCTCTCTCCCTGAGTGCGGCGGCTGTATTCCTGCCAGAATCTCTGCCAGGATCCCCCATCTGCGTGCCGGCCCGGTCCATGGTCTGCTCCAGGTTTTTACCCTACGGTCACGTAGCCTTCATCCAATGCGATCTTCTGGCCCGCCGGGCAGAGGAGGTACGCGATGAAGTCGGCGGTGAGACCCTTGGGGTTGCCGTTTGTTATGACATAGAGATTCCGTGAGATCGGGTATTCCCTGCTCTTCACGCTTGCAAGGGACGGGGCAACGATCTTGTCGTCACTGTACCGGATGGGAAGTGCCTTCACCTCATCGCTGACAAAGCCGATGGAGACGTACCCGACCGATCCCGGAGTCTGGGCAACGGTCTGGAGCACGGCACCGTTCGAGTTCTTCTCAAGCATGGTTGGCGCAGGTGTCTGCTTTTTTAGGATCTCTTCATCGAAGTAACTGCGGGTACCCGAGGCGCTGTCGCGGCCGATAACCACGATCGTGTCGCTGGTGCCGGTCATTGCCCCGGGAGCGATCTCGCTCCACTTCGTGATGGTTCCAAGGTAAATCCCTGCAACATCATCGAGCGAGATCGATTCAATACCGTTCTTCGGGTTCACAACAATGGCAATCCCGTCCTGTGCAATGGTGGTGACGACAAGGTCCGGGCTGGCCTCCATCTCGGAAGCCTTCAGTTCACGGGAGGACATACCGATGTTGACGGTCTTTTTCCCGATAGCCTGGATCCCGACACCGGAACCGCCTCCGGCTACCTGGATGTCGGCATTCGTGTGCGCTGCCATGTAACTGTCGGCTGCTTTCTGCACAATGGGGAGGACCGTGGTCGAACCACTGACCGATATGGTCTCGCGTTGGCCGGCAGATGCCGGAGTATCTGCTGTTCCGGGCGTGGCGGTTTTCGTATTCTCGGTCCCGGTACATCCTGCAGCGAGCGCGAGCATGACGATCGCGACAAGGCTGACAGCACAAATCAGAAAGGAATTCGCTGGTTTACTCATGGTGTTCCATCATCCCTTTCATGGGAGTGGATATACTGCTTTTCGCCATAAACTATATCTCTCTATATACTCTAAAGAGAGAGATAGAGGAACATAGAGAGCATCGTTCTCTCTCGTTGGTGGTGCGAAGATGGAGATCCGGCGGGTGCAGGTGACGGGCGGGGCGTCGTACGTGGTGACGCTCCCCAAGGACTGGGCTGAGGAGCAGAAGATAAAAAAGAACGATCCGGTCGGGCTCATTGTGCAGCCGGACGGGACACTGCTGGTCACAAAAAAGATCACGGACGAGCCGCTCCAGCGGACAAAGGAGATCGACAGCAGCATCGTTTCGGATCCGGCATTCCTTTTCCGGATGCTCATCGGTGCGTACATCACCGGCTTCTCAACAATCCGCATCACTGCAAAAGAGCGGTTCGCGCCATTCGTGCGCACGGTAGTCCGGGACTTTACCCAGATGACCATTGGCCAGGAAGTGGTGGAGGAGACTGCAACGACCATCTCCATCCGGGATCTGCTCAACCCGTCCGAGATGCCGTTTGACAACACCATCAAGCGGATGTATGTGGTTGTCAGGTCCATGCACGAGGATGCGATAACTGCTCTCGAGACGCAGAACCCAACGCTTGCGCAGGATGTCATCAGCCGCGATACGGATGTTGACCGGCTCAACTGGCTCATCGCCCGGCAGACGATGATGATCATGAATCATGCAGGGCTCTCGCGGAAGATGGGGATCGCGCCCGGTATGGCGATGTACTACAACATGCTCAGCCGGATCATCGAACGGGTAGGCGACCACGCGGTACGGATCGCCGGGCACGCATCCCCGCTTATGGGCCAGGAGATTGATCAAAAAACCCTTGCCGCCATCCGGAAGGCGAGTGCGCTCTCCCTTGAGATCTTTGACCGGAGCATTGTCTCGTTCTTTAATGCCGACATGAAAGAAGCCCACCGGAATATCGAGTCCATCAGCGCCCTTGTGAAGATCTGCGGGGATATCGACAACCTTACGCTCAGGCAGGAGACGCTGGTTGCGATCAACATCGGGTATGTTGCGGAGAGTATCCGGCGCTCGGGGGAGTATGCGGGAGATATTTCGGAGACCGTGATCAACCTGCTTGTTGATAATGAAGAGGGGCTGGTGCGGAAGTCGAAGTCCCCGCGTTAACCTGCCCAAAGAGCAGATGACACGGTCATATCCTATAAATAATCCCCCCGCTCAGGAACGGTACACGATATTTCGCGGGATTATGGAGGGTGGACCTGGTGAAACGCAACATCATCACAATCGATGAAACAAAATGCACCGGCTGCGGCCAGTGCATCCCCGACTGCCCGGAGGGGGCGCTCCAGCTCATTGACGGAAAAGCCCGGCTCGTGAGTGATCTCTTCTGCGACGGGCTTGGAGCCTGCATCGGCACCTGCCCCGAAGGGGCGATCAGCGTCATCGAGCGCGAAGCGGAGCCCTACGACGAACGGGCTGTGATGGCGAAGATCGTTCCGCAGGGTGCCGGCGTCATCAAAGCGCACCTTGAGCACCTGCTGAACCATGGCGAGCGGGGGCTGTACAACGAGGCGATCGAGTACCTGCTGGAGAAGATGGTTCCCATTCCCGACCATGACAACGCAGCGGTGCTGAAGAAGCCAGTGCAGAACGGGTCCATGCCCCCGCCTCCATCCGGCCACGCCCCTGCTCCGGCCACCTGCCCGCCCGGCCCGGACCGGAAGCAACCATTCGCCGGCTGTCCCGGATCGGCGGCACGGACCATCGACCGGCCGGCCGGTGCCGGCCACCGGGGCAGAGGCCCGCACGCAGGTATGGGGATGCACCAGCCGTCCGGTACCACGGACTCTGCGCTCCGGCAGTGGCCGGTCCAGCTCGCGCTCCTGAACCCGGGCGCCGGGTATTTCGAGAACGCCGACCTGCTCATCGCTGCGGACTGCACGCCGTTTGCGTACGCCGGTTTTCACGCGGAGCTCCTTGCAGGAAAGATCCTCATCATCTTCTGCCCCAAGCTCGACCCGGACCTCGAAAGTTATATCGAAAAACTTGCAGCGATCTTCCGTGGCCACACAATCAAATCGATAACGATTGCCCGCATGGAAGTGCCCTGCTGCGGGGGTGTACGGTACGTGGTCGAAAAGGCCATGGAGCGTGCCGGTGTGGAGATCCCGATCGCGGAGCGGGTTGTGACCATCAGCGGCGAGCTCCGCTGATCGCGGGCGGGCCCATTTTTACGCCCTGCAGAAACGAACATGAACGGGAGTTCACTCATGAAGAATGAAAAACGGTAACTTATTTTTGGGGGGAAGATTACTCCGCCCTAACGTCTCACCGTGGCACGGAGGGGCGGATTATTGGGTCATGATCTAAACCCGAATTGAGGCCGCCAGAGGGAGCGCCCCCGCGGGGGCGGCGGCAGTAATCTCCAAGGGGGCATGGGGGCAGTTTACCCCCCACAATCTATTCTTCCGGAAATTGTGTTTTTTATGGGAAAACCTGCGATGGATTATATTGAGTTGCGATGGGGCCACGGGCGCTCGGGGTCTCATCGACCCTCGCCCCGTGGAGCAGGCCGTTTATCGGCACCTGAAAATGGATGATTGAAACCGGGGGTCAAGGGGGCTTGCCCCCTTGGGGTGCTTCCCCCTCTGGGGGAGAGAGGGGGTCACCATCGTAATTCCAAAAAAAGACGCTGTGGGTTTGATTTCCCAAAAAAAAATACGAAATGCTCTGCTGATGAATACTGATCCTTATTATGTCCCGATTCTGATGAACGGCAGTCGCACCTGTTTGGGGACCCTGCGGCGGGAAGTACTCACACATATTCAAATTTCTGGAATTTTTCATCGTTCGGGTGTGAACTCTGTCGGTTCATGCCTGGTTCTACAAAGCCCATTTTTGCCACGGCCGGAATCTTTTTTACACCCCCCATGCCAAAGGGAGCATGAGGATCTACCATGGCCGAATGGATGTGCAGTGTCTGCGGATACGTGTATGACGAGAAGACCGGTGATCCCGCGAACGGGGTGCCGGCCGGGACCGCGTTTGCGGATATTCCGGAGAGCTGGACCTGCCCGGTCTGCCGCGCGGGAAAAGTTGCATTCCGGACACTCTCTGCCACCGATGCCCCGGCCCGTGAGGGTACCACGGTGTCGGACATCATGGCTGCCGAGCTGGTGGCATGGGGGGTCACGGTCGTCTTCGGGCTGCCGGGCACCTCCTCGCTCGGCCTTGTTGAGGCTATCCGGAAGAACCCGGCCATCCGGTATATCGTTGTCCGGCACGAGGCAAACGCGGCCATGGCTGCATCGGCCTATAACAAACTGACCGGGAAGATCGCGGCCTGCCTCACGATCGCCGGCCCCGGGGCAACCAACCTTGCAACCGGCCTGTACGATGCAAAGGAGGACCATGCTTCAGTCCTCTCGCTGAACGGGCAGGTGGAGACGCAGTACGCCGGGGCGGGCGGCGTGCAGGAGATCGACCAGGACGCCTTCTTCCGGCCGATTACCGTGTACAACAACACCGTGTACGAGAAGAGCATGGCCGTGCTCCTCTTAACCCGGGCCCTCAAGTATGCCATCCTCGACCGGGGTGTCTCCCAGCTCTCGGTCCCGAACAACATCCAGAAGCAGCCGCTCGATGCACCGTACTGCTCCCGCGAGTCCTGTGTTGCCGGCTTCGACATTATGCCCCCGCCAGTGCTGCTCGAACAGGCGGCAGCAGCGATCAACGCGGCGGAGCGCCCGGTCATCCTTGCCGGCTGGGGCGCATTTCCGGCTGCGCAGGACGTCCTCGCTCTTGCAAAGAAGATCCGGGCGCCCATCCTCACCACGTACCGGGCAAAGGGGATCCTCCCCGAGGACAACGAATGGGTGATCGGCATCCTCGGCAACGTCGGGTCACCGGCCGCCCGCACTCTTGCACCCGAATCCGACCTGATCATCACGCTCGGTGTCGGTTTCTCGAAGTTCACGAACGTGCCGCTCGACCGGCCGATGGTGCAGGTGGATATCGACCCCATCCATCTCATGAAGAACAAAAAGACCGTCGGGTTGTATGGCAACTGCTCGCACGTCCTCCCCGCTCTCATGCCGCTCATCCATGAACGGGATGATCCGAAAGTCCCTGAAAAAATTGCCCGGATGAAGCGGGAGTGGGACGACGTGCGGGACCGCGAGGCGGATGCATCAGCCTCCCCCTTGCGGCCACCGTTCATCATGAAGGTGCTGTCTGATACCCTCCCGGAGGATGCGATCATCTCGGTGGACGTGGGCGAGAACCAGTGGTGGTTTGGCCGGAACTTCCGGATGAAGCGGCACCGGTTCGTGATGTCAGGCTATCTTGCGACCATGGGGTTCGGGCTTCCCGGCGCGATTGCGGCAAAGATCGCCTGCCCGGAGAAGACCGTTGTCTGCGTCACGGGCGACGGCGGTTTCTCGCAGGCGATGGGAGACCTTGTCACGGCCGTGAAGTATACCCTCCCCATGGTGGTCGTGGTCTTAAACAACCACGAACTCGGCATGATCCGGGTCGAGCAGATGATGGAGCGGTACGAGAACTTCGCTACCGATCTTCTGAACCCCGACTTTGCCGCATACGCGGATGCCTGCGGAGGAGTGGGGATCAAGGTACGGAGCCCGGGCGATCTTAAGCCCGCCCTTGAACGGGCACTGGCGCTCAACCGGCCGGTCGTCCTTGATGTCGAGACCGACCCGAAGCGGTTCTGATACAGCGCATTCCGGTTTTTACCGAAAGGTGCGGAAGCCGGCAGGAGCCGGGCACCCCGCACATACCTTTTTTTGGCGGCAGACCAAGATTGATCAAACCAGTTTTTTGTGAGCGGATCCCATGCCTGCCCGGAACGTCCCTGCCTCCACCGATATCCAAAGACCCAAAGCCAGCCCCGATGAGCAGCAGGCACCGGTGCCTGAACCGTTCGATCTCGGACGGGTGGAACTCCAGTCCGAGTACATCCTCGTGTACGGGGCGGACGGGATGGTGCTGTACGCGAACCCGGCACTGGTCCGGGTGCTCGGGTATCCGGCGGGGCAGATCCCCAGCACACCGCTCCTTGCTTATGTTGCCGAAGAGTCGAGGGCAACGGTAGCGGCGAACATGGCATTGCGGAATAGTGCCGGCAGCGTGCCCCTCTACGAGGCCGCGCTCAAAACGGCCGATGGAAGCACACGGGCCTTCATCGTCAAGGAGAAACCCGTCCTGTACAAGAAAACGCCTGCAACTCTCCTCTTCCTCATCGACATCACCGACCGGAAAGTGCTCGAAGACCAGCTTGCTGCACGGGCGGACGAACTTCTGCAGCTTTTGACTGCCTACCAGCTGGTGAACCGGAAACTCACGCTCCTCTCCACGATCACCCGGCATGATATCGGCAACCAGCTCACGGTTATCAAAGGATATCTCGGTATCCTTGAGACCGAGCAGGCCGACCCAAAACTTACGGAATACTGCACAAAGGCACTTGCTGCTTCCGAGCGGATCGTTGCCATGATCCAGTTCACCAGCGAGTATGAGAAGATCGGGATTACCGCTCCCGTCTGGCAGGACTGCCATGCGGTTGTGGAAGAAGCCGCAGCGCAGGCGCCGCTCGGCCCGGTTGTCGTGAAAAACGATCTGCCCAAGGGCGCCGAAGTGTTTGCCGACCCGCTGATTGTAAAGGTCTTTTACAATCTCATGGATAATGCGGTCCGGTATGGGCAAAAGATCACTACTATCAGGTTCTCTTTAGAGGAGGCGGGTGAGAACGTGGTCATCATCTGCGAAGATGACGGCGATGGTGTGCCCTCGGGCGAGAAGGAGCGGATCTTCGAGCGGGGTTTTGGCAAAAACACCGGCCTCGGGCTTGCCCTTTCACGGGAAATTTTGGACATCACCGGAATCTCCTTTAAGGAGACCGGGATGCCCGGCTGGGGCGCCCGGTTCGAGATGACGGTGCCCGCCGCAGCGTGGCGGCGTGCGGGTGTGTAAGGGGAAAAATCTGCACGGGATGTTTTCCGGAACGAAACTGCTCTGTTGAAACGAGCATGAACGATTAGGTTGACATCCGAATGATGAAAATCGGATGAATATTTGTACATTACCGTCCTCGCCCGAATCCTTGCACTCCTTATGGGGGCGCCATGAGCCCCCAACGTCGTGCAATGGTCGGGCTGCGGATGCGATTGTGCCCTATATGGCCTACATACGGTGCCCCCCCAAAAGGTGATTTCCCGGGATATTTTCATGAAAATCGAATTGAGGCCGCCGCGGGGCGCCCTCCGGGGCGGCGGCAGGCATCGCAATAAACTTACAAAATCTCTGGAAATGCTTTTCGATTGTGATTCTTGGGAAAACCTTTGAAGAGATGGTCGAGGCAACCCCTCACACCCCCATAAAGGTGCCTGCCGCCGACCAAAAGACCGCCAGTGCGGTGGTCTCAATTTTTGTTTTGTCAAAGACCGGTTTTTTGAGTGTTCCATTGAGGTTATGCAGAGGTATCGCATGTGCTATTGAATCCCTTGCGGTCAGGGCTGGTGAGATGAGTGGGGAAAAAATCCGGAAAGAGGTTTACTACAGATCTGAACCCACCTTTTTGATTTCGCACATACCATGTGCCGCTATGTCATCTGGTTCCCGTCATGCACCGGCCCGAAACCTCCGTACACATCTGCCGGCAGTGCTCATTCTCGGTCTATTCCTCTGCACCACTGTCGCCGTTATGGCTTTGGCAGCAGTGGTCATTCACAAAAGGATCCGTTCCCGAACCCTTATCATCCCGCAAGAGGAGAGACATCATCATGGAATTTTTGCGTGAACTGCTGGAGAGCGAATCCGTAAAAACCCGAAATGCAACCTTCCAGCTCACGCTTTTTTGCGAGGACTTCTCCGCGCTCTACCCGGGCATGCAGCGGTTCGTGCTCGAAGCCACCGGCCCGGGCCGGAGCCCGGCGCGTTTCATCACCAACACGTACGAGTACTCCCCGCTCCTGCCCGGTTCTGCTGAGTCGGCAGCCCGGCAGATGATGGCGATATGGAAAGAAGATCTCCTCCGCGATCCGGACGTCGTCTTCCATGAATATGCCCGTCCCCAAAAAGACCGGCCTGCCCGGCCAATCGATCTTCTCATCCTGCAGGGCAGTCCCCGCCCGGACGGGAACTGCGCCATATTTGCACAATGGGCAGTCGAAGCAGCGCACGATGCGAACCGGACGCCGGCCGTCATCTACCCGCACGACCTCGATATCCACCCCTGCATCGGGTGCTACCAGTGCTACAATACCGGCACCTGCGTCTTTGATGACGACATGAACGATATCATCGCGGCCGTGCGGGGAGCAAGCCTCATCGTTGTCACCTCGCCCGTGTATTCCAACACCGTCCCGGCCGGGCTCAAGCTGGTCATCGACCGGATGCAGGCCTACCACGCGGAGCGGGCGCTCTCCGGCAGCGGCAGGTGCCGGCACGGGCTCGTCTTTTCGGTAGCAGGCCGGAAAGGGAAGGAAAACTTCGCCTGCATCACCAGCGTGATCGCTGCGTTCTTCCACACGCTCGGCATCGAAAACGCCGGCGGGATCCTTCTTGATGGTGCCGATTCCGTGCATGACATCCGCACGATTGACGGGGAAGAGGAGATGGTGAAGGCCTTAATCAGGAAGTACCTGTGAGGCTGGCAGCAGGGATTTATTGGGGTGGCAACCCGCGTTCTTCAAGGGCATCCATGCGCCGCTCGATGCGGGCAAGCGACTGGTGGACCATGAAGATGAAGGCAAGCCCTATGGCCCAGACAATGAACTGCATGCCGGCAAGGGCAACAAGGGTGATGAGCCCTGCGGCAAGGACTGCCTCGCCCTCGCCATGCTCAACCTCTGTCTCCGTTCTTCGGGTGCGGAGGTACTGCCATGCCACGATGCCAAGGATTGCAAGGATGGCAACGAGAATTGCGACCATGAGCTGCATGGTCACGATTCCGTAGATTGCGGCTGCCCCGATGGCTGCGATAAGGAGGAGATACCGGTTTTTAAACAACGTTTCAATCATACATATTTCCCGTGATATAGATTGGTTGCGATTGATGCGGATAAATGTTTTATTGTCTGACTGCGGGTTGCGTAAACGCCGTGCAAGCGATCCGGGGTGAATAGCGGGGCTTCCGATCGAAAAACGTAATCCCTCCCCCTGCCGACATACTGGGATATGGCAGCATCGCCCCGGCCCGGCTCATCCCACCCCCCCGGATTCCGGAAGGGATCTTTCCGGACCCCTTCTGTAATCCTCATCCTTCTCCTCGTGCTGGTTGCGGCCGGCTGCATCGATGACGGCCCGGCCGGACCCGCGGCTGCCGGCACATCTGTTCCGGCCGCAGATCCTCCCGGCAATTTTTATCTCGCCCAAAATGTAGTCATACCCCCCGCAGGTGACGCGACCGGCACCCTCCCGGAGGACCGGACTGCCACTGCCATCCACGATGCCCTTCACCCGACTGACCCGTCGGCCCGGGATTTTGCCGTCAGCCTGATACGTCCCGGCCACGGGGGCACCTTCCGTATATCGCAGGCCTGCGATATCTGGGACGGGGTTGCCGCACGCTGGACCTATGTTGAAGACCCGCGGGGCAGCGAGTACCTCTCGCCTCCCGGCCGGACGATCGCGGTCGGGCTCAAAGGCGACTGTGACGATTATGCGGTCCTGATGGCAGCCCTCATAGAATCGGTGGGCGGGGGGGCCCGGATCGTGTACGCGAAGAACGGGACTTTCAGCCACGCGTATCCCGAGGTCTTCATCGGCACGACCCCATGCGAGTTCGAGCGGGCTGCGGCGTACATCAGGGTAAGGTACGGTGTGGATACGATCGGCTGCCACGTGACGGAGAGCGAGGCCGGCACGCTCTACTGGCTCAACCTCGACCTCACCGCCCAATACCCGGGCGGACCGTTCTTTGTTGATGATGGGGAGAGGGTTGCGTTTTACAAGGATGGCCGGTGGGAACGGGGGGTATCGTGAACCGTCCTTCAAAAGACCTGCCGGCACCACGGCCGATGCAGTGGTGCAGGGGTGTGGCCTGCCCATGACTGACGTTGTAGTCCTTGCAGCATGCGCAGCCTTTCTGCTCTTCCTGGTTGGCGGGCGCTTTGCAACGTATGCTGCCATGGCAGGCTGGTCATGCATCGTCCTCAACCTCATCCTGGATTTGCCGGCGTTCATCGCCGCAACCAATTTCCTGTACCCGGCGCTTGCCCTGCTTGCCATCCCGTTCCTTGCAATCACGATAGTGCGGCTGCTGCGGGAGGACCCGGTTGTTCTCCGGCTCTCGACAACCGCAGCGGTTGCAACCCTCATCTTCGTCCCGTTCGCGCTCATCCCTTCCTTACGCGATGCGCTGATCGGGATCGTTATCACGCTCGTCTTTACGCTCGTCACCGCGCTCGGGTATCACCCGGTGTGGTATGCCTGGGATATCATCGTGGAGAACGGCTTTTTTAACCAGATCATCCTCGGCTGCACCGGGATCCTTGCCATTGCAATGATGGCCGGGGTGATCGCGGGAGTGCCGGGCGCAACGGTCCGGCAGAGGATTGCCGTAATCATCCCGGTAGCCGTTCTCCTCTTTGTCCTCAATACCTTCCGCGTTGCCGCAGTCTTTATCGCAGTCTCGAACCGGTGGTTCGATGCTCTGCCCGATCCCACCGGCACGGGCGATGCCAACTTCTTCTGGGCCCACAACGTGATTGCCGAAGCACTCGCTATTGTCTTCCTCATTATGCTTGTCGCAGGGCTGAGCCGCGTCCTGCCGGGCCTGTGGGTGTATGCACGGGATGTTGTGAAGATCTACCTGGTGGATATCCTCTCCGTGGTGCGTGGTTCTGGTCCGGAATCGCGGAGGTCGTGATCGCAGGATCTCATGCTTTGGGGGCAGGTTCGGTTTTTACCAGTTTCTGCTGAAGAAACTCTCTCCCCCACGCACTGATCACGTCAAGGACCGGAAAGACCGATTCCCCGAATGGCGTGAGCTGGTATTCAACCCGGGGCGGGATCTCGGGATAGACCGTGCGGAGGATGATCCCATCAGCCTCAAGTTCGCGGAGATTTTTTGTCAGGGTGACCTGCGTGATGTTGTCCACGCTGCGGAGGATCTCTCCAAACCGGAGCGGCCCCTTTCTCAGAAACCAGAGGATCTCCGGTTTCCATTTACCTCCAATAACCCTGATGTAAACATGGACTGGCATAACTCCCGAATTACTTTTAGCGCCCATTATCCTATTAGTACATTTTTTAAACCTATAAACATTATTTTGCACTGCTTTCTTTTTCTCTTCCGTTTGCCAACCTGAATTGAGAACAATACTGGAGCAGACACGATGTCATTTCAATCACCGCACAAAAAAGTCACACTCATCATGGGCAGTCCACGAAAGAACAGCAACACCCATCTCCTTCTTTCCGAAGCGGCACGGGCACTCACGGAACAGGGAATTGCAACCCGGTTTTTCTTTCCCGATGACAGCCATATCACCGACTGCCAGGGATGTCACGGTTGCAAACAGGAGTCCAATACACGGTGTGTGATTCAGGATGACATGACGGCTCTCTATCCGCTGATGGAGTCCTCGGAAGGGATGATCATTGCAGCCCCGGTCTATTTCGGGTACGTTCCTGCCATGACCAAGGCATGGCTCGACCGCCTCGTTCCCTATATCGGCGCCGATCTTCGGCCGGAATTTCCCCGCCCGTGTCCGGTCTCCTTCATCTTCACGCAGAATGTTCCGGATCCGGCTCTCTTTGAACCGGTGCTGCGGTCGTTTATGGACAGCGTAGCCATGACCGGGCTTGTCACACGGGACTTTCTCATTGCGCCTGATTGCGAGATGGGGGTTAAACCTCCGGTCACGGAAAGGCCGGACCTGATGCACCGGGCGTATGCTCTCGGACGGGATCTTTTAGGAGATTTTTGATTTTTCCCCAGAGCTGATTATTTTTTAAATTTCGCCAGAAGAGATCGCAGGCTATGATTCGAGCCCGGCTTTACGGTGCACTGTCCCGGCAGGCCGGGCAGTTCAGCCCGTAATCATGGTAGAGCTCTTTCCATGGGGCAAACCCGATGCAGACTGCCGGCTTGACCGTGTGGATCCCGCAGTACACTTTCCCGTCCTCGCGTTTATCGTAGAACGGGCAATAGTTCAGTTTTGAATTGGAAGGCGAGACCCAGTAATAGATCTGCTCCACTTCCGATAGATCCGCTAACGTGAGCCCGGCTCCGGTCGAGCGCCGGTGGTTTTTTTTGCGGATCGAGACATGCTGTAAGATATCATCTCTTCCGCCCGTGATCCAGGGTTTGAGATCGGCGATGATCCCGAACTGATCCCACCCCCACTTCTCGCAGCATACCCCGCACTGGAGGCATTCCTGATGTCCTGACATAGTCGTTTTGTTGCTAAAAGGGTTGGTCAGGGGGGAGTATTATCTCTTGGGTCATGTGCAGAAAATCCGGTATTTTTTTTGCTGCCGGCCCAAACGGTTTTCTTGCCGTATGTCAAAATATATAAGATTACTAACCGCAGGGCATCAACCCGTGTTTATTTAAGGCAGTTACGGGTTATTGTCAGATAATACGTATCGTACAAAAAAACCATGGCTCTTTACTCCATCCTGTATGTTGATGACGAACCCGACCTGCTGGTACTGGGGAAAACATTTCTCGAGGCAACAGGGGACTTTTCCATCGATACAAGGGAATCGGCACCGGCAGGACTCGATGCGCTCCGCGCCCGGTCGTATGATGTCATCATCTCGGATTTCCAGATGCCCGATATGGATGGTCTGGCGTTTCTCAAAGCCGTGCGCAGTGAATTTGGCAACCTGCCCTTCATCCTCTTCACCGGCCGGGGGCGCGAGGATGTGGTCATCGAAGCCATCAACAGCGGGGTTGATTTTTACCTCCAGAAAGGCGGCGATGCCAAAGCGCAGTTTGCCGAACTTGCCCATAAGATCCGGATGGCTGTTGAACGGGAGCAGGCAGTAGCAGAACGAATCGAATCCGAAAAACGCCTCAGCGCCATCTTCCACGCAAGTCCCATCCACCAGATGATCACCGAATACGATACGGACCGGATCATCGATATCAACGACCGCTTCCTAAAGGATCTCCGGCAGTCGCGCAATGCCATTATCGGCCGGACCATCCATGAGATTGACCTGATGCCGGATCCGGTTCGGATGGCGGAGCTGAAACAGGAACTCGCAGTTTCCGGTGTTGTCCGGAATGTCCCGGTTACGGTGCGGGGCAGCACCGGCACGGTCTATACCTCGCTCACCTCCATGACGCGGGTGAAGGTACACGAAAAAGACCTGATTTATACCCAGTCCGTGGACATCTCTCCCTTAAAGAAGGCCCAGCAGACCATCAATGCTCTCCTGAATGCGTCCCGGGACGTCTCGCTGCTGCTCGACTGTAACGGAACCATCCTTGCCGCGAACCATGCAGCGTCGGTCCGGTATCATATCCCGCTTCCGGATCTCACCGGTCAGGATGCCTATACCCTGATCTCCGCCGATTATGCTCAAAAGCGGCAAAATGGGGTAAAAGATGTAATCCGGACCCGGCAACCCTTTACCTATACCGATACCCGGGACGGCAGGGTGTACGAGAACACCCTTTACCCGGTGCTGGATACGGATGGTACCGTCTCCGCAGTTGCGGTGTATTCGCACGATGCCTCGGATGAGGTTGCCGCCAAGCGGGCGCTTGGGGAATCCGAAGAGAAGTACCGGCTCGTAGTCGAGAACAGCCACGATACCATCTACATCTACCGGGGCGACACGTTTCTCTTCATCAACCGCCAGGCCGAAGATCTCACGGGCTATACCCACGAAGAACTGATGCAGCGGGATATCTGGGACTTTTTGCACCCGGACGATCGCGACCGGTTAAAACAACGGGCATTACAGCGGTTTGCCGGCGGCGAGATCTCATCGGCTTTCGAAGCCCGGATCCTCAAAAAAGACGGCACGGTGAGGGATGGTCAGTTCTATGTCGACCTGGTGACCTTCCAGGGAAGACCGGCAATCCTTGGTATTGCCCGCGACATCACCGAACAGAAGCGGGCAGAGGAGGCGATACGGGAACGCGAGCAGCAGATCCGCTCGCTCTCCGACAACCTCCCCAATGGAATGACCTACCAGCTCGTTGTCGAACCTGATAAAAACCGGCATTTTATCCACGTCAGTGCCGGAGTGGAAGGGATCCACGAGGTGACCGCAGAAGACGTGCTGCGGGACTCGTCCGTTCTCTATTCCCAGGTACACCCGGATGACCGGGACGCGTTCATTGAGGCGGAAGAGCAGGCTCTTGTATCCATGTCCCCGTTCAGCATTGAGATCAGGATTCGTCCACGATCCGGCACGGAGCGGTGGATACTCCTCCGCTCTGCACCCCGCCCCCTGCCAGAGGGTAGCGTGCTCTGGGACGGCATCGAGCTCGATATCACGGCAACAAAACGCGCTGAAGAAGAACTCAAAGCCGCGTATGAACAACTTGCCGCCTCACAGGAAGAGCTCCAGGGTCAGTTCGATGCACTCCGTGACGGGCAGGCACAACTACAGGAGAGCGAGGACAAGTATCGTACCCTTGTCACCACATCGCCGGACGGTATCGCGATGGTCGATCCTGTCGGCAAGCTCACGTACACATCCCCACGGGCGCTTGAGATGTTCGGGCTTGCAGATCAAAAAGAGGTGACAGGGACGCATGTCACGGACTGGATAGTCGAACCGGATCGCAATAAGGCCATGCAGCGTTTCCGGGAGCTGATGGAGCGACCGGTTCTGTCCAACCATGTCTACCGGATGATGAAAAAGGATGGATCCTGCATGGATGTCGAGATGCACAGCGCCACTCTGCATGACGAGAAAGGATCAGTACGCGGCATCATCTCGATACTCCGCGACATCACCGAGCGCCGGAAGGCAGAAGAAGCGCTGCGGGAGAGTGAAGAGAACTACCGCCGCATCATCGAGAACATGCAGGATGTCTTCTACCGCACGGATAAGAACGGAATCCTCACCATGCTCAGCACCTACGGGGCACACCTGATGGGGTACGGTTCGGCAGACGAGGTTATCGGCACAGTACCGGCATCGGTCTTCTATGCCGATCCGGCAGAACGGGATGCCTTTATGGAAACCCTTCGGGAAAAAGGAGTGGTGACCTGCTATCCCCTCACCCTTAAAAGCCGCGACGGGAAACTGCACGCAGTCACCGCGAGCAGCCGGATAATTTACGACAAGAGCGGGAACATGGCCGGTGTTGAAGGGATCCTCCACGATGTAACCCGGATGCGGGATGTTGAGAATGCCCTGCGACAGGCAAACCGGCAGATCACGCTCATGACCAGCATCACCCGTCACGATATCCGAAACCAGCTCCTTGCACTCAACGGCTGGCTCGAACTCTCCCGTGCTTCGGTCGACGATCCCGCCCGGATGCTGGAACTCATTTCCCGAAAGCAGAAGATCGCCTCAATCATCGGAGAGCAGATCGACTTTACCACGTTCTTTGATGGCATGGGTATCAAACCGCCCGCCTGGCAGGATCTTGAGACGATTCTCCACCAATCGGCACTGGCTCTGCCGTTCAACACGATTCAGCTCGACATTCGTGTTCATGGAATCGGAATCTTTGCAGATCCGCTGCTGGAGAAGGCATTCTACAACCTTCTTGACAACGCACTCCGGTACGGCGGTGAAAAGATGACCTCAATTCGTGTCTTCTCCCGATATGATGGGGACTCCCTGATACTTGTTGTCGAGGACGACGGGGTGGGGATCAAGGACAATGACCGGCAGAAGCTCTTTACCCGCGGGTTCGGGGAGAATACCGGTCTTGGTCTCTTCCTTGTTCGCGAGATCCTTGCGATCACCGGCCTTACCATACACGAGACCGGTTCGTCTGGCTGTGGTGCCCGGTTCGAGATCCGGGTCCCGGAGGGAAAATACCGCACTGCCGGGAACGGACCTGCGGGACAGGATTTGGATCGGACCTGAATTCCGGTGCATGCTGCCCCGGGTTCGTGATCCGTTCGTGTGGTTATCCCGGGTCAGGAAAATTCAGGGAACTGCTGACGTTCTGACAGAATTTCCCGGAGTGTTTGTTTATTGTGAAATTTTCTGAGTGCTGGAGGATGTCTTTGACATCAAGCGTTTTTTTTAAGCTCTGGAGAAATGTGCATCAACGGGGATTCGTATTTTGAGAAACGAAAATTTTCAAAAATGAAGATATCCGTCCTCGCCCGCATCCTTGCGCTCCTTATGGGGGCGGCAAGGCCCCCATCATCGCGCAATGGTCGGGCTGCGGGTGCGATAGTGCTCCGTATGGTCTTAATGCAGAACCCTCAAACAACCGATTTCCCGGAAAATTTCCATGAATAACAGAAATTGAAGCCGCCGCGGGGCGCCCAAACGGGAGCGGCGGCCGTTCATCACATTTAGGGGGAGTAGATCAGTGGCCTTCCGTCATCTTCTCATTACACTTTTTTCATAGAAAACCCTTTGAAGTAATGATGAGGTCATCACCCTCCACTCTTTACGGAAGGGGAAAATTTCGAGAACCCAATTTTCCCAAAACAACCAACCCACCACCGGACTATTCTCTAAGAAGCCGCAATCCTCATCATCTCCCGTGCCGGATATCAGGATGATTACCCATGATCATCCGCCAGTTCTTTATTCCGGGCATTGCGCACAGCTCCTACCTTGTTGCGGGAGACCGCAGCTGTGCAATCATCGACCCGTCCCGCGATGTTGAACGGTATCTCCAGGAAGCACGCGGGATGGGCGTTTCGATCACCCACATTTTCGAGACGCACCTGCACGCCGACTTCATCTCCGGTCACCTTGATCTTGCCAGGGCTGCCGGTGCAGAGATCATTGCCCCCCGGGCCGCGAACTGCGCGTATCCCCACACCCCGGTTGCGGAGGGGGACGAGATCGTGCTTGAGGATATCCGCATCAGGGTCATCGAGACTGCCGGGCATACTCCGGAGCACTGCTGTTATGTCGCAACCGATACCTCCCGGGGGAATAGTCCCGTTGCCCTCTTCTCGGGTGACACCCTCTTTGTCGGGGATGTCGGACGGCCGGATCTCTTCCCGGGCCGGGCAGAGGAACTGGCCGGGAAACTCTTCGACAACCTGCACACAAAACTCATGACCCTCCCGGATGAGTGCGAGCTGTACCCGGCTCACGGCATGGGTTCGCTCTGCGGCAGGGCGATGGCGGCAAAGCGGTCGAGCACCATCGGGTACGAGAGGAAGTACAATCCTGCGCTCCAAATCCGCGACCGTGCCGCGTTCATCCATACGCTCACGCACAACATGCCTGCTGCTCCCGATCACTTTGCCCGCTGCTCCGCAATCAACCAGAAAGGCCCGGCGCTGATGGAGAGTTTACCCCGGCCGGTTCCTCTCCCCCCGCAAAAGTTCTCTGATCGGGTTAAGGGTGACGATGCCGTGCTGCTCGATGTCCGGGGCTACCCGGGTTTTTCCGGCATTCACATCCCGGGATCCTGGAACATCGACCTTGCCGGGAACTTTGCCACGCAGACCGGCTGGATCCTCCCGCCGGGAAAAGAGATCTTTCTGGTTGTCGACTATGAATGGCAGGCAGAGGCAGCTGCCCTCCAGCTCCACCGCGTCGGGTTCGATCGCATTACCGGGTTTTTGGACGGAGGTATGCTCATGTGGGGGATGCTGGGGCAGCCTGTTGCCCGGGTGCCGGTGATTCCGGCACGGGAAGCACATGCACTGGTCAGCTCGGGCGAAGCCGTTCTTCTCGATGTCCGGTCTGCCGAAGAGTGGCAGGCAGGCCATGCAGAACAATCAGTCCATATCCCGTGGCATGACCTGCGGACGAGGCATGTGGAACTCGATCCCGCCTACCAGTACGCGGTGATGTGCAAAGGGGGCCAGCGTGCCAGTATCGCGGCAGGTATCCTCATGATGCACGGGTTTTCCCGCGTCCTGAACATTGCCGGCGGTTACAGCGCATACCGGCGGGCAGGGTTTGCCCCATGACGCGAACGGTTCCTCTCCTGCGGGGTGGCTGGCAGTGATCGAGTGGCTCGCGATGGCACGGTGGTCCCCGTATCTCGTGGGGGCTTGCATCGGTATCCTCATCTGGACTGCCTTTCTCCTCTCCGACCGTCCGCTCGGGTGCTCGACCGCGTATGCCAAAACGGCAGGCATGGTGGAGGCTGCCGTCTCCCGTGATTCGGCAAAGACAATGCCCTACTACCAGAAGATCACCCCGACCATTGACTGGCAGTGGACGCTTCTTGTCGGCATCGTTCTCGGTGCGCTCCTCTCCGCGTACCTTGCGGGGACATTCTCACTCCTCCTCATCCCCCCGCTCTTTGCCGCGCAGTTCGGGATGGACCCGTTCCTCCGTGCCGCGGTCGCACTTGCGGGAGGCGTGCTCCTTGGCTTTGGCGCCCGCTTTGCCGGTGGCTGCACCTCGGGCCACGGGATCTCGGGCACGCTCCAGCTCTCGCTTGTCAGCTGGGTAGCTGCTTTCTGCTTCTTTGCCGGGGGAATTTTGGTTGCAGGACTTTTGTTTGGTTTTGGTGGGGGCGGCGGATGATATCGCTTGCAGCAATACGGTCCGGACCACGGCTCCAGGTGGTTCTCGGGCTCGCCACCGGCATCGTCTTTGGCTTCCTGCTCCAGAAGGGCGGTGTTACTGAATATGATGTGATCCTCGGGCAGCTCCTCCTCTCCGACTTCACGGTCGTGAAGGTCATGCTCTCCGCGGTCCTTGTCGGGATGATCGGGGTTTTTGCACTGAAGGCAGCCGGGGCTGTCCGGCTCCACTGCCGGGCCGGCACTGTTGGCGCAACCGTTTCTGGCGGCCTTGTCTTCGGGGCCGGGTTTGCCCTGCTTGGCTACTGCCCGGGAACTGCCGCGGGTGCCGTGGGGGCGGGGGCACTCGATGCCCTCATTGGCATGGCCGGAATGGTCGTTGGCGCCGGGATCTTTGCCCGCCTGTACCCGCGTATCGAAAAATCCGTTCTGAACCGGGGCGGCTTCCCGGCCGACACCCTCCCGGAGCTTCTTGGGATCCGGCCGGGAATTGTTGTTGCCCTTGTCGCATTTGTCATCATAGCGTTGCTGTACCTGATCGCCGTTGCCGGGTTCTGATCCAAATCCTTTTTTTGTGTTCGCCCGGTTTGTTGCCTGACCATTACGGGACGGGAAAAATGGGCAGTGGTCTGAATCACACAACCCCGTTCTTGTAGTCCCACGAAATACTTTGTGCGTATCTCAATGGATGAACGCGTGGGTAGCAAGACCGGGCTTTTTGGGGTGATGCCCCGCCCCGCCCATCTGTTTTGCCGTGATGAGCCAGTGCAGTTCGCCGGACGGTCGCCCGGAGAAAGAATAGTTCCGGATCTTTGCAAGAGCGCCTTTGGTCATCGCGATCCCGGCATGCTCGTCCCCGGCAATGATGCGGCTGATGAGCGACGAGAGGAGCGGTTCGTGACCAACGAGCAGGAGTGCTCCTGCACCATCATGACCATCGATCTCGCGGCAGACGTCATCCGGATTCCCGCCCGGCACAAGAACCTTCCAGACCTTTGGCTTTTTTGGCATACCAAGCCCCTCCGCCACAATCTCTGCGGTCTCTGATGCCCGGGCAAGCGGGCTGGTTGCGATGAGATCGAAGACGAGATCCTGTGCCGCCATCCATTCCACAACGGCAGTCATCTCCTCGCGCCCCTTCTTTGTCAGCTTCCGCTCTGCATCGGTGATGCCGTTGCCGGCATCTTCGGCTTTCCCGTGCCGCAGGATGTAAAGGTCCATACAGGAAGTATTTTGTTCGGAGCGATAAGCATTTGGTAGCATTCAAATTGATTTCCCTCAAAAAACCGGATCCCGGGCATAACGGATTACAAAATCAGAAAAACGCAATAATTTGTGATAGTGGCGAACCACAAAAACCGGGTTCAAATCATTTCCAGAAGATTCATCCGGTTCAGGGAATCTGATTCACCTTAAGAATGGAATAATCGTAGAGATTTTTGGAGCCGGTCTTCCTACCTGTTCTTTGACAGATTTTTTATCAGATAACGAACAGTGTTTGTATGATGCAAAGACAGATGCCCACGTGGCCGGCCATCCTGTTCCTGCTGTTTCTCATTGCGCTAACCTGCCCCTTGTGTGCGGGAGCCGATACAGGCACTGCAACCTTCCAGCAGTACGATCCGAACCGGACCGGTGAGATGATTGAGCAGGGTTTACTGGAACCCATGGATCCCGACCAGTACGCTCGCGAGATGGCAGCGCTTAACGAAAGTGAAAACATGACGCTCGGCTGCGACGATTTCCCACGGTGCGACCCGACCGTTGTTCCCGCCCCGCACTCCGTGTTTGTCGTACTCGCTGCTCTCGGAATGGTAGTCGTGTTGAGCTGGAACAGAGGGAAAAGGTGAGAAGATGATGATCAGATATGCCGTATTTTGGGGCGAACCGCCATGACCGCCCCACAGACGGAAAAGATCTGCCCGTCCTGTGGCAGTGAAAACCGGCCTGACTGCCGGTTCTGTACCGGCTGCGGAAAAGAGTTCCCCAAAGAACGCACCTGCCCCCGCTGCAGCGCCACGGTATCTGCATCGCAGCGGTTCTGCAATGCCTGCGGGGCACCGGTCGATGCCGCGCCTGAGGCCCCTGCTGGCGGAAAGATGAAGTTCTGCCACCAGTGCCGTGCCCTGATTGACCGTGAAGCAAAGTTCTGCAACCAGTGCGGTGCGGTGATTGCCAATATGCCGCTCTGCCCGCGCTGCGGCGATCCGATTGGCCCGGAAGAGAAGTTCTGCGGGGTCTGCGGTCTGCCGTTTACTTCTGCGGCACCGGCACAGCAGTCACCTGCCCGACCGGTTGTCCCTCCAACGGTCCCCCCGCCTTCACAACCCATGATACAGCCGAAACCTGCTGGATCCCGTGGGATTTCGTTAGGGAAGATCCTGGCAGGCATTGTTGTCGTTCTGGTAATTATTGTCGGGATCATCATGATACTGCCGGACTCCCCTCCGCCACCTCCGGGCGGCGGGACGACTGCTGGCGGGACGGTTCCGACCGGTGAAGAACCATTACGTGTTCAGCAGAGCGAGAGGGAGAGCAGGCAGATGCTGGATGCGGCAGCAACCGCGCTCGAAAATCGCGACATTGCAACATTTTCCCAATCCGTTTATCCCAAAGATCTCGCGCGGCTGGGGAGCCCGCTGGTCTTCCAGAGCGGCGGTGAGGAAAGTCTTGCTGCAGTGCTCCGGAATGCACAGGTTGCTGAGTCGTATAAGGGGATTATTTATTACACGTCTGATAGTGACGGGTCCCCCATCCAATTTACCACAATCAAAGAGGGAGAATTATGGTTCATCAGCGGTCTTTAACCCGGTTACTATCACTTGTCAGCGCTTTCCTGCTGGTCATATTCGTAGTCACCCTGCCCGTATCCGCATACGGGAATATCTATGCCCACCCGGGCATCAATGAACAGGCGCTCATCTATTTCAAAAATACCCTGATGCCCGAAGATGCATACCTGGCACCGGCATCACTCGATGGTGCAGCCAGTGCCGGTATTGACTGGCCCCAGGACCAGGGGGTCAGCTGGCTGCCGGGCGAAGGCACGGTTTCGGTTCCCCGGGAGAAGACCCTCTCATCATGGATAATTGACGGCGGGTTTACCGCGGATGAGCCGGAGCTCTACCAGGGGATGCGGCATTTCTACGATCCAAAAAATTCTGCTGCACCCTACCTTACCGATCACCAGTTTTTTTCTGAGTCGGTCGGGCTTTTCATGGCACACTTCAATTTAGGGGTCTATGGAGAGACCGACTTCCCGAAGATCACGGCAGTGGAATGGGCGTTTGACAAATCGAACGCGAACCTGTACTCCTACCCGTATGCCAAGATGTATTTTAAAAAAGCCCTCCTGTCCGATGACCGGAACAATGAATATTACGGCAAAGCCTGGCGGGGGGTTGGAGAGACGATGCACCTGGTATCCGATATGACCGTCCCGGCGCATGTCAGGAACGATGGTCACGGTATCGAGTACGAGTATTATGAATGGGATATCGACCCCTACGAAGCGACAACTCACGGAGGCACGATCCGGGCAAATGCCGGTTATCCTCCGGCCCGGCTGAATTATAACCAGGACCTGCAATCGATGATGAAGAGTATCGCCCTGTTCACCAACGAGCATTTCATCTCGCAGGATACCAATGATGACTACTCCCTGCCGGATCTTACCCGCCCGCCATCCGAAGACGGGTATATTCACGGAATTGTTGACGGGAATGATTACCGGGTTGCACGATCACTGTCGTCATGGCAGAAGTTCCTCGATATCCGGGCCATGCCCAACATGCTGGCATCCAACCCGTCCCTTGATGAGAAGGTTCTTGCCGACCAGAAGAGGATCCTGATCCCCACGGCAATACGCGGGAGCGCAGCGGTTCTTGACCGGTTCCTTCCCCGATTCAAAGTCTACGGGGATATCAAAACCTCCCAGGTTGTTCAGGACAAGAGACCGGTAACCCAGTATTTCCTTGACGGGGAGATCCTCTTCTTTGGAAACAAGGATGAATGGCCGGAGAAACTCACCATCCGGAACGGTGCAGGTATCGTCAACTCCGCGACCGGTGAACGGATCATCATCCCGGTAGATGGGACAACCGGAGATAACCTCAACCAATTCCGGTACCTGTTCATCCCGGCAGAAGTCGGTGCACGGGCTGGTGATAAGATCTATCTTGAATACGACCTTGGCGGGTACGTTGTACGTTCTGCGGATATCGAAGTCCCGGAGGAATATCCGACGCCGACTCCGACAACCCCCGTGACAACGCGGGTTACTGCCGCGCAGCCGACTGCTGCATCGGGCACATGCCCGGCATCCTGGCAGGCAATTGCACAAGATTACGGTAAGGATTATTCCTGCAGGAGGACGCTGCAGTATTATACAGGATTTATTGCAAGCGGGAGTTTGCAATCCTCAATAGATTCCCAGCGCCAGACCTTCCTCTCATGCGGATGCTGCGATCTTACATTTGACGAGTTCGTGCTTCCGGGCGGCGGGACAAGTTATCGCGACGCGTATTACGCTATCTGTAGTAAGGAAACTCCCACAATCACCCCCCGGATCACAACCCGGATTCCTGCAACGACCATTCCAACACCAAAACCAACGCAATGTATGAACCAGGGTGTCAACAACCGGGACTGCACCTGTCTTTGCAGCTGTTACAAGGATAATCCGACAGCGCAGGATCAATGTATCAGTGACTGCTCGAAGGGGTATTCATTCTATGCTTGTTCATCCTGATTCATTTTTTTTGGCTTTTCATTTGTTTGAGTGGGTAAGATAAACGACGAAGTAATCTTCCCCTGTGTTGCCTGAGCCGCCGCAGGAGCGCCCCTTTGGGGCGGTGGAGTCCGTCTAAAGGGGGTTTGGGATGTCAGATCCCATGAACATTTTTTTAGAACCGGGTTTACTCGCACTGATCAGCGAAGAACTAAAAAAGAGAAGGGAAGATCACTCGAAGAGCCGGTAGTTCGGCGCTTCATCGGTGATCAAGATATTGTGCGGGTGGCTCTCGGTCATCCCGGCATTCGTGATGCGGACAAACCGGGCCTTGGTGTGCATATCAGCAATTGTCTTGGAGCCCGTGTATCCCATCGCGGACTTGAGCCCGCCGATGAGCTGGTAGATGACCTCGCCCACGTGGCCCACGTAAGGGGTGACACCCTCGACTCCTTCGGGAACAAACTTCGTGGCACCGATCCCTTTCTTCTGGAAGTACCGGTCGCTCGACTCGCCTGTGCTCATGACCCCGAGCGATCCCATGCCGCGGTACTGCTTGTAGCGCCGGCCTTTCATGCTGATGACTTTTCCCGGCGACTCATCGGTTCCGGCAAACATGCTGCCCATCATCACCGTATCAGCGCCGGCAGCAATGGCTTTTGCCAGGTCGCCGCTGAACCTGATTCCGCCGTCCGAGATGATTGGGACATCGGCAGAACGGGCAACCTCGGCTACATTTGCCACTGCGGAGATCTGCGGGACACCGGTTCCGGCAACGATCCGTGTCGTACAGATGGAGCCCGGCCCGATCCCGACCTTGATCCCGTCAACACCGGCATCGAGGAGTGCAAGGGCTGCCTCTTTTGTGGCAATGTTTCCGGCAATGACCTGCGTCTTCACGCTCGCCTTGATGTCTTTTACCGCGGCAACCACTTTCATGTTATGGCCGTGGGCACAGTCCACAACGAGCGCATCCACCCCGTTCTGGTCAAGCAGTTCGGCACGGGCAAAATCGAACGGACCTACTGCTGCGGCAACCCGGAGCCTGCCGTTTGCATCCCGGCTCGCGTTCGGGTACTGGCGCTTTTCCAGGATGTCCTGCATCGTGATGATACCGATAAGTTTGCCTTTTTTGTCCACAACCGGCAGGCGTTCGACCTTGTTCGTGTACATGATCTCGAGCGCTTTTTCTGATGTGATAGTCTCATCGGCAACGATTGGCTTCTTTGTCATGATCGCGGTGATCTTCTCATCACCGCGCTTCTGGACAATGGCCCGCACATCCCGCCGGCTCACGATCCCGATGATCACCCCGTTCTCGATAACAGGAACGCCCCCGATGCTGTACTGGTTCATGATCCGCTCGGCATCGGAAACTGTTGCGGTACTCTCGACATACAGGACATCGCGTTCGATGAGTTCCTCGGCCTGCTTGACGAACGTCACCTCCTGCAGAGAGCGTTCGGCAGTCATGTTCCGGTGGATGACCCCGATGCCACCTTCGCGGGCAAGGGTGATGGCCATCGCCGCTTCTGTTACCGTATCCATCGCAGCCGATACGAGCGGGATGTTCACGTTGATCTTCTTCGAGAACCGCGAGCGGATGTCCGCTTCGGAGGGTTCAAGCCACGATTCCAGCGGTTCAAGCAGAACATCGTCAAAAGTTAAGGAGAGTGGCACATCCAGTTTCTCGATAAACATAGGTCACCGTACCATGGCAAGCGCAGTCTGGATCAGGTCCTCGCGGACGGTTGCATTCCGGTCCCCGCCGCAGACCATTCCCCGCACGCCGATAATGTCCGGGTTGATACGCTTGAGCGCATCAATGTCCTCAAATTTCAGTGCACCGGCAAGGGCAGTCCCGAGCCCGAGTTTTTTGTTCTTATCGGTAAAGGACTTGAGTTCGGCTTCGTTCATGAACGCAAACGTGCTCTGCCGGTCCTTGATGCCGGTATCGATCATGGCAATATCTGCTCCGCATTCTGCGGCAATGGGAGCCATGTCGAATGGAGAGATGGTCCCCATCCTCTTGTAATCCGAGTAGGCTGCGATCACCACAACCTTTTTGGGGAATTCGTCTTTGACAGCCTTGACCACCGCGTCGATGACGTCGTTTGCCTGTTCCGCACCATCAAATGCCAGTCCGATCTTGATGTAGTCAGCCCCGGCACAGGCAGCCCCGTACGCCGCCAGCGATGCTCCGCCCGGCTTGTAATCAAAGTCACCGATTGCGGCACTCACCGGTTTTGGAGAGAACGATTTTATCTCGCGGATAACCCAGGGGAAGTTTGCCCCAAGGGATCCTTCGGAAGGTTTCTTGACGTCGACAATGTCAGCGGCGGTGGAATGCCTGGCCTCGGAAATGGAGCTGGGGCTGACCAACAATTGCATAAAGTTTAATGATCTTTTATCCTAATAGTGGTTTGCTTCGTCTATGGATCTTATTCTTGCGATGGATTTGAAAGAGAATCTGGTCGTTCACGGGAAATCCGGGCACCGTGAGACCTACAAACCGCTGGACTGGGGGTGCTCCCCGACGGCCGACCCGGTGGGTTTTTTAAAAGCCATTGCACCGAAATATATCTACATCGCGGACCTCGATCGCATTGAAGGCACCGGTTCCCATGACCGGATCGTGCGGGAGTGCGCACGCACTGTTGGGGGCTGTTACGTTGACCGGGGTTCGCGGTCGCCGGATGATCTGCTCACCGGCTATCACATCACCCCCATTATCGGGACCGAGACCGGCGGAAAAGATCTCTCGCAATACGCTGAGGGTTTTTTGAGCCTTGACCTGAAAGAAGGCCGGGTCATCCCCTCCGCACGCGATCCCGTCAGGTTCTTAAAGGAGGCGAACGGCTGGAAGTTTGACGGCTGTATCATCCTCAACATCGGTGCGGTGGGAACAGAGTCCGGCCTTGATCCGGAATCCCTTGCAATGATGCGGGCTGCCTATCACCGGAAATTGTTCTGGGGCGGGGGCGTTGCGACAACCGATGACCTGATCAGACTCCGCGATGCCGGGTTCGATGGCGCGATCATTGCAACCGCACTGCATAAGAAGAAGATCCCGCTTGTCTGGATCCGCCGGGGGAAGATATGTTAATCACGCTCGAAGGTATTGACGGGAGCGGGAAGAGCTCGCTCCACGAAGCACTCAGCGAACTGCTCGCGGATCTCGACCCGGTTTTCACGCGGGAGCCGGGCGCGACATGGGTGGGCGACCAGGTGCGCCGTGCGATAAAAGAGCAGATCGATCCCGTCACGGAAGCCACCCTGTTTGTCGCTGACCATGCGGCCCATCTCGCAAAAGTGGTTCGCCCGGCGCTTGCGGAAGGCAGGCTTGTGATCTCCGACCGGTACAGCGACAGCCGCTATGCGTACCAGTCCGTGACCCTGCAGGGTATTGTCCCGGACCCTGAAGGCTGGATGCGGGCCATGCACAACGGCTGGACGATTGTTCCTGACAAGACCTTCCTCTGCGTGCTGCCCGTGGACGAGGCCCTGACTAGGCTGAAACCGGACAGCGAACGGGAGCACTTCGAGAAGCACGAGACGCTGGTGAAGGTGCAGGACAATTACCTCTCCTACGCGAAGGCCGAGCCGGCCCGGTTCGTGATCGTGGATGCGATGCTCCCACAGGATACGGTGGCGAAGTTTGTCGCGGATGCGATCCGGGTTGAGTTGGGGGCGGGAATGAAGAAGCGGAAGGGCCGGAGAGTGTGAAGCCGGCTGTTTTTTCATCCATTTTCAAGCAGATGATCCTGACCAGATCATCCGGTTCTGGAATCCTGATTAAAGGAAACATGTCAATATACCGGGAAGTGTGTCTTCATCGAAGGATTGGAAGACGTTTCAAAAAGGTTTTCATACCTCCGGTCTTTGTTATGTTCAGGTAATTGATGACGGAACAATCTACGCCGGTTGGCGTTGTGCTGATCGGTATCTTCTTTGTCCTTTTCGGACTATCGTCCCTTTATGGTGGCTTTCGGCTTGTGCTGATGCCTTCATGGGCTGGCGGGCTTGGTCCGCTAATTGGCATAGCTCTGCTGGCTGCTGCGGCAATTGAATTATCGTTCGGGATTGGATCCCTCCTCGCACGGCCTTGGGCGTGGATCCTTGGAATCCTTATCCTTGTCTTCTGCATCCTGATCCAGTCAGTGATTCTGATATCCTGGATCCGGGCAGATTTGTTAAACGATCCCGGTGAATTCTCGCTATTTTCCCCTGACGTTTATTTCTGGCCGGTTTTTATGATAATCCTGACAGCGGCAGTTCTTTATTATTTTTACCAGCCACACGTCCGTGGGTATTTCTCCGGCCTGAATAAGGAATAATCCCCCATCCATTTTTTTCAATCGCGAAAATTTGTTGTTAATTGGGCAAGCGATTGTAGGATAAGTCACCTACAAAACTATTGGATTACCTACAATTTTTTCTGCGGTTCTGGCGTGAGTTGGCCGGACGATTGATCGGATCGCGATTGAAAAATTCCGGGCAGGGGGTGAGGGGTCGAATAGAAAATTTTTCCGGAAAACCGGATCGCGATTGAATTTTTTTGGGAAACCTCAGGAAAAAAATTTGATGTCGTGGCCCCGTTGATCATTTTTGGGCATGCGGTATTACACAGATTCGCAGGAAAACGATCCGGCTTTTTCGTTTGTGACCAGACTCTCAAGAGTGCAGCAGATCAATTTCCAAACATAATTAACACGACCGCGCTCTACACTCTGGAAGAGAGAATCGCATGGCAGTCTGTCCCGGATGTGGAAAAGAATCAGATGATTCAGCGGATCGATGCAGGTATTGTGGTGTGCAAAAAGATCATGGGCTTGAAACGCGACGGGGGAAGGCCGACCTGCTGATGAAGATCGGCGCCATCATCTTCATCTTCGGGCTCTTCCTTCCCATCCTGTTTGTGACGGGCGGCGTCATCTTCGGTGCCGGGGCCATCGTCTGGCTGCTGAGCCGGCGGTGATTATCGGAACCCTGTTTTTGGATCGTGTGCAAATCGGACCCTGATACCGGCCCGATTGCCCCCCGCAGGTCAGATCCGTTTCCCCATGCAGGATCAGATTCGGAATCGGTGCCAGTAACGTTGCTACATATTGCCTCATCAATTCCCGCCGGAGAATGGCGTTCTGTTCCGGAAGAATTACCGTGTTTTACCGTTACATTGTCTCTGCCAAAAAGGGGGCAGAGGCAAAACTCGTGTAACCGGGGCTGTATCGGGCCCGGATTTTTACAGGGATGTGGGAGGGGGTGTTATAAGACGAAGGGGGTGTTTCAGGGATGCTGCATGTCTGTGATGTAACGAGTTGTCTGATGTCAGTGACTGAATTATTCTGCCACCGGATTTTTTGAAAAAATTGTCCGGCCTGGAAATTTTTTTGTAAATTTTTTGTCACAAAAAAATGAGAGCTCGTTTTGTTTCTGGAAATTTTTTGCGAAGGCTCCTCATTTCAGGGCCTTTCGCGGGGCAGATGAAAGATTGAAATGAATACTCATTGGAATTACGAGCCCACCCACCCCCTAATGGGGGTCGCTCGGCCGCCTCGTCGGGGCCTCGCTGGGCAAGATCGGCTTATCCAGAAATGATACCAATTGAGGCCGCCGCGGGGCGCCCTTCGGGGCGGCGGCAGGCATCGCAGTGCTAGTATCATTTTTTACAACATTTGTCCAGAAGATCTGCAGAGCATGAAAAACGGACTTCAAAAACACGAAAATCCAGAAAAAATTAATCATTTGAAATAATCACTTATCAATTATGAGCGATTCGTCAGATAAGTCAAGTCGGTCCGCAATTGAAAAATCGGATAATCAAATTATTGAAAAGATTCAACCTAAGGTTTCTTTACTCCTTGGCTTATTATTAGGAATTTTAGGGAATTTTTTCGTAAGTGCGATCTTTGTTGGAATGGATATTTCTACAATAGAGCTTAATGCGAAACGCACTATTGTGATTTTAGGTATTGTTTCTGGGGTATTTTGTATTTTAATATTGATAAACGACCTATATCCAGACCTTAACCGGATAAAGGAATATCCGAAACAATCAAATCGCAGTAATCATATTTTTTATGGTTTTATCATCATTCTCATACTAATTGTAATGAGCGGAATTTTTGGATTATTTGCCCCCCCATCTGATTTACAACAAAACACAATAAAATCTTGTCAAAATGTCACTTATGTCGAAAATTCGTATTATTACACAATCGAGCAAATTAATATCGAAAAACCTGACTCTTCACTTTCTGTTCAAGAATTAAGATATTTGATGAACAAAGGAAGTAGTACTATCTAAATTTGATTTTTTTTAATTTAACAGTTAACAACGCCATGGAAAAATTCAAAGAACTGGAAAAAAATTCATTTCCATCTGGCAAAAAGATTTCTCATAAATCTTGGAAATTGACTCCGGTCTTTGTTAATCACTCGAAAAATGGAGAATTGATTACTCTCACTTCGCCACGGTCACAATCACATCCCCGACCGTCAGCACATCCACCTGCGCCCCCTCTTCCATGTAGGAATATTTTGGCGTGAAGACATTCTCCGGCAGGGCAACCTCAACGCCGTTGACCGTGATCGTCTTCGGCGGGTTTGCAAGTTCGGCAGGGGACAAGGCTTTCACCGCGTCCATGAACGCCTGCCCGTCCTTCCGGAACGTCTTGCCCACAACCGAGCGGTTGAACTCGATATCGGTGATGGCGCGGTCGAGCTTTGCCACGTCCGTGCGCCAGTGCACATCGGCATTCAGCGTGCGGCCGGTATCGCCTTCGTCATCCACCGTGTGCGGGGCATAGATGGTGACTTTGCCAAGCGGGGCATTGAGGGCCATCCCGTTGTCATGCTTGTACTTGCGGACTTCGGCAACCACCTGCACGATCATGTTGCCTTCGCGCCGGGCAGCTTCGTCATCATAGGTGAAACTGACCCATGGCTGTTTGTGGACGCTCTGTCCGGGGTTGAAGTACGAGTAGCACTCCTCGGCAAAGTAGGGAGTGAACGGCGCAAGCATCCGGAGAAGGGCATCGAACGCGGTGTGGAGCACGAGGCAGGCACTCTTCCGGCTCGCGTCATCCTGGTAGAGCCGGCCCTTGACGAGCTCGATGTAGTTATCGGCGAGCACGTCCCACGCAAACTCGCGGATGGCCTTGAGCGCACCATCGAACTGGTACGCTTCCATCGCGGCGCTGACGGCTTCGACCGTGTCCGAGAGCCGGACCAGGAGCCAGCGGTCGGCAAGCGCGGTGACCGGTGCCTTCTCGTCAACCCCGCCCTTCTCGAGCTGGATGAGCGCGAACTTTGCGATGTTCCACATCTTGGTCTGGAACCGGGAGGCCGCAACTACGTCGTTCCAGTTGAACATGATATCGGAACCGGTGGCAGCCCCCATCGCCCCCCACTGCCGGAGCGCATCGGCGCCGTACTTGACGAGAATCTCCTCGGGCACGATGATGTTGCCCCGGCTCTTGCTCATCTTGAAGCCGTCCTCGCCCAGCACCATACCGTTGACGAGAATCTCGTCCCACGGTTTCTGTCCCGTCAGGGCAACCGACCGGAGGATGGTGTAGAATGCCCATGTCCGGATGATGTCATGGCCCTGTGGCCGGATCTGGGCCGGGAAGAACGGCGGGTTGCCGTTGCCGTCCCAGCCGGTCACGTTCAGGACCGAGATGGAGGAGTCCATCCACGTGTCGAGCACGTCCACTTCACCGGCAAACGAGGTGCTGCCGCATTTTTTACAGGGATTCTTCGGCTGCACAAGGGTCGGGTCGAGCGGGAGGTCTTTCTCGTCCGGAAGAACCATCTCCCCGCACGTTGAGCAGAACCAGACCGGGATAGGCGTTGCGAAGATCCGCTGCCGGGAGATGCACCAGTCCCATTCCATCTGCTGGACCCAGTTCTCCATCCGCAGGAGCATGTGCTCGGGGAACCACGTGATCTCGTGCGCGGCTTTCTGGATCTCGTCCGGTTTGATCTTCACAAACCATTGCCGCTCGGAGAGGATCTCGATGGGGGTTTTGCAGCGCCAGCAGCAGCCCACGCGCTGGGCAAGTTTCTCCTGCTTGTTGAGAATTTTCTGCTCCTGCATGTCGGCAAGGATTGCAGCCCGGCACTCGGTTGCATTGAGTCCCTTGTATTTGCCGGCAAGATCGGTCATCTTTCCCTGGCGGTCGATGGCCTTCCTGAGCGCGAGGTTGTGCTGTTTCCACCAGTGGACGTCCTGCTTGTCGCCAAAGGTACAGATCATGACCGCGCCGGAACCGAACGCAGGATCAACCGCTTCGTCCTGCACGACCGGAACATCGTGACCGAAGAGCGGGACCTTCATGGTCTTGCCTTTGAGCCCGTGGTAGCGCTCGTCGGCCGGGTGCACGGCAACGGCAACGCAGGCAGCAAGGAGCTCGGGCCTTGTGGTTGCGATCTCCACGCCATCGAAATTAAAGTAGTTGAGCGTGGTCTCGCGGTCCTCGTATGCCACTTCCGCAAACGCGATCGCCGTCTCGCAGCGGGTGCAGTAGTTGACCGGGTGCTCGCTCTGGTAGATGTAGCCGGACTTCTGCATGCGGAGGAACGAGAGCTGGGTTTTGCCGTAATACTCCGGCATCATCGTGATGTACTCGTTGGACCAGTCGGTCGAGAACGCCATCTTTCTGAGCGTGATGCGCATCGCCTCGATGTTCTTGATCGTCAGGTCCCGGCACATCTGCCGGAACTCCTGTCGGGATACATCGTTTTTGGTGATCTTGTTGATCTCTTCCACCTTGACTTCGGTGGGAAGGCCGTGACAGTCCCAGCCCTGCGGGAACATCACGTTGAAGCCTTTCATCCGCTTGTACCGGGCAAAGAAGTCGATATAACACCAGTTCAGCGCGTTCCCGATATGGAAGTTCCCGGTCGGGTAGGGCGGCGGGGTATCGATGACGAACTGGGGCTTTGTGGATTTTTTATCAAAATAGTTGTCCTCATCGCGCCAGGTCTTCCTCCAGCGCTCTTCGACTTCTGCGAAATCGTAGTTCTTTGGCAGTTGATCAGATGGCACCATTTGAGGACAAGGTTGGATGCGGAATAAAATATAGTGATCGCATTCATCTCTTCAGCCCGGGCCTGTTTACCTCAAAAAAACCCGGGCGCTGATCCAACGCCCGGTTCACGATAAAACTCTTTTTACCATAACGCCAAGTACTGACCAATGCAGCGACAGAGGGGTCTCGGGTACGCGGCGGCACTCGTGGGTGGCGCAACGCTTGCCGGCCCGTATGTGCAGCCGGAATGGCTCATGGCCCTTGTTGTCATCCTGTTTGCCCTCATTCTCTGGCGCTTTTTTAATACCCGGTATCTCACGTACACGATCTGCGTCCTTGCCGCGCTCTACGGGATCGGGCTGTTGCCCTTCTTTGTCGTTGCAACCAGCATGGCGATGCTGGTGCTGGGCGAGCTGGTCTTCAAGAGCCGGACCGACGACCTGAACACCTACCTGTATTACATCATCTCCACGGCATGGGCCGGTGTGCTCGTCATGGCATACCTACGCGAGATGGAGTTCCTCACCATCATCTTTGGCATCCTTGCAGCCGTGCTGCTCAAGGTGATCCTCTTAAAATTCGAAGATTCGCTGATGATCGAAGGTCTCGGGATCGCCATGACCATGTGGCTCATCCAGGAGCTCAATTACAAGGCAGATCTCCAGATGGTGGTTGCCGCAGTGATCGTGGGGTTCACGTTCGGGTACTTTGCATTCCGGGCAAAGACTGCCGATCTCACCGGGCTTTTTTCCGCGGCACTGGTCGGGATCATTCTTGTGGTGTTTGCGGATGTCCGGTGGTTCATCATCATGCTTGCCTTCTTTATTCTCGGCTCCGCTGCTACCAAGTACAAGTTCGGGTACAAGAAACGGATTGGCGTGGAGCAGGGCCAGAGCGGGGCGCGGGGATACCGCAATGTATTTGCCAACGGGATTGTTGCGGCAGCGGCAGCGGTACTCTTCGGGGTCTTCCAGCAGCCGGTCTTTATTGTCATGTACGTTGGCTGCGTTGCCACTGCCGCAGCGGATACCCTTGCAAGCGAGATTGGAGTGACGGGGGGTGTCCCGCGCCTGATAACAACGCTCAAAGAGGTACCCATCGGCACGAACGGGGGGGTGACGATGACGGGCGAGACGGTGGCCCTTCTTGGCGGATTTGCCGTGTCGATGGTAGCATTTGTCCTTGGCGTCATCACGCTGCCGATGGTCGTTGTCTGCACGATCGCCGGGTTCGTTGGCACCAACATCGACAGCCTTGTGGGTGCAACGCTGGAAAACCGTGGCTTTCTCGGAAACGCCGGAACCAATCTTCTTGCAACCCTGAGCGGCGGGTTGTTTGCCATGCTCCTTTTCGTTGCAATCTGATGATCGCGGAACGATTTTTTTGCTCGGGAGAAATCATTTGAAGCGATGATAGGGGCAATCTGCCCTCATGCCCCCGGTTGCGATTCCTGCCGCCGCCCCTATAAGGAGCGCAAGGAAACGGGCGAGGACGTCTGTTTGACTTGCCGGGCATTTTCATGGTTCGGGAGTGAACTCCCGTTCATGCCCGTTTCCCAGGAAAATCAGATTTCCATAAGATTAGATGATGGGGGCTGATGCCCCCATACCCCCGTGGGGATTACTGCCGCCGCCCCGAAGGGCGCCCCGCGGCGGCTTCAAATACCGGCATCCTGAACCGGAAATTGCCCCGCTGTACTCCGCGAGGGGGCCGGAATCGGTTTTGCTCAAAGAAATGCCCGTTTAGTGTTTTTCATGCTTCGGGTGTTAACTCCCGTTCATGTGGGTTTCTACAGAACAAAAAAGGAATTAGTATTTGTACCAGCGGCCTTTGCTATCGTATTCGCCACTCTCCTGCCGGATGGATATCTGTCCGCGGGAAAGGGTTGTAAAAAAGCAGGCTTTGTACGTTGTGAGGAGGGGGATGAGGATGAGCCCTGAAAGGAAGAGAACTGCTGCCGTAACCCAGATCCCGTCCGGGCCGATCATGGTCATGAGCTCTTCCGGTGTGAAGGCCGCCATCTGGGTTTCATTAAACCCGGTAAGCGGTTCGAGTTTCTCGAAGAGAGCAATTTCCCACACCATCATGAGCCCGAAGATGACGGCAACGCTGGCAAGGGCGCTTATGAGGTAAAAGGCCAGCACTGCCCCCACGTTTCCGGAGACCAGGTCGATGCTGCGCTGGATGGATGCAAAGACCTTCTTATCCTCGAAGACTGCTGCCGTGTCAAAGAAGAAGGTGAGCATCAGTGTGGGGATGAGAACACAGATTACGACAATGCTGAGCGTGGCGGGATCGGGGGTAATCCCGGTAAAGCCGAGGGTGATCGTGAGCAGGATGAAGAGGATGACGAGCATGAAGATGATGACAAGGAAGGGGAGCAGGACCCGGAAGTAATACCGGAAGCCGCCGTGGATCAATGCCCGGAAGTCACCTCCCTTGTCGCGCAGGAGCACGAGCGCCCCAACGACTGCCACCAGGAGGACAAGCCCGAAGAGGAGGATAAGCCGGCCGGTAAAGAATGCGCCGGTGAAATGGTAGAGAAGCCAGACCGCTGCTGCAATCATCCCGCCAAGGAGTCCCGGTACCCAGAGGAGCGGCATCTGCGTGAGGAGGCGGATCGCTTCCCGGAACGATTCGACTGCCATTGTCACCGGTTCCTGGGCATTGCAACGATCTCGCGAACCTGAAGATCAAAGTAACTGGCGGTATGCGCCGGCCTGATGACGCAGACCGTGTCTGACCCGCTCATGGTGCCGCCGACAGCAATGACCTCCTCATCAACCCCAATTGCTCCCTGGTCTGCTGCGATAAGGACACATTCCACGGCAACCTTGAGGCCGATGGCGACCGTGCGCCGGAGGGTCTCGGCAACAACTTCGGTCCGGGAGCTGCCGCCCAGTTTCGGAGAACGGGTGATCGCGCGTTCGAGACCGGAGAGGGTGTGGGTGCCGGTGACGATGGTCGTGCCCTCCGACCTGAGCCGGGCTGCGATCTCTTTGTCAAACTCCCAGACGCCGGGTTTTGTGAAGCCGACCACATGCGAGATGACGATAAGATCAAGGCCGGATCCTTTCATTGCCTGGAAAAACACCTCAGCGGATTTGCCTGAAGTGCTGGCAACAAGGATGGTTTTTATGCCGGACTCCTTTGCCCGTTCGATGGCAAACCGTGCGGCATCCGCGGTGTTCTCCGGTCCGGGCTTATCGAAATACCAGGTTTTTTTCTCGCGAAACGTCATAAGTACCTTTTAATAAGCCGGGATGAAAAGCTTTGTCAGATTCTGTCCGGATCTTTTCTCTGGACACGCTCTTAAAAATCCCTGAGGTATTCTCATGTTAACCCTTGCCCTTGCAGGAAAACCCAACTGCGGAAAATCGACCTTTTTCAAGGCTGCCACCATGGCTCATGCCGAGATTGCCAATTACCCGTTCACCACCATCAACCCGAACTTCGGCGTTGCCTATGTCCGCACGAAATGCGCCTGTGCTGGCCTGAATGTCACATGCACGCACTGCACCGATGGCAACCGTTTTGTTGCGGTCAACCTCATCGATGTGGCCGGGCTCGTTCCCGATGCCCACAAGGGCAAGGGACTCGGCAACCAGTTCCTTGACAATCTCCGGCAGGCGAATGCGATCCTGCACGTGATTGACGCAAGCGGGGGGACGGACAGCGAGGGCAACCCGGTCGGGGCCGGCAATCATGACCCGGAAGTGGATGTCACCTTCCTCCACACGGAGATGACGATGTGGGTCCACGGCATCCTCGACAAGCACTGGTCCCGGATCAGCCGGCAGTCGCAGGGAAAAGGAAATGCCATTGAGCAGGGCATTGCCGATGTCTTTGTTGGTCTGGGTATCACGATGGAGGATGTCCGGGATGTCTCCCTTGCACTCAAACTCGATCTCGTGCATGCGGAGATTGCGGATCTCATCCCGCTCTGCGCGGAGATCGTGAAGATCTCAAAACCGATGCTGGTTGTGGGAAACAAGTTCGATGAGACACCCGAAGCGCTGCGCACGAAACTTGCCGCACAGAACGTGGCGTTTGCCAGCGCTGCATCCGAGCTGGCACTCCGGAATGCGGTTGCGGCAAACGTGATCCAGTACCTGCCGGGCGACGAGCAGTTCAGGATTGCCAATGAGGCAACGCTCTCCCCTGCCCAGAAAGCGGGTCTTGCAAAGATCGCCGAAGTGATGAAGCAGTGCAAAGGCACCGGTGTGCAGCAGGCCATCAACCGGGCAGTCTTTGAGCTCCTCGACATGATCGTGGTCTACCCGGTGGAGGATGAGAACCACTATTGCAACAAGCAGGGCGACGTGCTGCCCGATGCGTTCCTGATGCGGCGGGGCTCAACGCCCCACGATCTCGCCTACCAGGTGCACACGGATATCGGCAAGGGATTCCTGTACGCAGTCGATGCCCGGACAAAGATGCGGATCAAGGAAAATCACGAGCTCAAAGACGGCGATATCATCAAGATCGTCTCCGCCGCAAAGTGAGCGGTTTTTCCTTCTCTTTTTTGACATCGCTTACCGTCCGGGTTGCACGACAATGGAAACCGTTATCAGGGATTTAAAAAACAGAGTGTAGTATGACACAACCCTGTGAATCGCATGCCCTCAGAGATCTTGCCATCTGTATCGTCATCCTGGCAATTGCGGGGATGATCCTCGGCACTGGCGGGTATCTTATGGAGTCGTCACACGTACCGGCAGATGTTCCCCCGGAAAACCTGGGATTGAACTGCAGGGAAGTCTGTCACTCATCATCCAATGGCGGCCAGAGCTGCAAAGTAATCTGTTCCTAGGTTACCGGATCGCATCCTGCGCAGGAATCCTGCGTTTGCTGAGCCGGAGCACGCCAACAGGGAAACGAATGGCCTGGTGCGCGATAATAATCCGGGAAAATAACCCGGGAAAAAATTTCCCGACCCCCATGAGTGCCGGAAAGAAACCGGAGTGCGGCGGGGATCTGTCGGGGTATGCCAACTGTCATCCAATTGTCTGACACTCCCGCCGCACTTACGAAAAATTCCCCATATTTGGGACGAATATTCTGCGAAAGACCCCTGTTTTCCCGGAAAGTTTATAACCTGATGTTGTGAACACTGGATTTACCGAAGAGGAAAAAATCGGCAGGAGGTGAAGTCATGGGTGGAGAGATATACCAGGCGCAGGTGATACGGAATTTCTTTGACTGTATCACCGGGACCGACCGGAACCTGACAAGGATTTACATGTGCGTGATGAGCCTTGCCAAACTCCGCATGGAGCCGCCGGAGAAGATGGCGGCCCTTGTCGACCAGTTGCGCAAGAGCAAGATCCAGAAGGAACTGTCCGTAGACATCCTTGACTATATGTGCGATGCTGCAAACCAGATCGAACTTTCGCAGGTCCAGACCGCGTTTGGCGTAAAGGATATCCGCGAGGTTGCGCAGGACTTTACCGGCATCAGCATGGACAGTCTGTAACAAAAATCTTTTTTTTTACTCTGGTGAATCGAGCATGAACCGCTCGGGTTTTTCATGAAAATCACAATTTCCAGAAGAATAGATTATGGGGGTTGAGACCCCCATACCCCCTTGGAGATTACTGCCGCCACCCCCGCGGGGCGCCCCCGTGGCGGCCTCAATTCGGATTTATTTTTTCTGCTCTGATGAAACCATTCCCACGATGTCATTATGTGGAATTGCGAAGGTGACCCCCTCTCTACCTAAAGTGGAGGGAGGCACCCCAAAGGGGCAAGCCCCCTTGACCCCCGATCCTATCATTTAGTATCAGGGGCCCATTTCCGGCCTGCTCCACGGGGCGAGGGTCGATGAGATCCCGAGCGCCCGTGGTTCCATCGCAGATCAATCTATGATTTCTGGCAGGTTTCCCATGAAAAACGCGAAAAGAATATTGATGGGGGCTGATGCCCCCATACCCCCGGTTGCGATTCCTGCCGCCGCCCCCGCGGGGGCGCTCCCGCGGCGGCCTCAATTCGGGTTCATACCATATCCGGGAATTTCCCCCACTGTGCGTATTGAGTCTCTAAACCGGAACCCCCCCTAGGAAAAAGGTAGTGTTTTTCATCGTTCGGGTGTGAACCCTGCTGGTCAATGTACGTTTCTAAAGAGCTCTTTTTTTTACCCAACGTTCAGGAAAAAATCTCTGTGTTGCAGCGCCATCCGAAAAGGCAGCCCCACAGATCCCGGTTTTTTCCGGATGGACCGGTACCGGTAAAATTGTCCCCCGGTTTCCTTGTTTTCCGTTACCGGAGTTTACCGTGAGCGCAAAAAAATCATTCCATTATCCCGCTTCTAAAAATCCGTTCATGTACGGGAATCCGCCCTTTGGTGAAAATGAGGGATGAGTTATTGAAGGCCCAGTGCTTTCTTGTAATCGGTAAGCATCCGGACAATGGATCTGCGGTGTTCCAAGAGCGCCTCTTCGTCTTCCAAAGAAGTGATGAGTGCCACGACATAGATGAAGATGATAGCGTTATCGAGTTCGAACGTGGTCCGGTCCGCGATCTGATCGTTTGGGAGATCAATGGCAACATACGCACGTTCGGGTTCCGTAAAACCAACGGACAGGTCAGACGCCACCTGGGAGTTGTGCCGGAGCTCGGCATGGACCCTGACAATCGAAAGCGCTTTTTTGAGTGCAGCATTTGACTGGCTGTCCGGTATGAGGGCTATTGCATGGGAGCATTCCCTGACGGCGTTCTCATACAGCCCGAACGTGAACTGGATAAACGCTGATGCGATCTCATGCGCTGTTTCCGGGGGAAAACCGGGGTACTGGCCTCTCATTTTTCCAATATAAGTATCAAGAAACTTCTCCATCTGGTATCACACGCTCCTTTGTAGTGTCCGGATCCGGTAACGGTTTTTGTCTGCTCCCCTGCGGCAGGGATCCTGTTCCGGTTATTCTTTGGAACCGGCGTATATTCAACATATCTTTTTCATGCCGGGTATTGGCAGAACCCCGGGTATCCATGGTATATATCAAAAGGAAGCACCAATATTTTCGTCAACGGTATGGGTGCAGTAATTTTTTCTGATGTGCACGCGGACGCTGCTGCGCTCGAATGCTTAAGTTCCTGTATACGGACTCCGGCATTTGCGGAAGCATTCGGGCCGGTGGATGTGCTCGTGAATCTCGGGGATCTCCTCCACCGGGGAAGCCGGCCGGAGGAGACCCTTGAGAAAGTCCACGCTCTGTCACGCGAGTACCGGGTGATCTCGGTCCTTGGCAACCACGACCACGCGTATCTCAACGGAATCCTTGTCAGCGGCAGCGACGCCGCGAGCACCTATCGCCACGAACAGCTCCGCACCTCGCCACTGCTCTCGATCTTTGATTCCATGCCCATGGAGTGGCAGGATCAAAAGATGCTCTTTGTCCACGGGGGCCCTCTTGAACTGGGAACGCAGATCCTGCGCCTCAAATGCTGGCAGCGCCTCTCCCACGAAGCCGGGGACTTCTTTACCGGCTACCACTATACGGCATCCATGGCCTTTGAAGCGCTTGAGCAGCGCGGGCTCATGCACATGTGCTGCGGTCACCAGCACGAGCACATCTGCTGCCGGAAAACACCGGATGGCATTGTTCAGCAGGAACTCAGTTTCGCTCCCCTGGAACTGCAAAAGGACGGGGGTTGTATCAGCCTCGATGTTGCACGGGTTTCCCTTGACATTCCCACGCTCTTCCGTATAGGCGGGTGCTTTGGCCCGGTCCCGGAATTCGCGTACACGGATTTCTCAACATTTTCATTCATCCGTTTTGCTCCCCGGAATGAAAACCAGCCCTGAATTTTTTCCGAATGGGCCTTGCTCCCGCCGGTAAAGATCCTCCGATCTCGCCATATTGCGGGTCCCTGGTCTGTTTTATTTAAAGTCTGACGCGTATTCTCAGTCATTTATGCGATATATTTATATTCCGTTACCACAAAGTGGTTATTATGCCTCGGGCAGGTGAAGGACGTTCGGTCCGTATCGATCCTGAGGTGTATGAGGCGCTTCTTGCCCTCAAGCACGGGAACATGACCTTCTCGGATGTCATTGCCCGTATGCTGCACGACTGCTATGGCTGGTCTGATGAATTTGCAGCCGGCCAGAAGGGACTGGAGGAGTTCATTGACATACGGTCGAAATGATGCCGGGAAAAGAATGAACCGGTAAAAAAACTGCGGTGAAATCTGCAATGCAACATCTGCTATCCGAAGACCTCACGCACGATCGGCTGAACTGGCTGATCGAACATATTGATGAGATGTTTCTGGATATGGAAGAAAACGCGAATGAAACCTGAAAAAAACGGTGTCTTCTGAAATGATCAGCACTACCCTCATGCTGATTCTGGGAACACATCTGAATATTGCACGGTCCTCCCGATAATCCCCTCCATTTTATTTTTCAGTTCATCGCGGAGAACCGGGATGCGCTCCTGCGTTTTCTGCTGCCATTCGGTCAGTTCTGTTTGTGACTGCCGCTCCTTTTTGAGCATTGCTTCCAGTTGCACTTTTTCCCGCTCAAGAGAACCGGTTTTTTGATGGATCGGGTGGGCATCGAGCGCCTCATGTGCAATCCTGCACGTATCCTCCTGCGCGTGCAGGTCTGAACAGATTTGCACCATGTCAATACAGAAACGCCCGGTCTCAGCGAACACGGCACGCTCCTCTTTGTTTTTCAATACAATCTCGTCAGCGCCGATCATCCGTTCAACAACCGGACATGCTGCCGCAAGAGCGGTGTTGAGTTCAGTGCAGGAGGGCAGTTCATGGTCAGACAGCAGGGCCATTGCGTGTTTCAGAAATGCAATCTCGTCATTATGCTTCTGTTTTGTGGCAATCTTCTCTGCCTTTCGCAGGACATGGGATGCGGTCATGGAGAGCGCTGCATAGGTCCGTGTCTTCTCCTCAAGCTGCACGGTGAGTTGATGCAGGGATGATTTCATCTCAGTGAATTGCGCCATCCCGGGATCGGAAGGCATCGCAGCCATTTCCTGCCCGATCTCCTTAAGCCGTCCGGTCATCTCGTCAATTCTTAGCCGGGAACGCTGGTTCTTCTCAGCCGCTTTTGCGAGATCTTCTGAGCAGCTGATAATGGCAGCATACCGCGACCGTGCATCGGATAGTGCGGCCATCTCCTTCCGGTATGCACCCAGAGCCACCGTGATGGCATTGATCTCACGGCCGATGGTATCGATTCCCTTGCGCGACGCCTTCATCTCATCAGGAAAGACGATCTGGAGGTACCGGCCGGGCCCCCGGATACTGTTGAGGCAGTTCTTTACGCATTCCACTGCCGCAGGGTAGAACTCCTCGCTGTCGTTTGGGAGTTCTTTTGCCATGGCCGTGTTCATTGCCCGGATGTATTGCGGAAGCGTGTTCTTTGCAATACTCTTCAGCTTGGGGTGAATCTCAGGATCGTGTTCTGAACCGGCAATGGCATTGACGATGAGCTGGAGCTGGGCAATCCCGTTGCGGATGTTCTGTTCCGGGTCCCGCGTCTGCTCTTTGAGCATTGCGCGTGCAGCAGCCTCGCGTTCGTCAAGCATGCCCGGAATGGAACCAAACGCGATCGGTAAGGGCTCCGGCTCCTTTGCACCGAAGATCCTGTTGAAAAATGCCCGCATCATCTCTCCCTTATCAATCGTTCTGTGAAATTTTCCTGAGCCGTTCCGTGGCATCGATCTCGGTCAGCACCCGGGCAACCTCACGGGGGACAAGATCCTCCCATGGTTCGCCCGCAAGCATCCGCCGCCGGATCTCGGTGCCGCTCAGCCGCTCGCGCTCGTACATGGCTGGAGACTGGACATCGACTCCGGCTTCGGAAAACAGCCGGACAACCAGGGGGTTAGAGGAATAACAGGTATCGAACGGCGGGGCCATGGATCGTACATGGGCCGCCCAGAGCGCGTTCCGCTGGATGTCCTCGATCGGGATGACATAGAACGGGCAGCCGAGCGAAGCAAGGGAACGGGTGATCATGAGGACGCGCTCGCCTGCCGTGAACGGGTTGTCAGGATGGTGCGAGAGCTGCGCGCTCCCGATCCCGATGATGATCTCGTCTACGTTCTGTGCGATATGCTCGAGCACGGACTGGTGCCCGTTATGGTACGGCTGGAACCGGCCGATATAGAACCCGCGTTTCATGTTCATGGTTGCGCTCCAAGATTTGCGATCCGCGCGGCAAATGCGCCGGCCGTGAAGCCGGCATCGATGTTGACCACCGAGATGACCGAACAGGACTGGAGCATGCTCGCAAGTGCTGCCCGTCCTTCTCCCATGTACCCGTAGCCCACGCTGACCGGAACCCCGATGACCGGTTTGTCCACAAGGCCGGCAACCACGGACGGAAGCGTTCCTTCCCTGCCGGCACAGACAATGAACGCATGCGCAGAAAGGAGCGGTTTCAATGCCGGAAAGAGCCGGTGGATGCCGGCTGCTCCGACATCGTATGCCGTTCTCACTTCGCACCCCATCTCTTCGGCAATCACTTTTGCTTCCTCGGCAACGCGGATGTCGGAGGTGCCCGCGGTAATGATGGCAACGATCCCGCCCGTGCGTTCCGGGGCGGGACCATTCCCGAGAATCAGGATGCGACCGGCTTTTTTGTAATCCGTGGCAATCGATCGCTGCCCGGCCAGGTTGCTCACCCGTTCGGTCTGCTCCGCACTGATCCTCGTGACCACGCACCTGCCGGCAGATTCTGCGAGCCGGATGGCGATCTCTGCAAGATGTTCCGGATCCTTTCCCTCGGCAAGGACGACTTCGGGCATCCCGCACCGGACATTTCTGCCCAGATCGAGGCAGGCAATGTCCCCGATCCGCTCAAGCCGCAGGCCTTCGATAGCCTCGGCTGCCTCATCGAGCGGGATCTCACCGTTCTTGTACTGCGCCAGAATTTCAGGTAATGTTCCGCGGGCCGGCATGATTGTAATAATACAGATATGGAACGCCGTATAATAAGGTAGTACACCAACATGACCTACCTCATCTATGTTGCAATGTTTGGCACCGCAGCCACCATCTTTCTCTGGCTCCGGGATGCCCGGATCTTTTTCAGGACCGGTCTTCCGGGATACCGGAAAGCAGCATACTGGGGCGTGCTGTATGGCGCGGTTGCAACGCTGGGTACCCTGATCACGCTTACGACGGGAACGTTCGAACTGCTCGGGCTGGGCCTCATCCTTGGCGCCCTGTACCTGCAGGGGCAGATCGAGCGGGAAAAAGTCTGGAAGAATGAGGACACGTTCCAGCGCTTCATCGGCAGCGTGCCTATACACCGGATGAATAAGAAATAATGGTATCAGACCAGTACAAGTACAGGGATTTTTCATTATGCTCCAGAAACCACGGGGGACCCGGGACTTTTTGCCCGATGAGATGGAAGCGCGCCGCGCCGTCGAGTGGCGGCTCCGCGAAGTTGCGCGCCGGTGGGGATACCGGGAAGTCTGCACACCGGAGTTCGAGGATCTTGAACTCTTCACGATGCGATCAGGCGAAGGCATCATCGAGGAGATGTATGTCTTTGAGGACAAGGGCGGACGGAAGCTTGCCCTGCGGCCGGAGATCACTGCCGCAGTCATACGGATGTACATCAACGAGGCAAAAGTGGCGCCAAAACCCCTGCGCTGGTGCTACTTTGCCGACTGCTTCCGGTACGAGCGGCCGCAGAAGGGACGGTACCGCCAGTTCTGGCAGTTCGGGGTTGAGCTGATCGGCGCGGATACGGCGGCTGCCGATGCGGAAACGATCATGCTCGCGTCCGACATGCTGAACGCAACCGGCGTGACCTATGATCTGAAGGTCGGCCACCTCTCGTTCATGAAGAACCTGGTCAAAGACCTTGAACCCGCCATGCAGCGCCGGGTGCGGGCGCACCTGGACAAGAAAGACTTCGATGGCCTGAAAGTAACCCTTGAATCCGTGAACAAGGCCGATCTTCTGACATCCCTCACGGCACTGGTAGAGACCCGCAATCTTGCAGAAGCATTCGAGATCGCAGGAACGATCCCCGAGAAGGAACGCGTTGAGCAGATGGTGGAGTCGCTCGATGCATCCGGTGTGAAATACTCGTTGAACTTCGGCATTGCCCGGGGCCTTGATTATTACACCGGCATGGTCTTTGAGGGATTTGCCCAGAACCTCGGGGCCGAGAACCAGATTCTTGGCGGCGGGGCGTACCGCCTTGCGCAGCTCTTCGGCGGGGACGATGTGGCATCCTGCGGTTTTGCAATCGGCTTCGACCGCGTGATGGTCTCCCTCGGCGATGCTCCTGCCCGGAAGGATACTGTGGTTGGCCTGGTCTGCACTCCCGAGGGCCGGAAGCGGGCGCTGGAAGTGGGACGCGCGTTCCGCGATGCCGGCATCCGCACCGAGATGGATCTCATGGAGCGCGGGTTTGGTGCCCAGCTCGCACACGCTGCAAAGTCGGCCGATTTTGCCGTGGTGATCGGGAAGCGGGAAGCTGAATCCGGCGAGGTCACTCTCAAGAACCTCAAGACCGGCGAACAGAAGACGGTCAGCCTTGATGAAGCCGTGGCCGGGGTGGGCGCGAATGGTTCTCGCTGAGGACCTGGCAAAACAGCAGCGCAGCATCAGTGTCGCGGAGTTCTTCGAGAAGAACAAGCACCTGCTCGGCTTCGACTCGCCTACGCGCGGGGTCATCACCACCATCAAGGAAGCGGTGGATAACGCGCTGGATGCCTGCGAGGAAGCACAGGTTCTCCCGGACATTTTTATCAGCATTAAAAAGACCGGAAGCGACATCTTCCGGATCATTGTCGAGGACAACGGGCCCGGCATCATGCCAAAGCAGGTGCCGTATGTCTTCGGCAAGCTCCTCTACGGCTCGCGGTTCCACCAGATCCGGCAGACCCGCGGCCAGCAGGGTATCGGTATCTCCGCAGCCGTCCTCTATGCCCAGCTGACCAGCGGGCTTCCGACCGTTGTCATCTCCCGCACCGGCCACAAGGAATCCGCGCACCGGTTCGAGATCCAGATAAAGATCGAGACCAATGAACCGGATATCATCTCGGAAGGGCCGTTTGAATGGGACCGGATCCACGGAACCCGCGTGCAGATCGAGTTCAGGAGCACGATGGCGGCAAAGAAGAAGCTGCTCGAGTACCTCCGGTACACCTCCATCGTCAACCCCCATGCACGGTTCCGGGTCGAACTGGACGATGAAGCGTTCACGTTCGAGCGGGTGAGCCAGGAAGTGATCGCCTGCCCGGTTGCCATCCAGCCCCATCCTCACGGCATCGAGTTCGGCCAGCTCAAGCGGATGGCCGCGGCAAGTGAGGACAAGCTCCTTGACTTCCTCGTCAATGGGTTCAGCCGGGTCGGGAAAAAATCTGCACAGGAGATGTGCGACCGGGCCGGCCTGAAAGGAACACTGAAGGCGAAAGGGCTTGCTGCCGACCAGCTCAAGTCCCTGCTTGCCGCAATGCAGGATATCACTGTCCCCGCACCCCCGACTTCCCAGTGCCTCTCCCCGATTGGCGAGGAGTTGATCCGGCGCGGGCTTGACAAGGAGTTCCAGATGGACTTTGTTGCAGCCCGCACCCGTGCAAGCCAGGTCTTCTCCGGCCACTCGTTCATGGTCGAAGCCGCAATCGGGTATGGCGGGAAACTTCCCGCGGAAGGCAACGCCATCATCCTCCGGTTTGCCAACCGGGTCCCGCTGATGTACCAGCAGGGCGCCTGCGCGATCACCGACTGCATCTCGCGGGTGAACTGGAAGTCCTACAACATCTCGCAGCAGGGACTTCCCACCGGGCCGATCCTGATCCTCGTTCATGTGGCATCAACGAACGTCCCGTTCACCAGCGAGAGCAAGGATGCGATAGCGAGCATTCCCGAGATCGAGAAGGAGATCATTCTCGCGCTCCAGGATCTGGGGCGCGACCTCAAGCTCTTCGTCTCCCGGCGCGACAAGGGCAAGCTTGCCGAGGACCGGGCCCGCGCAGTCTGCGCGATCATTCCCGAGATTGCGGAGAAGGTGAGCGAGATCGTGGAGAAACCCGTGGTCGATACGTCCCCCATCGAAGGAAAGCTGATGCGGAAGCTGATTGTCAAGAAGTGGACCCGGGACGGGAAGATAACGATAGAACTCGCCAATTACAGCGGGTATGACGGCGAGATCTCGGTCTACGATATCTCGGCAGACGATGCCGCCGATGCACAACCAAAAGCAGACTTCGCAAGCGAGATGGACGGGCAGTTCACCAAAGTCTGGAAGCTGGTTGTTCCTCCAAAAGAGGTCTCGCGCATCTCCTACTCCGGGAAAGGCAAAGGTATCCTTGAGATACGCGGCATCGATGATGCCAAGAAGATGGTGGTGGATCTCGATGTCTAAAGAAGAACTGGAAAAGAAGTCGATGGCAGCGCTCCTCCGGATCGCGAGCGCGTGGTACGACCAGATGAAAGGCGGCGAGATCCCGTCCATCTCGCTTCCCACCCGGACAAAATACAACATCGAGTTCGATGATGCAAGCGAGGTCTGGAAGTACGGCGACAAGGAGAGCACACGCACCGCGGCTTCGGCCAAGAGCGCCACTCATCTTTTGAAGATGGCATACGTGATCGGGTTCATCAAGCAGCAGCTTGCCGAGAACCGCTCCTCAACACTCAGGGAGATGTATTACATCTCCGAGGGCTGGAAGCGGGCGAAGTTCGGCGCGCAGGACGAGAGTAATTTCTTAATCGAGGATCTTGAGATCCTCTCCGATGTTCCGCGCGAGGGGTTCCACCTGCATCCTGAAGAGAACGGGGCATCCATCTACGGGCCGATGCGGATCCGCGAGGAGACCCGGCGGGGGATGAAGACGCTCCACTGCCAGGACGATGTGGGGCAGGCGGGCTACACGATCCCAAATAATGTGGAGAACATCGAGTTCGTGGATCATGACGCGAAGTTCGTCATCGCGATAGAGACCGGTGGTATGTACGACCGTCTCATCGAGAACGGGTTTGACGAGGAGCACAACGCGATCCTTGTCCACCTCAAGGGCCAGCCGGCCCGGTCGACCCGGCGGATGCTCAACAAGATCAGCAGCACCTGGGATCTTCCCGTGCTGGTCTTCACGGACGGCGACCCGTGGTCGTACCGGATTTTTGGATCGGTTGCGTATGGCGCAATCAAGAGCGCCCACATGTCGGAACTGCTGGCAACTCCCAAGGCCCGGTTCCTCGGGCTGCAGCCAAGCGATATCCGGGATTATAATCTGCCCTCCGATAAGCTGACCGAGAAAGATCTGGAGGCGTTGAAATCCGAACTCACCGATCCCCGGTTTGCCACGGATTACTGGAAGAAGCAGATAAATCTCCAGATCGAGATGGGCCTCAAGTCAGAACAACAGGCATTTGCAGCGCGCGGGCTGGATTTTGTGACGAAGACGTATCTGCCGGCAAGGCTCGCGGATATGGGGATAATATGAGGGGTTTTGCGGGAATGAGCGCTGAAGATCGATATCTGGATGGCGATTACCTGAGAAACAATCCAACGTGGGATGTCGAGGATGCTCCGTGGAAGGCGGATCTCATCTTCCGGATGATGGAAAAACACCAACTCAAGCCCCAAACGATCTGCGAGATCGGGTGCGGTTGCGGGGAGATTCTGCTCCAGCTCCAGAAAAAACTCCCCCAATCAACGCATATGAGCGGGTACGAGATCTCTCCTCAGGCAATTGATCTGTGCAAGGAACGGGCGAATGAGCGGCTTTCGTTCCATCTTGAAAATTATTGCGATGCGACCGACACTGATTGTGATCTGATCCTGCTCATCGACGTCATCGAACACCTTGAAGATTATTACCGGTTCCTGCGGGATATTAAGGACAAAAGCCCGTATATTATCCTGCACATCCCCCTTGAGATGTTTGTTCTTGCCGTTCTCCACCAGCAGTTTCTCCTTGGCCAGCGAAGAAAAGTCGGGCACCTTCATTTCTTCTCACGCGATCTTGCCCTTCAGGTGCTGCGGGACCTTGGTTATGAGATTATTGATTTCCAATATACCCCGGGGTATTCTCTGGACCGGGATTTCGGACTCAAAGACCAACTGCTGAAGATCCCCCGCGCGCTCCTCTTCCCCATCGCATCCGGGTTAACGGTACGGGTTTTTGGGGGGTACTCGCTTCTCGTGCTGGTGAGATCGTGAGGGTTGTTTTGCTTCCGGAAACGGGCTGTTTTGGTGGGGGATGAGCATGCCTGACTACACCCTTGGCCTGTTTGCTAATATGTATCCGGCGTATGAAGGGGATTACCGGGGGATCTTCATTCGTCAGATGGTACAGGATCTTGAAGCCCGCGACGTGATCGTGCACAAAGCCGTGAAAACCACCCCTTCGCCCCTCGGGTATATTCCGTTCTATGCTGAATCGCTCCGGCTCTGCCGAAGTCCCGATCTTGATCTGATGCAGGCCGAATACATCCCGCACAGCAGCTTGGTCCCGGCTCTGTTAGGGCGCCGAGATATTCCGCTTGTCCTGAAATTCCATGGCGACGATGCGAGGGTTTTTCCGCTAAAAAACCGGTTGTACCGAAAGATCACTTCTGCCATGATCCGTCGGGCGGATTTTGTTATAACGGCAAGCGAAGAGATGCAAAAACCTCTCATCAGCCTTGGTCTCGATCCGGAACGTTGTGCCGTAATCCATACGGGTGTCGATACCGGGTTCTTTACCTGTGGATCACGGGATAAGGCCCGCATGGCCCTGGGTCTTCCTTCGGACCGAACGATCTTCCTCTTCCTGGGACGCCTGCATCCGTGGAAAGGCATCCATGAGATCGTGGAGGTTGCCCGGCAATGTCCCGCACATTCCTTTGTCTTTGTGGGTCCCGGTATAGTCCCGGATCACTCGTCCAACTGTCGGTTCACCGGACAAATGGCCAAGGAGGAGATCCGGACATGGCTGCGTGCCGCAGATTGCCTTCTCCTTCCCACGTATACCGAGGCAGTCCCCGCATCCGTGATGGAAGCGTTTGCCTGTGGCATCCCTGCCATAACTACAGATGCAGGCGGGTGCCCGGAGATTGTGGAGGATGGCAAGACCGGGCTCCTGGTTCCTGTTCGTGATGTGAACGCGCTCAGGAATGCGGTGGAGTGGATGGACCGAAACCCGGAGGAACGGGTCCGGATGGGCGCGCTGGGGAGGATTGTGGTGTATGAACGGTACGATCATGAGATTCTTGTAAAAAAAATGAAAGGTATTCATATTCACCTGATCCAGAATTACCGGTAATGGAACCACGTGTTCCCCCCATAAGCGATTATCAGTCACTTTATAAGATCATGGAATCGCTTACTCATAGAAGTAAGATTAAAATCCACGATGCCGCGTGAATATGCGTTCTCTGCTATCCGAGTCATTTCCGGATCATCTTTGAATATGTTAATGATGCACGACGAAAGTTTTTCCTTGTCATCCTCATCAACGACATAACCGCAGGTGTATTTCCGGAAGTACCAGGAAATGAACGAATCCGCCGGTGCATGGACGAGTATCGGTTTTTTTGCAAGGAGATACTCTGCTGTTTTTCCTGGAGCGGAAGTCTTAATAACCTCGGGATAAGGCGAGTTGAATGCTAAAGGGAGGAAGAGAATATCCGCATCCCGCTGGATTGCAGGAACCTGGTTGTTCGGGAGATGCTCATGAATTATAACAGGGCCGCATATCCCGTTCTTTTTCAGGTAACGGGGTGACTGGGGACTGTAAATATGCAGTTTCATATCGGCGATCCCGGTCATGTCGATCGCAGCAAGAAGGTTATGGAACGCTGAAAAGTGTGCATCATATATCCCACCGGTATAAACGATCTTTTTACCTTGTGATGCAGGGATAGAAACTGAAGAGGCAAAACGCTCATACTCTTCAATATCGCAGGGATTGTGAATAACTGTAGCATTGACGCCATATTTCTGATAGTAAATCTTCTGCATGCATTCATTGGGAACAATGATCCTGTCAGCATACTGCATCATCTCCTGCTCTCGCTTTTTGGAAAAGGCCGCAAGATGCGGATCGGAAAATTGCGATGAGTACAGGTCAAAGGCATACAGGTAAAAGGAAATCCCCAGTTCTTTTGCGGCCCGGCATGTTGCAGGAGGATCGAATAACTCTCCGGTGCAGCCGATCAGTACAGAACATTTCTCTCGCTGGATAATTTTTTTTATCTGGTATGTCCGTATTTTTAACAGCAAATCAAGAAGGCGGGAAGAATGGATTTTCATTGCGATTCTAACCAGAAAACGGATAACCTGATAATCGGGAAAAAGGAAATACATTTTTCCTCCGGGAGTTTTTGAACAGTTGCCCAGATTGCCATACTGATGAAAATTTCTCATTGTGATAAGGCAGTAATTTTCCCGGGGTATCTCCTTAAGAATGTGGTAGAGAACCATCGACTGTCCTGATTGTGAAGGAGGAAGTCCGAGTGAGACCAGAGCAAATTTTTGCATAAGAATCAGGGGTTTTGGTGATATTATACCGGATATGATGATTTCATAGAATAGCCGATCACAATGCGGATAACCGTCTCACTGACATCATTACGAAGATATTCGTCCGGAGGGTTCCATGAAGGGGCTTTTGATAAGGCAATATGGACACAATTAAGAATGGAGTTGTTATCGGCGCCCGACAGAATATTGCTGCCGCATTCAAGTGTCTCCGGTCGTTCGGTGACATCACGGATTGTCACATTCGGAACATGGAATATACAGCACTCTTCCTGAACCGTTCCACTATCGCTCAATACACACAATGCATCCCGTTCCAGCCGGATAAAGTCAAAAAAACCAAACGGTTCATAGACCATGACCTTTTCTGGATCCGGTGTGACTTCAAAGGAGTCCAGTTTGTCGCGGGTTCTTGGATGGATACTACAGATTACCGGTACTCCGTATTGGGAGCTGAGTGATGAAAACGCCCTAAAAAAGGTTTTTAAACGAATTTCTATGTCAACATTCTCTGCCCTGTGCAGGGTGACAAGGAAATATTTCCCTTTGTGGATTTTCAACCGGTTTAAAATATCCGAGTTCCTGATCTGTTTATCGTAGTGCTCGATTACTTCCCGTATCGGATTTCCGGTAACAAGGATCCGATTCCCAGAAATACCTTCGTGGATCAGGTTAGCCCTGCTGTTCTCCGTATAGGGTAACAGGATGTCGCTGGAATGATCGATGATCCTCCGGTTCACTTCTTCGGGAACACGATCATCATAACACCGGTTTCCTGCTTCCATGTGATAGACGGGAATTCCCATCCGTTTTGCGATAATTGCTGACAGGCTGCTGTTAGTATCGCCAAGGATCAGAATGCGGTCCGGCTTCTCCTTTTGCATCACGTCTTCAGTAGCAGCAAGGATTCGGCCAATCTGTTCACCTGCGGAATTCCCTTTGACATTGAGAAAATAATCCGGGCTCCGTATCTTAAGATCTGAAAAGAAGATATCATTGAGGTTTTTATCAAAATTCTGGCCGGTATGCACAAGAATATGGGTACAATGGTTGTCGAGTTTTTCTATGATGCGACTGAGCCGGATAATCTCTGGACGTGTTCCGAGAATAGTCATCACTTTCATCGCAGGAGTTCTCCTTCCAGATCTCCATGTCCCGATAAAGTCAGATCAAATTTTTTTAAGGTGTTTAAGAGCATGGGTTTTGACATCACATTGTCGGATGATGAGAACTCTCTCTCCAGTACCGGCTTCGCTTTTTCCTTTTTATCCGTGGATACATCTGAAATTTCCGGCAATATTGACTGGATAACATAATACTCTCCGCGGCCGATAGTGCGGTGAGCCTCTTCTTCGGAAATCAGGATTTCGTGTACTTTTTCTCCGGGCCGTATTCCGGTAATTATTGTCTTAATAGATCGTTTTCCGATCAGTAATTCGGCAATATCTGTAACTTTTGCGGACGGCACTCTCGGAATATACGTTTCCCCGCGTTTTGCACCCTTTACTGCTGCAAAAATTGTGTCAACAGCCTGATCGAGACTGAGCAGGAAGCGAGTCATATCTCTTGTCGTAATTGTGACCGGCCCGCCCGAACGTATCTGTTCGTGGAACAAGGGAATGACAGAACCCCGGGATGCAAGGACATTGCCATAACGGACACAGATGAACCGGGTGTGGGGACAATCAAGATTTGCGGTGATGAAGATTCGCTCCTGAATCGCTTTGGTCATCCCCATGACATTCACCGGCTTGCAGGCTTTGTCAGTGGATATTCCAACAACTGTTTCAACAGGGAGACCAAGCTCCCGGATGGCCCTGATGATATTTTCCGGGCCTTCGATATTTGTCCGGACCGCTTCGAACGGGAAATATTCACAGGAGGGAACCTGCTTGAGGGCCGCAGTATTGAAAACAACATCCACACCATGAAGGGCAGCACTGATACTATGGAAATCACGGACATCCCCGATGCGGAATTCAAGCAACCTGCGGAAATTGTTATAGATAACTTCATCGGTGGGGGCATTGCTGTTGAGGTACGAGATCCGCATCTCATGCTGTTTTGCTTCATCCCGGGAGAAGACAATGATCTTCTTCGGTGTACCGATCTCTCCCGAGAGTAGGCGGCGGATCAATACTTTCCCAAGGGATCCAGTTCCCCCGGTAACAAGAATAGTTTTATTCGTGAACATGGTTTCCCCTGACCTCAGTATATGGCGTGAGATCGCTGTGCATTTGGTTTATCATATATTCCCATGAAGGAATCTTAATGTTTGTTTCAGTCCGGAACTTCTCCGGGCTCAGGCTCCGGTCATTCACTACGGCATTATCCGGGATAACCGAGATATTCATTCCATACGTCTTTTTCACAAGACAGAGGAGATCGTATTTGCTTATCGGGGCTGATGCAATCTGGTAAACGCCTCGTAGTGCCGGATGGTGATCAATGATGTGTCCGATCATTTCTGATAAGGCAAGTGTGGTCAGACCGGAGAAAATTGCATGGGTATAACCGGGCACGGTTTTTCCTTCCTGGCTGAAAAACCATTCGATCAAGCCATGGGTTGTATCCAGTTCTCGTCCGATTATCGATGTCCGAATCGTCAGGCAACCCGGATAATCGACTTCACCAAGGTATTTTGTTTTTCCATAGAGATCTTCGGCATCGGATTGATCTGTCTCCTGGTAATTGCCTTTCTTTCCGGAAAAGACGCAGTCCGTGCTCATGTGGATAAGCCGTGTACCGTTTTTCTGGCATATTACTGCCAGCTGATGAGGGAACAGGGAGTTGATAGTAATACTCTGAAGGGGATCACGGGCGGCTGGAAGCTGTTTTACGATGCCGATGCAATTGATGATGACATCAGGATGCATGGTTTTTATCAATGCGTAGATGGATTCAGGTTTTTCGACATTGACATTTCCCACGATATTCATGGTTGAAAATATTGGATGGCCAGAAATTTCTGATTTATTTCTGCGTACGGTTCCGGTAACCGTATGTTGCCGTGAGAGTACCTGCATCAGTTTATGGCCGAGCATCCCTGTGGCGCCGAGAATGAGGATTTTCATCAATACTTCTCTCCCTGTAAGAGGATTAATCCTGATAATGTGCGGAATTCATACCAATGCTTTTCCTAAACAAAATTTATGATAATTATAATGCTAGTAAAACCGGCCCATTGCTGATTTGTCTTGATTACTTCTATTTCTTACCTATTTAAATAAAATATCTTGAACATTGTCAGCAAATTCTATTAATCGTATCGCGAATGAGTAAGACCATTCCTTGAGTTACAGCTAAGATGTATCTCTTAGTTAGAGACTTTCGGAAAATAAATCCAATAATTAAACATTTCTCCCATGAGTTCAAGCTAAAATTGTACTTCAGGAGCATCCGAATTGTATTTATTATCAAAAAAATATAACCAAAATAGATGTTTATTTTATGAATTCCGAGTGAATTAACGGTTTTTTCTGAAGAGGTTCCCGCAAATCCAGGACCATTAATGAATAATCCAGGAATTGTTTTTCCAATTTCCCCTTGCAAGGCAAGAAACAAAATAAAAATCTGGTCTTCTCCAAAGGAATTTTCAAATTGATAGAGTCGCACTATTCTAGTTTTTAAAAGACCATAAAATTCAATATTTCTGTATTGGTTTATAAGTATTTTTTTTATCCCACAAATCCTTTTTAGCCCGACAGTTGATAGATCTGACCATAATATCTGATCCTCATGTTCAGAATGGCCTTTTTTTAATGCTTCACTGTAGCACAAAACGAGATTCGGATGGGTAAAAAATTCATCAAGACATTTCTCAATATATTGTTCTTTCCATTCATCATCATCTGCAGCCCATACAAAGAATTCACCGGTTGCTTTTGCAAGAACAAACTCAAAATTGAACAACGGCCCTCGGTTTTCCACTTGGCGGTAAAACTGGATCCTCGAGTCCTTTTTAAGATATTCTGTCATAATTTTTTGAATTTCGTCTCCAGGTGTACAATTATCTGAGACGATAATTTCAAGATTTGTGTGGGTCTGGTGACGAATCCCCTCAATTGTCCTGCGTAATCCTTCAGGACGATTATATGTTGGGATTCCCACGCTGACTAATGGTCCTTTACGTACGTTAACGTTAGTAACAGATTCCACGTTTATGTTATTCAAAACCCAACACCTGCATTAGCTTATTGCAAACGCTCCAGACTAATTTTTCAGTCATATTCAACCCACATGGCAGATTCACCCCATATGGTGAAATCCGATACGAGGTAATATTTCGCTGTGGCGCTTCGCGAGCATAGGGATTCGTAGCATACGCGGGTTGTGAACTGAGCGGATAAAAGAACGGACGCAGATCAATTCCATTTCCTTTCATCGTTCTTATAATATCCTCCTTTAAGCGTCCGAATTTTGGATCAAAGATCGCTGTCGCCATCCAGTAGGAGTTCGTTGTTCCGGAAGGTTCACAATTTAATGTTATCCCCTCAATTGATTGCAGATTCTCCCGGTACCAGGAGAAAATCTGCCGTTTCTTATTGACAAGTTCCTCAATGCGTTCCAGCTGGGCGAGGCCCAGGGCAGCCTGCATACTGCTCATCTTGTATTTATATCCGACTTCCGCATTCCAGAACATTTTTTCGCCTGGTGCTCTCCCATGATCGCGGAGGGCAAGACAACGCTCATACAGATCTTTCCTGTCAGTGACAAGCATCCCGCCTTCACCAGTTGTCATCGTTTTTGACCCGTGGAAACTGAAGACGCCAGTATCCCCGAAACTACCAGAACGTTTCCCATGGTATTCTGATCCGATTGCTTCCGCGGCATCTTCTATGATTGCAATCCCATGATCGTGTGCAATATCCCGGATCGCATCCATCTCCGGCATATTCCCATACAAATCAACGGGGATGACCGCTTTTGTCCGGGAGGTTATGCAGTCCTGAAATGCATCAGGAGAAATACACCAAGTCTTTTCATCGCAGTCTGCGAAGACCGGATCAGCGCCGACATAAGAAATTGGTGCCGCAGTCGCAATCCAGGTAAGATCCGGAACAATCACCACATCCCCTTTTCCAATTCCCAATGAAAGAAGGGACAGGTGGATCGCAGACGTGCAGGACGGCAGGGCCATCGCGTATTTTGTACCAATATACTTCGAAAACGCCTTTTCGAACCGTTCATGATACATATTGGCGTTTTCGTACCATGCGTGCGCTGCAGCATCTGCAACGTAATCAATCTCTTTCTGGGTGATCCATGGGCCCGCGACAGGGATGTGTTCCATTTTCGTCAATCCTTGACACATTTTAAGTAGCCATCAGGTGCTACAGTAATCAGGAGTTTACTCTCGATATCTTTATCGATGACAAACCGGTCATTCTTTTTTAAGAACTCCCAGACCGCGGTTTTGGGGTTGTTCCCTTTGCCCCAGCGACGGTTCGGATATGCCGGACCATCGACATCTTCGATACCGGTATCAAATACAATGAGATAACCATTTTTCCGGACAAGTGTTGAATATAACTCAAGTTCCCGCAGGACATGTGCATGGGTATGATCCGAATCTAAGATCACCATCACATTTTTTGCCGGTTTGCATAAATCTGAGACCTGACTAAATATTTTTGCATCCGTTGACGATCCTTCAATAAGGCTGATCCGTTTGAACAGGGGATGGTTCTCCAGCGCTTCACGGTTATGTTTCCTTATTTCGATGTCTACGCCAATAACCGAACCTTTGCCCAGAATTTCAAGAAGTGACGCATAGAAAACAAGGCCTCCTCCATGTGCAATACCGGTCTCGATAATTATATCCGGCTTGGCATTCAGAATTATTTCCTGGGTTGCAACAATGTCTTCGGGAAGTTGAATAATCGGGCGTCCATGCCATGTGAAATTGTAGGTGTATTTGTATTTTACAATCGCCTGTAGCAATTTTTTTCGTAAATTTTTGATCTCTTCATCATTCTGCATAGCATTAATCAATGCTCGATCGTTCGCAATCTTCGGCAACATAGATTCTCCATTGATCAAAATGATTTGGAAGGCTTACTTAGAAATTCATTCATTTTTTTTGACTATTGCATAAACAATGTTACAATCATCAGGATATTCTTTCCCGATTTCATAGCATGCACGACAAAACTCTGCTTTCCAATCCTTTTTTTCTGCACCAACCCGGCCCCACCCGAATCCCCCTTCTTCCCACAATCCATTTTTTAAAAACCAATCCATCTGGGGGGTTGAAAGCATCTTGAAGAAGATCCCACCGGAATCGATTACTGTAAGACCGGCTTTCTCGATGTCAGAAATCAGAGACGATCGTACATAAGATCTGCGATGACCGGCAACATTGAGGTCAAATGGGCTGAGTTCATCACATGTTTCCAAAGTTCCCATTAAAACAGCGATCCGTCGGTTAATCGCATTTGAATTCGGAACATGAATAATCAACGTACCTTCTGGTTTAAGATATCGGGATGCCACCTGGAGGACTTGGTGGGGATCTTTAACATGTTCAAGAATATCTAGGAGCAAGACATTATCAAACTGTTCCTCAAAAGTGATATCCTCTATCAGGCTATGAATAAACTGGACATGCGGCAATCGTTTCCGGGCTTCATCCAGATGTTTTTTGGATGCATCAACACCGACGACCCGTTTAAATTTTTGGCAATACAGGGATGTTAAAAAACCATCTCCACACGCAAGATCCAGAACACTTGATTTGTGCATATATTTCAGACAAGACTCAATTTTGTACTTGCCTAATATCGTATTATATTCTGAGTAAAATCCTGTACGATGCCAAGGAATACTTTCCTGCCGATCAATCTCACTGTTTGATGTCATGAATTCTCCTCAATAGATCTGGTTATTATCAATTTCAGTTCGTCATCAAAATCCACAGTTGGTACCCAATGCAGTATTTTTTTTGCATACGAACTATCAAGAACAACATTTGATACATACTCATCAATATCGATATGACCAATTTTACTGTTAGAACCAGATCGTTCAATGATCTTTTGAGCAATTTCGAATGTTGTAAGACCGATTCCGGATCCAATGTTAAAAATCCCGGTGCGATTTGCTTTCAATGCTGCAGCACATGCAAAAACGGCATCGTTGATATGGAGTAAATCCACTATTGGCAAGCCATTCCGATACATATGTGTAGTAATATCCTTATCCTTATTGGCTAGGTCAATAAAATTATATAGAAATTGGGGGCGGCGGTTTCCATAGATGGTACTATACCGCAAGATTATAGATCGCAGTCTGTCAGTACGCTCAGAATACGCAATGAGGTTTTCGCACAAATGTTTTGTCTGTCCATAGATACTTTTTGGATTCGGTTGCAAGCATTCCGAAGCGCGTAGATTGGCAGACTGGTAACCTGAATAAATTTCACTGCTAGAGGGATAAATCAAGGTTATTTCATTATCGCAACATACATCGATACAATTTTTTAGCAGTGTGATGCTGGTTCCTATCGCCTCATTATCGCTGGACATTTTCGGTTCGGCGAGATGAATGATATAGCCAACATCATTTTCTTTTACTTGGGTGTCAAGAGTCCCTGTTCCCTGTAATAGGCCCATCTTATTCTCGGATCGCGATATTATTGAAGTATCTTTAAGATGCCTAGGCAATAGTTTTTTTAAAAAATTTCCAAATATTCCATTTCCAACAATCATAATTGTATCTTGTGACCGATTGGTTGGATGCAGAATATCCTCAGTTTCGATCACTTTCCTAACTGCCGATAACATCTGAACCTTTATCTTTTTTTCACCGGTTGTGGAAATGATTCGCTGGACAGCATCTGAAAAAGGGATCCCTTCAAGTTGTGATAAGACGCCCGCAGCTATAGCATTACTACGTGAAATTCCATAATCACAACAAATTACTGCTTTTTTTCCTTGTTTTAAAATATCCAGTGTCTCATCTATTTTTTTCCGGATTGCGTCAGTACTATTACCTTGTTTATCGACAAGATCCCGTACATCAACGATTTGGAAAGTTTTCTCGTCGTGGACTGCATCATTATATGCAGCCGTGCCTAACGAATCAGTTATCCATCGGATCATCGTTTCACCTCATTTTTTCCAATGACCACTTCATCAAAACTTCTTAAATAATAACCAGGTTTTATCGGCCCTATTCTCTCTAGTTTTTCTGTAAGTAAATATTGTAAAAATAGGTCTATCTCATTTACCCCGGCAAGGGCTCGTAAGTACGTGGAGGCAGAAAACCTCGGGTTTATCTCAAACGGCAAAAAAATTCCGTTTCTGACCCTCCCCTGGATATTCAAAGGACCACAGCTTCCGATTTTTTTTGCAATTTTTTCTGCTGTAGAACAAATCTTTGGAAATTTGTCAATATATCCTTGCGTGTATCCGCTTGAAATCAATCCGATGTTATTTTGTTGCGCTATGGATAACTTTGAATTGAAGACTCGTTTTAATGCGATTGAGTATGCGATTGTCTGATCAGGCAAAGATAAAACACCGACCGTGAATTCTCCTTCATCAAGTGGAATATATTCCTGAATCACGGCTTCCCTGTTATTTATTTTCAAATACCGCAGGTATAATTTTGCCTCATCAAGATTAGAAGCAAGAAAAACAAAATTGCTCCCGCCGGAATTCGTTGATGGCTTAATAATACAGGGGAAGGGAATTTTTACAGATTTGGTGAGTTTATTAATAAAAAGTGTTTCCGGGATTTCAATTCCACTGTTATTTAACTGGAGGAATGTGATCTTTTTATTTGAGTATTGGCTGACGATATCAGCTGAATTTCCCACGAATTGAATGCCGTTTTCCTTCAATATATGTTCGTGTTTCCCCAGCAGGACCATGGGTTGTTCTCCCCCGGGAATCAGAAAATCAATGGCATTTTTCTTACAAACCGATAAAACCGAGTCAATATAGTTTTTTTCGCTGACAACGAATGTTTTTTTGAATCCTTTCTGGTAATGACCGTAAGCATATGGTGAAATATCGCATCCAAAAATCTCATAACGTTTGGCTAATGCCAGACATTTAAACAGTTCCGTCCCCAATGACGCCCCGGCAATACCGGCAATCATTACCTTCGGCTTTTTTTTCATGATTTACTTCCTGAAAGTCTCATACTGTGTATCTTTGTTGGAGATGGTTGCATCATCCGGCATTGGCCAAGTTATCATAAATGCAGGATCATCCCACCTCACGCCACTCGTACATTCCGGGTGGTAAAACTCGGTCATCTGATAATACACCATTGTATCATCCTCAATCGTCTGGAACCCATGAGCACAACCCTTTGGAATATACACCATTTTGAAATTCGTCTCGCTCAATTCTGTTGCAACCCATTGGCAACAGGTTGCTGAATCTCTCCGCAGATCAAGAACCACATCATAGATTGATCCTTTAATACAAGAAACAATCTTTGCCTCTTCAAACGGTGGAGCTTGGTAATGCATCCCCCGGAGTGTTCCTTTTTTTTTGTTGTAAGAAATATTACATTGGACAATATCCGTTTCAAGTCCGTGATTGCGGAATTCATCCTTACAAAACGACCGTGCAAAAAATCCACGCTCATCGGGGAGTAATTCCGGCTCGATGACAAAAACCCCCTTGATCTTTGTCTCGGTAAAGATCATGCATCGATCACCCGTACTTCCGGAATGGGGATAATAAATTTTCCTCCCCATTCATGGACAAATGAGAGTTGTTCCATAATCTCATCCTTGATATTCCATGGGAGGATGAGAATGTAATCCGGTTTATCGATTCGTATCTGCTCAGGGTGTCTGATCGGGATATGCGTACCCGGCAGGAATAAATTCTGTTTATGGGGATTTGCATCAACCGTATAATCAAGGAAATCAGTTCTGATCCCACAATAATTCAGAAGTGTGTTTCCCTTTGCAGGGGCTCCATAGCCCACAATGGATTTCCCTTCTTTCTTTACAGAGATAAGGCATTGGAGTAAAGATCTCTTCGTTGCCTCAACATTTAATCGGAAGTATTCATAGGTGGCCGGATCGAGTAAGCCAGCTCGTTTCTCTTTGTCCAGCAGTTCCGCGACGCGTGGAGATATTTCATTTGCCGGATCTCCCGTGTGTTTTGCACAAATCCGCAGGGATCCGCCATGCGTCGGAAGTTCATCAACATCAAAAATTTCGAGGTGATGCGCATTGAAGAGATACCGTACCGCATGCAGAGAGAGATAGGAATAATGCTCATGGTAGATCGTGTCAAACTGATTATTCTTGATAAGTTGGAGAATATGGGGAAATTCCATCGTGATAACCCCATGGGGTTTCAGGGCAATACGTAACCCTTCAGCAAAATCATTCAGGTTTGGATTATGGGCAAGGACATTGTTACCGATGATAAGATCTGCCAGACAATTCCGGGAAACCATCTCATTTGCATAATCGGTATTAAAAAATGTAATATCCGTCGGGATTCCTTTTCCTAGGGCAATCTCTGCCGTATTTGTTGCTGGCTCCACACCTTTTACAGGGATGTGATACTCTTTGAAATACTGAAGGAGATAGCCGTCGTTGCTTGCAATCTCCATCACAAACGAATCCTTGGTATATCCGAATCTCTTCACCATCATTTCTACGTATGACTTGCAATGCGCTAACCAGCTCGAAGAGTAGGATGAAAAATACGCGTAGTCCGATGAAAAGATCTGTTCCGGTGCCTCAAATACATCCAGCTGAACGAGCGAACAATGCGGGCAGAAATAGATCTCAAGGGGAAAATAGGGTTCCATCACGTGGATGTTCTTTTCTGAGAGATACCCGTTTGACAGGGGAGAGTTTCCCAGATCCAAAAACGGCTTTTGCAGCGGTGACCCGCAGGATCGACAGAATTCCATGGTTCACACCTTTTTTTGAAGATTCATATATTCATCAATATGGGCACACCGCTGGTTGAAAACCGCTTCTGTGGATAAGTTATCCACTCCGTATTCTTCAAGAGTAAACCGGATCATCGTATCGATATCCAGGACCGGATGCCAGCCAAGCTGATGGATGGCTTTGGATATATCAAGGCTCAGGAACCCGGCTTCATGGAAACTTTCATGCTGCTCCGGAATTTTCATCTCCCCGCGTTTGCCCTGTTCGATAAATTTCCTCATCAGATCCTCAACAGTCAGGTTGTTCCGGTACAATGGTCCGAAATTCCAGGCCCCGCTGAATGAATGCCCTTTGGTAAGCATCGTTGCGCCTAACTGAAGGTACCCGTAAAGAGGTTCAAGAACATGTTGCCAGGGTCGAACGGCTCGTGGATTTCTGATGTCAATGGGTTTTCTTTCTTCAAGAGATCGCATAAAATCCGGAATAATGCGGTCTTTTGACCAGTCCCCCCCACCGATCACATTTCCCGCCCGTGCTGAAGAAATTACCGGTGTCCCATCTTTGGAAAAAAATGACCGTATATATGAGGATATGACAATCTCTGCCGCCCCCTTTGAAGCACTGTAAGGATCATGCCCCCCGAGAGGATCGGTTTCCCGGTACCCATAGATCCATTCCCGGTTCTCATAACACTTATCGCTGGTTATCATTACCCCGACCTGAATTGAAGGTGTGTGTCGAATGCATTCCAGGATATTGGCCGTACCCTGAGTATTGATTTCAAATGTTTCACGGGGAGAAGAATAGGATTCGGATACTAATGGCTGGGCAGCAAGATGAAATACCATATCAGGATTTGTTGCAGAAAAAAAATCCTGGATTTGATCATAGTGCCGGATATCACAGGAATAATGAGTTATCACTGATCCAAGTCCACAGGCACAATAATTATCCCGGGATGTTTTTGGTTCGAGTCCTATGCCGGTAACCGAGGCTCCAATCTTGTGCAGCCAGAGTGCAAGCCAGGATCCTTTAAATCCGGTATCTCCGGTAAGGAGAACTGATTTGCCTTCATAGACGTTGGATAGATCCATGAACCGAACTCACCAGGTTTTCCAGAATGCGTCTTTCGTGTCCCATAACCGGTTCAGGTATTCCATGTCCCGAATGGTATCCATGCACGCCCACCTTCCGGGATGTTTGTATACCATCAGTTCGCCGGTTGCAGCGAGTTTTTCAAGGGGCCCTGCTTCCAGATCACACGACCCGTCAGCAGTCAGGCAGTTGAAGAATGAGCGGTTGAAAACATAAAATCCTCCGCTTACATAATGATCGGAATCCGATGGCTTTTCCCTGAAGTGTTCCACACGATTTCCATTGATATGCAATTCGCCAAACTGGGATGCCGGGGATACACCAGTCACTGTTGCCATCTTTCCGTGCGACCGGTGGAATGCGAGAAGTTTATTGATATCAATATCTGCAACACCGTCTCCATAGGTGACCATGACTTCGTCACCTGTGAGATATTTTTCAACACGCTTTAAGCGTCCCCCTTTTAATGTATTTTCACCAGTATCGGCAAGCGTGATGGACCAGTCTTCGGTTTCATGTGAATCGCATGGCAGAAATGATACCGAATGATGATCCCCAAGCCGGATACAGACGTCCTGACTCATCAGGTGGTAATGATAAAAATATTCCTTGATCATATCCCCCTTGTACCCGAGCGGCAAAATAAAATCTGTATGCCCGTACTTGGCATAAATTTTCATGATATGCCAGAGAATTGGTTTACCTCCAATCGGGACCATGGGTTTGGGGCGATATTCTGTCTCTTCGCGTAATCGGGTTCCAAGCCCCCCACAAAGAATAATTATCTGGACTGGTTTTACCATAATCTTTGCCTTATGGTATGTTGGGCATACTAAAATAAAAAACCCGTTCCGTTTTGGATTTGAGCGGATCAGTACCTTTCTCGGACATTTTTTTGGGAGGTTCATGCTCGTTTCTACAGAGCAATAATTGAGAATTTCCTGATAGAACTAGGACTTACGCAGTTAAAGAAGTCTGAATAGAGAAACATCCGTTACAGTTTATACAAAAAGCAAATTAGAACGCCGGTGAAGCAATAAAGAGAGAAGAAGCATATCGATGGATCAAGCGTTTGGATTCATACCAACTTGAACCCGTATTCAATCGATGGGATTCAAGGCGAAGAAATGCCAGCAAAGAGTGGATAATGTGTCCACGTTGAACACCCTCTTTGCGGCCCTGGCATCTCTCGATGCCACAACACTGCTTAATGCCCCGGTGATACTCTTCGATACTCCATCCAAGATCCTTGAACATTTTTCTGTCGGATTCCGATGCATCCAGAGTATCGGTAGCCCAGTATTCAGGTTCCTTGTTGGAGTGAACAATCCTGAACACCTTGATGAAACCATATTGTCGCAGGTGCACAACTCTTCCTTCAGGAAGGATTTCAATATCTGAAACCGAGCGGTTGTGTGATTGATCCGGATCAACCAACCGGTTGGATTTGAGTCGGGTACACCAATGCCACTTCAGTGAACGAATCAATTTCAGATTGTCGATACTCAAATACCATGAATCGAAGATGACACAACTTGGCTGAAACTTTCGTTCATCCGCTACTCGGAGCATATCCCGGAAATGGTCATTTTTGTTCATACTGTCTTTGTCCGGGCAATTGATCCGGAAATCTACCGGAACTATCGCAGAACCATCTGTCCAGATTGTTGAGATCTGGTTGATGCCTTGAACAACACGGTGGTGCTTCCCACTCCAATGTCGGGTAACCAGTTCGATCTGGTGTGAATAGGGTTTGTCGAGTGTACTATCATCGATTACGAGTACGCCTTCGTCAGCCTGGATCAACCGTTTCGCTTCGTCATACAACGCCCCCGTGTGGTGAGGCTGTCTCTCTAACAACCGCTTGACGGAATCATGGGCTATTGATCCTAATTCGTCGGGCAAACACCGGGATGCTTCCGTGCACGAGCATGCAAGATATGTAGATATCAGAAAGTTGACAAAATTGCTGCTTGTACATTTCGGAGGGTTCACGCTCGCCCGTTCTCCATTACGGGTTTGTTTTACCTTTGGATTGGCGTTACTGTCTCTTAGATATTTCGGTCGTAACCAAGTGCGTAAGTCCTAAGAACAAGAATTTCATTTGAACTTCCCGCGTCATGCCTTCAGGTGAACTTGCCCTGACATTTTCCTCGAATATGCGTTTCACTGAAGAGCATACTCCCTAGACGGCCCATCGTTTCCCATAACCATTCTCGTGAGCCCATGCTCGGTAACCCGCCTTTTGTTTCTTACGGGAACATTCGGCGCGGTATGGGGAGCCGCCCGATTTACTAGATGCGTTCTCACGGATCTTGATGCCGGAATTGATGTGGTCTTTCTCAAGACGGTTGAAAAAATCTTTGTTATCATACGCCCCGTCAGCAAGGACCCGGGTGATGGTTTTATCCCCGGACGCCCCCTGGGCCTGATCAAGAAGTGCCGGAAAAACCTGACCATCGCTGGCTTGCTCGTTGGTGATCTCTATACCAAGGAGTTTTTTACTATTCACCTCGACGATAATGTGAGCTTTGATCCATCCCTGTTGAACCCACAAATTCTCTCTCATCCATTCCCCCCGGTTAGTCCCCTGGTGCCCCGTACTGTCTACAGCTACAACAAGATCATCCGTTTGGTCATCAATATCTGGAAGTACTAACGGTATTCTTTAAATTCTCCGAAACAATGTCGAATAGTCCGCAGCCAGTAACCTCGGGAGTACCTTCGATAACGCTAGGGTAAATCCTTTCATCTGGCAATAGGGCATCTTTGCTAATATAAAATGCTTCGAAATTTTTTTACAACCCCTCCGGCCACGTCAGGCCAAATCTTTTCACCAGATCATGAATATCATCGTGTATTTTTCTGTCTGTTTTCAGCAGAACGATGAAATAAATCGCCGCACCAAGAGCAACCACTCCCATCACGACTGCAACATGATCGAGCGGAAGGAATACAGTAATCAAGAGAAGGACAATGCCCATGATTGCCGATGCTGCGAGAATATGTCTGACCGACTTATATTCAATCCGCAGAGTAATTGTCTGTGAGAGATAGTGAAGGGCAAGGGATCCATTCAACGCCATTGCTATCAGCGTCGCCACAGCAGCGCCGGTTATCCCGAAAAGCGGGATGAAGATAATGTCCAAGATAATGTTCACTGCCGATGCAATCGCGGTAACACGAAACGCATCTTTTGGTCGGTTGATAGAGTTCAGACTCATGGTTCCAAGGTACATGAACACATTGGCAACTTGGACCAGGAGAAGAAAATAAAACGCGGTTGTCCCACTGACAAATGAGGATCCATATAAAAACAACAACAGGCGTTCGCCAAGCATCCAGCCGCCAAAACATGCGGGGATTGCAAGAAGCAGGGAATACGTGAATGAACGTGACAGTGCATTCTCAATCGAGGAAAGGTTCCCCGTTGACTCCCACTGGCTGATCTTCGGATACAACACGATATTAAAGGCAAGGGTGGTAAATGATGCAACGGAGGTGAGCTGGAACGCTGTCCGGTAGATGCCTACATCGGCAGTTCCAAGAAAATATCCTATCAGCAGGGTGTCGGCATAGCTGAATACAAGCGCACCACTGGAGGTTAAAAAAATCCAGAAGGAGAATCCGAGCATGTTTGTCAGGTGACTCTTTCTGAACCGGGCGAATTTCAGATCCAGATAATGGTAATTGACCAGGCCCCCGGCGAGCATACCGATGACAAAACCCCCGATCAGTCCGGCAACCTGGTACCCGAGAAAGACTGCAATAACCTGAATGATTATCCGGACAAGGACCTCCAGGAATGCACTGGTCTGGTAAATCCCTACCTTTCCTGTGCCATATACTCCCATCGCAGTACTGCTTGAAAATACCGAGACGATCAGCGCAAGAATCAGCCAGAAGAGGATGCCCGGCGTATCGAGCCCATCGATAACCGATTGAAACAGAATGAGTGCAGATACCGAGATTGTCAGGAGAAGGATCCGCAAAACAACAAACGCAGTAAAAAATTCCCTTTGCTCCACCCCTTCAGAGATTCTCTTTACGGCGGCTCCACCGAATCCCCCATCCCCTACAAGGTTGAAAATCCCGAAAAACGCAAGGAAAATAAAAAAAACTCCGAGTGGCGCAGGACCCAGGACATGCGCAAAATATATCGTCGAGAGAAAACCGATGGCTGTCAGGGCAAGAGTGGATCCAAGTGAGATGAGACTCTGCCTCTGGATCGGCGGGATATTCATAAGACAGGATACCAATCGTGATTTGAGGATCACGCAGTAAATTTTACCGAGGAACGTGTTAAGGATTTCCTCGCGACGAGTGTTATACCGGTTGGAATGTCATAGGGATGTAGTATTGTGTTTCCTGACCCTACAATAGTGGTAAAATTTGTCCCATTACTCCCATAATTTACCTTATTCGGGCTTACGGAAAACCCATGAAAAATGAGCCGAAATTTTCAGATGGGCTAAATAATCAGGGATACCGGATTTCAATGCAGCAATGCCGGCATAGAGTGCAGCCATATCGTTTTTCTCAAACGGGCCGATGAAACGTCTCCGGCCGAAATGTGTGTACGTGATTTTGTACGCACGCTTGGTGCTGGTGTTGCAGGACGATTGCACCTCATCTATGAAGGGCCGGATAAGCGAACATCACGTTCGGTAATTTTTCCTTCCTTCAACGCTCTTGCAAAAGATCGTTCGGGACAATCTCCCTGATCTGATGAAAGACATCATTGGAAATAGCAAGTGGGGTAGGAGTTGTCATAAAACCGCGTGTGAGGATGGGCTAAAAAGAAGTTTACTGTGGATTCGAACACAATATTTCAAAGCCTCAGCCGTGATTTGAACACGGGACCTGCTGATTACAAGTCAGCCGCTCTGCCAACTAAGCCACTGAGGCGCCATACTATTTTATCATTAGATGGTAAAAAAGATGGTGCCCGTCATATCTGATTTCACATCGATATTCTAAAAATCGCGAAATAATCCGCAGGAACAGGATAAGCCGGAACAAAAATACAACTATCTTATACTCCCCGGCACAGACTTAAGTGTACACAGATGACGCAGCTCGTTGTTGATATCGGAGGAAGCCCCGGTACCAATTGCAGGGGTTTTTGCGAATACTGCTATTTCAAAAAGGTCCGGGGTGTTCAGCCATTGGGCTGCCGCTATTGCCTCCCCTTCAAGAAAGGCTGCGATTACTGCACCCGCGGGGTCAAGGAAGAATATCCGGGTTTTAAGGATCTCAAAACCATCGCAGACGAGACTCTTGCAAATCTCCAGACGCGGCAGGGGGACATATCACGGGTTACTATAAGTGGTGGCGGTGATCCCAGCTGTTACCCCCGGTTCACTGAACTCATCGAGCTCCTCGGTAGCATGGACGCGCCCCTCCATATCGGGTATACCAGCGGGAAAGGCTGGGATGATCCCGCCATCGCGGATCTTCTCATCGATAACGGCCTTTCGGAGATCTCCTTCACGGTCTTTGCATCCGACCCGGCACTCCGGAAAAAGTACATGCATGATCCGAGCCCGGAAGCATCGCTTGCGATCCTTGAAAAACTCTGCGGGGCGATTGACGTCTATGCCGCTGCAGTCATCCTCCCGGGAGTGAATGATGGAAAGGTTCTTGAAGAGACCTGCCAGTGGCTCCAGGACAAGGGAGCAAAAGGGCTTATCCTCATGCGGTTTGCCAATACCGCTGACCAGGGTCTCATCCTCGGTAATGGTCCGGTCATGGCAAATCAGCGCGTCCAGAGCGTTGAATCGTTCCGGGACATGATCACTGATCTTCAGAAAAAGTTCACCATGAAGATATCCGGAACCCCGCTCTGGGACCCGGAGATCGGGTCACCGTTTGCGATCCGGTCCGAGCCGGATCTGCTTGCAAAACTCCCCCGGATAACCCGGAAGGCAAGCGTTATCAGCGGGAGCATCGCCACACCGTTCATCGATGCTATCCTTTCAGCCTGCGGGTCGACAGTGCCTGTAATCCCGGTCAGCAAGGAGATTGCCTGCCTCATCACCGCCGATGACCTCAATGGTGTTGATCTTGCGAACCTTGATGACACCGTTATCCTCCCGGGCCGGGCTTTTATCCATGAGCGGGAGGCGCAGGAAATCCTCTCACGCGATGGCAGGGAGCGGACAATTATCCGGGGGCCGGAGATGCTTACGGCCGATGCCGAGACCAGCATGGGGATGACCCGCGGGCAGGTTCTTGAACTGGAGATGGATGGATTTGCCAACCTGATCTGGATCATCAACCGGTTTGGAAAAGAATAATGATTGGATTATTCCCACGAAATACGGACTGTAATAACTGTCGTCAGGAATTATCACGGAAAAGGCGATAACGATACCCGCCATCGTTGTTGAATGCTTTCCGCGTTCTGGATCTTTTGAGGAATTCAGCAGGGCCTGAAAAGGTGATCTGTTGAAAACCTTAAAAGTGATTATGGGGGCTGATGCCCCCATACCCCCATTAAGATGCTTGCCGCCGCCCCGAAGGGCGCCCCGCGGCGGCCTTAATTTCTGTTCTGCGAAAAAAATTTTGTTGGAATATCCCGTACAGGAAATATAGGGGCATGCGATTCTTCTGTATTACCATGATGGATGATCTTGGTAATACAACGTTATCGCAACCGGGGCGCCATAGCGGCGGGGCGAAGCCCCTGGAGCGTCAGCATTTCACGTCCGTCATCAAGAACACTTTTTTGATCTAAATTTTAGGACAATGTTCTGACCGTATTTTCTCTCGTAAATTCTCTAACGAGTTGGTAGTTAAAATGGTAATATACCCTCGGACAAAAACCAGAACCGGGAAAAATGGGTGTTCCGGAACTGATGGATCGATTTTTTAAAACGATATGCCAAAAGGAATGCTGCGAGAGGGTTACGATCCCCCGATCTCCAGATCTCTCAAAGCCTGAACAATGAATGGAGTTCAACAACCCTATGAGTCTGGCGCCCTAACCAGCTAGGCCACCGCAGCACAAAAAGTGCATAATGAAAACGCCGTAAAAACTATTAAAGGTTCTGATGAGCGATATCCTCGTTCATCCGTTCTTTTTCTGCTGCAGGTACGTATTGACCGCAGCGGTGATTGCAGCAATCTTCTTTCCCTGGTCAAAAGTCCCGGCAAGGGTCTGCATCCGTGTCTCCTCGTCCCGCTTATAGCGTTCGAGCGTGCTTAAGATGTGCTCTTCCTGCAGGAAATGCGTATGGGTATTCCCCTCGATATACTGCTGGTTGTTCATGATGGCGAAGTGAAGCGGGAGGGTGGTCTTTACGCCAAGGATAATATACTCTGATATGGCCCTGCGCATCCGCATGATGGCTTCCTTACGGGTGCTGTCCCATGCACAGAGTTTCGATATCATGGAATCATAGACTGGTGATATGGTATACCCCATGTGAATGCCGCTGTCTATCCGAATCCCCGGTCCACCCGGTGAGCGGTACCGGACGATCTTTCCCGGGTCCGCTGCAAAGTTGTTAAGGGGATCCTCGGCATTGATCCTGCATTCGATGGCATGACCCCGGATCGAGAGGTCATCCTGACCGAAGGCAAGCGATTCGCCAGCCGCAATTGCCAGTTGCTGCTTGACAATGTCCACTCCCGTGATACATTCTGTTATCGTGTGCTCGACCTGCAGCCGGGTATTCATCTCCATGAAATAGTAGTTGCCATTGCTGTAGAGGAACTCCACGGTTCCGGCATTGGAATAGTCCGATGCCTTGACCACCCGGAGCGCTGAGTCTGCCATCCGCTCGCGCAATTCGGGAGTCATGATCGGGCTGGGGGCCTCTTCTACCAGTTTCTGGTGACGGCGCTGGATCGAACATTCGCGTTCATAGAGGTGGACTGCATTACCATGCTCATCAGCCAGTACCTGGAACTCGATATGCCGGGGTTGGACAAGGTATTTTTCAATGAAGACGGTCGCGTCGCCAAAGGCGGACTGTGCAATCCGCATGCTTCCGGCAATGGCTTCTTCAAGCGCTTTTTCATCCGCGACAATCTGCATCCCGATGCCGCCGCCACCGGCGCTTGCCTTGACAATGACCGGGTACCCGATATCAGCAGCAACTTTTTTGGCTTCTTCGAGATCCTTGATGCCTCCATCGGTGCCGGGAACAACCGGGACACCATTTTCTTTCATCATCTGCTTGCTGCCTATCTTGGAACCCATTGCCTTGATTGTCTTCCAGCGGGGGCCGACAAAGGTGATATTCTCATCAAGGCAGAGTTTTGCAAACGCAGCGTTCTCGGCAAGAAACCCATAGCCCGGGTGCACTGCTTCAGCCCCGCTCTTTTTGGCGATATCAATGATCCGCTCCATGTTGAGGTAACTTTTGGAGGGATGGGCTTCTCCAACCTGAAATGCCTCGTCCGCATATTTTACGTGAAGCGCAGATTTGTCTGCGGTGGAATAGATTGCGACCGTTTCGATATCGAGCTCACGGCAGGCCCGCATGATACGGATGGCGATCTCGCCCCGGTTTGCGACCAGGAGTTTTTCAAAATATTTCATTGCACCACCAGCAGAACATCGCCTTTCTGGACGACATCTCCGGTATCGACAAAGATCTCGGTTACTTTCCCGTCAACCGGGCTGTGGATGGGGTTCTCCATCTTCATTGCTTCGAGAACCACGAGGGTATCTCCTTTCTTGACCTCAGATCCCCGGCTTACGTTGATCTTGAGGACCATCCCCTGCATGTTGCTCTTGATCCCACCTTCGACATCTCCACGCGGGGTCTTTTGCGGGGCAACGCCGGCCACCTCAACCCTGCTGCCGCCTACCGATACGATACGGACAGTGAATACTTCGCCGTCAACCTCGACTTCCATCTCACCGGGAATGTCCGTGGCTGGCTGGAGTGCCTGCTGCTTCTGGGGGAGGGGTTCGAGTTTTCGCTCCCCTTTTAAGAATGCCGGTGCAATCGCGGGATACAGGATATACGTGAGGACATCTTCTTCCTTTTTCACCAGGCCGGCTTTCTCTGCTTCGGCTTTCATCTTCTCATACGAGGGTTCCAGAAGATCCGCAGGCCTGACCGTAACCACGCTGTCGTTTGCGATAATCTGGCGGCGCACATCCTCATTGACCGGTGCCGGGGATTTCCCGTACAGTCCGTGGATATAGTCCTTGACCTCCTTGGTCACATTCCTGTAACGCTCCCCGCCAAGCAGGACATTGAGGACAGCCTGGGTTCCCACAATCTGGCTCGTGGGGGTGACCAGGGGTGGATAGCCGAGGTCTTCCCGGACGCGGGGGATCTCGGCAAATACTTCATCCAGCCGGTTGAGCGCGTCCTGTTCTTTAAGCTGCGAGACCAGGTTCGAGATCATACCGCCGGGCAACTGGTAGATGAGGACATCGGAGTCCACCCGCTCTGATATCGGACTGATAAGTCCGCCATATTTTTCCCGGATCTGAAGGCAGATGTTCCGTGCAGTGCGGAGGCGCAGGAGATCGATACCGGTATCGTGAGGAGTCCCCTTGAGGGCAGCTACGATACTCTCTGTGGGGGGTTGCGAGGTTCCCATGGCGAATGGGGACATGGCGGTATCAAGGATATCAACCCCTGCTTCGATTGCCGCCTGGTAACTCATCGGCGCAATCCCGCTCGTTGAATGGCTGTGGAGGCAGATCTTTATGTCCACGGCCTTTTTTATGCCGGTGATCAGTTCCCGCGCCGCTTCGGGCATGATAAGCCCTGCCATATCCTTGATGCAGATGGAATCGCAGTCTTTTGCAGCAAGTTCCTTTGCCATCTCGATGAACGTGGTGGTGTTATGGACCGGACTCGTGGTGTAACAGATTGTTCCCTGAAGGTGCGCGCCTGCCTGTTTCACCTGGTCCATTGACCGTTGCATATTCCGGATATCGTTCAGTGCATCAAAAACCCGGAAGACGTCAACGCCGTTCTTGTGCGCTGCAGCAACAAACTTGTCGACCACATCGTCAGAATAGTGCCGGTAACCGACAAGGTTCTGGCCCCGCAGGAGCATCTGGATGGGAGTACGCTTCAGCTCGTTTTTGATGCGTTGAAGGCGTTCCCACGGATCGTCGTTTAAGAATCGGATCGACGTGTCAAAAGTTGCCCCGCCCCATGCCTCAACGGAAAAGAAACCGCACGTGTCCAGGCTTTCTGCCAGAGGGATCATATCCTCGGTCTGGAGTCGTGTGGCTATAAGTGACTGGTGTGCATCACGGAGAGTGGTATCCGTGATTTTTACTTTATGGGGAGCGGCGGAGTACATAGGAGAACCTCTGCGGGACACGTTCGATCAGATTTAGCCTCTCAAAAATTCATCAGGAAAGTATAAAAAATGCACTAACGGGAATAAGGGAGATGAGTGCTGCGCATACTGCAAAAAATGTGGCTGGAACATCTCCCTTTTCCGTCTCAAAGGCCGGGACGCACGTGCCGCCGTGCACGTATCCCCGGACTGCAAGCAGTTCTGCAGTGTCTTCAGCCCGCAGGAGCGTTCCATGCACCAGGACCCGGCCGACAGGAACAATGCTGCGGAGACCGGATCGAACCCCCTTCATCCGCTCCGCATCCCGGATACGGTCGAAATCGGAAAGGAGCGCGTGCAGGTTCTGGAGCGCCATCTCGGCAAGCATGCCCAGTTCAAAACCCGTCCGGTTTCCGAAAATCCAGCAGCCCATGTGTAAAAACTCCCCCCGGGTCTGCCCGGAAAGGAGCCAGACGCCGATGAATATGACAATCGTCATCCGGAAGAAATACGAGAGGCCCCCGCCCCCGGTCAACTCAAGAACCAGGCTAAATGCGCCAATCAGGAGTATTGATGGAATTACCAGCCGGTTTTTCCGGACTATCGTTAAATTCGGGGTAAAGACCATCCACCAGACAAATGCTGCAACAGCGCCCGGGATACTGTAAAACGCAATGATGGAGAGGAGGGTGGCCGTACCGGTCCGCAACCTTATGTCCCGCATGCCGCCTCCTCAAGGTCTTCAAAGAAAATATTTTTTAGGACCTTTTTCTTTGCCATCAACCGTTTGATGACTGCCGGAGCATGCTGCCAGTTTCGTATCCCGTCCGGAGGCGAACCACAGGAATTGAGTTTTCCGTCGCGGATCTCCCAGATTTGCCCGACCCGGGGAAAGATTGCCTGCTCGTGCGTGAACAGGATGGTGATACCCTGTTCCCGTCCGGACAGGATCCTGCAGATTCGCTGTTTTTCGCAGACATCGAGAGAACTGAAGGGTTCATCCAGGATAAGGAGGTCATACCGGTGAGCGAGGATGCAGGCAAGATGGAGCCGTTTCAGTTCGCCCCGGCTGAGACGGAGCGGGTCACGGTCGTACTTGTCGGTAAGACCAATGGCTGACAGGATGGTCTTTGGATCAAGACCCCATGATTCACATTCTTCGTGCACCGTTGTTGCGGTGATATGATATTCAGGAAACTGGAACGAGATCATCTGCGAGCCGATCCCTTCTGCAACTACCGAACCCGTGGCTTCTGGTAAAAGCCCGGCCATTACCCGTGCAAGGGTTGATTTCCCGCTGCCGACATCACCACTAATAAGGTGAATGCCCTCAGTGAATGTGCAATCCGCCGAAATGTGCCATGAACCCCGGGTTATGCTTACCCTGTCCAGCGCCAGTTTCATGCCCGGCACCTCCATGAAAGCGGATAAAAGGGGGTATTTTGAAGTCCGGAAAAGATCTGTTCCGGCTTCCCGGAATCCCCTACAGAATTGTTCTCTAAAAAGATGACGCGATCGCTTCTGGCTGCATTTTCCATATCCTGCGTGCTTTTTATGATGAATGGGATTGATGAACCGGAAAGGATCCGGTCAATCTTCTGTGTCGTGCGGAAATCGAGATGTGAATCGCACTCGTCAAGAATGATCACGCCGGGATTGGTGATCATTGCCGCAGCAAGGGCAACAAGAACTTTCTCGCCCCCGCTTAATTCCTGCACTGATCGGTCCGATAATCCGGAAAAACCAAACCTTTTGCGCAGTATCTCCATACGATGTTCGATCTCATCAGGATGGATGTGCTGGAAGCGGAGCGCGGATGCAATTTCATCGTCCGGGGTATCGAACAGGAAATTGCGGTCTGGAAACTCGTTCACCCACCCGATCTCGGTTTTGCGGGGTTCAATCCCATCTATATGGATGGATCCCGAATCGGGCAGGAGTATCCCGGCACAGAGCTTGAGAAGCGTGGTCTTCCCGCTTCCGTTTGCTCCAATCACCGAAGTTATTCCGCGTTCGATTGCCAGGGTATCAATTGCCAGTGACTGGTAGCGGAGTTTTTCGATCCGTATCATGGCAGGCGCTCACCTATCACGTATGCCACGGCAACTTTAATCGCACAACCCGGGATGAACGGGATCACACCGGTAATAACTGCTGCAACAAACCCGAGGTTAAGGGAATACATGAGCCAGGCGAGACCGAAAAGATAGATGACAAAGGTTGCAAAAACCAGCCCGGAAATCCTCATAATCCGTGACGTGTGCTCATAGGCAAGACCCGCAATCAATCCGGCAAAGATGAACCCGATGAGGTATCCTCCGGTGGGCCCGAGAAGCACGCCGATTCCGGCCATGCCATTATGGAACAAGGGGAGTCCGAGGATACCGAGAATAACATACAGGAGTACCGGGATCGCCCCGTAGCGGTGCATGACAATTCCTGCAAGGAGGACAAAGAGTGTCTGGAGGGTAAACGGGATGTTGCCAATGGGCAGGGAGATCCAGCTCCCAAGCGCAATGAGTCCGATAAACGCAGCAGAATAGGCAATAATCCGGGAACGCTGAAGATCTCCAAACATCGTCAACCATTAGTAAAAAGATGGTTGACGGTAAAAAAGTGACTTTTACCGGTGAATACAATCGCCCGCAATGACCCGTTCGAGTTTTCCGGTATCTTTCTTGACAATGAGAGCGCCGAATTCATCGATGTCGATTGCTTCACCTTCAAAACTGTTCTTCATGGTATGGATAAGGACGCGGTTTTCGAGTGTGGCAGACAGGCTCTTCCACTCCTGCGTAATTGCATCATACTCTCCGCTCTCCACCAGTTGGAAACGGTTTTCGAATTCTTTGAGGATCCGGGCAAGGAACGATGCACGGTCAACATCATGCCCGACTTCCGTACTGATTGATGTGATATCCCGCTGGAGATCTGCTGCAAAATCCTTGATGGGGTTGTTGACATCAATGCCAATTCCAAGTAGACAGTAATGGACAACATCGGCCTCTGCCGACAATTCGAGAAGGAGCCCACCAATCTTCTTCTTGCCAATGAAGATGTCGTTTGGCCATTTGATGAGCGCACCAAGACCAAACTCTTTTCGTATCGCACGTGCAATCGCAACCGATGCCGCCATGGTGATCATGAAAACATGGTCGATGGGAACTTTTGGTTTTAAGAGGATCGTTATCCAGATGCCCCCCGAGGGAGAGATCCAGGCCCGTCCGAGCCTGCCGACCCCGCCGGTCTGTTCCTCAGCAATGATAACCGTGCCGTGGATCTTTGCCGGATCGCCCTCGGATAAGATCTGTTTTCCCATGCTGTTGGTGGATGGCGTGTGCTCGAAATACCGGATCCTTTTTCCGATAATCTCTGTGTGGAGCTTCTTATGAACTTCGTAAGGGAGAAGTTTGCTGCTGGAATGAACGAGCCGGTAACCCTCTTTCTGCGAGGACTGGATGTCGTATCCCATGAGCCTGAGTTCTTTTATGTTCTTCCAGACAGCTGAGCGGGTGATGCCAAGTTTGTTGCTGATAACTTCCCCTGATATGGAGTTTGGGAAACGTTCGAGAATATCCAGCACCTTAAACGCGGAATCGGAAATCCTCTTCACCTCCTGGAATCAATGCGTTCGCCGGGAAGCGGGCAGGGATCCCTGCCACAGACCTGCCGTACAATGGCGGACTGGTGCTCCATCAGGGTAGCGAGATCGAAGATGCCGGTGATATCCACCACGCCGATAGCACCGATTGCTGCCCCGTCGCGGTCACGAATCGGGGTTACTGCGACAGGAATGCCCTGGTAGGCTCCGCTCGACGGTGTGATTTTGATAAGCTCGTTTGTCCGGATGGCATCGATGAGGACAGGCCCGTTATACTTGCGGTCGATGACCTTGCCATCCTCAACCCGGATGCCATCCCGGTCCCGGGACTTGGCCGTGACCGGGAGACGATGGATCAGCTCATGGACTGCCAGGACAACTGGTTCGAGATCGTCTGCCCCTGCATTGCAGGACATGGAATACCGGTGCATCGTAATTACCTCATACTCTGGTCATTCTCAATCTACAAGAACATTGCGTATAATGGACGTGAAAGAGTGAGAAATCCGATCGAGTGCCAGGTATCTCTTCAATCCAGGTGATCTCGGAATTTGTGGGGGGACAGGAAAAATGCCGGTAGTTACTGTCCCTGCGGTTTGCGAACAGGCAAACCTTTTGGTTTTATTGAGAAAAAAATTGCTCATTAGATATCCTTACCACTCCTCCGAATTCGATTGCGATAGAGCCACGGGCGCTCGGGGTCACATCGACCCTCGCCTTTTTGGAGCAGACCGTTAATGGGTACCTGAAAATGAATGATTGAAAAGGGGGAGAGAGGGGGTCACCTTCACAAATTCCACTGAGCGCTTCTGAAAAGAGTTTCACCCGAGAAAAAAAATTCATACTTCCGAACGATTTTTATCCGGGCTAAACACGAAAAACAATCCTGAACGGTTCAGAATACGACCTGCTGGCCGCTCCTGCAAAACTGCTGAATAAATGAGCGTGACGGAAATTCGTGGATACTGGTGACAACAATGGTCCCCTTCCCGACTGTTCTTTCAAGGATCACTGCAGACTCCCCGCAAAATCCGGTGCAGAGGGCATCGTAAGAAGTGAATGTCCCATCGCACTCGATACGGGACGCATCGTAATCTTCAATAATCTGATGCGAGCATGAGGACTCAGAAACCCTGACCGCGCGGGGATGGCAGTCATGTGCATAGTGGACCCGAAACGGGAGCCAGTCATACGCATCCGGCTTATCCATGGCTGCCCCGAAGACCAGCAGGTTTCCCCCGTTCTCCACAAACCGGATGATCCGTGATGATGATGCCCGGAGGGCAAAAATGAGGTTTGAATAGGCCGGGTTGGCAAAACCAGTAGGGATAATCAGGCAGTTGAGGGTGGTCCGGAAGAATGGGGCGGCAAGCATCTGGGGAGTGATTAGCTCGCAGGCGATGCCCGACTCCTCAATGAACCGGTTGAAATGCTGCGGTGTCCCCCAGACAAAACCGGCGCGGGGGGTCATCCTTTGATCACCCCGATCGGGGTGAGGCGGGCAACGAGCCGGGATATGCCCACATCGTGCACTACGCCAACCACTTCGTCACTGGGCTTGTACACATCCGGTGCTTCATCGGCGATTGCATTCTCGTGCGGTGCCCGGACAATGATGCCCTGCCGGGCAAGATCTGCTGCAACCTCTTTTCCGCTCAGCCGCTTCTTTGCCTGTGAACGGCTCATCACCCGTCCTGCTCCATGGCAGGTGCTGCCAAATGTCCGCTCCATGGCAACGTCTGTCCCGCGCAGGACGTAGGACGAGGTACCCATGCTCCCGGGAATGATGACCGGCTGGCCGATAGCCGCCAGATCTGACGGAAGATCCGGCGCGCCGGGTCCGAATGCCCGGGTTGCACCTTTCCGGTGGACACAGACCTCTGTTTGTTTGCCGTCAACCGTGTGTATCTCGAATTTTGCAACATTATGGGCAACATCATACACGAGCGGCATCTCCTCGTATGCGATCCCGAACCTGCGGGAAAAGATCTCCCGTGCCGTATGCGTGATCATCTGGCGGTTGGCCCATGCATAATTCGCCGATGCTGCCATGGCCCCGAAATATGCTTTTCCTTCAGGAGATGTGAGGGGGGCGCACGCAAGCTGGCGGTCCGGCAGGGTGATGTGATACTTCCTCATTGCCGCTTCCAGTACTTTGAGGTGATCGGTACAGACCTGGTGGCCTAGGCCCCGCGAGCCGCAGTGGATCATGCAGCAGACCTGTCCCTCACTGAGACCAAACGCCTTTGCTGCGGAGGTGTCGTAAATCTCGCTCACGATCTGAATTTCAAGGAAGTGGTTCCCTGATCCAAGGGTGCCGCCCTGCGGGATCCCGCGCTGTTTTGCCTTTGTTGAGACCGTGCTGCTGTCAGCCTCTTTCATGCAGCCACCCTCTTCGCACCGGGCAAGATCCCGGCTGACGCCAAACCCGTTTTCAACAGCCCAGCGCGCACCCTTAATCATCATCCCTTCAAGCGATTTTGCCGAGCCTTTGAGGGATGAACTCTTTGCCCCTACACCGGTGGGTACCGCCCGGAACAGTTCATCGATAAGGCTTCCCTGCCCGGCAACATCCTTCCGGCCAAGGGGGGTTGTAAGGAGCCTCACCCCGCAATTGATATCAAATCCCACGCCGCCGGGTGAGATGACGCCTTCATCAAGGGAGAATGCAGCAACACCGCCGATGGGAAACCCATAGCCCCAGTGGATATCCGGCATCCCCAGAGAATTTTTGAGAATGCCGGGCATGGTGGCTACGTTAGCCAGTTGCTGGATAGCACCCGGCTCTAACATGGAGCCCAGGGATTCGGAGAGGAAGAACCGCCCGGGTACGCGCATGCCGGGAATATACCCGACCGGTACTTCCCACTCATTTGTTCCGGTCCGTTTGACACCCTCAATCATAACCGCACAGCCTGTTTTGGGTTGTTATACATCAAATAAGATATCGAGCATATAACCGTTCTCATCCCGGGTTACGGCAAGCCCGGAGTAGGAGATCCCTTTTACTTCAGTTCCTTCAGAATGCCGCACACGATCAAACGGCTCCCCGTCAAGCACTGCGGCAAGGGATTTCCCGTCAATCGTGACAGAAGCGCTGGAAAACACCAGCCCTTCGACTTCGCAGACAAAGAGAACTTCGGAGAGAAAGTCCATGAGCAGGGTTTCGGTATCCGCCGCCTCGATATGGAGATCTTTTCTGCATCCTCCTTTTCGATCTTTTCCAAAGATCGTTTCCATCAGGGCAGCGAACGCGTCAGCAAAAAGCATGTCAAGCGTTGGTGCCCTTACCCTTATTCTCACATCGGCCGTGTGGGATAACTCTTCAAAACTCATCAGTAGGACATTCCGGGTTCATCATCATCAAAAAACGGGATCATCTCCATCCGGATGCTGTGCAGGAACCGGGCCTGGTGGATGGAGATGTAAATTGTGTGGTTTCCGGCTTTTACGAGGAGATCGGAGCGCTTGGGGGGTTTGACGCGGGTTGATAATAGGATGGGTCCGCCGCAGGATGTGCAGATACGGAAATCGCAGTTCCTCTTGTTGATGTATTCAATGACCTCAGGGGCAATAATGACCTCGCCATGGCTTGCGCTGTCATGAGGATTTGTATGCATGATGCTATTACGATAAGCAGGCAGGGCTAAAAACGGTTATGATCAGATGCCTGGAGGATTTACGCCCCGACAATCCTGACCACGACGTCTACGTACTTCTCTTTGATCTCGTAGGCGTTTGTTCCATCTGCATTCCGTGATGAGCGAAGGATGCCGATCCGTGATGAGATGATACCGACCATTGATGCAATCGCATGGAATGTTACCGCAAAATGCTTCTGCAGTTCGGTAACGAGTTCGGCAATCGTGAGGGCTTTTGTCCTGATAAAGTGGCGGAGAACTTCGCGCCTAATCCCGGTTTTGTCCTTTGAAACATAGACCCGGAGACGGCCCTCGATTATCTTCTTGATCTCGGAAGGAGATCTCATAAATATGTTTCAAAGGTCTCTGTATATATAATTTGTGTTTTTCTGCGTTTTCCAAACCCTGAATGAAAATCCGACCGTTTTACAAAGCAACAGCATTATTCTGCGAAATTCCCAGATCTGGTGAAAGTGAATGGATTGATTTATCAAAAAAGCCGGACCTGGTTTTGTGCAAAAAAACGGATCGCGATCAATCCTTATGAGTTTTTCATCGCGATCATGGGTGCGATTACGATTTCATGCTCTGTAGAAAACCTGCCAGAAATCATAGATTGATCTGTGATGGGGATGTGGGCGCTCGGGGTCTCATCGACCCTCGCCTTTGTGGAGCAGGCCGTAAATGGGCGCCAGAAACTAAAGGATAGAAACGGGGGTCAAGGGGGCTTGCCCCCTTGGGGTGCCTCCCCCTCTGGGGGAGTGAGGGGGTCACCCTCACAATTCCACAAAATGACACCTTGGGAATGATTTCCTATGAAAAACAGGAAAAAGAATATTGATGGGGGCTGATGCCCCCATACCCCCAGTTGCGATTACTGCCGCCGCCCCCGCGGGGGCGCTCCCGCGGCGGCTTTTATTACCACTTTTCCAAACCGGTCATTGCCCCGCCGTGCCCTGCAAGGGACGCCTCGGGGCAGAGTGTGCTCAAAGATATGCCCCGAGTATGCGTTTTTCATCGTTCTGGTGTGAACCTAATCGGTTCATGCCTGTTTCTACAGAGCACGATTTCAAAATCGCTGCTCGATCGGAAAATGGAAATCGCGGATCGATTTTCGAACCGAAAATCGCGATCCGGGTTTCCATTCCGTCAGTGAAATCGTGTTCAGACCGGGTTTTCAATCGCTCATCGGTTTGAAAATGAAAAACGCTGATCGATTTTGCGATCAAAATCACTGACCGATTGCAAACCGGAAACCGGTTCCTGATTTTTCCGAGCCGATTTTAAATCGGGATCATGATCGTGATTAAAGTTAAAAAACAGGATCCGATTATTCATTGTCTTTTTTTATCACTTCGGTAGTGGAATTCTCTTTTGCTGCGATGGGGACAGAAGCACTCATCGCTGTCAGGATTACGACACCCGCCCCTTACCGGGCACCCTGCCCGCGGGTCAAACAAGGGAAATGATCCTGTGCCGGTTTTCATTCAGGTTGTGCAAACCGGATCCGTTCCTGCCGGTTTCACCCGGGTAAAAACCGTGCGAAATTCGTACCTGTTCGCCCCGTGTCTGGTGGTTTGTTCCCTTTAAAAAAAAAACGTCTGGTAACTATTTAATCGTAGATTGACAGATGAATATGACATGGGATTGATCAATTACAATATCGAGAAATATACCCCCACGCAACTGGTGGTAATCCCTCTCGTGCTTCTTATTGCCTCCTTACTTCTCCTTTCCCTGAATATGGCGACAACAGGAATGCCCGTAAAACCAGGGATTGATTTCTCGGGGGGAACTGCGGTTACCCTTGACACAACTGAGACAGCAGACCAGCTGAGAGCCGCCTTTGCAGGCTATCCGTTAACCGAAGTCAGCCAGGGAGTAAACAATGGAAAATTTTTAAAGTTTGGGGCAATGGACGACTCCCAGTTCCGTGCCCTTGCTCAGCAGATCAACACGAACTATCCTGATGCAAAGGTAGACCAGATCGGCGAATCCTTTGGAAAGACACTCCAGCAGCAGGCGGTTCTCGCGCTCATCTTCTCGTTTATCGGAATGGCAATTGTTATCTTTATTGCCTTCAGGACCTTTGTCCCGGCAGCAGCGGTTGTCATATCGGCGTTTGCTGACATGGTCATGACCGCTGCAGCAATGAACATTATCGGGATCCCCCTCACGCTGGGAACCACGGCTGCGCTGCTCATGCTCATCGGGTATTCTGTTGACAGCGACATTCTCTTAACAAACCGCGTTCTCAAACGCCAGGGAAAACTCATCGACAAGCTCAAAGGTGCATTCGATACCGGTATGAGCATGACCTCCACGACATTTGCAGCAATAGCAGCCATGCTGATAATATCCTGGATCGGCTCGGTTGAGATTCTCATGCAGATCTCCGCGGTGCTCCTGATCGGTCTTGCCTTTGATGTCATGAATACCTGGCTCACCAACGTCGCGATCCTCAAATGGTATGTCCAGAAAGGAGGCGGCAAATGAACGGAAAGGAACTCAAAGCGATGGTATCGGACTGGAAGGTTGCGACCCTTATCATCCTTGTCGTGATATCCGTCTTTGCCATCGCACCGCATTTCGACAGCAACGGAAACCTTGCAACCAACATCCAGTACGGGCTTGATCTCCAGCAGGGGGCATGGATCCAGCTCGAATTCGGGGCAGAAGTTGTCGGGTTCACAACCGATCGACCCCTTGGAGAGTTTTTAACTGAGCTTTCGACAAGTCTCGACACGGAAGTCATTCTGGTTGACGAGACCCACATTGAGATACGGAAATCTTATTCCCAGGAAGAACTCGAACCCATCTTTGCCGCAGCAGGCGGGAAGATCACCACCTATAGTCCGGGCGTCTCAAAGTCAACTGCTGAAGTTGCAAAGCTGATCCTTGAGAATAAGATCAACTCGTTTGGTACCAAGGATGCAAAAGTCCAGACCCTGACCGGTATGAACAATGTGGCCCGCTATGTCCGTGTCGAACTTGCCGGTGTTGACATGAACCAGGCACAGGATATTGTCGGCCAGCAGGGCAAGTTCGAGATCCGTGTCCAGACGCTTGGAAACGAGACGGAACATGTTCTCTTTGGCGATTCCATCACAAGCGTCCAGACTCCAAGCCAGGAACCTCCTGGCAGCAACCAGTGGGGTGTTTCGTTCACGCTCGATGAGGCGGGAGCCACCGCATTCCAGGAAGCCGCGATCAAGCACGGAGCCACAAGGGATCCGGTCAACCACAATCTCCTCATGATCCTCGATGGAAATACGGTATATTCCGCTCCATTATCTGAAGACCTTGCCGGGAAGCTCCAGTCCGAGAAGATCCGGCAGCTCTATGCATCGACAGGCACCGGCAAGGCCGGGACGCAGGCTGCCCAGAATCTCGAGATTCACCTGCGGGCGGGGGCACTGCCGGTCGATGTGAAGATTGCCGGTTCCGGCGGGGTTTCCGCACCTCTTGGCGAACGGTATAAGATGATGGCACTCCTTGCCGGGCTCTTTGCGCTCCTCACGGTCGCGTTTGTTGTCTTCTATCGTTACCGCGAACCGGGGATAGTCCTCCCCATGGTCCTGATCAATGCCTCGGAGATCCTCATCCTGCTCGGGTTCATCAGCCTTATCCGTTTCCAGCTTGATCTGCCAACCATTGCGGGTCTGATTGCAGTGTTGGGAACTGGTATTGATCAGCTGGTGATCATTACCGATGAGATCCTGCATGAAGGAAAGGTGCCTTCCCCGAACCTCTACTTAAAGCGGCTCTCACGGGCACTCGGCATCATTGTTGTTGCCGCAGCCACGGTCTTCATCGCCATGGCGCCCCTGGCCCTTATGGACCTCTCGTCCCTCAAGGGATTTGCCATCATCACCATCCTTGGTGTGCTGGTTGGTGTGATCATCACCCGTCCCGCGTACGGGAAGATCATCATGGAGATCCTTTCCAAATAACAAAACCATAGATTTATCTTTTTTTTCATTGACACAGTACCGGGTATAACGAATGAGCAAACCGGTTTTGTTTGACTTTTTTGCAACATGGTGCGGACCCTGCAGGATGCAGACCCCCATTCTTGAAGAACTTGCAAAAAAGATGGGGGATGCTGTCGAGATCCGGAAGGTGGATGTCGACCAGAACATGGATCTTGCCGAGAAATACGGGATCCGTGTTGTCCCGACGCTTATCATCGAGAAGGACGGCAAAGTCGTCCAGCAGATGGAAGGTGTTACCGATGCAGCAACGCTTGAAAAACTCTTAAAACCTCTGGTGGCCTGACATGAAGATCGGAATTGTTGGTGGTACCGGTGACATTGGCGAAGGTATCGCCATGCGCCTTGCCCCGGGATATGATGTTATCGTTGGATCGCGGGATGAAGCACGGGCACAGACCAGCTGCGAGTGCAGCATCAGCACGCTGAAAAACCGGGGCACAACCTGCCGCTCGTTCAAGGGGGCAACAAACCAGGACGCCGTTTCCTGTGCGGACGTGGTGATCTTTGCAATCCCGTTCAAGAACGTTGTCGCCACACTCGAAGGTCTTGAATGCTTTGAGGACAAAATCGTCATAAGCCCCATCAATCCCATGGAGAAGCGCGACCACTTCTGCTTCGTCCCGCCCGAGGAAGGATCAGCCGCCCTCATGATACGGCGCATCCTCCCCAAAGAGACCCGGATCTGTTCGGCGTTCAATACGATTGCCGCAAACAAGTGGAAGGCGCTTGGCGAGGAACTCACGTACTCCGTACCGGTCTGTGGCGATGATGCCGATGCGAAGAAGACGGTCATGGATATCGTGAACACCGTCTCAAAACTCCAGGCATTCGATGCCGGCCCGCTCGCAGCATCCAGTATGGTGGAAGCATTAACCCCGCTCCTCCTCAATATCGCGCGCTACAACAAGATGCGCGATGTCGGCATCCAGTTCATGTAAACTTTTTTTTTCTTTTTTATCATTTCCCCGGTTTCCTTCCATTCCTTTTTTTTGGATCCATGGTGAGATGTCAATGCTCTCTTCACGAAACGGGCACTTTATGCCTGTTGAGGATGAACCGGTGTGCATAGTATGCACGCTACCGAGTTCGAACGTATCGGCAGACGCCTCTTTGCCGAGCACCTGGTGGGCGGGAACTTTGGCAACCTCAGTGTCCGCGAGGGGGATGGTTTTTTTATCAAGCGGACGGGTGAGTACCTCGATGTTCTCCATGAACCGGTCTTTGTCCCGCTCGAAGGCCCGGTCCCTCCTGATGCATCGAGCGAGTACCGGGTCCACCGCGAGGTGTACAAAAAGACCCCCCACCGTGCGATTGTCCATGCCCACCCGCCGGCTGCTATTGCTGCATCGCTGGTGCTGGAACGGATTGTTCCCGAGGACAGCGAAGGCCTGATGTTCTGCCCGGTGATCCCGGTCGTTGACGGCGCGCCCGGTTCTGACGAGGTTGCACGGACGGTCTCTGATGGCCTTATTGGTGGCAGGCTGGTCATAGCCCGGGGGCACGGGACCTTTGCCGCAGGAAAGACCCTTGACGAGGCTTACCTGCTCACCTCGCTTGCCGAGCACTCATGCCGGGTGCTGATGTATAAAGCGGGTTTTGCCGGCTCTGTGCATGAATAAAATCCCGTTACAGTCCATGGCGCGTGGAGGAGGGAAGAGATCGTGATCAGGAACACGCCCTCTGGTCGAAAAACCGGAACGGCAAACCTTGTTGGTCTTTTCGCATCTGTCCTCATCGCCGTTTTCCTGGCCGGGCTTGGTGTGGGAATATTCATCGCAATCATACTTGGTTTTGTGTCCGGTCTTGTGATCTCGTTTCATCTGGGCAGGTCTGAAATGGAAGAAGAATAATCAGCCCTGATCAGGGAACGGTTCCGGTTTCCCCGCGCGGGGTTTTGCATCATTGTGCAGGAAAACGTCTTTCCAATAATTTTTCCAATTCCGGGAAATCCGGGGGTCCAAAAACCAAAAAAAGGGAATTTTTTCAGTGGCACCGTGAATGTCGGGCGCCCGCTGTTCTTACTTTGGCTGCTTGGGCTGGAGGAGCTGGATCTCCCTGATAATCTCCCGGTGGAAGACCAGCAGCATATCGCTGATCATCCCGAACATGAAGATCTCGATACCCACAACGATGAGGAGTACGGTCAGGATGGTGAGCGGGATGTGCTCGATATTCTGGAACCATTCAAGGACCACGTATACCCCAATCAGCAGGCCGAGAATGGTGGTGAATACCCCCATCATCCCGAAGTAGAACATCGGGTTGTTAACGCGGGCGAGCCGGTAAATGGTGCTGACAATCTTGAATCCGTCATGGAACGGGGAGAGTTTGGTTGCGGTTCCCGGGCGCCTCAGATACTTGATCGGCACGATCATGATCCGCTGACCGTTCCGGACTGCCTCAACCGAGATCTCCGTCTCGATCTCGAAGCCCTTTTCCTTTAAGTGCATCTGGCTCACGGCAAGTTTGGTGAATGCGCGATATCCCGAGAGAATGTCGTGCAGGTCCCGGCTGTGGGCTATCTTGAAGAGGATGTTGAGCATGTGGTTGCCAAAGAGATTGAGCCGTGAGAACGATCCCTCTTCGGCATTCATCAGCCGGTCACCGATAACCTGGTCGAATCCCAAAAAGAGCGGAGTGAGCATCTTCTCGGCATCTTTTGCAGAATAGGTTCCGTCACCATCGAGCATCAGGATATAGGGCTGTTCGATCACTTCAAATGCTTCGATAATTGCGTTTCCTTTTCCTTTGCCGGACTGCGTGCGGACATTTGCCCCGGCTTCCCGGGCGAACTTCACGGTGTTGTCCGTGCTCTTCCCATCGATCACCAGGATATGGGTGTACCCGAGTGCTTTGAACTCTTTTACCACGTTCCCGATCGTGGGTGCCTCATTCAGGGTGGGGATTAAGATGCAGACCTCATCTTTGTTGAATTTCATCGATATAGTATTTTATAGCGGGTGTCATAAGTGCTTCTATGCACCTGCAGAAAAAGGGTCTCCGGGCGCTGGGTATTGCCGAGAGCTGTTGCGGGCGGACCCGGTCGATCCTTGTTGGGGTGGTTATGAGAAAGGATCTCCGGATTGACGGGTTTGTTTCCGGAACCGTCACGTTAGGCGGAACGGATGCAACTGACACGATCCTTGCCATGGTTCAGAATCTCGACCGGAAAGATCTCAATGTTATCCTGCTTTCCGGCTGCGTGATCGCGTGGTTCAATGTTATCGACCCGGAACGCATCGCTGCGGAGACCGGCCTGCCGGTAATTTGTGTTACGTACGAGGAGTCTGACGGCCTTCTTGACGATATCTGCTATCATTTCCCCGGTGATGATGCCCGTATTAGAGCATACAGGAATCTGGGTGAGCGGGAACCTGTTCTTCTCCACACGGGCCAGACCCTTTACCTCCGGTCTTACGGGATGAGTGCCGCTGATGCGGCGCAGTTCTGCGATGATTTTACGCTTGACGGAAAGATTCCCGAACCCCTGCGGGTGGCCAGGTTGTGTGCCCGGCAACTCTTCGTCAGTTCGGATTAAAAAAATGGGCACTGGTCCCACCATGATTGCCCAAAACAAAGAATTCATACCCTGAAGAACAAAAACAAAATGATACACCATATCCGATTATTCAGGAGTTGAAAAAAAATGCCAACCGATGAAAAGAATGCCCGCTGGGTCTGCCTTGAATGCCACTGGATTTACGATCCCGCCAAAGGCGATCCAAAGAACGGGATACCGGCCGGGACTCCCTGGTCTGATGTTCCCGACACCTGGCGCTGCCCGGAATGCAAGGTTTTCAAGGCCAAGAAAGGTGTCTTCAAGCGGCTTGATGACTGAATAACAAATCCAGCCACTTTTTTGTACTGTCGGTCGTGTGCGGCCAGGTGTCCCGGGAGATTATCTGGTTGGTATCGCGGTCGTACACTTCGAATTGCACGATATCACCGGGGTGAAATGTACCCTGCGAGTAATCCACGAAGATCGTTGCCGTAGGATACCAGGAAAAGTCATGCGTGCCGAATCCACCCATATTCTGGATCCCGAAATGATGTGTCGGAATATAGTCGTTGCCGTTCAGGGTGGGGATGAAACAGGGAAGGAGTTCGCCGTTCCGGTACGTCTTTGCATAGAGTTTCCGGTTATCATACGCACGATCACCGACATTTTTCACCACCATATAACTGTCGTAATTGAGTACCCCGTACGGGTTGGTGTGCCGGAGAAGGGTTATCTCAAATACCGTGGGGACTTCCGGGTTACGGTATAAGGAAGGCACCTGGATGAGTTGCATCAGAACGATGGCCGCAAGGATGATGGTGACTGCTATCATCAGGACTGTGCCATTTGCATTGGATGCGGATGATTCAGTGTCGTGCGGCAATATTTGTACTTTTATTAATACGTTTAATACTGTTTCGAAATAAAATTCTAAACCAGGCAAACAAAAGGTAGCGTACACAACGTGCTGTAAAAGTAAAGATGCCCTGTATCCCACAGAGAATTGCAAAACAAAGAGGAACAGGGCATGGAACTAAGAGACATCGTACAAGATTATCTTACCGATAACGAGCAGGGTATGCGAGAACTCATCACGTGGTTTCTCAACGATGTGATGAAAGAGGAGCTCTCCCAGCAGGCCGGTGCATCAAGATACGCACGAACAAGCACCCGGAGAGCGCACCGGAACGGCCAGCGACAGCGAACCCTGAAGACCCGGTTCGGAGAACTTAGTCTTAAGAAACCTCAGTTGAGAGAGATTCCCTTCGAGACCAAGGTCTTCGAGAAGTATGCCCGGACTGAGAAAGCGCTCGTGAACGCGATCATCGAATCGTACATCCAGGGCGTATCAACACGAAATGTTGAGTCAATAATCGCGCATCTTGGCGTCGACCAGATCTCGGCATCGTATGTTTCAAAGGTTGGACGGGAACTCGATACGAAAGTTCTGGAGTTTATGGAAAGACCCGTCGAAACGTATTATCCGTTTCTTTTTGTCGATGCGTCGTATTTCAAAGTCCGGGACGAGTGCCGGTATGTCAACAAAGCTTTGCTGGTGATTGTTGGAGTCAAAACAGATGGTCACCGCGAGGTTCTTGCAGCCCAGATCGCCGAGGCTGAACACGAGCTTACGTGGGAAGGGATCTTTGCCGACCTGAAGGAGCGAGGTCTCGGTAAGGTGGACCTGATCGTCTCGGATGGCCACATGGGCATCCAGTCCGCGGCCGGGAGAATGTTTCCGGGATCATCGTGGCAGATGTGCCATGTCCACTTTGTCCGGGCGGTCCTGAGAAAGGTTCCCCGGAAGTATCACAAGGAGATTGCAGAGATCCTCCGGGAATGTCTCTCGGATGCCGGCAGGCTGGCGGAGTACGCGATTCAACTCGATGAACGTGGACTCACCCGGGCGGCCGATACGATTCACCGGTTCCAGCATGGGCTCATGAATTACCGGGCTTTCCCCCCGGAGTTCTGGAAGAAGATCCGAACAACGAATCTCCTGGAACGGGTGAACCGGGAATTGAAACGCCGGACGAGAAAGATCGGGGCATTTCCCAGTGATGCGTCGTTGATGAGGGTCGCAGGGTCTCTGCTGATCGATATCAACGAAGAATGGATCACAGGTAGCCGGTATTTATCTCTCAACAGCGAGATGATTTCTTGGGATACTGAGGCAGCCGATTTTACAGCAACTTAGAGACATTACCAAACAAAACTGTAAAAAATTCAGCAGATAAACTCTCCAATGACCAGACGAAATTTTTTTTACAGGGTTTTTATGCGAATCAGATACAATGAGGCCGGTATTCCAGAAAGTGGAAACGGCGAACATCTTCTTTTGGGTGGGAGGAGATGGCCGATCAAAAAAATCCGCTAACATAAATATCTCCGGTACAAATCTCCAGTACCAATCTTCAGCACCCCTTGTACCGGGTGATAAGGACTATTCCCGCCATGCCTCCCGAACGCGATACAGATAATCCCGCAACACGGCAAAAGGGCCGCGAGTTTTACCTCGAAGGCCTTGCACTCGGACGGGAAGGCAGGCACGAGGATGCACTCACTTCCTTCTCGCTTGCCCTTGCTGTTGATCCGGACCTTGCACTGGCATGGGTAGGGCGGGGCTTTGCGCTTGGCAAACTCGGGCGCTACGAAGAGGAGATCGAGTGCTGCGAGAAAGCAATCGAGATCGACCCGAACTGCACCGATGCCTGGAACAACAAGGGATTTGCCTGCGGCATGCTCGACCGTTTCGAAGACAAGGTGACCTGCTGCGAAAAGGCACTCGCCATTGATCCCGAAAATGCCACTGCGTGGAACAACAAGGGTGTTGCCCTCGGGATGCTGGGGAAGTTTGAAGCCGAGATCCGGTGCTGTGATCGGGCCATCGAGATCCGTCCCCGCTATCTTTCGGCCTGGGTGAACAAGGGGTTTGCGTATGGCAAGCTGAAATGGTACGAGCAGGAGATCCTCTGTTACGACCGGGCCCTGAAGATCTACCCGTTCTACTTCTCCGCGGTGATCAAAAAGGGCATCGCGCTCATCAACCTGAAGCGGTACCGAGAAGCGGTCGACGTTCTCGACCGGGCCCTCACCATAGAGCCTGATCATCCCAAAGCGCTGTACCGTAAGGGACTTGCGCTCAGCATGCTTTCCCTGCACGAGGATGCAATACGCTGCCTTGAACAGGCTCTTGAACGTGACCCGGCAATAGCCGATGCCTGGGTTGTCCTCTCCAACTCCTGTTTCATGCTCGGGAAACTCGAAGAATCCGCTCATGCATTCGACCAGGCGTATTATATCGATGTGAAGGAAGTCCGTCACGGGGTTCGGCGCGGTCTCTCCATGCTCAAGATCGGAAAATTCGACGATGCGCTCCGGTGCTTCTCGGACGTTTTTGGCGTCCTGCTCCGGTAAGGCCCCAGATACCCGGCTTTTTTATGCCTAATCCGCAAACCGGATTGTATGGATGTTGAAGAGTTCGTCCGCATGGAGATTGCGGACGGCACTGATGAAGAAACCATATGCCGGAATCTTGCCAGCCGGATTCGTTCCATAAAAAAGACCATCTCCCCCTCGTTTGCCGGTGCATTTGCCCGGGCGGTAATCGATGAGGTGAAAAATTCCGGCAATCTTGCCGGGGACTTCTTCACGATGGATCCGGCCGGGGTTAAGATGGGCGAGTTCGGCGTGGGATCGCGGGGGAAGGGCGACTTTTTTGCCCACCGCGAGATTGCCCGGATCATCGGCAAGACCTCGGCCTCGGTCGGCGTGGACGAGATGGACGATGCCGGGGCCGTTAAGGTTGGCGATAACTATGTTATCTGCACGGTGGACGGGATGCACTCCCGGCTCTCGGACTTCCCGTTCCTTGCAGGATTCCATGTCACCCGGGCAACGCTTCGTGATGTGTATGTCATGGGTGCAAAGCCGATCATGCTCTTTTCCGATATCCATGTTGCAGATGATGGCGATGTTGCCAAGATCTTCGATTACACGGCAGGCATCACAACGGTTGGCGAGGCTATGGATGTACCGCTCGTTACCGGTTCCACGCTCCGGATTGGGGGCGACATGGTGCTCGGCAGCCGCCTGACCGGCTGCGTAGGTGCCGTGGGAATCGCCCAGCACATGACTGCACGGAAGGCAACAACCGAAGGCGACGTTCTTCTCATGACGGAAGGAGCTGGCGGTGGCACGATCGCAACGGCAGGGATCTATTCCGGGTTTCCGGAAGTTGTCGAGCAGACGATCAACCTAAACTTCCTCACCACCTGCGAAGCCTTAATGAAGAGTCCGGTCTTTCCTGCGATCCATGCCATGACCGATGTCACGAACGGCGGGCTCCGGGGCGACATCTACGAGATGGCCGAGACTGCGCAGTGCCGGATCGTTATTGATGATGCGAAGATCAGCAGCCTTGTTGAGCCCCATGTGAGGGAGATGCTTGAGAAACTCCAGATCGATTACCTTGGCGTCTCGCTCGATGCGCTCCTCATCGTTGCGCCTCCCGATGCAGCCGGTGAGATCTCCCGCGTGGTCCGGTCAGCGGGTGTTGGAATCGAAGAGATTGGCCGGGTCGAGAAAGGAAAACCTGAAGCGGTGCTGGTATCCGGTGGGAAAGAGATGGATTTCACCCCCCGGTTCCGGGAATCCGCGTACACACCGGTCAAGAAAGTTGTTGACACGGATATGCGGAATTTTGAGGAGATGAAAGAAGGCGTGCTCCGGGCAAGCGAAGCAGCGATCAGGAAGAAGGAGCGGGTGCTTGCGCGGCTGAGAAGAGAGAAGAAATAATTTATTTACAACAGATAGAACCCAACGCCCCCATACTTCCAATGAATACCTACCACCGCTCCATTCGGGGCGTCTCGCGGTGGTGTTGGTTACCGGAACAATCACGATCCGGTTGTGAAATAAAACCGGATCGCCATCGATCCGGATCATTTTTTTCAATCGGGATCGTGATCGCGTTTGAAAAAAATGCTCTGGTGAAATCATTCCTGTGGTGTAATTTTGTGGAATTGGGAGGGTCGATGAGACCCCGAGCGCCCGTGGTCCCATTGCAGATAAATCTATGATTTCTGGCAGGTTTTCTCAATGAAAAATACGAAAAGAATATTCATGGGGGCTGATGCCCCCATACCCCCGGAAATGATGAACCCCGCCGCCCCGAAGGGCGCCCCGCGGCGGCTTCTATTACCAGTTATCTGGGATGGGTAGCAGGACCCCCCTTTTGGTCCACCCCTTTAGCAGAAACACGGGTCTGTTCTTCGTTTGGCCACTATAACGTTGCTACATATTACCTCATCAATTCCCGTCGTAAAACCAGGATATATTCCGGAAGAATTACCGCAGTTTTCCGAATCATTGCCTCTGCGAAAATGGGGGGTGAGGCAAAACTCATGTAACCGGGCTCATTGCGGGCCCGGATTTTCTCCCCCGGTGAGAAGGGGAAAAAGGGGCTCACCGACGGATCGGGGGCTGCTCCCCCTTCCGGTTCCCGGGGGGTATGCGGCTGGTGCCCCACACTCCCCCTTGTCTCCCATGGATCTACCCACTCATTTGCGGGCAGGCTGCGGTTTTTGTGGTTCATGGCGGGATGAGCACGGGAAACTTTTGGGTTACGGTTGCGGGAATGGGGGTGTCACTCATGTTTGATGAGGAAGGTCCGGGGGTGATCTCCACCAGTTTTTTTTCTTTTACCGGAACCCCCCTGGCATGGGGGCGAGTCCTGCCGCAATGCAGGGACGACAGGGAGTAGTGAGCGGCCCTGTCAATGGAAGGTTTGCCACCCGTATCAGCTCATACGAGAATAATGCTCAATTGACCATTTAATCGTTGAAAAAATAAACACCGGAATGCCATGCCATTTCACAGTAAATGCAAAACACAAAATTCCCTGTGGCGTTTTTTTAGTCTCCAAAAAAAGATCCGGTGTCCGCCTCAATCCTTCTTCGCGCTCACAAAAATGTTGTACGCAAGCTGCGGTACCCGTTTTTCAACAAACGGCTCGACCTTCGTCGCGAAGTCGAAGATTGGGTCAATCATGTCGATGTGGGCAAATGAACACCATTTCACGTTGATGTCGGAGAATCCGGCCCCCTCGAAAAGGTCCTGCATCTCGTTCTCGTCATAATAGTGCTCTCCGAAATCCTTCATCACAACGTGCTTGATCTTGATCTTCTCGCCGATTTTGTACAGGGACGGGATGCCCCTTGTTATCAGTTTCTTGCCAAGCGTGCAGAGCGCAACCTGTCCACCCGGCTCAAGAACCCGGAATACTTCGCTCAGCATCGATTTGGGATCCTTTACATAACTGAAGACCAGGACGCTGGAGATTGCCGTGAATGAATTGTCCGCAAAAGGAAGTTTCTCTCCGGTGCCGACAACAAAATCACAGCTTTCGCACCGCCGCTGTGCCCGGGCAACCATCTTCCCGCTGATATCAATGCCTGTCCCGGACCCCCCGTTATGGATATATTTCTCAACAAAGAGGCCGGTCCCGCACCCGATATCGAGAAGTTTTCCCCCTTTTGGGAGCGCCTTCATGAGATGGTTGGAGAGGTGCGTGTGGTATTTTTTCCCCCGGTGATGATCATAGTGAGTATCGTAGGTGTCGGCAACGCTGTCGTAATGTTTGCGTATCTTTTCTGTCTTCGTTGGGCTCATGATGCATATACCTCCCTGATTCCGGCGGTCAGCGCGCCGATCTGGATGAACTCGTTATTGGCATGAAGCATCCGGAACTCGGCCTCGGCAAGAACAACCGCAAGGGCCGGATGATTGTATTCCCGTTTGGCAGCAGACCGGATCTCTGCAAGCACTTCGCTGCCCGAGAGCCCGGAATCTATCATCAATGCCTCGAACCGCCGGATCGCGCTCTTCGTATCCCCGTCCCTGATCAGTGCAAGGGCACCTGCGGTTATGGTTGCGGTTTCGGACTGGGCGATCTCAAAGAGATCCGTGCACCTGCCCGTCTCCATGGCTCCCTGCAGGAGAAGGATGGCGCGCCGGAGATCGCCTGCCGATGCCTGTACGATGAGTTCGAGGTCGTCATCCGGGCAGGAGTGAAGGCCGGTCTTCTCAATCTCACGGATTGAACGGAGCCGGTCGAGAACCGCATCGGTTGGCACCGGTGCAAAGAAGAGCGGGAGGCACCGGGACCGGATTGCCGGAATGAGTGCACTCGGGTTCGTGGTTGAGAAGATGAACCGGCAGGTACCGCTCGTCCGCTCCATGATCCGGCGCAATCCCTGCTGTGCATCGCGGGTCAGGGTATGGGCATCTTCAAAGACCATGAGTTTAAACGTGGCGTTTAAGGGTTTGATCGAGGCGTACCACCGAATGATATGCTTGAAGTTGTTGATGAGCGACATGTTCTTCTGGTAGAGATGGGCATAGCGTTCGTCCTGTTCAAGCAGTGCCTTGCCCTGGCTGAAGAGGTCTGCGGTCTGGAAGACCGTGGTATTCAGTTCCCAGTCCTCACCATAGAGTTCCTGTGCAAAACACTCGATGGCGACACTCTTTCCGGTTCCGTGGGGGCCGGAGAGGATGAGGTGCGGGCATGTTCCGGACTGCGCAAAAGAGCGAAGGTGGTGGATAACCGCATCCTGCCCGACGATGTCGGTTAAGGAGCCGGGCCGGTACTTCGTGATCCAGAACATGCTGCAAGCCTCGTTGTCATCTCACGTATTGCCTCTGCCAAAAGATAATGATTGTCAAGACGTGCAATGAGGCGTTCGCATTCGTTGGGATCCAGTTCCTGCGAGGCCCGGGTGATACCGGGGACTGCCCGGGTGATCTCGTCAACAATGGTGAGTGACGCCGCGCGTGCGGTCCGCGAAAGCGGATTGAGATCGATGGCGATCACAGTCTTGTTCATCTTTGTGAGTGCTTCGCACCGGTCCCCGTCCTCAAGGGGTACCAGGATGACGTCGGCCGAAAACATCCCCTCCCGCCGGCACCATGCCCGGTCATGGGAGAGCGGGAGAAGTCGCTCTGCCTGGCCACTGAAGACATCGACCCCTGCACGGGTGAGCAGGTCCTCGATGAGCCGGATCCGTTCTTCCGTGCGGTGGAAGAGGTTCACTTCAACGAGAGCACCGGTTGCTTCCTGCAATGCAGCAATCTCCTCCGCCACAAGAACTGCCGTGTTCCCGTTGACCGAGATCACCGGGTGACGGGCCGAGAGGATAAGGGCAGCCGCAGTCCGCTCTGCAAGCGCTGCGCTCTCTGTGGTCCGTTCGCCGATGAGGTAGTCGAATGCCTCGCCCCGGCCATGTGCCGTCAGTCCTTCCATGGCAAGCACGCCCTCCCGTGCAGCAGCAGCGAGCCGCTCACGGGTCATAAGCGAACGGTACCGTGGATGATCCTGGGGGATCATGCATCCACCCCGGTTATGCGGGCACCGGTGGTTGCCAGCCCGCACCGGAACACCGTGCCAAACGGGCGAAGAACGGCATGCGCTTTTGCGCCATACGCAAAGACGCCGTTCCCGAGCATGGTCATCGCAGCATCAATTCCTTCTGCCTCACAGGCATGGAGCACACGCTCAACTTCGGGGGTAACCAGCCCGCTCGTGTACGCGAACCTGCGGGAATGGGCAAAGAATTCCGTAACCGTTGCCGGATCTTTTTGCGGAAATGCCCGGGCAACGCGTTCCATCTGGCAGGCAGAGCCGAGCACCGAAGGGGTGTGGATTGGCCCAAACGAGATGGCAGAAATTTCATCGCTCATGTCGTATCTCCGCTGGATCTGTGCGTCAATTCCTCCCCCGTTCCGCACCACGCGCCCGCCACCCTGGCAGGCTGCGACATCCCCAAGACCCGTGCGGTGTTGTACTTCCGTCTCATGAGCAATTCGCGCAATGTCATGGGGGCTCAGGCACAGATCATACAACCGGTTAAGCGCCGTCAGGCTTGCAAGAAGTGCAGCTGCCGAGAGGCCGAAACCCGAACCGACAGGGAGCCTGCATTCCGTTACAATTTTTGCATCGATACCGACTTTGTCAAGAGCAGATTCAAGCGGAGGAGAGCGGTCTGCTATGAGCCGGATCCTGCCCCCGATCGTCCGCTGAAAAATATTTACCGAAGTGCTACGGGAGGGCATGACAGTCACCGCAACCCCCGGGTTGATGACAATGCCGGCCCCGATACTGCCGCACGCTCGGGGCTCGTGTGCGGATACCCGTTTGAAATAGCCGGAGATATGGCCGGGACAGCAGGCGGTGACCTTCATGGCAGGATCCTCAAATTTTTTTTAAGAGGCGTGGTTATACAATTACTCTCTCTTCCCATAAAGCATTTTGAGCCCGCTTCTCCCGGTGGGAAGAGGAAAAAAAGAGTATTAATCCTGTTCGCTGGTGATCTGGATATCCCTCAGGATGCGCCTGATGTGCCCGATGTTAATCGTGCGGGTGGTTAAAAGACAGAGATGGTACTCGTCATAGGGCGCAACAATGACATTGCCCTCCGGGATCTGGAGTGTCATGTGAACAAACGATCCCCATTCAAGGTGGGGGGTGATCTTTCGAGTGGTTGCCAGCATGTTACGCGCGATCTTGAGCAGCGGCTCGATCTCCACATCTCCCATCAGGATGATGTTGCGTTCTTCGTTGAAGACCGAGATGGCAACCACCCCGTTGAGTTTTTTGATCTGGCCGATAATCCTGATTGCCTCTTCATCAAGTACGACCGAAGCTGATGGAATGACCGGTTGATGGGATGCCTTCGCGGGCGGGGCCGGGGGGATGACCGGCTGGGGGGGCATGCCGGGCGGAGCCGGGGGGATGACCCGTGGTGCGGGTTTCTCAGGCGCCGGCTCCGGTACGGGAGGAGCAGGTTGTGGAACCGGGGGCCGGGGAGCCGGGGCGGGTGCAGGTGGTGGCGGAGGTGCCGCCGGGGTTTTCTTCTCGATGACCGGAAGCGGTGGAGGCGGGGGAACCACGCGGGGGGGTTCCGGTTCAGAAGGAACCGGTGCGGGTTTTACGGGTTCTGGAACCGGCCTTTCCGGTTGCGGGGGAATGGTGGTTCCCTGCTCATCGATGTTGCATATGCGTAATGCGTCAGCAAATTCCTCAGGAGTATATTTGCAGAGGTTGAATTCGATCGTGGGGTGGGAGTTGAAATAATCAAGCGCGGCATGGCCCCGGAGCTCGATCCTTCCGTGCTTGAAGTAGTAGGCCAGGGGTTTTCCTTTCTGGATCAGGATGAACCCCTCGCCATCCTGGATCACCACTCGCACAATGCCGATGAACCGTACCGTATGGGTGAAGATCCACTGGGGTGGTGCCTGCATCCACCCGATACTCTGCCCTTCAGGTAACTGTTCGATCATAACTGTGCCACAATACTGTCCTGGTTCTTCTTCATCTCGTAGGTTATCTGGCCGATATTAGCAGTGTTCTTGGCGATGATGACTAAGAAAAACTCCTCCATGAGAGGCCCGAGAATGAGAAAGTAATCCGTGTATTCCACAAAGACCATGGAGAGCAGGGCATCGCCGAAATGTTTCGCGGTCACCTGCGAGTCGAGCATGATCGTTGCAATAACATTCTGGAGATCGTTATCAAGTGCAATTCCCGATTTCATGCTCTCGATGATCTCGCCGTTCTCCTGAACTACCAGTGCCGCCTGCACGCCATTGATGATGAGGAATCTGTTCAGGGTTTCTTTGAGCATTCGTGTAATCTCCGGATCTGGTGTATCCGTGATGCCCGGTGGGTGCGGGAAGGAAAAAAATCCATCCCGCTGCCGGACCCGACCGGGTCTGTCAGGCCCCGGTCGCCTGGAGTTTCTTATTCGTTATCTTCCTTTGCGAGAGTGTCCAGGATCTTATAGGTATTGATCATGCGGTTGAATGCGGTCTGGAGTTCCCCGATCTCATCGTTACTGAGCAGTTCGATCTCCGGGTTCTTGAGTTCCCCGGTACTCATGCTCGTCGCGATCTTGGAGAGCTTCACGATCGGATTCGTGATGCTGCTGGCAAGGAAGAAACTCCACATGACAACCACCGAGAGGGTGATGAGGGTGATGATAAAGATGCTGTTGGCAAGTCCGATGTTGCTGATGATGCTGTTGTCACCCATGATGACAATCCCAAGAAGAATCATGGGGATTGTTGCAACAAAGAGCATACTGACCATCAGCTTGTAAAATATCGGGATCTGGAACGAGAAACCGGTTGGTGCCGGTTTTTGATCCGCTCTCTTCATGGAAGGCATAGATCAGTATTTACACAAACATCACTTAAACGTTCCCCTATTATTCCGGGGTCAGCCCTTTCGTGGATAGGGCAATTGCCGGTAAATTAAAAAAATCGGGCAGATTGGCTCAGCCGCGTTCCGGTAACTGATCTGCCACCGGGTTTTTGGTAAGGCTCCCAAAAATGACGCGGGCGATCTCGTCTTTTTCGCCCGCGATGGTTGTTGTTCCTGCTGCGTCCAGCAGGATATATTCGCCGTGCGTGCTCCCCATGGTTTTGGGGGTGTTCATGAGGACCATAGAGATACCCTGCGTAAGCATGGCCCGGGCGCCCGTTTCCGGCGACCGGTCGATCTTGAATGCGATGGTGAACGGGTGAAACTGTTGTACAACTTCAGAAATGAGTTTTGGGAGTGGCTCAAGAGCGATGGTTGCAGGGTTCCCGCTCGGGATCTTTCCCGGTAATGGTGCCGGTGCAAAGTCCGAGATCGCAGCAGCGCTGATGTAGATGTCCGTTCCTCCCTGTTCTTTGAGAAAACCCATCACGGAATCGCGCATCTCCGCAGCGGAATTTACCGTAATGTTTGTCACGCAGGGGAAGGTATCGCGGTGAACAACGGTCACGTCAGCCCCGAGACGGAAGGCTTCAAGGGCCAGCGCCCGGCCCATCTGCCCGCTCGACCGGGTGGTGAGGATCCTGACATCATCCACTGCTTCCTGACAGGCACCGCTCGTAATGAGCACCCGCTTCCCCGCAAGCGGACGGTCACGGACTGCCCGTTCGCACCAGAGAACGATCTCTTCCTGCACGGGCATCTTGGCCTTGCCCTCTTCAATACGGGGTTCCATCACCTCAATGTCCCAGCTTTTCAGGCGCCGGATATTCTCCAGAAGGGCAGGGTGCCGGTACATGCTGTGGTGCATGGCAGGAACAAGAATGACCGGGGTGGTACTGCCAATGGCGGTTGTTGCAAATGTGGTGACCGGGGTGTCATCGATCCCGCACGCGATCTTGCTTAAGGAATTTGCCGTGCACGGGGCGATGAGAAGGAGATCGGCGGTGCCTTCGTCCCCGCAGAATGTGACATGCTCAACGAGGCCGGAGATCCGGGTGATGACCTCGTGACCGCTGGCGTACGCGAGCGCATCGGGAGTTACGATACCCGCAGCCGCGGTGCTCATGACACAATGCACTTCGGCACCCCGGCGCCGGAGTTCGTGAATGAGCTTCACGAGCTCGACAGCGGCGATGCTCCCGGTAACCCCGATAACGATCTGCTTTCCCGAAAGCGTCTTCTGTGTCATAGTATCGTGATGTCGTGCACCACATGCCAGGCATGCGGGCGGTACTTCTTGACCTTATGTACCTGAATGCCACAAGAAAAACCTGCGCCTTCAACGGTTGCCTGTACTCGGTCTATTGGAATTTCAATAGCGTGGAGATGGAGGATGCTACCCGGCCGGACATGAAGGAGAGCAGAAGGAAGCATATCGATTGCATCGAAGTGTCCCATCACGATCCGGTCATAGATCCCGTCAAGCAGGTCGCGGCAGTCGCCCTGCGAGACCGTGATACGGTTCAAAAGATGGTTCAATGCAACATTGCGCTGGAGGTACCCGCAGGCAACCGGGTTGATCTCCATGACATGGACCACTGCCCCGGCACCTGCCATCGGGATGGTGAAATACCCGATACCGGCGAACATGTCGGCAACCCGTTCCGGTCTGCCCCCTTTTCGGATCTGCTGCGCGATCCGGCTCTTCTCACTCCGGTTCCCCTGCGAGAACATCACCTTTGACGGGTCGAGGATATACGTATACCCGCTCTCCCGGTGACGGGTTTCGCCGCATTCCCCCCAGACAACTTCGGTCCGGGGTGTCCGCGTGATGTCATCGAGCGCTTCGCGCCAGATGACGCCCCGGGGATTTTTGAGACGTACAATCCGGAGGATATCCTCGTCCGTGGGCCGCGTGCCATGGACAACCGCAATATCCCCAATCAGGTAGAACCCACGGCCGGTGTAGGCTGGTTGCGCAAACAGTTCCCGGTCAAACGGTTTGCCAAAAATGACCGGTACCCACGCGGTATCGCCCACGACATACGGTCTTCGTGTCCGGTCTACCCAGTCCTCGCCTGAGATCCCGCTGAGTTTTTCCTTTGGAACACCCCGGACACGCATCGTCTACCTGACAATAATCAGTTCGTCCCCGTCGCGAAGAACGCCGACATGATCCCCAGACCGGACTTCCATCCATGGCAGGGCCCGGAACTCGATTGTCTTCTGGGTGAGGGGATCCAGAACGCCAATGGTCTTTTTGTCAGCATAGGCCACGAGCGCGGATTCCGGGCTCCGGGCATTGCCGACGATCCGTTCCACGTCATCATCACGAACAGACTTTGGTGACCCGTCACTGAGATCCATGGCGCGGACATACCGGGATTCCACGCGGTCGACCTGGAGGTACCGGCCCCCGGCCTTCACGATATCGTATTTCTGGAACCGGGGGAGCCGGACCGAGTAGGTGATCCGGTAGAGCTGCCGGCCGTTCTTCTCCCCGACGAGTTTGGGGTGGGTGGTGTACCTGCCGCCCAGCTGCGCAACGATGCGCTGCGAGATGAGCTGGCCGATGTGCTGGGTCCCGATGGTAATGTCGATCCCGTCTTTGTTCGGGGTCATGTCTGAGATAAACGAGAGGCGTTCGCCGCCGGCCTGGAGGGAGTCTTCGGCCTCCTGCGCGATCGAGGCAGCTACCTGCGTCTCGTAACTGCTTGCAACCCGGCCTTCGGCCCGGACCTGCACGATCCCCTCATAGTAACTCCCGCTGATCCGGTTGCAGCGGTCGCACTGTTCTTTGTGCCAGACGATCTCAACGGTGCATTTGTCTTCAACCGGTTTTTTGTACAGGAGTGCCCGTATCGTTAAGTATGCCCGCGAACGGTTGACCGTCAGGTCTTCGACCACGACTTCAATGGACGGCTTCTTTGCCTGTTCGTGGAAATGGACCGCAGTCCGGGCAAGGTCAGGTCCTATGTCCGCCCGTGTCCGTTCGGTATCCGTCCACGTGTTCACCTGCTTCATTGCCCCGCAGCTGGGGCATTCGGTGTGCGTAACCCGGTTATCGCAGGTAAACCACGGCTCGCTGCCGATCCGGCACTCCGTACAGAGCCCGGGTTGTTCGGTTGGTTTGCCGCATTTCGGGCAGAAATTATCCTTAATACTCATAGCATGTAGACCTGTGCGTGGGGGACCGTGCCGATCATGATGCAGCCGGGGCGGGTGACAAGACCCATCCCGATGGCGACACTCACAGCCCGCTCCCCGATAAGATTGATACTTCCCGCCTGCTGCAAGGCGTCCCGGACCTCATCCTCCGTTGCCGGGCTGGTGCCGTAAAAGGATGGGGAGATGATCACCTTCATCTTCTCACTGGTGAGGGTCGTGTTGATCAGTTCGCGATCGCAGACCGCAACGATCTCGCCCACTTCCGGTGAGCGGTGGATTTTCATGAACATCGGGTACTCTATTGGCGGGTGAGAGGAAAAAGGTAAGCCGAACGGAGATCAGGGAAGGCGGATCTCAACGCCATAAACCCGTTGCACGGTCTCCGCATGGATCCGGAAGCAGTCGTCTTCCGTGATGATCCCCTCTTCCCACATTTTTCTCGTGTACCGGGGCACGGACTTTGGCCCGATCACAGCGCCCGGCCGGGAGTTCTCGTCCATGTAATCGCTCTCCATCGTGAATGCCCGGCCGCTCCGGACAATCTCTAAAATCCCGTCGAATTTTGCAATGAATGACGGGTGCAGCGGGGTATCCGGTGTTGCATAATGCTTGACCACGCGCTCCACCGGCACACCGGCAGTTCGGGCCATTCCGACAAGATCGGTGCATGGTCCGCTCTCAGCATGGATCTGGAGCGCGCAGGAGCAGTCGGCAGCAAGGAAAAGAGCATGGGCGAGCACCTCATTGGAAAGCGCCATGACCTCATCATCGACCGGGTAGTGAGGCCGGCCGCTCTTGAGCGCAACCGCCTTTCCCTCACGCACGTACTGTGCTGCACGGTCAAGGCCGGCCTTCATGAGATCGGCTGCTTCCCGGAGGGACATGCGTTCGGTAAGGCGCCCGATTTCGGCCGGGTGAACGCCGAGCACGGGAAACACGACAACACCGGTCTCTGCTACCAGTTCCGCGACCCGTATCGTCTCATCAAAGACCCGGGCATAATCCACTCCGCTGACCGGATGGACTCCAAGCGACCACGAGGGTTTGGAGACGAGGAACATATGGGTTCCCCCGGCCCGGAAAAAGTCCTTTGCCGCTTCAATCCCCCGCCCGTTGACCGGGTCAATGTGAATATGGTCGTCAGTTATCGGAACCTGCGGGAATTTCATGGCACTCCACGATCCGCATCAGCGGGTACCCGTCATGCGGGGCAAGCTGCGCCCGGCAGTAGGCAAATCCTACGCGGGTGACGATCTCGACATCGTACATCAGGCCCGAGAGCTCGCTGTAGCCGTAGATGTTCTCGGTCATCCGGCTCCGGTCCAGCCGGACCGTAATCTCCTCAACAAAGGGCTGGAGGATGACGGCTTTCTCGATTGCGGATTCAACACTTGCTGCCGACGAGCGGGAGATCGGAGTTCCCACCCACTGGTGGTAGAGCGCCCCGAGCTTGATTGCGGCTTCAAAGATTGCCTGTTCCCTGTCACTGACCATAAAAATTCCTCATATCAGCTGGATGATGCCGGACTTCGGCTCCATTGCCTCGCCATGCCGGAGGAGCATGTCGATACCCTCTTTGACCTTCTCGCGGGAGAAGCCCTTCCCGCTCACGGAATCGATCACCTGGTCGATGGCTGCCCGCCGTCCTTCGCCGCCGATATCGCGGATGGCATCCTTGATGACCCGGACAATATCCCGTTTCTCCTTGGAGATACCGGTCACCACCTTGTCGATATCGAAGGTGCCGGTCTTGGCATCGTAGGCGATCTGGCGCAGGCAGGCATCCACGATATGGATAACCCGCTCCGCATCGCTCGTGTCGATGGTGCTCGACAACCGGATCCGGGCGCTCGCCTCCGCGAGACGGACGAGTGCTTCGAGCTGCCGTGCTGTAACGGGTACTGGCTTGTTAGGCTCGGCTATGCCCCGGAGCTTGAGGTAATACGAGACCAGCGCCTCCTTTGCCTCGTCAGAGACCATCGGGAAGCAGTTGCGCTTGGCATAGGCCACGTACTTCCGGAAGAGCGCCGGGTCGATATCCGGCATAACGGGTTTGAGCTGCTGGGCAATGTACTCGTCCGTAACGCCGGGAATGGGGGTCTTCTTATGCTGGGCGATGAGTTCCCCGGTGATGTGGGCTTTAAGGATATGCTCGGCGATAGCAAGGTCCCGCTTCTGCTCCGGCTGGTCGGTCATGATGAAGATGAGGTCGAACCGGGAGAGAAGACTCGGGGGCATGTTGATCTGGTCCGAGAGGTCGCCGAACATATCGAACCGCCCGTACTTCGGGTTTGCCGCACCGAGGAGTGCGCACCGCGATTTCAGCGTTGCGGTGATGCCGGCCTTGGCAACGCTGATGGACTGCTGCTCCATAGCCTCGTGCAGGGCCGAACGGTCGCCTTTTTCCATCTTGTCCATCTCGTCGACTGCCGCGACACCCATGTCGGCAAGCACGAGCGCACCGGCTTCAAGCGTCCAGCGCCCTTCCCCGAACTCGTCTTTCACTGCGGTTGCCGTCAGACCGGCAGCGGTCGAAGACTGCCCGCTCGTATAGATTGCGCGGGGCGAGAGCTTGACCACGTACCGGAGCAGCTGGCTTTTTGCAATACCCGGGTCACCGATGAGAAGGACATGGATATCGCCCCGGAGACGGCTCCCGTCCGGCATGTCCTTGGACATGCCCCCGAAGAGCTGGAGGGCGATTGCCTGCTTCACGTCCTCGCTGCCATAGATGGTGGGGGCGATCGAGTGGGTGATCATCCGGTAGATCATCGGGTCTTTGCTCAGGCGCAGGATCTCGTCCTCATCCTTCTCATCGATCTCCACTTCCTCGAACTCCTTTTCTGCAACCTCAATGGAGTTGCACTCGAGGAAGATGTCAAAGACCGTGCTCTTCTCCCCCTTGATCACCCGCTGCATGGACCGGAGGATACCGTTGATGATGACCCGGTCGCCCGGCGAGATCTTCCCGCAGAGGTCATCGGTCACATCGATATCAAGGGTCTGGGGCTGCTCGCCGCCCCGGAGCCCCTCGGGGGATTCCTGGACCCGGAGTTTCTGGGAATCGATGAACCGCGAGCGGGCGGGGACGAGATCCAGTTTCTTGAACGTGCAGCCATCCGTGGCACACCCGTCAGGGTCGATGAACTTGCCGTACTTCTGGATCTTGTGGGTGAAGTGGCCGGCCGGGCACCGGAAGACTGCCTCGACAATGCGGGGCCGGACTTCCGTGGTCTTCCGGAGGATCCCTTCGACTGATACAAACGTGTTGATGTCGTCAGACCGGATGGCGCGGATCTGGGTCTTCTTGGGCAGGTTCGTAAACCGGATATTGATCCCTTTTGGTTCCTTGCCATCCTTGGTCCGGATCAGCTGGGCGGTCTTGATCGCATCCAGCACATCCTCGATGACCTTTCCGGGGTTTTCAAGGAGTTCGTCAGCAAGTGCGATACCCGCTTTACCGAACCGCTCGATATCGCGGTAATCGATCGAGAGGGATCGCTTGTGCGGGTACTCCCGTGAGAGTTCGCCGAGATCTTTTTTATACCGGGTCTTTAAGAGCCGGCTCCAGTCAGCGGTCTTGTCATTTTCAATGAGACCCGGCGTTGTGTCCATGCCCTAACCCTGCCGCTGTTTTTCTGAGGAGAGAACGAAGCGTGCAATGAGCGCCTCCATCTGGATGTCACTGTTGGCCCCCTCAGAGAGCCGGAAGTCCGCTTCACCGAGATGGTCGATCAACTGCACCTTGAGCCCCCGTGACAGGTCCATCTTCACGAGCGCCCGGTAGCACTGGTTGATCAGTTCGTTCGGGGCGATCCCCCGCTCGTGGAGGAGCTGGGCAAGCAGGGACTCGGCCGGTTCAAAATCCCCTTTTAATGAAAGGGTCAGGAGCTCGGCGATCTCGTCCGGCCGGGCAGTAGACGTGATGGCATAGATGCTCTTCTCGTCAATGGTCGGGCTGATGATGGCTGCTCCCTGAACCGCGTTGATGGCTTTTCTCATGTCGCCCTGCGCGATGTAGACGATGGCGTCCATGGCACCAGCCGAAATGGTGAGCCCTTCGCGGGAAGCGATGCGCCCGATCTCTTCTTTGACCGCATCCCCGCCAAGCGGCCGGAACCGGTAGATGGCACACCGGCTCTGGATTGGGTCGATGATCTTCGAGGAGTAGTTGCAGGAGAGGATGAACCGGCAGGTCTTGGCATAGGTCTCCATGGTCCTCCTGAGCGCTGCCTGCGCATCGGTGGTCAGGGCATCGGCCTCGTCAAGGAAGAGGATCTTGAACGTGGCATCGCCGTCCGGCATGGTCCGGGCAAACTCCTTGATCTGGTTGCGCACGACATCGATCCCCCGCTCGTCAGAGGCGTTCATCTCCCGAAAGTTCCGCTGCCAGTTGTCCTGGAAAAATTCTTTTGCCAGCGTCACAGCGGCGGTGGTCTTTCCGACACCGGCACTGCCGGTAAAGAGAAGGTGGGGGAGGTTTTTGGTCTTCACATACGATGCCAGTCGTTCAACGATCTCGTCCTGTCCAACGATATCGGCGAGCCGGGCCGGCCGGTATTTCTCGATCCAGATGGTGTTATTCTCCTCCATGATGTCTCCTCAGATGACGGACGCGGCGAACGGGTGACAGGGTATCTGTTAAAAACCGGTTATCGCTCGTTTCTTTTAAAAATCACGCGCTGTACGTAAAGAATGTCATAATATTTATCATAAGGGTTCCTGAAATTACTTGTCATGCAAGGAAAATATATTTTACTTGTTCTCATCCTCCTCCTGCTCACGGTCGTGCCGTCGGGTGCCACAACCACGAAGATCGTTGCGGGCGCCCCGGTCTTTATCGGGGAGACAAATGTGGACCTGACACGGGCTTTGGACAACTGCCGGATCATCGGGTGGATGCCGAATAATTCCGCTCCCGCCATGCCCGCCGCAAAGAACATCACGCTCCGGCCCCTGAACGAATTTTCCTCCGTTCTTTCGAAATATACCTTCAGCCCTGCCGATTACCGCGGCTATGAGGGTGCCTGGTACTGCGAGGAGAGAGCGCCTTACAAGACCGTCTTTGTTGTCCATGAACCCGAACTGAAGATCAGCGTCTGGGACATCGACACTGACACGGACGTGACCGGGACAACGGTCCCTGCCACGGCAAACGTGACCTACCGCATCGATACCAATATGGATACTGCCCTGCAGCTCAAATATCGTCTCGAACTGACACCGGCGGATGGTTTCTATACGGTGAAGCTGACCGATCCGAACGGCAAGGCAGTCACAAATATCTATACCGGAAGTTACGGTGCACCGGGCACCGTCATCCAGACGCTGGACACCACCCCCTACATCACCTCGTCCCCGTATACCTGGAACTTCTGGAAGTCCGGCGGGAAATGGGATCGCCAGGCCCGCAATATCCAGGGCGATCTGGTGTATCCTGTCGGAACGTACCGTTTCACGGTGAGCCAGAACCTGAACCGGATGCAGGACACCTACAAATCCGAAGGCATCACGGACACGGAAGGCATCCTGAGCAGTACTGCGGAGATAACGTTCGTGCAGCCGGCCATGGTAATTACACCATCCCCGCAGATCACGCCGGAAGGAACGCTTACCGTTACCCTTACGCCCGAAGTGACCGGAACACCGGGCATGACCTCGCAGGCTACCACGGCACCGACCCCTGAGCCGGCACCGACCACCTACACGCCCCTCCCCGCATGGATTGCCCTTGCAGGTTTTGGGGTTGCAGCAGCCTTTGTGGCCCTGCAGAAAAGATAACTCCCTTTTTCATCCGTTCTTTTATACAACAGTAACTGCAAACAGGAACCGGAGATCTATCTATGAAACTGCGATTTGTCTGTATTATCCTGGCTGTTGCGCTCCTTGTCGTGGGATCCGCAGTGGCAGCCGACACCTCCGATTCGATCAACGCGGCGGGAAAACTGTACTCGGACAGTGTCGATCTTGCCAACGAAGGTAAATACCAGCAGGCTCTTGACAAAGCCGACCAGGCCCTGGCCCTGAATGTCAGCTCAATGACCGGCCTTATCCAGTCGAACCGGGCGGGAATCCTTGTCATGCTGAACCGCAATGATGAGGCGATCACTGCTGCGGATGCGGCGCTGGCCGTTGAAGGGAACCTGACAACCGTGCATTCCATTGCCTGGTACAACAAGGGCAATGCCCTCAACAATCTCGGCAGGATTGCCGAAGCTCGCGAGGCGTATGAGAACGCGTATGCCCTTGACAACACGCTGGTTCCGCCGGTCCTTACTGGAGAAACCCCGAAAACCGCTGCAACCCAATCGCCCCTGTCAGCAATGACGGTTCTTTCCGCTGTAGGAGCAATCGCCGCGATACTCTCATTTGCCCGGAAAAAACGGTAACCCGGACCGGTTTTCCCGTTCATTTTTTTCTACTCCCGTCCGTGCAGTTTTGGTGCAGGTTGCTGCCCTAAATTGGGCTTCCCCGATATCCAGTTGCTGCTCTGGTGAAACCTGTCCCTCAGCGCCCTTTAGTGGAATTACGATGGTGACCCCCTCTCTACCTAAAGAGGAGGGAGGCACCCCAAGGGGGCAAGCCCCCTTGACCCCCGGTTCTATCATTTTTGTCTCAAGTGCCCATGTACCTCCTGCTCCACGGGGCGAGGGTCGATGAGACCCCGAGCGCCCGTGGCCCCATCGCAGATCAATCTATGATTTTTGGCAGTTTTTCTACAGAGCACCAGTTGCCTTTTATGCCCCTGACTATATCTTGAAGTGCCCCGCAATCAAAGATATTAGCACAATGGAGGGGGCAGTCCGGCTCTTTGCCGGGGAATTCAACCAGGCAACACTTTCAGTACCTGACGGTGACGACCGGAATGCCGCGTGGGTGGTCACCCCCTCCGGTGCCTGCTGCCGGATGGTCTTCCTTGCCGGGGCACTCACGGAAGTGCATGAAGACGGGGATATGGTGTACGCCCGGCTCGCCGACCCGACCGGCGGTTTCGATCTCGCCTGCGGGGGGAGGTCGTCTCCGGTGGCAGGCGCGATTGTAAAGATCCCGCTCCCCTCATTTGTCTCGCTGACAGGACGCCCGCAGCTCTATTGCCGGGGCAGCGAAATGATTCGCACAGTCCGTCCCGATCATATCAGGCCTGTTGATCGCACGGTGCGGGACCAGTGGATCCTGAGAACCGCACAGGCTACCCTTCACCGGCTGGAAACCGCCCGGCTCTCGCTTCTTGGGGAGTACAGCGATGAACGGCTCGCCGCAGCATTCCGCCACTATGCGATAACCCCTGCCCTCCTTGGTGAGATCGCCGCTATGGTTGAGGAAGCGGTCGGGCAGGTGAAGCCCGCAGAACCGGCATCCCCTGATGCGCCGGATGCCCGTGAGCTTATCATCGAACTTCTGAAAGCGAATCCCGGCCCGCGGGGCATGGCGGTTGAAGCGATCATCGATACTCTCGCCGCACAGGGCGTCTTCCAGGACGCGGTCCTCGCTGCGGTCGAGGCGCTCATTGTCGAGGACGAATGTTACCAGCCCCAGAAAGGGTTTGTCCGCCTGCTATGAACCTTGAATTTCTCTCCTCTGGCCCTGCGGTCGCAATTGAGAACGAGGAACGGATCCTCGTCATCGCCGATCTTCATTTCGGTATCGAAGCCGATCTTGCAGCGCATGGGCTTCATTTCCGGAGCCGGAGCGAGGCACGGGTTGACCGGGTGCTCAAGACCATCGATGAGGCGGATCCTGACCGGCTCGTGCTCCTTGGCGACATCAAGCACAGCATCCCCTCGCTTACCTGGCAGGAGTATCACGAGCTGCCGGAAATTCTTGCTGCCTTCCGCGACCGGATCCCGATCGTCGTATTCCCGGGCAACCACGATATCGGGATCGAACGCTTCCTGAAGGAGGATGAGATCCGGCCAAAAGAAGGGGCAGTCATCGACAGCGTCGGGTACCTGCACGGGCATATGTACCCTGCGCCGGAACTTGCCGGTCACCTGCTCGTCATCGGGCACCACCACCCGCAGATCTCGCTCCGTGACGAGGTCGGGTGCGCATTGCAGGCCCCGGCGTATATACGGGCTGAAGTGGACAGTGCCCGGCTTGGACTGGCAGTTCCGGGCCAGGGAGAGACGCCGGCCCGTGCCCTTTTTGTCCCGGCGTTCAACGAGATCGCCGGGTATGATATCTCCCGGATTGTCAACGATCCTTTCTCTCCTGTCTCGCGGTGCATGAAGAAGGATTCGTGTGAGATCATCCTTGCCGATGGGACCTATATCGGCCCGCTGCGGGGGATCGAAAACGATGAAAGCGATTGAGGTTCTCGACCCCCGGGTCCAGGCATGCGTAAAAAAACGGGGCTTCTCCTCCCTTTCCGATGCCCAGAAACAGGCAATCCCGCTCATCCATGACGGGAAAAATATCATCCTCATCGCCCCGACCGGCACCGGCAAGACCGAGAGCGCGATGTTCCCGGTCTTCGATGGTCTCATGCGGCTCCCGCACGGGGGCGGGTTCAAGGCCATCTACATCACCCCCCTGCGGTCGCTGAACCGCGATATCCTCGCCCGCATGCAATGGTGGTGCAGCGAGCTCGGCCTTGAGGTCGGCGTCCGTCATGGCGATACGCCCATGAACGAGCGGCGAAAGCAGGCGCTCTCCCCGCCCGATCTTCTCATCACCACTCCGGAAACCCTCCAGGCCCTCTTCATGGGAAAGGTCCTGCGCAAGCATCTGGCCAGCGTGAAGTACGTGATCGTGGACGAGATCCACGAGCTTGCCGGCAGCAAGCGGGGTGCCCAGCTGGCAGTAGCCCTTGAACGCCTCCATGCCTATGCCGGAAATTTTCAGCGGATCGGCCTCTCGGCAACGGTCGGGAACCCGGAAGATATCGCTACCTTCTTCTGCGGTTCGCGCCCCTGCGAAATCGTGCAGGTGCCGGTGGCAAAGCATCTCGATATCTCGGTAAAATACGTGGGTGACGATTTCAAACACCAGTCCGAAGTCCTTGCACGATCCCTGAAGCGTGACGGTTCCACGCTCGTCTTTGTCAACACCCGGGTGACCGCTGAAGCGCTCGGCCATGCCCTCTTTAACCGGGGGGATGTGGAGGTGCACCACGGCTCGCTCTCAAAAGAGGTGCGGATCGATGCCGAGGAGCGGTTCAAGCGAGGCGAGATACGGACCCTGATCTGCACGTCGTCCATGGAACTGGGCATCGATATCGGCAGGGTCGATCACGTCATCCAGTTCGGCTCCCCCCGCGAGGTGGCCCGGCTGGTGCAGCGGGTGGGCAGGGCCGGCCACCAGCTGAACACGATATCGCGGGGCACCATCTTTGCCACGGGATTTGACGACCTGCTCGAATCGCTGGTCATCGCCAGACGGGCAAAGGAGAATGCTATCGAGCGCGTTGTCCCGCACCGGAACGCGGCGGATGTCCTTGCCAACCAGGTTGCGGCGATCGCGGTGGAATACGGGGAGATCGAGACTGCACGAATCCGGGAGATATTCGAGCGGACCTCTCTTTTTTCAGGTGCCGGCCCACTCATCGACGAAGTCTGTAAGCAGATGGAGGAGCACCGCCTCATCCGGATTGACGGGAGCCGGATCATCACCACCGCCCGGGCGCGGCGGTACCTTTCCTCCAACCTCTCGATGATTCACGATGAGCGCAAGGTCCCGATCTTCGATATGGTGACCCGGCGAACGGTCGGGACGCTCGATGAATCGTTTGTTGTCGGCTGGGTGCACACCGGCGCGGTCTTCATAACGAAGGGCCAGCTCTGGCGCGTTTTAGAGATTGCTGACGGGAAGCTGACGGTCGAACCGGCAAAGAAGGCGATTGGCGAACTCCCGTCATGGGAAGGGGAGCAGATCCCGGTCCCATACTCGGTGGCCCGGGAAGCCGGCTCCATGCGGAGGACGCGCGCGGTTGGAGACTATACTGACGGGAAGGAAGGAATCGTCTTTGCTGAAAAGTTCTTAACCGAGATGGACAAAAACCGTTCTCTCGTCCCCACCGATGAACTCATCACGCTCGAGAATACCGAAGACGGCGTTGTTTTGAATGTCTGCGCCGGCCACAAGGCCAACGAGGCGCTCGGCCGGGTCATCTCCATCCTCATCTCCGCCCGGTACGGGACCGTGGTCGGGCTTGAACTGGACGCGTACCGGATGCTCCTCCGGCTCCCGTCTGCCATCCGGGCGGCGGATGTGCGCGATGTTCTTCTCTCGCTTGACCCGGCGACCATGCCCGGGATCCTCCGGCTCGCTCTCAAGCGAACGGCGCTTTTTAAGTGGAAACTCGTGCAGATTGCAAAGAAGTTCGGGGCCATCGACCCGGATGCCGACTACGAGAAGATCAGCATCCACCGGCTCCTCGACTTCTTCGATGAAACGGTCGTGCAGAAGGAAGCATACCGGGAGCTCCTCTCGGAGTACATGGACATCGACACTGCGGCGGCACTGGTTGGTCTCATCCGCGAGGGAAAGATTGCAGTTTCGCTCGGCCCCCATTCCCTCATCGGCGCCGGGGGTCTCCTCTCGTCCCGCGACCAGATTCCGCCACCTACTGCGGATGCGGCGGTCCTTGCCACGTTAAAAAAGCGGCTTGACGGGGACGATGTGATCCTTGCCTGCATGAACTGTAAGAAATGGAAGAGCCGGACGGTCGTCTCCCGGGTGGCTGATAATCCCCAGTGCCCGAAATGCGGGGCGCGGCTGGTTGCGGCCCTCAAGCCGTACGAGGAGGAGCAGTATGCGGTTCTTGCAAAGCCAAAGAAGAACACCGAAGAGCGGGCCATTGAACAGCGCCTGATGCGCAATGCCAATATCGTTCTGTCGAGCGGGAAGAAGGCGGTCATCGCCCTCTCCGCCCGGGGTGTTGGGCCGGAGAACGCGTCCCGCATCCTTGCCACGCTGACCGATGGAGATGCGTTCTACCGCGAGATCCTCAAAGCCGAGCGGAATTTTATCCAGACGCACCGGTACTGGGCGTGAGTGGCTGGTGTTTTTTCTTCCATTATTAAAGACAAATGATGGGGACTCTCCAGTCCCCATAACGATTGGTACTCATAGGGAGATACCCCGCTTCTGCATGAGATTCATCATCAGATCGGGCGAAAAAACCCGGTTTACCCGGGACTACCAGGTACGAAACATCAGGAACCCGCAAGAGAAATCCTAAAAAAAAGCACCGTGCCCGTCCAGAAAAACAATAAAAAAACAGGATTGGAATTTGTAAAATTACATTATGCTCTCGAGCTTCTGCTCGAGGAAGTCAAGACCGCGCTTGATATCTTCCAGGTTCTTGCCGCCGGTTAAGATGATCTTGCCGCTTGAGAAGAGGAGTGCCACGATCTTGGGATCCTTGATGCGGTACACAAGACCCGGGAACTGCTCGGGTTCATATTCGATATTCTCAAGATTGAGGGTGATGACCACCTTGTTCAGGTTGATGTATTTCCCGATATCATAGGAGCAGACAATGTTCGTGATTGCCACCTTGGGCTCTTTGAACGTGTCCACACCGGCTTCCTTGAGCGACTTGATGATGATGCCAAGGCCGTCAGTGAGGGCTTTCTTGTCCCGGATCCCGGTCAGCACTACTTTACCTGAGGAAAAAATCAGTGAGGCAATCTTGGGGTTCTCGATGCGGTATACCGCGCCCGGGAACCTCTTGGTATTGAGTTCGCAGCTCTTGATCTTGCTTGATACTTCTGCAAGGTCAATTGAATCGGCTATCACGCCGGATGCAACGATGTTCTCAATCTTCAATGAAGCGTACTTTTTATCAGCCATCCACTATACTATGCTGTGCCTTCAATCATAATACTAATGGAGAACCTTTATGTTCCCATCCGTACGGATCCTGCCGTCGTTCTGGTCACGCACTTTTTTTCCTTGCTGCGTCCCGTACCAGGTTGTTATCAGCAGGATTAAAAAAGAACGAATTTAACATGTTTTTTGAGAATTTTTCATGACCGGCAGCAGATCTTCCAAAGATACATACGATGAGATGAGCCGTAATTTTTCCATCACGGTTCCGGAATACTTTAACTTCGGGTTCGACGTCATTGATGACTGGGCAAAAAAAGACCGCAACAAGCTTGCCATGATCTGGGTTAACCAGCAGGGACTTGAGAAGAAATACAGTTTCCTTGACTTCTCAAACCTCTCCAACCAGGCAGCAAATATCCTCCTGAAGTACGGGATCAACAAAGGCGACCGCGTCCTTGTCATGCTGCCGCGGATCCCCGAGTGGTGGATCTTTGCAATCGCGCTCATCAAACTGGGTGCAGTCTTTGCCCCCTGCCCGACCATGCTCACCCCGCGGGACATCAGGTACCGGATCAACAAGGGGAAGTTCCGCATGGTCATCACCGATCTTGAGAATGCCCCCAAGGTCGAAGAGATCTGCAATGAATGCCCGACCCTGACCTCCCGGATGCTCGCAGACGGGGAACTCAAAGGATGGGCCTGTTTCCCGTACGAACTCCTGTACCCGGCACCGGTCTCCCACCGTTCCGTGAGCATCCCCGAACAGCATAGGACCCGGAGCACCGACCCGATGCTCATCTACTTCACCTCCGGTACAACGGGAGAGCCCAAAATGGTGCTGCACAACCAGGGATACCCGCTGGGTCATATCGTCACCGCCCGGCTCTGGCAGGATCTCCGGCACAATGATCTTCATTTCACGATGTCGGACACCGGCTGGGCCAAGTGTGCATGGGGGAAGATCTTCGGCCAGTGGATCGAAGGTGCCTGCATCTTTGTGTACCACATGACCGGCAAATTCCAGGCAACGGAAGTCTTGCCCCTCCTTGAAAAGTACCAGGTCACCACGTTCTGCTGCCCTCCCACGATCTACCGGATGCTGATCCTTGCCGATTTAAAGAAGTTCGATCTCCAGAGCCTCCGCCACTGCACCAGCGCGGGCGAACCCTTAAACCCGGAGGTGATCCGGGTCTGGAAGGAGGGCACGGGTCTTACCATCTGCGAAGGGTACGGCCAGACCGAGACTGCCTGTTGCGTTGCCTCGTTTCCGAATATGGAGGCGCGTCCCGGCTCGATGGGCAAACCCTCGCCCGGCTGGAAGATCGAGGTCCATGACGATGACGGGAGACCGGTCAGCCTCCATGAGGAAGGCCGGCTCGCGGTCAGCTGCAATCCCCGGCCGGCCGGTCTCTTTGTCGAGTACATCGACAATCCCGAAGAGAACACCAAATCGTTTGTCAACGGCTGGTATTATACCGGGGACAAGGTCTCGGTGGATGACGACGGGTACTTCTGGTTCGTGGGCCGCGGTGACGATGTTATCAAGAGTTCAGGATACCGTATCGGGCCGTTCGAGGTCGAGAGTGCCTTGCTCGAGCACCCGGCGGTTATGGAAGCCGCGGTTGTCGGATCCCCGGACCGGATCCGGGGCGTGATCGTGAAAGCGTTTGTCGTGCTCAACACGGGGTATGAACCCTCCGAAGCGCTGGTGAAGGACATCAAGAATTATGTCAAGCGCACCACGGCCCCGTACAAGTACCCGCGGGAGATCGAGTTCATTGCAGAACTGCCAAAGACCATCTCCGGCAAGATCAAGCGCAATGAACTGCGGTCCCGCGAGCTGAAGAGTTACCTGGACCGATCCTGATCCCCTGTTTTTCCCGCAGCAGGGGAATTTTGGTGCAGCAACCAATCGAAAAGTGTAATAAGCGCACCACGAAATGGATCTGTATGGTGCGATACTCCGTAACAATGGATAATCAGCTCACCGATAGCGTTGATCGGGAGTGCCAGAAACGCAGGATGTCGCGATCCGAATGGATCAGCGAAGCCTGCTCCTCCCGGATTGCCGGTTCCGCGGGATCCGGATCCACCGGGCCGACAACGCTTCCCTGTGCATCAGATATGGTAAGCCCCGATCACCACAACCTCGGGGATTATGACGAGGCGTTCCGGAATTTCTCGATTTCGGTTCCGGAATACTTTAACTTCGGGTTCGATGTCATCGATGCCTGGGCCAACAAGGACCGGAACAAACTTGCCATGATCTGGGTGAACCAGGAAGGCGTTGAGAAGAAATTCACCTTCTTTGACCTCATGCGCCTCTCGAACCAGATCGTGAACATCATGATCAAGTATGGCGTGAACAAAGGCGACAAAGTCTTAATAATGCTGCCCCGGGTTCCCGAGTGGTGGACGTTCACCCTCGCGCTCATCAAGCGCGGTGCAGTCTACTGCCCGGCCCCCACGATGCTCACCCCCAAGGACCTGAAGTACCGCATCAACATTGCGGAGATCAAGATGGTCATCACGATGGAGGAGCAGGCCGAGAAGATCGAGGAGGTCCAGAAGGAGTGCCCCTCGCTCTCCTGCAAGGTCCTCATCGATGCGAAACGCCCCGGCTGGATCAGTTACCCGGTGGAACTCGATTACCCGGCTCCTGTCTCGACCAAGATCGTGAATATGCCCGGCACCAAGAAGACGAAGAGCACCGATCCGCTCGTCATCTTCTTCACCTCCGGCACCACGGGCGAGCCCAAGATGGTGGTGCACGACCACAGTTACCCGCTCGGCCATATCGTCACCGCCCGGTTCTGGCATGACATCCGGGTCAATGATCTTCACTTCACACTCTCCGACACCGGCTGGGCGAAGAGCGCCTGGGGCAAGTTGTACGGCCAGTGGATCGAGGGTGCTGCAATCTTTGTGTACGATATCCGGAGCCGGTTCAATGCCACCGAGATCCTGCCGCTCATCGAGAAGTACGGGATCACGACGTTCTGCTGCCCGCCCACGATCTACCGGATGCTGATCCTTGCGGATCTCGACAAGTTCGACTTCTCCGAGCTCCGCCACTGCACCAGCGCGGGCGAGCCTTTGAACCCCGAGGTCATCAAGGCCTGGAAGGACGCGACCGGCCTCACCATCCTTGAAGGCTACGGGCAGACCGAGACGGTGCTCTGCATCGGCACGTTTGCCGGCATGACTCCCAAGTTCGGGTCCATGGGACGGCCGGCGCCCGGCTGGATCATCGAACTTCACGATGACAACGGGAAACCGGTTGGCCTCCACGAGGAAGGCAGGATTGCCATCAAGCTGGACCCGCGCCCGGTCGGTCTCTTCCGGGATTACCTGAACAACGAGGAGGAGAACAAGAAGTCCTTCATCAACGGCTTTTATTATACCGGTGACAAGGCCTACAAGGACGAGGACGGGTACCTCTGGTTTATCGGCCGCGACGATGACGTGATCAAGGCTTCGGGATACCGTATCGGGCCGTTCGAGGTCGAGAGCGCCTTGATCGAGCACCCGGCGGTGCAGGAAGCCGCGGTTGTCGGGTCGCCGGACGATATCCGGGGCCTGATCGTCAAGGCGTTCATCATCTTAAAGCCCGGGTTCAAGCCGTCCGATACCCTGACAAAAGAGATCCAGGTGCATGTGAAGAATGTCACGGCCCCGTACAAGTATCCCCGGGCCATCGAGTACGTGGAGAGCCTGCCAAAGACCATCTCCGGCAAGATCCGCAGGAAAGAGCTCCGCGAGAACGAGATGAAGAAGCTCGCGAGCGACAACGGGGCGAAGAAGGAGTAATCCTGCTTCTCCCTCACCTTTATTAAATCGGGCAGGCAATAATTACAGGCGCGAGGGTAGCCAAGCCAGGTCAACGGCGCCAGGTTCAGGGCCTGGTCTCGCAGGAGTTCTTGGGTTCGAATCCCATCCCTCGCATCTGGATGCGAAGTTAGAATCGTTCAGTCTTCTTTTTAAACCGCTTCAATCAGACACTTTTCTATGACTTACCCAGTCGCTCAGTTGCTTACGAGCAGCTCTTTTCATCCTGTCAGGACAGATCTGGCAGAAAACGCAATCAAGGCCGCCCTTCAGGACTTTACTATCACGACGGTCGATGCCGCCCAGATCCGGGAATTCATTGCAGAACTCCGGTCCTGCAAGAACATCAGCGCAGGGCGGGCGAATAAGCTCACCTTCACGCTGATCTCCTGGCGCCGGTTCATCGGGCCGTTTGCCGACAATACCATTGGCGATCTTTACGCTGCAATCCCTGAGCTGAGAAATGCAAAGAGCAGCCGGGAGAAGCCATTCAAACAGAACACCATCAGCGATTTCATCGCCATCCTCAAGCAGTTCTACCTCTGGATGATCGAGAACAAATATTCCCCGCTCACCGAAAGCAAGATCCACAAACTCCGGACGCCGCCCAAGGACACCATGACGAAGGTGGCCGCCGACCTGCTGACACCGGACGAAATTACCGCGATGGTGAAGGCGTGCACCCGGACCATGGACCGGGCACTCATCATGATGCTCTACGAAGGCGGGTTCCGGATTGGCGAGATCGGGACAATGACCTGGGGCGATCTAACGTTCGATAAATACGGCATCATCGCGAACGTGAACTTCAAGACCAACATGCCCCGGTACGTCCGGCTCATCATGGCCCGGGAATACCTGGCACAGTGGCGGGCCTGCTACAAACCGGACCCGAACGGGGAACGGCTGGTCTTCGTGAACGAACGCGGCAAGCCCCTCATCCATGCGACCATCAACAAGCGGCTCAAGTGCATTGCGAAGGATGCCGGAATCCGCAAACACATCACGCCGCATGTCTTCCGCCACAGCCGGATAACGCACCTCATCAAGGAGAAGGTCCCGGAGAGCGTGATCAAACTCATGATGTGGGGCAACATCAGCACCGATATGTTCCGAACCTATGCCCATCTCACCGGTCAGGACATCGACTCTGCGATGCTCGAATCCTACGGCATCAGTGTCACGGACAATGACAACGCTACGACACGGCTGGAGCCGGTCCAGTGCCCGCACTGCCGGAAGATCAACCCGCCCATCTCGAACTACTGTTTCTCGTGCGGCCAGCGGCTTTCCGATGTTGTGATCGATACGGATGAGGGGATTCAGCAGAGCGTCCTTCGGGATAACCCGGATATCCTGCGGCAGCTTATCGATGAACGGATCGCGGAGATGAAAAGGAAAGGGGAACTGTAATTTTTTTGGAACACCCACAACACAAAATTTGATTTTTGTTGGTTAATTGTGCTGAAGGTAATTCTCAAACGAAAATACAAGAAATTGCGGCGATATCCACGTTTCAACGATCGCGGCGATGAGAATTAAAAATACGATACAAAGGATATACAACCACATTTTTTCCAGTATTTCAATAGTCACGTTGATTATCTCCTTTAATGAAAAGTCTGACGTTTCGTGAAAATGTATTCTCATATCATCGACAGAAATTAATGCCAAACAAGCTGTAATCAAGAAAGCTGGAATCTCAATAATGGCGTGTAAAAACATTGAGAGAAAGATTTGAATTGGTAGCAATTTGAAAAGGCAAAAAAATGGGAATGTGTTGAATCCCCAGAAAATTGTGACAAACCCGATAACTATCCTAAATAACGGAAAAAAACATCCAACTGAAATTTTTCCTCTTCCCCTCGGATGAACATCGATATCTGGTTTAATACGGGAGTAGTTTTTGCAACAATTAAAGTAAGGAGAAGAAGGCAAAATGGGAAAAAGAAAATAATTAACGCTGACTGCAGATTCCCAAAGAGGATGTTAAAAAAACTGTTACTAATTCTGGGAATGTCCTGTAAAAGGTAATTTTCATATATTGTTGAAACGGTTATTGTTGGACAGTAATTTATTGTTAAATCCAAATAAAATTCATATGAAAGTCTTATTAAAGCTCCGATAAAAGCGCACAATGTGATTATTAAAAAATAAATTCTAGCCGATTGTTTCTGGTTTACCCATTTAATAAGTTCAGAATACCAATAGTCGACCATTTTCCGGCATTACCTACCTTTAAGGGGATTATCAATAGTCCTCACTCTTTTTCTGTTTCACAACATCAATCCAAAATTCATCTGTTTTTGTATATTCGGGATTGCCTTCACTGGTGTATGTTGTAGTTATCTCAAGGAGGTTTTTCCCTTTGGCTGTTGGTTTAATGGCAAAATCAAATGACTTGTCTGCCCAACGATCCAGATCAAATTGTTTCAGACCTCTCGTTTCAAAATCCTTGGAAAATGACAATTGAATATTTTCTGCTTTTGCATTCCCAGTATTTTCAATATTAATAGAAACTTTATCCCATTCGTTCAAAACTAGTTCTGTCTCATCGAATGTGATTTCGAGATCTGGTTTTGGTATTCTATCCCAAATTTCTTTCAATGTTTCTTTTATTGACTTATCATTGGGATTAACCTTGAGTCCTTGTTCGCAGCAGTCTATTGCTTCTTTATATTTTTCGGCTTCAAAAAGTGCATCTCCTTTATCGCACCAGGCGTATTCATTTTTTGGATCTAGTTTAATTACCTTATCAAAAGCAACAATGGCATCATCGTAACGTTCGAGACTGGAGAATGCACGCCCTTTACTGATCCAGGCGTACTCACATTCTGGATCTAGTTTAATTGCCTCATCAAAAGCAGCAATAGCCTCCTTGTAATGCTTCAAGGACGAAAGTGCATCTCCTTTTTCGCACCAGGCGTATTCATTTTTTGGATCTAGTTTAATTACCTTATCAAAAGCAACAATGGCATCATCGTAACGTTCGAGACTGGAGAATGCACGACCTTTACTGCTCCAGGCGTACTCATATTCTGGATCTAGTTTAATTGCCTCATCAAAAGCAGCAATAGCCTCCTCATAATGTTCCAGATAAGTGAGTGCCCTCCCTTTACCCTGCCAAGCATCTTTGTTTTTTAGATCTAACTTGAGAACTTCTTCGAAAGCAGTAATAACTTCCTCGTAACGCTTCAGTTCAAAAAGAATGTCTGCTTTTTTCAGCATGTAACCAATGCATTTTGGATCCAAATGGATAGCCATGTCATAAACTGCAATAGCATCCTCATACCGTTTCAGATGAGACAGTACCCTCACTTTATGGTCCCACCAGATCTTATTTTTCGGATCTAATTGTATGGCCTTGTCGAAAACAAGAATCGCATCATCGTAACGTTCCAATTGACTAAGTGCCCACCCTTTATCGCCACATACGTAGACATTTTTTGGATCTAGGTTAATTGCCTCATCAAACGCTGCTATAGCCTCCTCATAATGTTCCAGATGAGAGAGTGTCCGCCCTTTACCCTGCCAAGCATCTTTGTTTTTTAGATCTAGTTTGATAGCCTCGTCGTAAGCAGTAATAGCTTCCTTGTAACATTTTAATCGATCAAGTGCCCATCCTTTACCGCACCAGGCGTTTGCAAATTTTGGATCTAATTTGATAGCCTCGTCGAGAGCTACAAGAGCCTCATCATAACGTTCCAAATGAAAAAGTGCCTCTCCCTTTTCGCACCAGTATTGTGTGTTTTTTGGATCTAATTTGATAGCCTCGTCGAAAGCAGTAATTGCTTCTTCGTACCGTTTCAATTGATAAAGTGCCCACCCTTTACCGTTCCAGGCATTTGCAAATTTTGGATCTAATTTGATAGACTCATCGTAAGCTACAAGAGCCTCCTCATAACGTTCCAATTCATAAAGTGCCCATCCTGTTCCGTTCCAGGCATTTGCAAATTTTGGATCTACCTTGATTGCCTTCTCGAAAGCTGATAATGCGTCCTTGTATTTGCTGTTTGACATGTGTTCATACCCTTTATCGAGCCAAGTGCCCGCATCATAGCGCTTCGCCATATTTACCGCGTCCTATGCTTAAACTGAATTTCAACAAAATAAGGATATTGAATCGTTTCTTGTTGTACTCAAATCTGTTACGTCCTCTGAACTGGCTCAGCTGGCCGGGTGTGCCAAACGCACCGCCCGCCAGGACATCAGTCAGCGGGTTGCATGGAATCCAGTAGGGGTAAAAAAGGAAGGAATGATTATTCGGTACCTGCTGCTTGCTGCGTTCCTTCATTTTCCTATACAGGAAGGAGAAGGTTCCCAATAACAAACGGAACACCGTATGATTTTTTTCCGGATTGCACGAGAATTCCTTTGGCTTTTCCATGGTATTTGTCATTGCGGCATAATTGCCGCACCCCCCGCCCCCTCTGTTACTTGACTGAAAATTTCATAGTATTGCTTTTCCATTTCTCAAAAATTCCAGCCGCGCTTTGCATTCTGGTGCAGCAAAATCAGCCAATTGTGTTACACGTGTACGACAAAAAGCACCCATCTAACCCGCTGGTTCAGAAAACACTTTAAACAACTGCGAATTTATAAAACAATTACAATGCTGTTGGACTTCCTCAAAAAGGCGGGCAGCCGGATAAAGGCCGCAGTGGCTTCGATTACGACGAAGATCACGGCCCTGATCCGCCGGCCCGAACCGGTTGCATTGCAAAAGAGCCGGGTCAGGATGAACAGCTTGGCGTCCGGAAAAGGATGTAAGAAGAACACGGGCCAGTGCTGCCGGCTGACAGGCAAGCACTCCCCGGTATTCTCGCTCTTTACTTTTTTTGGTGATAGTCAGTAGATTTCAGGTAATCGTTACCCGTGATCCGCAAATGGTTTTGATCCGATAGGCCACCTGCCGAATCGAAGAGAAGGGCATCAGGCCGGATGATAGCCGTTGCTTTGCGTGACACGAGGGAAAAGAACGTTTCAACAATTGAGGAATGTGGCTGAACAAACGAAACAAAGTCGGTGAAAACATGCAGAACGCAATGAATCGCGAACCCCTGCGGGTGACGCAGGAAGCCGTGGAAGCCTACGAGAAGCGGTCCGGCTTCTATGGCATCGGGAAGAAGATGGTTGAACACGGGCGCTGGAAGATCGTTACAAAAGAGGAAGTATCATGCACGCGGTAATCAGTGGCAGCTCACGAACAAAACTTACCCAGTCACGCCGTGAGACTGCCACAGGTACTTCAGTTTCCATCCTTAAATTCCTCACTGAAGGAGGCAGGCTGGCGGGAGGATTGCTATGAGCCATTTCTCCGCCGGTATCGTGCTGACCGGAAGCGATGGCTATGTCCATGTCCGGATCTGGGACAAGTCGTATTTCATCTGCCCTGAGGAGATGGGGATGCTCCTCTTTGTGGGTGAGACGGTATCGCTCTTCCGGAAAAACCCGGACCCGTCCGGTAACCCGGTCGCATCCGGCCTGGTATCCCTCAATCCCTCGGGCCGGGCCGTCATTATCTCGGTCGGCAGTGTACGGTACATGCTCCCCCGCGACCGGTTCATCGCGGTCGCGCTCGGCGAGGATGTGTCCTGCATCCTCTTCGAGGTCCCGGGCGATGTGCCGGAACCCGAACTACTTGTGCCGCACAAGGGAGGTGCGGCCTCATGACCAGCCGTCGCGGTACGCTGGTCGAGGAGGGGGCCCGCGAGATCCTCCAGGTGCACGGGTACCGGGTGTGGGTGGTCCCGCCCGGCTTTGACAAGAGATTGCCCCCGGCCCATCTGGTCGCGGAACGGGAATCGGGAGAGAAGCGGTTCATCCGCATCCGGAAATTCTCAAAAGTCCCTTCAACGGTCGATATGGTTATGCAGAAATGCGGGCTGGACCTTGCGCAGTTCCGCAAGCACCTTGCCCGCCACCTTGACAGGGCAGAATACCATTACGAGATCTGGATCTACTCCCTGACGCACGGGTTCCGGTGCTTCGAGGTCCTGAGGGACAGCGTCCGGGAGATCCCGAAACTCTCGCTGTTCGGGCCGGTGGTATCACGGGTCGGGGGTGTCGCATGACCGCTTTCCACAGGATGCAGACGCTGGAACAACAGGCCGGCAACATCCTCCTGAAACTGGGCTACGATCCAGTGATCGTAACGGACCTTGTCCGGACCTCCCGGTACATCCCGTACAACCTGGCCGCCCGCAAGGAGATGGATGACGGGACCATCGACAATGTGATGGTGAAACTGAAGGTCTCGCTGCATCCGATCCAGTCCTTAGAGGAAGCGGCGTTCTTCTGCCGGGACGAGGTGGGGCGGATGAAGAAGTTCTTCGCCCAAGCACCGGCAGGTATGAAAGTCTCGCGGTTCGAGGTCTGGGTCTCGATTCCCTCGAACCAGTTCCAGCAGTTCGAGATAGGGCGGGACGGGATCCGCGAGATCCTGGCGCCGGATGAAAACACCGGGCTGACCGGGGGTGCGGCATGATCTCGCAGCAGTCGTTCCACGCGGCGAAGAACCGGTGCACGAAACTTCTCGTCTCCCGGGGCTACGAACCGGTCCAGCCTGTCACGGACAGTTTCCTTTCGCAGATCATCCCGCTCCATCTTGTCGGGCTGAAAGGCGACTACGAGGCCCTCTGCGCGAAGCTCCGGATTGCCCAGGGAGCCGTGAGCCCGCAGTATGTTGAGTCGTTCTGCAGGTTCGATATCTGCCAGTTGCGATCGCTCCTTTCCATGTCGCCCGGTGACATCTTTCTCCGGTGCGAAGAATGGGTCGTGTCGCCGAACGGGTCAATTCACTGTTTCGAGGTGCTGGAAAACGAGATCCGCGAGGTGGCGGCCTATGCCCGGTGAAGAGAAGAATGTGGAAGCAACGATAGAGAAGATTGAGGACATCCCGCTCTACCTGATCCCGAAAGCGATCGCGGACCAGATCAAGAAGAAGGGTCATTCGGTCTTCCAGATCCTGGTCACCAAGAAGTTCAAGCACCGGTACACGGTGAAAATCGAAACATCCGATGAGTACGCAAAAAGAATGCAAGAGGAGGATCCTGCCCGCGAAGAAGGCGACGGGCATGGTTAACCGGTACTTCTTTCTGACTCCGGACGGCGATCAGGGCGAGGGTGGTGACCCGTGGATGGACTGCTCCGTGATACAATTGCCCGAATAGCCGGGCCCGGGCAGGTCATCGAGGTCCGGGCGCTCACCGACCAATTCACCCACAGCGGCTACTTCAATGATTCCGCTGCGCTTGTGCGGGCAGTGGAGCCGCTCGATGCCGACAACTCAGTACATGGCATCTACGTCACGCTGAACGAGGTGAACCCGGCCCTGCTCTCGCGCCGGGCGAACCGGATCAAGATGCGGCTTGGCAAGAAAGACAGCACGACGAGCGACGCGGATATCCTGCGCCGCCGCTGGCTGCCGGTCGACATCGACCCGCTGCGACCGAGCGGGGTGTCGAGCACGGATGAGGAGCACGGGCTGGCCCTGGCAAAAGCTGAGGAGATTGCCCGGTGGCTCATCGGGCTCGGATTTCCAGACCCAGTCCGGGCGGACTCCGGCAACGGGGCCCATCTGCTCTACCGCATCGATCTGCCGAACGATGAAGCGGCAACGGCGCTGGTGAAGAGCTGTCTTGCCACGCTCGACACGCTCTTCTCGGATGAGCGGGTGACCGTGGACACGGCGAACTTCAACGCGGCCCGCATCTGGAAACTCTACGGCACGGTCTCGCGGAAGGGCGACAACACGCCCGAGCGCCCGCACCGGCGGAGCCGGATGCTATCAGCCCCGGATGAGCTGAGCGTCGCAACGATCGATCAGCTCAGGGACCTCGTGGCCCGGCTCCCGACCGAGCAGCACGCCCAGGCACAGCCGGCAACGGCGAAGGACAAGGGCTTTGACCTGCGCCGCTGGCTGATTGTTAACAGTGTTAACATCCGGTCAGAGAAACCGTACAGCGGCGGGACACTCTTCATCCTCCACCAATGCCCGTTCTCATCGGCCCACAAGGACGGGGCCTTTGCGATCCAGTTCGGCAACGGTGCAGTCTTTGCCGGGTGCAAGCACACCTCCTGCGGCGGCGGTACTCAGCGGTGGCAGGAACTCCGCGAGCGGTACGAACCGGACCGGGCCACGAAGCGGAAGGACTGGGAGCAGAAACAGAAGACCTGGCGAAAGGACCGGGCAAAGGCCAAAGCTGAGAACGAAGGGACTGAGGGCCCGGCCCCGGTCCCGGCAAACCCCGATATCCGGGCCGCTGCGCTCGATGTGCTGGAACACGGCAATCCTGCAGCCCTGATGCTCGCGGCATTCGCCGAGGAGCATGTCGGCGACGAGATCCTTGCCCGGTGCATGATCCTCTCGATGGCATCGCAGGCCGTGAAGAACTCTGATGGGTTGCACGTCTCGGTGACCGGCGATTCCGGCAAGGGCAAGACCCACGCCTTCCGCAAGATGATGCGCCAGGTGCCGGACCGGTACAAGGTGAAAGGCACGGTGAGCAACAAGGCGCTCTATTACATGAAGGACCTCCAGCCGCGCACGGTCCTGATGAGCGACGACACCGAGCTATCGGACGGCATTCAGGAAATCCTGAAGTCCGCGACCTCGAACTTCCACGAGCCGATTACGCACACGACGGTCACAAAAGACCTCACATCCCGGGTCTGCACGATTCCCGAGCGGTGCGTCTGGTGGATCGCGAAGAAGGAAGGGACCGGTGACGATCAGGTGATGAACCGGATGCTGACCTGCTGGATTGACGAATCGACCGAGCAGGACGCCCGGGTGCTGGCAGCGAAGCAGGAGAAAGAGGAGCAGGACCCCGACACCTTCACCGATGAATCCTCCGAGCTGGTACTCTGCCGGGAGATCTGGGAGGTCCTGCACGAGCAGATGATCTGGGTTATCATTCCCTATTCGCGGCGAATACGGTTCCAGAGGATCAGCAACCGGCGCAACCCCGACATGCTTTACGACCTGATCAAGAGCCATGCGGCCCTCTTCTTCCGGCAGCGCCGGCAGAAGACCGGCAGTGATGGGACGCTCTGCGTGTATGCAGACGAGGCGGATTTCACCGCAGCGACCGAGGTCTTCACGCTCCTGAACGGGACTGCGGGCGGGCAGGAATCGAAGATGACCAAGAAAGAGTCCGACCTGCTCGCCATCATCGAGAAGGCGGACCTGAGGGAATTCACTATCCAGGACCTGCAGCGGCTGACCGGAGGATCCTACCTGAGCATCTACCGGATGATCAAAGGCTACGACAGCCGGGGGAAGAATTATACCGGGCTGCTGGAAAAGTGCCCGGCAATTTCGTTCACGGATCGGACCGTGACGCTGACTGAGGAGAGCGGGTATTCGGTCCGGCGCAGGACCGAGGCGTTCGAATGGGACCGGGAGCTCTACCGGCAGTGGATGAACGGGGGGGCGTGCTGGCTCGACCACAACCCGAAGAACGATGACGATGATTCATCTCATCTTTCAGCAGTTTCAGCAGGTTTCAGCAGTTTTTCAGCAACTGCTGAAAATGAAAACGGAACTTCCAGCGTTCCCGGTTCCAGCAAAGAAGGTGATTGTACAAATAATTCTGTACTAAGAAAAGGATGTTTTCAGCAAAACCGGAATTATGGAGGTGGCCCGGAACCTGAAACGAATTCCACTCAGTGTCTGCATAATTTGCGATCTGCTGAAAACGAAAAACGATCTCCGCCCGGAACCGCCCAATCAGGCAAAAGAGATGCAGATCGGGCCCCGGGCTCTTTCAGCAGCCGTACGAAAGATGCTGAAAACGTGCTGAAAACAGAACCTTGTGCTGAAAACAAGGGGCCGCCCCGGCCTGTCCGGGCAAAGGACTACAAAAAACTCGAGGTACCGGAGCCGAAGACCCCCTGCGGGTCCTGCGGGAAGAAGGGCTCCTGGTATGTGGAGAAACTCACTGCAGAGCGGCGAGCCCGGCCAAAGGATAAGCAGCAGGCACGGCGGATCTGCCGGTCATGTTACAACGAAGCGGTGAAAGATGAGCAGACCGCGTCGGTCCCGCTGCCCGGGGCCGTGGATGTTTCCCGGTGCAGCCGCGTGACGGCGGATGTGGGGAAGTGCTCGGTCTGCGGGGTTGCGAAGGCTGTTTGGCACGACCGCGATGCGGGTGTGAAGCTCTGCGAGCATTGTTACGGAAGAGGACTGAGGAAGGAGGCGGAGGAGAGTGGGATTGTGTGACGGTCCCGCCGGCCCTGCTCTTTCGTTTTTCGGCATATCTTCGGGACTTCTGACCTTGCTTCTCTCAATGCGCTTGGGAATTATCGCTATTGATACGTTCCAAGGCAACACTATGACGGTCTATCGCGTTTGACATAATAATATTTTAGCACACTGTCAATGGCAAGGTCTCCCGTAATGTTTTTTTCCTCAAATTGATTTTTAGCCACTATCTCATGCAATTGATTTCGCTGTATTTCATCAAGTTTGTTATATTGATTCCACCAATCCGCAGTCAGATTTTCTTTGTATTTAAAACGATGAATGATAAACGCTTCCGGCATCCATAAAATCTTATAATATCCGTCAACATCTTTTCCAAAAGCCTCCTCGAAGAATGATTTTCCGCGACCTATTTTTCCTTTTGTAGCGTTAAGAACCGCTTGAATCGCTCGAATAAATTTTCGATTCCAATGCTCTCCAGTATATTCCCGATTATAAAAGAAATCTGGATCGTCAATCGGGTGATATTTCATTGGGAAAGAAAAAATTTTCACATCAAGTTCGTCACACAAATCGACGTTGAGTTTCATCCGATAGTACAGCTCTTCTGGCTTGTCATTGAAATTATAGAGTAAATAGTTGGATAAGTGGGTTATACCATTCTTGGCAGCCATTCGGATTGCAGACTCATATTTGTCTTTCATTGAAATATGGTCAAATGCGATACGCAGCGGACGAATGTTGACCTCCGCCAATTTTTTCATTTTCTTGTCAGTCACGAAACGAGCATCCACGCCCTGATTAAAATCAATAATACGCATTGACGGGCGCTTGGTCCGTTGGATATATTTCTCATAGAGTGGCCGAGCTATGTTATCGAACCTTATTATTGCTTCAGGACTCGCCACTTCGGCATAAAGAAGATTCTGTTCTTCACGTTTTATATAAAAATCTGCTTGTTCAGATTCAGGAAGTTTGTCAGAAATGTTATCGTAAAGTCTGATGATTTTTCTTGTATACGCTCTCACATTATAGTCAGAGCGTATGTTTTTCATTGCTATGTCATAATCGTCTACGGGAGTATGCATAGCACCACGCTCAAACCCACATTTTTTAATCTCATTAATAATTTTATCGAAGTGTTTGGAAGCTAAAATATTATTGTCCATTAGAAGCAAATCCCTTTGCGGACCAAATCGCGAAGTAGCTTGCTTGATTTGCTCTGCCAAATTTATATAATCAATATATTCTGGCTCTAAACGAGGAACGGCGCAAAAGGAGCATTTCCTGGGGCAGCCTCGCGTCGTATAAGCAAAATAGGCGTTATTTGCCGGATATTGATAATCAATTTCTTCTAAAATGGAGTAATCTAAAGGCATTTCGTCGATAATGTCAGCACTATCGGCATCCAGCATCCCAGGTTTGTCTAATAGCCCACAGATAGGATCAATTCCGGTTTCTTGAAAAACTCGCTCATGAAGAATGGTTGAAGCTATTCCACCAACAATTATTCTGCCAGAGTTTGAACGGAACTTTTTTGCAAAGTTAATGGTATCGATTGTTTCGCGCCAATAAAAGGTAAAAAGAGTAGTGATGTGAATAATATCGAATTGAGGGAAATCACCCTCCAGATATCGAAGGCGATATTCTTTTAGAAGTGTCTCTTGTGCGCTTTTCCTGAAGTCCGGAAGCGCATCTAGTGGAGCATACTTTCCTGTCTTTATATGCTCAATGAGTTTAGGTACGTGTTTTCCCAATCTGGGTTCATTCACCTCAGAAAGAAATTCTTCACATAATAATTGAGCTGCGAAAAACTTTAGATCACCTTTAAAGAAGCGTACATCATCCCCTCGCTTGCGATAATATGTCGCCAGCTTCATAAGGCCCATCGGAGGATATTTATTTCGATAATTCGGCTCTATTAAGAGAATTTTTCGGCCCATTAGAGTTTATCCTCGATTTTTTTGATGATTAGTTCGGCCGTTTCCGGATCAGCTACTGTTGAAATAATACTGAATATTTTTGAAATAATCTTACGTTCATTTTGACTATATTTAGAAAATTTTCTATTTTCGTGAGATTTTGCGTTTAAAGGATGGAATACCGGTTTGGCAACTGACAGAGGTCGTTCAGCCTCTATTTTAGAAATTACTTTTTGAGCTAAAATGCCGGCTTTCTCTTTAGCTTTTTTGATGGTTTCCTGGGCAGCATCAGCTTTTTCTTTTGATTCTTGAACATTTTTTAACTCGCGTTTTCGGTGAGTATCATCTAAAAAAGATTTATTAATTTCTTTTGTTTTGAACTCAGCATTTTTTCTCTCAAATGTTTCAATTTTATTATAAGCGCTATTAACCTCAGATCCGACGTTATAAATTTTTTGAAGATCTTCGTTAAAATATTTTTTAAGCTCACGCTCCAAATCGTTCCGTGCTTTGTTTTCATTGAAATAATCGCGCTGCGAATTAGGGATTAACTCTTTATCTATTGCAAAAACTTCACCAATAAAATAGCCGTTTCCGCGAGGTTCTTTAAAGAGGTTTTGGAGTGAATCCTCTCCATCTATTTGGATATTCTCTTTTCGCAGCCGCAGGCCACGCATCGGATTGTTTTTCGGCGGAATGGATTTTTTAAAAGAGCAAACGCCGACCCACATCCATGCTAATAGCTCACCGTTTTCATTCTTAAAATCCTTGAGCTCTACATCAGAGATATCGTCGTATGTTTCACCGTTAGGATCCTTCAATATGGTTGTATATTTTTTAAAAATTTGTTCGCCGTCGAGAGTGATATTATACTCATCTATTTTGGTGCCTAATTCTTTCGCGTGATTATAAATTTTTGAACGATAATGGAAGCTGCTCTGATAGGGAGCAGGAGCAACAAAAGAGAGATAATCTTTAACCTGCTGAAAGTCGAGAAGGTCAGTATTTTCGGGATTAATATCGATAAGTTCTACTTTAAAGAAATGTGAGGCAGAATTTTTTTCTTTTTTCTGCTCAAATTGGTATATTGCCTGAAGTACATCGTTTGCTGTATGTTTCATGCCACGCGCGTGCTCATCAATGAGTCTACGCATTTTCTTCGCATCGCACTTTAAAATTGAAACTATTCCCTCCTCATTAAAGGATGACGTGATAATAAGCTCTTTGCAATAAGCCAAACCACACAATCTTCCAATGCCCCGGAAACCTTTGTCTTCGCCGATCTTCTTGTCGGAGTCGGCAATATTTCCAAGAGTGCGTTTAAACTCCGCTTCGGGAATGCCTGTGGCGTTATCTTCGATGGTGATGTTGCGTTTTTCGTGGTCTAACCATATTTTGATAAAGCCTTCATTTTGTTTTAGGATTCCATCTCTTACAGCCTTATCAATTTGATCACAAGAGTTTTGGATGTACTCACGATAGATTACTTTAGAGTCCTGATACATTCCTGTCGTAAGGTTTTCTAAAATATTTGCCCCGAAAATAAATTCGTCCATGGTGCATCACATCATTGTTTGAACTGCTTGTAGATCGGTTTCGGGAAATTTATTTTTAAGATAGATCGGAAGATAGGATTCTGAACTAGATAATCTCCCTGTTCCAACCGCGTCAACATGTTTTTGTAAGTGTTCGGAAGGCTGCTATAATCCTTAGCCGACGTTTCGATGGAGTTTGTTCTTCCATAGGCGTGCGTGGCACAGTTGCCAGTTACACGGGCATGGATAGCAGAGCGGAATTGTTCAGCAGCAAAGAGAACAACGCCCAATGACCGACCACGTTCGGTCACATCCAATATTTCGCGCAGAATCGGTGAAGTCTTTGGGACATCTTTTGAAGCGTATTTGTTAAGTTCATCAATGAAAATGATGATTCTGGATGGAGGATCCACTTTCGACTCGGCATCATACTCTCCGAGCTTCAAATTATAAATCGTGCGCACTGCGTCACCAAAGACAAATGCTTGTTTGTCTTCGGGTAATTTGGCAATGTCGACTACAAATACCTCATTCTTTCTGATTTTCTTCAATTCATCAGCTAAGCGACATTCCGCCTCCCGACCATTAACCCTGTATGCAAACATCTCATCCTGAAGGGCCTTGCGAATTACACGTTTAAATTTTCGCCAACTCAAAACGGAAATATCTCCCTTATCCCCGGCGGAGCCTTTTTGGGCTTTTTCTGTGACTTTGTCAATAAAGTCTTTCCACGTTGAAAGGCCGCCGAAATCAATATCCTCTTTGTCTATGATTTTGCTAATTATTGATTCCATAGTTTGGGTTGGGTCATCGATGTCTGCAAACATCATTTCGATGTTCTCTTTATCATCCGAATAGATGTATTTGAACTTCTTCAGCTGACCGGCGTCAATATTGTCCTTGATTTCTTCCCTTGTCAAATATGTGCTCTGTTTGGCGGATTTTGTATCGGTGTAGGGAATGAAATATTTTACATTTTTAAAGGGCGCAGTAGACAAACCCAATGCCTCGTACTCCGTAAAAGTTTTCTCTTTTTCACCCTGGATGTCGGACGAAAAATCATTCGGCCTATCAATCGCCATAAGGTCCTTGCCCTTTACATTGAAGATAACGAAGGCTACGCTGTCACTCATATCGTCTTTCTGGTATCGATCCTGGATTGCCTTCATGAGAAACATCGCATATGATGTCTTCGCCGCGAGACCAGAAATGCCAGAAATATTTAGATGCGCACCTTCCGGCCCTAGGATAAATTTTGAGTTCAAGTGTACCGGAAGTATTACCTCCATTGAAGTCCCCTCATACATTTTTAAGGACCCGCAAACCAGCGGATTTTGTATCCTATCAAGGCCTAAGGCCTGCGTGATTTCTTCTGCAGTGGCAAGATACACCTTAGCATTATTATGTACCGGGGTGTACAGATTGTCATTGTTAAAGGAAACTTTGGCTTTAGCATAGTTCATGCCGACTCGCAACGTCGGTTCATCAATATTTACATCGCCGAAATCACTGGATATGAAGTTGGTCAAAAAACTCTGGGCATCCGTAATATGAGAAATGTTCTCGATCACACCGAAAGTATAAGACCCATCGATGTGCTCAACCTTGACAATATCAAAAGCACTGAGTTTCAAGTCCGAATTCGTCCAAAAATTGAATTCGTCAATAGTAGTAGGATTTTTTTCCGTTGCCAAAATTCGTCCAATTAATTTACTCTTGTTGTTACTCATGTTACCCCCCTTTAGAACAAATGTAGAAAACTTTCCGTACTCAAATACCGAGACTTAACAAATGACTCTGTCAGATAAATCGGGTATAGGTGATTCGCCCAACGGAGATCTGATCCATAGCAAACAGGATTCCTTTCATTCATAAGATAAGCGCTCAATGTATCCACGAGATCGCTCTCGATACCGCGTTCATTCTCTTCCTCTGTTACGAGAATTTTTTCCACTTTAAGAATACCATCGAATGGAGTTCGGGTCCGGTTTTTATCCCGTAATCTGATATACCATACTGCAAATTTGATGTCCCCAAGCATATCGTTCTCATATTCAGCAACAGGTGTGCGATGGTAAAGTGGCAACTCTGCAATAAATCCGGGATTTGGATGGCCATTAGCATCCATACAAACCTCCGGATTAAAATTTTTTGAGGCCCCAATAACCCAGTTGTAGTTGTTCTTGAAGGTCTGATATTTTTTCTTGTCGGATTTATCTTCCTTAGTTGGACGATATTCCAAAGATCCATCCTTAACTAAATAGTTGTCCTGATCCAACATGCCCTCGCGGACGAGTTCCGCTACTAATTCTTTCTCACGATCAATCATTCTATCTTGGATAGCTGCGGTGGCTCGATCCTCGTATTTTTTATCATCATTTTTAGATGTTTTATATGGAAGAATTGATGAGAACACCATTCCGAGTCTTTTTAATTCGTCACATTCATTAAGTTTTTTTACTGTCGCTGGCCAAAATCCTGATTTTCCGTCTGCGTCTGCCACATCAGGCATGGATAATACAAACTCGCGCTTGAACCGGGCAGGAATCATCTTTTTGTCAACACGACGGCAACATCCAACTCCTATCTGCCCGGCTACTACGGGATAAATCACACTTCGATTACCCGATTGTGAATAAGCCATATCATCAACTTTAAAAACCCTGCGCGAACCGTCCAAGAAATAGCTCAGGATCTGATCATCCTGACTGGCGAGCTTCTTACATCTGTTTGATAAATCTATGTAGTTTTTTTGTGGGGAAGTCTCCGCTCTTCGTCTCCAAACAATCTCACTCGGGCCATAATCTACCGAAGGCCGTTCCGAGTGGTCAAGAGCATATTTGTGTGCCTTGTAACTCTTCCCGCCAGTTACTTCGGCTAAGATATTCATGACTTTGTTATCTTTGGGTTTACCGATTGCCTCAATCATACTATCCGCACTCTTCTGCTATCACACAAAATTACACAGTCCAGACGTCCACTAACCTGCGTCAAGAAGCTCAACGGCCAGAAGCTCGCCAGTACCATACCGAAAAGAGCAAAGGCAAATTCAAGGCGAGACATTATTTTCAGTTTATTCTATCCGGGCATCAATCTTTCCAGCACGATTCGATAAAACTATGGAGAAGAAGTCAGAATTGAAGTTGCGCTTCGATTTCAATTCTCTGGAAGGGAAACCGCTGCAAACAAATATCTCACGGAAAAACAATTTTTGGTTGTGCCGAAAAAGAGAGCCGACCCGGTATTTGAATACGAATTCTATTCTTGGAAAATCCTATCCAATCTCATTGCCGTTAAACAAATGGACAAATCCTCTTTCCTACATCACGGAACAGGAATTCCCATTGAGATTCGCTCATTTTTTGATATTGACTCTTTGAGTGTCGGCGATAAAAGACAAATCGCCTTGTCTTTTAGAACAAAAAGTTTTGTTGCTCATTTCGAGATGCTTAATGAGAATAATCCAAGAACCCGATTGTTGTGGAAAAGCGATTTTCAAAAGCTGATACAAACAAAATTTCCCGAATGGGTTGAGTATTTTAACCGAAATGGCAAAAAAACAAGCGACACTCCCACTCTAAAATTTTTGAAAAAGAATATTGCAAATGAATATGAGGTTGAATTCAATAGTGAATCATATTCAGAAACCTCTTCGGATGATGATCCTAATCATGAGCTTGAATTAATCCCGGATAATTTTTCCCTCCTGAAGAGCTCGGATAATTCAATATCCTATCTTCAAACAGAATCACCAGATTGCGAACCAATTGCCAGTAATTCGAAGCCGAAGAAATTTGTTGGAAGAAAAACGGATTATATTACTAAAAATCAAAAGAATACTGTTATCGGAGACGCGGGCGAACTTGCGGTGATCGAGATTGAAAAAGCAATTCTCCGAAAAGCGAATGCTCCCAGCATGATCGAGAGAATTGAACATGTTGCAAAAACCCAGGGAGATGGGTTAGGATACGACATTCAATCGGTCACACCTGACGGGAAAATAAAATATATTGAAGTGAAAACCACAACGAGCGGAAAATCCGAACCATTCATCCTCTCCGAGACCGAATTCACTTGTTCTCAAGAAAATGCAGAAAAATATTATCTTTATCGACTTTACGATTTTGATAAGACAAAGACTCTAATAAAATATTTTGTTATCGAAGGGGATTTGACGCATCAGACTTCGCGAAAACCCATTCAATTCATTTGTGTCCCTGTCTCGGGAAATTCCGAAACATAAACTATTCTGAATTTCGAGGAATGACCAAAATCTCGAAATAAATCTCTGAGGGGCAGGCCCACGCCTCCCTTCAGTAAAACCTAAGCCCCGCCTCCCACAGAGTACTATTCAGCCCAAGGGCCCAAGGGCGGGAGTGAAGTATGGCAGATTTCGTACAGAGGGATAAAAGAGTGAATGATTATTGATTGAGATCATCCGTTTTTGATTTCTGTTTTAATTTTTCTATGAGCGAAGATACTCTTGCCTTAGCCGCTTTCGTGCTCTCCGGGTCCTTTCGGATGGTAATATCCACAATATCTCCCTCTCGCATATCTGTCAAAAAGGATAACGGCAGGTTGAATATCACCGGAGGATCTTCCCGCGTGACCAGAACCGCTATCGTTCCTTCGATTCTATCAATTGTTGCCTTAATTTGAATCAACTCCTGTCATTCACATGCGCTGCCGTCTTTGTCACGATCAAGACCGTGAACATCTCCCTTTCCCTGCGATATGCAATAATCATAACATTGCTGAGCACCGGCCCCATCCGATAAGGGGAAATCAGGACAGTTATAGGTATTTTTTGAACAATCGCAGAAAGCAGTATTTCCGCTCACAACACTGGAACCTGTTGTAGTAACCGGGTATATCGTTTTTGATGTTGTTGCCAGGGCGTTTTTGGTTTGGCTGACTGAATAGGTATTCCCATCAGAGGTTATCACAACGTGTCCATTCAAATCGGTTCTATAGACTTGTGATCCTGCCTGTTCCAATAGTTGCAGAACCTTTGCTGTTGGATGACCGTATGAATTATCCGCACCCACTTCAATTACACTGACAGAGGGGGCAATCTGTAAGAGAGTTGATGACCCTGTATTACTGCCGTGATGCGGCACTTTTAGAATATCCGCGTGATCCGATATCCCCCCTGCATCACCTGTAAAAAGGTAGGTTACTTTTCCGTATGTCATTTTAAGAACTACTGAGTTTTCGTTGAGGTCATCGGAAAATGTCGAAGGGGGGTTTAGTACGCTGATAGAAACGGCAGGATCCAGGGAAATCGTATCCCCTTTTGAAACCGTCCGGAACGGGATATTTTTCGTATCGATGAGGTTTAGCATATTCTCAAAGGTGCTTGTAGTATGCGGATATCCGCTATCGATGAACTGTTTCACACTGAATCCATTCAGGACCTCTGACATTCCCCCGATATGGTCCTCATGAGGGTGAGTTGCCACAACCATATCAATTGTTGAGATCCCCTGGCTCCTGAGGTAATCCGCAACTGTCGAACCGGCGTTTGTTGGTCCGGCATCAATCAGCATAGTTTTTCCAGAGGGGAATTGGATAAGCTCTGAATCGCCCTGCCCGACATCAATGAAGGACACGATCATTTCTCCTGATGATGAAACAAGTGTTGGTGGTTGTGTTACGGTCTGTGTAATGGGGATTGTTGTGCTGACAGGTACCGGGATTTCAAGTTGTGAAGGTATCGGTGTTGTAGGAGTAAGCGTTGTATCTTTTGATGGGGCACTACACCCGGAAAATAAAAGGAGTAGGATTACGAAAAAAGCAAAGATTGGAAGAGTTTTCATACTGGTTAATAGTTTTAGTGAGATGATAAAAATGATCAGTTGCTTCCTTTCCGCGCCAAGTCTATGAACTCCTGAAGATCATCTTCATGGACCCGGACAAGATCCTGATGAAATTGCCATGTGATGAGTTACAATATGAGCATCATCCTCCGAGCGTCCCAGGTAAGGGAATACCACTCAGGCAATAAAAAATTCAGTTCATCGTGCATTTGCATTTGCAATCCTCCCTTCAGTAAAACCTAAGCCCCGCCTCCCACAGAGTACTATTCAGCCCAAGGGCCCAAGGGCGGGAGTGAAGAAATGGCAGATTTCGTACAGAGTGCAAATGTCAAGAGTGCAGTCCGCACCCTTGCAGAACCCATTGCGGATGTCGCGACGTTCAACACGATCGTCCAGTCGGTCATCGACGACAATCCCTTTGAGTGTGTATCGTATATGACCGGCGGTGTGACCCATGAACCGGTCGAGAAGACCAAGGAGGCATACACCGCCAAGTTCGTCTACCAGGACCTTGAGGCCAAGACCGTTGGCACGGGCAGCCACAAGTTCGACACGCTGGCAAAGTTCAATGCCGGTGTGACTGCGGTGCTTGCCGCTGCTGCGGTCAGCACGGCTCACGGCGGAACCGTGGTCCACGATCTCGGGAAGGATGGCTTCTCCGCGACCCTGAAGTGCCATGACGCCAACGGCGAGATCTACATGGTGAACTTCAGCCGCGACCGGGTCACCATCACCTCGTACTCGGATGACGCAATCCGGACGAATGTTGAGACCTGGGCGGACACCGTGGCAGCTCTCGCCTAGAACTGCCTGACGAACAGAGCCGGCGGGGAGAGTGGCCCCCCGGTCACCCTCTCTTTTTGGTTCTCTCGTCATTTGCGGAGGACCGTTATGGAAACGGAAATTCTGGGGATAGTGCTTGCCACCGTGCTTCCGCTCTATCCCATGCTGTTTGCCATCTACCAGAAGATCGGCAAATATGATGAGGTCGTCGAGGAGTTCAAGAAACTCCGGGACGAGCACGAACAATGCAAGGAGGAATATCATGGATTCTGAGAACGTGCAGCCAGTCGCTACCGTGACCGGGCTGTATCGCGGGAAGTTCGGCGGCCTTGAGCCGCTCACGGTCCGCACCCCGCTGACCCGCGAGGAAGTGCGGCGCAATCCTATCTTCTATGAGCTGTACCTGCACGCGGAGCAGGGCGACGAGAACCTGATCATCGATGTGATCTATGACCGGATGTCGCCCATGCGGTTGCAGGACCTGTACCGGGGAACCGATATCCCGCGAGGGGTCCGGTTCTGGCCGGACTGGTTTAACATCCCGCCGTATGCGGAGATGCGGGACGTGGACGGGCGGCGGGTGTATCCCCGGGCCCCGGGCATCCACACGATCCAGATCCGGACGGGCCGGCGCAAGTTTGCCCAGATGGGCCGGGTCCGGGATTTCAGCCCGGCCAATGGTGGATACATCAGCCCGGTCTTCGAGATCCGGATTGCGGAGGACGGCGATGTTTGAGAACGAGATGCAGACCCGGTGCGCCATCTGCGGGACCGGGATCCTGCTCGGGCTGGTCCTGGTGCTGGCCCACCTTCCCCTTCTGCTGCTCATCGTGCCAATCGCGATCCTCTTTCTCGGTGTCGTTGCGGACCCGGAGGAGACGCACGCGGTCTGGTACGGGATGCTGAACACGCTCGGCATCTTCGCATTGCCTGAGCTGACCGACATCGAACGGTTTACCTATGCCGAGAAGCGGCATTACTTCTGGTTCGGTGAGGTCGGGATGGCCGCGATCCTGGCCGGGGTGTTTGCGGTCCCGCTCGGAATCTTCATGGCGGGCCGGACGGAGTTGTCCCTGGCATTCATCGGCGCGGCGGTCCTGTTCCTGCCGCTGTTTGTGTTCCTGCCGAAGCTGATCCAGCGGGCGATGAAGGCGGATGCGGCTGCCGTGATCGAGGCATTCGGGAAGAATGAGCAGGTGAAGAAAGTGTTCTGGACCCTGTTCATCTCGATGGCGGGGCTGGTTGTTGCACAGGTCCTGGACCCGGTGACAGCTCAGCAGGTGGTTGGGATGGTGATGGGGATGGGGGTGTGAATAAAAAAACACATTTTTTTTTTAAAATATCACGCAATTGATTGTAGATATTTCCAAAAAAAAGAAGTTGACTATTTTGTCACAATCCCCATAGGACCCATTTACACCGAGAGTTCAATTCTCAACATGATTTATTCCGACAATGTAACTGTTTTGAGTTTTTGGTGATTGATTTTAAAAATTTTTATTGAGGAAAATTATTAAAAAAAATAATCCTATTGGATAACGAGATAAATCAATACTTGGTTAAGAAACAAGTATTATGTATCTCTGGAGGATCGCTCACAAACATCGTTCTATCGGAACATATAAGATGCATGCCGAAGTCTACACACTTTGACCCACTTCCGATTTTTATCCCCCTATTATTCATCGCAGCTGTACAGTAACAGTCGTATCCCAAGTATCCGAAATCCAATTTGTCCTTATTTGAAAATTTACATTCATCAGTTGATTTTGATCTCGGAAGCGTTGCAAGACATTTATCTTCAATATCTTTTATACGAGAAATGATATAAGTCGTCGCTGCCTCTTGATTGGATGAAGTGATACTACACTCATCTGTGGAAGAGCTGCGAGGTAAATTATTAATGCAGGATAGTCTATTTTGTTCTATTCCTCTGAGAATACGGGATCGGTCGCCATCATCCGTTGAGGATGCTGATTGTGATGAGGTACTAGATTGGGTTGCGGTACTTGAGCATCCTGCAATACATACAGCAAAGATTAGCAGAACTATAATAATCACAACACTTTTACTATCCATGGTGTGAATTCTAAACTAGCTCGTATTAAGTTTTTGTTTTTCATATTAGTGGGATTTTTTCACTTGGTTCCGACCGAAATATCAAAAATTCAGAAAACTTATTGGGGATTATACAAACCCGGAATGGAGATCACGCTTGCGTTCATCGGCGCGGCGGTCCTGTTCCTGCCGAAGCTGATTCAACGCGGACTGCATGCTGATGTGGATGTCGTGATCGAGGCCTTCGGGAAGAATCAGCAGGTGAGGAATGTTTTCTGGCCGCGGTTCATCTCTATGGCCGGGTTGTTTGTTGCTCGGGTGATGGATCCCAGTGCAAGCGGAAGAAAACGCCAACGATGAATGGAACGATAATTGAAGTTTATCGGGATGAACTTCAATCATTTTATTACTATTAAAAAAAAAATGAGCGACTATTGCATTTAAACTTTGAAAATTGGAGAATTTTCTATGATTGCAAAAGAAAATGCTACAAAGATTGAAAAGGAAATTCAATATCTATCAATGCTTCGTGATTCAGCACGGGGATATTCTGATTCAAAAAATCGTAATTATTCCTCATTTTGGGCACAAGTAAAAGAAATTGACATTTTATTCAAATCTCTAAAACCTCTTTCACGTGAAGATCGTGAAAAACTCTGGAATGAAAAAGGTTCTCTTTGTGCCAGTGTAAAAGAGGAGATCGAAGAGACCAATAAAAAACGTATGAGCAAATCCTATGGCCTATACGCTCAGATCCATGAATATTTATACACCTATTGCATGGTAGATTGTTTCCCTAATTATCCGCGTGTTGAAAATTTAATTGAAAATGGGAAGTGTCTTAAAAAAGCTGGTATCATGTTGCATGAAAATAAAGCGGAAATGCTCTCTGAACATAAACAGATGATTTTTAATGAAATGCAGGACATTCAAAGGTCGCATGATATTTGGTGGGGAAAATTCCGTTCAGAACGGGAGCAAAAACAATCAGATTTTGAATCAAGGATAAAAGCAAATCTTGAAACAAATTATAGCCGACATCGTTCTGCAACCGATGCCCTCAGACGAGTTCAAGCAAATGCTGAAGATTTGCGATCTAAAATTGCATCTGGAGGAAGTGATGAATGGGTCGATAGGTGGGCAGGATGGTTATCTGAATCTGAAGATAAAATACAAAGTATTGAAAGATATATTCAACAGGTAGAGGAGTGGATAGAAGAAGATGAAAAAAAACTCAATCGCTAATTTATTTGGGAGTTTTTTGTAAAGAATCACGTTTTATTTATCCTTCATATGAAACTCCTAGAATAAGAGTGATCATCCTTCAGGTAAAACAAGCCCAAATCAGGCTCCTTTTCCCGACTCTCATTCCGGCTCAAAACCGGAAAACCCCGTAAAATGCACCCTTTCAGTTCCTGTGGAAACTGTGCCCTATAAACGCCCCGTTTGCCAAAATACGGCAGAATTGCGCCTCAATAAAAGGCCACCAAAGGCCTTTAAATCGCGCCGGTTTTTGCCACCTATTTTACCCCCTCCGGATTTGAAACCTCTGCCGGAATGCCATTGTGGAGGTTTTTTTCTCCGACGGAGGTCTCAAAAATTGGGAAAACGGGGGAAATGGCCTGAAAATGAGGTTGTATCCGGATCCTGTCAGAGATAATTTCTCATCTTCTTGACAAGCGCGAGCTGGTTGTTTGCCTCGTCCTTCTTCTGCTTCTCGATGCTGGTCATGATCTCCTGGACCGGCACGGCAAGTGTGTAGATCTTCACAGGCCGACCCTTGCTCATCGCTTTGCTCTCCCGGTTTTTTAGCCAGCCACGCTCGAACATGTAGTTCATGGCGATGCTGACTTCCGGCTGGCGGAGATCCGTTCCCCGCTCGATCTCCCGGGAAGTAGCCTCCTCAACGTTTGCAAGGAATACCAGCACGTTGGCAACGGGCCGCCGCATCCCGATTTTTATAAGGAGGTTGACAAATTCTTCCTCCTCCTCGGTGAATACTAAAACACTTTGCTCTTTCATTGGTCACCCGTTCCGGATTGCTTTCATTGGTTTTTTATTATCACGTTAAAGCCATTCTGGTCCGGTTTTTTAGCCGGTCGCGGAGCTGTGCGAGCACGGCGTAGTCGTGCGAAGCGTGCGACGCGGGCGGCGATCTGCGGTGCTTTGTCGGGCTGGTGACGCCCGGTCATCCTTTTGTCTTGTTGACAAGTTTGTTGTAGGTCTCCTCTCCGACACACTCCTTTGCGTACTTGCACCACTGGACGCAGGATATGATATCGTTGTAGATCACGAACCCGCAGTTGTCGCAGGTCACCTTGAGGTCATTGGAGAAAATCTCAACCTCGTTCCCGCACTGGGGACATTTTTTGATGGAGAGGGTGGGGGTCCGGAGGTTCGAGGCCCCGGGGCAATGGTCAAGCACGGGGCTCCACCTCCTTCTCCATCTGTTGTTCCATGAGCCGGATATCGTCCGGCCTGAGCATCTTAAACTCCCGCAGAAGAGCCGCCCGGTACTCGGCCATCTTTTTTGTCGGGATGTAGTTGAACTGCCGGACCCTTTTCACGAGTTCGTCAGTGATTGTCTCATCGTTTCCGAAGTTCCTGCGGTACACGTCCAGGAGGATCCAGTCCAGCCGGTCGATCCCGGTCTCCTTTCCGTCGATAACGATCTTCTTGATCTTGACCTGGTCCGGAGAAATCCCGCCGCAGATGGTGCAGTAGTACCCGTCCTTTCCATCGCCGCCCATGCATCACTCCCGTATCATCGTGAGGCTCATCTTGAACGGGGTGATCGCGGAGAGGGCATGCGGGGCGTTTGCCGGGAAGATGATGGTATCCCCTTCCTTCATTTGGTACGTCTGGCCCCCGACCCAGACCTCGCATTCACCTTCAAGAATCGTGACTGTTGCATCGTAGGGAGCCGTGTGCTCGGACAGTCCCTCGTTCTCGTCGAACGAGAAGAGAGTTACGCTGCCCGCCTTCCGGTTGATGATCATCCGGCTGGCCACACTCCCGTCCTGGTAACTGACAAGATCCTTCAGGTGCAATACTTTCCCTTTGAGCTCTTCGCGCTTCTTGTCCGGTTTTTCCGTCATTCCGATAGTTTCGGGTTTGTATTCCATACGATCATATCCCGCTATTTTTCCTGATGAGGTGAAATTGGCCGGTTCTTTGCATACACAAGTGCCCCCTCCTTCGGACAGACATCAATGCATCGTCTACAGAGGTAGCATTCCGCTTTTGCATCCTCCCGCTTGGCTTCATCGGTCGGACAGGCCTTCTCGCATTTCCTGCATTCGATACAGGCATCGGTTCTCTGAATCCGGAACAGGCTCTTTGCAGCGCCAAGGGAGAGTAATACCCCGTACGGGCAGACAAGCCGGCAGAACGGGCGGTACCATGTCATTGACAACAGCAACACCATAAAAAAAACGAATGAGCCGGTCGTCAGGGTAAGGTAAAAGAAATCCCGGATGCCAAAATCCGAAAGGAGCGAAGCTGACAGGACGAATGCCATGATTAAGAAGACGACAAAGACGAGCGCTCTCACTGCCATGAATGCATTCTTATAGCGGGGACTGGTTTTCCGGACGGGAATATGATAGGCTATCTCCTGCACTGCCCCGACCGGGCAGAGATACCCACAGATGAATCTCCCAAAGACAATGGTAAGGAAAAAAACCACCGTGAGCCCCGCAGCCCCGACAATGAGGGGGGCGCCGAGGCCCTGAACATCGCCCAGCATGAGTTGCTGGAACTGGTACGGGATCACGGGAGCGAAGATAAGGAAGCCGAGCGCTGCCGAAACAAAGAGCAACAGCCACCCGATCGATCGCCGCCACCGGCCCGAGTACCAGAGGTACGCGAGCACACCAATCATGACGAGTGCGTACACGAATCCGATGGCTTTTGGAACATTCTCTAAGACCATTTTTTGTATCCTCCGTTTATACCGAGCTGGCAGGCCGCAGGACCGTGGCGGCCGGATTCTTCATTCTCTTTCCTCAGCGTGCTGCTATTAAAAAGGGAACGGATTTTTCAGGCCTTAAGCATCCGGGCCATGTCAGCCTCGACCGTGGTGTTGGGCTTGAGGTCGAAATTTTTCACCAGCACGTCCAGCACGGCAGGCGATACAAATGCCGGCAGTTTCGGGCCGAGCGTGATGTCCTTAACACCGAGATGGAGCAGGGCAAGAAGGACGAGCACCGCTTTCTGCTCGTACCACGCGATGTTATAGGAGATCGGCAGTTCGTTGATGCCGACGCCGAACGCTTTTGCGAGCGCCTGGGCGATAACGACGAGCGAGTAGCAGTCATTGCACTGCCCGGCATCGAGCACCCGGGGAATGCCGCCAATGGTTCCGAGACCGAGACTATTGTGCCGAAACTTGGCACAGCCGGCAGTGAGGATGACTGTATCTTTCGGGAGGGCCTTTGCAAACTCCGTATAATATTCCCGCTCCTTCTGGCGACCGTCGCACCCGGCCATGACGATGAATCGTTTGATCGCGCCGCTCTTGACTGCTCCCACGACCGTATCGGCGAGGGCAAGAACCGCGTCATGGGCACAGCCGGTGATGAGGTCGCTCCCGCTGCCCGGCATGGTTTTGGGTGGCGGGCAGGTCTTTGCGAGCGCGATGATCTTCGAGAAGTCCTTCTTCCCGCCCGGGCCGGCTTCGATATTCGGCACGCCCGAAAAGCCGGTCAGGCCGGTTGTGAACAGGCGGCCCTTGTAGGTATCTTTCGGGGGAACGAGGCAGTTGGTCGTGAAGAGGACCGGGCCGTTGAACTGCTCGAACTCCTCCTTCTGGTGCGGCCATGAGCCGCCGTAATTACCGTATAGGTGCGGGTATTTTTTGAACGCAGGATACGCGTGGGCCGGCAGCATCTCGCCGTGGGTGTAGATATCCAAGCCGGCGTCCTTTGACTGCTCCAGCAGCATCTCAAGATCCTTCAAGTCATGGCCGGTGATGAGGATGCCCGGGCGTGTTCCTACCGTTGTCTTCACGTTCGTGATCTCCGGTTTTCCGTATGCCGAAGTGTTGGCATCATCCAGCAGTGCAAGAACCTTCACACCGTATTCCCCGCATTCCAGCACGAGTGCAACCATGTCGGGAACGGTAAGATCCTGGAGCATGGAGGCAAGCGCTTTCTGGATGAAGGTTGTTACGGCAGAATCAGTCTTTCCGAGCACCGCTGCATGGGTGTAATACGCCCCGATCCCTTTGAGGCCATAGAGAAGCGTTGACCGGAGGGAACGGACATCCTCGTTTTCCGTTGCCAGGATCCCCACGATTTTTGCCTTCATGAGGATATCGCCCTCACCCGCCGGCTTCCAGGTACACGCATCCGGTTCCGGGCTGCCACTTGCCGGGAGAGCGTCACGGATGGCAACAGCACGGTTGATAAGTTCAGTGAACCGCACCTTGTCAAAATTGACGTTGGTCAGCGTGGAGAAGAGTGCGTCAGAAAGGAATAATCCTGCCTGCGGATCTCCCCTGCCATGCTTCATTGCTGCAAGGTTCCGAATGGCGATTCCCTTGCAGACATGGATGAGCACATCCTGGTATGCAGCAATCTCGTCGTCTTTGCCGCAGACTCCTTTCACTGTACATCCCGTCCCTTTTACGGTCTCTTCGCACTGGTTACAGAACATATTTAGTCTCCTTTGATTTCTTTTTGATACAAGATATCAATAGCATACCAGATTATAAATACTTAGGAGTATCCAAATACATACCATGCAGGAAATGTGTACGGTGTACCAGACCGTCAAATATCTGACAAAGAAGTGGTCATTGCTGATTATCCTTGAACTCTACAAGGGTCGGGACTACACCCGCAGGTTTTCTGAGCTCCGCGATGCCCTTCACGGTATTACCCCCAAGGTACTCTCGGAGCGTCTCAGGGAACTGGAGGATGAAGGCATTATCACCCGGAACGTGGACGCAACCGCATTTCCGGTCAGGACGGAATATACGCTGACGGAAAGCGGACTTGAGATCGTGAACGTTATCCGGGGCATCAAGCACTGGGCGCTGAAATGGAAGATAGATAACATTCCCTGCGGCGAACAGGACTGCAAGGTGTGTGTGCTCTAATGAATCATTCTTGGATATACGGAGTAGATCATGAAACGGAAGATTATCAGTATTGACGAAATGAAATGCACGGGGTGCGGCCAGTGCATCCCGGACTGCCCGGAGGGAGCCCTCCAGATTATTGAAGGGAAGGCACGGCTCGTCTCCGATCTTTTTTGCGACGGCCTTGGTGCCTGCATCGGAACCTGTCCGGAAGGAGCTATCTCTGTTATCGAACGTGAGGCTGTACCCTATGATGAAAAAGTCGTGATGGCGACCATCGTGAAACAGGGTGTCCCGGTCATCAAAGCTCATCTCGAACATCTTGCCGGGCACGGGCAGCTGGAACTCTATGCGCAGGCGATTGAATACTTACAGGAAAAGGCCATCGGCGTTCCCGACCATCGCGGCCCGGTCTGTCCGCCACAACCCGGGCAGGGGGGGCGCTCACCTTTTGCCACCTGCCCGGGATCCGCAGCACGGAGCATTCCGAAAAACCCATCAGCGCCCGATCAGCAGCCACCGGTAAAAGCTGAATCCGAACTCCGCCAGTGGCCGGTCCAGCTCTCACTCCTGAATTCAGGAGCGCAGTATTTTGACAATGCGGACCTGCTGATCGCTGCGGACTGTGTGCCTTTTGCATATGCAGGATTCCACCAGGAGTTCCTGCGGGGGCGGATCGTGATCATTTTCTGCCCGAAACTGGACCAGGACATTGAGGGCTACATCGCGAAAATGGCGGAAATCTTCAGCCGCCACACGATCAAATCAATCTCGATCGTCCACATGGAGGTCCCGTGCTGTAACGGCGTGCGGTATGTTGTAGAAAAGGCACTGGAACGGGCGAAAAAGAAGATTCCGCTTACGGACACGACAATCCTGATTAACGGGGGACTGGGCCCGTGAAGGAAACATTCGTTTGCCGGATGATGATTTATGAAGAGATACCAAAAGAGGGGTGAAGAAGAATGACAGGTTCCACGAAAGGAGCACTCCTCCAGCGGGATGGAAAACGGTACGCCGTTGTCACGCGGATGCCGGCGGGAATTGTAACGCCGGATGATCTCGAAAAGATTGCCAGGATCGGGCGAAAGTACCGGGTGCCGATGCTCAAGATAACAAGCGGACAGCGGTTCGCGCTCATCGGCCTTGAACCGGGAGACGTGGCAGACGTGTTTCAGGAACTCGGGCCGCTTGCACAGCCCGAGTCTGCTCCCTGTGTCAAGTTCGTGCAGGCATGCCTTGGCACGGAGATGTGCCGGTATGGTAACCAGGACTCGATCGGCCTGGCACGGGCCCTCGAAGAGCGGTTCAGGGATCAGACCTTCCCGGCCAAAATCAAGATCGGAGTCTCAGGATGCCAGCGCTGCTGCGGCGAGAGCCAGATTCGGGATCTCGGAATCATGGGAACGAACAGGGGATGGACGGTCTTCTTCGGTGGCAATGCAGGACGGAAGGCACGGATCGGCGATATCGTAGCAAGCGACCTGACTGCCGCCGAAGTAATGGATTGTGCAGGCAGGCTCCTTGAATATTACCAACGCAATGCCCATGCAAAAGAGCGGACGGCACGGTTCATAGAACGTATCGGGATGGAAACGCTCAAATCCGAACTGCTGACATTACTTCCCTATATCCAGATTGAGAAGGTGAGCTAAGATGAAGATTACTGAAGTTGCAAATATTGTATCGGGTCCAAACCCGCATCATGTCGATGCACGCAAGATCTACGATTCTCCGCATGCAATGGCTGTTGTCATTACGCTCCAGCCCGGGGAAGCGCTGAAAAAACATGTAACACCCGTCGACGTTTTCTTTTATGTCCTGGAAGGAACCGGCATTGTCGAGATTGGGGATGAAAAGAAAAGTGTCGAAAAGGACATGCTCATTGAGAGTCCGGCGAAAATCCCGCACAAGTGGACCAACGAAAGCTCTTCGGTCTTCCGGGTTCTTGTCGTAAAAGTACCGAAACCGATCGAAGAGACGAAATTGCTCTAAACGGAAATACCCTTTTTTGAGCCGGTCGCGGAGCGGGGCTTTGCACGGCGGAGTCGTGCGAAGCGTGCGACGCGGGCGGCGATCTGCTGCTGCTGTTCGGGACATGCCGGTGACGCTCGGTCATGTTCGTCTCCGCAGGCTTTTCGCCCGTTCCGCTCACATCACCTCGCTGTTTTCCGGAGTTGCCCTGTTTGTTGGTAGGATTGATGCCCCGGGCTTGTCGCGTTGCTCCGGTGCCAGCGGCTGCTAGGGCCCGCTCCTTGCATACCGCTCCTGCGGAACGCTCGTCGCTGTTGATCGGGCATATGCAGACGTGAGGCGATTCGTTTAAATTGTCGGGCCGTAATCCGGTGCTTTCTTAATCCTTTTTCTTCACCCTTTGTTTCCGTATCATCCCCATTCCTTATCCGGTCGGATCTCTTTCGGCCTCCTCTTTTGTTCTCCCCAGAATCCTCCGTTCCTTCTTGAGATACACATTGTAAAAAACCAGATGATACATGTCATTTCCGCTCTTCCAGGACCATGGAGAACTCCGTCCCCCTGCTACGGTCAAGACCGATTGTACCGTTCATCTGTTCCACCAGTGAGAAGACCATGCGTAACCCCAGCGATTTTAAATCGCGCCAGTTCAGGTCCCGGGGCATTCCTGCACCGGTGTCACGGACGAGGAGCGAGATGGACCGGTCCTTTTTCCGAACCCTGATGAAGATCTCCCCGCTGGAGTTCCCGGGAAACGCATGTTTGAGGGCATTCGAGATCAGCTCATTCATGATCAGGCCGATGGGAATAGCCGAGTTTACCCCGATACATATCCCCGGTATATCCGTTCGCAGGGTAATCCGTGACCCTTTGATTTTATAAAAATCGAACAGGTTCTTCCCGAGAGTATTGACATACAGCGCAAGATCAATATTCGTGATCTCCGGAGTCTGGTAGAGGATCTCGTGGACAAGCGCCATCGCCCGGATCCGGTTCTGGCTTTCATGAAGTGTCTTGAGAACCTTCTCGTCCCGGATATATTTTTGCTGGAGCGCAAGAAGATCGTGAACTGCACGCAGGTTGTTTTTCACCCGCTGCTGAACCTCACGGAGCAGCACCTCTTTCTGTTCCCGGGATTTCCGCAGGTCCTCCTCCATCCCAGTACGCTGAAGGTTTCCGCCAGCTGAAATCTGCCCTGGCACATCTTTTTGTATCGGATTCTCCCGTTTCTCAAAGAAATCCCGAATGTTGTCTTCCGCAATCTTACGGGCAATACTGTTTTCGAGGATCTTCACGACGCCGTTCAGGAGGGAATTCTCTTCGGCCAGGAACGCATCGTTCACCCGTTCTGCCAATCTGCCGGTATAGGAAACTTCGATGGTGCCGGTACATGCACCGTCAAGGAAGATGAGCGCGTTCTGGTTCCAGACCGATTTTGAAAAACCCGGTGTCGTGAATTCACGGTCTCGGAACACCACACGGACACACGTACAATCAGGGCACTGGTAACCGGAGGGGATGAGGTTGACACAGCCTTGTAACATATCATCGAGAGAGATGCCAGGGATATTGATTGCTTCTGCGAGGCGGTACAGGCATTTCAGCTCCTTTACCCGCTCTTCCAGCACGACCGTCTGTTTCCTGAGGGTCTCACCGGTCTTTCGTTTCTCAACCGCTGCCCTGATCTTCTGGGAGAGTTCGGCGAACTGGGGGGTGGGATTTCCACCTTTCTGGAGGTAGAAATCTGCACCATTATTGATCGCTTCGATAACCACTTCTTCCCGGCCTCTGCCGGTGAAGAGGATGAAAGGGAGATCGTCGTGACTGGCCCGGATATATTTAAGAAAATCAATCCCGTCCCGATCCGGCATCTGGTAATCAGAGACTACAACATCATACTGGTTTGCAGCAAGCAGGTCTGTGGCATCATGGACCGACGTACTTGTCTGAACTCTGAACGTTTCGTTCTTTTCTAGGAATATTCTGCCCAGCTCAAGGAGGGTCGGATCATTGTCAACATAGAGAATGGAAATCCTTGGAATCATGGCCAGCGCTTATTTGGTACAACACCATGGTACTATAAAAAGGCATATCCCGAGGAGCCAAAAAAACGGGAGGACCTACCGTCCTTCCTCCGAATTTCTTTTTTCGTCGCCGAATTTCTGTACTGCCCGGGCAAGCCGGCATTCTCGTGATGTGTTGTCGGACTGGATATCGATGCCGTTCACCGGGAAGCGGAGAAGGTTCCGGATGCCGCCGGCAGTCGAGAAATTCCGCATGTCCTTGCCGTACGCGATGAGCGAGGGGATGAATATCGGCTCGTCCACCTCGCCCTGCTCCTGAACATACGAGAGCCGGTGGAGAGAGTACAGCCCGATCAGGAACGCGAAGACAAAGAAGTAATCCCAGTGGATCAGGTAGAGCGTCGGGATGGTGAACTGGATGCCGGGACTCTTCCAGATCAGGTTCCATGTCAGTTCGCACTCGGCAAGATGATCGACAAAAAAACCGCCGATGACAGGAGCAATCCCTGCGGTAAGCGCCGTGAAGATGCTGATGCCTGCAAGGTAGGATGTAGCCGATCCCTTCGGGGCCAGTTTCAGCCCGATATTGCCGGCGGCAAGCGTGACACCGGCCATTGACACTCCCATGATGATATGGATGATGATGAGAAGCGGCATCGTGAAGGCATGGGGATCGGGGAGGTTTGTGAACGTGAGCGCAAGGAAACAGAGCAGGAAGAGCGGGCCGGCTACGTGGAGCACGGATTTGTTGCTGAACCGGTCGGCGATGGATCCCCAGAGCGGCAGCGAGACGATGCTGCATACCTGACTGACAATGGACAATATAATAACGATGGTGAGATCGAGCGAGAGTCGTTTCAGGAGATAGACCGTGACGAACGGCGCTGCCAGGTTGACGGCAAAACTCCACAGGCTGAGGAAGATGATCAGATTGCGGAAGTTCGTATCGGCAAACCAGATGGAAAACCGGCTCGTAAGCGGAGCACTGAATTGCCGGGTCATCTGCGGCTCGGGGGTCCGGATCAGGTAGTAGGTACCGGCAAGACCGATGAGACTCCCCGCAAGGAAGATCAGCGAGTAGCCGTAGGCCGGCTCCCTCAGGCTGTCGCTCTGCCAGAGATCGAGGAAGAAACTGGCACAGAGGGAGAGAACGATAGCGAGAGCAAACGAGAGTGCCATCCTCCGCGAGAAGAACATCCCGAGGATCTCGTCCGGTATCAGGTCCCGCATCCAGGACTTCCAGCTGCAGTGCTTGACGGATGAGATGCACGAGTACAGGATCAGAAGGAAGATCAGGCAATAGATCCCGGCCTGCTTTGAGAACAGGAACGGGATGAGAGCGATAACGAGCCATAACCCCCGGGACAGGAATGAGGCGACAACGGTAATGAGGCGACGATTTCGGACACGTTCGATTAATCCGACAGCCGGGATCTGGATAAGCTCTGTGAGCGCCGGGATCGCTGCAAGAAAGCCGATAACAATGTTGGATGCTCCCAGTTCCAGGGCGAATGCGATCAGGAAGATACCGCTGGTCAGCGTGACGAATGCATGGGTAGTCAGTCCGTCGAAAATAATATTCGATAATCCCTGCTCAACCTCGTCCTGTGTGAGTTCCTGTGACGGGGGGAGCAGGTTCATTACGCATACGTTCTGTCTGTGCTGTTGCGGCTGGCAGGGTATTCCATGAAAAGTATCTTGTATTACTGTTGGTTCTCTTCCATATAATCTGCCGGATCCTGCCTGGGAATGTTGATATGGGTAGAGGCAGCATCCTATGATTATCGTCCTCGTATGGATGACACTTTAAGGCGAGTGAATGGCATTTCTCCCAATAAGTCCCGAACTCTATGCATGGGTAATCCTGCCCCTGCTGATCTTTCTGGCCCGCGTTTGTGATGTAACGATGGAGACGGTGCGGATTGTCTTTATATCCAAAGGTATCCGTGTCCTTGCCGCAGTGATCGCGTTTTTTGAGATCGTGATCTGGCTGCTGGCAGTCGAGGTTGTGATGAAAGACCTTGCCAATATCGCAAATTTCCTCGCGTTCGCGCTGGGATTTGCGATGGGGACGTATATCGGGCTCGTTGTCGAGGAGAAATTGTCCCTCGGCATGGTGATCCTGCGTATCGTGACAACCGATGAATCCTGTGGCGCGATCACCGCATACTTCCAGTCAGAGAATCACGGGGTTACCTGTATCGATGCCCGAGGATCGCAGGGAACCGTCACCATGATCCTGTCGCTGGTGAACCGGTCGGAGCTCTCCCGGATTACTCTGGGTATTGAGAGGATCAACCCCCGGGCGTTCTTCTCGATTGAGGATGTCCGGTACGTGAACGAGGGCGTCTTCCGGTACAGGAACCGCGATTCGGTCACCGGGATGATTCATACGCTGGCGGGCCCGGGCAGGAAAAAATAATCCGGAATCCGTATGGTCTCAAATAATATCAGACTGGTAAAGGTAACTGAAGTTCAATTATCCCCGTAGGGAACACCTTAAACTACTTATTATCATACGACAAATATGTGTACAGGAGTGATGCGATGAATTGGTGTATTCCTTTGTGTAATGGCTCAAGCCGGATGCATTCAGAAGATGATTACACATCGAATAATTCCTTCAATTCATCAAATTCATCAAGCCCCAACTGATACAGCAGTAACACCTCAATCCCCCATCATCTTTTTTCATCCGGTAATGCTTGCACAGGGCGTCATTCCAGATTCAGTGAACATCGCCCGGATGATACGTCAGGGTATCCCTGATGGTTATTCAGAACAGGAAACAGTGTCATGAGTATACATTCGTTTTGCAGGGACTGCGAACACATCATAACCAGGATGGTGCCGGGAATTCATTCGCCGTTCGTTGAGGCAGTATCGTGCCCGGCACGATTCAACCCGATGGAAGGGAAATGGAACCCGGAGCAGGGTGTGAATCCGTATGAATGTCCACGGAACCAGCAGTTTATGCAATTAATGCAACGCCGGAATGCACGATCATCACGACGGACGTACTGATGCGCATTGATAAAAAAAATACGATGACCGGTCAGGAAAAACCGGTCTCATCAATTTCTGGTTTCAGGTGAAAGGACTGGACAACGCGGTCGGTTCCGGGTATCCTCCGGGACATATAATGAAACCCGTACCGAAGAATAAAAACAGGGTAATAATGGCAGGTGACCTGGCTTGGAATATTATACGGTGGATCAGGTATTCTGGGGGCTTGTGGCTCTCCTGATTATCTGGATTCTCGTCATGATTATGGCCGGATCGTTGTTCTAATAATGATGGTTTTCATCGGCTATGGTGATGGGGGATCCGAAGTTCCCGGTTGAATGAAAAACACAGGAATTGGAAATGGTAGCTGAAATTTCGTCAGATGGAGGATTTGATGAGCGATAAAAAAATGGAGAAGATCTACCTTGCAGTTCAAGATATCAGGACGCTCGCAGCCAAGGCCAGGCCGGATTGTGCTGATGCATGCGATTGTATCGGATGTCCTGCAATCATTCCCTTGCCTGACAGGCTGGGAATCGCCTGTCTTTTCGATATAATCCAGCGCGAGGGAAATACCCTGAAGGAATCCATGAGAAAGGTCTTCTGCTGTGAATGTCGCAAACCGATGGTCCTTATTGCAGGACCCGGTGAGAGAAAACTCTGGAGGTGCACTACTCCGGATTGTGTAATCCATGAATACACACGATTGAAAAATCTTTATCCGGTGCATTAGAGCGGAAAATCGGTGATGATGATGAAGAAAATTATCCCTGTAACATGGATACGTAATGTCTGTCACCGGTGCGGACAACTGCTGCACATTTACGATGATACGGTCTGGACAGACAACAGAACCTACCACTATGAATGCTGGATGAAGGAAAAAGAGAGCAAATCGTGGAATAATGCCGGAATATCAGGGTTGCAAAGCGGTTCCGGCCGATAGCCGGGATCCGGATATCCCGCACCATTTTTTTTACGAGATCCTGAACACAGCAATCAGGATAGCAGGGTGCGGGAATTGCAGGCTATTGGCCCGGTATGATTTCAGTAATCTCACCATTTCATCCGGTGTCAATCCCTCATGGAAAGACCCTCTGATGAATGCTCTGGCCTGGGGCGGCAACTTCGCCATTTAACAGAATGTGTACGCGTGTGTGGAAAGACTGGTTCTTCGCACTGAAGAGGATCCTGTACCGGTATATTTTCCGCAACAAACCGGCTTTTGATCTGCTCCACGATGATCTGGAAATATAACTGACACCGTCTGCATTATCGCAGTGATCCATTGCACGGATGTTTTTCCAGTACCCCACAAAGCATACATACCCGCAATCCGATACGCCTAGATTACCGTACGTCAGCTGCGGTCACAGGTTATGGATGCGTAATGGATCTTGTCTTACCGCTTATCATCCTTGTTGCACGGATTGTCGAGACCACCATGGAGACGATCCGTCTTGTCTATGTAACAAAAGGCCACAAATACCTCGCTTCGGGTATCGGGACGCTGAAGATCGGCGTCTGGATCGTCTCAACCGGGCTCGTACTGACGAATCTTGACAATATCCCCGGGATCCTTGCATACATGCTAGGATACGGGATTGGTACACTTTTGGGGATGACGATAGAATCGTGGATCGGCCTCGGCACGGCCGTTATCCGGATTTTCTGTACTGAGGATCCTGAACCGCTGATCAGCCGTATGGGGACGATGGGGTTCGGGACAACGCGGATCAACGGGTCGGGCCAGTTCGTACCGGCAGTTGCGGTCCTGATCAGTATTGTACCCCGTACTGAACTGAAACGGTTGTTGGAGATGCTCAAGAGGGAACACCCGAAGGTCCATTTCACTATCGAAGAGGTATCTACCATGAGTGAGCGGGATATCTATTTTGGCGGCCGCACAAGCCGGAGTATCCGCGGGTTCCTGGGATGCGGATGAGTATAAAAGCCGTCGGGGAAATGACAAAAAAACACCCGATGAAAACAATCTCACCCGTCTGCCCATCAGATAACGTTGCATCCCTCCTGTCCGGTATGGCCCGGACCGGCTTCCAGGGGCGCAAACTGGGGGAATCGGTGGAGGTATGGCGCCGTATGCTTGCCGATCCTGAGTGTACGATCTTCTTCGGGCTCTCGGGTGCGATGATACCGGCAGGTATGCAGCGGTGTCTTGTCGAGATGGTACAACGGCATTTTGTTGATGTGATTGTATCAACGGGTGCGAACATATTTCACGATTCCTGCGAGCATCTCGGGATCCGCCATTACCGTGGCCACCATACCGCTGACGACCGCGAGCTCTACCGGAAAGGAATCGACCGCATCTACGATGTCTTTGCGTTCGAGGAGGAGTTCCGGACCGTTGACCGTGGGATAGCCGCATGGTCTGAATCGATCGCACCGTTCCGGGGTTCATCGCGAGAGTTCACCCGGTTATGGGGAGAATGGCTGGGGAGGGAAAGGCCGGAGTATGAATCGCTCACATCGGTCTGCGCGAAAGAGAAGATACCGATCTTTATCCCGGCACTTGCCGATTCATCTATCGGCATCGGACTTCTTATCGCACGACGCCGGGGATTTGATATCAATATCGACCAGATCGCCGATGCTGACGAGATCACGGTGCGGGTGGAGGAAGCAAGGAAATCCGGTGTCATCTATGTGGGTGGCGGAGTGCCCAAAAACTTCATCCAGCAGACGCAGGTGATTGGTTCGATCCACGAGAAGGACCTTGGCGGGCATGCATATGCTATCCAGTACACAACAGATTCCCCCCAGTGGGGCGGGCTTTCCGGCTGCACGTTTGAAGAAGCGATCAGCTGGGGCAAGGAATCGGCAACGAGCCAGCAGGTACAGGTCCATGTCGATGCAACCATTGCCCTGCCCATCGTTATCTCCGCTCTGATAGCCAGCGGGGCGGAACGGGTGAAGCGGCGGCGGGGGAAAAAGGAGAAGATATACCGGCAGGGTATCGATTAGACACTTGCCATTCTCACCATCCTTTTTCAGGACTTGCTGGAGACCCATTCAAGCCGGTCGCGGAGCGGTGCGAGCACGTCGTAGTCGTGCGACGCGGGCGACGCGGGCGGCGATCTTCGGTTGCCCGGTTGACACGCAGACGCTCGGTCATGTTCGTCTCCACGGGCTCGCGCCCGTTCCGCTCACATCACCTTGCTGTTTTCCGGAGTTTCCTGTTGGTAGGATGACGCCCCTGGCTTGTCGCGTTGCTCCGGCGCCAGCGGCTGCCCCGGCCCGCTCCTCACACCATGCTCCGCATCGTGTTCGTCGCTGTTGACGCAAAAACGTAGACGCTCAGTGACTCGCTCGCACGACGCACAGGGGGCTCGGACTCGCCGCTGATGCGGCTCCTTACCTTCGCGCCCCTGTCACGGTGCTCGCTCGGGCCGCTTGGCCCCGGACCCGCCGCCCGCTTCGCTCCTCCCGCCCTTGAAAGGGACGGGCAGTCATAGCGATAGGAACGGAGGTCGGTTTCAGGGCAGGGGAGGGAGGACAAAGCGACGGTTACCGGACGCATCAGCGGACGGTCGTTCGCTTTGTCGGGTGGGTCCAACCGGGGCGATCGCGTACTAACAGAAAACCGAGAGGGCGGGTCATGGTCACACGGCGCGGTTACAGGACGCATCAGCGGCCTGTCGCGCAGTGTGCCCGGGCGGGCCTTGTGTAAAAATAAAAACTAATTCGCCGCAATTGCCTTATTTCGCAAATCGGACAGCGCACCGCTTTTACTTTCACCCTGCGCACGGCGGAGAGTTATATGCTCTCACGTCGATGAATGTATGGTGAAAAACACCATGAGGCCAACAACAAAAACAGATGTAAAGTTCGAGCACATCGGGGCGGCACGCCTCTATCAGAGCTCGGTCCGTATCGATGTCAAAACAATGCAGGCAGTTATTCCCACCAGTGAAGTACACAAACTTGAACAGCACTGGCCTGCGGCAGTCTATGACATATCCGATGTTATGAAGAACGCGGACGCGGCCCCGGTCGGGAAGGCATGGATCACCCGGTCCGGTAAAGCCGTGATGATCTCCATCAACGATGTGCAGTACGTCTCCCCCCTCGCACAGGTAAAGGGGATGCTCAAGGGCGAGCGGAAATATGCGAACGTCTCGACCATGCAGCCCGGCGGGGTGCCAGCATGAAAGCCGCTGACGTAAAAGCACAGATCAACGAGCGGATCATAAAGGCGCTCTCGGAAGGGAAGATCCCCTGGCTGAAGCCATGGACCGAGAACGGCCCGCGGAACCTCTTCAGCGGCAGGGCATACACCGGGCTGAACCGGTTGATCCTCGGGCTCAGTCCCTACCCTCTCCCTTTTTGGGCAACCTATCGCCAGTATCGTGCCGCAGGGTTACAGGTCCAGTTCGGAGAACACGGGACCGGGATCATCTACGCAGGCCGGACCGTCAAGACCGACACGAAGACCGATGAGAACGGCAAGGAGACCGAGAGCAGAAAACAGATCCGGTTTTTGAAAGCCTTCGTTGTCTTCAACATCGCCCAGACCGATTATCAGGAGAAGGGCTACCAACTGCCGGACCTGAAAGATAATCCGCACCTCCTCGGGTGTGATGCTGTCATTCAGGACTACGCGGGCCGGGAGTCGATACGGATCGCGGCAGGGGACCGGGCCGCATACTCCCCGCAAATGGATATCATCACCTGCCCGGATATCCGCCAGTTCCGGACCTCCGAGCACTATTATGCAACGATGTTCCATGAGTGCATCCACTCCACCGGGCCCCGGCTCGACCGGTTCAAGAAGACCGATGCGGTCTGCTTCGGGTCCGACACCTACGGGCGCGAGGAACTGGTCGCCGAGATCGGGAGTGCATACCTGGCCGCGCTGACCGGCATCGACTCATCAGCTATTGTTCAGAATCAGGAGGCATACCTCCAGAACTGGGCGAAGGCGATCAAGGCCGACGCAGATCTCGTGATGTATGCAGCAGGCCGGGCAGAGAAGGCAGCGGACTTCATGATCGGGGTAAATACCCCGGCCCCTGCCGGTGCAACCGGGACCGATGCGGCGGAAGGTGTTTCAGCATGACCAAGACCATTTTTGACGCCATGCCGATCAAGGTCCTTGAAGAACTCGAACGCATCGAGATTGCAATACCCGCGATGGAGCGCCGGGCATTCATGCTGCAGGCTGAAGCGCAAGATCTCCGCTACAGGCACGATGAGATCATCAAGTCGTGGATGGATAAGGCTGCATGGGAGGGGCTCGACAACCTGATAGCAGAACGGCACCGGGTTGATATGATCGCGTGGCATTGCGATCCGCTGCCGAGCGGGATCCGGACGGAGTAGATCCTATGCTCAGCCTGCGAAAATACCGGGAGCACCGGAAATACCGATCAACTATTTTTGGGATGTGGAAAAGCCTGCGGTGGTGGCTGCACCGGACAAAGATGCGGATCATCTTTTTCTGTCGCTAAAAAGTGGCCCGGACAGGGACACCATGAGGCCAATCAAAGAGCCCTGCCCGGGTTGGTACAATATCGACTCCTGGCATTATCTTTCTTGGCAACGGTTGGCCCACCCCGAAGGCTCCCGCGACGGGCCCGGCCGCGGTCCCGTATCCGGCTCGCCTTCTTCCCGCCCGGACCCGCTACCGTGTGCCTGTCCTGTTGAGATGCCCTGATCTTCCTGGACCCGCCCGATGCTCACGCGACACGGCGATGGTCGCCGTGTTCCGGCTCGCATCCTCCCACCCCCAACCTGAAACCTTACCCCGTGGTTATCCTAATGACTGCCCGTTCCTTTCAAGGGCGGGAGGAGCGAAGCGGGTGGCGGGTAGTCGTGGCCGCAGTGGCCCGAACGAGCACCGCTTCAGGGTGCGAAGGTAACGAGATGCATCAGCATCGAGTCCGAGCCCCTGATGCGTCGTGCGAGTGAGTCACTGAACGTGTGACATGAGTACGATCAACAGCGACGAACACGATGCGGAGCATGGTGTGAGGAGCGGGCCGGACAGCAAGCCCCGCCGCGAGCTTGCGAGCAAGGGGGTGCGTCTTCGTCTGCCCGATCGACCGAAGAAAAACAGCGAGGTGATGTGAAGCGAGCCGGAGCCTCAGCGAGGACGAGTGAACATGACCGAACGTCTTCTTATCTCCTGATCAGCTGAGGGTGGATCGCCGCCCCGCTCCGCACGCTTCGTGCACCTTCGGCGCACTCGCACATGCTCCGCGGACCGGCTCGCTTTGTTTTGTAAATCTGAGGAGAAGCCCACGCGACAAGGGGTCTGGGCCCTGTTGAGCGTAAGGTCTCTGAAAAAAATATGAGCTGATACTGTGCGCGGTCTACGTTTTTTATCATTTTTTTGCTGAACGGATTTCAGGAAAATATTTATTTATCGTGCGTAGCAAATAATTTCAAATCAGTTTTCGTTTCAAAATTCAGCAAAAATCTACTGTTTGCGAATCGCACTTAAGGTCCAGAATCCCATCCCTCGCATCGCGCTTTTGGGTTATAGGTATCCCGTAAATTTTGAACTCTTCTAGTAATCTCACACTATTCTGAAAAATTGGTTGATTAGCAGCGCGCTCGTTTTAAAAGTTGTAAGTAGGAATAACACCAAAGGCTTTCTTCATGACCGAAGTTAGAAAACTTCCACTAAATACTCGCGCGTTTGATCAATATCAAAGAGTCAAAAGATGGTTTGAACGGTTCAAAGCCATCAACGAGGGATCTACAAAAGATATCGATATACAACAGCAATATGATGACGTTCTTGCCTTTTTTATGAATTGTTATCACCTCAAAGATTGGTTAATAAAAGAGGATGAATTTTCAACTGAATGGAGAAAAACGGTTGAACAATATATCAGTATAAATGAATGCTTGCAGTTATGTGCCGATATCGCAAACGGAACAAAACATTTCTCTCCCGGCAATATTCCAACCAGAAGTGGACAACAATCTGAATTGCAACCTCATGTATTTCCCCATCTTAAGGATGGCATATTAGTAGGGGCAATCATGAAATTTTATCTTGTACTTGATAACGGAGAATCCATTGATGCTTTTAACCTCGCAGCGGATTGTATGAAAAAATGGGAGGATTTTATGACAACACACAAAATTTTTGAAAAACATAAGAAATTTATCGACGATAAACTATCTGAAAAATAAACATATTGCTGTGGTGAGGTACTGTGTTAACTTATGTCTTGATGGATTTTCTCTCTCTATTTTTTGTGCCGCCCTCAAAAACTTGATACGTTGATTTTTTCGTCCCAACAACTTCGTCATCCACCATCCGATATGAGCCCGTTATATTCAAACGACTCGCCGGGGGAGCTCCGATAAATATGTTTTTTTCTCCGAGAAGAGCCCAAAAAATATCATAGCCATTTTTAGTTAAGAAAGACCTGAAAATTTTTTTATTAACCAGAAGAGAATGTGGGCCTTGAGTATTTACAGATGGATCAAATGCGATAAGTTCTCCCTTATTATTATACCATTTTCCTTCCACCCCATTCCAAGATAGATTCATTTTATTTATCAACCATGCTGAAGGCATAGAAATTGACCTTCCCTCTTCTGAAGAACAGTCATATTCTCCATGACTCCAATGATATTCAATACAAGGATTATGAATCGAAACGGGGATTTTGTGTGAATGATGTTCTCCTGAAGACCATTCAGAATATCCATTAGAGGTTGTACTTAAGTAAGCGGGAGCCCAGACGAATTCTCCCAGTAAGATTTCATGGAACTCCCAAGGATCAGGCATCCACCTTCCACTGAAATTTTGCTTTTGAGCCCACTCATATGCCCGATCAATATCTGATTTTTTAACGATATATCCATGAATTAGATAGAATAATTCTCGTTTCGTTTTTTGATGCATTCCATTATCCGAAAACGGGAAGGGATACCAGTTAAATATGGAATTTAAATTTAACCAAACTGATTTATCTTCGGGATTTACTACTTCAATTAACGTTCTTACATCAGGAAGGTCAGTGGAACAAGATAACCACTTTTCATCATTTTCATCGTGTTTTTTATTTGAATATTCATCGATAGCGAACCACCAGTATTTTTGTGATTTGTCTGAAATATTTTCTGGGGATTTGCTTTTTGTTAATAAACAAGAAGGATCAATATTCCGCAAATAAAATTGCCATGTCCCCTCATATTTTGAAGGAGCTTCCACATTCCAATGTTCTTTTTTAATTTTGAAATTATCCGACACCCTTGCAAGAAATTCATAATAGGCTATCCATTGGTATTTCTTTCCAATTCTTTCAGGTTTATTTGCAGATCGCATATACTTGCGATCATTCAAAGAAATCATCCAATTATCAAAATCACCAAACCGTTTCTCTGTCCAACCTAGATCAAACACTCTTTTTAAGATCCATAACTGTGCGTTCTTAATATCGAATTTACCATCGTCTTTTTTGTACTTTCGAGGATTTTGAAGATACGGGATAATATATTTAATATATATCTTCCTTTCTTGTGCATTCAGGCATTTGAAAAATAATTTCGCGTATTTTAAAATCGTACTTTCGGAATATTTATTTCCGAACGTCATTGTGATTATGCCATCTTTTCTGGTTTCAACTGGGAGCTTCTTCGCATTATAATATGTTAGAAACTTCTTCCATGCATCTAACTTGTCACCGTCTAATGATTTTACAAAAATGTCGTATCTATCAGAAACACTAAGTCGTGAATTTTTCAACCGTTTAGATGACCAATTGAACGAATCAGAATTTGTTCCTATGATGTATCGAGCGAAATCCCCAAAACCTACTATTGAGCTGTAAATTTCATCGGTTGCTCGAAGGGTTTTGCCTGATTTTTTAATACGTTTCTCAAATCGTTTTAATTTACTCTTATTAGATGCAGTATCATCCCATTCACTTGAATACGGTGGCCGGATTTTTCCAATATCAATATTTAAATCTCCATTTTTTTGGATGGCGCATTCAATTACACCTCGGGCATAATCGCGCAAAAGGATATTGGGTGGAGGGCATCCAGCTTGGAAGATCCAAGTAAAGGTGTCCTTTGCCAGCAGTGTAATGTTTTGCTTATCATTACTCCGCATTGCACAACCATATGCAACTGCGAAAAGACGTTCCAATACATAGGGGTCATCTACATCTTTAAAATCCTTGATAACATTATGGAGAATATCAATATGATTCGAGAATATTGATACGAGCGCCTTAGTTGTTCTGTCTCGTAAAAATCTATGAGATGATGTCAAGAACCAGGCGAGAGTTATTCCATATAATCGTCGTGAGTCCCGATCAATGTCTTCTTTTACTTCGCTAAACCATGCCCAATCAATTAAAGAACTGATTATTGTTTCATCGTTATATCGATAATATAAATAAACCGTCCAAAAACTGTCTCTGTCTGCAAATTTAATATTTAAGAGCCATTTATGAAGACGATCTGCATTGAATGAATGATTTGGATTGGATGAGACTAACAAGAATGCATCCAACAGCGGGTATACCAAATCTCGGTTTGAACGACCTCTCCTTTTGAAAATATAATTATTAATATACGGTAATGTCGAGTCTGAAAACGCGTTAGGCTGCCTCCAAATTATGCTATTTATGAATGCCTCTCGTACTGAGTCAAAATTTGCACAATGCGGTGCAATATCTGAAAGCTCTTTTTTGTAGCGCTCCGGAATCTGAATAGAAAGTGCTTCGATTAATCCCTGATTCTGCCTACAAGTTGATTCATCCTTGATGAGTTGATACAGTGGCTTTCCCTGATTAAACAAGTCACTAATTTCTCCCGATTTCAGGTATAATTCAAACAAACTATCAGTTATTAAATAATCAGAAAAACGTTCGTACGGAAATCGAATTATTTCATCATGGTGATTTTCTCTATCCCAAATAATATCTTCAGAGAGTGTTCCTTCGGAAATCAAATGATGGAATAGAGATTGGGATTGTCTTTGATCGCCTAAAATCTTGTCAACAATATTTTTAGCATATTTGTATAATAACCAAGGTTTTCCGTTTTTAGCCATCTGTAATGCAATTTTTTTCATTGCTTTTTGAACAATTTTCAATCTTGGATCAAAATCCAAATATTCTTCTCGGGATAGTTTTTGATCAATTGATTCGATATAATAATCAAAGACTTTTGATATCCCTTGAATCCCCTTAGGAATTGTAGTTTCACCATGATTGTGGATGGCTTCACAAAATGTTTTCAAAAATAAGGGATTTTTAAATTCAGGATTAAGTAGGGGGATGGTGGGTCTCTCAATTTTATAGTGTTCAAAGAAAATTTTTGTCGCTTCAGCTTCATAACCAGAAAATCCCTCGTGAAAAATTTCGATATAATCATTTGATGAAATACCTTCGGGGATAATGATCTTGGTGTAAGAACTTCGAATGCTAAGAACCATTCCCAATCGGGGATATTCTTTTAGGGTCTTAATCATTCCAGCTAAATATTTCCTCCACAACTTTTTCCCGGCACCCTCATTTAGCGCATCAATAAAGATAAGACATTTTGAATCTGCAATCTCAGCGGTTGTATTTAAAGCCCCCAAAAATTCCTCTCGGGAGCAATTTAAACCGAGCTGAATAATTATTTGATTCCAAGGTTCTTCATCGTTAAAATGTCCTCCTAACAAAAGGATTGTAGGTAATTTTTTCTCTATTCTTTGTAACGCAACATCACAAAAAAGATGCGTCTTACCATTTCCAGCATTACCTGTCACTATCAATATCGGAACATTCGCGGATCTCGCAACATTGCCCGATGCAAATTCACCGAGCATCGATAATTCCCGATCTAACTTTAAAAGAGCATAATAAGGATCTTTAAATTTTTGTAGATGAAGATAAAGTTCATCACGATTTTTATTTTGTAGTGCCCACTCTTTTTCTTCAGATGAAATTTTGTCCGAAATGGTTCTTATCCAATCTGAAATCCTTTTGGACAATGATACACATAAATTATTAATTAAGTTCAAATTGATAACATCGAGTTGATTTTTAAAAATATTTTCATGAATTTCTTTCAGCTTACAAATATCAGGGTCAATAATTTGTCCCGACTCCCCTGTAATCTCCTCAATTATGTCTAGGTTCAGTTTTTTGTACGCATTTTGGATATTATTGAATAGAGGTGGAATTATTCTGAAAAATTCCTCTGTCCGTCCAAATCCATTGAAGATATCGGAAATTGGTAAATCAACATTATACTTATCGGAGTATCGCGGCCCAACATTAGCAATTGATTCATTTACCCTTTTTTCGTACCAGTCATTGCTGAAGATTTCTTTATTAAACCAAAAATAATATCGGCCACGATTTTCTTCTGCACTCAATCGTGTCCATATCTGATGACTACCCCAAAATTGAAAATCAACTGACATTCCCTTATCTTTTGCAATCGATTCCCATTTTTTTACGTGACTAGTCCATCGTACCCTTGCCGAAGTTGTTCCAGGAGCTCCCCCTTTCGGAAGATCTAATGCGAGACAGATGGTATATTGGACTAATTTTGGATGATTTGTAAGAGCAGTATGAACAGATTCATCGATATCTCCCCAACGAGAGGGGTTTTTTAGGTCTGTGTAAAATTTTACTTGCCATCCGTATTCGCTACCGTCAGGCAATGTCCAATAGCATTCTACTCCCCCATCAGGAGTTCCATTTCTAATAAAGGTAGATCCCTCGGGATATTTTTCATTTGAGACAAGTTGTGTACAAAGTTCTTCAAAAGCAGATTCGACAGATCCATTAAAAGATCTCAAACGTTCCCATTCTATTGACATTTATACATTGACGTAACGATGTGTTTATGTTTAATGATTGTTAAAAAATCTGAATATAATTTATTGATCACTTCATCCCATCAACCGTTGATCCACATTTATCAACGGATTGATCCCATTGATCAAGCCGTGTCATCACCTGCTTTTGAAAGTAAAACGGCTTATCCCCCTCGGCCTGTTTTTTCAGATGATGCAACGTCCCTTTAGAAAATCCGCGTTTCTTCCACTCAACATAAGGGATACTCAATATCTTTTTCGGATCTCATCAGCATTCTTACGATTGATCCATTGTTGAGCTGGGGGGTGGGGGGAGACCCCCCCTCCCAAAAAATTTCAAACCGGGGCCCCCTCCCCCCTGCTTGCCTTTCCGAACCCCCCCTTACTCACCCATGAGTGGACTGCGGAATTTTCCGCTACGCCGTAAGGTGCCCGGGGAATGTTCTGTTGACGGCTGCGAAAAAGGGGGTCTTACCCAATGTTGAGGTGGGGGGGAGGGGGGAGACCCCCCCACCTAAAAAAAATCAAACCCGGCCCCCCTCCCCCAACCCCTACTATGGGGGACCCACATGCCTATTCTAAATCTTTAAGGAGATGGGAGAATTCTGGTTCAAGACCCGGCAGGTCATCACTGATAACGCTCCAGACAATCTGCCAGTTAATCTCAAAATACCGATGGATCACCTTGTCCCGCATGCCGGCAATCTCCCGCCATGCAATATCAGGATGCTCTTCCTTGAGTCGGGGCGAAAGGTTTTTTGAAGCTTCCCCGATCACCTCAATTGCCCTGATAACCGCATGTGAGAAATATTCGTCTGACAGCAGATCCTCGTACTTCCGGTCAGCCGTAATCTTCCTCAGGAATTTTATTTCACTGATGATGTGGGTAATCAGGACCCGGTCATCCTTCAATCCAGATCACGTCCTTTTCGATATAGGGTCTGATGAGGCTGGAGAGCGAGCGTTCGGTAAGAAGATCCACTCTGCGCCGGAAAAGTGCTTCGAGATAATCGGAAAGGCCGATAAAATTTTTCAGGGTCGCGTAGCCCTCTGCAAAATCGACGAGGATGTCCACATCGCTCCTGCGTGTCTGCTCACCCCGGGCAAATGATCCAAAGATCCCAATCCGTGTCACGCCGAACTTCGTGCGGATAGCCGGTGCTGCCGCTTCGAGTTTCTTTATCGCAGCGCTTTTTCGCGAGGCAGATATGGCGAGCCCGGGCATTGGTCAAACCTCCAACCAGAAGATTGGTGATTCCAGTACAAGAAGGATATGGTCGGTGCCCACCCTGCCGGCTCCGATTGCCGGATGCATCGTTTCGGGATTCAGGTTTGGGATGCTGCTCATTTGTTCCTTTGGATCTGCCGGACTTCAGCCCCAAAAACGTTCACAATCTGCCGAAAAATTTTGCTTGTTTTTTTTTGAGATTACCAATGGAAAATCACCCGGCCACGATTCCCCGGCAAAACCCGGCTATCACTGGAAAGGATTTACGGATTCCGTAAAAAAAGAAAATTCCATTCCCGCGGTGATCACACCATCGAAAAGACGTAGAAGTAAAACACGATCATCGGCACAAAGAGCGCGAGGTACAGGCCCCGGTTCCAGCGCCAGATCTCAAGGCCGTCCATCGTCCTGATAGGCATCAGGCTGTACACGGCCATGATGAGATTGATGGTAAACCCGATCCCGCCCGCTATTGCCCAGGTGCCGCCGAGGGTCACCATTGCGAGGAAGACGAACGTGAGGATGATGCTGACAACCGGCCCGGCAACCATCTCGATTCCCGCTTTGCGGAGATCCTCATCGTTCCGGTTCACCAGGTTCCGGTAGGGCTGGCCAAACGCGTTCCCAAAAAGCCACGCGGTGACGAACATGATGAGCGTCCCAAGGCCCCAGAACCGGGTATCGGCATCCTGCCCGTGCCGTGACGCAAAATACCGGTGCGCAAAGTCGTGGAGCACTACCGAGACCGCCCCGACAGCAAGGTAGATGAGGACCATCTCAAGCGTCAGAGCCGCCCGGTCCGCGAGCATGAACGCCAGCGCAACGATGATGACTGCCCCCTCGATTACCAGCAGCTCTGTAGACGAGAGCCCGAGGAACTGCGGCTCAAGCTTCCGGACTGCCAGCCGGCGTGCCGCAACCTCCTTCTCGTCCAGGATCCCGACCACGTGCTCCCCGAGAAGTTCGGCAAAGAACCGGAGAAACTTCAACGCCAGCTGGGCGAGAAACGCGATGTTGGCGATCAGGATCTGGAGAAGGAGCACCGCGATGCTCGTCAGGACTGCGGCAAGCGCCATGTACTGCGGCGGGATGAAACCCGCGGTCGGCAGGTTCTTCTCAGTAGTTCCCCGCGCCTGTAAAATAAGACCCGCAAAACCTTCTGCCCGTTGGGTGCCGGAGCTGTCGGTCACGCCCGGGATATCCGCTGCGGGGCTGGCAGCGGTAATGAGATCGGATTGTGTCAGCCCGTCGCTGCCGAAATGGTTGCTCACCCGCAGGGTCACAAAGTACTTGCCGGGTGAGGTGTAGGTATGCACCGGGTTCTGTTCAGCAGAGGTGGTTCCGTCCCCGAAGTTCCAGCTCCAGGTGTCCGGCCTGCCGGCCGATTCATCAGTGAACCGGACGACAAACGGGACCGTTCCGTCACGCGGGCTTGCGGAAAAATCAGCAACCGGCGGGATGCCAATCCTGATATAGGCCGGCAGGGTCTGTGTGGTGCTGCCGTACTGGTTGGTCACCGTCAGGCTCACCGTGTAGTCGCCGTCGGCTTTGAACGTGTGCGTCGGGTTCTGGCGATCAGAGGTTGTCCCGTCGCCAAAGTCCCAGTACCAGGTCATCGGTTCTGCCCCGGTGGACGCATCCGAGAACGTGATCGTGAACGGCGCGGCACCGTACTGGTTGCTGGTGTAGAAATCCGCAAAAGGCGGGTTGGTAACCTCGATGAACCCGGAACGGGTTTCCGGAACAGGATCTGCACACCAGCCGGCAGGAACCAGCATGGAGAGCATGAGGGTGCAGAGAAGGAAGAGGAGAAGTATGTGCTTCATGGTATCCCAAAAGAGCCCGGCACGGATGGTGCCGCCAGCTCATGTGTTTCTCTTCACATTCACTTTTGTGAAGTATAAAGAAATTGGTCGGGATATTGAGGGTGAGAAGAGACTGGCCGGCTGGTAAGGGTTTTAGTAATTCCGGCAGAATGGAAAAAACCGTTGAGCAGAACGCTTTTTTGTGCTCTGGAGAAATGCACATGAATCGGTAAGGTTCACACCAGAATGAAGAAAATCAGATGAATATTTGAACATATCCGTCCTCGCCCGCATCCTTGCGCTCCTTATGGGGGCGGCAAGGCCCCCAACGCCCGCGCAATGGTCGGGCTCTCGGAAGCGATAGTGCCCCGTATGGTCTCCATTCGGGACCCTCAAACGGGTGATTCACGGGAAAATTAATATGAAAATCTCCTTGAAAATTTTCCTCCTGTGTGCTTGTTGCCCTTCGGCATCATGTCCGTTTTCGTGAAAAAACAGAAATTGAGGCCGCCGCACAGGCGCCCTTCGGGGCGGCGGCAGGAATCGCGACCGGGGGCATGGGGCAGCAGCCCCCATAATCTATTCTTCTGGAAATCCATTTTCATAGGAAATAATTATTTGCCGGTTTTCATGGTTCTGGTGCGAACTCCCGTTCAAGCTCGTTTCGCCAGATCAGGATCTCCTTACCAGAAGCAAAAACCCGGGATGGAATCCGGAATCGTCCGGGCGCATTCCGGATGAACAACACGCATGAAGAAGAGAAAAAAATAAGAATATCATCCCCGAGTTCGGGGAGAATGGTATCAGACTTTTTGCGAGGTGTCGCCCTTCATGATGAACTTCACAATAAGGAAGATCACGAGTGCAACAATGACGAAGTCGATGACGTTGCCGACAAAATCCCCGACCATGAACTTCATCGGGCCGATATCCAGTACCGATGCCCGCCAGTCTCCCCCGGGAACAATAACGGCAATGATCGGCATGATGATATCATTGACCGTTGCTGTCACGAGCTTGGTTGCTGCTGCACCGATAATGAATGCAACAGCAAGCCCAATCACCTGGTATTTCCTGAGAAATTCCGTAAACTCTTCAATAAACCCACTGGGTGTCGCCATAATCTGTAACCTCAGGAGATTTTCTCGTTCTCTCCTGATTTTAGATTATTGCAGCAATTATTAAAAATATTGCATGACCAAAACCCGCAGGATATCTGCATTTATGACGGTTGTCTGGCAAAAGCCTGCGAATATTCCCAATCAGGGTCCGGTGACCGTCCCGATGATGGCGTCTTTTCCCTGGTACCGTGTCCGGGAACCATGAATGACGACAGGGACGATCGTGCCGTCTCTTTTGACTGCGCGTCTCGTGTACCGCTCGGATTTTTTGATACCTGCCAGTCGCTCGGCTACCACACGCCGGATCTCTTCCCGGTCTTCGGGAACAAAAAGGTCGGTATAGTCTGCAACGGCCAGGATCTCGTCAACCGTAGAGCCAAACAGCTTTGCAAAGGCCGGGTTCACGTAGAGGAAGCGGCCGTCCTGGATCATGTAGATGCCCTCGGCAAGCGACTCGGCAAGGCCCCGGAACTTCTCTTCGGAATCGGCTAGTTCTGCAAGCGCGAACCGCTCCTTTGAGATGTCGATGAGGGAGACAACACTCTTCTTTGTTCCGGGAATCATCTCGACGGTGATATACGTGCTGATAACCGTGCCGTCGCGTGCCTGGAAACTGAACTCATAGTTCTTCGGCACGGTGGATGGATCGGCCCGGCGCAGGGCATGATACTGTTGCATCCGTTCGACATCTCCGGGCGACACAAAGCGTGTCCACGGCATCCGGCCGCAGACCTCTTCCCGGGTATATCCCGAGATGCGTTCAAACTCCCGGTTGACCACGGCAACCGTCTTGTCCTCCTCTAAGATCATCATTGCGGTGCCGGTCGATTCAAAGACCGTACGATACAGGGCTTCGGATTCGTGGATCTCCTTATCGGCAGCCCGGCGGGCAAGGGCGCCGGCAATGATCTGGCCATAGATTTTGAGAATATCGATGTCCTCTTCTGGCCATGCAACCGCCTTTGTGACGGTCGAGATGCCCAGTGCTCCGATAAGAACCGGACCGGCCAGGAGGGGGATGAGGACGAACGATTTGATCCCCATCGATTCCAGAAATTCCCTGAGTTTTTTGTCATCGCCGGTTTCCAATGAAAAGGCGGATACGTCCGGGACGATCTCAGCTTCGCATAGTTTGATTCGTTCCACGAGCCGTGAAAAATCTGCAAGGTCAACAGTCCCCCGCACTTCTTTCCGGGAGGGCACATTCCGGTCTACCCATTCATGAGACCAGTGGATGGTATCGGATTTTTTGGTAACATGGGCCACCGAACAGCGTTCAGCGCCGAATTGCGTTCCGATGATAGCGAGGAGTTCGTGTATCGCGTCATGAATCTGGTCCGGGGCGAGCTGGATGAACCGCGAGGAGATGATGGATGTCTGGCGGATAACGCTGAGCCGTTTATGCAGGGCCTCTTCAGCCTGCCTGCGGGAAACGGCCTGGTGGATCTTGTGCCCGAGTTCGGCAAACTGGGCGACCGGGTCACCGCCTTTCTGGAGGTAGAAGTCTGCGCCGCTGTTGATGGCATCAATGACCACCTCCTCCCGGCCTTTGCCGGTAAAGAGGATGAACGGGATGCTGGAGCTCTTCCGGATCTCTACAAGAAGCGCTATCCCGTCCATCCCGGGCATCTGGAAATCTGAGATGATGGCATCGAACGCGGTCTCGTTGAGGAGGACAAGCGCCTCCGGCCCGGACTCAGCCGTAGTAACGGCAAAGGTGCCCTCCTGTTCCAGGAACAGTTTTCCCAGTTCGAGGAGATCGGGTTCGTCATCGATATACAGGACGGAGATCATGGATGCTCGCGGATTGGATCGCGTATGCTATCCTGTTCGATGCGCAATATTTAATGGCTTTGTCTGGTACGAAAAAAATTGTTCAGACCAGCGGTTCCGGCTGCTTACCTGAAAGGGAGGGGAGGTGGGTGGGCTTGACAAGGACCGGTTCGCTGCCCTGCCGGATCTTCTCGATTATGAGCTCTTTTCCCGGTCGGGTCATGGCAAAGATCGGGATGGCGATGCCTGCCTGGAGAAGCGCCCGGCCGCTGACAGCATCCCGGATGGTCTTTGAGGCGCAACTGGTAACAAGGTCACATGCGGAGACCAGCATCTCCGCCTCCTCTTTGGTAAGACCGGTCACGTGCACCCCGAAGATGAGCGTGGCAGGGTGGACTTTCCTGATGGCAGCAGCATCACCGGGCAGGGCAACCGTTACCGCAATTTTCCTAAATCCTTTCTCAACCGCAAGGGCAACACCGGCCAGCGCGTCCATGCTGGCATTTTCCCGGTCAAGAACAATACCGCCGTTCTCTTCGATCCGTGCAACAACTTCCGGGTAGGGGCAGGTAGAGACGAGCCCGGACATGCGGCCGCCGATGCCCTGCACGAGCGCGGGTTGGGTGACAATCACGGTTCCGGCACCATCGCAGGCAAGGACTACGGCATCGATGATCCCGGCCTGGAGGCCGAAACTCAAGATCTCGGATGCCCCGAAACCGACAAACTCCCGGCTGTCCAGCACTTCGCGCTGCGGGGTGCACATGCCAAAGGCCTTAATCCGGTGTTCGATGTTGGCCTTTACCTCACCGGCGTTGAAGTCCGGAATCGGGTATGCGAAGCGCTCTGCGAGCGGGCAGCCTTCAATCATTGCTTTGCCGACTTCCACAACCTGCCCGTTCCGGATTACGATCCGGCACCGGCCGTTTGCCTCGATTACGTGCTCATCGTTCTGCTGCGCCATACTTTTCCGTACAAAAATTACCGGCCAGATGCTTAAGGATACTCCATAAGGCTTCAGGTTAATCCGCTATGCATATCACGCCCGGGGGGAAATGATCGTGCATGCACGGAGTATCGCGCCTGTGGGAGATCGACTGCGCCCGCGGGATTGCGATCCTCATGATGATCGTGTATCACACGGTCTTTGATCTCAGTTTCTTTGCGATCTGCCCGGTCGAAGCCACGACCGGCTTCTGGCGGTATTTTGCGTTCATTACCGCCAGCCTCTTCCTGCTCATCGTCGGCATCTCGCTCGTGGTGAGCCATGCCCGGGCTTCCACAACCCTTGCCGGGTTCCCGCTTGCAAAAAAATTCATCCTCCGCGGTGCCGGTATCTTCGCGCTCGGGCTCCTGGTCACGTTCGGGACATGGCTGTACCTGCCGCAGGAGTACGTTGTCTTCGGGATTTTGCACCTGATCGGTGTCTCGGTTGCGCTCTCGCCGCTCTTCTTCCGGTTCGGCAAATGGAATATTCTGCTTGGGTTTGCGTGCATCGCAGCAGGACCGGTCATTGGCAGCATGAGCGGCCCGGCATTCCTGCTCCCGCTCGGGATCATGCCGCCATATTTTGCATCCGTTGACTACACGCCGCTCTTCCCGTGGTTCGGGATGGTCCTGATTGGTCTTGGCCTTGGATCGATGCTGTACGCGGGCGGGGTCCGGCAGTTCACCATCAGGGCGCTGCCGGATATTTCAATTACGCCACTCTCGTTTCTCGGCCGGCACTCGCTCCTCATCTATCTCGTCCACCAGCCGGTCATCATCCTGCTGCTCGGGCTCGTGACGGGAGTGCGGGTGCTGTAATACGAATCCCCCCTGTAAATACGGCTGATGACAACCGGCATCCCGTTCACCTTTAATTCCCATAATGCATACTCGTATATACGACCCATGCCGCCCTCCCGTGCCATCCTTGTCTGCCTCATCCTTGCCCTCACGCTCCTCACCGCTGGCTGCACAACGTTTGGCGATGAGGAAGCCGGGAATGTCAATGCCAGTATCACGGCAGAGGAAACCCCGGTTCCGGCAAGTTACCGGGTTACCCTCTCCCAGCCGGATGCCCGGGCAGACTTCATCCGCATGGACTCGGACGTGTACAATGCGGGCGAGGTTGTGGAATTCGTTGTCACGAACAATGGTCTCCTTCCGCTCACCTGCACCCGCACCCCTCCTGACTTCCGCGTCATCTTCCAGACCGGATCCGGCCGGTGGGCGACAAAGATGGGGCCGGAAGTCGTGGTTGACGGGGAAACGTCGTATCTTGCAAAGGGCGAGTCAACACCGGTGTACCGCTTCATCTCCACCGGCTGGGAAGCCGGCCGGTACCGCATTGTCTCGGATTGCGGGCCCGAACGCGAGTTCCTGGTCCGGGTTTTGCCAACCCCGGCTCCTACCCCCACGCCCTGTCCGGTGGTTGATATGACCGACTCCGCCCCCTGGATTAAAATCGATCCCATTGGCGACCAGCAGGCTTCCCGCCCGTTCACGATCACCGGGACCACCAATCTCCCTACCGGGCAGGATCTACGGTACACCATCTTCTCGGTTCTTGAGAGCGAGAAGGCATCTTCGCTCGACCCCCGGGGATCTTTTACCGCCCTTGTACAGGAAGGATGGTGCGGCACCAACACGTGGAGCGCGATGGGCGAGATCCAGGCAACGGGGGAGTTCTTTGTCGGGATCTCGGATGCCGACCGGAAGGCAACGGCCATAAAACGGTTTACGGTCTATTAATCAGCGTATCTCCAATCCGGGGGGGATGAGACCCGAACCGAATACTATGGTCGTGCCCTCAGCGGTTTTTGGATACGGTCCAAATCCGTCCCGCACCCCCGCTCTCCGGAGCACTTATTTCCCCCAAACGACCCTTGTTGTACGAGAGCAGCTCCATGATCCTCCCCATCTTTACGCTCACGCTGGAACCGGAAAATCCGCTCCGGTTCATGCTTCCCGATTTCCGGTCGGCACTCACCCGCCAGCTGGCAAAATTTCCGGCATCTGCGCTTCCTCCCGGTTCTGCTGAGCACAGCATCCACCGGTACCCGGCACTCCAGTGCAAGCAGGTGAAAGGCGAACTCATGGCAATCGGGATCTGCCAGGGTGCGGGTTTTCTCTGGCAGGTCACGAGCGGAAATTCCCAGCTTGAGGCCGGCGACATACCGTGCACCATCACCTCGCGCGACCATGAGATACGGCGCGAGGTTTTCGGAATCGATGGCCGGATCCACGAGTACGAGTTCCTGACCCCGTGGCTTGCCTTGAACCAGCAGTATGCAAAAAAGTTCTATGACCTGAGCGGCAAACCCGCGCGGGACGCCTTCATGCAGGACCTGCTTACCCGCCATCTCACCACGCTTGCCAGGTCCCTGGATTACGAACTCCCTGAACCGGTTACCTGCACGGCGAAGGTGAAGTTTTTACGCGAGCGGATCGACCGAGAGAACGTTATCGTGTTTCTGGGAAAATTCCGGACCAATCTCTGCATCCCGGACTATCTTGGCATCGGTCAGTCGGTATCGCAGGGATACGGGACGATTCGTGCGATTCCCGGTACCGGTGAGTGAAGCGCCGGTTCCGGCCCGGAATAAATTTTTGTTTTTTTTGGGTTTTATCAGTTATAAGCTCCATCTTTTTTTGCCCGGACCGCCAAAAGTACCTCTGCGTATGATCACCCTTCGCCCGCTCCGGGAAACCGATATCCCCCTCATCCGTTCATGGCCCCCCTACCCGGCGGAATTTTCTGAACTTGACTACTGCCTGCGGGCGGGTGGCTGGATTGACGAGTACCGGAACAAACCCCGGTCCACCATCCTTGTCGCCATGGATGCTGGCGAAATTGCAGGTTTTTCCATCCTTTCCGGTGACGGGCGCGGGAGTGCGGAGTTCCGAATCGCCCTTCACCCGTCCCGGATCGGGAATGGTTCGGGTAAAACTATCCTCCACCGCACGCTCGAATACTGTTTTGCCGACATGACCATTCGATCCGTCCGGCTCATCGTGCGGAAGAACAATCTCCGGGCATTAGCATTGTATGCTGCAAACAATTTCCAGGCAACCGGTGAATGTATTGAAGAGATTATGGGAAAACCGGTGGAGTTTTTCCGGATGGAGATCGACCGCCGGACATTTTTCCTGGAGACCCGCACATGAAACAGGCACTTCTTGTCATTGACGTCCAGAACGAGTATTTTACCGGCAAACTCCCGGTCACGTACCCTGAGAACAGTCTTGAGAATATCAAAAAAGCCATGGATCATGCCCAGGCGTCAGGGATTCCGGTTGCCGTCATCCGGCACACGAACCCCGCGCCCGATGCCCCGACGTTTAGGAAAGGCACGCCCGGCTGGGAACTGCATGACGAGATCAGGAGCCGGCACGCGGATATCGAACTTGAAAAGCACCTGCCGGGAAGTTTCACCGGAACTGCTCTTGCCGGCTGGCTCAAAGAGAACGGGATCACAACCGTCACCATTGCGGGGTACATGACGCAGATGTGCTGCGATACCACGGCACGCCAGGCATTCCACCGCGGGTATGCGGTCAATTTCCTCTCGGATGCAACCGGCACCCTTTCAATCTCCAATACAGCAGGATCGATCGATGCAGCAGATCTCCACCGGGCTGTCCTCATAACCCAGCAGATGCGGTTCAGTCGGGTGATGACAACCGGCGAGTGGATTCGTGGTGCATGAAACGTATTTTCGTTTTTATTGCTCGGGAGATACCCTCCTTTTTAAAAATTACTTCCCACATACCTTACCACCCCTGCCCCCAAGAGTGCTCTTGAAGCAGGCGATACCTGCCGCCACCCCCGCGGGGCGCCCCCGTGGCGGCCTCAATTCGGTTTATGTGAAAATATCCCGGGAAATCACCTGATTTTAGGGTCCCGCATGGAGGCCATATGGGGCACAATCGCACCCGCAGCCCGACCATTGTGCGACATAGGGGGGCCTCCCCTCTCCCCTTTTTGAAAAATGATGGATCCTTTCCTTATCAAATCGGTGATGCAGGAAAGCAACAGATCACCGTTTTCTCTTCAGGCGCAATTCTGGAGGGGTGAACGCCGCACCATTCTGCGCAGGCTCGCCGGCGCCGGGCTGATGGTAGTCGGCGCTCTTTTGATCCTCGCGTTCCCGTAACGGGAATCAGGGGTGCATGAAGAGCGGCACGTCCCGGAATTCCGCGCCGTCAAAGACGCCCCGGTCGGTAATCCGAAGGGCAGGGATGACCGTCAGCGAGAGGAACGAGAGGTACATGAACGGGTCATCTATCCCGCCGATTTTCCGGGTTATTGTTTGCATGGCAAGCAGCCGGCCAGCCACCTCCTCGTACGGCAGGGATGACATAAGTCCGCCACAGTCAAGGGGCAGGCTTATGAGTTCCGGGCCGCAGACTGCTGCCATTCCGCCCTGCATCCGGATCACTTCCTCAATTGCCCGGGTTATACAATCGTCATCGGTGCCGGTTGCAACAAGGTTGTGGGCGTCGTGCGCGACGCTGGATGCTATCGCCCCGTCTCGAAAACCAAAACCGTGGACCAGCCCGATGCCCCGGATGCCGCGACCGTACCGGTTGCAGACCACGACCTTTTGGAGGTCTTCCCCCGGCCGGCGCATCCCGGTCCAGTTCCGGACCAAAGATTCGGTTACAATCTGGTGCGGGATGAGGCCGATGACCCGGGCGGACCCGGTGCCGTCAATTTTGAGGTCTCCGGCTGATGGGGCCGTGCACCGGAACGGGACCGAAAGGGGCGCAGGACGGGCCGGGGCAGCGGGGGTGACCTCCTTCCCGCAGACAAAGGTCCGTTCAACCACAAACGTTGCCGGGTCTGAGATGATGCAGAAGTCTGCCCTCCGTCCGGGTGAGAGTGCTCCCCGGTCCGTGAGCCCGAACCGGTCCGCGGCGGAGAGGGTTGCCATTCGCAGGGCAAGCGCGGGCGGGATGCCGCAGGCAACAGCGCGGCGGATGCACCGGTCGATGTGGCCGTCATTCATCAGCATGTCGGCATGGCAGTCGTCGGTTGCAAAACAGCAGCGCGGGACGGTCAGCGGGGTTACGAGCGGTGCGAGTGCTTCGATATTTCGCTCGGTCGAGCCCTCGCGGAGGTAGATGTACATCCCTTTTTTGAGTTTCTCTTCAGCCTCGGCAAGGTTCGTGCACTCGTGATCGCTCTGGAGCCCGGCGAGGATGTAGGCATTCAGGTCGTTGCCTGTGAGGAACGGTGCATGGCCATCGCGGAGCGGGCAGAGGGCGATCTTTTTTGTAACCTCCGGATCCCCGGAAAGGACACCGGGGAAGTTCATCATCTCCCCGAGCCCGAGGATGCCATCGCGGCCGATAAAACCGCTAAGTTCGTTTTCACTGAGTTCTGCCCCGCCAATGTCAGCCGGGGTTGCCGGGACACAGGATGGGAGCAGGTATTGGATATCGATTGCTGCACCTTTCCGTTCCGCGAGCATGAATTCTATTCCGGCGGTTCCGGCAACATTTGCGATCTCGTGCGGGTCAGCGATCACGGTGGTCGTACCGTGCCGGGCCACAAGACGGGCGTATTCTTTTGGGGTAAGAAGCGAACTCTCGATATGGACATGGGAATCGATGAGACCGGGCACGAGATATTTGCCGGTAAGATCCTCCTCAACTGCTCCGGTATACTCCCCGCAACCGAGAACGATGCCTTCTTTTATCGCAAGGTTGCCGGTATCCCACGTGCAGGTGAACGGGTTGAAGATGGTCGCATTTTTCAAAACCAGGTCAGCCGGGGTTTTGCCCCGCGCAGCCGGAACCAGTGTCGCTCTATCAGGTTGCATGTTGTCACACCACGATGTCCCGGATGGTCGCAGTCTGGCGATCTCCGGGAGTCAGGATATAGATATAGAGTTTGTAGCTGCCCGATGGAAGGTCAAGCGGGACAGAAATTTTGTTCTCACCCTGTCGGAGGGTGACCGGCACCTGCCGAAACGTCATCTCCTGCTGGTGAAGGTCTGTAATCTCGTACACGGTGACCTGCACGAACGCATCGGCAGATCCAGAGCTTGCCGTGACCGGAACAAGAAGCGTGCCGTTCGTGTAGGCTACATCCCCGATTGCCGGTGAGGTGCATCCCGCGCCAAGCAGGATGAGGACGAGCAGGGTACACCAGAAGCCAGGAGCACGGTACCAGGCAGACATAGACAAAAGATGTGGTTACAAGATAAAAAAGATGACAGATCCCTCCTGGATCAGGGATCGGGGGGTGCCGGTCAGCACCGGAACTTTGAAACTTCCTGGGATACTTTCTCGGCAATCCCGTTGATGTTCCCGACAACGCGGGTGATCTGGTCAACTGCTGCGCTCGACTCCTCCATTGCAGCTGCCGTGTCCTGCGCCTCGTGCGAGCTGTTGTCGACAAGGTTCATAACCTCGCTCAGACTTGCTGCAACCTCTTCGATGGATGCCGCCTGCTCTTCTGCTGCTGCCGCAACCTCGGTCACGTTCTGGCTGATCTTGTCAATCGAACCGGCAATATTGCCAAAACTCGAGATTGTATCCTGGAGGGCAAGACTGCCGTCGCGGACACCCTGGTTTGAGGCAGCCACTGCTTCAACGGCATTGTTGGTCTGGGTCTGCAGGTTCTCGATCATCTCTGAGATTCGTTCTGCGGATGCCCGTGATTCGACAGCGAGCGATTTGACCTCGGTTGCAACCACGGCAAACCCGCGGCCGGCTTCTCCTGCCCGGGCGGCTTCGATTGCCGCGTTGAGTGCCAGAAGGTTGGTCTGGTTGGCAAGGTCGGTGATGAGATCCACGATCTCGGAGATCTTGTCCATCTGGCTCTTGATATCACCGATGATCTGGTTAACCTCGTTTGAGGATTTGGTGATCCCCTGCATGCCAGTTTCAGTTTTTTGGGCAAGATCCATGCCGTTCTTGCTGTAGGACGTTGTGTCGGTTACCAGCTGGGCAACGGATTCTGATTTGAGCGCCACTTCCTGGATTGCCCGGGAGAGATCGTCCATTGCCTGCTGTACCTGGTGCATGCCCTTGGTGGTCTTCTCGGCGTTCTCGCTGACCGATGATGCATTAATCGCGCACTGGTTGGAACCGGCTGATACCTCCTGGATGCTGGCATTTGCCTCCTCAGTGTTTGCTGCAAGGTTGGTCAGCTGCTGGTTGATGGAGATCATCGATGCGGAGATGTCAGTACCGACCCGGTTGAGCGAGTCTTTGAACGTCTTGAAGTCTCCCCGCATCTTGATCTTCTCGTCAAAGTGTGCCGTGAAGTTACCGGCTGCGTACTCTGCCGAGATTCGCATGCCTTCGTTGAGGGGGATGACCACGTTCTCAAAGGTCTTGTTGATACCGGCAATGATCTCCCAGTACCCGCCTTTGAACTTGTCTGCATCCCCGCGAACGGAGAGTTTTCCTTCAACTGCGGCAATGGAGAGTTTGTTCGACTCGTTTATGAGTGCCCGCAGGGTACCAGTCATCTTGATGAGCGCCGGGACAATCTCATCCTTCGGATCACGGACCTTGAGATCGCGGCTCAAATCCCCGTCAGCGATCATCTTCATGGTACCGATGACGTATTTCTGGAGATCGTTTGAGAACTTGTCCATCTCATCTGCCATCTGCCCGATCTCGTCGGTGCGGTCGAGATTGATCCGCTCGCCAAGATGTCCTGAGTGGATCTCGCGAATGTTGGCAGAGATCCGCCCGATGGGACTGATGATGCTGTTTGTCATCAGGATCCCGATGCCAGCCGATCCGACGATGCCTGCTCCGCACAGGATGTAGAACGTTAGGAGGTTAGTACCGGTAGTGTTCAGGGTGCTGTACCCAACGAGCGCGATGAGTGCAAAGATTGCGGCTAAGATGATGTAGGATCCGAGAATCTTTTTTCCAAGAGGGATGTTGTCGATTTGTTGCATTTGATCGAACCTGCTGTTTTTTTCCATGGGTAATGGGGTTGGGGGAAATTATTGTGGGATTCTTAATGGGGTTTCACGGCGGATCAGGGAAAATTCCCCTCACCTCCGCCTGATTTTTCCTATTCTTTCTTCTCCATGATACTGAGCGTCTTGCGGACATCGATCCAGATGACCAGTTCGCTCACCTCGTTCTCCTTGTCCTTTGTCTTCTTCTTGATGATGCCAAGGATGGCCTCATCGTCACCGGCGCCGGCAGTTGAGGCCGCGTCAACGTCTTTTTCTTCAAAGGTTGAAACAGCCAGTACGTCGTCGACAAGGATGCCGGTCTTGACCCCGGTCAGTTTCTCGTCAAGAACGATGAAGCGGCCGTTCTCGTCTTTTCTGGTTTTATCGAGCGGAATATGCAACCGGTCCTTGAGGTCGATGATGGTCGTGATCTCGCCACGGAGATCGATGATACCCTTCATGTAGGAGGCCGTGTTGGGAAGTTGGGTGATCGGGGTGTATTCCACCACTTCCCGGACATCGAACAGGTCAATGGCAAAGTGTTCTTTTCCAAGAAGGAACTCGAGTACCTGGAAGGTCTTCTGGGACGCTCTCATCCCGGTTGCATTTTGTGACTGAGGGTGGCTCATGGGGGATGGTGCCCCCGCGATTTCCCCCTCTTTTGTCTCGGTAGTCATGCGTATTTTGCCCTCCAGACGGTTACTTGAAGTTGTTGATCTCGGTCTTGACGCTCTCCACAACCTCGGTGACGTTTCCGATAACTTTGCTGATCTGTTCGATGGCTGCCGAGGACTCCTCGCTTGCGGCAGCGGCATCGGTGGACTCCTTAGCGGTGTTCTGCATAAGCCCGTTCACTTCGTTCACGCTTGCAGTGATCTCTTCAACGGATGCTGCCTGCTCTTCGGTTGCGGAGGCAACGTCCCCGACATTGCGGGAGATCTGGTCGATGGAGTCGGCGATCCTCGTGAAACTCGCAATCGTGTTTCCGAGTGCGGCACTGCCTTCTTTGACACCCGCGGTGGATGCAGAGACCGCTTCAACGGCATTGTTGGTCTGGATCTGGAGGTTCTCGATCATGTCCGAGATCCGTTCGGCTGATGCACGTGACTCAACGGCAAGTGATTTCACTTCGGAGGCGACCACGGCAAACCCGCGTCCTGCATCGCCGGCACGGGCCGCTTCGATTGCGGCATTGAGTGCCAGCAGGTTGGTCTGGTTTGCAAGGTCAGTGATAAGATCCACGATCTCGGAGATCTTGTCCATCTGGCCTTTGATATCGCCGATGATCTGGTTCACGTCATTGGAGGATCGGGTGATGCCCTGCATACCCTGCTCGGTTCTGCGGGCAAGCTCCATTCCTTCGCGGCTGTAATCCGAGGTGTCGTGAACGATCTTGGCCGTAGCTTCAGCACGGGTGGCTACGTCCTGGATGGTGCGCGAGAGGTCTTCCATCGCACTCTGGACCTGGTTGATCGATTCAAGTGATTTCTCCACATTCACGCTGACCGCGGTGGCGTTACGGGCAACCTGGCCTGCGCCGGCAGAGACTTCCTCGACATTGGCATTGGCTTGTTCGGTTCCGCCCTGGATCTTGCCCATTTCTCCATTGATGAATTTGAGTGCATCATCGATCTTCTTCTGTGCCTGCCGGGCAGCCTCGCGGATGTCGGTTAAATCCGTGAAGAACTCCATGGCGCCGATGGCGTTACCGTTGGCGTCAAGGATGGGCACGCCGGAGTAGGCAATATCATACTGTCTGCCCTTCGGGAGCGCCTGGGTCTCGGAGGATGCCATCCTGCCGGACATCATGCACTGGCCGGACGCACACTTTGGTGTGCGGCATTCGCCGGTCTTGAAGTGGTCGTAACACTTCTGGCCGAGCATCTCTTTGGGGCTCGATCCGGCCATTGTTGCCGATGCCTTGTTGGCATACAGGATCGTGAAATCCTTGCTGATGATGAATGCCGGGACGGGAATGGCGTCGAGGTGGCCGACAACCGCGTTGATGGTGTTGTTGAGGCCCTGGATCATGGTGGCGTACCCACCCTGGAACTTTGCCGCATCGCCGCGGGCGGTCAGTTTGCCCTGGACGGCATTGTTGCTGATGGACGTGATCTCGTCACTGAACAACTGGATGTTGTTGACAACACCGGTGAACGCTTCTGATACTTCACCAATCTCGTCACCTCCGCTCACCATCCGGTCATTCTTGTCGATCTCCATGGCAGCTCCTGAAAAGTCGCCGACCATAACTTTTCGGCCAAGTTCCACAAGGTCACCCATGCGACGGGCGATCGAGTTGCCGAACCGGAGGGCGATGAACGCGCCGGCACCGATGCTGATGACAAGGATGATGATGATTGCATTTCGGAGGTTATCGACCGGCCCGCTGAAATCTGTGGGATCGACCCGTGCCGCAACGATCCAGTCAAGGGGGGCGAAGTAGGTGTAATACGCGACTGCGTCCCTGCCTTCCCAGATGTAGGTCATGCGCTTGGTGCCGGATTTGACTGCGTCCTTGTTTGCGATCATCTCCTTGATGAATGCCTCGTTTGCGAGATTGGTTCCCTGGGAAGTCGGGTGGATGAGCAGATCGCCCTTGCTGTTCATGACATAGAGATACCCGTGCTCGCCCAGCTTCGTGTCAAGGATCTGTGTTTTTAACGGACCATAGACATTGTCTTCGGGAACGCCGACGAAGAGGATACCGATGATCTCGCCACGGGCGTTCTTGATGGGCTCGTAGGCCACGACCATCTTCTTCCCGACAACATCTGCCATTCCGTAATAGGTCTGGCCCTTGTTGATCACCGCATCGTACACGGCATCGGACACCGGGGTACCAAGTGCACGCTTCCCGTCAGCACCAACAACGTTGGTGGAGACGCGGATAGCCTGGTTTCCGATCTTCTGGAAGACCGTTGCCTTGCTTCCCATGTCGGATTCAATGGAATCCACTACGTCGAAGTTATCATTGACAACCTGGGTGCCATACGCAATCTTGTCGCCCGAGATTGAGGGAGCACCATAGGCGGTGTACCGGTTCCGTAAAAGGTTCAAGTCACTGTCCAGTTTGGTTTTTGACAGGTCATAGGAATTGGAGGTCATGCCCCGGATATCATTGACCTGGGTATTCAGGGTCATGTCCAGCTGGTCGTTTATCGCAGCGCTTGCCGTGATGTACGCCACACTCCCGATGAGGAGGGTGGGTACGATGACAAGGAAGAGACAGATGATCAGGATCTTGGTCCCGATCTTCATGCGGTTGAATCGATCCATTATATCAGTCATTTTTTTCACCTGTTTTTTTGATACTTATACACACAGAAATACGCAGGAATCCCGAACGCGTGAAATCATCACTGTCCGATATCCACCAGGAGGTGGCGGATGTCGATCCAGATGATGAGCTCGTTCCTTTCGTGCTCCTTGTCTTTGATCTTCTTTTTAATGATACCGAGAATGGCGGCGTCTTCGCGACCGCCGGAAGCAGACGTTGAATCGATATCTCCGCGCTCGAACGTTGATACGGCGAGCACATCATCGACCAGGATTCCGGTCTTGGCTTTGGTAATCTTCTCGTCAAGGACTATGATCCTGCTGTTCTCGATGGGCTGGCTGGACTTCTCAAGGATGTTGAGGCGCTCCTTGAGATCGATAATCGTGGTGATCTCTCCCCGCAGGTCGATGATCCCTTTCATGTAGGACGGTGTGTTGGGAAGTTCGGTGATGGTGGTATATTCCACCACCTCCCGGACATCGAAGAGGTCCACGGCATAATTCTCCTTTCCCAAGAGAAACTCCACAACCTGGAGTTTTCCGGACTGGTGCCTGCTTTCTGCCAATGCTGGCGGCTCATGGGGTTCGGCACTTACGGGTCTGGCAGGAACGCCCTTCTCTTCTTTTTCACTTGCTGATTTTGCCATAAAAACCTCTATAATCTTTTTAGCACCTGAACCGGGCGACTTCCTTTGTCACCTTGTCCACAATGGTGTTGACATTAGCCACCACTTTGGTGATCTGGTCGATTGCAGCGCTTGACTCCTCGCTTGCTGCCGCCGCATCGGTTGCCTCCCGGGTGGTGGCCTGCATGAGTCCGCCCACTTCGTTGACGCTTGCCGTCACTTCCTCGACCGATGCTGCCTGTTCCTCAGCGGCAGCTGCAACCTCGCTCACGTTCTGGCTGATCTTGTCGATGGATGAGACGATGTTGTTGAAACTCGAAAGGGTCTCATGCAGAGCCTCGCTGCCCTCCTTAACGCCGGCATTTGCAGCAGATACTGCATCAACGGCGCTTAAGGTCTGTTTCTGGAGGTTGTCGATCATCTCCGAGATCCTTTCGGCGGATGCCCGCGATTCAACGGCAAGCGATTTGACCTCGGTTGCGACAACGGCAAACCCGCGGCCTGCTTCTCCTGCCCGGGCTGCTTCTATTGCAGCATTGAGCGCAAGCAGGTTGGTCTGGTTCGCAAGATCGGTGATCAGGTTGACGATCTCGGAGATCTTCTCCATCTGGCCCTTGATCTCGAGGATGATCTGGTTCACGTCATTGGATGATTTGGTGATACCCTGCATGCCCTGCTCGGTCTTCCTCGCAAGTTCCATGCCGTCCCTGCTGTAATTGGTCGTGTCCTGCACAATCTTTGCAACCAGTTCCGACTTGGTGGCAACATCCTGGATCGTCCGGGAGAGATCTTCCATGGCCTTCTGAACCTGCTCGACGCCCTGCGTTGCTCGCTCTGCATTGACCGAGACCCCGCTTGCGTTCCTGGCAACCTGTGCGGAGCCGGCAGAGACTTCCTCGACACTGGCATTTGCCTCTTCGGCACTGGCGGCAAGGTCGCCGACCTGCCGGTTGATCATCGAAAGCGATTTCGCAACTTCGACGCCGATATTATCAAGTGCTCCCTTGAATTTCACAAAGTCGCCCTGCACCTTGATTTTTTCATTAAACCGTGCAGTAAAGTTCCCTTGTGCATATTCACTCGAGACATGCATTGCCTCGTTGACCGGAACCACGACCGCATCTAGGGTCTCGTTCACGCCCTGGATGATCTCCTTATACCCTCCCTGAAACTTGTCTGCATTGCCGCGGGTCGAGAGTTTTCCTTCGACCGCTGCTTTTGAGAGCATGGTAGCTTCAGCAACCAGTCCCCGCAGTGCCTCCATGGTTGTCATCATCGCGGGAACGATCTCGTCCTTGTCATCCCGGACTTTGAGATTGCGGGAGAGATCGCCCTGTGCAATCTGCTTGAGTGTGCCGATCACATATTTCTGGAGATCATCGGAGAAGGCATCCATCGTCTCGGCCATTTCACCGATCTCGTCCTTCCGGTTCAGGTTGAGACGCTGGGTTAAGTGTCCCTTGTGGATCTCGCTGATATTCTGCCGTACCAGTTCGATTGGACCTGTAATGCTCTTGGAGAGCAGAATTGCAATTCCCATGCCGGCAATAACGGCAACAATGGTTGCGATGATCATCAACAGCGATGCGGCAGCAGCGGCGGCGTCAGTAGCGTTGTTAAGGTCTTCAGCCTGCGAAAAAGCGCTCGCAACAAGGGTTTTGACAGAATCCAGACATTCCGCCCGGGCAGTGACCGCCGGGCTCCCGGCAGCAAGAGCCGCATCGACAGCTGCCATATCGCCGGCATCGGTGTCAACCTCGATCTGCTTGTAGGTGGTCTGCATTCTTGCCCATGCTTCATCAAATTTTGCAAGCGTGGCCTTGTCAGCATCGGTTAACGGCAGGGACCGGAATGCCTTCATATTGTCTTGAATGACAACAACCTGCGATGCCAGTGAAGCACTGGTGGACTGCCGGTCAGCAGGAACCGCGATGTAGCGGTAGATGTCACCCCGCATCTTCTCAAGAGCAGCATTCGTAAGAGCAAGGTTCTCTGCGCCCTGCATCTTCTCGTAAAGTGCATTCTGCCGGGCAGCTGCATCCTGCAGGTTGACATACCCGAGAGCTGCAACCCCAATAAGGATGAGCAGGACAATGAGGAAACCCCCCATCAGTTTTTTTCCCACGTTCATATCGTCAACGAAACTCATACGCACACACACATCTCCATTTCCCGTACCGGGGCACGGGGCACCGGTAATCCCCTCAACGGGATGAGGGTACATCCCGTTGATCCCAGTCCCCGTTTGTGAGCATGCACCATTTTCATCATCATATCTGCTCATCAAAGAGTCAAGGGTAACATAGACTTACGTCAGCAATGGTATTTAAATCTTCTTTCAACACTCATCAAAAGCAATGTTTAATACTGTTGAGCAATAATGATGAATACTTGCGGAGGAATGGGCTTGTATGAATACATTCCATCGTATATGCAGGACGTAATCGCATGGTGCGCGAAGAGGAAATCAAGAGAATTACCGATCTGCTCGGGCAGAATCCGGCCGGACTGACCATCGAGCAGGTGTCGCGGCAGCTCTCCATCAACCGGACCACCGCAGCCAAGTACCTGAACTTTTTAATTGCGTCCGGTGAGATCAAGAAGCGGAACCTGGGCCCGGCCAAGATCTTTACGCTCTCGCCCAAACTGCCGATGTCGAATTTCTTGAACCTGTGGCAGGACGGCATTGCAGTACTGAGCAATGAACTGGTGATCCAGCAGATCAATGATCCGCTCATCAGCCTCCTTTCACTTGACATTGAAGGCATGATCGGTGAACGGATCGACGAATCCGCTCTCGCGCCCTATGTTGACCACAAGGTAATGGATCTGCTAAAAAAAGCCCGTGAAGGCAAAGAACAGGTACATATTGCAACATTTGCCATCAATGATCGTGAAGAGAAATTCCGGTTAAAGATGATCCCGCTTTCCTTAGAAAAAGGGGGTCGGGGACTCGGGCTGATCTTTGAACAGCTCCCGCATGTGACGGATTCAGAGCTGGGGAGCATTCCAAAAGCTCTTGAGGAGAGTAAGGAAGGCTCACCGGAAAAGATTGAGCTCCAGCGCAGGATTGCCGAGCACCGAAAGATCGAAAAAGCTCTTGTTGAGTCCGAAGCCAAATTCCGGGCTCTGGTGGAGAACATCACGGAAGTGATCTTCACCCTCAATGATAATGACCTGATAACCTATGTCAGTCCGGCGATCAAGAACCTGACCGGCTATGCTCCGTCCGATCTGATGGGAAAACGTCTCCAGGAATATATTTATTCTGAAGATACGGTTCCCTTTGAAAAGGGTCTTGACCTGATCCGGCGGGGTCTTGGCGGACCCTTCGAGTTCCGGCTCATGACCATGCATTCGACAATCCGCTGGGTACAGATATCCGGAAAAACCCTGGCGAACAAACCCGGCGGGTCCGGGTTCCACGGGGTGATTGCCGATATCCACGAGCGCAAACGGGTGGAAGATGCACTCCGGCATGCCAACAAGCAGATCGTCCTTTTGACCAGCATCACCCGGCACGATATCCTCAACGGCATCACGAACCTGCGCCTGTCCTTAGAACTCATAAAAAACGAGCCCCTGAACGAAAAACTCCTTCACTTTGTTGAGCAGCAGGAGAAGGTGATTGCCCAGATCCAGCACCAGATCAATTTCACGCGGGACTACCAGAACATCGGTGTCCGCCCGCCCAAGTGGAAGGATATCGGGGACCGGTTCCTTGCCGCGGCAGCAACGCTCCCTCTCGGGAACATTACCGTTGAATCGAGTGTTAAGAATGTCGAAGTGTTCAGCGACGATCTGATCGAGCGGGTGTTTGCCAACCTGATAGAAAATTCCTTAGAACACGGCGAAACCGTGACCGCCATCCGGTTCTTCTCCCAGGTACAGGGCAGGAACCTGGTCCTGGTGTATGAAGATGACGGGGCAGGGATCCCAAATGAAGAAAAGGAACTGGTCTTTGAGCATACGCGGCGGGGCCGTATCAGTTATGGCCTGTTCTTCTCCCGCGAAGTTCTGGCAATCACCGGTCTCTCCATCCACGAGACCGGTGAAGCCGGCAAGGGTGTGCGATTTGAAATCCTGGTACCGGAAGGGTTATTCCGGTAGCGTGATGCTCTTGCCATCACGAAAAGTCTGAGATGAGGTACATCATCATGGCAGCAGAAAGCAGCACCAATGCAGGAGAGTGCATGAACGGGAATTCCGGTGAAGTCCTGGAGTTCACCTTAGAATCGGAGAACTATGCGCTGGACATCAACATTGTCCGCGAGATCGTGGAGATGATGCCGATCACCGCAATCCCGCGGGCACCGGTTCATATCCGGGGCGTCATCAACCTCCGGGGCGAGATCGTGAACATCGTGAACCTGAACACCTTCTTAAAACTCCCGGACCGGCCGATCACAAAGGACCAGAAGATCATTGTCCTGATGGCCGAGGTTGCGGGCGGGAATAATGTCGGTGTTATCGTTGACACGGTGAGCAGTGTTACGCAGATCGCCGCCTCCCAGGTTGATTGCATGACCGAAAGTATTGCCGGAAACGAGGCGCGATACATCAAGGGGATCATCAATTCGGGTGCAGATGCAAAGGAGGGCGAGCCAAAAACCTTGATCATCTGGCTGGACGTCCATAAGATGTTTAAGGATATAGAGAAGAATTAAGATCATCTCAGGAATGCCTGCCATGGATGATTCTGCCGCCGATTTTACCCTCCTTAAGCGTCATGTGGAGCAGTTGCTCAAGATCCAGTGTTCGAATTACAAGGAAGATTATATCAAGCGCCGTTTTCTCTCCCGCATGCGCTCAACCAATTCTGCAACCTATGCCGATTACCTCCGGTACATCAAGAGCCACCCGGCAGAGAATGAACCCCTGCGCAATGCGCTGACCATTAATGTTACCGAATTTTTCCGGGACAAGGAAGTCTGGGACGAGGTGAAAAACGTCATTCTCCCGGCCCTGTTCCAGCAGAAAAAACGCATCTCCATCTGGTGTGCCGGCTCGTCAACCGGGGAAGAACCCTATACCCTGGCAATTCTCCTCCACGATGCGCTGGTCAATCACAAGGACTGGAGCGGTATCATCACTGCTACCGATATCGACGAAGTAGTGCTGGCAAAGGCAAAGGCCGGGGTTTTTGAAGAGAAAGCAATGCAGAAACTACCGACCGTGCAGATCCAGCGCCATTTCACGAAACGCCCGGATGGCCTGTACGAGGCAAAACCGCACCTCAAAGATCTGATCCGGTTTCGTCCCCATGACCTGATGAGCGGAGTTCCACCGGTCCGGTATGTTGACCTCATCACCTGCCGGAACGTCACGATTTACTTTACCGAGAAGCAGAAAGATGATCTTGCCCGGTTGTTCCATTCGGCGCTGGTTTCTGACGGCTTCTACATCATGGGCAAGACCGAGTATCTTGGCCGGCAGGTTGAGGATCTCTTCATGGCAAAGAATACTGCCCAGAAAGTATTCGTCAAGCGGGAAAAACCCCCGCAGCCGCGAACCTCTACCCCTTAATGGGATTGACGGTCATCCTTTTCCTGTTCCTCGCCGCGGACAAAATCTTTGGTGAGGCTGCGCTGGAACTCTTTTCGTGCCGCGTGGGCTTTTATCTGGTTCAGGACGGTATAGAAATTCAGCCCGATGATGATGATGACAAGGAGCAGGCTCACCCAGAGCATCACACCCTGGGACGAGAGAAAGGCTGCCCAGAGCAGGACAACAAACGAGATCAGGTAAAAGACGATCCATGTCCGTAGTCCCGGCAACTCCATACTCATCCTTATTCATCGAAGCGGTAAATAAATTGTCTGCCGTTTTCTGTCGCACGAACGCTGATCCCGAACGGTCTGGTTTTTTTCGATAACCTTTTTCATTTCCGGTTTTATCCGTGTTCTGTCATCGTCATGTTTTTTTATAACGTCCTTGTAAGTACTACATGTGGAAACCGGAGATATCCTGACGCTTGTGGGGGGCCTTGTCCTTGTTCTGGTCATTGCGCTGGTCATCAACCCGCAGTACCTCTCCGAACTCTCCGCTCCGGACCTTCTGGAGCCAGCCGCAACTCCGACATCCCTGCAAACTCCGGCTCCCGGCCCGGTTCCTGTACAAACGGTGACAACAAAAGTCATCTCAACACCGGTCACCCCGCGCCCGGATGATCCCCCGTACCAGATCTATTATTCAGATCAGCCTTTCACGTATCCCCGGTTCAAGCTCCCCGAAAACATGATATCCTATGGGGCTTCCGATATTCCCCTCCGGACCGAGGAGAGTGTGCCGTTTGCATTTGTCTCTGAGTCGCGTGGCGGACTCACCCAAAGATTTTCCGTCCCCTACCCCCTCTGGGTTCTCAATACGACTGTTATTGCAAACCGGACTCCCCAGTACGGGAATTTTAAGATGGTCCTCTGCTATGCAACCAACGGCACCATCATCGAGGGAGAAGAGATCCTCAACCGGGGCTCTTCATACCGGATCGTCCAGAGTTCAAATGTCGATCTGTATATGATTATTACGACCGCTTCTATCGATCGTTATTACATTTCTCTGGAAACGCCCCGGAGTTATTACACCGCGTACCGTCCTTAAGGCGAATGAGGAATCTCCTGTTCAAAAGATATTCACTTGATGAACCGGTGTCGGACGATTAAAAAATTCATGTTCTGTTGAAATCATTCCCAAGGTGTCATTTTGTGGAATTGCGAGGGTGACCCCCACTATCATTCAGCTTCATGTACCCATTTACCTCCTGCTCCACAAAGGCGAGGGTCGATGAGACCCCGAGCGCCCACATCCCCATCGCAAGAATAGATTATGGGGGCTGATGCCCCCATACCCCCGTGGGGATTACTGCCGCCGCCCCGATGGGCGCCCCGCGGCGGCTTCAATTACCGGTTTTCCGAACCAGAGATTGCCCCGCGGTACTCCGCGAGGGGGCCAGAATCGGGAGTGCTTAAAAGAAATCCCCCGTTTAGCGTTTTTCTTGCTTCGGGTGTGAACCCCCGTTCATGCCTGTTTCTACAGAGCCAAAAAAAAATTCAGAGTTTTTCAACGATTATTCTCACGCGGTCACCGGCTTTGAGCTCGTGACCCTTGGGAATATCGATGTTAAACCAGAGCGCATCGGGCTTGTCCTGGGTTTGGTCCTGTGACATTAAGCAGTCCTTGTGGCTGTTGATATCGCCGACAAACTCGATCTTTGATTCAAATTCCAGAACTTTCGTCATGATAAAAAAAAAGATAAAGATGATGTTCAGATTGCACGAGGAGTGACCATCCAGGTGGTGCTGTTTGAATAGCTCCACCGGATGATATCCAGTTCCTTACAGATCTCGGCAAGAATTGCCATATTCGTTCCCACCTCCTTGGGTGACAGGCCAAGGTCCTTTGCAATATATTTTGACTTAAAGTAATGCTTGCCCTTGGTTATGCCGGAGTTGAGATACGAAACGATCTTGTGCTGGGTCTCATTGTACGTATCACGTAACTTTTTGCTTGTTGACATGGTGTGCCTCAGCATTAAAAAGACATATGGGTCAGGTTATATTTATATGTACCTGATGTTTGTGGTTAAACGCATGACTTTTAATCAGCAGGATTTCAAAAATTCTGACCGTAATGGAAATATTAAACCAGAATCTGGTCTGGTTTTCCCATAAAAAACGGGTTGTGCCGCACCTGATGTTTCCGGGGATAATGTACCATCATTTCAGAAAATCAGATGAGATTTGGTATTATTTCTGGACCGGTGCGTCGGCAATCTTTTTGATCAATGCTTCAAGCACCACATCGCGCATGCCTTCCACGAATTTTATGCTGCCAACCACCAGGTGCCCGCCACCACTGATGCCGCCACCGGGGATCTCGTTTCTGAGTTCCCGCACCATAACCGGGATATTCATGAGAACCCCACGGGAGCGGAGCACGGCAAAGTCAGGCCCAAAACCGATGGTCACGACAGGTTTGCCGGCATTCTGCTTACAGAGCCGGTCATGGACTTCGCCGCTGGTCTTACCCGGCGGGGGGAACGTGAACTTATGGGCATGGATCTCGACATCAAGGAGGAAGAGGTGGGCTTCGTTTTCCAGTACCCGCGGGACAACATGAGGCATTGAGGCATTCATCTGGTCCTCGATCATCGTGTTCGCCCCGTCAACAAGCAACCGGACCATCTTCTTGTGGCGCTCCGTATTGCCGGTGATGTTCAGGATATCCTTTACGATCTCCCTGCCGTCATTGAACCGGAGCCAGAACTGCTCATAATCAAGCGCAAGGGCGATATCCTTACAGGCGTCTTCGGAATACTGGTCGCTGACCAAGGAAAGGAAAAGGGCACGCTCGGGAGCCTCGCTCCGGTCGCCAACTCCGGCAACAGCGGGGAGGTGCCGGATGACCGGCTCGACAGACGGATTGATCAGCCGGGCAACTTCGGTTCCCAGCATCCCCGCAGTGATGCCAAAGTCCCCGCCGACATGATAGGGATTGACGTGGGCTTTGACGTACTTGTCGATGGTGGCGTCCGGGTGGTGGTGGTCGATGACAACGAGGTCGAGATCGTAGATGCTCGCGATCTTGTAGGCCGGTTCGTCTTCTTCTGTTGAACCATTGTCCGTGAGGAGGATGAGCGGTAACTTCTGGCCGAACCGGATGTGGTCCTTGAGCGCGAAATCAAGATCCCGGGTGATATCCTCAATCTCGTAGAATGGTGCCTTTGAAGGGGCACGTTTGAAGAGGTAGTAATCGGCATCAAAGTCCCCGCCGGACTCTTTTATCAAGGAGATCACTGCCTGTTCGATTGCAACGGCAGAACAGATGCCGTCCGCATCCGCGTGGTGGCGAAGGATGATGGGCTGGGTGGTGAAGACGGCTTTTCTTATGATCTTTGCGATCTTCTTCATCTCCGGGCGGAGATTCTCCATCACGTCGCTTTTCACCAGCAGCGGGATATCCTGCGGTTCAGCCCGGGCATCTAGGGCCTTCTCAATCCGGGCCTTCACTTCCCCTGCTTCATCGTCCGTGAGGACCGAGAGGGCATCCACTTCGATCTGGAGCTGGCCGTTCCGGGTCATCACTTCGCCGATGACTTTTACCATGTTGCCCATCTCGGCTTCCGGGTATGCCCGGACGCCTGCTTCGACAAATGCGGCAGCGTTCTGGGTGCCGGTCTCGTCAACGATGGTGAAGATGGTCGGTCCGCTGGTCTGCTTGATCTGGGCGATCTCGCCTTCGATTGCCACGGTTCTCCCGATCTTACCCGAGAGATCCGCGATCCTGACCGTTGTGGATTTCCGGTCCACGTTCTGTACCTGGTACACCTGGATGATGACCTCTTCGAGGTCGATGTTCCCGTTTGGCCGTATCTGGCGCACCCGCACAAGGATAGAATCGCGCTCCGTGTGCTCCCCTTTCATGTTGGTCTTGTGAACAAGACCTTTGATCCGGTCGTTTATCTGGACAAACATACCGAAGTTGGCAAAACCCTGGACCTTTCCCTGGTAAATGTTTCCCTCTTCGACATCTGCGAGGTCGCAGCCGGATCCGAGCCGGTAGACCGTTACGTCATCAGAATCAGTATCTTTCATGTTTCTCTCTCCACACACAAGCGTCCTGGCATATAGTTGCGATATAGTATTTTGGTATCGTCAACGCTTTCGCAGATCACTGCGGCTGCTCATGGTTTTTGTATACTAATGAATGGGATTGCCAAAGGTTAATTTACTTGTTATACTACGTAAAAAAAGGGAATTCATTCGTCACGGAAGGTGATCTCAATCATATCGAGATCATTGGGTGCAAGGATCGTGCCGCCGTATTTCTTTTGAGCATCGCTGAGATGGGCGGTATTATCCGTATACCGGGAACTGATATGGACAAGGGCAAGCGCCCGTGCGGACAGGGCAGAGGCTGCCTCTCCCGCCTGTCCTGCCGTTGCATGGAAAAACTCCGCAGCCCTTGCAGTTTCTGACTCATCGTATGTTGCATCGTGGATGAGGATATCTGCATCATGAGCGATCTCCAGGTTTTCGAATGGGATTGCCCGGGTATCCCCGGTATAGACGATCTTTCGTCCCGGTCGCTTTCTGCCCATGACCTGTTCCGGACGGACTTCCCGGCGATCATCCCCGCTACCCGCCATCACCGGCTCCCCACGCTGAAGCCGGCCAAAGAGCGGACCGGGGGGGACGCCGAGGGCAATGGCCATCTCGCGGTTGAACCTGCCCGGCCGGGAGTCCTCCTCAAGGACAAAACCAAGCGAAGGGATGCCGTGATTTACGCCAAATGCGGTGATCGTGTACCCGTCAAACCGAACCCATGAGCCGGGGTTGAGTTCCACCGACTCCATCGGGAATTTCAGGTTGAACCGGGCAACCTGGCGCAGGGTTTTGACAAACTCGTGCACCCACTCCGGCCCATAGATCGTGAGGGGTTCGGTGCGCCCGTTGAAGGACATGGTCTGGACAAGCCCGAAGACGCCAAGGAAGTGATCGGCATGCCAGTGGGTGATGAAGATGGCATTGATGGTGAACCCGCACCGTGCCCGCATCATCTGCTGCTGTGCCCCTTCGCCGCAGTCAAAGAGGAGGGTGTCAGAGCCGCGCCGGATCATGATGCAGGGCGGGTTGCGCTGCGGTGTCGGTAATGCCCCGGCTGTTCCAAGGAAGTGAATGTGCAGAGTCTCGCCGCTCATACAAAGCACTTCCCAAATACCGCGAGGCTCTTCTTTCCCTCTTCAACAGATCGTCCCTCAACGACTGCAATACCTTGGTAGCTGGACGCGATGATCTTCCCAGCCCGCTCCCAGTTGATCGTCCCGGCGCCAAGGGCCAGGTGTTCGTCAGAAAGACCGTTGTTGTCGTGGATGTGGACATGCCGGGCTTTTCCGACATGTTGTAAGAAATCCTCTACTTTTCCTACGGTATTGGCATGCCCGAAATCAAACGTCATACCGATACCTTCAATGCCTTCGGTCATCCCGATGAGTTCCTCAGGGAACCGGCAGAGAAACTCCTTGATCTCGATCATATTTTCAAGGCAGGCCGTGACGTTGTGTTCAACCGCACACCTGCCGATCTCGCGGAGGGCATCTTTCTGGAGATTCCAGACCTTCTGGGGCATCAGTTTGCCGACCGGGGAAAGGTAGCCGGGGTGGATGGTAACCCGGTCGGTCAGCCGGGATGCATGTTCGATGCAGGTGCAGATCTGCCGGATGGATTCCCGGTAAATGGGATCGTTGAGGGTTGCCAAGTTCAGGTCCCCGTAGGGGGCGTGCACGGTCACCTTCAGGCTGGTGCTTGCAAGTGTTTCCTCTACCCGTGCCCGGCAGGCCGGGTCATCGAGCCGGTAGTTCCCGTCGCTGACAATCTCCCAGCCGGTATATCCAGCCTCTTCAATCGCCGGCACCCATGCGATATCGTCCCAGACTTTGGCAGAGGACGAAAAGAAGGGAACAATCGTCATGGACTTCCCCCCAGTCGTGCAAGGAGTGCATGCACTTCATCGGCAAATCCCTCAAGCGTCCCCTCGTTCTTGACATGGATATCTGCCACTTTCAGGGCGTTCCCAAGGCCCCACCCGAGTTCCCGCTCATCCCGGTTACGGAGGGCATCTGCCGAGGTGAAATCATCGGACCGTGCCCGTGCGGTTATCCGCTCAAGACGATTTTCGAACGAGGAATCGATGCTGATGAGGGTAAAACCCGGGAAGGTTTTCCTGAACAGGGTAACTTCTGTATCCCCGCGTATTCCGTCAACAAGCACGAGCGGGGCATCCTGTTTCCGGATCTCGGGGATGCAGAGCCGGGCAATGGCATCCATGCCGCCCTCTGCCCGGAGGCGGTTGGCAGTTGCCCCGAAATTGGTATCATTGGGTTCTAGTCCTGCATCTTTGACCGCCTGCCGGATCCGGTCTCCCATGACGATGACCGGAATGCCCATGCCGGCAGCAATATTTGAGAACTCACCCTTGCCGCTTGCGGGAAGCCCGACGACTCCTATCACCTTCATAGACAATTTCACCTCCTTCGCGTGTGCGGATCCTGACCTCCCGGGCAAGATTGTCCGCAATGGCTTTCATCTCCTTCTCCGAGAGCGGACGGACACTCCCGGTCACACCCTGCTGGAGCACGATATCGACATCACCCGCTTCCTGTGCGATGATGGGGACCTCATCCTCGTATCCCCGGAAGAGGGTGATGACCACTTCGAATTCCGCCAGCCTGCCGTTCATGCGGGCGTTCCTGCAGAGTGAGAGGGATTGTTGCACATTCTCTACACAGTTTACTTTGAGGAGATTATTATATCGTGCCCACCGGGCTTTGATGTCAAGGGCCACATGATCGACTACCTTGTTCTCGATGAGTGCACCCAGAGTTTCGGGATAAACGCCGTTGGTATGGATTCCGACATCGAGCCCCAGTGATTTTGCAGCTTTTGCCAGTGCAAGGAGAGCGTCTTTTTGCATGGTGGGCTCTCCTCCGGAAAAGACCACGCCGCTCACGGCAAGAAGTGAGCCCTTAATCATTTCGGTGATCTCATCGAGGTCCCGCATGTCCTTTCCCGAATGGATAGCATGGTTCTGGCAGTAGGCACACCGGACCGGGCAACCCCGGAAAAAGACCGTGCAGACAGACCTGCCCCGCCAGTCAACCGTGGAAAGGGGAACAAATCCGCCAAAATTCAATTGTATCGCAAATCACCGTTCCGGTTATTTTTTGTCCGGGAGATTATTTGATTATATTGCGGTGCATCCCGGGTTTATTACCGCAGTAATCGTCATCGGGGTTTTTCAAACAGGGGAAAAACGGGAAAAATTTTGTTCATTTATCAGGTGGATGCGATTTTTATTGGCATGGCGTCTTTCAGGAACAAGATAAAAGGGTACGTAGTTCTGGAAAACACAAAAACGATCCTTCCGAAAAAAACATCGACAGGCAGTTGTATGCCCTGATGGCTACCCGGGTAAAAAAATTAGAATTTAAAATGACGGTTGACGATCTTCAGCGCGCAATAGTCGCCGCACATGGTGCAGGCATCGGTATCTGCGGGCATCCGCTCGTCCCGGATAGCCTTTGCCCGGGCCGGATTCATGGCAACGGCAAACTGGCGGCTCCAGTCAAGATCGCGGCGGGCATGACCCATTTCGAGATCGAGATCCCGGGTCTTCTTGAGCTTGATCATATCGCCGACATGAGCGGCAATACGGGAACTCATGACGCCTTCATACACCTCTTCGGGTGTCGGGAGGGCAAGGTGCTCTGCGGGGGTAACGTAGCAGATGAAATCCGCGCCAAGCGATGATGAGATGGCAGCACCAATGGCTGCGACCCGGTCGTCATAGCCCGGGGCGATGTCGGTTACGATGGGGCCGAGCATGTAGAACGGCTTGTTGTTGGTGACCCGCTTCATTAAGGTGACGTTGGCGGCGATCTCATCGATCGGGACGTGGCCGGGCCCTTCAACAATGACCGGGACATTCTCGTTGTGGGCCTTGTCTGCGAGTTCCGCGTTGATAAGAAGTTCCTGAACGGCTGCACGGTCAGTGGCATCGTGGATGGCGCCGGCCCGCATGCCGTTCCCCATCGAGAGGGTGACCTCATGCTCCTTCATAATCTCAAGAAGATAGTCGAACTCGGAATAGAGCGGGTTCTCTTTCTCGTTGTGGAGCATCCATGCGGTCATGAATGCGCCGCCGCGCGAGACGAGACCCCCGTGCCTGCCCTGGTTTTTGAGACGCTTGACGGTCTCGAAGTTGATGCCCGTGTGAATGGCCATGAAGTTGGTGCCGAGTTTGGCCTGTTCAGCGGTTATGCGGAAGAGGTCGTCCTCTTTCATGTGAACAACAGCACCATCTTTTACCGCGGCTTCAATGAATGCCTGGTACAGCGGAACGCAGCCAACGGAAAGGCTTGTGTTGGCAATGACCTGTTTGCGGATCTCAACAAAATCTCCGCCAGTCGAAAGCTCCATGAGCGTGTCAGCCCCGGCACGTTCAGCCTGCTTTGCCTTCTCGATCTCTTCGGGAATATTGACGATGTCGGTCGAGGTACCGATGGATGCGTTGACTTTCGTCCGCAGCCCCTCGCCGATACCGCAGATCCTGACCTTGCGGTACGGGGAGGTCGGGATAACGATATGCCCGCCGGCAACCCCGCGGCGGACGAAATCTTCGGTTACTCCTTCCTGGGCTGCGACGATCTTCATCTCTTCAGTAACGATGCCACGCTTGGCATCTGCGACAATACTCATAGCATACCCGTTGCCCGAAAGACCAGATAAAGGCTCGGTTTTTCAAATCTGAACGAAATCTGGCTTGTTCTCTGAACAAGCAAAGTTGATTTGGAATAAGACAGAATTTTTTGTTTTACCGCTCCAAAGCCCGGTTTTTCAAAAATCCTGCGCAAATCCATGTATTACTGCCCGCAAACCATGTTTTCCCCGTTCATTATCTTTATATAGTTTGACACACTAACTTATGGTAAACCAGCAGTATCTGCGAGGTGTTTTACGATGACAGAAAAGGACTATTACGAAGTAACCGTGAAGGAGGCAGCGCATGACGATGCCGGTCGTGGCATTGCCCGCCTCAGTATCGAAGTCATGAAGAAGCTCGGGCTGGTCTCGGGGGATGTGATCGAGATCCAGGGCAAGCGTAAAGCAGCCGCGATTGTCTGGCCGGGTTTTGCCCAGGACACCGGCTACGGCATCCTCCGTATTGACGGGAATGTCCGGGGCAATGCCGGGACGGGTATCGATGAGAAGGTAAAGATCATCAAATCCGAGGCAGAATATGCCAAGAAGATTGTTGTCCAGCCAACCCAGCCAATCCGCTTGGTCGGGGGTGAACAATACTTATCCCGGGTCCTTCGCGGCCGGCCGGTAATCGAGGGGCAGACCGTCCGCGTGGATGTTATCGGGAATTCGATAACGCTGGTTATCAGCAAGGTTGCCCCCAAAGGCATGGTCATTGTTACTGATGATACCGAGATCGAACTCAAAGAGGAACCCTACAAACCCGAAGAGGGCAGGCAGGAAGTTTCGGACATCCACTACGAGGACATCGGCGGCCTTGGACGCGAGCTCCAGCTTGTCCGTGAGATGATCGAGCTTCCGCTCCGTCACCCGGAGATCTTCGAGCGACTCGGCATCCAGCCCCCCAAGGGCGTGTTGCTCTACGGTCCTCCCGGCACGGGAAAGACGCTGATTGCAAAAGCGGTGGCAAACGAAGTGGACGCACATTTCATCACCCTCTCCGGCCCGGAGATCATGAGCAAGTATTACGGCGAGAGCGAGAAGGGCCTGCGGGAGAAGTTCGAAGAGGCCGAGCAGAACGCCCCGGCCATCATCTTCATTGACGAGATCGACTCCATCGCCCCCAAGCGCGAGGAGACCAAGGGCGAGGTGGAGCGGCGAATCGTAGCCCAGCTCCTCTCCCTCATGGACGGCCTCAAAGGCCGCGGGCAGGTCATCGTCATTGCAGCAACCAACCTGCCGGACTCCATCGACCCGGCGCTCCGGCGCGGCGGCCGGTTCGACCGCGAGATCGAGATCGGCATCCCGGACAAGAAAGGACGACTCGAGATCTTCCAGGTCCACTCCCGCGGGGTTCCGCTGGCCGATGACGTGAAGATCGACGAGTTCGCCAACTCAACCCACGGGTTTGTCGGGGCCGACATCGCCCTTCTGGTCAAGGAAGCCGCAATGCATGCACTCCGCAAGGTTATCCCGCAGATCAAGATCGAAGAGGATATTCCCAATGAGGTCCTCGAAGCGCTCCGGGTAACCAACGAGGACTTTGCCGAAGCCCGCAAGCATGTCGAACCCTCCGCGATGCGCGAGGTGCTTGTCGAGGTTCCGGACATCACCTGGAAGCAGGTGGGCGGTCTTGAGGATGTCAAGCAGGAGTTAAAAGAGGCTGTTGAATGGCCCTTAAAATTCCCGGATGTCTTTGAGCGTCTCCAGACCAAGCCCCCCAAGGGCATCTTGTTGTTCGGCCCGCCGGGGACCGGCAAGACCCTGCTTGCAAAAGCGGTGGCAAACGAGAGCGAGTGCAACTTTATTGCCATCAAGGGTCCCGAGCTGCTCTCCAAGTGGGTCGGGGAATCGGAGAAAGGCGTGCGGGAGATCTTCCGGAAAGCCCGGCAGGCGTCCCCGTCCATCATCTTCTTCGATGAGATCGATGCCCTCGTCCCCAAGCGGGGCAGCTTCCAGGGCTCATCGCATGTCACTGAGAGCGTGGTCTCCCAGATCCTGACCGAGATTGACGGTATGGAGGAACTCAAGAACGTGACGATCCTTGCTGCCACCAACCGGCCGGACATGCTCGATGACGCCATCCTGCGTCCCGGCCGGCTCGAACGCCATATCTTCGTGCCGGCACCCGATGAAGAGAGCCGGCGGAAGATTTTCGATGTTTACCTTGGCGGCGAGACCGGGGCGATCCTTGCAAAGGATATCGATATCGATGCGATGGTCAAAGGAACCGAAGGATACGTTGGCGCTGACATCGAGGCCGTTGTGCGGGAAGCCAAGATGGCGGCCATGCGGGACTTCATCATCACCATGGGAGGCAGCACCGAACAGGAGCGCAAGGATGCGATCAAGAACGTGATGCTGACCAAAGCGCACTTCGATGCCGCAATCCAGAAGGTCAAGGGATCGCTTGACCGGGACGCGGTCGAGCAGTCCGAACGGCAGGCGTGGCAGATGCTCTACAACACCGAGCAGCGCGAGATCCTGGATGCGGCATCCGCTGCGATCCACCATGCGGGAATGCAGCACAAGGACGCCGATAAAGCCGCACTCGCGGAACTGCGCAAGGCAACCTACCAGCGCAAAAAGGACTTTGCGGCAATCAGAAAGATGACCGAAGAACTTGAGAAGAAGGCAAAAAAGTAAGCAGGAGGAATGTATCATGAACGGCTATCCACGGGACATGTTTGAGGAGATGGACGAGATCTTCGACCGTCTCTTCTCCCGGATGAACCAGGATCTGATGAACGGCAGGCCGCAGGTTTCCGGGTTCCGGATTATCATTGACGGCGGGGATCTGCACACACCTGTGCAGGACAACAGGGAAATTCCGTCACGGACAGCAACCAGCCCGGTTGCAGAAGTCCACCGGATTGACGATGAAGTGAAGGTTATCACGGAACTGCCCGGGGCTGCAAAAGACAGCATCCGGCTGGATGTGCAGGGTTCGGTGCTCAGCATCGATGCCGATGGTGTCACAACCCCGTATCACACAACCGCAGACCTTCCAATGGTCGATGTGGGTTCGATGCAGTCAACGTTCCGGAACGGGGTGCTGGAGATCACGTTCCGGGCCCTGGCTGAAGAGCCGGCATCTGTGTAACCTTTTTTTTAGAAGGATTTAATTTTCTTGGAAAGAGGAATTTCATACAGCAGTTCACGGATTAAGACCGGATAGAACAGGATTGAGAAGAACACCTGCATTAACAAAATCGACAGAATGGATTTGATCAAATGAAAATTCCATCAATGGATCCAATAAATAGTATTGTTATATGCATCCTCATAATACTGGGAATTATCAGTTGTTTAATAATTTTCGAGTTCGTCTTCCCGAATATACATCCTCATTCAGGCAATTTTTCATCGAACGAGACGAGCATTGTACGGGATCAAAAAGTGACTGATGTACATTACGAGATACAGGAATGGAACACAAATTATCCCCAATGGATGGTGCTCGTTCATCTGACATATGATGATTTATCTGAATTTCCGGATCTGGAAAAGGCCATGAACGGTGACGATACCAATCCGCATGCCTGGCAGAACAATCACCGGGTTGCGGCCTGGTTTGATGGAAATGAAAGCGACTTCCTTAGATTTCATGATGCATTGTGTAAGAACAAAACACCCGCAGAATGTTTTCCCAATACACCCATCTACGAATACCACGGGCAATATTATACAATATCATACAATGAAATCGGATACCACAATCTTCCCGGTTGCGAGCGGGGAAATTATAACTGCACGCCAGTGTAGGGGATTTTCCCAGGCTCACGCAGGCAATACAGGATTCGGTTGAAGGACATATCTTCATTGGATGCGTGATTGCTAAAAGAGACTGGCGGGGTTCGAAATAAGCACGAGAATTAAAAATTCCTTCCACAGGAATGAGGGTGTGTGTTACACGATGGAAAAATTGAAAATGAATGTTTATAATCCGGTGATTCTCATTTGCCTGGTTATCCTTGCAATCGCCGGAAGTTATGCCATTTACCAAACGTATCTCCCGTCAGAAAAACTTCGCAAGAACGAATCGGAGGACATTCAATCTACCCATCAGACAACACCAGTTATCCCGACATTGGCTCAACCAGTGTCCCCAGCAATGCCGGAACCCGGTTCCACGCAGGATCCCGAATCCATATGCAGTCCTCATGCAGCTGCTTTCCATATCCCCATTCCGATCGATACGTCCATTCCGGTCCAGGACCCGATGCCCGGAGTCCGGTATTCCATTTACGAGAACGAGTCCGGCAGAACGATAGTACTTGAGAAGGGAGAGATTGTTGAGATAAACCTCCGATGGGCTCCGGGAGTTGCCTGGACCTGGGATGTACCGGTCTCCGGGTGCAGTCTTGAGCTGGTAAATGACGGGTACTATGATACCGGTACCGATTTCTGGAACCAGTCCGGCCATTACCGGGCTAGGTACCGGTCGATCAGATCCGGGACATCGTTCATTGACGGGATATTTGGAGTCTCGCCCCACGGCACGGCACATTCATGGAATCCCCGGTTCAACCTCATCGTGATCGTGAAGTAGGCCCGGCATAATAACATTCGGCATGGTGATGCCCTAAATTGGGAGCAGAAAGTTACCGGATTCTTTTCAGTCCATCCCGCCACACTTCTCCCCAGTGCCCGGTTTTGCTGGGAATAAGGCCTCCCTTTTGGACAGATCCCGCCTGGGGGCTTGGGGCATCGGACGTGATTTTGGCCTCCGATTGCCCGTTCCGGTACACATTTTCGGCCGGAATCGCCAAAAAATCGGTCGCATGTTCTGGGCGGAGGCCGTTTTGGCTCATGTCTGGCTTGATAACCGTAATTTCTGCGCCAAAAATCGGCCGGTATAACCGGTTACACGTGGAAAAATCAGGTTTTATCATATAGCAGATCGGCCCTGGATTGTGGGAGATCCGTTCCGGAGAGGCTTTTTAACATACAGCCGGTGAATAAAGCGACCCCAGCCGCCATCTGAACGGAGCGCACCCGGATCGGAGTGGTTGCCGTGCATTTCAGAGAGGGGCGTCTTTGTACCGGAGGAGGGACTCCCGGGTGGTGGTATTTCGGGAGCCGGGGGATGATATCGATTCCTGACCCGTCCGGGCGGGGGCGTTGGTGCGGGGGGGGTACCCCTGCCCCCCCACCCATTATTTTCCGGAGGGGGCCCACCCCCCCTGCCTCATAG